>CAXXNZ010000001.1:0-431758 GCA_963676075.2 Devosiaceae bacterium
CATAGTCAATAAACAATGCGGACTAAATATTGCGTTTGGATAGCCAGGAGATAATGACACAGATGACACATTTAGTTCGATTTATGCGGTACTTAAAAATGCGATTGCAGTGCAATTAAATACATAATCAAGTGTTGCAATGAGTGGTGTTACATTAATTGAATAATACAATACCAAAAATAAATAATACAATATCAAAAATAAATAATACAGAACCAGATATAAATGATACTATTGATTCTAATGATACTATTAATTCTAATGATACTAATAATACTAATGAGGAGACTGTGGAAATATCAGTTAAAAAAGCTACAAAATATGATATAATAATATATGTTTTCAATGAAAATTCCACAAGGTGATTACTAAAAGAAGATTATTTAATAATTGGGGATGTATATGTAGAAAATGATGATGATTCAATGAAATTAAATCAAGAAATGACTATAGAGAATGAGAATGTAACAACCATTTTAAATTTAAATATTAGTGAGATTGTAAACAAATTTGGAAATTAGTTTACGCTACGAATTATTTTCAAAAATTCTATGACTACAGATATTGATATATATTATAAAAAAGTCTATATTGTAATAACACCTTAAGCTACAGTTGAGAACTTTGAAGAAAGTAATGGATGAATATCAATAATATGAATTATTCTTATTATCATTACCATTAGCATCATTATAATTATCATAATCATAAGAGTTTCGAGGAAGCATAAAAGGCAAGTCTAGGACAGTAATGAAAATATAGATGTAAATGGTTAGAATAAAAAGGATTCTAATACTGATGAATAATTATTATTTGAAACTGAAAATAATTCTAGTAAAAAATTAATATCAGAGGAGGCAGCAGAATAAATGAATGATAGATAAAAAACATAAGAATCAAATCGTAACTTTTATATTGAAATTTATTTTGATATAAAATTAATAGAAAAGGAATAAAAAGAAGCAGTATAATTTAACAATTAGATGCCAGCAGAATGCAAAAGTAATTTAACTTTGATATTTAAAATTTATTGAAATTTATTTTAAAGAAAATTAGAAACTGTTAGACATGCAATCTATTTCGATAAATTCAAATTACTCATGAGCAATTAAATAAATTCTCAAGAGTTGTTTTTACAACCAAGTGAAACAACAGCCTTGGCATTTTTAGATATTAATTAAAAAAAAGGATTAAAAAGTAATAGTAATTAAAAGTTAAATGATTTTTATTGAAATATAGTATATGATTTTAATGTATTTAAAACTTTATAAAATTTTATTAAGCATAAATATTAACAATAGATAAAATAAAAATGAAATCTAGTTTTTAAAAAAAAATAAAACCTGGGGATTAATTTTAAAGTTCTGGGAATATTTTTTTTGGTCTACCATACTTTGATGCGATTTTAGATAACTCATTAAAAAAGGGAACTTTAATAGTAATGGAAGAGGATTATCCAACAAAAATTCATACATAATTTGTCAGATATTATTTAGGAAGTGGAATTTAGTTGAATTAATAAGTAATAATCTATGATTACGAGGTAATAAATTGGCGAAATATTGTACCTGATAAAATGGTGACTAAAATAGTTAAGGGAGAAGAAAAAAAAGAAAAAGAAGAAGAAGATGTTTAATATTGTGTGTTTTAAATTTATAATTATTTAAGCATAAAATCGCATGGAGGTATAATAAATTGAAGTAAGTGGAAAACACTTTGCCAATTTCTTAAAATGCGCCTAGGATTGATTTATCCAAAAATATGAAAGAAGAAATGGTGGATAATAATAAACTCGAACTACTTAATCTCGAACAATTTAGTAATTTATAGTAACTGTTTGAAAGTATTTGCAATACCTATAGCAATTGTTTAAAGTTAGTATTTACAAAAAGTATTTATTATTATAAAAAGGTCATCCAAGGACACATCCTTAAAAAAATTTTGTATTAGAAACTTATTAAATAAATTCAATCCCGAAGAAACTATTGAATTCGCTTAATTTTTGCATGCTTTAAAAGTATTTCTAAAAGCTTCGCATAGTCTTATTTTATTAACTATCCCCACAAATTGCAGTGCGAAAACCAAGTATTAATTCAAAAAAGCAGCGGATCTTTATTTTTAAATTGAATAAATTTTTGGTGGGAAGGAGTTCGAGGATTTTTAAGGATTATTGAAATTTTAAAAACTGCCAGTTTATTAAAATTATGCGGGGTTTTGCTTGGAAACAATGACATGGGGACTCAAACTTAATGATAAAAAGGAAATTGTGATTGAAAAGTTATATATAAATCCAACTTTTGATAATGTTTGATTGTTTTAAATAAGACACAATGATAATGTTATAGGTATTATTATTTCAATAATGCTGGTACTTCATCTAAAATTTCATGTGATTCTTTTAGCAATAAGAAGTCGGTAGGCCTTTTTAAAGGAGGGTGGAACAATATTAGCAATATCCAGTTTTTCTTTTCCTTTGTTTTGAATAACAATAATAAAAATAACTTTTAATTTCTAGGAGAGATTCTTTATTTTTCGTGATAGTCGGGATGCGAGATAGAATAAATTTGTTCAGCTAAGTCATCTATTTAATCTCTATAAAAATATTACTTGATTTTTTTAAATAACACAATGTTCCCAGAATACTTAGAAAAATACTTTTATTCTTATTCTTCCTCCTACGATTCTTCTCCATATTAAAAATCATATATTTATTTATTTCCGAAGCCAAATTAAGCAGTCTTTTAAGCATCAAGTAATAATTAATTATTTTTATCTTTAATCTCCGAATTTAATTGATTCTACACAACGAGTTTACTCATAGCAAAACGATTATTAGGATTAATGGTAATTTTAAAATTCTATTATAAGAGCTCATCAGTTAGTTTTTATTACTCCTACTGAATTCTTTCTTTTTAAGCACTGTCAATATCACCATCGGCAGAAGGGTGCTTTTCATTTTATTTTTTGTTAATTTATTCACGAAGATAGTGGATTTTAGTTTTTAATTCTTATTCTGTGTCCATTTTTAATAGTAATTTTTATTTGTAAGAATAATAATAAATAAAAATAATTAAATCTATTACTTTTTTAAATATTGTGATGTAGAGAGAGAAATTGATTAAATAAATTTGTGATTGTAAATTTCATAGAATATTAAATAATTATAAATTTTTATGTTTTTTAAACCTTAAAAGTATTTGAGAAATAAAAGAATTATTAAAAAATATTTTAAGATAAAAAATTATAAATGAACAATTTTGGATTTCCTTCAATTTTCTTCCTTTTATACTTTACTTGCTTAATTTTATATGGAAATAGTAAAAATATAACTCATTTTTTAAATTAAAATTTAAGGCAGTGTTATTGGAATTGTAGAAGGCTACAAATTTACAGCATGGTTAAATGAAAATCAAACAAAAATTATCGAGGGCATAAGTCTTTCTGATGATTCTTCAATCGTCATAAAAGTAACAATCCCATTTTATTGGGAGGATGTTCAGATGATTGAAAAAGTCTATTTAACAGATTAAAATGCTGAAGAAATAGCATCCGTTACATTTATTGAGACAAAAAGAGATGAAACAGAGACGATTATTAGTGCTACATTAAAATAATCGGTTTTTATGAAACTAGATTGTGAAGAGAAGCAGGTAGATACTGAAGGAATCATAGTCAATAAACAATGCGGACTAAATATTGCGTTTGGATAGCCAGGGGATGATGACACAGATGACACATTTAGCTCGATTTATGCGGTACTTAAAAATGCGATTGCAGTTTAAGTAAATACATAATCCAGTGTTGCAATGAGTGCTGTTACATTAATTGAATAAGAGGATTGTCCATGTTGTGGATCATCTTGTGAAGAGGATGATACATTACCAGAGATAGAGACGACTATTTGTAGTATAGGAGAATGTGAAACAGATGCAAATAGTGTGGAAGCAGATGAAATTATAAACACTGTGACTGGTCAGGAAGAAACATTTGTTGAGAAAGTTACACCAGATGATATACTAACGTATGTTTTCAATGAAAATTCCACAAGGCGATTACTAAAAGAAGATTATTTAATAATTGGGGATGTATATGTAGAGGATGATGATTATGCAATGAAATTAAATGAAGAAATGACTATAGAGAGTGAGGATGGAAAAACTATTGTAAATTTGAATATTAGTGAGATTGTAAAAAAATTTGGAAAGTAGTTTAGACTACGAATGATTTTCGAAAATTATATGACTGAATAATAAATCGATGGAAATTTGACAAAAGTAAGGATTGTAATAACACCTGAAGTTACAGTTCAGAACTTTGTAATTAATGAAGAAACTAATAATGAAGAGAAATCAAAAACATGAATTATTGTTATTATCATCATTACTATCATTATAATTATCATCATCATAGGGATAATAATGTATAAAAAGTTTCTTAATAAAAATAAACCCAAGAATTGTAATTAATAATTAATTAATTTAGAAATTTATTTTAGAAAATAAAGAAGAAAAGGTTTTGAATATTAAGGCTCCTAGTGATGAATAGTTAGAGTTAGAAAATTCAATTAATCCTGATATACAATTAATATAACCAAAGTAAATAGGAATAACATAAAATATTGTTATAAACTAAAATGCACAATAAGAAAAAATAATAAAGAATGAATAAAAAGAAGAAGATTGTTCTAAGAGCTAGATACCACAAGAATGCAATAGTAGCTTTTATATTGAAATTTATTGAAATTTGTTTTGAATAAGATTAGAAACACTAAATAAACTCTTTTTAGATAAATTCAAACTATTTGCTCATGAGCAATTCACTAAATTCTGGCGAGCATTTGTTGTCATCAAGTTAAAAAACAGCCTTGACATCTTTAGAGCTTGAGTAATAAGAAAAATAATTAAGTAGTATTAATTTTTGAATATTTATATTGTTAGATATACCCAAAGTTTCTTGAAAAAAATTGAAATTTTTCAAAATAATCTTTATTTAAAATTAAAATTATTTTTTCAACTTTAATTTAATTAAATTAAATATACTTTTAATAAACATAAAAAAAATGTTAGAAATAATATAAATTTTTTATATAGCAATTTTAAACCTAAATTAGAAGTCAAATTTGAATAAAAGCATTATTAAAGATAAAGTGTAAAAAAATTAATTCAAAAAAATAATTTATTAAAAATTCTAAAACAAAATAACTTCATAAAATGGAACAAGCACAATAAAACTGGTAGTAATTACTACTCAATGCCAATTTAAATCTATTACTTCAGCTATAATAAATGTAAGAATCCTATCAACAATAATAATAATTCTAAACCAATCAAGTTTTGCCATTAAGTTCTCCAATCTCATGAGCTTGTTCTCCACCGAACATAGCATCATGTGGAACCTGCGGGTCATCTACATAGAACAGCGCAAATTCGCCTATGATGGCAAACTTTAGTCAAGCATTTTCTTAATTTTCTCTTGGTGGTGGATTACCGAAAATTGAAGAAGAATAAGTTGATGAGGTGATTGAAATGAGTAAACGCAATATTAGTCTTGCATCTCGAAATTTTTTAATTAATTATGCATCTGGACTCAGAGATTTTATTAAATTTGAAACCTAGATGGCGAGGATCCGAGGTGAGAACGAAAAAAAAATAATGGAATTGAATATTTTATCATAATGAATTTATGAAAATTCAAAGGCATTTAGATGCTATGAGGGCTGGTTTTTTGTTAATTTTTTGTTAATATTTTTTTAAGGAGAACTATGTTAGAGGATAAGTAATTTGGATTAAACTTATTAAAACTTGCTAAATAATTTTTTAAAAAAACATTTGCATTTACTTATATAAAAAAATCTAGGATTAATGAACTATATAAATAAGAACATTATGATAAAATCAAAAAGTTTTAATTAGCTCTCAAAAGTATAAGTTTATTAAACCCGAATTTTTTCAAAACTTAAAAATGAAGCAAAAGTACAAGAAATTGATTTTTAATTCAATGTAATTTGAAAAATAAAGTTTAGATTTTTTTTATTTGTTTTTAAGTTCAGTATATTTAAAATTTTCAATCAAATATTGTTTGATATTTAAATGTAAATATTTTTTTTTTTATTTTTATTTTAATTTTCTATGGAAAGAAATAAAAATAGCCTTTAACAAAGTGAATATTACAAAATAAAAACAGTTAAAATTTCCATACTTTTACAATTTTTTCACAATCATCAATTCATTTAATTATTATTATTATTAGGCTTTTCATCTTGGTTATTCCCAGGGTTTTAATTTTCTTATTTAATACAATGATTTAATCCAATTTCTTCTTCTTATGATTTTTATTACTATTATTGTTATAATTATTATTGTTGCATTAATTCTGAAATTTATAGTTAATGCATTTAACGAGCTAAATCAGGCGATCCAATATTTGTGCAAGTATTAAACAAAGGATTTTAATATTTCTAAGCTTCAAATTATGAATTAGAAAGCAAAACTTAAATTTAAGATTTAACATCATTTTATTATCTCTAACTCAAAGGAATTACATATAATTCATTTTTGCCAGGATTATATAAACTAATTTAAGCATTTGAAAAATCATTCAAATCAATTGAAGAAATATTTTTTTTTCATGCAATTTCTGGGATTAAATTTTAAGATTAATTCATTAATTAATTTATCGAAAATTATCCAGGCAATTAATTTTGTGATTACCATTAACTTGCAAGTTATGTTTAAAGACTTGATGCCATTGATTATAATGCATATTATTGAGCGATATTGTATTCTTATTTTTTTAGCAAGTTTTGATAGTAGAAATTAAAGGGATTATTAGGTTCTAGTAAATATGGGTTTGACTGAACAGGCAAAGCTGAAGCTTATTATTATTATTATTAATTAAAATTATTTAAAGGATTCTATTCAAGATATTAAAGACTTTTAATTTCTTAATTTTATGATTCAAAACTACTTTCATTCTAAGAACATTTCAGTAATAGATTATTTGATTTAATCTCATTCTTGAATTTTCTTTTTTCCAAAGTTTATTAAAAAGGTTTTTACTCCTACTACTGCTACTACTACTAATACTACTACTAATATTATGACAATTCTATTTATTTTTTTTATAAAATTAGTTAAATCTATTATAAATTTGGCTCAGAATTTGATAGCAATGAACTAGATTCTTCTTTTATTTATGGTAATATACTGCCAGTTTAAGGTTAGCCATTCTCTTCCCTTTTTATTAGACTATTCAGTCGATTTTTTACTGAATTTTCGGTTCTTCCTTTGAGTTTATGAGAAATTTCAGACCAATGTTTGCCGATTGATAATATTGATTTTAAGAGAATAATATCTTCTTCCAATATCCATATTCCTCTAAAAATTTATCACTATTAAAAGAATAAATTTACTTATTAAGTTCAGGGTTAAGGTGATTATTAAACCGTTCGCGACATTGCTTTCCATTACGGAAGTAATCGCTATGAGATTCAGAGTTGAGTTTGGTAGCTATTTTGCTTCATTATTTTATTCCTTGTTCCCTACAATATTGCATTTAAATCAAATGTAAATTTAACGATGTGAGTAAATTACGTAGAATTTGATCTTCTTCTAGTGTCCATGGTTGCTTTTGAAGCTATGATTTTTGAAAGGATAGCCATTTTAATTTGCAATCTTCTGGGGATTTACCGCACATTAATTTCGCTATCTCTTTCCAGTGTTAATCCTCCTAAAATAAAATATGATTAAACAAAGAGTTATTAAAACCAGCGAACTATGGGATATACTAATGAATTCGGAATACTTGACAACAATCCATATAAGAAGCTATATTTCTGAACTACTCCAATTTTTTTTTTTTTTTTAAAATAAATATCTTTTAGAAAAATATTTAAAACAAATAAATGGGACTTTGAAAGAATGTTATTAAATAGTATCTCTATATTATTCGAATCAATTAAGGAGTCTATTGTTATATTTAATTTTTACTTGAGCACACAAAAATCTAGTTGCTCGTTCTTTATCGAATCAATCTATGCAAGAAATTAGTAAAATTAGGAGCGGCAGAGCTACATACTGTCCTGAAGATCCTGAGTTGAAAGGACTTTTTCTTAGGAATTTGAAGAATTAATGTCATTTTGATTTTTCTTTATTGAAATATAAATCACACCAAATAACTTTTTATTCTTTGCATGGTGGACTATCATTTATTTATGGCTCTTGAATACCATTGAAATAAGTAAAAGAACTTCTCTTCATTTTAATGCTAAACTTAATCAAAGTTTTTTGTTTTATTTTCAAATAAATTTAAATATCATCATAAATATTTTCCCATAATTTTTTTATATATGATTAAAAGTTAAAGATATTTATAAAGAATTATAATACTGGGCTCAAAATTGAATATTTCAGTAATTTTTTTCAATTTGAAGAAGATGCTCAACATAGTATTCAAGTTTTTATATTATTAAAGTTTCAATAAATATTTAATTACTATTAATAAAAATTATGTAGAACAGATAAATCAAGTTTAAAAATTTAGTGAGACTATAGTAAATAGAAAAGTCAAACAATATGCTTATCGGGCATCTTCACAGAATTAGAAATATGCCTTCAAGTATTGATAATAGTAAACCTGCGACTTGGAATCTTTAATTTCTTAATTGTTAAAAAAAAAAGGAATAAATTTATACTGAACAGTTAATAATTATTCATTGAGTTTTAGTAATTAATCTATTTAGTTGTTCAGAAATTGAACGGGAAAATAAAATCCTCTTGAATAAATTGAATAGAATTTAAACTGATTCTAATGCTTCAAGTTATCAGAAAAATTCTTGTTTTTTTATTAATAAATAGATATTAGACGATCAGTTTCGAATTTATCAACAGATAGAGAAAAATATAAAATTGAAGTGCGTTCATTTATACATTAATAACTTATTATTATTATTTGTTTTGGTAGTTTTCTAAAAAGTTTATGAGAAGTTAATAACTACGTAAAATCGATTAAGAAAATTATACGATCCTGCGGCGCATTCTGGAAAAAAAATCTAATTACGATCTACAAAAATTTTTGAAGGAAAGAGAAACAAAAGAAAGAATACTAGCAAATATTTCAGACTTTCCACTACCTTCTATTGGAAGACAACGTAGTTCACCAAATAAAAACTTAATATCATTAACTGTTACAAAATATTTTTTTTATGTTAATCAAACCTTTTTCTTAAAGTAAGAGTCAGAATTAGAAACTTCACGAAATGAGTAGTCGATGTTTGGAGAAGTAAACAAACGATTGTTTAAGAAATCAAGGGTTATTAATAAAGTGCCATTCATTTGTGAGTTATGAATGCATTCAGGGTATGAGATTTAGAATGAAATTAAATAATTTTATATTTTAGACAATTACAAATTGTGTTAAATAATGCTTAGTTGCCTTAAAAATTTATATTGACATTTCCATTAAAATAAGGTTATCAATTGAAATATTTTTTTAATTAATTAAATTTAGGACTTGAGTTTTTTTCATAAGAATTTCATAATAAATTTAATGAGCTTGTTTAATCAATTACTAAAAAATTTTCAAATTATATAATTTTGGGAACTTAATATAAATTTTAAGAAGTGAAGGCGATTGATACAAACTAATAGAATAAAGAATAAGGCAAAGAGGGGAATTAAGAATGCGAACATATTTAAACAACAACATAAGAATAAGAATGAGTTACTTTAATTTGATAATTAATTTTTTAAATACTTATAATAATAATAATAATAATAAAAATAAATTAAAAAAGTAAAAAATTAATAAAAAATTGATTTATATTAATAATAAAAGATTATTTTTGAAACTATTTTTATTTTGCTATTTAAAAGAAAATGACGACCACGATATTATTTAACCAAACGTTTCTTATTATTTTAAATTCATCATTATGTAGAAAGGATTAAAAATTGATGTTTAATTTAAATTTACAAGAACTGTCAAAGTAATCTAAAGTAATTTATATTCATGTTTTAAAGAACTTTAATCAATGAGATCAACGAATTTTCTCAATGAAATATAAAAGTTGCAGAGGGATCATTAAGTTATGCACCAAAGGATGAAGAATTATTTAGTAATATGGAACAATTTGAAACTAATTTTGAGATTATTTAAGTTTAACAAATTAAACATAAATAATATTTTTTTTTAAAAGAGATTAGAAGAATGCAGAATTTTACGAGGCCAAAACAATGAAACAGAAAGAAAACTTGAAATTTAACTAAAGCATTTAGAAAGTGAAAAAGATTTATTGAAAGTATTAGAATAAGTAAAAATTATGGCGAAACTGCAAAAACAGAAATAAGTAAAGAATTTCCTTAAATTATAGGGGATAGTAATACATGAAAGTATCTCCCAGTTGTTCTATGAATATGGGGATTGTTCACTCGATGATCTACTGAATTAAGGAGTTATTTATAAAGAGGAAGAAATTATTTGGTTGATGAAAGAAATAGGAATAACAATGGCAATTGCTGAGAATTTAGGCATTGCCCATTAAAATATTTCTACGTAATCCTTAGTATACTGTTAAAGAGAAGACTGCTATAAAATAGGAAATTGGTCCTGTGCATGTTTAGTGCAACTTCCTGGGAAATATATTAATACAGGGTTTGTTGGGTCATCAGTTTATTGTGCAAGTGAATTATTTGATGTTGAAGCTGGAGGTTAAGTTCATTATTCGCCTTTCAAAGGTGATGTATTTGCATTGGGGTTAGTTGTTTTGAGAATGTGCGGGATTTCAGAGGAAAAAATTTTAGAAGCTAAGAGCAGTAAGGAATGGAATGTTGCAAATTTTGCTACCTTGTTTAAAACAGTGGAGAAAACGCATGGGAAATTGTGTAAAATATTAGCATAGATGCTGAATAGAAATGCTGCTATTAGGCCCTCTTGGTTTATAGTGTGTGATATGCTAAAGGATATATAATAAGTAAGTTAAAATGTAGAGAGTTATTTACCAGTAGTGACTGTTGCTTAGTATCTGAATGGATCGTATTTGTATTATAAACATAAATAATGGGAAAAATGTGTAATTATGTCAAATAAGGGAGTACAATTCATTGATGACATTGATTAACCAACAGAACAAATTCAAGAATTTAAAGTGTAATTAAAATATTTCAAAGGATTGGCATTAAAGGATAAGTCTGATTACTCTGAATCCTTAGAAGAGTTTCTAGAAGTAAAAGAAATTTAAGAAGAATTTGTAACAAATAATGGAAGGAATTTGCAGAGTTACCCTTTTTGTTTGAAGAGAATTGGTTAACTGCATTTTGCAATGCATGAGCCAGAGAAAGCAGTAGAGTTTTATAATTTGGCTATTGAGAATTTAAAGAAATTATTTAATGAAAGTAATATTGAAATTGCAAACCTTTATTATGAGTAATTATATTTTATTTACAATTGAATTAAAAGGATTGGGTTAGTGTTCATAAAAGAAGAGAATTTTGAAATGGGATTAAATAATTTAAATTTAGGAATGCAAATTTGGAAAAGTATTCAAGGAGAAAAAGATCTTGTTCTCGCCACATTCTATAATAAGTGATCACTTAATTATTATTCAATGATCATTATTTTTTTTAGCATAGCCCTTGCTTAAAAATTATTAGCAAATTATTAAGAATCATTATCAATATTAGAGTTATCACTGAAAATAACATCCGAAATGCTAGGACTAGGATCGCAAGCAACAGTCATTCGATTAAACAAGTTCTATAAATGCTTTTTAAATTTAATTAAAGTATTGCATTAATCTATAAATTAATGGGAAATGAAGAATAAGCAATCGAGACAGTAAAATAATTAATGTAATTGTAGAAAGAAAGATAAGAAGAGGATATAGAAGAGACCATAGAAACCAAATTAAATAGGTTAATAATCTACTTAATCAATTATATTAAATTAGTTTGAACTTTTTGGAAGAAATGATTGATCATCCTGAACTCGATATAATGTTTATAAAAGAATGTTAATAGTGGAAACTCAAAGATTTTGCATTAAAGGGCCCATAAATTAAAAAAGAACCGTATATTATTTTTTTGTTTAACATTATTATTATAGGAAAAAGCGAAGAATAAAAAAAAAGGAATAAGAAGAAGAGGAATAATAAGAATGAGTTTTTACTAAAAATTAATAATTTTTTATTAATAAAATAATTAAAATTTTTCCAATTTAAATAAATAAAATGGCAGATCTTTTTTTATTTGACATACTACCAAGGTATTTAATAAATTTGGATAATTCGGACTTAGCTGGCATAAAAAACAATGAAAAATCTTTAGAAACATTTAAAATTATTGCACCTTGTTATAAATCTCAAAATGAAACTGAGATCCATGAATGCTTATTGAATAAAATTTTCACTAAAATGTGTAATAATGAAGCATTGTCATTAGTAAAATGCACTTCAGAGAATAAAGGGATGAATACTGGTTTGAAATGTAAAAAAGAATTAAATTTATTTATAAATTGTGGATAAGAAAAATTTATGTATTTGTTATATAAAAATTAATTTCCTGATTATTGAACACAAACTATATAATTTTAATTATTATTCTGATAAAAATATTCAAACAAACATGAAAATTTAATCAAATATATTCATAATAAATTAAAATTCAAAGCATCCACAAATCTAAACTACTTCTAAAACTAAATAACTCTATTTAATTTATTTTTGGGACCTGATAGTCTGTTTCTAAGTAATTTTTCATTAACTGTTACTATGAATAAAGGTGGGAGGTGAAATATAAGGCTATAGTATCATGAGTCCAAGTGAGTTAATATAAAATCGGCTAAGTTGTATATTTTGGTGTAATTTCAAAACATGAATAAGAGTATAGCAAACAGTGACAACAAAAATTTTTTTATTTATCAAAAATATATTTTTGTGAATTGTTTTAAATTAGAAGTGCCATTGAAATAACCTAGATTTGTCTTATAAGTTGGGATCAAGGGTTCTGTTACACTGCCAAACCATACAAGAGGGGGATTTACTTAAGTTTGTTCATAATTGTATGTTGGAATGCCACTAACTGTTAAAGCATAAAGTCTTTCAGAAGTGTTGTTGCCATCAGCTGATAAAGTGATTTTCACTCTTCTAGTAATATTTGTTGTGCATGAAGCCGCAAAATTGTTAATTGTATCATTATCCGAAAGTGACATTTGTTGTTTCGTTAATATCTGTTTTTGCTTCTACTTTGACGTTGAAAGTGTATGTTGAGTCTTATCCCACGCTATCAAATAATCTATTCATTGTAATTGTTGCGACACTGGACTCAGAGGATACTGTTTTAAGTCCACTGTATTTCTCTGATTGATCATCATAGCTGCCACTTCCTATTAATTCAGATCCATAATAATTTTCAACTGTGATTAAAGAACTTGAACTTGGTTTATTTTCTTGTACTTTGCCACCATAGCATTTGAAAGTGAATTAGGCATTGGATAATCAAGTGTTGTTTCTGTTTGTTTGTATTAAATTTAAATATCAGATAAAACTGAGTAACTAAATGTGGAGAAGTTATGAGAAATAGATGTGCTTGTTGATAATTCACACCGTAAATTATCAACAAGTGCTAAATTAGGAGAGTCTAAATAGGCAAGGTTGATTTTGTATTTTGTAATATCAAGTACATCGTATGGGGTACTGAAAGAGAAAGAGAAATAAGTACGAGAATCGATAACTAAACTGTGACGACTTGGATCTTTGACTGTAATCTTACGATTCTCATTAGATCCTGAAGTCCTGATACTGAATTCTAACAATCATTTATTACTGTTGCATATCCAGTATTAGGACTTGCTTTTAAATCAGTATAAAAAGTAGCTAAAATTTGGGCGGTGTAATTTTAACTCTCAGAATCACTACTACTCGAAAAGAGCCAGAATGTTAAAGAAATTGATGAAGCTGAAATAGTAACATCATTTTCTGTATCTGTATTTGTCAAAGTAAAAATAAAATCTTTATCATTAGCAGCTAAGCCAACCGTACATTTTACATTCGTTATTCCACAATAACATTGTGTAATTTTAGGATCCGAAGAAGTTGTTTCATATGTACTTAAAACAATTGTCATTGTTTTTCTCTCGCCTTCAGTAGTTGTTGCTGCCTTTAGTAATAGAGTAGTTAAAGGAATTATAGATATAGTAGCTTTTTTTTAAGTAGTATTTAATCCAAAAATTTGGGTGGCTGGGTTAAGAGTACAATTTAATTTTGCCATTCCTTATACTCCAGTTTAAAAGAATGACAGTAAGTTGCCTACTCTGGCTGTCCAGAGAAATCTCAAATGAGCTCCAATTTCTACACCCTCTCCATAATAATCAGGCCATTTCCAAGAATCAAATTTTATTTAAGGAGTTGTATTAATCACAAAAGGAAGAGCTTAGGATTAAAATATAACATATTCAGTTAAAATAATATCCAAAGTAGCAGCATATTAAGCAAAGGAAGGAAATAAAGGTGAAGGAACTTCAATCATCTAAGAATAATTTATTTTATTTAATTAAAAATACATTTAATAACGGATAATAATCTCTATGATTACATTCTTCACGGCCAGCAGTGTGGCAAGTGGAATATAAGTAGTATCATCATATAAACGACCATTATGTAAGCAAGTTTCATTAACAAGCTTTGTTGCTTTTCCTCCATAAAAGCTTGCTACATCAGCAGTATCACCAGCTGATGCATGCATGACTTCAACTCCCTTAAAGATTGTTTTATCATTATCATTATCATAATTTTCTCCAAACTCAGGACAAATTTATTAGCAAGAATTTTTATCACCAAACTTGAGGCTTTAGCTACAATGTATTCCATATTTATAGCTGCTCCTACTGATGTAAAACCTTCAGCAACACAACCTTCACCGTACAATTCAGGATTATCAGCTCCACAGGATTATTAACCATATGTTGTTTCAATTAGCACAAGCAAATCAAAGGTTCCACTTTAATATTTAATAGATGCTCTCCCATTAGTTGATGTTTTTTCAAATACATCCGTATATTAAGTTATTGTCTGGTCCATAGCTGTTGGCACATCGACAACTGAATTTACTATACCAGTTGTACCAGGATGTTTATTATAATCAGCATTTTTTACTATGGTTGTGATGCCAGTATTAGATGGGGAAGCTGTCTCTGTAATTTTCACCGTTTTTTCTCCTTCTCCTTCTTAATGATAGAATTCGAATTTTCCAAAACTACTTAAGTCTAATGTCGCTGAATATTATACCACATAAGAAAATTTAATACTTTTTGTTACACCTGCACTAAGCTTTCCAATATTTTTGCATATAATATATTGAGTTGACATATCGTTCCCAGAGAACTCATTTGAGTCATATCAATATAGATTGACATATCATTTACATATAATGTGTTTGCAACATTAACTGTCATTTTAAATCCCTCAGATTCAGGAAAGGATAGGTCAGGTGAAAATGAAAGGGTAATTTTATTCCAGATTGCATAATTATCTGATAAATAAACTCTAACCGGACATCCTTTATCTACTCCTGAGGCATAAGGTACGCCCCATAAAAATTTTGTTGCAGAAGTTGTTATGCCAATGGGATTTGTCATAAAAAGACCGCTTTCATCTGCATATTCATAAATATAATTAGCATAATTTGAAACTAAATAAACTGACATTGTCCCAGTCGAACTAACATAATTAGGAGTGCTCACTTTAACTTTTAATTTTAAATATTCTGTGTTAGCAATGGACAGTTTGGTAGAATTTTGATATCGAACAAATGTTAGCAATGTATCTGTCACCTTAGAAGTGTAGTCTCTGTTTAAAGTCAAGGATAAATTGAAATGCACCCAGTGTCATCTTCAGTACATGTTTTACTGATTACTTAAAGTCGAACTCTATAAAGTTCAAGTTTGAAATATAACTGGGCAGATTTAAAATAGTTCTTTGAAATTTTAAAAAAATAAATGAAATACTTTATTTTGATAGTCAAGGTAGCGTCTGAAACATAGATATGCCCAGCCAACGATAGTGTTAGAAAGGTTAATAGAAATAGAAGATTTTTTATTTTTGAAATAAGTAAATTAATTATTTAATTATTTTTGAAATGTGGTAGTATTTATAGGAAAAATAAAAATAAATTAATTATCTTTTTTTTATATTAATTTGTTTTTAGTTAAATAATGACAAAATTTGTTTGAATATATAGAAAATATTTTTGAAAAATAATAATTAAAAATTACAAATTTAGTTACTTAATGAAAGCCATCTTATTCATTGCCTTATTTGTCTCTGTGACTTTAAGTTTCAAGACAAATAAGTAAAATGCTATGTAAATTCAAAACAAATTTCAACAATTACAATAAACATTCTTTGGTCGTTTAAAAGATTTGTAATATTGCTTTTTATAAATTCGATTATCTAGTTCATCATCCCCGTATCAATTTCTTCTTTTGTTTTTTTTAAATTCAGTTTAAATAATATCTTTGACCTCCATTTTAAAATAGCTAATAATTCTCTTTTCCCAAGAACTTTTAAATCGCCAAATAAAGCTCCTAATCCTCTGGCGGTTTAACCTTTGCCATAAATTCCTTTTTTTCTTCTTCATTTCCTTCAATTTTATTAAAGTCATAAAGAATAGCAAACGGACTTTCACTTTTTCCTTTAAAATTTTTCAAGTTCCTTTAATTTTTTAGTGAATATTTATTTATCTTAAATTTACTACACAATAGTTTTAAGATCTTAATTTTATGAATTATTCTTGTATAACTATTATTTTTTAATAATTAATTTTTATAAAAATTACTTCAATTTAATATAAAAATTTGAAATTTTTTTATGTATTTAAATTCAAAATTTTAAGTATTTTAATAAATATTTATTAAAAAAAATATTAAAAAAAAAACATGAAAATGGAATCAAATAGTCCACAAAACATTTCTCAAAAAAAATTGACTGAGATCTTGGATAAACTTCGAGAATTAAAATTTGAGATTACTACCATCCCTAAGACAACGAAACTAGTTCTAAAAGGGATAGATTAAATTTAATAAAAATTAGATGAATTTTTAAATGTTGTCTTGCTTATGAAATCTTCTCCTGATATAAAGCCAGTATTGACAACAGCAAATGACTTGGAATAAAAATTGCTTTTGACATAGGATACACTTGATTAGTGGATCAAGTGTTAGCAGTCATGAGTATACTTAGAATCAATTTTTGCGAGTGAGAATATTAACACAAGTTTGCCTTTAGAAAAGCAGAGTTTTGATAGTGTGAACACATTTTGGGTGCAGACAATGGAGTAATATTAAAAAGAGGTATTTTAATAAAGAAAATTGTGTTTTTTAAATTTTGCTTTTAGCCATAGGTGTTGAATATTGCAGAATCAGAAAAACTAAAGAATGACTTTATTAACTCTAATAATAAATTAGATTTGATTTAGAAACGTTTGAGTGAATATCTAGAAACAAAAAGAAGACATTTTTCCAGATTTTATTTCCTGTCTAATGATGAATTGGTATTTTTCTAGAAATTTTATATTTAAATTTCTAAAATAGTTAGAAATTTTAGCATAAACAAAGGACCCAGAGGCCATTTAACCACATATAAATAAATGCTTTTAAGCTATCAATTAACTTTAATTTGATGAACGCTAATGTGTCACTGATATGATTTCTCCAGAAAAGGAACGTATTCCTTTATTAAAACCAGTAGATGTGAACCAAGGAGAAAAAAAGGGAAATGTTGAACGATGGCTGTTAGAAATCGAAGAAATGATGAGAGAAACTTTAAAGAATATTATGTTTAAAAGTATCACGGATAAAAGAAAGCGTATTGATTGGGTGCTTCAATGGCCAGCCTAAATTATTTTGGCTGTTAATATGATCCAGTGGACAAAGGGCGCAAACAATGCATTTACTTAACTTTAGACTGAATAATCAAGCATGCTTGAGTATCTATAACAATTATAAGAAGAACTAAGATCAGTGATTGAATTAGTGCGTGGGGATTTGAATTAATGGCAGAGAGTTCTATTAGGAGCTTTAGTGACAATTGATGTGCATAATAAAGATATTATCGAAGATTTATAAATGAAAAAAATTATGAATGTGACAGATTTTGCATGAATTGGATAGTTAAGGTATTATTTTGAGAATATTGGGAAGAAGGCTGCATAAGGATAAGGATAAATTGTCAAAATCAGAATTATCAACGCAGAATAGAACTATGGGTATGAGTACCTTGGAAACTCAACACGTTTAGTTATCACACCATTAACAGAAAGATGCTATAGAACTTTAATGAATGCTTACCATTTTTTTAATGGTGGTGCACCAGAAGTACTTTAGTATACTTATGTTATTATTTATTAGGGTCCAGCTGGAACAGGCAAGACTGAGTCAGTCAAAGATCTAGGAAAAGCAATAGCAATGCAATGTGTAGTGTTTAATTGTTCTGATGGATTAGATTACATAACCATGTCTAAGTTTTTTAAAGGATTGGCATCAAGTGGTGCGTGGTCTTGTTTTGATGAATTCAATAGAATCGATCTTGAAGTGCTATCTGTTATTGCTTAGTAAATGAGCACTATTCAAACGGCCATCAAAGAAAAAAAGAAATAGTTCTTCTTTGAAGGCGAAGATATTAATCTTATTAGTACTTGCTGTATCAATATTACAATGAATCCTGGTTATGCAGGACGTACTGAAGTCCCAGATAACTTAAAAGCTTTATTCAGACCATGCGCGATGATGGTGCCTGATTATTTATTAATTTCAGAAATCCTTTTATATAGTTTTGGGTTTTAAAATGCAAGAAATTTAGCTAAAAAAGTTGTTGCATCATTAAGACTTTCTTCTGAATAATTATCCTCATAATATCATTATGATTTTGGAATGAGAGCATTAAAGGCAATCCTTACTGCTGCAGGAGATCTTAAACGAAAAATGGACGATCAGCAAGAAGATATGATTTGTCTGCGTGCTTTATTGGATATCAATTTGCCAAAATTTACTATTAACGATATTCCTTTATTTAATAGTATAACAAGTGATCTATTCCCTGAAACAGAGGTAAAGGAACGTGCTTATGGGAAATTAATGAATAATCTAAAGGAAGCTTGTTTGGCATAAAATCTATAAACAGAAGATAAATTTTTAAATAAGTGTATTTAATTGTTTGATACAATTTTAGTGAGACATGGATTAATGCTTGTTGGGGAAGCGTTTAGTGGGAAGACAAAAGTGATGGAGATTCTGGCAAAAGGGATGGGGAAAAGCAAAGGCGATCCTGAGATGGAAAATGTAATACTTTATAAAATCAACCCAAAATCCATAACAGTAGATTAACTATATGGTCTGTTTGATTAAGACACAAAAAGTTGGTCGGATGGTGTTTTGCCAATAATAATGCGTGAGTGTTTGGATGCAGTTGACAATTCTGATCGTCGTTGGATCGTCTTTGATGGCCCAGTTGATGCTTTTTGGGTCGAAAATATGAATGCAGTCCTTGATGATAATAAGAAACTTTGCTTAACAACAGGAGAAATTATTAAATTAACACCATAGATGACAATGATGTTTGAAGTATAGGATCTGAACTGTGCATCACCGGCTACTGTTAGTAGGTGCGGAATGATATACTTAGAGGCTAAGAATTTGGGATGGGAGGTCTTGTTGAAATCATATGTGGAGAACAAGTTGCCAGAAAGTTTGGAAAAAGAAAAAGAGTTCATCTTAATGAATATGAAGATGGGTGTAGATTATTGTTCTGCTTTTGTTTTGAAATATGGGAAATTTCCAATGGTAAATTCTTAATTTTTAAAAATTATTTTTTTTAAAGCAAATATCTGAAATGGAAATGTGCTGCACTTTTTTAAAATTATTCCACACTTTTATGGATGATTATATGGATACAGACAAAGAAGCACTAAAGATCCCCAAAGAAATTTGTGACATCCTTCTAAATTACATAATCTTTTCGCTAATTTGGAGTTTTGGAGGATGTTTAGAAGAAGATAGCCGCAAACAATTCAATTAATTAATTTATGATATTATTGCAGGGAAGGATATTGCTTCTGAATATAAAATTGATCTTCAAGGATAGTATGAAAAAAAACCCCTCGCTTTATAAATGAAGAATTAAGATGTCTTTGAAATTTGTTTTGAAAAGAATCAAAAAGTATGGATGAATTGGATATAATTAATTCCTCCTTTCAAAATACAAAAGGAACTAAAGTATCATGAATTAATAATTCCAACATTAGACTCAGTACGTAACAATTTTTTCCTCACGCTTTCTATTTCCTCTGGACTTCATTTTCTTCTAACAGGTCCAACGGGTACAGGAAAGACAGTTAATATTGTCTCAGAATTACAAAAAAACTTCTTTAATTAAACCTATACCAATCTATGTACTTCTTTATCTGGATAAACAACTGCTAATTAGTTATAGAAAATCATTGAATCTAAAGTGAATACCAAAAGAAAAAAGGGATGCTTTGGTCCTGAAGACCAAAAAGCATAGATTGTTATATTTATTGATGATATAAATATGCCAATGAAAGAAAGCTATGGAGCATAACCACCTATTGGTAATTATTCTATTAAAATTCATTTAAATTAAATTCTTTTAAAGAACTTCTCCGACAATGGATGGACACTTCTGGTTGGTTCGATCTCGAATCCAAAGAGAATAAAACTCTTTAAAATATTGTATTTATAGCAGCAATGGGCCCGCCTTCGCAAGGTCATAATTCAATAACCTAGCGATGTTCAAGACACTTTAATATAATGTATGCAGCATCATTTTCAGAAGTTTCGATGATAAAAATCTTTTCAAATATACTTGAATGGTATTTTATGAACCTCGCTAAACCACCAATCCAAACGATAACTAATTTAAAGGATGATCTTGTACTATCAACTATTAAATTATATTAAATTATCAAAGTAAGATCTCTAATATTTTTTTAAAATAATTTATATATAGACATCTAAAGAATTGCTGCCAACACCTGCAAAATCCCACTATATTTATAATCTGCGAGATATTTCTAAAGTATTTTAAGGGATTTCCAAAACTACTTATTAATCTTGCAAAGATGATAATGAATTCTTACGTCTATGGATACATGAATGTTCCCGTGTCTTCTAGGATCGTCTAATTAATACAATAGATCGAGATTTTTTTAACTCAAGTAATTTTCTAATTTTGTTTCATTAATTTATAAAAAAAAGTCTTACAAGATATTGTTTTAAAAACATTTCATCGTGACTGGAAAACTCTTATCATAAATGACCCACTTCTTTTCTGTTCATTTGTCCCAACTATTTAACCTGAAGGTGATACTTCCCAACATCCTCTCTCTGATATTTATTGTGAATTAGCAGATTTTTAAAAACTCAAAAAATCTTCAGAGGAAGCTTTAGAAAATTATAATTGTACACATACATCAAATCGGATGGATTTAGTCTTGTTTATGAATGCTTTAGAACATGTAATCAAGATTCATAGAATTATTACAACTACGTTTGGACATGCGTTATTGGTAGGAGTTGGTGGTTCGGGAAGAAAATCCATGGCCAGTTTGGCCTGCCATATTGCTGATTTTGAATAAATTTAAGTTATTTTTATATGATGTAATTGATTTGTATAGGTTAATCCCAAAGAATGGATTAAAGAATTATAAAAAGTTATGAAATTAGCAAAAAATAAGCCAACAGTCTTTATATATAATGATACATTAACGCTAGATGAGTCAATGTTAGAGGATATATGTAATATACTAAATAATGGCGAAGTACCAAATTTATTCTCAATGGAAGAAAAGCAAAAGATTATTGAAGATATCACTTAAGAAGTATTAAATAATCCTGCACTAGCAGGATTATTAACACCCAATTAAAAGTTTGAGTATTTCCTTTAATAATGTAAGCAAAATTTGCATATGGTGATATGTATGAGTCCTGTTGGAGAGACATTTAGAAAAAGAATTCGTACATTCCCTGGACTTCTTAATTGCACGACTATTGATTGGTTTTTTCCATGGCCAGAAGAAGCTTTAATTTCTACAGCTTTATAAAATATATAAAAAATAAAATAATTTTCAAATGCAGTTGTTGATGGACTTGTGAAAACATGTGTTGATATGTAATTGACTGTATAATAGTTAAGTAAATAATATTTAGAGGAATCGCGGCGGTATTTCTGTGTGGCACCGATTAGTTATTTGGAATTATTAGAGACATTTTCAACTCTTTATTATTAACGTGAGAAAGAAATTGAAAAATAGATAACACGTTATGAAATAGGGTTAGAAAAATTAAAGGAGTTAGAAATTATGGTGAATTAGATGCCAATGGAAGTAAAGGAATTATAACCCAAATTAGAAATCAAATCAAAAGAGAATTAGAATTAGATTTTGCTCGAGAACCTTAAAGTTAAACAAAAGGATGCGGATTTAAAAAAAGAGTAATATTTAAAAGAAGAACTTGAATACACTAAAAAGAGAGAAGAGGCAACGAAATTGAAAAATGAATGCTAGAGTCAGTTAGACTAAGTACTGCCAATACTTGAGAATGTAAAGCAAGATCTTGAAAAAGTGACAATAAATCATATTACTTTTATTAAGAGTCTTTGTTCGCCGCCAGATGCTTTGGATAAGCTTATGAAAGGTTTATGTTATGTGTTTTGCATTGATGATAATGTTAAATTATAACCAAAAGCTCCAGGGTCATTGGAAAAAGTGAAAGATTTTTGGGATTATTCAAAAAGGTTTGTACTGACTTCTAAATTAAAAAATAAAATGAAGGGATACAATGAAGAAGCAATTCGAGCTATTCCAAAGAATAAAATTGAGAAGATAAAAGAATTAGTTGAAGACCCGAACTTTTCTGATGAATAAATGAGTAAAGTGTCAGAAGCTACTAAGTATATGGCAAACTGGGTCAGAAGTGTCTATCTAACTTACGAAGCTTTGCTTGTTGTGGATCCTAAAGGAAAAGAACTTTAATAAGTTTAGGCATCGCTTGAGGAGTCAGACCGATTATTATAAATAAAAAGAAATTTATTATAGGAAGTTCTTGATATCGTAGCCTAATTAGAAAATGAATATAATGTGGCAAAAAAGGAGTAGATGCCAATGGAAGTAAAGGAATTATAACCCAAATTAGAAATCAAATCAAAAGAGAATTAGAATTAGATTTTGCTCGAGAACCTTAAAGTTAAACAAAAGGATGCGGATTTAAAAAAAGAGTAATATTTAAAAGAAGAACTTGAATACACTAAAAAGAGAGAAGAGGCAACGAAATTGAAAAATGAATGCTAGAGTCAGTTAGACTAAGTACTGCCAATACTTGAGAATGTAAAGCAAGATCTTGAAAAAGTGACAATAAATCATATTACTTTTATTAAGAGTCTTTGTTCGCCGCCAGATGCTTTGGATAAGCTTATGAAAGGTTTATGTTATGTGTTTTGCATTGATGATAATGTTAAATTATAACCAAAAGCTCCAGGGTCATTGGAAAAAGTGAAAGATTTTTGGGATTATTCAAAAAGGTTTGTACTGACTTCTAAATTAAAAAATAAAATGAAGGGATACAATGAAGAAGCAATTCGAGCTATTCCAAAGAATAAAATTGAGAAGATAAAAGAATTAGTTGAAGACCCGAACTTTTCTGATGAATAAATGAGTAAAGTGTCAGAAGCTACTAAGTATATGGCAAACTGGGTCAGAAGTGTCTATCTAACTTACGAAGCTTTGCTTGTTGTGGATCCTAAAGGAAAAGAACTTTAATAAGTTTAGGCATCGCTTGAGGAGTCAGACCGATTATTATAAATAAAAAGAAATTTATTATAGGAAGTTCTTGATATCGTAGCCTAATTAGAAAATGAATATAATGTGGCAAAAAAGGAGTAGATGCCAATGGAAGTAAAGGAATTATAACCCAAATTAGAAATCAAATCAAAAGAGAATTAGAATTAGATTTTGCTCGAGAACCTTAAAGTTAAACAAAAGGATGCGGATTTAAAAAAAGAGTAATATTTAAAAGAAGAACTTGAATACACTAAAAAGAGAGAAGAGGCAACGAAATTGAAAAATGAATGCTAGAGTCAGTTAGACTAAGTACTGCCAATACTTGAGAATGTAAAGCAAGATCTTGAAAAAGTGACAATAAATCATATTACTTTTATTAAGAGTCTTTGTTCGCCGCCAGATGCTTTGGATAAGCTTATGAAAGGTTTATGTTATGTGTTTTGCATTGATGATAATGTTAAATTATAACCAAAAGCTCCAGGGTCATTGGAAAAAGTGAAAGATTTTTGGGATTATTCAAAAAGGTTTGTACTGACTTCTAAATTAAAAAATAAAATGAAGGGATACAATGAAGAAGCAATTCGAGCTATTCCAAAGAATAAAATTGAGAAGATAAAAGAATTAGTTGAAGACCCGAACTTTTCTGATGAATAAATGAGTAAAGTGTCAGAAGCTACTAAGTATATGGCAAACTGGGTCAGAAGTGTCTATCTAACTTACGAAGCTTTGCTTGTTGTGGATCCTAAAGGAAAAGAACTTTAATAAGTTGAGGCATCGCTTGAGGAGTCAGAACGATTATTATAAATAAAAAGAAATTTATTATAGGAAGTTCTTGATATCATAACCTAATTAAAAAATGAATATAATGTAGCAAAATAAGAAAAAGATACCCGTGAAAAGAAATTGAATCGCGCATAAAAGCTACTTGAAGGATTAGGAAGTTAAAAGTAAAATTGGTAAAAATATGCTTAGAATTATAAAATTGAAGAATAAAGTGTGGTAGGAGATATCATATTATCATCTGGAATCATTACATATATGGGAGCGTTCCCAGTAGAATATAGAAAGAATTGCATTAATAAATGGGATAAATTATTAGCGGGGCTTGGAATTTCAGTCTCAAAAGATTTTTCATTAAAAAATACTTTGACGGATCCTATTACTCGTGGGATATGGGTTAATTAACATAAATTACCTAATGATGACTTCTCGATTGATAATGCTATAATAATGTAAAGGAGTAAACGATGGCCATTAATGATTGACCCTTAAATGTAGGCAAATATTTGGATCAAAGAGCGTGAAAAGACTACAACACCACCTTTGATGATCATGAAGTCTACTGATTCTGTTACTACAATGGCAAATAAATTAGAGTAAGCTATTATTTATGGACAGCCTGTTTTATTAGAGAATATTGGTGAGACAATTGATCCTATTTTTGAACCAATTTTGAACAAATGTTTGTTGAAGAAGGGAGCATCATATACAATTTAGATAGCTGATAAGATTATTGATTACAATGATGATTTTAAATTTTATTTAACAACTAAATTATCAAATCCACACTATGCTCCTGAAGTTTGTATGAAAGTTAAGCTTTTGAATTTCTTGGTCACTTAAGAAGGTTTTCATTAAGATATCTATAAATTATTTACTATTTTATAAAGGACTAACTGATTAGATGTTAAATAATGTGATGAAAAAAGAAGAATCCGAGAAATGGGAAGTCAGCTAAAGGAATATAAACGAATTATATGAAAATAAAGCTAAATAAACGAAAACAGAAGATTTAATCCTGAAGTTATTAAATGACTCTAAGGGCGAAATTCTTGATGATTATGAATTAATTGACACTCTGTAGGCATCCCAGATAGAATCTGTTGAGATTGTTGATAAATTAGAAAAATTATAAAGAGACTAAAACCAATTTGATATAACAAAAGGTATGTATTCTGGGCTAGCAAAAAGGTGTGCAAATTTGTTTTTTGTGTTAATGGATTTAGCTAAAATTGAACCAATGTATTAATTTTCATTGGAATCGTTTGTTTAAGTTTTCTATTCTGCAATAGACCAGACTCCACCTGAAAAGGCAGGTATCAAAATTGATAATATTAAAAACAAATTTACAATCAATTTATATCGATATGTTGTGCGTTCTTTACTTGAAAAAGATAAATTGATTTTTTCATTGTTATTGTGTATGAAAATTCTTGAAATGGAAAAAGCTACAATCAACTAATAAGAAATCCGATTTTTAATGATTGGTGGGACGGCGATTGATGCACCGAAACCTAACCCATCATCTGGATGGCTGTCGGATAAATAATGGGGAAATCTCATTCAAATGACTTAACAATTGCCAGCTTTTGATGGATTTGATACTGACTTTGCTACTAATATTTTAGAATGGGAAAAAATTTATTATTCAAATAACCCTCACATGCTTTCAGAGAATCCATGGCCTGGGAAATGGGGAAATGCTTTAGGTGTTTTCTAAAGACTACTTGTTGTAAGAATACTTAGACCTGATAAAATGATAACAGCAGTGCAAGAAATGGTAGCAGTAGAAATGGATCAAACCTTTATCGAAGTTCCACCATTTGATCTCTAATAAGCTTTTGCTGATTCCACTTATTTAACACCTATAATCTTTATTTTATCCCCAGGTGCAGATCCGAGATAAGAATTACAGAATCTGGCAGAACATATGAACTTTAAAGCCAACCTGATTGATAGATCGCTTGGATAAGGGCAAGGAAAGTTAGCAGAAAAAGATATATAAATGGCTTTGAAAGAGGGAAAATGGGTGTTTTTGTAAAATTGTCATTTAGCGCCAAGTTGGATGTTAGACCTTTAAAGGATCTATGAATCCATACCTGAGGTACCTTCACCTGAATAACCAGTTAATAGAGAGTTTAGATTATGGTTAACATCTATGTCATCACCGATATTTCCTGTGAGTATATTATAGAAAGGAATTAAGTTAGCATATGAACCTCCCAAAGGATTAAAAAATAATTTAATGAACTGCTATTGTGGATTTGATAATAAAAGGTTTGAGGATTCAATTAAACCGGCTGAATGGAAAAAACTTTTATTTTCCTTATCATTTTTCCATGCATTAGTTATTGAACGACGTAAATTTGGTCCACTTGGATGGAATATTCCTTATGGTTTTAGTTCTACGGATTTAGCTATTTCTATTTCCTAACTCAAAATGTTCCTTAATGAATAGGATACAATTCCCTGGTCAGCACTTAACTACATGGTCGCAGAAGCAAATTATGGTGGTCGGGTCACTGATGATAAGGATCGGAAATTAATCAAAACAATGCTTGAAAACTTTTACACTGAAAAAGTACTAGATGATGACTATAAGTTTTCAGTAAGTGGAGTTTATTTTGCACCACCTGAAGGGAATTTAGATTCTTATAAATAATATATAATGTCATTGCCATTGAACGACAATCCAGAAGTATTTGGAATGCATGAAAATGCATAGATTACGGGAGCGATATTAGATACTGCTGCAATGACATCAACAATACTTCCATTATTACCTCGTTCAGGTTTTAATATTTAATTTTGATTTATTATTAACAATTGTTTTAGTTTGTGGTGAAGGCTCAAACCCAAAAGATATTATAAAAGCAAAATGTGCTGATATATTATCAAAATTGCCATAGCTTTTTAATCTCGATGAAATAATGAAAACATTTCCTATAAAATACGAAAATTCAATGAATACTGTTTTATAATAAGAGCTAATTCGCTTTAATAGACTGTTAGATGTCATTTTAAAAAGTTTAAACAACCTCTAAAAAGCTATAGATGGACTTGTCCCTATGTCTAATGACCTTGATGAGATGTTTAACAAAATGTTAGATAATTAAATCCCTGCATTGTGGTACAAAGTAAATATTATTTTTTTATAGATTACATTATATTAAATACTTTTTATCAGTTTTCTTATCCCTCATTGAAACCTCTTGGTTCGTATATCAAAGATTTTATGGATAGGGTAAATTTCATGCAGAAATGGATAAATAATGGTTCTCCACCAAATTTCTGGCTCTCAGGATTCTATTTTACTTAGAGCTTTTTAACAGGGACTTTGCAAAATTATGCTCGCAAAGTTTCTTTAATTTCTTTTTGTTTTTTAAATTTGATTTCAGTATAAAATACCAATTGATACTCTTTAGTTCTAATTCACAATGATTCCGAAAGAAACTACAATAGATGTTACAAAGGCTCCGGATGATGGGTGCTATATCTATGGGTTATTCTTAGATGGTGCGCGTTGGGATTTATAAAAAAACATTTTAAGTGAGCCATTCCCAAAGCAACTTTATTGTGAAATGCCATATATAAGGCTTGTACCCTGCGAACAAAGTAAAATTTCTGCTGATGAAGTGGCTAAGGTTACATATTTCTTATTAGAGATTAAATTTACTGTTTAAGAAATATGATTGTCCTGTTTATAAAACTTCTAAACGTCGGGGAGTGCTTTCTACAACAGGTCATTCAACCAATTTTGTGCTAAATATGCTTTTAACAATTGAAAAGGGCTAATCTCCAAAACATTGGATTTAAAGAGGAGTAGCAATGCTAACTTAACTTGATGATTGAGAATCATAAAATAAATAACATTAAAAAATAAAATTGCAAATGTTTTAATATTTTTTAATTTTCTCTATTTTCAATAAATTTAATTTTTTTATGTAAAGTTTCTCTATATATATAATTATATATTAAATTATTCTTATATATTCTAACTATTTTTAATAAACTTTTTTTTTTAAAATTTAAAAATATTTTCTCAAATTATTAAATTTTCTTCTTTATAACTATTCTATTTAAAATTTGATCTTTTTTCTTTATTATTTTTTCTTATTATTTTATTATGCTATTCCTATTTACTTCGTTTACATTAATTTTATATCAGGAGTAGTATCAAAACTTGCTAAAAAAATAAGAATACAATATCGCTCAATAATATGCATTATAATCAATGGCATCAAGTCTTTAAACATAACTTGCAAGTTAATGGTAATCACAAAATTAATTGCCTGGATAATTTTCGATAAATTAATTAATGAATTAATCTTAAAATTTAATCCCAGAAATTGCATGAAAAAAAAATCTTTCTTCAATTGATTTGAATGATTTTTCAAATGCTTAAATTAGTTTATATAATCCTGGCAAAAATGAATTATATGTAATTCCATTGAGGCATAATTAATTAAAAAATTTCGAGATGCAAGACTAATATTGCGTTTACTCATTTCAATCACCTCATCAACTTATTCTTCTTTAATTTTCGGTAATCCACCACCAAGAGAAAATTAAGAAAATGCTTGACTAAAGTTTGCCATCATAGGCGAATTTGCGCTGTTCTATGTAGATGACCCGCAGGTTCCACATGATGCTATGTTCGGTGGAGAACAAGCTCATGAGATTGGAGAACTTAATGGCAAAACTTGATTGGTTTAGAATTATTATTATTGTTGATAGGATTCTTACATTTATTATAGCTGAAGTAATAGATTTAAATTGGCATTGAGTAGTAATTACTACCAGTTTTATTGTGCTTGTTCCATTTTATGAAGTTATTTTGTTTTAGAATTTTTAATAAATTATTTTTTTGAATTAATTTTTTTACACTTTATCTTTAATAATGCTTTTATTCAAATTTGACTTCTAATTTAGGTTTAAAATTGCTATATAAAAAATTTATATTATTTCTAACATTTTTTTTATGTTTATTAAAAGTATATTTAATTTAATTAAATTAAAGTTGAAAAAATAATTTTAATTTTAAATAAAGATTATTTTGAAAAATTTCAATTTTTTTCAAGAAACTTTGGATATATCTAACAATATAAATATTCAAAAAATTAATACTACTTAATTATTTTTCTTATTACTCAAGCTCTAAAGATGTCAAGGCTGTTTTTAAACTTAATTACAACAAATGCTCGCCAGAATTTAGTTAATTGCTCATGAGCAAATAGTTTGAATTTATCTCTAAAGAGTTTATTTCTTGTTTCTAATCTTATTCAAAACAAATTTCAATAAATTTCAATATAAAAGCTACTATTGCATTCTTAAGATATCTAGCTCTTAGAACAATCTTCTGCTTCTTTTTATTCATTCTTTATTATTTTTTCTTATTGTGCATTTTAGTTTATAACAATATTTTATGTTATTCCTATTTACTTTGGTTATATTAATTGTATATCAGGATTAATTTAATTTTCAAAATCTAACTATTCATCATTAGGAACCTTTCTATTCAAAAACTTTTCTTCTTTATAACTATTCTATTTAAAATTTTGATATTTTTATGTTATTCCTATTTACTTTGGTTATATTAATTTTATATCAGGATTAATTTAATTTTCAAAATCTAACTATTCATCATTAGGAACCTTTCTATTCAAAAACTTTTCTTCTTTATAACTATTCTATTTAAAATTTTGATATTTTTATGTTATTCCTATTTACTTTGGTTATATTAATTTTATATCAGGAGTATTTTAATTTTCAAACTCTAACTATTCATCACTACTAGGAATATTTTTATTCAAAGCCTTTTCTTCTTTAATTGCATTAATACTATTTTATAGTTAGGCTTCATAAAAGGTTATCAAAAATTGACTCCAAGTAATTAATTATTCTTTCTATACCTAGATTTCAGCAAATTAAGTATTATTAAATGCATTTTATTTATAGTCAAGGTTATGCTGAAATTAACATCTTTACTTAATTCCTTAAAAATTTGTATAAAAAAGAGGCAAAGAAATTTGAATGTATCCATTTTGTTTTTTAAGATTAATGATGTTATTATTATCTTATAAATTACTGATGAGAATTTAAAAGTATTATTTAATTGTTAAAGAAAGGGTTTCATTTTCTAGATCTTTTTCTGTAAAATTTTATGTTCATACAGATCATTAATTATTAGCTTCAATTATATTTAGTTGGATATAGTCCTTATAAAGTTATGCGGATATTCCGAAGAGTTTTCCATTGATTTACCTAAAGAAATTTATCTATTCCTCTTCCTTTAATTATTATGGCTTTTGTATAAGAGAAGTTTAAAGTTTCTTGATAAACTTTTTAAACAAATTTTTTATTCCCGTTCTGTCAATTTAATCTATTTATAGGATATTTGTCTTTACTAAAACTAAGCAGATTTCCATTATAGAGATTCGATTTTCAGGCTAATAATTTAGCATATCGGTCAACATTTTTAATAAGTATTAATGTGATTATTCTAAGAGTTTTAAATTAATATTGAAAATTTAACATTAAAATTCATGTCTTTTCAAAACTAATTATGAAAGTAAGCGTTTTAATTCTTGATCAAATTATTTTTCTGAATTACTAAAAGTACTTTTTAAAACTTAAATTTTTAAACCGTAATATATTCAAGCTTTTTACAGAATTCTAACCAAGTAAAAGCTCAAGAGTAATAATTCCCAAGGAATATATATCTGTTTTCATTGGATTAAATATTCCTTACATTTACTAAGTTCCTAAAATTTTCATTAATTCTGGCGCTAAATAATAAAGTGTTCCTCTCAATTCTATAAATTAGTAAATTATAAATACTATTTTGTTACATAAATTTTTAAAACTGGCAATTGTTTATCCAAACACTTCACTCTCTCCAAAATCGCTTAAATTATAATTAAGTTAGTTGTTTTATTCATTTATCATTATATTCTATGGCTTCAGGTCCCCGTGAAAGCATCCATGAGCATGCAAACGCATTAATATCAGACACATTTAATTTAAAAAATCTAAAACATCCTTTGTCGTTAAAGAGTTCCCTTTCTTTAAATATTATGAGAAATCACTTTCACATTTTTAAAAAAAAATAGCGTATCTTTGATAACTTTCATTTGATTATTTCTATTTTCCAAGAATTCTAATTGAAAATAGTATAAAATCATACGGTACTTTATTTTAAGCTTTTTCATGCCATAGTATTACACAATACCAGGATAGCCACTTGCAATTTTATCAATTTTTTCCAGGATTTATTTTTCTTCTTCTGCTTCTTCTTGAGTTTGGATAATTTTTACTGCCATTGGCTGGTTTTTAATTAGATAAGAGTATACATAATTTTTTCCCTTTCCTAAAAGATCTTCTTCATTAAACTCTATCTTTTCTAGTTTGTATATTTCTTGAATTATTTCTTCTTTTGACATTTTTAATTTTATTTTTTTGAGTTAATTTCTATATTATTTTTTATGAAATTTTATTTTTCTATAGATTTTAATTTATCAAATTTTACAATTTCATTAAATTAAAATTAAATGAAATCTTGGAATTTTTTCAGAAAAATGAATGAGTTAATAAAAATATTTAAGCAAAAATTAGCAAATAATAAGAAAATATTAAAACTCCAAAAAAAGGTCCAAAATCTATTCATTAAATCCACAATTATTAAATAATTAAAAGAACCATAATAACAATAAATTGCTTGACTTTTTTTTATGCATTTCCATTAATGAAGAATGGTCCTAACGAAATCAATAGAATATTTTTATATACTATATTTCTTTCATCTCCATTTTGAATAACCAGCTGCATTAATCAGTTGGATCACTTTCATATTTGCTATTCTTATCAGACTTCCACTGAGGCACAGCCATTCCTCCAAAAAAGCAATTAGGTTCTTCATTGCTATGCATAATTGCCAATGTAGATCCTTAAATATTTTAATATTGTAGTCTTAAATACCATTCTTATCACAATCTTTATGAAAGGCTTTTACATCAAGTCTAAATTATTTCGAATAATAAAAAAATAAAGAACTCTTTAAATCCAGCTTAATAATGAATTTGATTCAAAGAGATGCTGATCTTATCAAATAATGAAATTATGATATTTTGTTAAATTGGTGTTTTGATAAGTTTAGAATCAAAGATAAGTTAATAATCTAATAAATCCATAATTTATTAATCAATAAATAATTTATGCTTTTCTTGATTGGCTAGATAGAGTCTGCTATTGATAATTATTATAACTTTTGATCATTAACTTCACGAGTCAATTTATCTATTTATTTTTTTTAAATATTGATCATTTCTTCTTTTTCCGTAATAATCTTATTTAATTTTGTCTCAGAAGAAGCTGAGGATGTAAAATAAATGAATATAATAAAAATATATACTTTAAAGTAAAATTAGCTATCTGATTAATGTTTCCAAATGCTTTTCTTCAATTCCCTCAAGGTAAAATGAGTTAGCCATTATTAAATTTTGGCAAATTTAAAATGCATTGATTCTATCCTCTGGTTTATGGCTAACCATTTTCAAAACCATATCAACCAAATTCGCTTTTTGCTAAAATTCAGCAATTTATAACAATTGATTTTTTAGATTTTGAAGTGCTGAATTAAAATTCTATTCGGAATCACTATTTATATATTATTAATAAGTAATAAAAACCGAGCTTAATTCAATTAATAAATTGATTGCGGTCCTAGAAGTAATTCCACTGCCATAATTCCTAGTGAATAAATGTCGGCCTATTATGGGCCATATCTCCCATGAGTAGCTCTGGAAATATAAATTTGCCATAATTCAGGAGAGAAATAAGTAGGCGTTCCTCTTACAGCTAATATAAAATGAAAGGATTATAGGAAATTACAATGAGTCTAATAGTTGATTGCAATTTATGATCCTAATGCTCTACTTTCTCCAAAATCAGTTAAGTAATAAATGAGTTTTTAATTCCTTTGATTAACCATTATGTTTTAAGGCTTCAAATCACCATGGACACAACCATTTGCATGCATACAAGTAAGAGCGACACTTATTTGACTCAAAAATTCACAAACTTATTTGGGTGATAAATGCTGGATTTAATTTACATATTTACACAAATCCATCGGGCATTCTTACATGAATATAGCATAGCCCTAATAAGTAGTTTAAAAAGTTCCAGTAATTCTTTAAAAATATATGATTTCATGAAAAATTACTCAATTTAAATTTGCCTCATCCCATAATATTCTACAATTCCAGGACAATTAAAAGTAAATTTTCTAATTTCTTCGAGGATGATCCGTTCTCTTTCGGCAGCTTCATAATTTCTAAAGCATTTCACTGCCACTCTGTGATTAGCAATTCTGTACCGATATACTTGAGCATTGGCTCCACTTCCTGCACAATCCATTGAGTCCAGCTAAAGCCTAGGTAATCTAGCGATTCCATCCACTATTTCTTAGTTTTGCATCTTATTTTTGAAAAAGTTGTTTGTAAATAATTTATTTTTAAAGAAAAAATGTATTGTTATTATTTTAATTTTTTTTTCGCTTATATAATCATGCAAAGAGTGCAAATCCTTCAGGCTTCCAATTTTTTTTTTAAAAAGTATAATTGTAAAAATTTAAAAAAATTTTCAAGTTTTTATAGCAACAAAAATATTTAATTGTAATACAAAAAATCAAACACATCTAGCATCAAATTCTAAATTATAATGAATTATAATAAATAACTTCCTTCTTCAATATTTCACACAAATTTCATTTTTTATATTAATAAATATCTTTTTTAACTTTTATTTCTTTTTGCCAAAATTTTCTTTCCTTTAAGAATTTATATTACCGTAATGCATTGAGTTTAAATAACTACTTTGGTCCTAAAAGTGATCCAACACGATAATGCCTAATGAGTAAATATCTGCTTATTTAGGATTATATTTGCCAAAGTTTGCCCGAGAGAGATGAATTTGTTGTAATTTATAATAAGAAACAAAAACATTTTTATTAAAATTTTGCTAGGTTTCATTGATTTTGATGGACCATTAGATCTCTGATTCTATTATATAATCCTAATGAAGTCTCAGTGTGAAGTTTTTATCTGCCAAATTGAATATTTACTAAGATTTTTAAAAGTTTCAAGGAAATCTAGTTCAGTTTAGTTGTTATTACGAAAGATTAATTTAAAAAAGAATGATTTGTAAATTGCAGAAATATCAATAAATTCGATCTATTAATTGTATTAACTACTCACAAAAAATTTAAATTAACAGAATTCTATAATCACCCTCTCAAAATTAAATGATAATCTCTAAATGAGTCTTGATTTAAAATATTTTAGTATAAATGATGGATCTTAAAAAAATTATAAATTAAAAAAATTGCTAACTTAAGTTTCAACAGTGTTTAATTAATCCTTAAAGACCATTAAAGATGAAAATTCTTAATTAATTGGATTAAGTGAGGCATTATTAAGTTTTTTTTTATTAATTACTGATATATTAAAAGACTTGCTTAAAAATTAAGATGAGACAGAGACAGAAAAAATACTTCAAGCAAAAAATTTATAAATACAAGAGCTTTAAAGAATTGCTAAAAGGTAATTAGAAGAATTTGAATAAAAATATGATTTATTAAAACAAGAAAATAACAGAATGAAATAATAAATATAAGAACAAATTGTCCGTTTATGTAAATAATTATAAATAATATTTCTTCTTAGAAAAAGAAAACAACTAAATGAAAAATAAGATATAAAGTATTGTTCTGAGTTATAAATTTTACATAGGACCCATTATAAGTGATAAGGCAATATTTAATTCTTAATTAATGACAGACTCACTAACAAATTATGCTTTCATTGTTTTAAGATACCAAAGTGGAATTTAAATTACTCTTTTCTACTGCAATCCATGGGCATACATTTATATATTCATTAATTTTTATTTAGTTTTAATAATGATAAATTTCATGAATAGTGTGATAATAAAGGTTATAAATATAAAAAATAATAATTTTATTTGGTTGAAGGATCAACATTTACAATAATGAAAAGTACAGATGAATAAAATAGTTGGTTTGGAGGAATGGCAATACCTCCATGGCATTCAAATAATAAGCAATCAAGTGACCCAAAAGACTAATGTAGTTGGCTGTTCAAATTATAAGAGAACAAGAAATCGTAATACTAAGAATTTTTATCAAATTAAAGAATAACCTTGCATTAATGGAAATGTTCGAAAAAAAAATATGCAATTTATGGATCAGATAGTAATATAATATTAAGTTATTTATAATTTATAGAGCATGGACCATTCTTTGGGGTATGTTTTATTATTAAGTTATTTAAAGTATTTTATTATTGTTAACTTAAATTTCTTTTATTTTTAGGAAGTAATATTATAAATAATTATAGCTTTAACTCTTGAATTTATTTTTATTTGTAGGGAGTAACAATTTTTATAATTATTCTTAAACTTTAACTCTTGAATTTATTTTTATTTGTAGTTTGTAACAATTTTCATAATTATTCTTAAACTTTAACTCTTGAATTTATTTTTATTTGTAGACAGTAACAATTTTCATAATTATTCTTAAACTTTAACTCTTGAATTTATTTTTATTTGTAGACAGTAACAATTTTCATAATTATTCTTAAACTTTAACTCTTGAATTTATTTTTATTTGTAGTTTGTAACAATTTTCATAATTATTCTTAAACTTTAACTCTTGAATTTATTTTTATTTGTAGAGAGTAACAATTTTCATAATTATTCTTAAACTTTAACTCTTGAATTTATTTTTATTTGGGAATAATGGATGTAGTTTAATTTGAAGGCTTATGAAGTGTTTCAAATAATAAAAAAATGAAATTAGATAACAATTAAAAAATGAAAATTTAATCAAATAAAATTTAAATAAAATTAACACTTTAAATTGGTTTTTATAATAAATAAACTATAAAAAATCTTTCACCATATTTTTATTTATGTAAGAAAACATTTAAATAAAAATAATATTAAAATGCAAACAAGTGTTTATGAAAAAAGAAATTATCAAAAAAATACTTGAGTCACCAATTTATATGGTGCCTGAAGTCTTAAATGGCTCAGAAAAAGGGGATATCTAAAACACCTGAAATTACGATGTAAGAAATGCCAAAAATACTTTTAAATTTAAAAGTTAATGAGAAGAGAAACTGTTTTATTAAAAAATAAATAAAGGTTTCTAATTTATTCAAATTGATTTTATTTTTAATTTTTGTTTATTTCATTTTCTTTTGACTTTAAAAACTTCTATACTATACTAATAGTCCTTAAAATAATTTAAAATAAAATTGAAAGAACCATTATTATAATCTAATTTTGACTAGTATTAATAATGATAATAATATTTTAAAAATTTAAATTTTGAAATATCGCAAAAATAATTTAACTTTTCATTACAACTATCAAATCAAGTTCCAATGAAACAATCTTGCATGTTCTTTAAACATTAAAGACGCATAAAACGATGATAATTACTATTTTCATTCGTTTAATCGATTTTTACACTTTAAATTTTAAATTTTTAGTAATATTTATCTAAGAATACTTTTTATTTTATAATAATAAGATAAAATATTCATAAAACTTTCTGCGCTTCTTTAAAAAAGTGATTTAATTTAATTTTTGAAATCTCTGCATAACCATAAGCTTCAATATTACGGTTAGGAGTCTAATGAGTGAAAAACTATGATGGTAAGCATGCTTAATGTTCTTAACTATAAAAGATAATTTCAATAAATTATAGAAACTGTTTCAATAGTTATTCATTAGCATCCTTTAAGAATAATTTTTTTACAGTTTAATTTCTATGTTTTATTTAGTCATCCAATGATAATTTCATTTAAAGATAATCAAGTTTAATAATATCGGCCATCGGAATTTTTTTATTTTTTCCTTTAAATGAACTTAAATTTAACTAAATATTTCTTAATTTTATCATAAAATAAACAACCTTTGGAGGGGATGTTCCTTCCATATGTAAAAAATATCTATTATATTTTTTATTTTCATTTTAAAGTTCTTTTCCATAATCAATATTTATTATAGTATCACATAATAATTCCCCTGTTTTCTCATCAACCAAAGCGGCTTCAGGATCTTTTATTTATACATTAGTAGCAAAAAAATCAATACATCTAGGACTCAAAAGATCAAACCTTATGTCTTAACTTTTTAGTAAAAACTCCATAAAATCATCAACATTAATCAATGGTTCAAGAACAAATTTCCCTGTTTCAAGTATTTAATTTCCCTCTCCTCAGTGATTCTAGAACTTATAAAGCATTTCCTACCCTTCGATAACAATTCCAATTTTCTTTGCAAATAAAGGACTAAATTTAGCCATTTTGTATCTGGAGAGCTTAGAACCATTGGTTTTCCAATCTTAGTTGGCAAAGAATCGGCAATTTGAAAGAATATGCTCATATTAAAATTTTACTGAACGTTAATGGTAATATTTTGCCCGTTAGGAATCACCAATATTGTATCACACTTGTCCAAGCTCTTCATAAGTTTGAAGTTCAATTTTTTTATTATTTATTATCCAAGAATATTATAAAGCTTTTTTGAGAAATCTTATTGCTTCTGGAAATCGTTTCATTGATTTGAAGCATTATGCAATTGAGATTAAACTACAACAACGCATTGCTTTCAGATCTTCTTCTTCACTCAGAACTTTCTTAAAATAATAATTCTATAACAAAATAAATTTAACTATGCCATAAAAAGTCTTAAGAGCATTTGCATATTAACAATTCCCAAGTTGACATTCACCTATCAAATCCATTGTTACAGCTAGCAATATACTATTTCGTTATTTAAAAGCTAATGATAGTATTGCTTAAAGTTCTTTTATTAACATTATAAAATTTATAATTTATAATACCTCGTAGAACTTTTTTGATTTCTCTATCATTAATCAATTATTTTAATCGTTTTTAAAATTATCTAAAAGTAGCTGACATTTTATTGTTGTGTTGATGATTAATATTTAGTGAAGCAAGAGAAGCATGTTTAGAAATATAAAGATTGGCTAATTTTTTTTATTGAATTGGCTAGTTATTTTCAGTGCTCACCCTTGAATTAACTGAAAATTTCTTTGATCTTTTAAAAGTTTCATAGCAATTTAATTTCAAATCTTTGCTAATTAATTTATAACTTTCTTAGACTGCATTTAAGTCAATAATATTTTTTATTTGTTTTAAATTTATTTTAGAATTATTTGAATTTTGGTTTTATAATTTGTAGGGAGTTAGTGAGGATATTTTTTTGTTATTTATACTTGATTCGTTTGTAATAAGTTATGATGTTAATGAGTCATTTTACAAGTTCAGAGAATTACGAATTTATGATTATAATTTTTTATACATATTCTCAAAAATATTTTTGTTTTTATAAAATTTTAAATAACTATTTTTTTAACTTATTACTGCAACACAAGCTCAATAACTAATGATCAGTAGTAATAAAAATTAAAATAAAAGTTTATTTGTCACGTTTCAGTAGATTGGTGAGCAATAATACTTTGTATTATTGTTTAACATTTTTACCTGTTTACTATTCACCTGTACGATATTTTTTTGCACTTTGCTGTCTTAATCTTCATTTTGATTCATCGTTAAAATAGCATGGTAAACAAACTGTTTTGCGTCATTGTCATTGGGTCGAGCAAATAATATTTCAATTACATCCCCCTTTGGACAAACAAGAATTGGATTTTGTTTGAGGCTATCATACATCTATCTAATATAAATGCTTCTTTTTTTTCATATCATCGTCTTACAAGTCCTTTTTTACCAGGCATTTACATTCCTATTGTAGTAAGAGTCATTTGAGTTTTTGGATCTCCATTATATAGAACCCATTGAGCTTCTTTTGGAGTAGGACTACAATTAATTTTAACCTCTTTGACTGATTTGCCGGCAATATATGTTTCAAAAAAACTTATCGTTAAAACATAAAAAATAATACCCCCGATAGATTGTTTCAAAATTAACATAACTTTTTATTGTCAAAAATAATACTCCTGTTTTTTTTAAAATTAAAGATTTTAAATAATTTTCTGAATCAAAATTGTTTTTAATTAAAATAAAACTATTTTTTTCATTCTTTTTTTGTAACATTAATTGAATTCACACCAGGCTAATAACGTGAACTTCTCATATAAAATCCGCTTTTTATTAACAAAATTTTCTTTTATGGTTTTTCTTCTTATTTATTTGAAATTATTTCATTTTAAAACATTTTTTATACATTTTCTGTTTTTGCATTATCCTTATTTTCACTTTCTATCACTTAATTAGGAATAATATCCGGAATTGGGATACTGCATAAGAAAAAGGGATGCTACAATGCCATGCTAGCTGATGGACGCTATAATTTAAAATATAAAATGGAAAATAATTAAAGAACGTTTAGTGGACTATAAGAAAGCATTTTATTCATTAAGTCAATAGCATCATTAGAAGCATTTGGCATTAGCTATTTGAGATTTTATTTAGGATATTTTGGAAAATGAAATCCTATTTATTAGGCTAACTTGTAACCATCTGACCATTCATCTTTTGTTGGTGTTCCTAATTACAGATAAGTAAATTCTTTCTATCAAAAAATAAAAGTTAACCCATAATAGCACAAATTTTATTAATTTAATCAAGCTCACTAGTTCCTGGAAACAATGGATAATTTCTATACATTTCTGCCATAATCTTTCTTAAAACTAATAAAACAAAATTTGTTTACAGCTCCAACTGCAAACACATCAATTGGGGAATTATAAATATGAGATCGCATGATCACTTCTGGTGCTCTGTACCATCTTGTGCTAACATATTCTGTGTAAGGGGGCTTTGCACGAATTTATTTAACTAAACCAAAATCGCCTAGCTTTACAATACCCGCACTTTCTAGCAGATTTTCTGGTTTTATATCTCGATGAAAATACCTATATTTAAATATTTTAAAACAGTATAATTAATACCCATGTCGATGAATGTAAGCAAGTCCTTATAAAGTTTAATAAATAACGTTGCGTATTTCAAGTTCTGTTAAATTTTTTCCTCTTTTTTACAATTTAACGAAACAAATAATGTATTAAACCTCTCTTTCATTAATTAATAGACATTTTAATCCATAAATTCAAAAACAAAATACAACTAATTATTTTCTTTTATTATTTCAAACAATTTTATAATATTTGGATGAGCCAGCTTCATTAAAATTGCAATTTCTGCTTGACTGGTGCATTCATCCCATTTATACATTTTTTTTTTCATTTTTTTAATTGCTACTATATGTCCTGTTTATTTGTTTGTAGCTTTCATTACTGATCCAAAGGTACCATCCTTGAAAAAAGTAAAAAGTATTTAAAGGAATAGTACCCCTAGTACTTGTCCTATTTTATATTTATCCATTTGAAAAAATTTAAAAATTATTTGTTTATTTGTTTAATTTTTGAAAACAATTACAAAATAGTAAAAATTCAATTCTAATTATAAAATTTTAATTTAAAAAATCTCAACAAAAAATCATTATTTCCAAAATATTATAAAAAAATAAAACATTAATAAAACTAAAAATGTCAACGTTCACAGCTTGGCACAATGTTTTTATTTATCCCTTCGATTTGGATCAAAAGGACGGCACGAATTCAATAATTTTTAGCTCCAATTTCGATTCAGGAAATCTTTCAAAAGTAGAAAAATCAGGAAATCGTTCAGTTGGTTTTTCGTTAATTGTAATTATTTTTAAGTATACTATTTGGAGTTCAAGAGATGATGGAAGCGTAAATACTGGAACGATGAAAACTTGATTTTATTTCAAAGTTATGGGGTTTCCTGATAACACAACTGTTCGGTTTGCTGTTAGATCAATGAATATGCTTTTGTCATAGTATTCTTAAGTATTTTATTGAAAACTAATTATGTGCATTAGAAAAAAAATGAAGATGGGTATAGGCCAGTCTATAAAATTGGATAAAGTGGGGAATGAAAATTTTTAGAAGATCCTTCAAATCTCCTTGTAATTAATATAATTTATAAAACTTCTATTTTTTTGATTAAGTTATTAGATGATAATTCAATAGATTTACAATTTTAATTTACTTTTTAGTATGGCTATTAAACAGATATTTATTTTTGCTTAACACTTCCTTTTAGTTATAAAGATAATTAGCAGTTATTACAAAGTCTTATGGATAAATTTTAGAATAATGAAGATATTTATTTTCATAAGGAAGTATTAATTGAATCCACAGAGAAAAGAAAAATTGATCTAATAACAATAAGTTCATAAGAGGGAAAATTAGAAGAGGTTGAACATATTTGATAAACAAAAAAAAACACAAATAAATAATTTTCTACTCCTGCTTGCAAGTAAGTATTTTATAAATTATTAAAAAAACAAATAAAAGGTTTTAAAATCATAAGCCGGTAATATTATTAACAGCCCGGATTCACTCAGGTGAAACGCCAAGCTCACATACAATGAATGGGATCTTAAATTTTTTATTAGACAAGTAATTTTATTCAAACAACAAAAATTTGATTACTTTTTTCATATAGAGAAGATGCACGAGCTCATTTGTTAAGAAAATATTTTGTTTTCAAATTAATTCCAATGCTAAATCCTGATGGCGTTTTCAATGGAAATTTTCGCATGGATACTTCGAGCTAAAATCTCAACAGGTATTACCTTGAGCCAGAAAAAAATAAGCAACCAGCCTGTTATGCTGTGTTGAATCTTATTAAACATTTGAATAAAGAAAAAAGGGTTGTTATTTTTGTTGATATCCATGCACATGCCTAAGCCAAACCAGCATTTATTTATGGAAATGTATTTGATTTTATGTTAAAACTTTTTTGGATAAGGCATTAGAAGATTTTGTTTCTCTTGTTGAAAGCTAATTATTTGCCAAACTTATTTCATTAAACACAAAACATTTTGATTTTGATCTATCTAATTTTTCAGAAAAATAAATGATTGCTGTGGTTTATTTTATTTTTTTTTTTTTTAAATTTAATTATATAATTTTTCCTAAAAAAAAGGATAGATTTGAATAATTATCAAAGGAGGGCTCGGCCAGAGTTCAAGTTTTCAAACAATTTGAAATAATTCATTCTTACACTCTTGAATGTGGGTTCCACTAAATATGATGCAACTAATCTGCCAAGCCTCTTGCTTCTCCAATAAACCAAGACTTAATAATAAATGAAAAATATAAATTTATTAGCAAAGAACACAATACGATAAATCCTTAGGAAGTCTCTTCATTACTAAATATTTATTAAAGTATTGGAGTTTCATTATTAGTTTCAATTTTGGATCTATTTGGTTTAAACCCTTATTCGCGTATTCCTAACACTACTTCTCATTCAATAGAAACTATAAGAAAAGAGATATCTAAAACAATTTCTAAATTATAAAGGTTTAAGATTACTGATAGAATGACATTGATGAAAAAGAATAAAAATATTAATGAATTAGCATAGGAATTAATGTATAAGGATAAAATTTTAGTAATGAGAATTTTGTTTATCTTTGTTTTTTTATAGAATTAAACGATAAATTTTGAGAAATTTAAGCCACCAAATTAAGATTCTGGCTCACCAAAAAAACCACAAACAGCATCTAAGATTCGTATAAGATCTCCATGTCCTTCAACGAAAGACTCAAGCCGTATTCCGAATTAAAATTCTAAGCATTTAATCTTTACAATAAACCCACAAGATTTCCGAAAATCTTCGATAATTTATAATAATCGTTTTAATAATACTGATACAACCCATTAAGATTACTAACGTTTAAAGTAATCAAGACATAAATAATTGGTTCGGTTTGCTAACAATTATGAAGGCAAATCGAAACCAATGCATGAACTTAATAATATTTTGTGATAAAAGGATTAATTTGAAAAAGGTCGTTCAATTTAATTTATTCCTGATGTTGATAGCTCTAAGAAAAATACTTAAAAATATTCTAATTTGGTGGTTTAGTTTTAATAAATATGTGGATAGTTTTCTATTCCTTAACTTACGAAAAATCCTACCAAAAACTAAGTTGAATATTATTAATAATTGTTTAAATTCTTTGAAAAATAATAAAATAGTGGTAAAACTCTATCTAAAATAAAAAAATAAAGTTAATAAAACCATTTTTTTTTAAATTAAAATGATTTTCCAAGAAATCGTTGTTGAAGAAAGTCCAAAAAAATCATAAAGTCCTAATAAAAATCTCAATGAAAATAAGATTATTAAAGACTGAAACATCTAATTTGAGGATTAGTAAAAAAAAAAAAAATAAATATTAAATTAATTGTTAGAATGATTACTAATAGTAATAGTTAAAAGAACTCTATATTAACAGCCGAAATAACTAAAAATAATACTAAATAGATTCATCAAACCAAACCTATTTAAAAATTATCTAATATTGGATCAGAATTTGCAAAATCTTTTGAAATAAATTATCTTTAAAAAAAGTCTCTATATACTTCTAGAATATTAATTTAAAAAATTTATTTAGTACGGAAACTCTATAAAATTAGTAAATCTAAAATAGATCCAGAAAGGCTTCTGCTACTTAAAGAAACTTTCATGAAAACAATAGAACTTAAAATATAGCAGGCTCTTAGACAAAGTAGTAAATTTATAATTATAAATTGTTTTGAAGAATTGATTGGCATAACAACTAATAATAATAGATAAAAAATTATTAGAAAAAGCCTGTTAATAATAAATTTTCAAGGTAATATTAATAAGAATTAAAGATTTAATGGCAAGAAAATAAAATGTTACGAAATTTTATGGAAAATTAAAAGTTTTTATTCTTTTAAAAACAATAAAAAAGTGATACAAATATGTAATGAAAAAAATACTTAAATTATTTATATTTTGGTTAAAGATTATTTATAATTTTTTATTGATTTTGTTTTATTATAATTAAAATTAGCTATTAATTAAATTTTTCTCTTCATTTTATTGATAACAAATACTCAAATAACTCTTATTCAGTTGACTTAGCCATTTTTAATTTACAATAATTAAGTAAAAGGCTAAATAGTTATCCAACAGTTAATTTTTGTAATTTATTTACAATCATTTTAGCATTGTTTAATCTAATTAATAAATTTATAACAAGAGGAAAAATGTATACTTTTCATCTTAAAATTAAAAAAATTCCATCGACCTTCCACATTAGGCTACTGCAAGCCATTGGATAATAAATTTCAACTAACTGTTTCCGCCAAAGGCTCCGCATCCTCATCCTAATTATAAATAATAATAAATTGTCAAAATTTAAGGATAACTTCCCGTGGCAATCATTTTTTTCCCATTTTCTTTCTTAATTTTCTCATCTTAAGGCCCTTTAAACCCCACAAAGGCTTTATTAAGTTCTCTGAGTACTTAAACACCAGAAAATTGAATCCCCTGAAACCCTTTAAACTATGCATAATTAATAGCATCAATAGCACATATCACATTATCCTTTTATTAATCCTAATAGTTTTTCACAAAATTAAAACTTTTTGAATATCCCTCATAATCAGAGTATTACTCAGTGCCAAGCATTCAAACTGCTTCTTCTTCTGCGATTTCAGGACATATAAGCATTGAGACAAGTAGCTCTGGATAAATTGCAAATAGGATTTCTTCTTAGACGCAACCACTAGATAGTGTACCACCACCTATATGACAATTTGCAAAATCTATTTATATTGCTTATTTTGAATGCTCAATTCTGTCCTTAACTTCATTGACAATTTTGACTTTGGTTAATTTTGCTAAACTATTTTTTCAAAATGAAAGATCGATAGCTTTTTCTTAACGAAATTTTATTAAAGTCAATGGAATTTATTAATCATAATTGATTCGAATTTATCGTTTTAAATAGTTATAATAACAGGCAAGCTTTGATGTTTTTGCTGGAGTGCTAGGGAAATAATAAAGAGAGGAGAAATTTTTTTTTATTGTGCATAAAAACATGTGTGTTATTATACAAGCAATTTATCTTTTTGTTAAAGTTGTTTAACATTCGATATTCTTTTCGGTCGTTGTTAATATATATAATTCCTTTCCCTTAAATAATGGATTCGTTTCTAAAGCAAGTTAAATTAAAAATGGCCATAATTTATTCAAAAAAAATGAAACTTCATTATAACTTATATTTTAAAAAAACTCCTTTAAAGTTGTAATTATAATATTCGCAGCCCTCTTATTCAATTGACAAGAAATAAAAAACTTTATGGTATCATAAACTTATTCCAAAGATGAAAGAGAAGCATGCTTTATCAAATATGGATATGTAATTGTGTTTCATTAATGTAGATTTTAATGAGGTAGCATAAATGTATTATTTAAAAGATCATCACTATCAATATTTTCAATATCATCATAAAGTTCTTCTTAAATTTGATTTTTTGAGTCATTGAGGTCATCAAGTTCAATTGTTTTTTAAGATTTGATTTCTTCTTTCATTTCGCTAGTATCTGATCTTTCAAAAAATTATGTTAATTTTTATTAGCCAGGGGGGGTCTTTATTTGTTTTTTCATTTTAAAATTAAATATTTGATGTTTATTAAATTCTGAAATTTAATTTATTTAAAATTATTTTATTTACAAATTTTAACTTTTTATTAAAAATTATTGTGATTTTTTTAATAATAGCCCATAAATAAATATGTTCAAAAAAGTGGTTAATATTTTAAATTTAATTTAAAAGTTTAATTTATTAATTTTTTAAAGAGTTTGTAAGTTATCTTCAATTTTTGGCTAAGAATCTTTGAAAAAATCTGTAATTCTTTTAGATTTCGCATTTCTCATTTGCAGATAATTTATATCCTGCTGTACATGTGACGCAGGTAGTGGCTGATAAGCAATTAAGACAGTTAGCTGCACAAGGTTCACACTATGATGGGGCGGTCATATAATATCCAGTAGGACAAGCTTAATTTGCTACAACGCATTCTCCATTTGCAGATAATTTATATCCTGCTGTACATGTGACGCAGGTAGTGGCTGATAAGCAATTAAGACAGTTAGCTGCACAAGGTTCACACTATGATGGGGCGGTCATATAATATCCAGTAGGACAAGCTTAATTTGCTACAACGCATTCTCCATTTGCAGATAATTTATATCCTGCTGTACATGTGACGCAGGTAGTGGCTGATAAGCAATTAAGACAGTTAGCTGCACAAGGTTCACACTATGATGGGGCGGTCATATAATATCCAGTAGGACAAGCTTAATTTGCTACAACGCATTCTCCATTTGCAGATAATTTATATCCTGCTGTACATGTGACGCAGGTAGTGGCTGATAAGCAATTAAGACAGTTAGCTGCACAAGGTTCACACTATGATGGGGCGGTCATATAATATCCAGTAGGACAAGCTTAATTTGCTACAACGCATTCTCCATTTGCAGATAATTTATATCCTGCTGTACATGTGACGCAGGTAGTGGCTGATAAGCAATTAAGACAGTTAGCTGCACAAGGTTCACACTATGATGGGGCGGTCATATAATATCCAGTAGGACAAGCTTAATTTGCTACAACGCATTCTCCATTTGCAGATAATTTATATCCTGCTGTACATGTGACGCAGGTAGTGGCTGATAAGCAATTAAGACAGTTAGCTGCACAAGGTTCACACTATGATGGGGCGGTCATATAATATCCAGTAGGACAAGCTTAATTTGCTACAACGCATTCTCCATTTGCAGATAATTTATATCCTGCTGTACATGTGACGCAGCTAGTGGCTGATAAGCAATTAAGACAGTTAGCTGCACAAAATTAGCATCTATAAAATATTTACAACAAAAATAAAATCCAAACTTATTTCCATCAAAATATTAGTTTTGAAGACATGGTTCACACTAGAAACTAACTAAAAGTCCTAGTAAAAGAATTAATTGTAATGACATAACTAAAGATTTGTTTTATTTAAATTTTATTATTCCACAAAAACTTAGCATAATTTATATTTAGTTTAATTGCTATTTTTAGTTTTCAAAACCTATTTTAAATTCATTGTTTTAATATTTTTTATTAATTTAATTTTACAAAATATATTTAAAAAAAAACTATTTTTATAATTTATAAAATTTTTATTTTTCAAATTTAATTATTTTATAATTTATAAGATCATTAAATGTCATTTTAGAAAAGCAATTTGATTGTTTCTTAGTAAGGAGTTATAGGATAAGATTTAGAATCTTATTTTTAAAGCTTTTTCTTAATACTTCCATTTTTATTTTTAATTTATTGTTTTTAAATTATTTCAAAGAAATTCAAATTATTTTTATCAGAGTTTTTATTAGTAAATTTCTTCTGAATTGATAAACTATTATTATTATTAATTTTTTAACAATTTTCAAAGAGTTTTGTATTTTAATTTTTGTTACTTTAAGCTTACAGAAAATTATTATTAAGTGGAAATTATTTTGCCAAATTATTTAATTTACTTTAAATTACATTTGTTGGGATTTTATTTTTTTATTGAACTTAAGATTTTGCCATTTTATTGTTTTTTTTTAATACTTTATTTCATTTTTTATCCTTAACTTTATTTTACTCAACAGAATGGTTTTCAATGATTAATTTATTTTATTAAACTAATTTTTATGTATCCAGTATATTAGGATAAACCTCCTTTTATTTTATAATATTATTGTCATTATTAAGAATAAAGGAATTTCATTCCGCATTAATAATTTCTTATTTTGAATTATTCTAATCCTCAATTTAAATACTCCAATCCGGATAATAAATATTAAATTCCACAGTCTCAAAACTTAATTCTTATTCACATCTTTTTAAATCTTTTAAAAATGATTGTCCATCATTATCCTTCAATTCATTAAAATTTAGTAGATCCTGATTACAATCCTCATTAAAATCAATTTCAAAATTCGATTATTCTTAGTTATCACTACTGTTATCAATCCAAGATAAATCTTTAATTTAATCATTGAGAAATAATTTAATTTTTGCAAAGTAATTCTATTCTAATAAATTTTCTATAAAAGAGTGATAAAAGTTATAAATTTATGCAGGCTTTTCTTAAAATTCTTATTTTCTTAAAAATTATTTGCTTTCATCTTCTAGATAGTATTTTACAAACAATTAATTTTATCTTTAAGAATCAGTTTTGGATTTTATCTGTAGAATTATCCCTAAAGAGAAAAGCTAGCAATTTTAATACTTTTTGATAAGAAAAATATGGGGTAGAAACATTGATTTGTTTGTATTCTTTGTTAGTACTTGTTGATTTTCTCAAATATTTTAAAAAAAAAAACAAATATTTTAAATTTCAATTTAATTTTTTTATAAACTAAAATTCGAGCTTAATAAAAATTATTAAAAAGGCGCCTTTTTATTAAAAGTTTATAAATTTAAAGTAAATTATTTAAACAAATGGACGAAATTCCAGATATTGAAATAATTCTCCCTGAATAAACTGATTAAAACAAAGATTTCGCATAAAAACTTAACTTGCATGAGCTAACAAAGAGTCCGATTGATATCAAACTGCCTTAATCCTTGATTGATAAAGTAAAGGATTCCAAAGGAAAGTAATCAGCTTTAGATAAATAAAAGAAAAGTTAAAAAAAAGAAGAGTTATTGAATATTGTTCCTTAACCAGATCTTGGTGCAATCAAGAGAGAACTCTTTGCATAGAGGCTAGAAAATTAATAAATTTCAGCGTAAAATTAAAATATTCTTGAAACAGAAATCCAACCAAAAAAGGTTTCAAAAACTGAAATCTATTAGGATTATAATTGTATGTTAAATATGACGGATGTAGCCTATGGGGTGAAAGGACATAATAAATTTTATTAAATCCAATTGTAAAAAAAAAGAGATGAATTCATAATTTTTACTAAATGGGGACGTGTTGGAGCATAGAATCCTTAATCTTCTATTGTTGCTTATACAAATTAGTATGATGCAATTTCTGCTTTTAAGAAAAAATTTTTTGATAAGACATTAAATAGGTTCCTTTATTATTAGAAATTAAAGCGAAAAATAGTTGGGATAATAGAGATAGTTTTTCTACAAAGCCAGGGAAATATACTTTGATTGATTTAGATGCTGAAGGGAATTCAATGAAAGCAACAGAAATTTAAATTTAGAATTAAAAAAATCTAGCAATTACTGCAAAAATTTAGTCAATTCCAAGTACTTTACCGGAAAAAGTATTTTAATTATTGGCAGATATTTGGGATATTAAATAAATGACACGCACTTTATAAGGTTCTTTGATTAGCCGAATTTACAAAATACTTTTAAGATTTGAATTTTGATGTGGAAAAATGTCCATTAGGAAAGCTTTCTGCGATCTAAATCTCAAAAGGCTATAAGATTCTAACATAAATTCAAAATACGCTTTAGAAAAGTGGAAAATAAACATTGATAATTGAATTGACTAATCAATTCTATACAAATATTCCTTAAGTTGAATTTTATAAATTATGTTAGTAACTATTGATAAGAATTACGGAATGAAAAAACTGCCTTTAATAGAATCCATGAAACTTCTTCGAGAAAAGGTTTAACTACTTGATATTTTAAAAGAACTGGATATTGCAAGTAAATTAATGCAATTATCCTTTGATAATGTCTCTAAATTTTCATATTTATCAAAATTTATTTTTGTAATAGAGTACTGTCAAAAACAAAAATCCTATTGACTTATTTTACGAAAATATCAAAATTTAAATATCACATCTGAATTCAAGTACTAAAAATTATTAGATTATTTCTGAAATGGTGTTTAATACACACGCTCCCACACATAATAAATATTCTTTGCAAATTTTAGTTTTTTTAATTCATAAAAATAGGTTATTATTTTTAGGACATATTTGAAGTCAATCGGTTTTCAGAAAATAGAAGGTATTTTGCTTTTAATGATTTGTAAAATAAATGTAATAACAAATATAATTTTAATCTATTATTTAGAATTATTGTTTCATGGAACGAGAATGACAAATTTTGTAGGAATTTTAAACAATGGACTTAAAGTTGCACCGCCCGACGCTCCTATAACAGGATACATGTTTGGTAATGCATTTTTAATATATTAATTATTAAAAACTGTTATTTAGGAAAAGGAATTTATTTTACTGATGTAGTTTCAAAAGCAGCTAATTATTGCCATGCAACGAAAGATAATCCCTATGGATTATTAATAATTTGCGAAGTGGCATTAGGCAATTTTTTAATTGTTAATAATTAATATAAGGAAACTAATTTAATATTTATGCTGCAAAGCAGTTTCCACGACCACCAAAATTCTATCATAGTGTTTGTGGCGTTGGCTCAATGAGAACAAACCCTGCTGGGAAAATAGTATATAGTAATAATAATGTGATAGTTAACACAGGTTAAACAAAAAAATTTAGTTGTGTAAATAAATTATAATAAAGGGAAAATTATTAATAATGAAGATATGCAAGAAAATCAAATAGAATCTAAATTACAATACACTGAGTATATTGTTTACGATGTTGGATAAGTGAAAATTAATTATATCGTGAAATTAAAGTTCAAATTTTAAGAGAATTGAGTAAATATTTCTATACCTAAAATTTGTTTATTGTTTTTTAAAAATAAATTGAGTTTTCTAAACTTTATATATTAATTAAATTAAAAAATGTTACAAATTTTCTCATACAGAATTATAAATAACAATATTTTAATTAGGAAGATTCTGAAGATTAGTTTACAGCCAATTTAGATTATATTCATCGAAATTCAATTTAATTTCTTTCAAACACTAATTAGAATTCAAACAATTAAACGAATTTGCCGTGATTTTATAACTTTTTTAAAGGTTAATTATTTATAATTTCACATTCTGTTAAAATACTTGCTCGATCCCAACATCATCAATATTATTTGATGCAATTTTGAGTTTAATTAAATCTGGTTAGTTTCGGGATAGGAGGTTTAATGTTAGGTTATTACACCATTCTCCTCCAATAATTTTTTATAGATTTGCTAATCGTTCGAAAATTAGTTTTTAGGTTTCGGGTTCAAGTTCAAAGGGTAAATAATAACCATTTTTTATTTTCTTAACAATATTGAGAATTTTCAAGACTTAAAGTTGAGTTAATCTTGAAATTTTCTCAAAAATTTCCTTTTATTCATTATTTTCAATTAAGACAATATAATTCAATTTAAGTACCTATAATTTATTCCAGAAGTTAATTGAACTCAGCCCATTTACACCCATTATATAACAAGCAAATTTTTTCATTTATCCTTTTGTGCTCGTCATAAATTTATTCATTGCCTTATCGCCTAAAGCTTAATTCCACATAATATTATGTATTTCCGTTGTTACAAGACTTAATTCTTCGACATTAACTTTATAAGCAACGAGACTTGTCAGCATCCCTTCTGTAATTCCTTTGGAAAAATAATGAACTTTAAGTTGTTTGAGAGATTTGCATGTTTGGTAAAATTTTCATAAAACACGGTCAGTGATTCATCTGCATTAGCTGAGGTCGAGTAATGTTAGACACGTGTAATTCGGGTAGATAATATCTCGAAGCATGAAACTATTACTGACAGTCTTAAGGTTTCCAAAATAAAGTTCTTTTAAATTGATGCACTTTTCCAGAATTTTTTTAAGAATTTATGACGGGATTTATTATTTTTTACGGCAATCAAAGCTTGTGATTTAACGTCAAACAAGAAGATTAAATTCTTTGTTGACAAGTTGGACAAGACGGAGTTCAACTTATGTCAAAAATTAAAAAATTTTGGCAATTAAAGAATCTGGGAATCTGTCAAATAAATTACTATTTGCCAGTGAGTATGTATTATTTGCATCTGTTTTTATGATTTTTTATTTATCTAATTTTTATTGCTTTTCCATCACTGGAATAGTTTATCTTTTTTAAGCTTTAGTCACATTATTAACTTATAAGTTTGATCGATTAACTTTATGTTAATTGTTATTTTATTGTTTATTTATATTATTATTATTTAATTTTTAGTTTTCTTTTAGTTGGCCTTTATTATTTTCTTAATTTGAAGTTTATTCAGGATTTTTTGTTTAAACATTTTTTTTCAATTAAGTTAAATATTGCATCCTAGCTGCCAAGATTTCTTTAATCTTATCTCTCATTACTTCCAATGTCTTACATGTACTCTCGGAAATAAATAAGGAACTTAAATTTTACAACGATTCATTTGATTTCAAACTTACATCACTCCCTATTTAAATGTTTTTATTCTTTGTCATTTCTTCTTCAAATTAGATTGTTAATTTCCCATCCTTTACAAAATTATCAAAGATCTTTCGGATCTTTATCAATGGAACTTATAAAATTATTTCCTGTAAATTATTGATTTAAATATAGGCTTGAAATTTTGTCTCGTTTGTTAGATTATCTAATTTGAATAAATCTGCATTGGAAAGAAGAAGAATTTGCTTTAATCTTGAATTTTTTTTAGAGATTTCAACTCCGTTGCGATGGATAGCAATTTTGCCGGTAAAATCAACCACTTTTTTGAGCTTTTATTGCATTAAAAAATTAAAGTAAAATTTTTTAAAAATTTCTTTCAATTTGCCGCTTTTTAATTTTATTTGGGTTAATGCAGTCAAAATTAAGTATTAAATTAAAATTTATATAATAAGTGTAACATAAAAAAATTTATCAATTCAAAAAAACAAAAAATTGCCTAAAAGACATAAAGACAATGAAAATAATATTTATTATTAATATTTATTATAAAATAATATTTGTGAATTAATTTATGGGATAAACCTGCTGTTAACAAAAAGATTCAAATGATCATTATAATTCTTATATGAATCCATAATAACCCTATTAAAAAAGCCACTTATCTGAAGAATAGTAAAATCGTAATTCAAGTCTTCCTGATGAAAATCAAGAGTCAAAAGCGTTTGGATAAATATAAATCTCAGAAGGTACAGAGAGCAATAAAAAGTATATTTTTCTTAATGAAATAATTTTAAATAAGGTAACATGCGCCTTTAACGGATTTAGCAAAAAAAATAGATTAACTCCCAGATTTTAGTAATGAAGCAACCCGAGAAGCAAAATAAAAGTTTGGTGAATTTGAATATACTACTGAAACATTAAATTAAGAAATATCTGAATTGCCTATCTTAGGCCCATATTAATTCGAGAATAAAGCTGTATATTTCGGCTAATGAAAATCAGGTAAAAGACATGGTAAAGGGAAATAACTATGGCCTGATGGATCAGAGTATGAAGGGTATTGATAAAATAATATGACTAATGGTCAAGGCAGACTAGTTCATGCTGATGGAGATGTTTATATTGGGTAATGAAAGGATGATAAAGCAAATGGAAAAGGAGTTTATTTTAAAAATCAGTATATATAATAATAAATTGTGTTTGTTAGAGTTATGTTCATATGGATGGTGCGAAGTTTGAAGGAGACTGGTATGAAGATAAATAAGAAGGATTTGGGATTGAAATATGGCCAGATGGAGGTTATAAATATATGGTTAAATTTGATTAGCAAGGTATGAAGGAGAATATTAGGATGGGAAAAAATAAGGACATGGGAAATTCTTTTGGTCTGATAATTCAATTTATGAGGGTGAATTCTTTGATAATAATATATAGGGTTATGGGACTTATCATTGGGCGGATAGCAGGAAATACACTGGGAATTGGTAAAAAATTACAAATAATGTGATAAAATTTTAGAAAATTTAATAAAATGGAAGGAAATGGAGAATTCATCTGGCCTGATGGAAGGAAATATATTGGTGATTATTACGATGATTAAAAGCATGGATATGGAGTGTTTGAATGGCCGGATGGAAGGAAATATAAAGGAACTTGGCAATTTGGAAAGTAACATGGGAGCGGAGTTTATGTCGGAGCTAATATGAAGGAGAAATAAGGATTATGGGAAAATGGGAAAAGATTGAAATGGGTGAAATAAGAAACTTCTGATGAAATAGATTGATTTATTAATAGTAAAATATTGTGAATTTTTAATGTATAAATTCATTATAAAAATAGTTTTTTTAAAAATAATTATACTTTAAAAACAATAATGTAAAAATTATTAATTTGTTTGTGTTTTGCTTCTCTTACAACCCTATTACATTGCGGTACTATATTTAATATTTATATTTCCCCAATAGTTAGCTTTATTCCATTGTCCAACATCAATTATACTGATTACATTGAGGTTTAAGTTGGGACTCCTGCTCAAAAAGTTTATATGTTAATTGATAATAATGCTTGTGTAATAATTGAGAAATCATTTAGATAATAATATATAAATAGATTAGTTGGATTCCAAGTTCTGCTTACAATTCAAGTGTTTCTTCATCAACAAATCTTAGTTAAACTTATCAAAATTATACAATTTCTTCTTCTTCCTATCGTACTTTTTTTCTTCTTTTGAAATTAAGTAATTTATAAAGTTGGAGGTTACTCAGCATCTGATTATTTCTCAATCCCTGAGATTTAGATAAATGAGGTCATGTTTAAGTTTTTTTATGCAGTGAATGAAAATGGAACACCAGTGAGTTAAAAATATGGGTTAATCATAATTAACTTTTTTATATATAATTATTATTTTTTTGATGTAAAGAGTATTAGGATTTTCGCCAGATCCCTCATGCACATAAAATATCTTCACAAAAGCATAAGAAATTGGATAGCTTAATAATGCTGTGATAGGATTAGAAATTTCGCCAGACAAAAATGTTTGTTATATAAAGATAATTGCTTATTAGGTTACAAGTAAACTGTACATGTCTTTTGAGAATTTCCCTAAGAATCTTAATTTTAGTTGGATTAATTAAACCAATAATACCAACTGGAAAATTCCAATAAATAGTCTCAAGGTTGATGGAATTACCGAAAATACACCAAATTAAAGTATTATAATATCTTCATAAACTTCACCCTTATTCCTTTCAACAAGTTATAACTAATTTCTTTTAAACATTATAAGATGCTTATTAAGCAGTGATATAAAATGTTGCAATAATTTCTTATTGTAGTTAGAGTCAAGGGTATTATTTATGTCCATGTATTAACAATGACGTTACTAATTAATACCCAGATATTTAAATTGAATTTGGGGATATTAATAATTTGAATATCACGATATCTTCTTCTGATTATTTAATCCCTGTATTAATTGATTAAATTAATTGATTTTTAGCTCTCCGGCTCAGGGACATATTGTATCCTTGGAATTTATGAAAACAAAAATCCTTTAGAAGCAAACACAATGTTGTTTGGTGATACTTTTATGTAAACAATGTTTTTTGCTTTTGACAAGCAAAATTAGTTACTTGGATTAGCAAAATGACCATTAGAATAAATAAAATCAATTTACAAAACAAATAAAATTTATTATTTTCTTCCAAAGAAGCAGTTTTACTTATTTTAATATTTTTTTAATTAATTAATTAAATATATTTTTATTAAAATATCAAAATATGGATCTTGAATTAACATTATCTTCATTAGGTTCTCCTTAATTGCGTGCAACAAAGTCTGAATAATAATTATTTTTTATACAATAAATAATTTTCAAAAGATTAATTAAATTGAATTATTAAATCAAAGATCGCTTTTCTCACCCACATAGTTATTTATCAAATCTAGGTTCAAATTAATATAATTATGGACTTGGCCCTTCCACGTATAATGTTAATATAAGTACCTTTAATAAAAAAAATGGTTATGAATCTAAAAGAAGGTTTGAGGCTCAGGTAGTAATTTGTTTGTAATTTAATCTTTAAATTAGAGTTTGCAATCTTTTGTTAAAAATTTTAGCTCGGATAAAAGTATTAAATGTAAATAATCTTTAGTGAACTATTTTTTAAGAATAATTGGTAACAGATAATAAGCACACAATTCGAAATTATTAAATTAGTGACAGATTTACCAACCCTAAAAACAAAATTCAAAGTGATAATTTTTAATGTGAATTTTTAAATAATTTTAATTAATTTTCTTTTACTAGTTATTCATCACAAAACTTTGAATGAAAGCCATTCGTCGAAAAACTCCCATGAATTAAAGTTTAGTTCTCATTTTCTTCCAACAATTCCAATCATTGAATCCTAAAAATATGGTTATAAACTAAAGTTGGAAAAAGAAAAAGAAAAGTTTTGAAAAAAATTAGAACATGCAGCGTTGGAAAGACCTATAATGAGTACAATTTTATTACATTAATAATAAATACATTTTTAAGAAAAATTTGAAACAAAATTTTTGAATTTGGAAGAATAGAAATCTTAGGCATCTAGTGTTAAAAGATTTAAATTCTTGGCCCCAATAATAAAAGAATAAGAATAAAATTAGGATGAATCTATTAAAAATGCAGATAATAAAAATAATAGTATTATTTCAAATGAATTTGAATAATAATACAATCCGCCAGTAAAAGAAGAAGAGTAATTCGTATAAAATGATTAATCAGTAAAAGAAGTTTAAAAATAGGATGAGTCCATTAAAAATGTACATACTAAAAATTATAGTATTATGTCAAATGAATTTGAATAAAACAATCCGCCAATAAAAGAAGAAGAGTAATTCGTATAAAATGATTCATCAGTAAAAGAAGTTTAAAATTAGGATGAATCAATTATAAATGTACATCCTAAAAACAAAAGCATTATTTCAAATGAATTTGAATAAAATGATAACCAATAATAAAATATTCCATTAAAAAAAGAAGGGGAATAATAATTAGTTTAAAATTAAGATGAATCCATTAAAAATATTTCAAATGAATTTGAATAAAATGATAACACAATTGAAGGCCAATAATAAAATATTCCATTAAAATAAGAAGAGGAATAATAATTAGTTTAAAATTAAGATGAATCTATTAAAAATAAACATACTAATAAAATTACAAATGAAATTGAATAAAATGATAACAAAATTGAATAAGAATAATAATAATAAAATAACGAAGCTCTTGAAAATCCCGTTGAGTAAAATTCAAAAGAAATAAAATAGAATTAAGAATAGACAGCAAGATTTTAACCAATAGAAGATTAACAAAATGAATAAACATGAATTTTTTGAAAAAATATAATTTTTTTCAATAAAATTTATTTAAAAATATTGAATTGGAAGTAATAGAATATAATAAATTCTATTCTTATTATTTAATTCAAGAATGTATTATTTTATGATGAATTAATTATTAACTAATGAGTTCTTATCATTTTTTATAAAAAAAATTGTTAAAATAAATTTTGTTTTTATCAAAAATGGGTTTTGGAATCTGTAAAAATAGTATTAATGATGAATACCCGTAAGCGTTACCAACTACTGAATTGAATTTGCAACGCTCGAGAGGAGCTAAAAATCTCAATAACGATTCAGAACTTTCAAATAATTATAGGTCAGCCAGTGTACATAATCTCGTACCATTTATTAAATTAAAAAAAATTATCCCTGAAGAAATCAAGCTTGCGACAGTTACGAGAATAAGATTGGATAAATTGTGTATAGCTATTGAATACCCAACTTCTAAGAAAAAACCTCCAAGAAAAATAAAATTTTCTGAAGGGATTAATTCGTTTTTTGAAAATAAGGAAAGGTAAATTGATGCTATTGTTGTGAGTTTTTAGCTAAGTTTTAATAGTTTATTTTATTTTAATGTTAGTTGGGAAAAAATATTATTTTAATTCAAATGAATAATCGTTGACTAATATTTCAAAAAATATTTTCAAAAGTTTCTAAGAATAAAAAAGTTTAATAAAAGGAGTAATTGAAGAAAAAGATTTTTGTTTTATGAATAAATCAAAAATGCCCATGGAATTAAATGATATTCCGTTACAAAAATTAGTGACAACTACAGAATTTTAACAAAATCTTACTGGAACTTCCCTAGAATTATTCCTTAAAATACCTTACATGCATAAAAAATATTTACTAATCTCCTCTTTGCATAAAATTTAATAACAACAGACAGATCTAAATTAAAATATAATTCTTTTTAAATATTTCAATAACAGATTTTCCATTGCTATTTAGTTTTTCTAAGACTTTTGCATTCATTTTACAAAGCCTAATGGAAAGAATTTACTAAAATTATAAGTCGCATCTATACTTAGATTTTAGGATTTTGTCAGTTCATTTAAAATCCAGGATTTGAATTAAGAATTTAAATGGATATCATTGAGTGTGAATAATTCTTTTGGAGAGGATTAAATTCTTATTGGGTTTTAGTCGGATGAAAAAATAAATTAATTTCGCTATAAAATGAATGAATTGCTTTCTTTATTAACACTAAATAAAGGGAAAACCATAAATAAAAATCTATTAAGTCTTTATAAACCCAATGAAAATTCATTCAATGTAAATTATTTAAGTTCTAATGGCAGTTTTATTCCTATAATTATTGATTTAATTGAAAATCCGGATTGTTTGAATTTGTATTCATAAAAATAAATTTTTATTTATCCATTATTAATTCAAAACTTTAAGAAATATGAACAGTTAGATGATAAGAAATTATAATTATCCTATGGGAAATACTGCATCTAATTATAATTTACAACATAATTAGAATAATAAGCCTTTGTCAGTCGTTTTAGTGCTGTTCACGAATTAAATGTTTTTTATTCAAATTCTTTTTGGTAATTTTCTAGGTCCCTATAGGTAAAAGACGATGTGTATGATGATGATTCATGAATAAAAAAACAATTGAATCCCGAATTTATATTCAAAACTAAAATTGGAGAATATTTTTTTAAGATTGTAAATTAAAATACCGTGGATTAAGAATAACTTCTCTCAGTGAATTTTAATTCAGAATATCTTAAATTTTGGTCAAAAAAAGTTAATTTTATTATTATTTTCTTATTTTAATTAATTAAGGTTTCGAAAAAAACTGTCTTAAAAGCTCTTCCTTTTAGTTAAATTGTTTCTTCTTTTTCCTTTCAACCAAATGCTTTAAAACTCTATTTAACTAATCAAATTACATTATAACTGCATTTTTCTTCTTCCTTTGAACGCATTTTGTTTTAAAGTCTGCTACCAAAAAATATTGATAAATCTTCTATTAAACTTTTTCTTTCCACATTTAATGTAAAGCATTGTGAGCCATTTGAACTCAATAAAAGTGAATGGCTTGACAAAATACAAAGTAATACTGATATTTGTGTAATTAGCCTTTAGGATTGCAAGTCTATAAATTGGTTAGAAAAATTGTAATAATCTTTATCTCTTAAAGGATTTTCTTTGCTTATTGTGAATAGTTCTTCATCGTCACAAATGCTTGCAATTTTTTCATAAAATTATCTTACGGATTTTATCTTTAATATTGAGACTCATAAGGTATAAAAAGGAAACAATTTTGCAATTTAAATTTCATTTCGAATTAAGGAAATATAATTAAGTTTTATCTCTTATAAAATAAAAGAATTAAATGAATTTAATTAATTGAAAGAATAAATAACTTAAAAGGAGTATTACTAATATGAATTTATTTTAGGAGATTTTGGATTGAATAAAACAAGGAATTCATTACTCTCTGATTTTTAAGAAGAAGAAATTTAATTCGGACCAACATATAAATTCAAACGACTTGAAACTATATTAGATGGAACAAAAAAAGTAAAATTATTATAATAATCACTTTTTTAACAATAGTAATCCTGGTCAGACAGGATCCTGTATCGAACCTTGGGAAAAGGCGACTTTAATACCTTGGAGTATGCTTCTTGTTTAAATTAATTTGGCAGGTTTTAAATATTACAATAATAAAAGTTTTAAAACAATTATTTTTTAAAGTACACATCGTCCTGTCATAGCTCAATATGAAATTAATTTTTAGCAGTCTATAAGTTAACCTAAAAATAAACTCTTTACTATGAAATAATTAATAATTGAGAATTTAATTATTAAATCTTCTAGATTAGACAGACTCCCTTTATCTATGAAATTATTTATTTAAGGAGAAAATTTAAGAGAATTTTACTCTTCAATTGAAAAGACAATCACTAATTAAAGTGATTAAATTGTAATAAATAGTGAGGAATTACCAGTTTTGTCTTTCATATTTGCTTGTGGCAGGAATGAAACTTTGTTTGAGTTTTCTATCATTGTAATAATTTCTTCAATGAATGTTGAGTTTGGTTTTTATTGTTAGATTGAATAAAAATTATAAAAGGTGAAGCTTAATTTTGTTTAAAAGAAACTATTGATTCTTCTTTTTGCTCTTAACTTTCGAACAAAGGATAAAATATAGGAATTATTGAAGGTTTTATAATTATATAATATCATTACTATTCATTAAAGGTAAATTTTATATCAAATGAAAACAAAGATCATCAGTTTTAACATTTTATTATTCAAAATCATTAAATCTAATCAAAAATAGAATTTTTTAATAATTTATAAATTTTATTATTATTTTATTAAAGAGTTTTAATTGTTTATCAATTTAGTGATTAACAATTGTTTTATTATTTTTTTAACTATCTTAAAATAATAATAGAAAAATTTAAAATTCTATGACTGAAATTATACAAAAGCCAAGGAATTTTGAGAAATTTGGTAAGTAATATTTAGTTAATAAGCCCTACCCAAAAAACCCAATAGAAAGTCTAAAATTAAGCTAAGATTCTTATTAAAATTTATTAAAAAAAATAAAAAATTCAATATTTGTGAATAATGGAGCTTTAAAGAATATCTCATAGCAAAATTGATCGGCTTCATTTTTTAAAAAGGAAACAAAAAATAAGTCTTTGAGTTCAAGGATAGTGAATGAATCAAGAATACCAGTCAATTAATCAGAAATCTACAGAACTGATTGTACTAATTATGCAGATAATGCGAAACATTACTTATTATAAAATTAAAGTTAACTTTTAAAAATGAATCATCATCGGACTGAATTATCCTTTATAAGAAAACAAAATATTAAAGTCAGAAAAGAAGAATAGTAAGTTTCATAAAAAAATTCGAAACAATATGAAATCTTAAAGCTTTGGTCCCCACATCAAAAATAAAAAAAATCTCTGCTATAAGTATAAAAGGCAATGGCATTAAAAGATCAAAAATTAAATAATTTTATTAAATCATAAATGAAGAGAATGAGTTATTTTTAATTTCAAAAATAAATGATTGAGGATGAAAATGAGAAAAATAGATTTATGCCTCAAATTAACGAACCTAAATATTCAAACAAATGAAAACAATTAAATACTGAGTTTGCAAAGAAAATGGAAGAATTATATAAAATAAATTAAAGTTAAATTAAAGAAAGAACATAATCAACTCCATAACTGTGTGGGGTTTCTCAGCAAAAACAGCAATAAAAGTTTTAATAGATGCAACTATTTTTTGATTCGAAAATGAATAGGCATAATTAGATTAATAACTATAAGGATAAAATAAAACAATTATTATCAAAGATTGGCACATTGCAAACAAAATAAGTTGTCACAATAGGTTAACTTTCTAGTTTCCGGAATAAAACGTAAAAGTAATTTGGTAACAATATATTATTAATAATTTTATAAAAAATAGAGGGATATACCTAAAAGGTTCAAGCTCTAGATCCAAGCTACTAATCCTTGATGTCAGTGTTTGAAAAACCGATTTATTTTAATAAAAAGTTAATAAAAAAAAAATATAAATGAAATGATTTCGATTTTTAAAAGAATTGATTGAAATTATTTGTATTAAAATAATTGGTATAATTTTTTTATAGTATATTAAAAAAACAAAATTAGTTTTTATCGAAATTGTGTGAATTTCTCAAGAAAAATTATATAAAATATAAGACAATGATAGCTAAATATCTATCAAATTAAAAACAATGCAGATACCATTCCGATAATAGCTCCTATGTTAATGGAGGAACCAAGAATAGCAGAGCTTATTTCCTTTTATTCAACGTTGACTTTAGCTCCTCCAACAATCATCGATAAAGTTAAAGACCATCCATTAGTAAATCCAAAGATGAAAATATTTAGGTAGATAAAGTATCTTAGAAGCATTGGAAACCAAGGTTAGACTACCAGCACAAATATTAAGCAATTTATATATCTTAATTTAACAATTTTGCTGGCCATAAATTCGGTTTAAGGAAGATAAGGGGTGAATAGTCTGCCTAAGACATCAGAAATTGTCCAAGTGAATGCTATACTGGTAGTTTGCCAGCTCATAGAAATGCCGGCAAGTTGAAGCTTTGAAATTGCATATCCTGGGTACATAATATTGGTTTGAATTTATTATATGATAATAAGTAAGGGGATTGGCCAAATCTAATCAATGACTGATTTGAAGATCTAAAGTCCCGAAATTTCTGAGGATTTATTTTGTTTTTATTTTACTTGCATTGGGAATTTGAGTTCATCTTCACTAATGTCGGAGAGTTGGTTTAAATCAGTGAGTCTTGAAACTCCTGTAGTAGAATTTCCATCTCCAAATCTAACTTCTTTCATTTCTAATGAACTTATTTTTTCAATATTGCTAATAAGTTTTCCTTCGATTTTTTCTAAATGAGTAATTGAGTAATCTGTTTTGCTAAATGAATGGAGGACTTTCAGTAAAGCCATGAATAAAATGGCAAGGATACAGAAAAAAATCATTGTAGCCATTGTGATAGCTTCTGGTGTTGTCCCAAAGACTGAAAGCAAAATAATTCGGAGTAATGTGCAAAAAATTCCAGCTATAGCAAGTCCAGAAAAAAATAATGTGGTATAATTTTCTTTGGAAAAGGCACTTGTAAAGCTGATTCCTCCTGCCATGATTAATTGCATCGCAATTCCAATAATAAAAATCATTAGCATGCATATCCAAAATCCTAATGCATTAGGAAAAAAATTTGCCATTATTCTAGAACAAAATATTTAGGATAAATTAATGAAATGTTTACGGTAGTAAAGGAATAAAGAAAATGCAAATGATGTTCCCAATATAGATTCGATCATAAATCTTTAGCTTCCCTGAGAGAGCGTAGATCAAAAAACTCATTATTGTCATACCAATAATCATTGGGATCATCATATAAAAGTAAACATTGTAGTTAACAAACTCTGCCTAAAAGAAAATTTAGTAATTATTAAATATTTACTTGAAAATAATCAAAAGTGACAATTACTCCGTTTAATGGAATCATACAGCAGATTCCAGCTAATAAAGCCAGTATAGTTCCAAGACGCTTGTCTTTTATTGGAGTTTATATTAGATCTAAAAATTCATAATTAAAGGAAAATAAATGAATAAAAGTACTATATTCATCCATAAAGGACAATGTTAGATCGTTTTCAACTTCTTCCATTGGGGATTTAGTTTTCTTGAATGACATTTTTTCAAATATTTTTTTTAATTTTAATATTAATTATTTTTTTGAAAAAATGGATATAAATATTCTTATAAAATAATTGAATGGAACTAGTTTTATTATAAAATTAACCCATGGTGGATAAATTTATTATAAAATTGCATTTTTTATTAATAAAATTGATTAAATTATGTAGGTTTAATTAATAAAATACAATTGATGTTTTAAGAAAACCTTTTTTTAAATTAATTTTAAAATTAAATATTTAATTAAAATTTTAAAAAATCTAATCTTAAATTAATAAATTCATAATATAATAATGTAATTTAAGTAGTTTTCTTAATTGCTTATTAACTAAATTCTCCTTAAATGACAAAATTTTCTTTTTTTTATTAAACTAAAGACTAAAATAACAGAATTTTAATCTATTTATATTTCAAGCTTTCTATTCTCTAATTGAAAAGGAATTACTAAAAAGTATATTTTTGGCTTTAAAAGACAAAAAAGGTCTTTTAATTGGAGCTTCAAGAGAACCCATTTAGATTTTAAATTTTTAATCAAAGAATAGTTACTAATTTATCAAATACTTTTTTAGATTTATTTATGATTTTTTCACTTTTCTTGTGGAATTCAAGGTGTTTAGATTTGGTTTGACTTAAGAAACTAAAATGCGATATTTAGAATTTTCAGGGAAAATAGATAAGGTTGTCTTACTCCAAAGCAGTTAAATCAAAGGCAACTACTGTGATTCATATTTGGGTTTAGCTGAAAATTATGTGTTTTAAAAAAATTTCCTCTGGTTTTTTTTTTTATACTTTAATAAAATACAATTGTTGGTTATTAAAATTATTAAAACAATAAAACCTTTTTTAAATAATTTTTTTTTAAAAAATTAAATATTTAATTTAAATAAAATAAAATCTAAAATTAATAAATTCATAACATAATAATGTATTAATAATCAAAAATAAGACTTATTATAAATTCTATTACTTAACTAAGATCTTTTTTCTTAATGCCATTATAATGCCTTTTAAAGAATTACTTTCTTCCGAGTTGCTTATTAACTCAATTCTCCTTCATTTGACGCCAAAATTTTCGTTTTTTATTAAACTTCCATAAGTTTTACCTTTTCAATCATCTCTTAAATAATTGATTCTGTTTCCTTTTTTCCAAATAATAAAATTAATTTCTATTAAATTATTTTTAAGTCTTGTTTGTGCTATAGGCAAAGTAAAAGCTTTTATTACATAAAGGTTAGGTAAGATTATTTTAGAGTTGTTAAATGTTCTTCTAAGGAATTAATTTCTGTGAACTATGATTTACAAAGGTTATTAATGCGTCTAGGAGCAAATGCTTTATTATTAAACTATAAAATTAAATTAGCTAACGACTAAAATAACAGAATTTTAAGTATTGTCTTCTTTTGCCAAACTGGACTTTTTATATTTTTAATTTAATGAACTGATGAAATTTGATGATTTATATTCACTGCATGACTAAGTTTCATCATTAAAAAATTTCTATTTCGTCAAAAGATTATATGAAGTTGATTATATAGAGTCTGATTATTATGAAGCTAAATTTAAATCAATTTCTTTTTTTATTCTTTCAATTCTAAATAAAATTTGGTAGGACTTAAAACAAATTTAAATAAAATTAGTTAAACTTCATTAATATAATTTTTTTCTGAAATACTGAGGATAGTCGGCAATTAATTTTCAGTTATATTAAGTTCAAGTTTAGAGAATTAGGCAAGGAGATTATCGAGTCCATTAAATTAAGTATGAAAGCTTTTTAAGATAAAAATAATAATAATAATTTTTACTCTAAGAAATTATTATCCAATAAAGCTTTATGCATGTATTCTTTAAAAATTGATTTAATATTTTTTTTTTCTTATTTAATTGTTTTTAATTTGCCATTTATATCTGTGAGTTGCTTTTCTATTTCAGTAAATTCGGTTTAAAATTTTTAAAGCTCAGAAATTTTTTCGTTTTTTAACCTATTTGTTTCTTCTTTAATTTCCTAGAAAAAAAAAGTCAAAATAACAAAATTTTTCAAATTATAAACTCCACAATTTTTTTAATATTCTTTTGAAATTTCTTAAATCTTTACAAATTAATTTTCTTCTTCATTTTATTGATCCATCTCAGCATATTTTGAAATTATTTAATCAATATCTATATTTTCCTCTATCTTTATATTCTTTTAATTTTCAGAATCAATTTACACTATTTTTTTTTAAAACAAACTCTCATATTTAATTTTGTGCTTTTGTATATGCAATTTAATACTTGTACGAAACTTTTATTCACTTTATTTCAATCTTTTGTCATTATATTAAATTATTTCAGTTATAGAGAATTAAGCATCATCCATTTATTTTGATATTTTATTTTTTATATTCCTTAAAGTCAATAATTCATCCTCAAATTATTCAATATTTTTATTACTTTCTTAAAACCTTAAACAAATTAATAAACAAATTAAAATATAATAAAATAACTTAGCAGAAATATTTGTAATAATCTACGAATAATTATTTTTAAAGAAAGTATAATCATCCATATTTCTATCATTTGTCATTTCTAAATTATCATGCTTTCTTTTCCCTGTATCCTTCATTAAATAACCAGTGCTTTTCGGATCAAATGAATTTGAACGTGTGTTTGAATAAATTTTTATTGTTTTCTCAAGCTCTGTTTAGATATTATCAACATTGATACAAGGGAGAAACTATGAAGAATTTTTTTGTAAAATAGTAAATTATGATAGTGTCTATTTAGTAGCCATCCTGATATTTTTGAGTAATTAATTTGGGGAAAGACTCGAGGATTTTTAATTCAGATAAAGTTTTTTTAAAACAAGATCCTAATAAATTTTTCTATTGATTTCATTTTATTTTGAGTGAAGACTATTTTTTTCTGCTAGTTTAATGCTTTCCAAAAAAGTATTTTACATTTACTCTTATTCTGGCTTTTTTTCAATTTTCTTTTTTTGAGTGATCTATAACAATTTATCAATTTGTTTACAATCAACACGTGGACATAAATTATATCTCATTTTTTTCCATTTATTTTCATTTGTTTCTTTGTCAAGTTATAGCTTAGTTTATAATTTTTATTATTCCTAAGTCGCTTTTCTTACAAACGTGGAAATTTAATCAAGATTATCAATTCGTTTTAATTTGACATTTGACCCATTTAAAAATGTTCATTATTCTAAATTTTAAAGTTCCGAGTTTAATTCGCTTTAATCTTAGGCTTTTCTTTCTTTATATTTTGCATCTTTTTCACAGAGGAATAATTCATCCTTTGAATGATTTGAATGCTGACTGATCATGCTATGAAACATGTTTTACATTTATGAAAACATTTGTTAATTTTTTTTCTCCAGGAATCTAATAATATGATTATTATTCAAAAACAAATTTAAAACTTTTCATTGAATTTAGAAGCTTTTTATAGAATGGGTTCCATTGTTTTTTTAAATTATTCTTCTGGATCATCAAAGCATGAATCGTGTTGGTTTTTAGAAGGACAATTAGAACTTAAGGATCTCTGCATACAACTTTAGGTCTTTAATAACAAATTTAATAATGAGTGACTCAAGTGATAAAAATTAATAATAAATTAGTTAAATTTTTATTTTTTTTCTCTTGGAATTAATATAACATAATACAAAAAAATTATTAATGAAATAGCAAAAAAAAATAAGGGAGAGGAGGTGAGGAGAGGGGATTTTCAATTTTCTTCTTATTAACCACGTAATTTGCTTTTCTTCTTTTTTAAGAGTTCAAGTTTACGTTTTATTTCTTATTCTGAAATTTTTTTATTTTAGGTTTTTTTTTCAAAGTTATTTTTAGATTCATCAATCAAATTATTTTAACTATCTGCAGTTAATTTACTTTTTGCTATTTATCGTCTCTATTTAATCTATTCTTAAAGCTTTTTTTTCTATTCATTTAATTTTTCTGTCAAATTTTACTTTTCCTTCTCTTAAGGAACTTCAATCATAATACTCTCTGTGATATTAAATCTATCATTCGATTCTTCTTGCTCGATTTTATTTCTTTTTTTCAAATTAAAAACACAAAAAGTATAAATTAAAATATTTACAATTGATTTGATGATTCTTCATTTTCTTAATTCCCACTTTCAGATGAATTTACTACTAATATAACAGGCGTTGTTTCGTTATTTAAAGCCTAGGATTAGTCTTAATCATCTTGAGTTTTCTATTATAAATCCTCATTGCTCTTATTAATTGTATTAACTTTTGGTTTATTTTATATCAAAGTGTCACTTGTGTTTTAGATTAATTGATTTGTAAAAGATACAATATAATTATTTTATCGGGCTTAATGACGCCGTTATTTTAGAATATTGTAATATTTTATGATTCCAAATACTATAATTATCAAAACAAAGATTGATATTACTATTATAATAATTACAACAATATTTGAAGATTCTTCAACTTTTACATTTGCAAAACCCTAAATATTTAATTAAATCAAAGTAAAATCTTACAGTTAAATTAAAAGTCCCAAATATTTCAACATCAATATTCTTTGTTACTGCCAATTCAAGCTTTTAATAGTTTTCTAAATTTCTTCTTTGTAAGGTTAATTTCGCTTATGCATAAGTTGTAAAATTATAGATCCCATCACGAATTAAAGATGATTCAATTGTAGCCTGGTAGAAAAATTCATTATTTGCTGAAAGGCTTGAACGCTGAATTTCTGTGAGGGTAATTTTGAAATTATCTTATAAACTTGTCTTTATATAAAAATCAATAAGATTAAAATAAATTAGTTTTTATTACTAAATTGGCATAGTAAGTATCATTTTAAATGGCAGTAAGAGTAATCTCATACTCATAACTTTGTTTAATAACAGGCAAATAGAATCCAATAATAAAATTTTAACTCTTAATAATTGACAAATAATTTCCATCAGAATCGATATAGTAAGGTACGGCGAAATATTTCGTACTAATAACATGTTCTTCTTCTATATTTTTGGAATTCAGTTAAATAATCGAATTTATTCGCGTTTTATCCGGAATTTTGAGTTCTGTTGTGTCATCATCAATTTCATAATGAATAGAAAGTTTAGTATAATATTATTCTTAAGTTTCCGAGTTACGTAAAAAAATGATTCCTTAAATTTTTTTTTGATTAATATATTTATACCATCCACATGAAAGAAATGCACTTAATTGAATTTATAAAGTGAGTGTTGATGCATTTTTATCAATCTCAACTGTTAAATTATAATTACTATTATTAAATGAGGAACATGAATAATTCTAACTAAAATCATCATAAAATTCATTTGTTATTATATATTCATTGTTTTCAATCCAATTAAAAAATGTAAATTAAACAAAATCAGTTGAATTAACAGGTTCAATAATTTATACTGCAAATTCAAGTAATCCATTCGCATTAAATCCACTTCCTTAAATTTCACTAAATTTTGTTATAAATAAAGTTTCCATCGTTTCTAGATCGGTGAGTTTAATTGACTCTTATTCTTCATTCTTTAGTTGTTTATATTAAACTATTGTATTTGAAATTGAATTAATGAGATATTTAATGGAATAATAATCAAAATTTTCAAGGTATTTTATGCTAATTTTTTAATATAAATCAAACAGTGCATCTCGAGAGGATTTTGTTAATGCAATAGAATCTGATTGAGTAACACGAGATAAAATATAAAAAATTGAAGCAGATTTTCCATTTTGAGTTGATAAAAGCTCAAGAATAATGTCTTATAAATATTCTTCATCTGAATATGTTACAACAAAATTTATTAAAAGAAACTTTGAAGTTAGATTGCTAAAAAGGCAGCCTGTCCAAATTCTATAACAGTCGTCGTTTCTCCCGAAAATGGCAAAAAATTTTGATATTCTCCTTAAATTGTATCATAGGTCACACATTCACCAGCTAAATTCTCATAACTTCCAGTCGCACAACTGGGACATGCATTATTTCTGGCTTCTTATCTAAAAACAATTTTGTAATTGTTTGTAAAATTTACATTTCGTAACATAAAATACATGAAGTATTTGTAGCTCCAACACAGGATTAACAACTAGAATCACATGATTAACATGAAATAAGTTATGAATTATCGTTTGAATTATAACTACCGAAGGGACATTGCAAATTAATGCAAAATATTTGCTTTGGTAAAGTTATTAGAAATAAAATAGTGAATATCATTATTGGTTAAATAAATTGTTTCTAAAATAATAAAATTAAATTTTTTTAGAATAAAAATACGGTTTTTTTAAGTTGGAATTAATAAATAATAAATGTCATTATAATTATTAAACTAATTTGAATCCTTTTTTGTTTTAAATAAAAACAATCAACTGTGTCCTAAAAATCAAAATATTATAATTAAATTTTTAAAAAATTAATAAAATTAATATTTTTTTATAAATTAATGATGAAAAAAATATTTCATATTCACAAATGTGAAAACTAATTAAATAAATAAAAAAAAAATAATAATTTTATTTATAGTTTAAAACAAAAATAATAATGTTCCGTTGTACATTAAAATGCTATTTTATTTTCATTATCGGAATCAACTTGGCTTTAATCTTCATTTACATGGCATTTATTCGGATAAGTTCTTGTTATATTTCACTATTTCTTAACATATTTTATTTTTTACTTCCTAGCCCCTTCAGTCATTGAAGCACTTTTCACAACTAATGATTAGCCTTTAGATTTCAACAAGAATATCTTTGCTTAATTGGGATTTTACGAATAACTGCCTCCTGAATATTTTAATGATGATCCTAACGAAATATTTAATCCCAATATTCCGAATATGGGGTTAATAAATAATCCATCCTATTGCTTAAATACTGATTTGTAGAACTTGAAGTACCCAGAAAATATTTTTGGGAAATTAAATTTCTTTACGGATTATAATGCGGATGGATTAGCAAGAGGATTAGTAATGAAAAAAATGGGATTTGATGTTATGACAGATGATGTTTCTAAGGATATGCCTAAATCGTTATGGAATTCTGTATGAAAATTGTTAATTTAATTCTACTTAGAGGAAGTATGAAATCCCCCAAAATGTGACAATGATTTTTACAAAGAAAGTAAAATTCCATTATTATCACACATATGGATAAAATTTATTTTGCATGACATAAATGTATAACCATATTCCAGGACATGGAGTGTTGAGTAGAAAGGATTTAAATGTTGAAAGTGTAAAGTTATTTTTATATTTATTTGTTTGACTTAATACTTTAATAGCAAGTACACTGCAGTTATGGAAAAATAACATGCAAAATGTTTTGATCCTAACTCATTTTTTCCAAAATCTTATAGATTAGATAGTTTTCTAAAAATTATTTCATAATAATTCTGATAGATAAAGAAGAATGCACTTAATATTTTAATTATATTAACTCAAAAGCTTATAAATTAGTAAGAAAAAAAGAACCTATTCCATTTATATCAAAAATTAGTTACGGTTCATCACGTGGCCGGGGTTAATTTTCCTTTTCTAAATGCTTTTTTAATTTTTTTTTTAGGACTTGAATTAATGACAAAAGAAAATGAAAAACGGATCAGTCGTAAATATGAAAATGGTGAACTCTGTGGCGAAATTGTTGATAACATACTAATGCAGCAATATATTTCGAACCCTTTAGTAATTGATGACAGAAAATTTGATTTTAGAATTTATATGTTAGTTGCATCGACTAACCCATTAATTGTCTATTATCATGATGGGTTTTTAAGAATCTCATTAACAAAATATGATAAGAATTCAACAAAGGTTTATTTTTCATAATAATGGATAGAAGAATTTGTTTTTAAGAAAAGCTCACATCTGACTAATACTGAAATATCTAAAGGTATTTTTGCGAATCCGGAATTATATGCAAACGAAACAGGTGTGCATACAAAAGAAGAACTTTAGGAAATGTAGATGTGGAGTATGGAGAAATTGTAAGACTATTTACTAAAATAAGTATAAAAAAATTATTTTTTTAAATATTATATTTAAGGGCAAAATTAAAGATGACAAATGGTTGGATAATTATCTCCGTCCTTAATTTAAAAAATCCTTTGTACATTTAGTCTTAATGACGCAACATATGTTTTTAAAAGAAAGTAATGTGTTTGAAATGTTTGGATTAGACTTTATGTTGGATGATTAATTAAATCTTTGGTTTATTGAATGCAATGCATCTCCTTAATTAATGGGTACCTCGCCTGAAAAGGAATTATTCTAAACAAGAATGGTGACAGATATCTTTAATATCGAGCATTCTTTATTAAAAAGCAGAGTTTGGAGACTGAATAAATATTTTGAAGAATTAGAAGAGTTTAAGGATAAGGATAAATTGAATAAAAATGAAATTCGAGAGGAAATTAAAGAATTGAATAAAAATATTGTAGAGAAATAATTTGAAATTAAACCAAAAGATAATACATTTGAGAAAATTATTGATTTTACATTGACAGGAAAAGAAAGATTTGGTGGATTATTTGATTAACATTGCTTTGATGATATTATCGTAGAATGAAAGTGATGATTTTTGTATTTGTTAATCAGTTTAAAACAAAAAAAATTTATGAAATAAAATATATGAATTACTTTACAACAACAAGTAGTTATTTAATAAGTAAAAAATCAAACAAAAAATGAAAGGAAAACAATATTTATCACATATCAAAAATCAATTAATTTTCAAGAATTTTACATTTCATCCGTAAATTCACTCATCTTCCTTTTTTTCTTTTTTTCGCGATACCTTTATAAAGCTTGTTAATAATGATTATCTTTTTTAATTGATTTAGTGGCAACTTATTTCTATTTGTTTTTATTTATATATTGGACCTTAAAAATTGTTGGCACCGTTTAAATTGTCTGAATTAATTCTTCTTCTTTCAGATTATCTTGGATCTCTTGATTAGATGGTAATTCAGACCCACAAGATTTATAATCAAAATCAATCTATGCTAATTCTTCTTCATTTGAATTAGGATTTTAAATTACTTCGTTTTATTCCGCTGTGTATTTGGGATCATTATTAAAAATTTTTACAAAATCTGGAGTCGAACTTTTGGCTCGCGATTTTTCGAAAAATAAAATATTTTCAAAATCATCGTGTGGACAAAGGAGTGGTTGCTGGTTTGGTTGAATTGGCTTTACTAATAAGACTTATTTGCTAATTAATGGTTAAGGTTTCATAAATTTGATTTTAGTGAATATTGTTTTTATTTGTTTTTTTTCGCGAATTTAAAGTAAAAATTTAAGTAAAATTTTTTTGTAAATCTTGTCAAATTAAAAAAAAAAATTTAAACTTTTTAATTCTTTAAAAAAATTCAATATTTCTTATTTATTCTAAATTTCAAAAACACTTTGACTTTCTATAAAAAAAAAATCAAAATAAACTAAAAATTAATTGGGTAGAATTTCCTTCAAACAAAAAATGCCAAAAAAAACCAAAAATAAGGCCCGTCTGGACAAATTTTACCATATAGCCAAAGAAACTGGCTATCGTTCTCGTGCTGCATTCAAGTTGCTGCAATTAAACAAAAAATACAATTTCTTATCGAAAGCAAATGTACTTCTGGATTTATGTGCTGCCCCTGGTGGGTGGTTATAAGTGGCTGAAAACTATATGCCATTTAATAGTATTAAAATTGGAGTTGATTTGGATCCTATTAAGCCTGTGCCTAATTGTAAAACATATGTTTGTGATATTACGTCTCAATAATGCATTTCGTTGGTAATTTTTTTTTTTTTTCTAATTGAATAATTGATTGTGAATAGATTAAAAAGGATATTGGCCCTGGAGGAAAAGCTGACGTTGTGTTGAATGATGGAGCACCAAACGTGGGTGCCTCATGGGTGATGGATGCTTTTTCATAGACTGAATTAGTGTTAGCGGCTTTTAAACTTGCGTCATAATTTTTAAGAAAAGGTGGTGTTTTTGTAACAAAAGTGTTCAGATCAAATGATTACAATTCATTAATGTGGGTATTGCAGAAATTCTTTGAGCGTGTTGAGGCAACCAAACCTGAAGCATCAAGATAGTAAAGTGCGGAAATTTTTGTCGTGGGATTGAATTACTTAGCCCCAGATTATATAGATAAGAAGTTTTTCGATAGCAAATTTGTATTCAAAGATACCGAAAATGATATTATGGAGACTTATCATTCGAAAGAAATTTAAAGTTTATAAGATATTTTACGAAGAAAAAGAAATAGAACGGGATATGCTGAAAATGTACCATAACATTTGTTTCAGACTATTAGTTTGGAAAAGTTTGTAAAAAGTGAAAATCCGTTTGCTATTCTTTATGACTTTAATAAAATTGAAGTAAATGAAGAAGAAAAAAAGGAATTTATGGCAAAGGTTAAACCGCCAGAGGATTGGGAAGCTTTATTTGGTGATTTAAAAGTTCTTGGGAAAAGAGAATTATCAGCTATTTTAAAATGGAGGTCAAAGATATTATTTAAACTGAATTTATAAAAAACGAAAGAAGAAAAAAGTAATTTAGATGAAAGTAATAAATTGGAGGAAGTAAAAGAAGAAATTGATACTGATGATGAACTAGATAAAGAAATAAAAGATTAGTAATAATAGACTATAAAATAATTAAAAAAGGATGAAAAAAAGAAAATTAAATCCTTTGCTTAATAAAATAGTGTTATGGGAATAATTAGTGAAGAAATAGGAAATGTAGAAGATGAAGATTAAGAATTATTTGAGTTTTCGAAAATAAGGAATGCTTAGAGATTGGGGTTTGTGGATCTGGATCAAATTGAGGAAAAAAAAAAAGAAAAAGAAGAAATTGAGAAGTCAGAAAGGCCAAGGTTTAGGAATAAAGATGTTGCAGAAATGGAAGATAATCTGGAATTAAACTTTTAAGTAAAATTAGAGAAAAGATAAAAGGCATAAGAGTTACAAAAATAAAACAAATTATAAAAACATAAAAAAAAGGCTGGCGAAGTAGTATAAGTAGATGAAGATTAATTGAAGTGTGAGCCTTTAAATTTAAATCCTGAAAAAGGAAATAAATTTAGTAATTTGAATGAATTAGAAGAATTAGAAGATGTAAAAGATAAGCTTAAGAGACGATGGTTTGATTAAGAAATTTTTTAAGATTTGCAAGAGGATTTATAGTTCTCTGAAGTCAGGAAGGAATAGTTAGAAAGTAAAGGGCAAAAGGAAGGGAAAAAACGAATTAAAGAAAGGGAAGAATTGGATTAACCCAAAAAAAAAGTTAAAAAAGAATAATAATAATAATAATAAGAAATTATAAATGATGAAAATGATACCCATATCGTGAAATTAAAAAGTGATATGGAGAAACGTCGTGAATCATTAAAGCGTGCCAAAAAAAAGTAAAACAAGAAGTCAAAAGATGATGATGGAAATAATGAAATAGAATTTGTAAAACCAGATTTTTCTGATCCAGATGGGATTGTTTCGCGTTTAGCATTAGCAAAGAAAATGTTACGTAAAAAAAAAAGAGAATATATTATAGATTCAACATTGACACCAGCGCATTAATATGCATGTGACTGGGAGGATGAAGAACTTGATTTACCATAATGGTTTGTGAATGATGAAAAAAAGCATTGGTTTAAGACTCCACCAATAACAAAAGAAGAAGTCGATACAGAGCGAGCAAGACTGTAACAAATTAATGCTCAAACCCCCAAAAAAGTAATGGAAGCTAAAATTAGAAAATAAAAACGTGTCTTAAGGATGATGAAAAAAGGTAGTTAACTAGCATAAGCAGTACTTTAAACTGATGGGCTAAGTGAAGCACAAAAAATTGAAAAGGCTAAAGCAATTGTCCGAAAAGCTATATCGAAGGGGAAGAAGCATGATAAGAAAGTGGTTGTGGTGAGACAAGCAGGAACTGATAAGGTAAAATAGGGAAGAGATGTAAAACTAGTTGATAAAAGAATGAAATTAGATAAAAAGCGGGAAAAAATGAAATAGTTTGGAAAGCTTAAAGGACGTGGGACACCGAAGAAGTATAAAAGTCGGAGAAACAAAAAAAAATGAGTATTTTTTGGGTTTTAATTTTATGTTCTAATATAATTAAAACATGTAAGCAAATTTAATTTAAATTTAATATAATATGAAAAAATGAATGAATTACAACAAAGAAATCAAAATAATATAATGACAAAAAAAATTACTCAAAAAGTGTGAAAAACAGAAAAATCAATAGTACTGGTTTGATGAGTATCTTCAGTGAGTTGGCTGTACTTTCTTTTTTCCTTTTTTTGTTTAAATCTTTGTAATGCATCAAGCCGTTACTTACGCTAATTCTCTGAGGCTTTTGTTTGTTTAGCTATTTTCTTGTTTGGCAGATATTATAATTTAAAAATTGGTTCCATTTATTTCTCTTCAATTTATTTTTAACATTGTATTTGCTATGGTTCCTCATTTTCGGTGGCATCTTGTTCAAAGTATTAGAAGTCAAATTCAAAAGCTATTTCATTCTCTTAATTTTCTTCTTTCTTTTTATCTTCTTTTTATTACTCTGATTCCAATTATGAATCTATCCCTGAATTGAAAATTTTTTCTAAATCAGGACTAGTGCATTGAGGCCTTCGAGACTCAAAAAATAGAATATTATCAAAATCATCATTTTGAATCAGAGAGTTTTGAGTTTAAATCTAGGGATCTAAATGGAAAGGAGGCAAGCATTCGGTTATGTAATTCATTTTAAGAATATTTATGGCTGTCTTTTATTTCTGAAAATTATTTTTAGAATAGAATTATTAAATAGTTTTGATTTTTTGTACGATATATACAAAATAATATTTTGTGCTTCATTATTTGATTTTATTTCAAATAAATTGTTCAAAAATTTTTTTCTGTATTTTGAATAATTATAAAAAATTGAATATTATTGAACTCATAAATTCTTTATTATAAATAGCATTGAAAATCAACAGAGTAAAACAACAATAATTTTAAATTTAAGTCTTTATAGAAAAAAAAAAAAAAAAAGCAAGGAAATATTTTTAAAACACAGTATTTTCTGGCGAACTAAATTATGCGAAGCAGAGTAACTACCTTTGTTTCGAAGTAAGAATACGTTATCCATTATTTCTGAATATTCTGAAGATTCACTAATTTGAATTTAATCAAGATTTTTCCGTTTGATTAAAAACTAATGAGATGATTTCCTTGTTGTCTCCAATAAAGATTGCTGGATGTTTGCTTCAACGAAGAAAGCCAAATCCAATAAAACGTGCAATTTAGGTCCTTAAGTCAAGACAAATCTAAAAACCTTGAATTCCGAAAGGAAAGTGAAAAACATAAATAGATAGAAGAAGTATTTGGATGAAGTAGCATTCTTTGAAGAGAAATTTAAAATCTAAAGGAGTCCCCTGTCTCGAGAGACTAAAACTAAAAGATCTTTTTGTTCCTCCAATTATTTTAATTAACCAAAAAAAGGCCAACCATTTTGTAACAAACATGAATAAAACAATCCCTAGAATTTCCCTCCATTAATTAGATCACAAGGAACCTTCAAAGTCGGGAGTAGACGATTGAATTGATCACAAATATATATATAATTCTTTATGAAAAACACATTTTGCTTCCCAATATTTAAAAATAAAAATTATTGTATTTCATTTTTTCTCTCTTATACAACAAATATAAAACAAAAAATAAAATTAAAAACAAAATAAATCCAACTCTTTTTCCTAAGGAAAAGATTAGTTTAAATTCGATGAATGTTTGAAGCAATATATCCTTACAACTCGATTAAAATCATCAAGACCAACCTAAAGAAGGACTTCATTTGACGAAAAAACTGCTAATAAATGACTTTAAAATCCTGGCCAATTGACGAGAAATAAATGAAAAAGCAAGACACACCTCTCATTAAATTATTAAAATTCTCTTAATTTGAGACTTTTTTAATAAGTTCTTGTTGCCCTTCCTTTTGTTTCATTTTTATGTGTTTTTTGATGTGTTTCTATCAATTATAATATTTGTTTTACGCTTTGTGTTTTGATTTGGGAATTTTTATCATTTTAAATTTAGGCTTAATTAAGCTAATTTAATCACGGTATTTTTAATTTGATTTTTAGGAATTTTTACCATTTTAAAATTAATCAAAAATGTTAAATTTTATTTCTGATGTTTAATTAGCAAACTAATTATATTACGATATAAATAAATTAGTTAAAATTGGACTAAATCTTTTGAAAATGCAGCAAAAACAATTTTAAAACGATAATTATTGTTTAATCAAAAACACAAAGCGTAAAACAAATTTTATAATCAATAAAAAGACAAAAAAACACTAAAAATGAAACAAAAAGGAAGGACAGCAAGAATTTGTCAAAGATGTCTAAGATTAATAAATTTTAATAATCTAATGAGAAGTGTGTCTTGTTTTGTCCTTTATTTTTCCTCAATTGAATATTGTTTTAAATTATTTTGCTGGTAAGTTTTTTGTCAAATCACATCCTTCTTTTGCCTGTTCTCAAATGAGTAGCAAGATAAATATTGTTTTTTGTATTCCCCTCCTTACGATAAGATTTTGCTTTTTTAAATTTGATTTTTTGTTTATTTATTCAATTTATTTGGATAAAATAAATTTGGTTTGAATATTAGTGAGCAAAATTTATGTTTCATAAAGAATTATATATATATTTGTTATGGTCAATTCAATAATTTTCGAAATTATACTTCAATCTATTTGTTTAATCCTTTCAGAGGACTTCAAAGGAGAAAAAAATTGACTACAATAAATTTTGTTTCAATATTTGGAGTTAAGATTTATTTTTCATAAATTTTTGCAGTCGTCGATTCGCTTACGCAGGTTTTGAAACTTATTTGTGTTCTAAGAGTTAAATATTGTTTAGTTTTTGATTTACGAGATTAATAAGGACATATTTGGATTCTACAATTTTTTTTCAGGCAAATTGTAAAGAATATTTCGATCTATTTTTTAAATTCTTCTATTTTTCTAATCGAGTTTATTCTGCATTTTTTGCATTTTTAACTCTTCTGTACTGAGCTCATAAATTTTTTCTTATAAATGCCATTGAAAAATCAATTTTAAATTTTATCAATAATTTTATTTTCATAAAATTTTTTTAATATAAAAAATAAGGTAAGCCTGATTGATTTTTGGCAAAACAACATGTGAATTTTGTTTTATCACACTACTTACCTTTGATTTAACTGCTTCGGAGCCAGAACCTTATCGATTGCCTGAAGATTCACTAATTTGAATTTAATCAAGATTTTTCCGTTTGATTAAAAACTAATGAGATGATTTCCTTGTTGTCTCCAATAAAGATTGCTGGATGTTTGCTTCAACGAAGAAAGCCAAATCCAATAAAACGTGCAATTTAGGTCCTTAAGTCAAGACAAATCTAAAAACCTTGAATTCCGAAAGGAAAGTGAAAAACATAAATAGATAGAAGAAGTATTTGGATGAAGTAGCATTCTTTGAAGAGAAATTTAAAATCTAAAGGAGTCCCCTGTCTCGAGAGACTAAAACTAAAAGATCTTTTTGTTCCTCCAATTATTTTAATTAACCAAAAAAAGGCCAACCATTTTGTAACAAACATGAATAAAACAATCCCTAGAATTTCCCTCCATTAATTAGATCACAAGGAACCTTCAAAGTCGGGAGTAGACGATTGAATTGATCACAAATATATATATAATTCTTTATGAAAAACACATTTTGCTTCCCAATATTTAAAAATAAAAATTATTGTATTTCATTTTTTCTCTCTTATACAACAAATATAAAACAAAAAATAAAATTAAAAACAAAATAAATCCAACTCTTTTTCCTAAGGAAAAGATTAGTTTAAATTCGATGAATGTTTGAAGCAATATATCCTTACAACTCGATTAAAATCATCAAGACCAACCTAAAGAAGGACTTCATTTGACGAAAAAACTGCTAATAAATGACTTTAAAATCCTGGCCAATTGACGAGAAATAAATGAAAAAGCAAGACACACCTCTCATTAAATTATTAAAATTCTCTTAATTTGAGACTTTTTTAATAAGTTCTTGTTGCCCTTCCTTTTGTTTCATTTTTATGTGTTTTTTGATGTGTTTCTATCAATTATAATATTTGTTTTACGCTTTGTGTTTTGATTTGGGAATTTTTATCATTTTAAATTTAGGCTTAATTAAGCTAATTTAATCACGGTATTTTTAATTTGATTTTTAGGAATTTTTACCATTTTAAAAGTAGGCTAAATTAAACATAGAAAAATATTTTAATTTTATTACGATAATTTTATTATGATAATTTTATAATCAAAATTATCACATTGTTTTTAATAATTTAAAATTAAAAATATTTTTACTACATTGTTATTTATAAAGTAAAATTAGAATTAATTATAGAACGTTAGAAATAAACTCTTTTTCCTATAAATACTACCACATTTTAAAAATAATTAAAAAAATTAATTTACTTATTTCAAAAATGAAAAATCTTCTATTTCTATTAACCTTTCTAACGCTATCGTTCGCTGGGCATATCTATGTTTCAGATGCTACCTTAGACTATCAAAATAAAGTATTTAATTTATTTTTTTAAAATTTCAAAGAACTATTTTAAATCTGCTCAGTTATATTTCAAACTTGAAAATTGTTTAAATAGCGGCGAAGTTTTGAGAGTAGTCTGGCCATTTTCTTTTGACACTACACCATCAGCTAAAATCACTATTACGGGTTCAACTACTAATCTTGCTTCAGCTACAGTTAATGAATCATCTTCGACTTCCGTTTATCTGATAACTATGGGTTCTAACTTGAATGCTGGCCAATGGTATAGTTTAAATTTGTCAATATCCACTGGACTAACCAGTATTACAGCTTAATATTATGATACTCCAATTTAGTTGGCAACCTATTCTGGGAAATCATCCAGTGCAATCACTAATTATTAACTTTATGACTATAATAATGCATGCGGATTTGTTGCAATTGCTCCTGCCCCTGCAAAATTAGCAAATGTTTCTCTAAGTCTTTCTGCAACTTCAGAGAATTAGACATCAAATATAATTGAAAACACATATTTTGAATAGAGTTATAATGTTTATCTCACTGTTAAAACAACTAATAACTATGAATCTGGTGGAACCTATTACTTCAAGATGACTGGACCTTTTACTTGGAGTGGAGGTGTTGAAGTAATCAGTAAAAACTGTACTGAAAATGACACTGGGTGCACTCCAATTTTACCCTTGACTTTAAACAGAGACTATACTTATAAGGTGACAGATACATTGCTAACATTTGTTCGATATCAAAATTCTACTAAACTGGCCATTGCTAATACAGAATATCTAAAATTAAAAATTAAAGTGAACACCCCTAATTATGTTAGTACGACTGGGACCATGTCAGTTTATTTAGTTTCAAATTATGCTAATTATATTTATGAATATTCAGATGAAAGTACAAATTTTTTTTCGACAAGTAAAATCGGCATAACAACTTCTTCAACAAAATTTTTATGGGGTGTGCCTTATGACGATGGATTATCTAAAGGATGTCCAATAAGAGTTTATTTATCCGACAACTATGCAATCTGGAATAAAATTACACTTTCATTTTAACCTACACGAGCTTTCCCTGAATCTGAGGGATTTAAAATGAAAGTTAATGTTAATAATTCATTATATGTAAATGATATGTCAATATATACTGATATGACTCAAATGAGTTCCCTGGGAGCAATAAGCTGTTTAACAGATGTGTCAAGTAAATATATTATATGCCAAAATATTGGAAAGCTTAGTGCAAGTGTAACAAAAAGTATTAAATTTGCTTATGTGGTGTAATATTCAGCGACATTAGACTTAGATGATTTTGGAAAATTCGAATTCTATCATTAAGAAGGATCAGGAGAAAAAGCAAATTAAATTACGGTTACAGCTTCCCCATCTAATACTGGTATTAGTGGTATGACAACCATTGTGAAAAATGCTGATTATAATAAACATTTTGATATAATTAATCCAGTTGCCGATGTGCCAACAACTTTTGATCACTATATAACGAACTATACAGATGTATTTAAAGCTGCAAAAACAACATCTGATGGAAGATCTTCTATTAAATATTAAAATGGTACCTTCGATTTGCTTGTACTGATTGAAGCAAAATTTGAGTAGCAATGCTGTGGAGAAACTGCTCCTGAAGTGTACGGTGAATAATGCGAAACTAAAACTTGGAAAACAGGTGCCACAAATACATACTGTAAAGCAAATAGCTCCGCAAGTTTGGTGATAAAAATTCTTGCTAATAATTTTGTCCTGAGTTTTGGAGAAAATTATGATAGTGAAAATAATAAAACAATCTTTAAGGGAGTTGAAATCATGCATACATCAGACGGTGATACTGCGGCAAAAACTTTTTATGGAGAAACAAAAACAATATTACTTACCTAAAATTGCTTGCATACTGATGGTGACACTAACGATATATAAGTATGTAATGATAATTATGATGCTACTACTTATATTCCACTTGCTACACTTCATACTGATAGCAAATATACTTATAATCAATGGTATCTGAGAGATAATTATTGGGAACTTCATTGGACTTGTGCAACCGCTAATATGTCTGAAAATGTTTGTGGAGGAATTGCTAGCTAAGCTAATGGTATTGTCTATTAAGGATTTCGTATCAGAAATGTGACTTTTAATAACATTCTAGCCAATCCTCTTTATCCAGATTAAACCGATATAGATTTTGTGATTTGCTTTAGGTTTCTCAACGCAATAGGAAGTACTTCTCTTGCTGTTGACAGTTCTACAACTATTTTAGCAAGCTCAGGTATCTATAATGTTTAGATAATTAATTTTTAAACTGAAATTGGAAACTCAAATACTTCTACAATTTTAAGAGTAGGAATCTTAAATTATTATATGAACGATGATGCTAATGTTACCAATGATTATGATTTCATTCCAACTTTGCTTAGAGTTGGAGGAAATATCCATGATAATGATATTACTGGTTCGAATGACGGAGTGGCGTTTTTCTTCGATGTAGGAATGGATATTGGATAATCTGGTGGAGATCTTGATTTAAATCCAACAGAATGCTCTTCACCAACTGCAACATCCGTTACTTGCAGGTACTTCGCAAGAAAATAACTAAACTCTACTACTATTACAATAGATTAACACGGAGATTATTATCCAGGACTAAATGTATTTTTAATTAAATAAAATAAATTATTCTTAGATGATTGCAATGGGAGGTACATAAATATCTGAAGGAAATGAATTTAATTATTATATCCCAGTGAAAATTACAGCTCCATTTGCGTATGCTTTTATTGCACTTATTAATTCTTATCAAACTTATCCTACTATTAAAAATATTTTTAAAATAAGCGGAACTATTGAAATTGGTGGTTCAAATTATAAAGTTCCTTCACCTTTATTTTCTGCCTTTACTAAATATGCTGCTACTTTGGATATTGTTTTAGATGAATATGGTACATTTTAATCCCAAGCTCTTCCTGCTACGATGAATACAACTCAAAGTGAAGTCATTGGGTCTTCATTTGATGATTGTGAGCCCACAGATGTTAAAACAAATTTAACACTAGATGGACATTTTACGACTGGATTTACTGATTTTTTAAATGATAATCCTGCAAAGATAGAAGATTCTACTGGATAATTTATGGCTTCTGCTCATTTTACAATGCATTCATTTGAAAAATATTGGGCTGGATCAACATTTACTTGGAGTCTTGACAACTCTACAGATGTTCCATTTAAAGGAACTTGCACTGAAATGACTATTAAATCGACTCTTACATAGTATTTGATCGTTTGTCCTTTTGAAGGAACATTTGAATCTTCAGCTACTGCTAATATTTCAAGTTTAGTATCTCCTACATTAACAGTTAATTCTTGGAAATGGCCTGATTATTATGGAAAGGATGCAGATATTGGAGCTCATTTGAGATTCCTCTGGACAGACAGAGTAGGTAATTTACTGTCATTCTTTTAAACCGGAGTGAAAGGAAATGCAAAATTAAATTGTACTCTTAGCACAGCCAGCTAAGTTTTTAAATTGAATACTACTTAAACAAAAGCTACTATAATAATAACTCCTTTAACTACTCTGTTACTAAAGGCAGCAACAACTACTGAAGGCGAGAGAAAAACAATGACAATTGTTTTAAGTACATATGAAACAACTTCAGCGGATCCTAAAATCACAAAATGTTATTGTGGAATATCGAATGTAAAATGTACGGTTGGATTAGATACTAATAGTAAAGATTTTACTTTTACTTTGACAAATACAGATACAGAAAATGATGTTACTATTCCAGCTTCACCAATTTCTTTAACATTCTGGCTCTTTTCGACTAGCAATGATGCTGAGACTACAAATTCCTACACTGCTTAAATTAAAGCTACTTTTTATACTAATTTAACAGTAAGTCCTAATGTGGGAGCTAAAAAAGTAATAAATGATTGTTAGAAGAAAGCAACATGGACTTCCTAATCTTATGAAAGTCGTTTGATTACAGTCAAAGATCCAAGTCGTCATAGTTTAGTTATCGGTTCTCGTACTTATTTCTCTTTCTTTTTCAGTACCCCATACGATGTGCTTGATATTACAAAATACAAAATAAACCTTGCCTTTTTAGACTCTCCTAATTCAGGACTTGTTGATAATTTGCGGTGTGGATTATACACAAGTACAAGTATTTCTCATGACTTCTCCACATTTAGTTACTCAACTTTATCGGATATTTAAATTTAATACAAACAGAAATAAACAACACTTGATTATCCAACAGAAAAGGGCCATGCTTCATTCACTTTCAAATGCTATGGTGGCAAAGTGCAAGAAAATGAACCAAGTTCAAGTTCTTTAATCACAGTTGAAAATTATTATTTATCTGATAAAATCGGAACTGGCAGCTGTGATAATCAATCAGAGAAGTACAGTGGACTTAAAACAGTATCCTCTGAGTCCAGTGTCGCAACAATTACAATGAATAGATTATTTGATAGCGTGGGATAAGACTCAACATACACTTTCAACGTCAAAGTAGAAGCAAAAACAGATATTAACGAAACAACAAATGTCACTACAACTTCTGTTAGATTCTTAGCTGGCTCTTTAATTTATGTTGAATTTGCTCGTGATTTATCACCAAGATTTAATAAACTCGGTGTTATTAGATGTTACCATGAATCCTATCCAACATACTGCAATTATGAAAGCGAACGCAGGATTTCTATTTTAGCTAGAACTGATCTTAGCCACAATGAAACATATGGACACAATTTCTCAGTTGTTGGAATTTAAAGGCCAGCTACCTTGACTAACAACAAAGATATGTATTTTGCTTTAGTCCCTTACTTGAGTACATTTAACACAATGGAATTCCATACAAGTTCAATTTCTGATGAAACTCCAAGCACTTTAGCTTCGACAATTCTCCCAGTAGTCTATTATCAGCAAGATTCATCTAATGCAATAAGATCAACTTATTCTTTCACAATGCACATCAAAATCCCAGCCAATTCAGTTGTAGCTGAAATTCCTTTGTGGGTTGATTTCCCCGAAGAATTCGATGAAGCGATGTTCTTAGGATGGAATCCAAGCTGTTAGTTAAAGAATGTTCAAATTTCGGAGAATGATACAATTGACGATTTCGCGGCTTAATGCACAACAAATATTACTAGAAGAGTGAACATCACTTTAAAAGCTGACGACAACAACACTTCTGAAAGACTTTATGCTTTAACAATTAGTGGCATTCCAACATATAATTATGAACAAACTTAAGTAAATCCCCCTCTTGTATGGTTTGGCAGTGTAACAGAACCCTTGATCCCAACTTATAAGACAAATCTAGGCTATTTCAATGGCACTTCTAATTTAAAACAATTCACTTTCACAGATTCTTCAACTAAACAATTACTAAACTGGGAGACAAATATCCCAAAATGTTACATTGGTACCTACTCATGTGATGCTTCCATTGTTGTCAGCACTGGAGCCAATTTCTAAGCAGATATTACGACTATTACATAAGGAGGGGTTTATTCTGCTCTGTTTAGTTTAAATCCTTCAACATTAAAATTGAATACTGGAGTTTCTACAAAGAGTTTTGAAATTGCACCAAAATCTTCAACTTAGCCTGGCTTATATTAACTCACTTGGACTCATGATGCTACTGCCTCATATTCTACTCTCCCACCTTTATTCATTGTAGCAGTTAATGAAAAATTACCTCTCAAAGCCTTATCAACATCATATGAAGTCCCCCACAAAGGTCATTCATTACCAATTATTTTTAGCTTTGCTGATTAAATGCCAGAATCTGATATTACAATCAACGGAGCAGCAACTTCAGATATTACCAATGGCACTGGTACTGAAACCTCACGTTATGTTACCTTTAAAGACGCTGTTGTCAAACAAACCCTGTCTTATACCGAGGAGTATATTTCAAGTCAAATTCAATTTGTTGTGGAGGGAAATAAATAATTAGAGGATGCAGTTTAACCATCGTCTTATATTGCAACATTATCATGGACTTTGTCAGGCACCAATTAAAAAGCTTATGAGACTCCGAGTACTGTATCCGTTACCGTTGTTGATGCTCCAACAGGAACTCCAGAACTAGAGGTTACTCCCCCCGATACTTCTAATCAAGTAGGAAAAATGACTGTTTATGGTACTTGCAGTCACAGTGGTAATTTGTACTATGTTGTATCCCAATCACAAGCAGCTACTTCAATTGAATATACAATTATCCAAGCAGCCACTGAAGAGAAAAAGATTTTAGAAACTGAAATTGAAACAGTTTATACTAATCCCCACAGAACTTTCTATGGATTCGCTTTGGCTTCAAATGAAGGAACATCAAATACTATTCTAATGAGTGGAAAACTTTAATCAGAGGCTGTTTATTATTTAAGAATGTATTGTGTGAACCAAGTTAGTACAGCTAGTGAAGCACAAGATATTACTTGGACTTAATAAAGTAATGGTGGAAAGCCTTTGGTTGCGACAATGTAATTCTAGCAATTGGTAGAAAATTCTACCAATCTCACTACAGTTTCACTCACAACAGCTTAGAAAAAAGAAGTTGTTTGCATTATCTGTAAAGAAACACAAACAGAAAAAGATAGAGTATTTGGCACTGATGGTGTTGCATGTAGTGAAATCGGCACTGTTGAGTCATCAAATTCAACAAATTCAACAACAAGAATGCTATAGACTAGCGATAATAACACAGAATACTTCGTCGTTATGCCTAACTTATTCACTACAGATGGAAGCCTTGATAATGCGAAATCAACTTTAGAGGATTCTTCCTTTAAAACTGCATTGACCGCTTCAGAATTACTTAGTGGAATTACAGTAAAATCCCTTACTTGCAGCATTAATTCTGCTTATCCTAGTACTCCCATGATCCAATCACCAAGTGTCTCACCATCAGAAACTAGTGTCTCATTCACTTGGGCGGGCGTTAACAACACTTGTGGTTTTGTCTTTGTAGGAATTGTTTAGTATACAAATGCTACAGTTGATCCAACTGACATCCAACTTAAAAAGAACTCCGGCTATTCATTCGATGCTTTCAACAAAGCTTTCTATCAATAAGATACTGCCGTCACTGTTGCAGTGACACCTGCAACCAAATGCCTTGATTATAAGTATTTCTGGATTGCCACAAATGAAGATCCAGATACTTATTAGTATACCACAGGAGTCAAAACTGGAACAACAAAAACAATTGGATGCCCAACCTTTTCTTACTTGCTGAATGCTTCGATGGCCATCCTAATAGCTCTGCTATTTATCATGATTTGAGAAACAAAAAATTGAAAAATCAATCATTTTTTTTTAATTTTCAAACAAATAATCAAATTTTTAAATTTTATTTTTTTAACATTTTAATCTTTTATATTTTTTTTTAAATATTTAGATTTTTTTATTTAAAAACAATAAATTCATAAATTACAATTTATTGTATTTTTTTTTAATATTTTAAATTTCAAATTGTTTCAAAATTTTATTACTTTCTTTTTAAAACTATAAATAATACTATTTAATAAAAATATTAACTTATTATTTTAATGATAATGACTCTAATCTACAGATCATCCATTAGGATTACAATTAAATTACATTTTATCAGTTAATTTTCTCTATTTCTGAATTTGCCAAACATTGAATTATTATCTTTTATTTGTGTCTTTTTTTGGAATTACTCCCTTTTATAACTTGAGTGTTATTTATTAGTCACTATTGCTCTAATTATTTTTTATTTTCAAATAAAATAATGAAAAATTTTGAAATTGTTTAATTTATGTGTTATCATATTTTACTTTTTAATATTTATATTAGTTTTATACTATAAATTTTGATATTTAATATATTTATAATTCTTCTTTTTATTTATTATTTTATAATTTCAATTTTAATAAAATCAATGAAATAGAATATTGAAATAAAAAAATTCCATTTAATCACTTAGCAGCTTCTCTAAAAAACTTCATTTAATGACTAAATTAGTAAGCAATTTCACACAAACTTGGGAAGCAAAGTACCAACATCCATATCTCCTTAATTACATAATTGTTTACCATATTCAAGTGTTACTGAAAATTATTATCCTAAGAAGAATTAGAGCTAGGACGAAATGCCTAAAAATTCTTAATTTTTTAAGGAGTTGAATCATAAAAACCCAAAGTTTTTGTCTCCTTAGTTTCTTTAAAGTTCAAGAAAGGCATAATAGCCAATATAAAATGTTTCTTGTCGTACCCCTGAAAATTACTAATTGTATTAAAACTTTCTCGGAAGATTTAACAATTTTAATGTAAGTAACTTCTTTAATTTTATAATTTTGTAAAGCAAGAATCGCCTAAGTAGTTATTAAACTACAGTGATGGATTTAATTAGTTTTATAAAAAGAAAGATTAATCAATGCCATTACGCAATAATTTTTTTACTAAAAATCTAGAGAATTCAGAAGGAATTGAAAATTCTAATATTGTGAATTCAAAACAGTCAATACCGAAATAATAACTTCAAAAATAAATAGCTCGACCAAATGAATCATAATCATTTAAAGAATATTAATGTTTAAAAAATAAAATCGCATAATTTGTCAGCCATCCAAAGCAAAATGAAAATGTATCCCTTATATCAGCTAAAAAAGATTGTCTCTATGAAATTAATGTTACTTTTTGTAAAGTTAATTACATTTTTAGTAAATAGAATAAAAGCTAGTAAATAAATATCAAGAGCTCAAAAATAAAGTAGATAATAAACAGAAGGAACTGAATAATGTCATATCTTATTATCAGTTGTTAATAAAAGAGCATTTTTCAGACTAAAAATAAAAGAAGAATTCTGAATTAATTATAAATAATAATAATGTAGCAAATAATTAAATGCAAAACTTTGAATGAAAATCCTCAACGAATGCAAATTTTTGGAATAAGAAATAACATATAGAAATTAATTTTTTGGATCTAAAGGATTTTCAAGAGAGTCATCATTAATTTTTTTGATAATAATTAAATTAATAAATAAAGAAAAAAATCTGCCAAATAAAGCTACAACAACAAATCTTTAAGAAACGATGACAAACACAATGATAGCAAATCTATAAAAAAAGAATTTCTAATAAAATGAAATCCTTGAAAATTCAAAAGAAAAAATCAGATAACTTGAATCAGTGATTTAAGATTAATTAAGTAACTGTGAATATAAATAAATTGTGAATGTAAAAAGCTTTAATCAGAATTTATCTTTGGTTAGGAACTCTAATAAAAATATGAAAGCACTTTAAACTAATAAACGAGTTTGCAATCAACAATAATCTCCAATCTTTAAGATATTTTTAATTATTTTGAGGTTAAAGACACAAGTTATAAAAGCTTAAATATTAACACATAATTTTCATTATTAAAGTCAATTATTCAATCCTAATTTTCTTTAAATAAAACCTTGCAAAATAATTAAAATTAGGTTTCATAATACAATTACTAATATTGATTTTAAGAGTTAAACATTAGAAAATTTTTCACAATATCATAAAAAGACATAATAAGACAGTGCTGGCAAGTTGAACTTTAATTTTAAATAAATAATTAAATAAGGCAATCATCTTGATCAAGCTCCCCAAAGATGCAATTAAATGACATAACCGTCCGTTATTCATCAGTGATGTAAAATAGTTAATTTTTCTTTTGTGAGTTTGTGTGAATTAATTCTTAGAAATTGATACAATTATGAAAAACTCAAAACAGAGATTAGATAAAAGGCAGTATGAATTCTAAAATAAAATGAAATTATTTATCATATAATTAACAAGTTTCCCGATATTTGATTCTCAATTATCATAATCAATTTAATCGCAAACTGATGAGGAATTGCAATTTAAGAATATAACAGAAATTATTAATTAAATTTAAAATTATCTTTCGGAGTTGAATACAACTAATTGGTTTTCCATGAAAGAATTATTTAGCATATTTTGTTTTTAATAGTAAATTGCAATCAGATCTCTAAAAATTATCAGAAGAAAATAAATCGAAAATTATATAATCTTAATTAAATATTAAAGAAATTAAATCCCTGAAGTAAGAATTTAATTTGTTTTTTGTTATTGGGTTTTATTGCAAGATTGTAAATACAATAATTAAATTCTTAAATTCTAGAATTCTAAACCTTCAGAAAATCAAATTTCGATTCTCAAGCTTAAAATTACAAGTAATATTTATATATAATTCCTAAACATTTTTTAATTAGATTCTAATAAAAGATTTTTTAGCTTGAATACGAGTTATAAACTCACAAAGAAGATAACCAATTGTTTTAGCTTTAAAAGGAAGAGGAAATTGATAAAATTAATGAAGTAAACTAAAAAAATGATGAATTGCGTAAAATAACTGAAGATTTATCAAAGAAATTAAAATTTTTAATAGAAGAAAAATTGTCATTGAAAGAAAATTTAGTTTAAGAACTTAAAATAAAAGAAAATATTATTAATAAAATGAAAGAAAGATGTAATTAATTCGAAAGTACTTCAAATAATTACTAACTGTAAACATAATAATTAATAATTGAAAAATAAAAAAATAAGAATCTTAAAACAACTTTAACTTCGTTTAAAGTTCTTTATAATTAAAGTCAATAATCACTTGAGTAATCCTGGAAAGATATTACGAAACTTAATCAACTAAGTTAATAATTTTAAATTAAAATGAATGATTAATAAAGCTTGTACTTCTTTATTTTTTTATTTAATTATTAATTTTAGACAACTTAGGATTTAAGAATAACTGTAAAATTATAAGTTTTTAAACCAGGAGTTGTTAATAAAGTAGAAATAAAATGAAGATAATATAAATAAATTATTTATGATCATTGAATAATTGTTTAGAGTAATTTCTCTAAAATAGTATAAAAGAAAAATTAAAGGCAGTCAAAATCAAAATGAATCCCATGAAAATTAAGACTAAGTATTATAAATTAAGTAATGTTAAGAGAAAACATAATATTAGCAAGAAACTATTAATACATTGATAAAGAAATTGCATGATCAAGAGGAATTGATTTCATATCAAAATGAATTAATATCTGATAAAGAAAAGTAAATAGAAGTTGAAATTAGTAAGAAGAATCTAAATGATGATCCCGATAAAATTACTTAATTATAATCATCCACAAAAACGTAGAAAGAATCAATAAAAAAACTAAAGACATAATTAAAAGATTTATAATAGGAAAAAGGAATAATAGCTGATAAAGTCTAGGATATAGTAGAATTATTTGTAGAGTAAGTATTTTAAAATGTTTATTCTTTGAAAAGTCTTGAAGTCGATAGTAATAAGCCTGTTTTATCCTATTTATGTCTTTTGGAATCATAAATAATATAAAAATTTTAAAGTAATCCTGACTAAAGCGGCAATATTGTTTCTCCCAAGATCTATATCTACGATCCGGAAGACAACTTAGTAGATTGCTTCTAAATAAAAACGGAAATTTAGATTTTATTTGAGATTTTATTCCAATGAATTAATGAATTCACTGAAAATTTTTTAGTGATGAATAATAATTCATTGTAGATGCTTGAATAAGATTTCGTAAAATTCTCGGAATAAAATTAGATTCTTTTAAATGAACTTGATTAAAAAATTTAGATTATCGAGGGGAAAAAGGATCAACTTCTTTAATTAATTCAATAATAATAATAGTAATGAGAGTAGTAGTAGTATATATAAAATATAAATTTATAAATTTCAAGACAATAAAAGCTACCAGAATAAACAACAATAGGATAATAGAAGGGTTTAGAAAAACTTGAAAAAGAAAATTAAAAATTGAAAGCAAAATTGATAATCCAAGGGAATGAATTATAAACTAATCTTGACAAACTTTCATAAGAAGTTGCTATTTTTTATTTTTAATTAATATAATAAGAAATCTTAACTCAATTCAAGTTACGGCGATCGTTCCTGGTTATCAACCACACACGAAAAAGCCCATATAAAAGCAAATTTATTGAAATTTATTTCGAGTTTAATAAATAAGTTTCATTTCTAAAAGCAAAACTTTATAATTGTTTTAATAGAAAACACAAGGAAGGAGATGAATATTTGAAAGCAATTTGCAGTATCCTTGAAATTTCAGAAAGTGATTTAGAGGAAGCTAAAAAACAAGCTTCTGGAAAGAATAATTTATAGAAAAGTATTATCTCTTTACTCTTAAAACAATGAATTCTTATCCATTAAAATTTATTTTTTTAATAAATTTTTACAAAACTTTTTTATAATATTTTACAATAATTTTTTCTAATAAAAATGTTGCCATTAATAACAGTGAACATATTTATCTTTTATTTAATTTCTTACAGGATGTTTATAATCTGAATCGATCATCTCTAAAAGAAACCAAAGCAACATACCGTGCATTTCGAGCCTTTCTAACAAAATGGTCTTAGATTGAATAATCCTATATTTATTCAATGGCTAACTTAATTGAATATCGTTTAAATACTATTCATACTATTCATTTTAATATTTGTTCATAGCTCCAAATGAATTTCGATCAAAAAATTTGAATTAATGTTAAAAGACTAAAAATGAGTTAGTAATTTAAAAATAATCACTTATGGTTATTTAGGAGTATTATTTTACTTATTAGCAAGCTTCAAGCTAGTACGTAAGTTATAATCGATACACATAAAGAATGTTTTGAATTTTTATCAGAATAAACAGTTTTGCAGTTTGATGATTATATTAAATAATCCAAGTTTCTTTTTTTGATTCAATTTATAATAATAATCTATAATTGTTTTCTTAAAAAGTGATTTAAAAGTTTCTAATAAAAAGACTTTACAGTTAGAAATAAATTACTATAAAAAAATGGCAAAAGAAAACGAATTTGATAAATCACGAAATTCTTAAACTGCTTAGAGTAAGGATTATTAACAATTCAATATATTAATTTTTGTTTTTGAAGGTTTATTTAAAATTTTGTCTACAGTTTAGGACAATGAATAAATAAAAAATGAGAATCTTCGTTGCACTATTTTTGCGTTTACTGTGAATTTAATGAAGTAATAATATACGATCATAATTTCTTATAAATATGAAATAGATAAACAGAAGCAACACTCTCAATGTTAAAGGAAAGCAACAATTTTTATGCAAATTTGCCAGTATAATATTAGTTAGAATCAATAAATTCATTAAAATCAATTTTATTGAATAATTATAAAGAATTAGCTAAATTTGAAACTATTTCTTAACAAAAAAATTAAGAATTACTAATTTAGAAAAAACCAATTGATTTTATATTTCAACATACTTATTTTAATTTACCAAATGAAAAAATTTCTACAACTCAAATAGAACCTTTTTTTGAATCACTAATATCCAAAGGTATCTTTGAGCTCTCAGGACTTTTTAGTCATTTTTAATTTCCTTAACTCTAGTAAACAAATTTATATGATTTTATTTATTTCTTTTATAGAAAAGTGCTTACAAAATTTGATTTAAATTAATTGAAATTAATTATTTACTTTTCTTTTTCTGATTTTTTAAAATCAAAAGGAACATAAGATCAATAGTAAATTCTATAATAATTACGAAATAAATTTAAATTAATAAATTAACAAGTCAGTATCTTGCCTAAATAAGTGGAATAATAAGAATTCACATAGATTATTATGGAAAATTTGAAATAAAATAATAATAATAATAATCTAGACACCTAAAACCAAATTGATAACAATTAATCTTAATTACTAAATTTCTAAAAACACTTAATTTTATTATGAACTGTAATTGAAATATGAAACTGTTTTTAACGCTCTTAAAAATATGATAAGACTTTATTATTTAATGTCTCAGAAATCCTTTCTCAATCCCGAATTCCATTTAATGATATAATAGAATAATTTATAGCAACTAATTTATGAAATAAATAGTATCTCTAATAATTAATAAATCTAGATTTTTTAAAAAATTCTTTGGTTTTTACTTTCCCAGTGAATATTGTTATCCTTTAAACAATTATTTCTCTCTTAATTACGGATAATGTCTTATCTTCAAATGAGCTTTTTTCATAGACTTGAATAGATATTTTGCCTTAATTAAAGTTATATGCAGAAGGGAAATTATAATTAAATTCAACATCTTTTACATTCTTGCTCTTTAATTTTTGCTTTGATAATTTTATAAAAAATAATCTCTTTTCATCGTAAAAGAGTTTATATTAAAAAGGATTATTGCTACTCTAAGAACTTAATCAAATATTTTCTGAGAATATAGAAATTAATCCTGAGGAACTTTCTAATATTTTTATTCTGAAAAAATCCTATGAAAACTTTTGTGTCCTTGTTGAACTCATACAATTCGATCTTTATTTTAATGAAAAGGAATAAAAACTTGTAAAAAATCATACTTTACTCATTTGCTAACTTTTTAAACTACTGTAATATTTATTTTTTTTCTATATCCAATTTTAAACATTATTCCAATAGTTAGAAATAATTAAAACATGATTCACTTGAATAATTTTATACAGCAACTTTTAAAAATTGTGGGATTACTGATTGACTCCGATGCAAATAAAAACTATAACTTCAATCCTTTGAAGCTCCTGATCCTTTAATAAGTTTTATATGACTTTTATTATCTTTGTTTTACTTTTGTTTTAAGTGGAAAAAATAATAAAGGCAATTAAAGCATGAAAAATAATTTTGAAAAATAAAATTAAAGTCATTGAATTAATCTCCTGTTAGTATTTAGCAATCACCAATGAAGAAAATATAACCCCGAAATTAATTTAAACTTACAATGCTTAGTTCTACAATGAATTAGCAGACTTTGCGACTTCTATTTCATCATCAAATACTTAAATACTTTAATTAGTCAATCAGATCTTTATAATAGCATATGAATTATAAGAAATAGATCACATATTTACAACAAAAAAGGTAAAACTAATTATTTTATTATGATTTCCTTGTAGATCCAAGATTAATAATTAACTGGCCATTTTTAACCAAGTTTAGATATTTGATTCAAAGATGCTTCACATTAGATTCGATAATAATTAAACAAATGTATCAGTTAAGAAAATTGAATTTAAAAAGAAGTTTTTCCTTTAATAAAATCTAATAATTTTAGGGTAAATTACATACAGAAGCTGTTATTGATTTTTGTACATTTCTATTCAAATCCATAGAAATTATCTAGAATTATAGTTAGGAAAAAGATAATTAATTTGGTAATTATTTAAAAAAGAAATCAGAAATATTGATTCATGAAAGTATTTATTTTTTAGATTAATTCTTTAAATTTGCTATATATAGATTTAATTACTTATTGTAATTCTATAGAATAGAATTTTTCTATCATTAGATAAGATTATGAAAAAAAAAATACTGTTTATTCTAACTTATCATAGGAAGAAAAGAATAATCAAGCTTAAAAATTTATAAATTCTGTTGAATAGTATTGTAAAAAATTGTTGTGCATGGTGTTTTATTAATTTTTAGAGAACGAATTAAAAAAGTATTGTCTTTAATTGGGAAATTTTAATTTTGTGATTGAATAACTTTAAATGTTTGAAAAGACTTTTTTTAAGTCTAGTTCTTAAATCATATCTGACATAGAAATGGATATAATTGCAATTGCAGAAGTTTATTTTATCTTATTCAAATTTAATTTGTTTTAGAAAATTCTTCATGATTTAGCCTATATACTGAATTATAGTTATTGAAATAAACTATTTTTTGATAATCTTTATAAACCATTTGAATAATCTTTTTTTGAATAAGTGGGAACAGCAGAAGATTTTGAAGCAATCTGTAAATTCATCCATTAAACTGAAAAATTTTTATTAAAGATTCATTTTCTGTTAAAAAATTAATCAGCACTTTAAATGACTCAATGGATCTATTGCAGGAGAGGATTCCAGCACGCTTTTTAAATAATCTAACATTCGTGAAATCCCTACTCAAGGCAATTTCAGAACGTTTAATTATTTTTTCTAAAACGAATTATAATTATAATCAAAAGAGTATTCATTAGTGTTTATTGATGATAAACGAATTCCTAACATTAAAGATAAATAAAAATACAGTAAATTTATCGGATTTGAAATAAAAACATTACAAAAATACTTTATACATTATTTCTCAGTTCTTTTTTAAATATAATTTTATTTTGGAAAATAGGCTTTTTCGCTCACTGAAGCATAATTAACATAAATGTTCAGTCAATGTTAGTAAAACTTAGACTATTTCCAGTTTTCTTCACAGACTTTGCTCGAATGCATGAATAAAGATAACTTTGTTACTAAATATTCCAAACCAATTTTAGAAAAAATAATTAAAATAAGATTAAAAGGCAAAAAATAAGAAAAAATTGATAAGGAAGCACTCAAAAAGCTTAAATTATTCAAAGTTTGATATTAATTAATAATAAGATTGTTTTTTTTTAAAATAAATATTAAATGGAAAAGGGAATTTGAATTTTTATTGTAGTATTTATTTATGCTAAAAACATTATTTATTTCAATTTTTATTATATAAAATCATTCAATTTTTAACAGAAAAGGCTTTTTTTCCGGCCATTTATAGAAGTCTAGTCTTATAGAATTTTGAGAATTACTATTTTTTTTTCTCGGATTATTGTAATTTTTCAGAACTACTTTTCAAAATTCTTGAAGAATTTTAGCTTAAATAAACACTATTAGAAGATTATTTCTATGATTATTACGAAGAAGAAGAATATTAGTTATTTTTAACTTTAGAAGCAATTTTTTAAATTAATTAAGATAATTCTGCAGGTTTTTAGGAGTAGCAATTTTTCTCACAAGTGCTTAATGATTTTTTTGTAGTTTGGGAAAACTAATGCACTTAATTTAATCTGTTTGTTAGTCTATGAACTATTTTAAAGGCTTCTTTCTCTTCCTTTGAACTAAAATTATCCTCATTGTTTAATTCCATTGATAAATATTTATTATTTTCGGCCAGTTTTTGAGTCGCTTAACGCATGAATTTTGAATGCTGCTAATTCTTTATTAATGGAGTATTTTGTCTCGATAGAGATAAAGGAGATCCTAATTATTCTAAATTTTTTTCTAAGATATTTCGAGGAATAAATTATTTAGAAGGTAGAGTTATGGGTTTTAAAGGAATAATAATTGATCTTGCAGGACTTTAATACTTTCTTGCTTCTTTGGATTCATTTGGGATAATTAAAGTTGTAGCAAACTTATCAAATTTTCTTTTAAATTTTAAATTTTCATTTTCTTCTAGAATACTTGAACTTTCTTAAAAAGCTTGAAGATAATGAGAAAACCCTTATTATAATTTATTTTCAAGTCCATGATATTGTAAGGTCTAGGTTTTATGATGTCGTTTGGTGATTGGAGAGGAATTGGATGATTAAAGTTCTTACATACTAACAAACCCATTACCATTTAGTGCATTACTTAAATCTATTATTGAATTTTACTTTCTATTGGCCTCAATTGCTTCAACTTCCCGCTCCGTGATTAAGTTTTAAAATTTTTTAGATTTTTCTGTGATATCCCAATTCTCACTTTTTCTTCTGCATTATTATAAAAATTTTGGTAATGGCACCCTTTTCTTTTTTATCTCTTCAAGTTTGATTCCCAATAATGGCCGAAAAATATTCTTTTAAGTTAAAGATTTTATCTGGCAACGTGAAAAAAAACTGGATGCTCGTGGGGTTTTTTAGTTTCCAAGTTTCAATAACCTACTATTTCGAGGTTTCGTTGGGGATTGGTTTTAGGAATTTGTGTCTTATTTTGATTTTTCATAAATCTCAGTATATGAATGAATTATTTTCGAATTTGTCTTTGAATAAGAAAAAGGAAGATCTTTTTTTAGGCTAGCGATCCGATCTGTTGATTCCTTTTTCGGAGAAAATTTTGATGTCTTTAAGCTGGAACCAACTTTAGAAGTTAAAATTGTATCTTATTTGAATAGATAAGGGCTTTATGGTTATGATATTTCAGAGTTTGAAAAAGATTTCCATTCATTGAGTTTTGCTGATTTCTTCAAAAAAATTATTACATTACATTACATTAAATAATCACTTGTTCCGTTTGAGTGACTGTTTCCTAATTAAAATTTAATTTATCACGCCAACGAAAAATATGCGAATTAGTGCCAGGGGAAAATGGTTGTATTATCGCTTTCGCAATTGTATTCCAAAGCATTTAATCATTACAATTTTCTAAGCGCAAAATTATTCAACAAACAAAATATACTTTTCGTTTTTTTTTATTGTAGGATATTGGTAAATATTTTGGATTTTAAATCCATTTGCTATAATTCTGAAGGGAATTCTTCCTTGGGTATACCATACTCCTAGCAAAGCGATGAAAGATTGTGTTTGATTAACAATTAAGCAACTGAAGAGTTTGAACTCAATTTCATATAAAGAAAAAACTTTTTTATAAATAAGAAAATAATAAATTTAAATCACTGGATAACTTATTTTAAAATATTAAATTTTACAATAAAATTGAATTTTTAATTCTATATAAAAATATTTCACTTCATCTATTACTTAATTTTAAAAGAGGCCAACTAATTTTGCTATGAATTGTAAACTTGAACAAGATTATTTTAAAAGTCAGTTTAAAAGCTCAATTATCTAACTATTTAATTTTAATGTTTTGGTGAGATCTCTAACAATGGAACACTCATCTTTGTAGGTACAGTTCGTTATTAATTTAGGTACACTCTGTGTGGTAAGGGTAAGAAACTTTTAATTTCTTTTTTATTTAAATAAGAAAATTCAGTGTTGTACATATCTGTTAATTATTAAGCTGCTTTTGGTTAATTTTTTGCCTTTTTTTTTTTAGAGTATAATTTTATCGGCTCATTTTTTTTTATAAGCTTACCTTCTAAAAACAAGAATTATTAAAGTTTTATAGAATTCAAACCAATATGAATAATTCAGAGATTGGAGCAAAAGTTATTTTAGAAATTGTACCCACCAAAGATTATAACTTTGTTATCCATTACTGTGGAACAATGAGAACACAAAGGACCAATCGTTTTCCCTTCTAAAGTGATTTTCGCTCACGTATAAAACTCAACATCAAAGATATGAAGATCTTCAAATATTGGGAAATTTTCTAAATTAATTAATTTTTTTTATTTAAAAAGTTACAATTTTTATCATTCCTTCCTCCAAAGATAACAAATGAATTAAGATTTGAAAGTGCTTCCATTGTATGGCCCCATCTCCCTTCAGGCCTGACTCCTTTTTCTTTCACATCTTACCATTGATAGCAATTTCATTTTGTCGTTGAAAACTTATTTAAAATTTTTCCTTTTTAAGTCTTACCACCAAATCAATATAATTAGTCACTTACAAGAACAATTCTATGAAATGCTACAGCAAATTATAAATCGATTTGTTTTTTAAATTTTTGAATGCTTAAATCATAGAGCATTTGATCCTCTAAATATGTTCCCTATGAAGTTACTCCTCCATGAATTAGGAATAATTAAGATGATACTAAGCACATACTATGATTCCTACGTGGAATAATAATTTCTCCAAAATTTTCCAAATTTTGCCATTTTTTAGTCCCTGGAGAAAACATCCTTAAATCCGCAGTGCATTCGTGATCCGATATTCTTTTATTATCATAACAAACTTACCCGCCAAATACTATTAGACTATTATTCCATAAGATACATGAATGATTATAACGACCAAACTTTGGAGCATGACCATCTTATTTTAAATTCTTTCATCTGTTATTATCCTTGAAAAACAGTTAGGATTCTATTTTTTAGCAGTCATCTAAATGATAACAAAATCATTTATTTCAAATTCGATCTGAAAGTCCTCCATATAGATAGAGAGTGTTTTCTATTGAAGAGAGTGAAGGACCTTCTGATGGTGCTGGGGCGAATCCAATTGAGTCAATTGCGTTAATTATTTTTAATCTGAAAATCCTTGTATAATCCTATGGATTAATTTTAGCTTTTTATTTAAGTTTTTCTTCATCATTAGTTTTACTATACTCTAATTTTTTTTTTTATTCAACTTCATATTCATCTTACTTACCTGTAGGTTTTACTTTTGTTTAAATCCGAAACTTCCTTTCAACCAATGAATCCTTTTAGAATTAATGCAAAAGTTAATGATAAGCTTCAATCTAACGTTTAGAAAACAGCTAATCCGCCTTCGTTCTTTATGTTTTATTAAAATCCAAATATTTCTATAAAAAGGTTGTATTATTCGTTTCATTTTCATAAGAAGAAAAAGTATTTCGTTACAAACTTTTTTCGTCATCTAAGATCTAATAAAATGATGTGAATCCCTCAGCTGTTTTAAGTCGTTCACTCCTATTTCCTTTTGGAAAAAACATTGTCGCTGAGAGATTAAATTTCTATTCCTTATTTTAATTAAAAAATAATCCTTTTGCCAATGGCTTTCCGTATGGGTATTCTCCAGGAAGAGGTTTGGAAATTTTTCAAGAAATCACTTATTTTATATCTCGTTCTTCTTCTGCCATTGCTTAAATTGGTTGTATTTTCTCATCTGTTATCTTTTTATTCATAGCATTTAATACAAACTATGAACTTTTTATCGAACGAGTTTGATTCATTTAGGAATTAAAATATAATGAATATAATGAATTAAATTAATAAATAAATATATATAACATTATTAGCAATTTAAAGTTATGATATTTTTTTATCATAGATATTATTAAATATTAATTAAATCATATTTTTCTCAGTAAAAGAGGAGCTTCGGTATTCATTAAAAGATTAAATTTCGAATTGAATTGAGAAAGTATTGAAAGGTTATAAATCCCTGCCTTCAAATCTAAAGAAAATTTCATTTCACGGGATGTAGATTTCGTTGAATTATGATAACTCTCTCCACAAGAGAAATCCACTTAAATTTAGGATAATTACTCACCAGATAATTAAACTATCGTCACTACTACTTCTGTTTCCTTTTAGATCTCAAGTTCATAAGTTCCTACATAATTCAATTACGCGAAATTGTGATACTATTTAATATCAAATATTATGATTTCTGAAAATTTCGATAGATCAAATTTCTCAGTAAACTCTTTTTCAAAATTTTCATACGAGATAGTATAGATATCATTGATATTTTGAATCTAATTGATCTTGAAATACTATGATTATTATTATTATTATTCCTGCTATGTTAATTTTGATTTAAGAAGACATAAATATTTGTTTTCTAAGTTTTATTTTATACGTTCATAAAAGTTTTTATTATTTTCTAATTAATGGATTCTAAAACTTTAATAATTTGCTCCAGTTATTCATTATAACCACTTATAGTGTGAAGAGACTTATTGTTGCTTTTATAGAGCTTTCTCTAAAAGCATCAACCATATTTCTTCATCGATTGGTGAACAAAAGATAAATTGATGTGAATTATTATTATAAAGGAATTTATCATCAATAATTTCTATACTTCACTAAATAATTATATTTCTCAACGACAAAAAATAAATAAATAATAACTTATCCTTCCTTACAGAGTCAAATCCCATACAAATGTTTTTCATTAATCTAATCATTGATAAAAATTCTTTCAATGAATGACTTATGACATGAATGCAAATATTTGATTAATGAAATCATATCTTTATTTGATTACGGACCCACATTTGAAACAGAATTAAAAGTAAATTTCTTACTTAAATCATATTAATTTGCAATGGAATCATAATATTTTTTTTTTATTTCATTATTATAGAATCTTTCGTAGTAGAAAAAGTCCTGATCCTTGAATACTTCTTAATGATTATTCAAAAGCCTATAAAAGTCCTATGCGTTTGTAAGATCAATAATGTTCAATAAAGTTGTTTTTATATTCTATGCGAATAGAAAAATTAAAGAATTGTTACTTCTTCTTCTTAGTAAGGTAATGAACTTTGTAATTTTAAATTTTTAAAAATTTAATCATAATCACTAACTATTAACAAAATCATTACAATAAATTCTATTTTTTTAATGTTAACTTGAGTAATTCCCTATTTCTTTATCCTAAATTTCTTTAATAACTTTATCAACTTCTTGCTTGTTAATTTTTCCATCACTTTATTCTAATTTATCAATAGAATTAATAAATTTTATTTAGATCTCTTATTCTTGAACTTTGCTAATGTATTTCTCAATAAGTTCTCCAAGAATCGGGTATTATTTTTATCATTTTTAGTTTTTTTTTATTTTATCTTTCTTTATAATATTATCCTGGGTGTTTTATTTAGAGTAAATCACATGGGTCGCTTCTGTTGGATCTAACCATTATTGATTAAGCATTCTTTTACAAAATTTATTATTTTAATTAAATTACTTTAAACTTTTAATTTTTTAAACAAATATTTATTATTTTGCATTTTTATTTTAATAAAAAAATCATTTTCTATTTTTAATAATAATATAATAATTATTATATAATTTCATTAATTTTATTAAATCTCATTTCTTTTAGGGTTGTTCACTTAATGCAATATACTACGAAATAGCAGTAGAAATTTAAATTTAAAAATCTTCTTAGAGCTCCTTTTTAATCTTTCTTTGATAAATGAAGTACATGCAAATACTAGTAAGCAACAGAGTGATAATTACAAGAACGATAACGAGAAATACACTTACGCCTTTGTCATTGTTACTTTTTTCTGATTCAGTTCCAAAGCAATACTCTAATTCGTTTGAATTTGAAATACTTTTACAGATCACTTAAACTACATAATCAATATCTTCGAGATCTCCCTATTATTTGATACAAAACTAACAAAATAACAAACCCTAAAATTTAAATCATTGATATATAATGAAGGCCAAATTTGAATACCCTCACCCACAAAACTACTCATTTCCTTATGCAATAATTTATTTGTTCCATCGCTTTCAAAACTATTATCAATACAATTTTATATTTCGTTTCCTTGATTAAGATTTAAAGTCTTTATGATATTATCACCACATGCTTTAAAATCAAAATCATCGGGTTTAGAAATCAAGTTCAGCACACATTATTCATAAAAAGTTTGTTCATAATTTAGCCAATCTATATAAGATTTTCCCCAATATGATTTATAAATGCAAATCTGGCGCAAATTTTCATTAACTGCATCACGGCCTGTGACTGGACCATTGTGTCCGTCAATTTAATCTTAAAAATAATATAATTTAATTGATTATTTAATACCTGGATCAGGACTACAACTATTAAAAAAATTATTAAAAATAAAAAATTAATGGGAACTATCTTCCTCCTGAAATGCAATTGGAATTATCACTAATAAAGCCATCAGCAATGCATTAACTACAATAATAAATTGTATATCTCGGCTTAAATACGATCCTATTTGTTGCTACCATATTAATTATACGCCAATCAAAAAAAATATTTTGCAAGAACTAATACCCCTCAATTCCAGTTGAATCCATCCAAAATTCAACATTACTTTGTTCCCTTCCCATAGGTTTTCCAAACCCTACACTCACAACAACTTACTAACCCTCTTCTTTTGCTGTTTCTTCAAGTAAAAGGGCATCCTCGCCACTTAGAAGTATAGTAGCGACTTTGCCACTCATATGTCCTGTCAATTCTTTTGGAGTTTCACTAATAATTATCAAAACAGTAGCTCCCAAAATTTGGGCATTTAGTGCTTTTGTATCAGCAGAGCAATTACCATCATGGGCTAATATTATTGTTGATTATTCAGATTCAGATATAGTGCAAGCTGATGAGTCTTTTGGGATGACTACCTCGCTGATTATTTTTTTTCCATAGGGGATTTGTCCAAAGTAACCAACTTAAATTTCAGGGAATTTCAATTGTTAGAGAGAAGTTGGAGAAAGAACTTTGACATTTACTTTCACATCACAAATTATGATAGAAATCAGCAAACATAAAGTGAGTTCTTTTAATATCAAATTCATTAATTTTGAATAAATTTTTAATTTTAAATAAAAATTGATAAATAAAAATAGATTGTTCTCTCTATATTATTGTCAGACTTCTACAAAAAAAATTAAATATAATATTTAAAAAATAAATAAAAATAAAATAGTTTAAAAACTAGTGAATACAAATTTGCAAAGTAAATTTATTGTGTTTATAAAATAACTTTATGTGATAATTTTATTAGAATTATTTACTTAAAAAAATAAACTGAATGTTTTATAGAACATATAAACCCCTTTTTGAAATTTTACTATAATTTCCTTTATTCAATCAAATAACGCAAATTAATTAAATGTCACAATAAAGTTCAAATGTACCTGAGAACTAGTAATTGAAACCTGGAGCGCAATCCCATAGATATTGGTCCCCAGAAGAAGAGAAATAACTCCTTGCTACCGTTTCTTAATTTGGTACTAAAAACTGGAAACACATCTCTTCGTTTTTCGTTTCACGTACTGCCTCACAATGCGCGCAAAGATACCGACGATTAATAACGCCATCAATACGCAAACCATGGACTGCATCAGAGGATGCCTATTTAAAATCTAAAGTAGGTAAAAATGGGAAAACCAGTTGGGCAGTGATAGCCCGTGGATTGCCAGGTCGAACTGGTAAGCAAGTTAGAGAACGTTATTTATAAATTCTCAACCCAAATGTGAAGAAATAAAAGTTTTCCCATGCGGATGATTAAAAGATAATTTAATTTGTTAAGAAAGTTGGATTCAAATGGAAATTTATTGCTAAAAATTTTTCGGGAAGAAGTGACAATTAAATAAAAAATCGATTTTATTCCCATATTTTAAAGAAAATTATCTAAAAAACTCCTGAAAAGTATTCAATGATTTTTGAGATTTTAAACTCAAGAAAAATTGAAGGATCCTGTGATGTGAAAATTGAGGAGGAGGAGGAGGATTCAATTAAATAAGAAGATTCTTTATTAGAAAATTAAGCAAAAGCTAGGAAATTCAAATCTATTAAAAAATCAAGTTATAAGAAACATAAATTCGAAGAGGAGAGACTTAAAAAAGCTAAAAAAGAAGTGGGATAAAGTAAAAAAGAGGAACCAAAAGATTCTGTTTATAATCCATAGTAAATGATTCAAATCACTCCTAATATTCAAAACATCTAATTTATTTAAAATTTTAGTTCAATTTAAAATTTATGTGCCAACCCCAATGGTATCCTCAATAATGTAATTCAGGAGTCTCCTTTTGAGCCATTTTATTCCTCGCTTTAAAGAACTGAACAGAAATTATAGGATAAATTTGAAAAGATTTCAATGTTGCAAGCATAGCTTAATTAAAAAGCAAGTGAATTTATTGCGAATGCTTCTTACATATAAAATGATCTTTTATAATTTAATTAAATTTTATAACGCTAGAGCTAGTTACAACCACAAGAGATCCCAAATTAATAAAGGAATCTCTAAAATTTTTCTTCTATGGTTCCATAATCCTTTTTTTCTAATCAAGGAATTGCAAATGAATTTGAATATAATAATAGTAATAATAGTAATAATAACGCAGAATAAAATTAGTATTACTATCAAATGTTATATCATAGAATACCAAGACAACAATAAGTAATTTCATAAAATATACTTCCCAATCCAATGGATTCAAACTCTTTAGCACACCCAGGAATAGTTGAACATCTTGCTTTTCCAGAGCAGCCTGATAATTAAGAAATAAATCAGGATAATAATACTTCAGAAACAGGGGAACTAAGTAATTGATAAAGCGAAAAAATCTGAATAATTTTATTTAAATTTTATATGAATAATTATTATTATTATTTTTATTATTATTATTATTATTTAATTACAATGCTAAACTCAGCTCAATTAGTCTTGATTCTTCTTTTATTGAGGTTTCATTAGTGTACTCTAACTGTTTTTAGAATTGGAATAATCAACTCATAATCAGATCTATTAGCAAATTTAAAATATCAATTATCAAATATGGCCCTCACAATCCCTGCTGGTGCTGCTTAATTAATTTAGAATCCATTGTGTAGTTCTATTAGTAATTATGATGCAGCTTTCCTGGAAAATAATGCTTAATTATTTCAGAAATATAATTTCGATACCAAGATAATTGGAATGTTTGAAGAATTAATCTCTTCAACTGAGTCAGGCTTCCAAACATTTGGTTTTTATACAAATCAGTCAATTGATAATACTGTTGGTTTTATTGGAGCGGCATTCAAGAATTAGCAATATATTTAGTTTACAATTTTAGAAAGATAATTTGATTGTTCATTAGATTAGCTTTTGTATAAACTTCATGCTCAGGAGATCTTATTTATTAGAATGAAACTACAAAATGCTGTACACCTTGTGGATTAGGATAAACTTGTTGTAAAACATGTTAGAAATAACGAAATTTTACATAAAATGAATTGGAACTGATTAATGAATACTTAAATGCTCATATTTATTCATAAATGAATCTCTAATTACAATATCCAGTTGATATAATTTCCAATTATTCATCATACACTTCAAAATTCGCTCTGGCAAATAATTCTACGGTAAAACATTTTAAATACTTATTTTATATAGAATAAAGCCATTAATCTTTAATACGTCTAGCCATTTGCAATAGAATAATGCGAATAATTTACACAATAAGGAACAGAGTTAAAATAATGATTATTTTAAATATTTAATTCTTAGTAAATGCATGTTAACTTTAGGCACTACAATTTAAACTTGTAATACTTAGGTATGTTTGTAATAAAAATACGAATGTTTGATTAATTATTTATAAACAGCATAATAGATTTATTGTAAGGTTGCTACTTGCCAAATCTTGAGGTTTTCTTTTTTTTTTATATTGAATTTTTAAATCTAGTGATAATAATTTTTCAATTTCAAGTTGTAGTAGTGAACGAAAGGGTTTTTTAATAAAATGAGTAAAATTGATTTTTTGAATACAAAAATTAAAAAAAAATTTAAAAAATTAAAAATAATAATCATTAAATTAAATTATTTAATAGTAATTAATATAAATAACATTATATAGAAAAAAACACAACAAAAATCATGATTTTGAAAAATGTATTTACTATTATTATTATTATGATTATTATTTCACTAAACCCTGTGAATCTTCTGTTTTCGATTACCCATATTTTTATTATTTATTCTATTCCTATTTTTAAATTAATTTCAGTTCCTATTCATAATAATTAATCTTTTAAGAATTCGAATTCTTCTAGTACAATTTTATGATCTTTTAGATCAGGTTACAAATAACAGAATATTCATGAGAAAAGAAAGATTTATAAATTGTTAAGGATGAGATAAAACAATCAATTGCTTATGTTATCTTCTCAAATTTTTCATAGATTAGTCCTAGATCATAATAACAATTAGCAGTTACTTAACAATTTTCACCAAATAATTTTTAGTTAAGATTAAGTAATTGTACAGAATATTTCAGAGATTTTTCAAAATTATTTAAGAGTTAACATTCTTATTTTAAATGCTCGAGCAAGACAATTATTGAATTTTAATTTCTATTAAACTTTTTCTTTTTTATTGAAAGGGATTTCTCAAAATATTTTACGGAAGCTTAATGATCCTTTAGTTTACTGTAAACATTTCCTATATTAGAATAAGTTATTGCAATTGATTTATTGTCTTCCATTTAATATAACTTCTTTTTTATTTCAAGACATTATAAATAATATGTCAAAGCCTCATCATAAATTGATTTCTAAGTATAAATATTTCCAATACTTTCAAGAATTTTTGATATTTCAAATAGGTTATCTTCATAATAATAAGCAAAAAAAATTTTGAGTGATTCTATTTTCAAAAAAAAAACAAATTAATAAATTAAAAGAAACTAAAAAAATTAAACATTCATAAATCTACAATGCTTCATTATAGTTTTCAAAATAAGTTTAAATATCAGCCTGTTTTAGCAAAGTGAATCAAATTTCTATATTATTCTAATCGATATAGATCGCTTTTCTGATTTCAAAGCATTTTTAAAGTGCATCTGATGCTTTTACATATTATTTTTATTTTATAAATAAAGTCCCTAATGCATATAAGGAGTAGGCAACATCAGGGTGCTGTTCACCTAATAATTGTCTTCGAATTTCAAAGGATTCGAGTAAATATTTTTCTGCTAGACCATATTAACCTAATACAAAATCATTTTTTTTTGTTTGCTTATTTACCTAATTTAATATAAACATTTCCTAGATTTCATAATTAATTCGCAACAATAATATGTCTTTTCCCAAGTTTTTTCTATGCAACTTAAAGAATATCTAGATAGCAAGATATTGCAATTTTATACTCCGCACGTTCTTGAAAAACAAATCCTATTGCATTTAATATTTTAGCAAGCAAAGTAAAAGAAATCTAATGTTATCGAATAGCATTTTTTATCAAATCTCGTGCTTACTAGAAATAAACAGTCGCGTCAATTGCTTCATTTTATTCTTCATAGAATTAAGCTAATGAATAGGATGCTTAAATTAATAATAAAGTATGAGTTGGTAATGCCTAAACTGTTTCAATTGGTTTACAACAAGGAGTTTCATAGGATTGTATATTAGAATTTGCAGTGTCTTAAAACTTTTATTAAAGGGATTTTTATCTTAAATGAAGGCTTTGGCTGATTTGGGTTTAAAAAGTAGACCAATTGCTTCCTATTGTCTAACTATAAAAATTTTTAAACGGTTTATTATAAATAGGATTTTTAGAAATATCAGATTAATGAAGTAATTCTACACATTTTTTCATATATTCCATGGATTTTGAATTTAAATGTGATTCCTTCTCATAATAAGTAATGCATCCTAAATTAAAGTAGCATTTAGCAATAGAATAATTAGATTCCTAATCAATTGATAACTATATTTTTTCTTAGAGAATTTCTTCCGCTAGATTCCTTGCTTCCAATAAATTGCCAGAATACAACTATTAATTACAAATTTATGCCTTTGTTTTGAGGATATTATCTATTAAATCCCATTCATCGTTTGTTTTATAGATTTTTTCAAAAATTTATAACGCTTCATTTAGTAAGGATAGACCACTATTGAATCGATTCAGGAATTTATAAGCTTTACTGATGGTGAGTTTTTTGTTGGCTTCTTCAATTTATTCTTTTGTTTCATCTTTTTAGTGAGTCATATGGTCGACTTTTTTGTAATTTTTTACTTCTTTAACAAAATTTTCATAGAGTTCTTCTGTTCCTTTTTTTTTCTGCAATCTTAAAATTTCCTACTTCAATTCTAATAAAGTAATTCTCTTTTTGACATTAACTTCAATCATACGAGCCAGTACTTAAACAGCTAACGGGTACTCATGTTTAAATTTTTCTAGAAAAAACTACTAAAATTCAATAGTCTTTAGCAAAAACCGTTCTTCTCTTCTTAATCCTATACATTCAAATGCAATAATCCCAAGGGAAAAAATATCTGCTTTTATTGGATCATAATTTAATTAATTTTCTCTTTACAAACGCTCACAAAGGACAAAATTGTTGTAAATCTCAGGCGACATGTAAGCCAAAGTTCCAGGAAATAGGTCAGTGACAAAATGAGAATATTTTTCTAAAGCCATTGCATTATCGTCAATATCCAAACAAAATTTAAAAGGAGCCTGCCAACCAATGCTTTTGGGAGTCAAGTTTCTGTGGACTATTGACTTCTTTTCAAGAATTTAGAGGTTTGATGTGACTTGAAGAAGGAAATCTAAGATCAAAGGTTCAGAAAAATTGGGTAAATCAAAAATATGTAATTAAGAGGTTTCTTAGCTATAAATTTTTATGAATTACAAAATTAAATTGATTTTACATGATAATTGAGATTTTTTTTTACTAAAGTTTTTCTTCCTGTTCTTCTTCAAAACTCAAAATATTTTTGAAAGCTACATTATTAGGTAATTAATTTAAATGCGAATGAATTTTTAATTTATGTTCAAATAATTCACGATTCCCCTCCTTATAAAACTCAACGATGTAATGCTAATTGGTTAAAAGATCCTTAGCTTTTGTAATAAATCTGTGTTTCTTTTTTTCTAGGGATAGAAAAAATGATTTAAAACAATTAAAAATAATATAAAATAAACCAATTACATCATAAAATTGTAATCCATTTATAAAATCGTCAAATGTCAAAGAATCCTATGAATTTGTTTAAAAATTGATTAATCTATTTTTTTCATCAACTATAATTTTTCCTATACTCTAATTATTATTATTATTTTGATTATTAGGGCGTTTTGTTATATATGGTTTGGAGTCATAGTCTATTGGAGAATCTTGATCAAGGTTCTTTTTTCTGGATGATTGATAATCTGTATAGAAATACATTTTTATTCTTATAACTTAAATAGATCAATAAGATTAAATTCAATTAAATTAAGACTTGTTTATTATTAATGTAAAAAATAATAAATTTTATATTTTATAAAAAAATTATTAAATTCCAGCTTAATTTCCTAACAAAAAAAGGAACAAATATTTATTTTCACTAAAACCAAAAATTTATTTACGAATAATTTCTTTAAATTTGAGTAAAATTAAAATAATTTAGAAAAAAAATAATTAATAAAACTATCAAAATAAATTCATTCAACTAAAAGACTTAATAATTTTATAAAAATTAATAAAAATGCTATCCTTACATGATCATATTCATGCACGTGTCACTTAACTCTCGTGTCTCAGCCAACTTTCAAATTCATTTTTTTCTCATCCAACAGATTCTCTAAACTCAAAATCTTAATTACTTAGTTTAATCTAACGAGTCAAAACTACAGAAATTTCCCGTTGTGAAAGAGAGGATAATCTATTAGGATTTGCTTATTATTAAAAGGAAGATGGATTCAAAGAATTGAAATTGATAATGCAGGAGTTGATGCCACTAGGCCAAATTAAATAAATCAAGTGTTTAAACCCATTACAGACATTTAAAGAATTTTTGACAGTTTTAGGGTTAGAAGAACGATATGAAGGTGTCGTTTAAGGGATAAATGCTAACTAACTGAATTATGTTTATTTTTTAAACACTATTCTATATATATAATTTTTTTATTTAGAATGCATGCTATATTATAATGTTTAAATTGCTTGTTGATCTTTCAAGAAAATAATTAACAAATATTATTAAGGATGTTTATTCCAAATTAAATACTATTAATAGTAAAGACTATGATTCAAAATTAATTATTAATAAATCTAATAGTCTACTTTTAAAAAATTTTAATCTACAAGCTACTGAGCCAAGTGAATTCAATGCATCTTAAACTCCAAGAGTTTTAGTAGAAATTAATACATTAAAATCAAAAAAATAACAATAATTAGGAAGACTTTAAAGTGCTAAAACTTAAACCAATTATTCAACGCAATCCTTTTTTAATAACTTGAACTATGATAATAATAATAGTAAATAATTAAGATAATTCAGAGTAAATGCTACTGGTTTGACATCAATATAGGTAAAGAAATCGGGGGAGGAAAGTTAATAATTGATGAAATACAATAAATAAAATCAAAATTTGAAAAATTGTAAGATTTATTTTCGATTGCTATGCGAAACTATTAATGATTTAGAATTTTCTTCTTTTTCTATTATTTTTAATACAGTGTTTAGTACCTGTAAACTAAATTCTATTAAAGACACTCCACTATTTAAATCATCTTTATTTCGAAATAATTTAATATCTAAAAAATATGAATTATATACAAAGAATTTTGATAAGATAAAATATGAAACTTAAATAGAAAAATTTGATAAATAATCTTCAAAATACAATTAAATTGTTCTTAATTTAAATGAGATTGCAAAAGGAAATCAATTTAAAACCAAACCGAAACATCCAAATATATGTTACACTTAAATTTAAAATTTAATCACACAAAGAAAAACGAGCCCGAAATTAACCCTTCTGAAACCACATTTTTAAAATTCTCTTGATAATAGTAAACTTAAACTGCCTCCAAAATCATATTTTGTTAAAAAGAATAACCCACTAAATAATTTAAATTCTGATTATGTACCATTTAAACTTAATTATTTAGACTTCCCACTTTAAGAAAAATAGACTTCATTCAACAAATTTTCATAATTAAAAATCGCTAGCAATAGCAGCATTGTTTCTGCGTAAGAGAAATAATTAAAATCAAGATTAAAAAATTAGTATGAAGCTTATTTGCATTAAAAGAAAGGGATAATACAGGTTTCCAGCAATGAGTATTCTTTAAAGTATTCATCCTTGAGTAAAGAAAGACCAATATCTTCAATTTAATCTTATCCCTTCAGTTTGTAACAAAAATTTATTACACTGCCGTTACAATAAAAAGAGCATTCATTAAAAGAAGAAAAACAATTTTAGGCCAGGACTTCCATAGTGAAAAAATCTTTATATAAACCATATTCGAAATATTCTAAAGCGTGTAAATAAAATGAATTTTCTCCCCAAGATTTGAATTCGGGGTTGGATACTATATTTTTAAATGAAACTCCAACTAATAAATCCCCGTCATCTAAAACTTGTAAATTTAATAGAATCTCAACGGCACTTAAACGTAATTATCAAATTTGAAAGAGAATATGCTATAATATTAAATAAATATTTTTATATATATGTTTTAATCACACAAATTTAGTTCTAAAAAAAAAATATATATCATACCATTATATTTTCACAATAATAATAATAAGAAATAAATAATTTACATTCATTTTTTCCCCAAGATGTGATCTTCAATTTACACTAATTTATCAATACCAAATTTCAAAGAATAATTTATTAGTAATTTCAATAATTAAGGATGCTTGGCTTATAAATTTTAGAATTTTTAAAGTTAATCAGGAGTATATTATTTAATTTACATGTCAAATTTTCCTGATTTTCGAGCAGCTTTGTCCCATTTACTTCCCTTTTTTTAGTTATTTGATAATTATTAGTTCAATTAGCTTGCTGAGTGAGAGTTGACCATGGAAATAGGATCTTTAAGAGGGGGGATACTGTTATTAAAAGGAGTAACAGAGGGTAATTTTGTTTGCTATTATATTATTGATGATTGATTTGTAGAATCTTACTCGCAATTATCTTCTGAAATTATTTGTTTTTTTTTCCATTTGAGAACCTTTGGATTCTTTTTTATTCTTTTACTTTCATAAATTACTTCGTTACCTACTGCTTATGGAATTTCTTATTAGTTAACACTTTCAGTATTCAAACTTTCTTAAAACAATTATTCAATTTTTTATTCCACAATACTATTATATTTAGAATTCTTCATATTATTATTATTTTAATCATCATTTTTTTAAATCTTCTCAATTGGTTTCTGTAGATTACTGTTCTCATTAAAGTGAATAGGGAGAATCTAATTTTCAACAATTAAACTTTATTTTATATTTTATTTTGGTTTTTTATCCCTTTATGTTCATTCTTACATTATTTTGAAAGTTAATTCTAATAATTTCTTTTCCATTTTATCTTCAGATATACTTGAATTTTAGTGTAATTGATGATTTTATTCGATTTTATGCTGCGAATGCTGCGGATTTTCTATAATCTCTTTAAAGGAACTTGTCTTATGTCCGGATGAAAAATGCTGCCGTAAAAACTCATGGAGTGTATTATTATAAATAAACTTTAAATCCTTTTTTGTGCGTTAACGAGAAGGCAATTAGTTTGCAATTCTATTAAAATTATTTTCAAATCAAAAGGAAATTTATTCTTTTTTTTAATTTCTTAACAATAATATTTTTGATTCTTCATTTGATGAAATTTCTTGTTCTTCTTTTTATAATTCACTTGTAAGTAAATTTAAAAAAGGATATTGAAATAAAACTTTTCATCTGATGAGCTTTTGTCCATCTTTTTTTTGTTTGGAAAAATAAAAAATATTAAAATAAATTTATTTAATTTTTAAATTTCCTAAAATATTTTATACTACAAAATTAATTATTAAAGTATTGTTTCAATGTTTAAAATAAATAGTATTTTAAAAATTCACAATCAATTAAATTTATACTAATAAAGAGGATATTAATTCCGTTATATTCTTTACTGTGGAAGAGGAATAGAACTTAAAAACGTAAACTTATTTTACTATATATATTCATTTTATTTTCTATCTTCCTCATACAATTCTGATAAATCCTAAACAAGTGCTTTATTTTCTTTTTCATTATTAAGGTCTAGCAAGTCTTGCTATTTTGTGGGTTATTTTTAAAAATCATATGATTTGAAAATGTCAAATTCTGGTATTAGATCTTATTATAATGGCTTATTGTAATTTTGTTTTTCATTACTTTCACTAGACTATACATAGGAGTTCTAATCATTATTTATACTATAAATTCATTAAATAAATATTTGTATTATAACTTTTAGTTTACTCTTAATTGCAGATTTTCTAATTCTTCTTCTTTTTCCTAACTCTAAGTAGTAATTTCACTGTTTTGACTACATTTTTTCACAGCTAAAAAATAAGATTTCCCGACTTAATTTATCGTTAACTCATAATTCTCCCAACAAAATGTATAATTAAAAATACTATTCTTATTACTAAATTAAAGTTTAATAAAATTGAAATTTTTCAAACATCTATTCACAGTAAATAGAACATTAATCTAAAAGAATTTTCTTTTTGCCTGAACTTAATGAATTAAAAAAAATGATTTCTTTTTCTATTTCATTAATTTTTAATTTCCAGGTATACTTTTCTTTTGTCCTTATTATTACATTATAAAAAAATAATAATATTGATGTAAAAAAACCATCTCAGAAGTTTACCAACTTCTTCAAACTGGGAATTCATTAAACAACAATGTGATTTATTTTTCATTATATTTTTTTTATTATAAAAAAATAAATAATAATAATAATAATAACAGTTAAAAATAATATTTAAAATTTATACAAAATTAGTTTTTTAGTTTTTGTTTTTCAAAGCAAATTTCAATTTTCTGGTTTGCTGTAGACTTTTATATTTAATTCATTTTCCTTTATAATATTTAAATGCAAATTTAAGGTCGGAAACTAAAGAAGCAATTCTACAGTTTCTTAATTTTAATGTATTAGGTAGGCAATTTGATTTCCAGGTTTTATTTAATTATATAAAGTGCATTCTTTGGCAAATTATGATTCATCATAGTTTTCTTAAATAAAAATCTCCATCCCTTCAGTTTGTTCTGAGTATTGTGCAAAAATTCGCGCATTTGAGAGTCTTCGGTCTTTATAAGGAGCCCAGAGTGTAAATGATTAAGAGGGCGTATGCCCAATAAAAATCTACAAAAATGAATATTATTTGAAAAAAGAATTAATGTATTTTTAAAAAAATAGAAAAATATTATTTGTGTTTAAAAAATTAACTTCTTCATCATCCACAAGATTAAAATCCTAGAAGGTAATTCTGAATGCTTCGTCATCATCATCATAAGCCTCGAACTTACAATATCCAGTTTCTTATATATCAGCCACTTTGACTTTAATTATTTGTTCATTATATTCATTTTTTGTGTAATTAAAGATATAGTTACTTTTATTTGATAATTTTGAATAGCAATTTAAAGAAGTTGCAACATTGAATTAAACAGAGTTTTCCTGATTTGTTATTATAATTTGTTCAGGTTCCTCCAAAGGCCACTATAAAGTGAATGAGCAAGATTGATTGCCTGAGTTTACATCCAAGATTTTAATAACTTCATCATTATTCAAAATCTGTAATTTCTGATTCTGAATTTAAAACTAGTACTTAGCCTGCTTTGCAAAGAGCATTTGATCCTCAACGCGAAGATAATTTTTTAATTAATTTTTATTTAAAATTTTTAAATACTAAGTCTTTAATTTTTTGTCGTTTATGCCCAAAAATTTTTCAGAGAGATTTTCTTCAATTACAAAAGAAGGATTTTAAAAATTATAGTTTAAAAAGTTTTCTGTCTGCAGATTAAACATAGAATATTAATAAGATTATTATGAATTCTTTTATTTATTATGCTATAACCATATTGTTAAAAAAGTTTTTAGTTATTCAGCTTCGATTTGATTATTGTCTTCAAGTTGTTTAATTAAGTGATTGAGCTTCGAAATTTTTGAGTCCTTTTGTTTAGAAATTGATTGTTTTAAGCATTTATATGCTTTACTTAAATTATTTTCTTTGAACAGTTGCTTTATTTCTTTCGCTTCACTAAATTAATATATTTAGGAAATCAATTTTTCATATTTCTTTTCTTCGTTCTAACTTTCCAGATCGTGCTATTCACAAGATTATTTGGTTTTCTTCAATTATGACATAAATTTAAAATAAAATAAAAAAAAATTTTTTTTTTTTTTATTCGTTTCGCTTAAATCTAAGAGAAATTATCATTTTTATTCTTACGAAACAGTTTAAAGTCAATTCCAAAAATTAAATTTAGTAATTTTTTTACGAAATTACTAAATTTTAAAAACAAAAACTTATTGAAAGTTTTAAATCAAGTTTAACTTTGCTAATTTAAATTTAGTTTAAATATAAGATTTATCTCTTCTCCCTTAAGTAATAACTATTTCTCAAAATCAATTTATGAATAAATTTAAATAGCAATAGATTATTAAATTTATTTAACAAATTTAAATTTTGATATTTAAAATATTTTTTTTTTGTCTCATTATTATTCTTCAATCTCCATTTTTTCTTTATTATTTTCTTACTCTTCTTTGTCTTAATCGCATTTGTTTTATTCTTTGCAATTTTTCACTTCTTTAAGATTTGTTTCTTCTAATGCTTCATTGCAGTTGCTTTTCTATTCTTCAAAAATTTTCTTTTGATTTATAGAAGTATCCATTGTGTTTGTTTAACTATGTCTATCTTTTTCTTCTTTAAGTTTGCTGCTATCATTTTATTCATCATTATTTTATTATTACCCTTCTTCATAGGTTTTCTTTTGATTATTAGCTTATTATGATTTTTAGATTTATTCTGAGGAGATATTCTATTAGATACGATCATCAATGACTGGAATATGCTTAAATAACTTGTAAGCTTTAAGAGGAAAATCATAATTATCCCATTTATTAACAAAAGTATACAGTTTTAATAAATCTTAGCTCAGACCATAATATGCTCCAGTAATAATCCCAACTATTGCTCCAACTGTATCAGCATCTCCTCCCATATTTGCTGCTCTAAAAATTAAATTTAGAGAAATCAAATAAAATTTACTTAAATACAGAATCTTAAAATGATTTACTATAATAAGCAATATGCAATGCCATTGATAATGCATCCATGCAATAAGATCCTATATAGGATGGTTGCTAACAAGACCTGAATTTGGAGTATTAATAATTTATGTCCTTCCAGTTCCAATTACGATCCTTCACAGTCTTATTGAAAGATTTTATGCATTTTTAAAACATTTCTTATGACTCAATCTTGCTTTGGCCAAGGTATTCTACGCTTTTCACTTCATGTTGAAATTCTTTACTAAATTCATCCATTATTTCTTTCAATGTCCTTGCATCTTCTACTGGTCTCTTTATTAATTTTATTACCAGTTTTGTTAATAGTTACGAGCATCCAGATGCTTCATATCCATCATGTGTTGCTAAGCTTTATTGTTTTGCATTTTCTAATGCTTTTTCTAAATTATCATGAAAAGCTATAGGAATTGGAGAAAGGCGCATCAAAGTACCATTTCCATTGTTTTATCCCTTGATAAAAGTTGTTTATGGGGTTTAGGAATGATAAAATTCATGAAATGATTCGGATATGTTGCCACCAAGTCCATAGGATGTCCGTCCATCTAATCCGTTATTATAAGCCATATGCCTAAAAAATATATTAAAAAAGAAAATGTATTTACCACCAAGCCAAAAATCTATATCTTAAATCAATACCATTCATTTAAAAATTATTCACAAGAATAGAATCTGCAAGACAACGAGCCATCGAAGCATCATCTGTCCATTATCCTTTTTTACATCTTTCTTCTGCTTTTAAGTCATCAAAGCTGTTTATGAAAATTATTCGATCATAGTCGATATTTAAAAATTCAGTATTGGCTCCAAGTGAATCACCTATACCGTTGCCAATAAAACAGGCCATTGCTCGTGATAATTAAATATCTTTTTTTCGTTCTTCTGGGTTTTCTAAAATTTATTTCACAATTTCTTTATCTTTATCATCTTCGGGAATGATATTATAATCAGAAAGATGTGTACACTACTAAAGAAAATAAATTTAAAACAAAATGGAAACTCTATGCATAGAAGACTTTACAAAGTGGAGAATTTACTCATTGGTTGGAAACTTTTTTTTTTTGTATTCCATTATTTTTTGCATAATAAATTCTGAAATTTAAATTTGGATAATTTAGTTTATGTGTTTTGTTCCAATTTTTACAAAATATATACCGAATTCTGAAATTTATATTTAAATAATATTTTCTTATTAAATCGTTTAAATGACAGCCAATTAGAAAGTACTGTTATCAAATACCAATACAATCCTAAATATACTAGTTTCTGTTTTGACAATGTTTTAATGCCGTTGAGTTAAAGCGGATAAACTATTTCTGTTAACACTTTGGACCAATATTTGATTCCATTCATTAACAAATTATTCTTTCTTTTCTTTCAAATAGTGATTGATTTAGAATAAGAATAATGGCAGGAATTCCTCAAAATGGTGATATGTGTATTAGTCTTTAATTTAATTTCTTTTTTTTTAGGATGTAATACTTTAAATAATATTATTAAACTTTATAATTTATTTTTATTTTTAGGAAGTAACAATTTTCATAATTATTCCTTAAACTTTAACTCTTTAATTTATTTTTATTTGTAGGGAGTAACAATATTCATAATTATTTTTAAACTTTACCTCTTTAATTTATTTTTATTTGTAGCACGTTTAACTCTTTAATTTATTTTTATTTTTAGGAAGTAACAATTTTCATAACTCTTTAATTTATTTTTATTTTTAGTTAGTAACAATTTTCATAATTATTCTTAAACTTTAACTCTTTAATTTATTTTTATTTGTAGTGAGTAATAATTTTCATAATTATTCTTAAACTTTAACTCTTTAATTTATTTTTATTTTTAGGAAGTAACAATTTTCATAATTTTAATTTAATTTAATTTAAAATGGGTGGAAAACCCGTTAATATTAATCAATAAATGTGATTTACTCAGTCATATCAGTGTCTGGCTTCGCTATGGGCTATTTGGAGTGTTTTTGCAATTTATCTGCTAAATGTTCTTCTTTTTTTAGCAGACTATGGTTTATCAATGAATAACTGGTGGATCCATTATTCAGGATCATTGATCCCGATATGGGTTAACATTCTTTGATAGGTTAAGTGCTGCTAATGACATTTACATTTGTATTGTCCTTGGCTGAATAATGCGTTGAAATTCTTAAGAATGAGCATAAATGGGTTACCCTTCGTTTTTATTTCTTCTAGTTCTTTACCGTCTTATAATATTGCTTGCAGATTTATGAGTTCCTGTTTTAATGGGCCTGGTTATTCTTAATTTTGCTCTCCTAGGAAATTCAGTCTTTTTTGATAAGTTCTTCTTTGAATCTTCTGGATATAGTTTTCTGCTGATTATAAAGGTAAATCAGTATTGAATTGGGCGTGCACTAAGGTAAATGTATAAATTATTTAAATGAGGTTCGCCATTGTGAGTTAAAGTTATTTAGAATGTATTTCGGTTGACATTCTATTGTTGGAATTAAGTAAATTAAATATAGTCGGAAGAACACCATTTATAGGTGCTGTTTAATTTCCATATTATACGGATGGTAAGTTAATTTTTCATTTAATTTTTCTGCAACAATTTATTACTTTAATTCTTGAATTTCCTTAACTTTATTTTTCCAAAGAGCTTCTTATTCAATCTAAAATTTTTATTTAATTCAATTTTATGATAGATCTTTTTTGATGTTCATCTTTTCTACCTTCACTGCATTTCATTGCTTTCAATTCTTTTTCAGTTTTATTAAATAATCCATTCCCTTTACTTAAAATTTAGATAAAGAGATTCTTTATAATGGTATTTCAATTTTAATTGATTCCTCTTACTTTATTTTATTTCTTTTATCTAATTAGAATTAAAAATAAAAAATTTATTTTTTTTATTTTGTATTAGATCTTGAAATTTAAAATGAATAAAAATTATGGAAAATATATTGAAAATTGATAAAAAATTTAAGTTTAAAAAATTATCTGATTATTATTAAAATTAACTTTACAGTAATTTAAATGGTTCCATAAATACAATAAAAAACATTTTTTTCCTCTTCAGATCTAAACAAATTAAGTGTAATTATATATTAAGCTTTAATAATAAAATATTTCGATAATCAAAAATCCTATCAATTTTTTATTATTTAGAAAATTTACTAAGTCTTTTTGATATTTTATGTTAATTTATGTTATGATAATTTTAATTACTTTTTTTAAAATAATCTAATTTTAATAAATTTTGTAGCGAATTTTTATTTTAAATATAAAAGGAAAGTTAAAAATGGAAATGAGTGAAAATTCTAATTAATCGATAAATACATTTTTAAAATACAAAAATTTGCTTTCAGAGGTTAAAAATGATAAATATTTTATAAATATGATTAGGCTAAACTATACTTAGCGAATCCATTATACAATTAATTGCATTTACTAATATAAGAAAATTATTAATTCGAAAATTAAATAAAAGAAGAACAACTCAAATGTGAAAATCTAAAAAACATTAATTAGCAGATTCTAAATGTCTTAGATAGTCCATAAAAAAGCAAATATGAAAACTAAGTTTAATAGATTAATAGTAAGTAAGTGCCATATTTTCCATGTTAATAAATAAAAAAATAAAATTTAAACCCTAATACAAAAACAACTGAAGTTTTTATTGTGTATTAATTGATATTTAAATAGGAGAAGGAGTAATCTAAATAAGAAATTAAAACTATTATTAAATCAACGCTTCTCCTAAGATGTTTGAAAGAAAACAAATAACTAAAAGAATAATTAAATATTAAAGATGTCGAAATAGAAAATCTTAATAAAAGATTAATAGCCTAAATAAATTTTTCATAGCAATAATATTCACTAAATGAATATATGGTTGATAAAGTCACACATTTTACAGCCTCTTCTTCTTAAGAATAAATTACTTAAATATAAAATATTTCAGTTTAAATTTAGGAATTTCGAAATTAATTTTTATGTAAGACATTATTTGTTATTAATTTTTTTCTTGCATTAGAATATATTGAAAATAATTCTGATTTTGAATCTTGTTTCAAGTAAATTACTCGATTATAAAATGATTATGAACATTTTGAAACCAAATTGCAAAATGAAGTTTTGGATAATTTTATTCTTAATTTTTAAAAGATAATGTTTTATCAAAAAACAATTTCTGATTATTTATTAGAAAAATAATAATTAGAATAAGAAATTGAAAAGTTTGTTAAATTCAATTCAAAATTTTACTATTTTTTTAAAGAAATATGAATTAATTATAGTAAGAATTACAATCAAAAAATGAAAAAATATTAGACCTAAAGTTAAAATATTTGAAATATTAAAAATATTAAATAAAGACAAAAAATAAAAAATTTGGAAAATAATGGGACCGTGGCAATTGAAAAAATGAAAAAACACAACAGCTATTCTAAATGTTGTTTACCATTGGACAATATGTTTAGTAAAACAATAATATTTTTCAAAATCTAATAAAGGTTTATGTGCAAGCATAAAATTAATGAAGTGTGAAATTTGCGGAGGTGAGTATCCTGTTTACTAACTATGGGAACATACTTAAAAATGCTGTTAATAAAATTATTAATCAAAAGATCCAGCAAAAGAATACTGAGAATCAAAATAGTTTTTGAATTTTCATAAGATTGCAAATGCAATGTTTGAAGAAAAAAACTTATTGATAAGGTAATTAGAAGTATTTAGATAAGAAATTGAAAAGCTTGAAACAGTAATTAATAAGTTTAAAGAGTAAAATCAAAATTAAGAAACAGAATTAACTTTACTAAAGAGTTAAAAACAACAAAATAGAAAAGCATTATAAAGTATTACAAATTTATCTGGGGAAAAAAGTATCAATTATCAACATCCCTTCATTCCAAATTCGCAAAATAATTATTTCCAAAGAAGTTCTTCCTATTTAAATTTGAATAAAGAAAATCTTCCGTAGCAATTAACTTTCACCAACAAGAAAAGAGTGTTTTAAATTTAATATAAATGAAAAAATGAAAATATGTTAATAATTGTTATAAATACTAATTTAAAATTTAAAATCATAAATAAATTTTGTTTTTAAAAATATGAATAAAAATTTAAATTGTAACAAAGAAATGAATTTGTAAAAAAATAGTGACATAATTACCACTCCTAAACAATAGTTTAATACTTTTTAAAACTTTTCTACAGCACTTAAGTTCGTTTTTATTAATTTTGACATCAATCAAACACTTTATAGTAGTACTGAGAAATCCAATTAGAATATAATTTCTGAGAAAAAAAATTAGAAGATAATTTCTGGGAAAAAAGTTTTGAATTCAATTGAAATTCGAAATTAAAAGCAAGAAATCCTCCTTTGTAATTATAAATAATCTTTTATTTTGTGTAGAATAACAAAAATTATGGAATAAACTATAATAAATTAAATTAGAGGAACCTCATTTATAAGAACAAATCTTTAATTTTAATTCGACTTTTTAGAATAAAAATAATCTTTCTTAAACAAATTATAAAACATTATATTAAAAATATGCTTCTTTGGGTGATATAAAGCGAAAAAAAAAAAAATTAAATAAATAAAGTCCAAATAAAACAAAATAACTCAATAAACAAGCTAATGAGATTCATAAACTCTTAATTTAAAATAAAAATAAATAGAAAAAGATTTCTAAAATCAAAAAGGCAAACTAAAAATCTCCCGTTTCATAAAAATAACAAATTAAAAAGAAATAAAAGATTATTCTTTCAAACAATAAAGAATAATAATATAAAGAAAAAAATAAAAACTAATTAAGTTAATCATCTATTTGTGAACTAATAGGCAATAGTTTAAAAGATTTTTGAAGTTTTTTTTTATATTTATTTGTATTAATTGCATTTTTTAGAATAAAAATAAGAAAAGAAGTAAGTAAATGAACAAACAATTTAAGAAAAATAACAAAAAAAAGAGTTTCTAAAATAAAAAAATAAATAAATTTAACTCGTAAACATCTTAAAATTTTCATAAAAACAACGTTATTAACTCTAAATTATATAAAACATTTTTTAGCAAGATAATTTTTAAAATTTCCATGAGGCTTTGATTAATAAAAATTGTTCTTTAAAGGTACTGAGGGTTACTTTAATGATGAATAAAATTAATAAGATAGATAGTTAATAATAAATTAAAATGGTATTTGATTATAGGTGTAGAAAATTATCAAAGGAAGAACGGAGAGAAACATTAGGAATTGGGTTTTTAAATAGATTGAATAAAAATAAAGTAAACAAGATTTTGTAATGTAAAATTATTGAATTAAAAGTAAATCTCAAATTAAGGGTCATAAATTAGAGTGTTTGAAACAGAAAACACAACATCAAATGAATTTTCAAGACATTGTAGTTAATCAAATGAAAAATAGTTGCAGATTTATTAGTACATTTAAGGAAAAAAGAAATAATATTAATATGAAGTTTAAAATAAATAAATTGAAGAATTTACAAATAAAACAAAAATTAATTAAAATTTAAAATTATTGAATTAAAAAGTCAAAGAAATTGCTCAGAGTTGTAAAATTTAAAAAAAAGGAAACAAAAAATCAAATAATAATGATTGTGATGATGAAGGAAGGATTAGCGAGAATAAAATGGGGGAATCACTGAATGATAGCTAATAAGAATCTTAATAATAATAATAAAGTTTGAGAATTAAAACATAAAACAAAGAAGAATTTTCCAAATTGACAAAAAAATAATAAAAAACCTATAAAAAACGAAATAAAAGTATAAGTTGTAAAAGCCTCTCAGGAGAGCTTTTGAAAGCCCAAATTAATTTTGACAAAATTCTTAAACAACAACCCTTAAAAGAGTAATCTGCGCAAAAAATCAATGAGCATTTAGTAAGACTTCATTAATTGGAATAAAATATTGTATAATTTGGAAATAGTTAAAATAGCAATAATTCTGAGAAGAAAATGTTGATTTGATAGTTGAATTTGTTAGTAGATTAGATTTAGGTTTAATAGACTTTTTGGAATAATATTCTTGAGAATGTTTCAGAAAGTGAAGAAGAGGAAAATTATAACAATTCTTGTGAAAATTATAATGTTTTGAGTTAAGTAGTTCTAATAATTCAAAAATATTGACGTGGGTATACCGTTCGGAAATAATTATAAGAGCATCTTGAAAGTAATGGCTAAATACTTGATTTCTTAACTACGAAGATTTAAAAAGTATGAAGAGGATTTTGGATACGAAAATAATTTTGTTAATTGGAGGAGTAATTTATTGATTTTGAAAAAGGAAGTCCAGGGTAATAATAATAATAATAATAATAATAATAATTTGAAAAAAATGTGCATATTTCCTAAATTTATACAGTAGACGATATTTCTGAAAATTAGAAAATAATAATTTCTTCAACACCTTATTTAAATGAAAAAATAAAAGAAAAAGCAAAAGAAATAGAAATGGAAAATAATCTGGCAGTATAAATGAAACAATTAAAAGAGGATCAATTGGATCGTTGGAATAAAGTTATAGCAAAGGTACATGAGTTTTAAAATGAGGCCTTGATAAAATAAAACTCATTTAACAAAGAAACAGTTTTTAAAATCTTTTTTGAATTAGAATAAGAGATGATAATGAATAAAGAGGTATTGAATGAGTAAAGGAATCGAGATTCGCTGTGTTTTTAGTTTCCATCAATGAAGGAGAATAATAATTCTTAATTTGATTTATCCGGACTGGAAAGTCTATTGGATAAACATTATAATTGTTCAACGACCCCTGTAAAATTTTAAGCAAACCCAAGTAAATTTCAGTTATGTTGTTTACGTTGTTTACTATGTTCTGAAAAACTCCTATAAAAATTTGTGAATAGTTAAGTACTTTGGAGTTGAAACTTTAGTACAACTTTCCATAAATTAAACAATTAAATCAAATGGTTTTATGTTGGAGAAAATATATTTGAATTATTTTGTGGATAATTAGCGGAATTATTTATTCAGGATCAAGAAAATTGTATTGAATTTGAAATCAAACGGTCATAAGTGTTTAATTCAATTTTGGTCACCAAAGAGGGTAATAGAGAGATATCTTAATGTAAAATAAATGAGAGAGGAAATGAAAAATGGAGATAAAAGCGATAGTTGCAAAAAAAAGAGGTAAAAATTCCTGTGATAGATGCTGTAATAGAAATATTGATAACAGAAATTCTGATAGAAAACAAGAGTCTGAGAAAGAAAATAAAGGGAGCTAAAGATGAGGATAAGAACACAATTGAAAAAGGAATAAAGAAGACAGAATAACTAATTAAATAATAAATTGTAGAGGCCATTTACTAAGACCTGGTTTAAGATATGGTTCTTACAATGAAACAACTTTATAAATGATACAATTAATTTATTATTTATATTTAATTATTAATTTAAGAATTGATAATTTTAGTATTTCATCTTCTCCTATTTTTTCTGTAATGTTCCCTTTCCCTATCTCTTTCTCGGTAACTTTTATGCTAATTTCTCCTTTTTTAGTCATGTTCATAACTTTATTTATGGATTGGCTTTGAATGAAATCTTGAGTTAGGCTTATTCTTTGGTAGAGATGGCTTTTGTTATTATTTTTAGGGTGATGGAGAAGACGACGAAGAAGAAGATGAATCAGAATCTGATGAGTCAGATGAATCAGATGAAGAAGAGTTAGAACTTGTTGATGACGGCACCCATGCTGTCACAGAAGTCAATTACTATTTTTTTTTCATTTCTTCTTCTTTTTTCAATCGTTCTTTTTCTTCTTATTCCTTTTTTGCTGCGTCTTCTGCTTCTTTTTTTTTTTTCAGCTCCAACGCTTTTCGTACTGCCTCTTCTTCTTATTATTTCCTTCTAACTTCTTCCTCCTTTTGTTTTTAAGCTTTTTCTTTTTCTTTTTGTTCACGATGACGACGACTAGAACTTCGAGTTCGGCTTCGATGTCTTGCAGGTTTTGAGTGACGGGATTATTGCTGTTCTTTTCGTTTTAGTTCAGCTTCTGCGAGACGTTTTTTCTTTTCAATTTCTTTTTATTTTTATTCTTCTTTATGTTATTTTCGGCGATCAAAATCATGTTAGCTTATTATATCTATTTTTATAATTTTTCCATCAATATATGATTCATTCATATAATTAAACGCTTACTCAATTGGCCCATTTGTTTCAAATTATACATATGCATAGCCTTAATTTTTAATAAAAAATATAAATATTGTTTTTGAAACTTTTTTTCATTTTAACACGCTCGTCTATAGGAATCCTAACATTTGTTACCTTCCCATATTCGCTAAAAATCTCTTCAAGATGTTATTCATTAACATTTTTTGTAATTCCATTCACTACTAGTAATTGATTACTAGCTTGGACTTGATTATTCTCTTCTGTGTTAAGCTGGATTGATTTCTTTTCACTTTAATAATTTTCATTACAAATAAAAATGCTTTATTTTAACTTGGCATCACCTCCACTTTCGTTTCCTTTTGTCATTTTTATATCTAAATAAAAATAAAGGTTATAATAATTGGAAAATTATTAAAAAAAATTATTTTAATTTTAATCAATCAAACATTATGTCAGTTCAAAAATCAAAAGAAAATCTCTTCAAAGAAGCTCTTCATAATTCCTCACCTACTGCTTAAGTTTTTCATTTCTAATTGATTAGTTTTAAAGACAATAGAGTGATGAAGACACCGATACCAACTTTGCTATTTAAGAGATTAAAAGTCTTAATTCTCATTTATTTTAAACAAAAAGCATGATGGAACGTTAATTGACTGATATGCAACGAATTTCCCAATCATTATGTACAATTATAAATTTTTTCCAACTGTTAAAATAGATGATTAATCTAATAAGTTTTAGTAAACAAGCAATATTTATGCCGAATATGGAGATACTTTTAGGAAATCTGATATTTATTTGCATGAACTAAAATAAAAGTTTATTTTTAGTTTTCTTTAAAAAGTTAAATTTTGTTTGAAAAAAGATAAAGAAAAAATGTTCTGATAATTTATGGGAGCTTTTTTTTTTTTATTCTCGTGGCATTGACAATTATCACAAGACGGGTGCTTAAAAAGTTTATGTTTAGATGAAACAAAAATTTTAGTAAATTAATTCAAATAATAAATAGTTATTTATGTTATATAAGAAAAACAATAATTATAAAATCCAGACTTTTATAACCCGAAATGTCTCATTTTTTCTCCAAAATAAATGCTCTTTCCTCTGCCCTCTAAGACACTTCCAAAGAAAATTTCATTGCTTTAAATTAATTAATCGTCTCTTCATCTTCTTCCAGAATATTTTCATTGCCTATAAAAAATTACTCTTCATTATTTCTTTAAGTGCTAATAACTCTTTGAGTCTCAAAACTTAGTAAATGTTAAGTGTTTATTACAATATTGTCTTCGATAGTTTTCTATTCTTCATTTGATTCTTAATCCTCGCTATGCATGATCAGTACCTCCTGTTCTTATTATTATTCCTTTTCTTCGTTGAAGACACTTACAATGACAGGCTATTCACTAAATATGTTTCCTGCATACATTTCCCCAACACTAGGTCTCTCAATTTCTACCCATTCCTAATTATTAATTTATTTTTTTTCCACATTATTTTTCTTATACACAATTACACTTTTCCCAATTTGAATTGCAGTTCCCAAAATCCATTTGGATAAAGGAAATTGTTCAGTTAATAAAACCAGAGTCCCAAATTTTGATTTTTCGTCACAAAGATAGAAATTTCCATTGATTAAGGATATAGAGCAATGGGAACGGGAAATTGAAATATCTACTGCACGAAGATCACAATCAACACTTCTCCCCTTTATTAATATATACATTAACAAAAAATAAATAAATAAACAATTTTGAGTTTAGATTTTAAAGAAAAATCAAGCACAAAAATCCCTGTAATTTAATTGTTTTCCTCTCCAAGCATTTCAATATAAATTGTATCCCCATGTGATTTTCCAAATTTTATTAAATCGTACTATTTTTCATTAGCAATAATTTTTTCTAAACAAAATTAATATAAACAAGTATCATTCTTACTCGGAAATTTTGAATGACACAGCTCACAGTTCAATCCCTTCCATTAAATAAAATAACTATTACTTCCTTCTTTTTTAATAATTTTGCTTTCTAGTCACTACTAAAGACATTTCACATGGATATATTTCATTGTCCCAGCACATTAACACGGACTAATCAACGGGTCATTTTTTTCTTATCCACTTAAGCAGATTCTACATACAGGCTTTGTCTTGTCATTGCTTGTTTCATTAGGATAAGAGTAAAGCTATTCATTATCTTGTTATGTTAAATTTTCATCATTAAGACTACTAGAATTAGATAATTTTTAATTTTTCTTGTGTATTTTACTCACTCGGAATCGTATTCGCCCAAGTTTAAATATCATTCCATGTTTTAGCATAAACCTGCAATTCCACTTTTTAAAATTAATTGATTGATTTCTAAATTTAGTGAAAAAAAAAACTAACTTTGTAAGCATTTTTCTGTTACCTTATAGCATACCAAACAGAATTATCTGCTAGACCTGATCCTTCTTTCTCTGCAAAACTGCTATTATTTAAATAATAATCTGAATTTTAATAGATGAATTCACTTATTATTTCATAGTTCTTTTTTATAATAATAATACAAATTAATTATTATTACGTAAGGAACATCCTCATATTTGTTTACAATTTTTGCTTAATTTAAATTTTGCGACTTGATTAATAAACCTTACAAACATTAAATTAAATTTTAGGCCTTACAAGGACTGTTAACAGTAACTTTATTAATTTCTAAATCTTTTGAATCAAAATCAAATAGACCGTTATAATTCTCACCCCAATTAAGAATATTAAAGAAACTAAATAAAGTTAGTGAAATGATTAAAGTTACAAGGTCTCAGGAGGAAATTTTGGTTTCTAGCTAGTACAAGCACCCATTTATAAAAGCAATGTTTAAATTATAATTATTAGTGAATTTAGAAGTTTATTTGTAATAAATTGAGTTTTTTTAGTAATCAAGAAATTTTCAAAATAATTCTATAATTTTAATTGTTTAAATTAAATAATTTTATTTTTTAAAAATCAAAATTTAACAGCATCAAATTTATTAAAATCTCCAAAATCCTCCTCCTTTTTTTCAGTTTTCTCCTTTTCCTCACTCTATATTTATTTCGCAATCCCAGCAAAATCAAAGTCAATTTTCTTATTCTCATTATCCTTTTACTCTTTATCCTTCTCCTCCTATTCTCTTTCTTGAACCTCTTACACAGAATATACTGATTTTGTATCAAGTTCAAAATTAAAATTAAATTCAACAGGTTTCTATCCACTAGTTTTATTGAATTAATCTTAAATGTTTTCAAAAAGATTTGAATGCTTTTCAGCACTAGATTGAAATTCAAAAGGAAATGGCTTAGGTTATTCGGATTTTGTAACAACTGGCCATGGTTACTAGCTTGTATATTTTTAATGAAGGATCTCTTAGACTTCTTCTTGGAATGAGCTTTCATTTTAACCTTCCTTAGCAAACCCCTCAGTTTCTGAATAATCATTTGCTTCTTCATCATTAATTAATTCTCCTTTTTTCCAAAAACAAATTATTTTTTTTAGTTTTTTTAAAATTTTGAATCTGCATTTCAAACACTTCATACCTGCCAAATAATTTCTACACTCCTCTGTTTAACAAACCATGTAAGTCACCACAATTACTACCAGTGAGCAAAATACAGCCACACAAATTATCATTATATTTGTTCTAAATTGTTTCTTCGTTAATCTTAATTATTCCGACTCAAAGAAATCTGTTATATCAGGTGGGAAGATAACCTTTGCTCGTCCGAAACTATAAATTATATTATCTGGGTTTATATCTCTTTATAGCATGACAACAATATTTTTCAGTATTGGTTCTCCAAGAAGTATTATCTAAGATTCGGGATCAAAGCTTTATTAAAAATTGAATAAGCATTTAAAACGTTAAGCACCGAAATCAAACATACATTATTTTAGCATCCAAGGGAACATTGGAAGAGTGATAGATTTTTTTTTACCAAAAGAAAGTGTAATATTAAAATCAAGTTCATCAAAAAATAGTTATCTAATCGCAGAACATGACAAATAATTCGTTCCCTCTTAAATTGTACAATCAAATCCTTTTTCTCCAAAATAATTCATCACTTATGTAAATATACTTGTTGGTAAGACAATACAGGAACTAGTTAATGAAAATTCACTCAAAGTAGGTTTTTGTATTGTCAATTTAAATGCTTTTTCCTATCCATTTTAATTAAATGAAATCACTGTGATTGGGATGCTATTATCATCAATTATCATAATAGGTTGTTCAACCATTTATTCGAATATAGAAGTTTCAGTCTTTATTATATTAAGAGTAAATTGTTAAGAAGAGGCTGGTGATAATATTAATGCTTAAAAATTTGATTGAAAAAGTTGATTAAGACTAATACCACCATCTATATCAGAATTTATTTCAAAAGGTTCATACATTGAATTTACTAACATTATTTAATCCCGAAATAGTTGGATTCCCGATATTTTAATAGTTGCATTTAAGAAGTCGCCTTAGAAAGGAAAGCTTAAGCATTAGGATTAGTTTGTTGCAGCAAATTAGTTATTTTCAGCAGCACAACCAAAGAGATCTTCAACTTTACTATCACATTCAATGATTGTTTTCTTCTTTTTCTTTTTACTGATTAATTAACAATAAGCACATGCATTATCTCTCAACCAATTTCCAATAGAAAATTAAAATTCTGTTACCATAGTCATGACAGATTTTTTTTTAATGTTATCTTAAATTTTTGCGGATAATGTATAATATAAATCAGGTTATTTGCAAAGCTGTTAGGATATACTATCATTTTAAGAGCAAAGACCAATTGTTAAATTATTTATGAGATATTATTTATTTAATTAACATTATGCTGCATAGTCTGGCAATTCTGGTAATTAAAAATAGTCCTTATTAGCTTAATTACGGTAGAGATAAACCGAGGAGTCTGTGGAAATGAATTTCAGAAAGAAAAGAATAGATAGAGAGAAAATAATTCGCATTTTTATTGTAAATAGATTTATATTTTCTTAATATTTCTGAAATAATTACAAAAATTAATTTAAAAATTTAATTTTTTTTTTTCATAACAATTTATTTTTATTTTATTTATATATATATTGTTAAATTTATAAAAAAAAAAAAAATAACTAAAACACTATTCATAACTTAATGACTTAAATTAACTAAATTCTTCATTCTTCACCTCTGCTTCCTTTCCCTCAACATTTCCCAACCTCAGAAAAAACACTTCAAAATACCACACGTTTTTAATCCCTCTATGAATAATCCTTTTACAATGGTCATAAAAAAAAGCGAAGTTTTAATGAAACGCTGAACTAACCAATACTTTCAACCACAATTTATCCTGAAAATCGACATTTGAATGTAATTGCAGCGGAGTATGGAAAGAATTAAGGACATTAGATGTGCTATTCCTAAAGTTTTTGTAATAGGGGTAATAAATGAAAGGATTAAATAAAGAAATCTTTGTAAAAGAGTAATAGTCAAATCGATAATAAAATTACGGCGATGTATGATAAATATTTTAATTGTTTGACAAATTAATAAAAAGTTCATCCTTTGTTTTTAATTCCTCCAGTATTAGAAAAGAATTTCCTCTTACAGAATTAAAAATTTTAAACAATGTCTATGCTATCAAAAGAAAATTGTTAGGAATTTTTAAAAGCTTATCCTGAAATGAAACATAGTCTGTAATTTGAAAAAGAAGAAGAAAAAAGAGAAAAGAGTTTTGAATCCATTAATAATACAATAACGTAAAGTAAAAATGAGGTTGAGAAATTAAAGAAGAAACTCTAATATTTAAAAGAAAGTTTCACTTATGATCCTAATAATTATCTCCGCGAACTAAGTGAATAAGATAAATAAGTTATAAAAAAAATGTAATAAATAGAAAAAAAGATTTAATAAAAATCTGCACCTCGTTATACGATTTCTAATTTATAAACAACATTAATTTCTAATAATATGTAATAGGGTCGGATTAATTAATTTCTAAAAACATAAAATTTCAAAAAGTTTTCAAAAGGAATAAGCAATTTTAAATAGTAGTCAGCAGAACGTTATTAAATTTTCTGTCCCAAGATCAAAATTCTTCATAAAGAAGATGTGTAATATTTTTCTATGGCATAAAAAATGCAAACTAAGAACTATTGGCGCAAAAACAATAAAGATTCACTTGATTTTGATTAGTCAGTTATAAATTAAGACACATAAACATAATAAAATGAAGAAAAAAGAGAAAGTTTTAACACAAGAAAACCTGTTATAATTGAACTTTAGTTTAAAAGAATGAATGTGAGATGATTAAATGCCGAGAAAGAAAATATCTAATGAAAACCATAGTAAAGAGAAGTAGGAACTTTTAATTGTTTTAATGGGTTTGGGATACTTTATGGAGGTATTTCTGGGGATATTATTAAAACAATTTGCTTAATTAATTTTTGTTTAATTTTTACTTTGTTAATCAATTTTAGCTGATTTCACATGAAAAAATATTAATTGGAAAGGACAAGGTTAGTTATTTTTATATTTAAATTAGGAAGTACTTTTTAGGTCCATAGTATGAGAGGTATGGCCATTCAGCTGTTTAAATGAATTCAAAAATTTATTATTATGGAGGTTAGAATAAATTGTTCTCATTTTTTCAAGGTGAAACTAAACTAACTTTACCTAAAAATGAAAGAGATCCTGGGCCGCATAATATACTAATTAATGGCATTACCTGTAATTTAATTTGTTATATATATCCTTTTTAAAGGTTTTGATATAAGTAATAATTATTCCTTTGTAATTATATATAGCTACCAAAGAATGAACCGAATTACCACAAATTTAAAGTTTATTAGACATTCTTGAGCCAAGACGCAATCATGTAGCTGTGACATTGGGAAAGCATATGTTAATTCATGGTGGTGTTGGACCCTATAATTCATTTTTAAATGATTTATGAGCTTTTGATTTTGGTTTATATTATTTTTGATAATTCAATTGAAATAGGATCAAATCGTTGAACATATTATGCACTAGAAGAAACCTACTTTTATTAAGAAGGCATAGCGTTTCATAAAGCGTGTACTGTTTTTTATCCAGATCGCGAGAAGATAATGTTAGGGAAAGCACCAGTTGGTGATATATTTCATAAAAATGCTAAAATGGTTGATTAAAATTTAAAGTATATTTTTTTAAAGATAAAACAAGAAGGAATATATTTTTTTGGTGGGAAAAAGGGGTTTCAATCTGTTTCAAACGAATTAGCGATTCTCATTGTTGATTCACTCCCGCTCAAATGAATTAAACCTGAAACATTGGGCACACCACCTGCCGCTCGATGTCAGCACTCTATGATGTATTTAAGTAAATATGGGATAATTTTAATATACGGAGGGAAAAATGACTTACTTTCTCAAGGGGCATTTCTATCGGATTTGTGAATTTTAAGACTCTCAAATTTGAATTGGATTAATATTAATTATTATAAAAATGCAAAGGAAGTTGGCCGAGCAGATCATCACATGTTTGCTATTGGTAAATTTTGATTTTTTGTTTTTAGTTTTTAAATTTATAAAAAAGAAAATAAAGTTTTAGTCTTTGGTGGGTTTAATGAAAAGGGGTTCTTATCAATGCATCCCGTGTATTTTAATTTGCTTTTATGGAAACAATTAGAATCAACTCCTTAATAATAATATGGCCAAATTTCTAAAACTAAATTTTTGGTTTTTCTTTTTTTTTCTCTCAAATTAATTTGATTTAGGAATAATAATAGGAAAATGATATGATTATTGAAAATCAACTTTACTAAGCGGAATAACTTCTTAATAATAAAGAAACCAAATAAATCACAACAGAAAAATTTAATACAACTTAAAATATTGTAAGATTAATAAGAATATTTTAAATATTTATTTTTTCAGCATTTTAAACCAAATAGTAAAGTCAGATACTCCTCACTTGAACTTGCGCAAAAGGTTTAATAACAGCCTTATCATACTATTTTAAAGCAAGGACATTATATTTAATAAAAAAAAATGAATTTATAATATTGATAAATTTATATTGCTTATTTATTTTAATAACTAATTTAAACTTTCATTGCAATTATTTTTCTTTTTCTTTTAACATTTCTAATTTGTCAATTATTTCTATTAAAGTGATTCTTTTATAAATTTCACAGACACACCGTTCAATAATATTTTCAATTTCGATTATTCCAAATCTTTTATAATCTTTTTATTAAAAATAATAACCTTTCATTAAATGGTAGTCCATTCGACATATTCCCAAAAAATGAAAACTAATTATTTTTACAAGCTTAACAAATATCAATAGCCACATCCTATGCTTTCTCTATTTTCTAAAATGCAATTGTTTCACTAAAGACTTCATATAATACAAGTCCATACTATCAGATATCACTTTCAAAAGTCTTTTCAGATAATGTAAACAATTCAATTGGATAATATCTTAACGAATTAAAATTGCAAACGTATTATTTTGTTTACAAGTTATTAAAATATTTCATTATCATAAATTCTTAAATTTTTATCCCAGAGCGAAAATCAAGAAAAATATTATTTAACTATAAATTTGAATGGAAGAGTCCATTGTTGTGTATAAACTCTAATGCATGAGCTACTCCCAAGGCTATTTTTATTTTTTATCGAAATGTAAAATGGCGTTTGTCTCTGAAAATTAGTGTAGCAAAATCAATTTTCATTTGCTCACAAACTATATAAACTTTAATTCTTTAATGATCTTTTTTCACAGTCCTCCAATTCACACAACTTCCATAAACTTACACAAGATTCTTATGTCGTAATTAATGCATTTTTTAAACTTTTCTTATCAAAGTCATATAGTCCTCGCCTTTAATATTTAGCACTCGAACCACAACACCTTTGTTCCCATATTGTCCAATCAAAGTTTTTCTTTAGCAAATTTCGTTTGGGTCTAATTAGCAATTTTTATTGATTCAAAGTAGTTCTTTATTTGTATTTTGAATCATGATTAATAAAGGCTCATGGAAATGATACATAAAGTTATAAAATTCTTATAATTAGAGGCCAACTGGCAATGCTAACTAAGATAAAATGCTATCCATTCATTGGCTTTTGATTTTAATACTAATAGGATCAATTTGAATAATTGCTGAATTACTTTAAGCTTCCTAACTGAGTGTTTATATTTATTCTAAATATTTATTTTTTAAATTAGTTAAAGTTTTGAGAAGTTTGATTTTTTTAAAGGGTAAAAATAATATTTTTTTGGGTTAACTTGTTATAAATGAATCATTTTCGTTTAGAAAAAATGATTCAGTATTACATTGTCTTATAAAATAGCGTTTTAAATTATCCAATTTAGGTTTATTATTGCTTGGGTTTAAAAGACTCAAACATCCTATACAATTTTATTCTATTGACTCATAATTATTAAAAAAAGTATTTTGTTTCTTTTTAGCAAATGCGGTCCAATAATAATTCAATAACTCTTCATTAAAAATAAGACTTTTTTCATACCAATATGAATTCTTTTTACAAAAGCAATTAAATGCAACATAAATTAGGAAAACAAAGAATATTCCAATAAGGAGAAATGTTAATACTTTTATAAAGGAACTTGATAGTAAAGAACTACCTTTAGGAAAATAATAAAAAAGAAATTATTACTATAAAGGGTAACTGAATTGGGTATTTCAACTGATTTTACTTGCTTTAAAGAGCAAATAATCAAAAGATTATAAAGTAAATAAATTTATAAATTCATTTAGTTTTTTTATAGTGTTTAAATTATTATTTAATAATAATAATAAATAATAATAATTATTTGTTTATACTCATTTTAAACATTATGTTTTCCTTATTTTTTTAATATAAATTGAATTACTAAATACATAAATTCTGATTTGGAAATATTGAGTTACAAAGTATAAATGGAAATAACTAAAATAGACAATAATTATCATTTTGAGATATAATAAGACCCCGTCGAAATTAAAATTAAAAAGGATTACTAATTCCTAAAAAAAATCGGAAAAGGGGGATTTGGTGTCGTTTGAAAGTGCATTCGCAATTCTGATAATATTTGTTGCGCAATTAAAGTTATAAATTTAGGAACTAACTTTTAAATTAGGTTGTTTCATTGAACCAAGTCAAACCTAAAAGAAAATAGCGTTAATAAAAAGAAAAAATAATATTCTCGTAATTATCTCATTCCAATATTGTTGAATTTTACAAAGTTATTTTTATTTTTTCTAAATAATCTTAATAATAATAAATAGGTACGAGAAAGTAAAAAAAGAATGTTTATAATAATGGAATATATGCCAAATGGAACATTGAGAGATTGGTTCCATTAAAACCATAAAAAGGGGGTGTGATTTACTGAGTACGAAACGAGTATCATTATTAAACAAATATTACTTGCTATTAATTATTTGCATACTAATAATATAATTCATCGGGATTTAAAGCCAGGTAACCGTAAATCCAATAATATGACGTTTTATTAGAAAATTTATTAGTTTAGAGTTATGACCCAATCCATATAAAGTTGACTGACTTTGGGTTAAGTAAGTAGTTTTCATCTGTTTCTGAAAATTGGTTTCTTGATAAATGTGGAACATGAAAATATATGGCTCCTGAATTTAGTAGTTTAAAATATTTTAGTAAAGTTTTAACTTTTTTGTTTTCATAAAATAATGTTTATCTTTTTAAGCCTGTTGATATTTGAAATATCGGAATTATTATGTACCAACTGCTTCATGAAGGCAAACATCCAATCTATGAAAAAGATCTTACTAGAGAAGATTATTTTAAAAAAATTGCACACCCATAATGGAAGTTAAAAGAATCACTATCAAAAAGTGCGAAGAGCTTTTTCTTTAAAATGACTGCATAATTACCATCTGATAGATACACAGCAAACCAAGCGTTAAACCACCCTTGAATTACTTAATAGTTGTGCGAGAATTAGATTCCGCTGACAATTGATGAAAATTTTTTGGTATTTCAGAATATGAGATCCTTTGTTTAGAAAATATGTGCAATTATGATAATCAATGATATGAGAAAAAAAGAGAAATAAATTAAAAAAACTAAAAAATCATGCATAAAATCTTTGTTTTCAGAAAAGGATTATTCTCCAAAATGCTACGATTACTTAAATGACAATCAGTGGGATTTAGTTTAATCGCCAACTCCAACTGATCCTTCCGAGCGTTCACCGCTTTTGCATCTTCCTTTAATATCTCTACTCCCAATTCCAATTAAATCAAAATCACCAAAAAATTTAAGAACCTGGAAAAGCAATACAATCCTTTCAAAGCCAGTACAATGCAATATTTAAAGAAAAAGTACTATAACTTTAGGAATTAACAGAATTAGTTTAAATAGTTTTTAAGGTGTGAATAGTTGTTATTCGAAAGTGAAAAAATAAAAAGAAAAATCTAAAATAAATTAAACGAAAAATTAACGTAAAGGAAGTATGGAATTATAATATTAGAATATAAAATAATCAAGAAATACTCTTACTACCTTTCCAATGATTACTAAAAAAGAGTGCATAAAGAACCGAGGTGGAAGTATTATATTATCCAACTAAAAAAAAAATCTTACTAATAATGTGTCTATTATTAACTGATAAATGTATTTTTTTAATGAAAAAAAAATAAAATTATTTAATTGGAAAAATTGAAATAATTTTCAATTCTTTTATTTTAAAACAACAGTCAAACATGTAATATCATCAACAACGACAGTGTTATGGTTCCAAGCTTATGTAGCTTGCTTAGTCAATTCCTCACAACCATATTTTAATTTATTTTGTCTTGTGTATGGAAATATAATTTTGATTATCTTTTATCAAATTACTAAAAAATTTAATGTAAATCAACGCTTTCATTTGATAGAAATTCAAATAATCCATCTGATCCCATCACAATAATATACTCAAATTCATTTTAATTTATCAACATTTTTGTAATTTCGGGATCATGTATAACCCCAACCGACTTCATTATTCTATCTCCAAAGCACCTTGCCATTGCTAGACCTGGAAATTATTAAGATTTTGTCCAAACTCTCATGGGCCCAATTTAGTTCCCTGATTAATCTTTAAAAATTAATTTAATAAAATTGTTGTTCTAATAAACCTCTAAATTATTCAATAATTCCTCCAGCCATGATTATTCTTTATTTTTCAGTTGAAGTATCTGGTTTATGGTCGTTTGATAATTAAAGAACCTTATGGTATAAATAACAGTGAAAATAACTTCTAATTATTCATTAATTTTTTTCCAATTTGATTAGCCAGCTTCTTCCTTAAATTGTGTTTTCCATTTACGAGCAATAATAGCCCTTGAATCACCCAAATTAGCGCAAATGACTTCTTGATCCTTTATAAATACGCAGACACATGTTGACCCAGAAAATAAAATATCAATTTAACTTTCTATTAGTTATTTGTTTGTTTCATTAAACGCACGTTAGATTTTCAGTTCAATACTATCATTGAGATTTGTATTTTTGAATTCGTGCTTTAGTTCAGAAGGAAGAAGTGCTTTCACAAGATTTGAAACATAATGTCCATTTGCCCCTAAAATAATTGATCGGAAGTAATTAATAAAAACCTGACCATGACCATCACAGACACCAAATAGTCTTCAGCCTCCTGGTAGATCAGAAAAAAAGGCACAATCCTAATTATTTTTTTTCGTTTTTTGTAGAGTACTTCCTGGTATACTTTTCATTTCAAAGTATAGATTATCATTATATTATTTATTTGAGTTGGTATGCTGCAATTAAAGAGAAATTTCACTCCAATTTGAAATTGGACTAAGGTGCTATAGTAGTCGTTTTTTGTTTCGGTAATTTGCTTGATAGGAAAATAAATTTTAATTATTAATATTGAGAGGGGTGTGAAGCTATGGAATATTGAATTATGAACGATCGGTCCTATTATTATTTAAATTTGGGCTTTACTTTTTAAATTTGATTTCATTGTTCGTGACATTTTTATTTGCAATTTTTATTAATTAAGGCAAATGCATGATCTATTTTTATAAAACTCGAGATGAACTTTTTTCAGGGAATTCATTTAAATGACTATTATTATATTTGGTAGAATAGTTCTGGATTTGATTTTTCTTCGGTGAAAAAATAAACTAAGGACTCAGAATTTATGGCACTTATATTGAATGTGAATTTAGTTTATATGATTTCATAATTAATTTTTTTTTTTTAATAATAATTTATGTTTATAGACACTTACTATTTTTGTTAAGTTTTATATTTATCATTTCTTTTCTATAAATTAATTAGCAATAATAATAATAATAATAATAAAAAGTGTTTCAAAAATTATTTAAACTTAATTTGTTTTATGTTTTTTTTAATAAATGAAGTTTTTCATTTTGATCAATCCCAAGCTTTCTTTGAATCTTTCCATTCAATGGCCTTTTTCTTGGTATCTGCGAATTTGTTAATTTAATCGGCATTATCAAGGATCACTTGTTTGGCAACTAAAGTTAAGTTCTTATCGTTTTCGATTCTAATGATACATTTGTTGTGGATGTCAGTTTAGTGTTAGAATTCTTCATTTTCTCTCTTTAAGTCGATCAATAATTTTTCATAATCGGATTCTCTGTCGGCTTTGAATTTGGTTTCAGTTTCAATTTTTATTTCAGTAACTTTGATTTCTTCTTCACATTCAGCTTTTCTTGTTACAAAGGTATTGTATTCATTGTTCAAGAAAGTTTCTCTCTTTTCCCAGTCTGCTGCTTCCTTGTTTTCTTGTTCAGTCTATTGAGCAAGGGCACCAGCAACTTGGGATTTGCAGTCATTCAATAATTCAGTCACTTGTGTAATGAAGGCATCTTTGCTTTGGCTCTAATCTTAAGCAAGAGTCAATAAAGCAGTGATAAGTGGAGCAAAGGTGTTATCTTGGCCAATGATTGTTTGTTTCAATTGTTGGATGCTTCTGCGTGCTTTGTTCATTTGGACAAAACTGGCATCTTGGTATTTAAGGTTGTGGATAAGCTCAACACATTCTTCAAGGATAATGATGGCACGTTCAAATTCTGCCTTGTTTTTCATGTAATGTTTGTGTTTTTCATCACGTTCAGCAAATTCTTCTTGGTAGGTTTCTCTGTTTTCAGCCATGTTTTCTTCCAAGTGAACAATGTCTTCTTGTAAGTGTTCAATTCTTGGTTTAAGGACAACTTCTAATTTGTTGACTGCAGTGGCAATATCTAATTTAGCATGGGAAATTTGAACTTAGAATTCTTGAATGAGATCTAAGAATTCTTCACGGAGCATCTCATAGGAAGCCATTTCTCTTTATCTTTTGGTTTCGAGTTCTTGTAAGAATTCATCAACTGCATTCATAAGTTCTTCAACTGGGCCTCCGATTTCAGTGTGTAATTGAACAAGTTCTGATAACAAACGACCAAAGGATGTTTGTTGTAATTGTTGGAATTTGCTTTGCATTTGCATAGCATTTTACTCATTTGTCTTGAAACTTAAAGTCACAGAGACAAATAAGGCAATGAATAAGAGGGCTTTCATTAACTAAGTTTGTAATTTTTTTTTTTTGCTTTTTAATTATTATTTTTCAAAAATATTTTTTATATATATTCAACCAAATTTAGTCGTTATTTAGCTAAAAAACAAATTAATTTCTCAAAAAACGATAATTAATTCGTTATTAATTTGTGTTTTAATGCTTAACTATTTTTATTATCGTTAAGGTATTTTGCTTTCAAAATATTTAGTCACTATTATGATGGTTTTGTCTTTAAAAAGTAAATTTAATAGATAAATATGACTCAAAATAATATAAAAGTTGGCTTTAATACTTATTATTCTTGAATAAAAATGGCTTTTTTTATTGAATTAAATCTAAGAAAAAACAGTGTAAATATGAGATTATATTAAACCCAAAAAAAATCAAAAAATAATGTTTTAAGTATCTTTTTTTTTTTTAGTGAAGTTTGAAAGTAAAATATTTTTTTTTGCCTTGAAAAAGAGCTGTTTTAATTTAAAATTTAAAATTCATTTTACTTAAAATTAATAAAAATAAATTAAAATTAAAAATGAAAAACAAATTGATTTCTTGTTGTTGTTGCTAAGGAAACAAGTTTTAAAGCACACCCAACCCAATTAAAACTAGTTTTTAAAACTAACCTGTCTGAAAAACAACAATTAATAAATGCTCTTTAGATAAATTTTAAAAATCAAACAAAATTAAAAATTAATCTTCAATGAGATAAGAAAAAATAGAGAATGAAATCACGGAGTGAAAAGATGAACCATAGTAACTAAATATAAAGGATCTCTTAAATATTGGTGGGTGTTAAAATGTAATAAGTGTTTTCCCAATTAAAGAAAAGCTTGGGATGGCATTTTATTAAAATTAAACAGGAATTATCCACTACTGTACAGTTTTTGAGTAATAGTTTTAAACAAATTTTTATCCGAACTTCTAAAACTTTCTTGAAAACAATTAATTTGATAGGATTTTACTATCATCAAGTTTGGCAAAAACTAATTTCTAGACTTGATTAGAAAGTATCCTTTGAAAAGAGAATGAATAAGAGGAGTAAAGATAAGTTATAATAACCAATTTAAAGAAAAATGAATTCGACTTTGAATTCGCTGTGAATTTTATTTCATAGCTTAATTTTGACAGTATTTTAGAAAAGAATTAAGAAGGGGAAATCAATAAATTAGCATTGATGAAATCAGTTATAGATTTCTCAGAAATTCCTGCAATTATTGCACTTGGCGCTCTTTTATTTTTCTTGAGCTCTTAGCCAAATTTCAATCTAAAATAATTCTCTATTTCGAGAATTATTCATAAAAAAATTGAAAATCTTGTTTATATAAATCGCCAGGGGCTATTTGATTTAGAAATAATCAAAGAGGATGTGCACCCAAGTTTAATTAAAGGCAAGGGACGATCGAAAGAAGGATTTTCAATTTATGCATTGTTTGAAAACCTTTCAGTAACTTCAATGGGCCGAAAAAAATTAAAAAATTAATTTATGAATGCAAGTTTTGATTAAATGTGTTTAGAAGAACGCTATGATGTGATAGATTTTTTTTTGGTCAAAGTTGGCATGGCTAAAGTTGACTAAATTAGAAAATCATTAAAAAAAATAAATGATTTTAATAAAATGATAAAGAGATTTGTGGGGGCAACAGCTGTTGAAGAAGATTGAATTCGGTTTAAAACTTCAGTGGATCATAGCTTTGAAGTTCTTTAGTTTATGTAAATGGTTATCGATGAAGCAGGGGATGAGTTACCATGCTTATTAAGTCAGTTAACCTTTTCTTTTAATTAGGAAAAGCTTGGCGAAATAAAACAAATCTTATCGAACTGTATCGACCCTGATCGTTTAAGCTTAGTAGAAGAAATTCCAACTATTATAAAAACTGGAGTGAATAAATAATTAGATGGTTACCGTAAATTATATTCGAATTTAAATGAACTCTTGCAATTGCATGCCGAAAATGAATTAAGAAAATTACATGAAACGTTTCCTCAACATTAATTATTAACATTCACCTTGAATTTTTTCCCGTAGTTAGGGTATTTTGTGTCGGTAGAAAAAAGTGAAGATAATCTTGGATTGTTATCCTAATTAGAACAAAATATTTAATATGAAGATGAAAAAGAAAAGGATAATAACTACTACTAAAGTGCATCAGAAAGTGAAGAAGAAATTGATCACTAATAATAAATTGAATAGAAAAAAACAGTATTTTATGATTGGGTGTATTAATTTGAATTAAATGGCAATGTATTTTTTAAAAATGAGTTTGTAGAGAAATTAGATCAAGAGTATGGGGATATCCATGGTAAAATCACTGACCTTGAGCTAACTATTTTAAGAGAAATTGAGCATTTGGTTTAAAAAATTGTATTAATTTTTTTTACAGATTTTAAATGAAACAGAATATTTAGATTAATTAAATGAAATGCTTGCATTTTTAGGTTTTTTGTAAAATAAAAATTATTAAAGCTAAAGATTGTTTTTTGGTTTTGACTTGTGCGGCAAAAAAATTTAATTTATCAAGACCCGTAATTGCGCCTTTCCCGATGTTGTTAATAAAGGATGGTACATTAAAATTATTATATTTTTTACTTTTTTTAAGCAAGACACCTTTTAGTTGAAATGTTTGGTTAAAATTAATTTATTCCAAATGATTATTTTTCATATAATTTTTTGGATTCTGATGACAATGATTTCAATTCTCCTAATAATTGTCTAATAAATAAAAACTTTAGTAACAAGTGTTCAATTCTAACAGGAGCTAACTACTCAGGCAAAAGCATTTTCTTGAAATCTGTTAATAATTTTATTTAAAATCTTTTGCTTATGTTTGTTTAAACAGATTGGAATAATAATTTTTCTTGCATAAATTGGAAGTTATGTTCCTGCAACTGCTTGTAAATTAGGATTATTTGATAAAATCCTAACTTCAATGCAGCATTTCGATTCAATGACAGGAGAAACAAGCAATGGACTGGCTGCTAAAGAATTATAAAATATGGCAAAACTTTTAAGAATTGCTACGAATAGATCCTTAATTTTGGTTGATGAATTTCCTAAAAGTTAAATTAAATTTAATTAAATCTATTAATATTTATTAGATTTAAACTTTTCCGATGGAGTTGCAATATTTGGAAGTCTTATTACTCATTTAAAATCTGACTAATTTTCTTAAAACAAATAATTTCCAGAGCAAAATCTTTAATATTTACACAACTGTACAACAATTAACAAATATAACACTGATTAAAAACTTCTTTATGAAAAAATCCCGACTTCAATCGTAATAACACACTTTAAAGATATTATTATGCAAAATTAAGTTAAGGAAGATTACTTAACAAGAATCTTGACAATGGAGTGCATACTAAGTAAATAAGACTGTTAACTAAGCTTATCCAATTGTTCAGAAATTATGAATTCAGAGATTATTTATTTATATAAAATGAAACCTGGGTTTGCGGAGAATAATTTCTCAATTCTTCTTGCAAAAAAAATCTTGGATTAAAATTCTATTATTTAAAGAATTGCAACTATTTAAAGTTAATTAAGTTCTGGGATTGAAGTTTAGCTTGTATAATAAATTTCTGTCATATGTTTAAATAACATTGAAAATATTGTATTATAATTGTAGACAGAGTTTTTTCAAAATTGAAATATTTAAAGTTTAAAATGATAATATATATTATTAATAAAAATTTCGTATTTTAAGGGCTTTGTAAATTATTTAAAATTAATTCAAATTTAAATTTGTCTAAATTAATTTTTTTTTTTTTTCATTACAAAGATTGATTAACTTTTTCTAATTCTTCTAATAATTTTGTCTTTTGATTCTCTAAATATAGACTTTTATGATTTAATTTCAGAGATTTTTCATAACTAATAACTAGTATACTTCTTAAAATATTACCAATCTAAAGCCTTCTCAAATCTTCCTAATTCTTTCAATAAATTTACTTTGTCATCCCAGTAATATAAATTTGATGGATTTAATATCAAAGCTTTGTCAAAACTAAAAATCTTACAATATTTTAAATAGTACCATTCTAAAGCTTCATCAGATTTATTTACTTGTTTCAAGAAATAAGCTTTATCAGTTCATAAAGAGGGACTTTCAGGATTTAATTATAAAGCTTTATCAAAACTAAAAAACAATATAAATCAAATTATTATAAATAAACCAAGTTATAGTGTCATCAAATCTACCTAATTCTTTCAGAAAATTGGCTTTATCGATCCATAAATATAAATTTTAAGGTTACAGTTCTAAAGCTTTGTCAAAACTAAAAATTTATAAAAGTATTATAAAGTACTAATCTAAAGCGGCATCGAATCGGTTTAATTCTTTTAGAAAATTGATTTTTTCATACCATAAAGACAAATTTTAAGGTTGCAATTTTAGAGCTTTGTCGAAACTAATAATTTATGAATATTTTAAAAAGGACTAATCTAAAGCTTCTTAAAATCTTTTTAATTCTTTCAGTAAATTTGTTTTGCTATTCCATAAATCAAAAGTTTCAGGCTATAATTCTAAAGCTTTGTCGAAACTAAGAATTTATATGAATATTAAAAAAAGACCAATCTAAAGCTTCGTCAAATCTGCCTAATTCTTTTAAGAAGCTTGCTTTATCTTCTCATAAATACAAATTTTTAGGCTTCAATTTTAAAACTTAGTCAAAACTAAAAATGAATATAAATAATTGATCTAACCAAGTAATAGCTTATTCAAATTTGTTTAATTTTTTTAGATAATTAATTTTTTGTTTCCAGAAATCCAAATTTTAAGATTTTAGTTATAATTTTTTATCAAAACTAATAATTAATATCAATATTAAGAAATAACCAATCAAGAACATTGTTAAATCTACCTAATTCTTTGAGTAAATTTGCTTTCTCATCCAATAAATCTAAATTATAAGGAGCTAATTCAATGTATTGGTCATAACTAAAACATATATAAATAAGAAAAAAAAAGACCAATTGAGAGCTTCTTCATATTTGTTTAATTTTTTTAATATCGTTATTTTGTCATATAAAAAATTTTAATTGTACGGAAATAATCGATATAATGCATCAAAACTATTATATATATATAAATATATATAAAAATATTAAAGTATAACCATACTAAAACTTCTTCATATATCTTTAATTCTTTCAGTAAATTTACTTTATTAGACCATAAATCTAAATTTTCAGGTTCTAAATTCAAGCAAAAATCAATACTTAATCAATGAAATAATATTTGCAAATTACCAATCTAAAGCCTCCTCAAATCTTTTTAATTTTTTTAGTAAATTAAATTTTTGAGTCGAAAAATCGAGTTTTTATGACGTAGATAATTACAGATCTTTGTCAAGCATGTTATCAATACTAAGATTAAATAAAATTATTTAAGAAAATACTTTTATATAACTTCATCAAATCTATCTAAATCTTTCAGTAAATCTATTTTATCATTCCAAAACTTCAAATCTTGTGAATCTAATTCTATCGTCTTCTCAATACTAATAAATAATATAAATATTTCAGAAATTACCAATCTAAAGCTTCCTCAAATTTTTTTTTTTTTTTTAATAAAATGAATTTTTTAGACAAAAAATATAGGAGGTACTTGAAATCTTTTGAAGCTAATTATAAAGCTTTATCAGCTCTAATAAATAATATAATATTTACAAAATACCAAAATAAAGCTGTCTTAACGCTTTTTAAATCTTGTAATAAATCTATTGTATAAAAAAAATTCCAAGAATTGAAATCTTGTGGCCCTAATTCTCTAGCTTTATCCATACTAATAAATAATATAATATTTACTAAATACCAATCTAAAGCCTCCTCTAATCTGTTTAAATATTCTATTTTATTATCCCAGGACTTTAAATTTTATGGAACTAATTTTATAGCTTTATTGAAACTAATAATAAATAAAAAGTTTAAAATAAATACCTTTAGAATACTTTTTTATATTGTAGTTTGCGTGCTTCGCATTCATCTTTGTTAATCCAATCATTTTCAACCAAATCCAAAATCAAAAATTAGTTTTAAAATAATTTTTGACATTGAATTTCGATAAAATTAATAATGTAAAGCTCTTTCAATTTTCTATGTGGTTTTCAATAAATTTGTTTTTTTAGACTAAAATTTTTTAAGTTATAAATCTCTGGACTTGTAATCTTGGGAAGCTAATGCTATAGCTTTATCAACACTAATAAATAATATAATATTGACTAAATACCAATTTAAAGCCTCCTCAAATCTGTTTAAAGAGTCCAATAATTCTATTTTATTTTCCCAGAACTCGATATCTAATTTTATAGCTTTATCAATACTAATAATAAATAAAAAGTTTAAAATAAATGCCTTTAGAATGCAGAGTTATATTTTTTTTGTTGTATTTCGCATTCTATTTTGCAAGTCCAAACCTCTTTTAAATTTTAATTTAATTGAATTACAGCATTAAAGCTAATATCATTTTTATAAGATAAAAACAACTATTTCAAGGCTTTACTCCAATTTCTCTTTAGTTTTTCTAATTATGCTGTTTGAAATAGTTTTTTCATTAATTAATTATGAATTTTATCTTTATTTTTAATATTATTATTAATATGTAAATTAAAATTAAAAAGTATTAAATAATTGAAACAATTAAATTAAAAAAATTTTATTTTATTTTACTCCCTATTAACTTTAAAAAATCATATTTTTTAAGAATAAACAAAAAAAAATTAAGTAAATTAAGTAAATTTATATTTTTTTTTTTTTTTTTTCTGCGTCGTTGAGAAGGCGCGAGAACTGCATGTTGGTGACGCGGAACGAGACTTCCATCTCGGTCGGGTCGATGAGCGTGCCGAGCATTTCATTGGCCGACACCAGCCGTCCGGCAGCGGCGTCCGGGGCGCTGATGACGCCGTCGAATGGTGCGGTGACGGTTGCGTCATCCAGAGCCCGTTGGGCATCGACAAGGGCGGTCTCACGCCGGGTGACGGTGATCTCGGCCTGAGCCAACCGCGCTTCGGCGGCGGCGACGACCTGACGGCGGTTGATCAACGTCTGCTCGGCGGCGGCGCGGGCAAGGGAGGCTGCTTCGACGTCGGTTTCGGTCGAAACGCCACGGCTGCGCAGGTCTTCCTGGCGCGTTGCCGCCTGGATACGCAGATCGAGCTGGCTCTGGGCAGCATCGGCCTCAAGCTTGGCCAGTTCGAGCGCAGCCTTTGACTCGGCGAGATCGGCCTTTGCTTCTGCGACATCGGCTTCGGCAAAGGACAGGGCGCTTTCGAGTTTGGATGGGTCGATGCGGAACAGCACCTCGCCCTTGGTGACCACGCCACCATCTCGGAAATTGAGGGAGAGTTCGATCAGGGCGCCGGCAACGGCGCTGCGCAGTTCGAGCGTTCTTCCGCTGACCAGATGGCCGTAGGAGGTGATGACCGGCGTCACGGTCTCTGCGGTCAGCGTGCCGACCTCGACCGAATAGGCCTTCTCCTTGGGCGTGCGCACTGTGCCCGGTGCGCTGCCGGCTTCGTAGGCCTGATAGAACACGCCGGCTGCGACAACAACCAAAGCGAGGGCGGCACCGCCGACAGCCAGTCCAAATCCAATGCGAGCGCGCGTTGCCATGACAGTGACCCCCTAGCCAGTATCGGCCTTTAACGATGATCGATTGATAGATGAGCCCCGTGTGGCGTCAACTATCCAAATGTTCATATATATGAATGTTTGGAAATAGTTGTCGAATATGCGTGTAAAACCGGGGAAAACGCGTTGGCCCGGAGCAGTTGCGGCGAAGCGGCGCACCCGGTGTCTGTCCGGAAAACCATCCGCACTTGGTTCTATTCATGAAAACTTGTTCTGCTTTACGCTCTTTATCGCGCGGCGGCGGCGGGCTAGAGCAAAGTGTTGAGTGCCTTGGTCCAGTTTTGAGGCCTGGCCGGAATGACGCGAAGGGAGACTGCCGCTTGGACACGATGGAAAAACGGGTTGATCCCGACGGTGCGACCTCTGCCGTTGACGCCGACCGCATGCGGGAGAGCGCCGGGCAGACGACGGCTTTCCTCAAGTCGTTGTCGCATCCGGTCCGGCTGGAGATCCTGTGCCGGCTGGCGGAAGGCGAGGCGCGGGTCAATCAGCTTGAGGAGATGCTCGCCATCCCGCAGGCTCAGGTCTCCAAGCAACTGGCGCGGCTGCGTGAAGAAGGGCTGGTCGATGCGCGGCGCGAAGGCCGGACGGTGGTCTATGCGCTCGGCGACGCGCGCGCCCGACGCATCATCAATGTGCTCTATCAGGAGTTTTGCGCATCCGCGTGAGGCCTGAGGCCATCGCGTGCCGGGCGAACCGGATAGTACCACCAGAACCTCGATGGAGGTCTTGCCGTGGCCTTCCGGTGTGCCGGAAACGCGCCTGGAGACGGTGTTTCCGGAATTGATTGCCGAAGCGACTTGAAACAAATCCTGATCGGGGGCACCAAGTGCCCGTCGGCGCCGAAGCCTATCGGCCCGGGAGGCGTATGAACAGGAGGGCGCGTCATGAAGCTCAAGGATCAAACCACCGTTGTCACGGGGGCGGGCAGAGGGATCGGCCGCGCCACGGCGATCGCGCAGGCTCGTGAAGGCGCCCGCGTTGCGCTGATCTCGCGCACTGCCGGTGAAATCGAGGCGGTTGCAGCGGAGATCAATTCCAATGGCGGCGAGGCGCGCGCCTATGCGCTCGACATCACCGATCACGCTGCAACGGCGCGGGTGTTCGATGCGATCGCCGCCGATCTCGGACCTGTTGATCTCTTGACCAACAATGCCGGTTCGTTCGCCGGCATCGGCCCGATCTGGGAAGTCGATCCGGATACGTGGTGGCGCGACGTCGAGATCAACATCCGCGGCACGTTCAACTGCTGCCGCGCCGTGGTGCCCTCGATGATTGAACGCGGCAAGGGACGCATCATCAACCTGGGCGGCGGTGGCGCGGCCGGCTCGTTCCCTCATGGGTCAGGCTACGGCGCCTCGAAGGCGGGTGTCGTGCGCTTTTCCGAAAGTTTCGGCGACTCGCTTGCTGGCACCGGCGTTCTCGTCTTCGCCATGGATCCCGGGCTTGTGCGCACCGCCATGACCGAATTCCAGCTCACCGAACCCGCCGGCCAGGCGTTTCTTTCCGAGATTTCCGACCTGTTCGAGCAGAAGATCGACGTGCCCCCGACGCGGGCGGCGGATCTGAGCGTCGAGATCGGTTCGGGACGGTTCGACCGCATGGCGGGGCGCCTGCTGATGGCGGCGCGCGGGGATCTCGACCTCAGCGATGCTGATATCGCGCGCATCGTCGATGAGGATCTGCGCAGCCTCAGGGTCAACGGCATGCCGGAAGAGCGCCCGCGCGAAGATTAGCGCCTGAAGGCGAAGGGGTGCCGCGCCTTTTTGCGGCTTGAGAGGAAAAGATGCGTTTTGCTTCGTTTTTGCACGGGAATGTCCAAGGCTATGGCCGCGTCGAAGGGGATGGCGTCGTGCTGCCGTCGCCGGCGTTCGCCTCCGCTTGTCCGACGCTGAAGGCAGCCATCGCCGCCGGGGCGCTGGACCGGTTCGAGGCCGATCCCGACAAAGCGCCCCTGCCGATCGCCGATCTCACCTTCGCGCCTGTCATTCCCGATCCGGGCAAGATCATCTGCATCGGCCAGAACTACCGCGATCACGGTGGCGAGGACGGGCGTCCGCCCCATCCGCCGGTGTTCATCCGCTTCGCCGACACCCAAGTCGGGCACGGTGCGCCGATCCTGATACCGACGGAGACCGGTGAGTTCGAGCTCGAAGGCGAGTTGGCGATCGTCGTCGGGCGTGCCGGCAGGGCCATTCCTGAATCGGAAGCGCTGGCGCATGTGGCCGGCTATTCGGTTTATAACGATGCCTCGGCACGCGATTGGCAGCGCCATTCCAACCAGCTGACTGCTGGCAAGAACTTCCCCGGCACCGGCGCTTTCGGACCCTATCTGGTCGGCACCGACGAGGTTCCCGACCCGCAGCGTCTGGAGATCGCCTCGCGCGTCGATGGCGTCGTCCACCAGAAGGGAACGACGGCGGACATGCTGTTTTCGGTTGCTGAACTGATTGCCTATGTCTCGCGGTTCACGCCGCTGGCGCCCGGTGATGTCATTGCCAGCGGCACGCCAGGGCGCACCGAGGTCGGAGCCAGCCCGGACCGCCATCTCAAGCCCGGTAATCTGGTGGAAATCGAGATTTCGGGAATTGGAACGCTCGCCAATCTGCTGGCCGCGGCTGAAGGCTAGAGAACAGGCGCGGCTTTTCGCCGGGGTCGCGCCACTTGCGAGGCACCAGTGCGGCGGATAGACCGCTTGGCCAGTCATAATAAAATCTGTCCCTCCGTCACCGGCATGGTGGCGGGCGGGCGGACAGCCGGATTCGAAGTCAAAAGGCTCGGATGCGCGCTCAGGGGGAGTTCCATCGATCATGAAATTCAGTGACGGTAACTGGCTTGTTCCGGAAGGGCTTGAGCTCGGAAACCTGGTGCATGTGCACGAGGTGCGTGCCGAAGGCGACGAATTGGTGGCCTTCGTCACCTCGCGCCCGCTCGACAAGCGTGGCGACGATCTGGACACCATGTTGTTCACGCTGCGGCTTAATTCGCCCGCCGAAGGGGTGATCGGGGTGCGGATTGCCCGCCACACGGGGGTGTTGTCTCAGACACCGGAGTTCGAGCTGACGACGACGCCTGGAGCGGCGCGTATCGAGCTGACCGATGAATTCGCCATGCTTCATTCTGGCGCCTTTGCCGCGCGCCTGCCGCGCTCGGGGCGCTATGGGCTCGATTTCCTGCGCGATGGGGTGCGGCTCACTGGTTCGCGCTTCAGATCCGGCGGTCATGCGGCCGACACAAGGGATGATCAGGCGTATATGTTCGAGCGCCTCGATCTGACCGTGGGCGAGAATGTCTATGGGCTGGGTGAAAGGTTCGCGGCCTTCGTCAAGAACGGTCAGGGCATCGATATCTGGAACCGCGACGGCGGCACCGGCACCGAGCAGGCCTATAAGAACATCCCGTTCTTTTTGACCAATCGCGGCTGGGGGCTGCTGGTCAACACGCCCGGACGTGTCGAGTTCGAGATCGCCACCGAAAAGGTTTCCCGGGCGCAGTTCAGCGTCAAGGGCGAGACAATCGAGTACTTCGTCATCGACGGGCCGACGCCGAAACAGGTACTGGAACACTACACCGGGCTGACCGGCCGTCCGGCGCTGCCGCCGGTGTGGTCGTTCGGGCTGTGGCTTTCGACCTCGTTCACGACAAACTACGACGAGGCGACGGTGAAGAGCTTCGTTGATGGCATGCGCCAGCGCGGCATCCCGATGCAGGTGTTCCATTTCGACTGCTACTGGATGCGCTCCATGCACTGGTGCGACTTCGAATGGGACCCGGAAACCTTCCCCGATCCGGAAGGCCAGCTCGGCCGCATGAAACAGGACGGAGCGAATATCTGCGTCTGGATCAACCCCTATATTGCCCAGCTGTCGCCGCTGTTCGAGGAGGGCAGGAAGAACGGCTATCTGCTCAAGCGCCCCGATGGCAGTGTCTGGCAATGGGACCTGTGGCAGCCGGGCATGGGGATCGTCGATTTCACCAATCCCGCCGCCTGCGACTGGTACACGGGCCATCTCAAGCGGTTGATGGATATGGGCGTTGACGCCTTCAAGACCGATTTCGGCGAGCGCATCCCGATCGATGTCGTCTGGCACGACGGCTCGGATCCCGAGCGCATGCACAATTACTATGCCTATCTCTACAACAAGGTGGTGTTCGAGGCGATGCGCCGCGAGCGCGGCGACGACGCCATCGTTTTCGCCCGCTCGGCTTCGGTCGGCTCGCAGAAGTTCCCGGTCCACTGGGGCGGGGATTGCGATTCCAACTATGAATCAATGGCCGAAAGCCTTCGCGGTGGGCTGTCGCTGGGGCTTTCCGGGTTCGGCTTCTGGAGCCACGACATTGGCGGGTTCGAGGGGACGGCGCCGCCCGACGTCTACAAGCGCTGGTGCGCCTTCGGGCTGTTGTCGAGCCATTCGCGCCTTCATGGCAGCGACTCCTACCGCGTGCCGTGGGCCTTCGACGAGGAAGCGGTCGACGTGCTCCGGCATTTCACCCAGCTGAAGTGCAGGCTGATGCCGTATCTCTATGCTGCTGCCCACGAGGCGCACGAGATTGGCACGCCGATGATGCGCGCCATGGTGCTGGAGTTCCCCGACGATCCCGGCGCCGCCGCGCTCGACCGACAGTATATGCTCGGCGGGTCACTGCTGGTCGCGCCGGTGTTTGCCGAGAATGGCGTGGTCGATGTCTATCTGCCGCCGGGACGCTGGACGCATCTGCTCAGTGGTGAGGAGAAGAGCGGCGGCTGGCACCGCGAGACCCATGACATGTTCTCGCTGCCGCTCTATGTGCGCGAAAACACGCTGTTGCCGGTTGGCGCCCACGACGACAGCGTCGATTATGACCATGCCGACGGCGTCACTTTCGAGCTCTATGCGCTCGGCGAGAGCAGCTCGGCCTCGGCGACGGTCACGGGCAAGAACGGCGAGGACCTGACAGTCACCGCCACGCGTGAGGGCAACACCATCACCGTCAGTGCAGAGGGCGACAAGCCCTGGCAGTTGCTGGTGGTCGGCGAGGAGGTTTTCCTGGATCAGGGCACGTCGGTTGATGACGCACGCGGCACGCGCGTCGACGGACGGGCGAGCCTGCGGCTGAAGCTCAAGGGCTGAACCGGGGTGGAGAAAGGCGCGCGCCTGCGACTTACCATATCTTGTCTGAAGCGAGGCGCCCGCTTCCCTCCCCCTTGTGGGGAGGGTTGGCGAACAGGACTTAGCCCTTCGCTAAGTCCGTCGTGAGCCTGGGTGGGGGAAGGTCCCACGTTCCATGCTTGCGGCTCCACCCCACCCGACCCGGCTTTGCCGGGCCACCCTCCCCATCAAAGGGGAGGGAGACAGAGGTGGCAACTTCGCTACAGGCTGACCTGCGCTAGCGCAGATCTTCCGGCAGAAGGTCTTCGGGCATGTTCTGGTAGGCGACGGGCCTCAAGAAGCGGCGGATCGACAGTGTGCCGACAGAAGTGGCGCCGAAATTGGTCGAGGCCGGGTAGGGGCCGCCATGCACCATTGAATCGCAAACCTCGACGCCGGTCGGGTAGTTGTTGACCAGAAGCCGTCCGGCCTTGCGCTCGAGCACCGGCATGAGCTTTTTCGCCAGCGCGGTGTCGGTGGTGTCCATGTGCAGCGTCGTGGTCAGCTGACCGTCGAGGCTATGGGCGACGGCGAGCATTTCGTCCTCGTCCTTTGCCAGAACAATCAGTCCGAGCGGGCCGAAGACCTCCTCGCCGAGCGCCTTGTCGCCGAGCCAGTCGCTGCCGGTGGTGGCATAGAGATAGGGCGTGGCGTTGCGCATGTTGCAGGTCGAGGTCAGCAGTTCGCGGATGCCTTCGGTACCGGCGACACGATCGCGACCGGCGCGATAGGCGCTGGCGATGCCATCGGTCAGCATGGTCTGTTCACCGACGCCGCCGAGGGCCTCGGTTGCCGTCGCCATGAAGGCATCGGCGTCGCTGCCGGCGATCAGCACCGAAATGCCGGGATTGGTGCAGAACTGGCCGGCGCCCATGGTGAGCGATCCGGTCCAGCCCTTGGCGATCTCGTCGCCGCGCGCCGATACGGCGCTGGGCAGGATGAACATCGGGTTGACCGAGCCCAGTTCGCCGAAGAAGGGGATCGGTTCGGGCCGTGCGGCGCAGAGATTGAACAGGGCGCGCCCGCCGCCATGCGAACCGGTGAACCCGACCGCCTTGATGCGCTTGTGGGTGACAAGTGCCTCGCCGACGGCGCGGTCGCCGCCCTGGATCAGCGAGAAGGTGCCGGGCGGCATGCCAGTCTTCAGAATGGCGGCGAGGATGGCGTCGGCGACGATTTCCCCTGTGCCGGGGTGGGCCGAGTGGCCCTTGACCACCACGGGGCAGCCGGCTGCGAGCGCGGCGGCGGTGTCGCCGCCTGCCGTCGAGAAGGCCAGCGGGAAGTTGGAGGCGCCGAACACGCCGACCGGACCGATGGGGCGCTGCACCATCTTGATGTCGGGGCGCGGCAGCGGCTGCCGGTCCGGCAGCGCTTCGTCGTGGCGGCGGTCGAGATAATCGCCCTTGAGGATATGGGATGCGAACAGGCGCAACTGGCCGGTGGTGCGCCCACGCTCGGAGATGAGCCGCGCCTCGGGCAGGCCGGTCTCGGCGCTGCCAATCTCGGTGATGGCGTCGGCGCGTGCGTCGATCTCATCGGCTATGGCGTTGAGGAAGGCGGCGCGCTCGGCGCGGCTGGTGTAGCCATAGGTCCAGAATGCAGCTTCGGCGGCTTCTGCGGCATCGGCGACCAGCGCCGGCGTGCCGATGCAGAAGCTGAAGCGCGGGCCGGTGGCCGGGGCGTTCTCGAAGGTGTCGGGACTGCCGACCCAGTCGCCGGCAATAAGGTGTCTTCCGTGGGGGCGGTAGCTCATGTCGTGGTGTCCTCCTCGAGGGCTCCGGTCCGGACGGGACAGGGCACCTCGTCATTACATCGGCGCAGCGTGTTGCGTGAAGATAACAGCGTGCCAGAATAGCGCGGGAATCGATGGACCCGCATCCTGCCCCCAGCCTAGAGTCCGGCCGGCGGCATCGCAACACATGTACGCCGATCCGGAGGACGAAACGCCAATGACCGAAGTCTTGTCGGGCATATTGCCCGTGGCACCGACACCGTTTCATGCCGATGGGGGCGTCGACGAGGACGGCATGCGGCGCGTGCTCGACTGCATGATCGATCAGGGCGTCGATGCCATCTGCATCCTTGCCAACTATTCGGAACAGTTCGTTCTGTCCGACGACGAGCGGGCGCTGTTGACCCGGCTGAGCCTTGAACATGTCGGCGGCCGCGTGCCGGTGATCGTCACCATTTCGCATTTTTCGACCGGCATTGTCGTCGAACGCGCCCGCGCCGCCGAAGCGATGGGGGCGGCGATGGTGATGATGATGCCGCCCTATCACGGCGTTGGTCTGGTGCCGGCTGAAGCGGGGATCTTCGAGCATTTCGCGGCGGTGAATGCTGCCATCTCCATTCCCGTCATGGTGCAGGATGCGCCGCTGTCGGGCGTGTCGCTGCCGGTGCCGCTGCTGGTGCGCATGGCGCGGGAACTGGAGCAGGTGCGCTATTTCAAGATCGAAACGCCGTTTGCCGCCGACAAGCTGGCGGCGCTGATCGAGGCCGGCGGCGACGCCATTCTTGGACCTTTCGACGGCGAGGAGGCGGTGACGCTTCTGGCCGACCTCGATGCCGGTGCAACCGGAACGATGAGCTCGGCGCTGCTGCCGGAGAGGATCAAGCCGATCATTGCCGCCCATCATGCCGGCGACGAGACGGCGGCGCTGGAGGGCTGGCGGCAGGTGCTGCCGCTGGTCAACCACGAGAACCGGCAATGCGGTCTGCGTGCCACCAAGACCGTGATGCAGGCGGGCGGGGTGATCGGCTCGGATCACGTGCGCCATCCGCTGAAGCCGCTAAGTGAACGTACGCGGGCGCGGCTGTTGCAGCTTGCCGGCGAGCTTGATCTGGTGGCGATGCGTTGGGGGAAGTAAGGACACCGTCTCCCTCTCCTTGACGGGAAGGGATTGAGAGTGGGGGGCTTGCCTCAGTCGCCAGCGTTTGCTGCTCCCACCCCACCCGACCCGGCTGCGCCCGGCCACCCTCCCCACAAGGGGGAGGGAGAAGGCGCTCCGCGTTTCAGCTCAGCGCCGCGATTGCCGCCTGTCCGAGGGCCAAGCCACCGTCGTTGGCCGGGGCATCTCGCTGGATGAGGATTTCGAAACCGGCGGTGCCTAGTTGTGCGTGCAGGCCTGTTAGCAGCAGGCGGTTCTGCATGACACCGCCGGAGAGGGCGACGCGCGTGATGTTGGTTTCGTTCGCCAGTGTTTCGGCCAGTCCCGTCACGGCGTCGATCAGGCCATTGTGGAAACGCGCGGCAATGACGCCATGGTCCACGCCGGCGCGGAGGTCGTCGAACAGAGCCTGCCAGAGTGGTTCCCACATCAGGCAATGAGCGCTCCCGCGCGGCTCGACTGCTGTGGGGTAGGCGCCGGCAGTGGCAATGTGCGGCGTTGCCAGCGCTTCGAGCGCCATTGCAGCTTGCCCTTCGAAATCCTGTTGCTCGAACGAAATGCCGAGCGCTGCTGCAGCGGCATCGAACAGCCGGCCTGCCGACGAGGTGAGCGGGGCGTTGACGCCACGCGCCATCATCGAGGCGAGAAGGTCGAGCGGCTTGTCGGCCAGCGCGCTAGCCGGGGGCGTGCCGGCGATAAGGTCGCGCCAGTTCTCACCGAAAGCGATGCTGAGTTGCGCAACGAGATTGCGCCAGGGCTGGCGCTGGGCGCGGTCGCCACCGGGCTGGGGCACGGGGTCGAAGTGACCGAGCCGGTCGAAACCGCGATATCCACCGACAAGGAATTCGCCGCCCCAGATGGTGCCGTCGCTGCCAAGTCCCAACCCGTCGAGCACGATGCCTATGGTCTTGTCGTCATCGGGGGAGACCTGGTTGTCGGCGAGGCAAGAGGCGAGATGGGCGTGATGGTGCTGGATGCGGACCACGCGGGCACCGGTTTCGGCGGACAGCTCCTCGCCCCAGCGGGTCGACAGGTAATCGGGATGCTGGTCGACGGCGATCACTTCGGGTGCAAAGCGGTAGATGTCTCGATAGAGCGCCAGCGACTTGCGGTAATCGGCATAGGTTGCGGCGTTTTCGAGATCGCCCATGTGTTGGGACAAGATCGCTTCGCCGTCGCGCATCAGGCAGAAGGCCGATTTGAGCCCGCCGCCCATGGCGAGGACGCGCGGTGTGTCGGCAAAACCGGGGCCGGGATGAAGCGTTGCTGGCGCCAGCCCGCGCCCACGCCGCAACACCTGAACGCCCGGCGCGTCGACGCGGGTGACGGAATCGTCGAGCCGGTTGACGATGTCGCGGTCGTGCATGAGGAAGAAATCGGCAATGGTGCCCAGCCGCGCCCGCGCGTCATCATTGTCGATGGCCTGCGGTTCCTCGCTGAGATTGCCCGAGGTCAGAACGATCGGGACATCGAGCTGAGCCATCAGCAGGTGATGCATCGGCGTGTAGGCCAGCATGAAGCCGACACGGCGCTGGTTCGGCGCGATGCCTGACGCCAGAGGCGCGCCGACCATTTCGAGCAGGACGATGGGGGCGGCGGCGGAGGCGAGCAGGGCTTCTTCGTCGGAGGAGACAGCTGCGAAGCGCCGAACGCCGTCGATTGTGCCGGCCATCAGCGCCAGCGGTTTGCTCGGTCGGTGCTTGCGGCGGCGGAGTTCGGCGACTGCTGCATCGTTGGTCGCGTCGCAGGCGAGGTGGAAGCCGCCGATGCCCTTGATGGTGCCGATCTTGCCGGCCTTGAGCCGTTGGGCTGCTTCGGCGATGGCATCGCCGTCGATGCGGTGGCCGCTTGCGTCTTCGAGCCAGAGCTTTGGACCGCAGACCAGGCAGGCGTTGGGTTGGGCGTGAAAGCGCCGGTCGGCGGGGTCGCGGTATTCGCGCTCACAGTCCGGGCACATCTCGAAGGCTGACATCGAAGTCTGGGCCCGGTCATAGGGGATGGCCTTGATGATCGACAGGCGCGGGCCGCAATGGGTGCAATTGGTGAAGGCGTAACCGAAACGGCGGTTGGACGGATCGAAGATCTCGGCGCGGCAGGCGGGGCAGGTGGCGGCGTCGGGGACAATGCCGGTCTGGATGTCGGTGTTGGCGCTCTCGATGATGTCGAATGCTTCGGGTGGAGCGTCGGCGTCCAGCACTTCGAAGTTGACGGTGTCGACCCGTGCCAGCGGTGGCGCATCGGTTTTGAGGCGGGTGGCGAAGCTGTCGAGTGCTTCGGGGGTGCCCCAGGCGGAGATTTCGACGCCTTCGCCATCATTGAGTACATGGCCGACAAGATCGAGGTGGTGCGCCAGCCGCCAGACGAAGGGCCGGAAGCCGACGCCCTGGACCAGTCCGCGCACGCGGAAGGTGCGGGCTGAGGGTGGTGGTGCCGGTTGTCCGGCTTTGAGGTCTTCAGGCGCCATCAAAGCGAACGTGCATAGAGCGCGAGATCGGCATTCATCCGGAAGCCGTTGTTGGCGTAAAACTTCGGCGATGCGCCAGTTCGCTGCGAGACCAGCCAAAGGCTGTTGCAGCCCTCGGCACGCGCCGTCTCGCAAGCCGAGTCCAGAAGAGCTTTGCCGATGCCCATGCCTTGTCTGTCGGGCAGCACGGAGAGTTCATCGAGGTAGATGACGGGGCCGGCGGGCCGGCGTTGCCTTATGCCGAGAGCGATGCCCAGGGCGTCGTCCCCGTCGAGCGCAATGAGCGCCAGGGATCTCGGGGTTTCGACGACATAGGTCAGGTTTTCGATAGCGGCTTGCAAAGACCAGTCTTCGTTCCACGGCGGGCGGGCATAGGCGCTCATCAAGACGCGTGCGCCGCGCTCGATGTGGTCTTCAACGAGACGTTCGATCCGAAACGACATGATCGTCCTTCCGCTGCTGTCCAGAAGCGCAGATTAGCAGATGCGCGGCAATTGCTCGCCGGCGATCCAGTCGACGACGCGGGTGCCGCCGAAACCGGTTCTCATCTGGACGAGATGGGCGTCGTCCGCGATGACCGTGCCGATGCGGGCGGCATTTTCACCAAGCGGGTGGGCGCGCATGATGTCGACGAGCCTGTTGGCGTCGGCCTCCTCGCAGATGCAGATCAGCTTGCCTTCATTGGCGACATAGAGCGCGTCGAGGCCGAGAAATTCGCAGGCGGCGGAGACGTCGGGGCGGATCGGGATGGCCGATTCCTCAAGCATCATGCCGACCTTGGAGGCCGAGGCGATCTCGTTGAGCGTTGCCGCGAGGCCACCGCGGGTCGGGTCGCGCAGGGTGGTGATGTTGGGCACGGCGGCGAGCATGTTGGCGATCATGCCGTTGAGCGCGGCGCAATCGGAAACGATCTCGGTTTCGAATTCGAGGCTCTCGCGCTTGCTGAGGATGGCGACGCCGTGGTCGCCGATGGTGCCGGAGACGAGCACGGCCTGGCCGGGACGGGCGTTGTCGCCAGAGGTCTTTACGCCTTCGGGCACGACGCCGATGCCGGTCGTCGAGATGAAGACACCGTCGCCCTTGCCCTTTTCGACGACCTTGGTGTCGCCGGTGGCGATGGTGACATCGGCGGCCTTGGCGGCGGCTGCCATCGAGATGACGATGCGTTCGAGATCTGCGAGGGGGAAGCCTTCTTCGAGGATGAAGCCGACCGACAGATAGAGCGGCTTGGCGCCCATCATGGCGACGTCGTTGACGGTGCCGTTGATCGAAAGCGCGCCAATGTCGCCGCCGGGAAAGAACAGCGGCGTGATGACATGGCTGTCGGTCGAGATGACGACGCGTCCAGGGGGCAGGGCGACTAGCGCCCCGTCATTGCCCTGGTCGAGCACCGGGTTGGAGAAGTGCTTCTGGAACAGGGTGCGGATTAGCTCGGCCATGGCGCGTCCACCGCCGCCATGGGTCATGTCGACGCTGCCGGTAAGGGTCGAAGGACCCGAAGTCATGTCACTCATGCGATCTCGGTCTGCTTTGCCTGGTCCTTGTTGCGGAAACGGCCATAGGTCCAGTAGGCGGCGCAGGCGCCTTCGGATGAGACCATGCACGAGCCCATCGGATTGTCCGGAGTGCAGACGGTGCCGAAGAGCTTGCAGTCGGTCGGCTTCTTGACGCCCCTGAGGATCGCCGGGCACTCGCAGGACTTGGTCTCGCGCGATTGCTTGGCGGAGATCTCGAAGCGCTTTTCGGCGTCGTAGAAGGCGTATTTTTCCTTGAGACGCAGGGCCGAATTGGCAACCGGGCCCAAGCCCCGCCATTCGAAGCTTTCGCGCAGCTCCAACACCTCGTCGACCAGTGCCTGTGCCTTGAGATTGCCATCGCGGGTGACGACGCGGGTGTATTCGTTCTCGACCTCGCAGCGACCTTCCTTGATCTGGCGGATCAGCATCAGGACCGATTGCATAACGTCGAGTGGTTCAAAACCGCAGATGACGACCGGTTTCTGGTAGTGCGCTGCGGCGGCCTCATAGGGCTTGGAGCCGATTACGGCGCTGACGTGCGAGGGGCCGAGGAAGCCGTCGATGCGCGCCGGCCCGCCGGGGGCGAAATCCTCGCTGTCGAGAATGTGACCGATGGCGGCCGGGGTGAGGACGTGATTGACGAAGACCGAGAAGTTCTTCAGCCCTTCCTTTTCTGCCTGCAGTACGGCGACGGCGGTCGGCGGCGTTGTCGTTTCGAAGCCGATGGCGAAGAAAACCACCTGACGGTCAGGGTTGTCGCGGGCGATCTTGAGGGCGTCCATGGTCGAATAGACCATGCGGATATCGGCACCGTCGGCCTTGGCCTTGATCAGCGAGCGCTGCCTGGTGCCCGGCACGCGCATCATGTCGCCGTAGGAGCACAGGATCGCGCCGTGGCGCTCGGCCAGCTCCACCGCATCGTCGAGGCGGCGCACTGGCAGCACGCAGACCGGGCAACCCGGTCCGTGGACGAAATGGACGTTGGCCGGCATCAGGTCCTGCACGCCGTAGCGGAAGATGGCGTGGGTGTGGCCGCCGCAGAACTCCATGAAATAGTAGTCGTGGCCGCCCTTGGCTTCCTCGGCAATGGTGGCGGCGAGTTTCTCGGCTACGGCGCGGTCGCGGAACTCGTCGACATATTTCATTGCGAGCCCTCGGTGATCTCGGCCAGTTCCTCGCCGAGCAAGCCGCCTTCGCGCATCAGGTCGAGCGTGCGCTGCGCCTCGTCTTCGGAAAGCTTGTTGAGGGCATAGCCGACATGGACGAGCACGTAATCGCCAATGGCGGCGTCCTCGATCAGCGCCGTCGAGATCTTCTTCTTGATGCCTTCGAGCGAGACGATGGCCGTCGCGTCACTTTCGTCAACGGAAACGATCTTGGCTGGAATGGCGAGACACATAGCTGACTCCTGTTCGGCTTTGGGCCGTGGCGTGCCGGCGACAAATGCACCGGTCACTCCCCAGTTTTAGGGTGCGGCAGGACCGTGCCGCAAGTCCCCGGGGCGCGCTAGAGCAGATCATGCTTTGGCGAAATCGCCTGATCTGCTCTAGGTCCTTAAGTGGTCGTGTTTTCGAACCGGATAAGTGGTCTCCACTTTTCCTGAAAACACTCTAGGCGCTTTCGAGCTGGTGGCCGGCCATGGCCATGGCGCGGGCGCCCATCAACCAGGCGATCCAGTTGTCGAGACCTTCGCCCGAGCGGGCAGAGACGGCCAGAACCTTGATGCCGGGCTTGACGCGGCGGGCATTGGCGGTTGCCGCCGCCATGTCGAAATCGACATAGGGTAGCAGATCGGTCTTGTTGATCAGAACGAGATCGGAAGCGGCAAAGATATCGGGATATTTCAGCGGCTTGTCGTCGCCTTCTGTCACCGAGAGGATGACGACCTTGTGGGCTTCACCCAGATCGAAGCCGGCGGGGCAGACCAGGTTGCCGACGTTTTCGATGAAAACGACGGAGGCGTCGGCCGGGCCGAGATGCTCGACTGCATGTCCGACCATATGGGCATCGAGATGACAGCCCTTGCCGGTGTTGATCTGGATGGCTTCAGCGCCGGTCTTGCGGATGCGGTCGGCATCGTTGGCCGTCTGCTGGTCGCCTTCGACGACATATGGCTTCAGCTTGCCCTGAAGCTTCTCGATGGTCTTGCACAACAGTTCTGTCTTGCCCGAACCGGGGCTGGACACCAGGTTGAGGGCCAGGATGCCGCGTGCCGCGAACATGGCGCGGTTGCCTTCGGCCAGAGCGTTGTTCTTGGCCAGAAGGTCGCGCTCGACGGCAACAACGCGGGATTCGGGATCGCCGCCATGGTCGTGATCGTGGCTATGACCATGATCGTGACTGTGGCCATGATCGTGATCGTGATCGTGGTCGTGATGGTGGTGATGGCCGTGTTCATGGTCATGCCCATGGCCTTCGATCGTCACTTCACCTTTGCCGCAGCCACAGGTCGCACACATCAGGTGACCTCCATTTCCTTGATACGCAGGGCGTCCCCGCCACTGATCTGCAATTCGGTGCCCCCACATTGAGGGCACGGGTCGAACCGGTCGTTGATCTGGACCAATTCGAAGCAGGAAAGACAGCGCGCCTCGGCCGGTGGCGTGACGATATCGAGCTTCGCCCCGTCGGCCAAGGTGCCAGCCATCACAACATCGAAGCCAAAACGCATGGCCTCGGGCTCGACCGAGGATAGGGGGCCGATCTCGAGAACGATCCGCGTGATCTTCTCGAAATGTCCTGTCTCGGCTTCGGTTTTCAGAATGTCGAGCAGGCTTTCACATAGCGAAAGCTCATGCATCGGCAGGTTTCTCCACATCGACGCCGTGTTCGGCCGCGGCCTTGGCGTACCAGTCGAGGAAGAAGGCTTCGGCTTCGTCGAGATGGGTCTTTGCTTCTTCGCTCAGACCTTCCTTGACCTCGCCATAGTCCCAGCCGGCGATGCCGAGGATGAATGCCGGCGGTGTGCTGCCGTAAAGCGTGCCGGCGAGCGTCAGCACCGCTTCCGGGCTCAGTTCGTGGCTGCCCATGCCGGTGGCGCCGCCACCGGTAACGGGACGGAATGAATAGGAGCCTTCGGCGCCGATCTCGGCATCGGCGAAGATGACCAGATCGGCTTCGGAGGCGGCGAGGGCATGGTCGACGGTCAGCTGATAGTCGATGTCGACATCAAGCCCTGCCGGTGCGGCTTTTTCGATCCGCTCCGCGAATAGCGGACCAAGGCCGTCGTCTCCGCGGCCTTGGTTACCAAATCCGATCAGGAGTGCAGCCATAAATCAGGCCGTCTCCATCGTGTCGCGCGAGGCGATGACCTTGCCTTCGACGTCCTGGATCTCGACCTGGAGCGGCATCTGCCCGAGGGCATGGGTCGCGCAGGACAAGCAGGGATCGTAGGCGCGGATCGCAACTTCGATATGGTTCAGCATGCCTTCGGTCACCTGTGCGTGGCCGGAGATGTGCTTCATGGCCACGTCCTTGACGGCGCGGTTCATGCCTTCGTTGTTGTGGGTCGTCGACACGATCAGGTTGCAGTAGGTGACCTGGTCGTTCTCGTCCACCTTGTAGTGGTGGATGAGGTTGCCGCGCGGCGCCTCGATGACGCCGATGCCTTCTTCGCGACGGTCGCCCTTGGCGACGAGATCGGTGCCCTGCAGGTCGGGATCATTGAGCAGTTCGCGGATCTTTTCGATGCAGTGCAGAACCTCGATCATGCGGGCCCAGTGATTGGCCAGCGAGGTGGAGTTGGGCTTGCCGTCGGTGACCGCACGCAGTTCGTTGAGCGCGTCATTGGCGAGCGGCGTGTCGATGAAATCGACATTGTTGAGGCGCGCCATCGGACCCACACGATACCAGCCGGCTTCCGGTCCGAGTTCCGTGTAGTACGGGAACTTCATGTAGGACCAGGACCGCACGTCCTCGGTGATGTGGTTGAAGTAGTCAGTGTTCGGAACCTGATCAGCCAGGATATCTCCGTCCGGACCCTTGAACCTGAAATTCCCATTATACAGGTCGAGCGCGCCATCTTCGCGGACGATCGACATGTAGTTCGACGGGAAGGTGCCGAAGGAGTTTACCAGGTCGAGGTGACCGGCGGTGTAGTCCTTGGCCAGCGCGACGGCGTCCTCGACCCACTTGGTCATCTCGTCGATGTCCTTGAGGAACTCATCACGCTTCTCGACCGAGAGATTGCGGTTGATGCCGCCGGGGATGGCACCGGTGCCGTGCACCTTCTTGCCAGCGGTCGCTGCGATGATCTCCTGGCCATATTTGCGCATCATCACGGCGCGGCGGCCGAGCTCGGGATTGTCCTTCAAGATCTCGAAGACATTGCGCTTGGCGGCCGGGGCGTCGAAACCGAACAGCAGGTCCGGCGCGGCGAGGTGGAAGAAGTGCAGAACGTGGCTCTGCATCACCTGGCCGTAGTGCATCAGGCGACGCATCTTCTCGGCAGTCGGCGGCAGAACGTCGACACCGGCGATCATGTCCATCGCCTTGGCGGCAGCGAGGTGATGGCTCACCGGGCAGATGCCGCACAGGCGCTGCACCACGACCGGGACTTCCCACATCAGGCGACCACGGATGAAACGCTCGAAACCGCGGAACTCGACGATGTGAAGCCGGGCTTCCTCGACCTCATTGTCTGCGTTCATGTGAATGGTGACTTTGCCGTGTCCTTCGACACGCGTCACCGGGGCTATTTCGATAAGTCTGGGTTCGGCCATTTTTCTCGATCCTAGTCGAACTTGATCAGTTCGCGCTCGAAGCCACGGAACTTGCCGGTCAGAAGGCCGGCGAGCGTGTTGAAGATGATGTCACCGCTCGGGGCGCATCCGGGGATGTTGTAGTCGATCTCGACCACTTCCGAGCAGGGATAGACCTTGTCGAGCACAAGCGGCAAAGCCGGATCGTTCGGGATCTGGTGCGTCGTATTGCGGATATACTTGCCGGTGATGTAGGCCTCTTCGAGGCATTCGAGCAGCGGATTTTCCGAATGCATCACCGCGTTCCTCATCGCGGGAAGGCCACCCATGATGGCGCATTGCCCGAGGGCAATCAGCACATCGCAGTTCTTGCGGAAATCCCTCAAGACGTGGACGTTCTCCTCGTTGCAGCAACCACCTTCGATGATGCCGACATCGCAGCGTCCGGTGAACTTCTTGATGTCGTTGACCGGCGAGCGGTCGAACTCGACCAGTTTCATCAGCTCGATCAGGCGTTCATCGATATCGAGAATCGCCATGTGGCAGCCGAAGCAACCGGCCAGTGACGCGGTTGCGATCCGCGCTTTTCTAAGTTCAGGCATTGCGCTTCTCCTCGATTTCATGACCGATCAGGCCCGTGTCGAATTCACGTTCGCCGATCGGGATCTTGAATCCCTCACGCTTTCTGATGATGCAGCCGACCGGGCAGACGTCCGCCGAAATGGCGTGGTCGGTGACGGCGGCATCGGTATGGGCCAGGTCCATGCCGTTGACGGCAACGCGGCGCTTGATGCCGCGGCCGACGTAGCCGAACAGGCCCTTGCCGTCATTGTCCTGCGAGGCGCGGATGCAGCGGCCGCAGGAAATGCAGCGGTTGGTGTCGAGCGCGATGTCGGGATGGGACGCATCGAGATCGCGGTTCGGCTCCAGGTAGGGGAACTTGGTCGTTTCGGTCATGTCGAGCCGGTAGGCCATGGCCTGCAGCTCGCAATTGCCGGAGGCTTCGCACATCGGGCAGAAGTGGTTGCCCTCGTGGAACAGCATCTCGACCAGGTCGCGCCGCAGCTTGGACAAGTAGGGCGTTTCCGATTCGACGCTGGTGCCGGGGTTGGCCGGCTGGGTGCAGGCCGCAACTGAGCGGCCGCCGACCTTGACGGTGCACACGCGGCACGAGCCCTGATGCCTCAGGCCTTCGTGGTCGCACAGGCGGGGAATATAGATGCCGGCCTCGTCAGCGGCTTCCATGATGGTCTGGCCAGGTTGCGCCCGCACCTCGATCCCGTCGATGGTGAAGGTGAAGGTTGTGTCGCGCCTTGTGCCTGTGTCGCTGATAGCGCTCATTTGGAATAATCCTTGTCAAAGATGTAGGAGCGGCGCTTGGCGATTTTGCGCGCGCCGTCGATCGCGGACTGGATATCGAACGTGTCCCTGATGCCGTTCTTGTTCGCCTTGGTCATGGTCGAATAGATCAGCGGGAAGCTCTTGAGCGTCGTCAGAACCGGGTTCGGCGAGGTAATGCCGAGACCGCAACGGGATGTCTCAATGACCGTGGAGCTGAGATCCCGGAGGTATTCGATGTCCTCGGGATTGGCGAGGCCACGGCGGAACTTGCCGATCGCCTTCTGCAAGAAGACGTTGCCGACCCGGCAGGGCGTGCAGTAGCCGCAGCTCTCATGCACGAAGAAGGACATGTAGTATTCGACGATCTCGAGAATGTTGCGAGATGCGTTGAAGATGATGATGGCGCCGCCGGTGGCGAGGTCATCGAAGGTCAGCCTGCGGTCGAAGCTGTCGCGGCCGATCATCGTGCCGGACGGGCCACCGACCTGGACGGCTGCCGCATCCTCGCCGCCGACAATGCGCAGCAGTTCCCAGATGGAGTGGCCGTAGGGCAGTTCGTAGATGCCGGGGTTCAGGCAGTCACCGGAAACCGACAGAAGCTTGGTGCCATGGCTGCCTTCGGTTCCCATGTCGAAGAACCATTTGGAGCCTTTGTCGAGAATGCGGGCGGCATGGCAGAAGGTCTCGACGTTGTTGACCACCGTCGGGTAGCCGAGATAGCCGCGCTGGACCGGGAAGGGCGGACGGGTCTTGGGTTCGCCCGGCAGACCTTCGCAGGACGAGATCAGCGCGCCTTCCTCGCCGCAGACATAAGCGCCTGCGCCAAGCTGGATGCGGATATCGAAGTGGAAGTTCCGGATGCCCATGATCTCCCTGCCCAGGAGCCCATGCGACCGGCGTTCTTCGAGAATCTGCTCGATAAGCGGCTGAAGGTATTCGTATTCGCCCCTCAGGTAGATGATGCCTTCCTTGGCGCCGACGGCGCGGGCGGCAATCGTCATGCCTTCGATCAGAAGATGCGGACGTTCGGTCAGCAGAGCGCGGTCCTTGAAGGTTCCGGGCTCGCCTTCGTCGGCATTGCAGATGATGAAGCGCCGTTCGGCCTCGCCGCCGGCGGCGAAACGCCACTTGCGGCCGGTTACGAAACCGGCACCGCCACAGCCCCTCAGACCGCTCTCCTCAACGGTCGTGATGATCTGTGTCGGGGTGATCGACAGCGCCTTGGCAAGGCCGGCATCCATCGGAACCGGACCGAGCAGTGACTCGCCGGCATGCCGGATGTTGGTCTGAACCATGCGGGTTGCGCGTTCATGGGCAGACGAGGGCGTGAAGCCGGGAACGGCGATCTTCTCAGGGGTCTCACCGCCCTTGAGCGCCATGGCCACGTCATGGGCCTTTTGCGGCGTCAGCTTGGTGATGATCACATCGTTGATCATGGCCGCCGGGGCCTGGTCGCACATGCCGATGCAGGGCGTGTATTCGAGCGAGAAAGCGCCATCCTCAGAGGTCTCGCCGACCTTGATGCCAAGGATGTTCTCGAACTCCTCCACGACGTCGTCGAGCCCGGCGAACCGGTCGATGATGTCGTCGCACAAACGAATGGTCACGCGGCCTTTGGGTTCGAGCGAGAAGAACGAGTAGAAACTCGCCACGCCCTCGACCTGGATGCGTGAAAGGTCGGTCACCTCGGCGATCGCTTCCATCGTTTCGGGGGAGATCCAGTGATAGCGTTTCTGGATCGTCAGCAGGATGTCCATCATCCTGTGTCTGTCATTGCCGTATTCGGCACATATTTCTAGGACCGCCTCTCGTGGAGCCGGGGGGGCATTTACAGTTTGGGGGGATTTTGAGGTTTCGACATCCATCTCTTCTCTCCAGCTCCACTTGTCTAAAGCGGATCAGCAGGCTCCGGATTATGCGACCTATTTGACGGGGCATAGGCGCGGTTTGCAATGGCAAATTGACCATCGGGAACAGGCACCATGTATGTGCCCTTGCAACAGGTTGGTGCGTTGCGCGTAGCCGAGGTCAAATCCCTGAAACTTATTGTTATTTTGCTGTCGCCATTCGTTTCCGGGTCAATGCTTTTTGGCCCGATCAAATTAGCGCGCACTACTTTTGGCGACAATATGCCACGAGCGCGCAGGCAGGCGGTAAATCCTTGATTGACAAGGGAATATTCGAATAATCTAATATCATGAGTATAATACACAAAAACGCCCGCAGAACGGGCGTTTCCAAAGCTTGCAGGACTCGCTTGCCAGTCAGTGCGGCGCCCTAAGCGGGCGCCGCCCGGTTGCGGCATTTCCTCCCTCGTGCCGGCTCCTCCGCCGGCTTCGTCCTCAATGCGAATCGGTACTGGCTCCTAGTAGATCATGGTGCTCATCTTGACGTCGTCCCAGACCTCCTTGACCGAGCGCTGCAAAGTGCGGCGGCGTTCGGTGTAGTGGGTGTGCAGGAGCTTGTGCGCCTTCTCCGAATTGGGGGCTTCCAGAAAGTCCTTGTAGAGCGCCTTGACCTGCTCGTTGTTGTGGGACTGGCGGACTGTCTTCTGACGGTCGACGTTGTAGATCGTCTCGCGCCGCGCCATGGCGTTCGGCAGGTATGCCTTCTTGGATCTCAGCGAACCACCGCCATCGACGCAACCACCGGGGCAGGCCATGACCTCGATGAAGTCGTAGTCGGCTTCACCGCTGCGCACCTTTTCGACAAGTTTACGCGTGTCGCCGAGACCATGGACCATGGCCACCTTGACCTCGCCGAAGGGCCCGCCGAGATCGACGGTAGCCTCGCGCACGCCGTCGAAGCCGCGGAGCTGGGTCAGCTCGATCTGGTCGAGTTCCTTGCCGTTGACGACGGCATAGATGGTGCGGACCGCGGCTTCCATGACGCCGCCGGTGGTGCCGAAAATGGCGCCGGCGCCGGTGAACTCGCTCATGTAGGGGTTATCGAACTCCGACGGCTCGAGCTCGCCGAGATTGATCCCCTCGCGGCGCAGCAGGCGGGCGAATTCACGCGTCGTCAGCACCACGTCGGTTTCCGGCATGCCGTCGATCTGGAGCTGCGGGCGAACCGCTTCGTCCTTCTTGGCAGTGCAGGGCATGATCGAGATGACCCGGACCTTCTTGGGGTCGATGCCCATCTTTTGCGGCAGATAGGTCTTGGCCAGCGTCGACAGCACCTGCTGAGGCGATTTGGTCGAGCTCAGCAGCGGCAGGATATCGGGATAGTGGATTTCGGCGAAGTTGATCCAGCCGGGGCAGCAGGAGGTGAAGGTCGGCTTCTGGCCGGACTTCAGGCGGCCCAGCAGTTCGATGCCTTCTTCCATGATGACGACGTCGGCAGCGAAGTTGGTGTCGAGCACGACGTCGACGCCGATCTTGCGGCAGGCGGCGATGACGTGACCCTGGACGTTGGTGCCGGGGGGCAGACCAAATTCCTCGCCGAAGGCGACGCGCACCGCGGGAGCGAACTGCACCACCGTGGTGAGCTCGGGATCACAGATGAAATCGAGCGCCTTGTCAGTCTCGTCACGCTCGCCGAGTGCGCCGGTGGGGCAGACGAGCACGCATTGCCCGCAGCTGACGCACAGGGAATTGGCCTGATCGCCGCCACCGCGCAGTTCAACCAGACGTTCGACGCTGGTTTCGGACATCATCAGGGCATCGACGCCCTGGAAGTAGCGGCAAACAGCAACGCAGCGCTGGCACCTGACGCAGCGCGTCATGTCGCGGATGATGGCCGCAGACGAGGTGTCGATCGGGCGTGCCTCGGTGCGAGCGCGGTCGAAGAAGCGGTTCTCCTTGAGGCCGACGAACTGGGCTAGGTCTTGCAGTTCGCAGTCGCCGTGACGGATGCAGGTGGCGCAATCCTGCAGGTGGTCGGCCATCAAAAGCTCGACCTGGAGCTTTTGCATGTCGCGGACCTGCTTGGTGCGGGTTTCGACGACCATGCCTTCGCGCACCGGTGTGTTGCACGAGGTGACGATCTGGTGCTTGTCCTTGCCGGCTTCGAGGATGTCGACAACACAGACGCGGCAGGTGCCGGGCGTGTGGTCGATGTCGTCGAGTTCGCACAGCGTCGGAATGTAGAGGTCGTGCCGGCGGGCGCAGCTCAGGATGGTTTCGTTTTCGAAGCCAATGCAGGGCTTGCCGTTGATGAACAGTGCGATCGTGGCCGTAGCCGGGTCTCGTGCTTCAAGAACCTCAGTGTCGAGAGTGCACATGGCTTATGCCGCTCCTTCGGGGATGGAGTGTTCGGTGACGACGGAATAGATGCGGTAGCAACGCATGCAGCGCTGCGCCTCGGCATAGGCTTCCTGCTCGCTGATTGTCTGTTCCACCTCTTCGAACATGTGCTTTCTGAGTTCCGGATCGAGTTCCGGGTTGTGGACGCGGTACATGTTCCGGACCGGAGCTTCGACGACGTCGTCGGCCAGGAAGTCGTTGTCCTTGATCAGCTGACGCATGCGCGAGCGCTTGAAGAAGCGCGGCGTGCCGAGCTGGACCCAGTCATTGATGTTGCGCGCCGCCTTGAGGCCGGCGGCCATGGCGTAGATCAGCGTCGACGGGCCGGTGACGCAGTCGCCGCCGGCAAACACGCCGGGACGGGAGGTCGACAGCGCCCGGTCGGTCTCGACCGTGCGCCAACGGTTGAGGTCGACGCCTTCGCTGGCAATCTGTTCGCTGTCTTCGACCTGCTGGCCGATGGCAGCGATGATGGTGTCGCAGGGCATGATGAACTCCGACCCCGGGATCGGGCGCACCTTGCGACGGCCGGACTCGTCCGGTTCGGTCTGTTCCATCTTGACCAGTTCGACGCCGGTCACCTTGCCGAAATTGTCGGTGATGATGCGGGTCGGATTGCACAGGGTGTGGAAGTGGATGCCTTCGTGGTGGGCTGCGACCAGTTCCTCGTGGTCGGCCGGCATATCCTCTTCGGTGCGACGATAAATGACATGAACGTTGTCGGCTCCAAGCCGGAGCGAGGAGCGCACGCAGTCCATGGCGACGTTGCCGCCACCGACGACGACGACTTCGCCCTTGAGATCGAGCTTGGAGTCGCCACCGACGTGATCATGCACTTTCAGGAGGAAATCGATGCCGGAGTAATAGCCGGCACGCGCCTTGTCTTCGTTGTCGACGCCGAGCGCCGTGCCCTGCTGACAGCCGAGGCCGAGGAAAACCGCCTTGTAGCCCTGGGCGAACAGGTCATCGATGGTGAAATCGCGCCCCAGGGCCTGACCGTAGCGGAAGTGGCCGCCGAGTTCGACGATGATGTCGGTTTCGAGCGCCAGCGTGTCCTTGGGCAGGCGGTAGCTCGGGATGCCGATCTGGGCCATGCCGCCGGCCTGTTCGGTCTTTTCGAACACATCGACGTGGTAGCCGTGCAAGAGCAGGTGATAGGCGGCGGAGATGCCGGCCGGGCCGGCGCCGATCACCGCGATCTTCATGCCATCTTCGAGCGGCTTGGTGATCATGTCGCGGGTGAACTTCAGCGCCTTGGGGCCCTGCTGCTGGTCGGCGACATAGCGCTTGAGAATCTTGATGCCGACGGCTTCGTCGACGAACTTGCGCCGGCAGGCCAGTTCGCAATAGCGCACGCAGACGCGTCCGCAGGTGGAGGCCATCGGGTATTTCTGCAACAGGACGCCGAGGGAGTTTTCCGGCTTGCCGTCGCGGATATAGTCGATGTAGCGCGGCACGTTGACCTTGGAAGGGCAGGCCTCGATGCAGGGGGCGGTCATGTAGGCCATGCCGTGCTGCAGCTTGATCGGCCGGTGCTCGGCGACTTCCTGTTCGATACGATCGCGGAAGTTGTGGATGACGTCGAGCAAGGCATTCGAGCAGGTCTGTCCGAGGCCGCACAGCGAGGTCAGCTTCATCTGCTCGCCGAGAACTTCGATGTCGTCGAAATCGAGAGTCGAATCGAGGCCACGGCGCATCCTGTCGAGGGCGTCGCGCACCAGAACCGTGCCCATGCGGCACGGCGTGCACACGCCGCAGGACTGTTCGGCGGCCTTTTCCATATAGTGGTAGAGCCCGTCGATCAGGCTGACCTTGTCGTCGAAGACGAAAAAGCCGCGGTCGCCGAAGAAGGCGCGAATGGCGTTGCCGTCGTCGAATTCGTCGAATTTCTTGAGTTCGGTGAGAGGGGAGTTGGCTGGTATCTTGCCATTTTGCGCGTCATGGACCACCCCGTCCCAAACGCCGAATGCAACTTGCGCCATTGCTGACCTCGATCCTGCTGGCTTGTGCAGTGGAGCCAAGGTCCTCCCACTTCTTTTAGCCTCCTTCTCTTTGGAAGGATTTATGCCGCTAAAGAAGCTCTCGCACGGTCCACGAAATGTGTTCCCGGATTAACCGAACTTGCCGCGATACTCTTTGCGCTGGATCAAGACTTGAGAAAGCTTGTCATAGATGTATATACGATCATTCGAATATACATCTATAGTTTCACGCGGGGTGTGGCGGCAGATTTGGCTGGCATTTTTACTTGCGCTGGATCAAGGAAGAGCAGCGACGAAGTCTTTATTGGACAAATTTCGTCGACTATGGCGCGATTGGCGAAAGTTCGGCTGAGCCTTTTCCGGGAGGGAAAAGGATGAAATAACCGGAAATTCAACGACCTGCGCCAACGATGTCCGACCGTTTGCCGTTCATGGCGCCAAAAACGCCGGCAGCGGACTCCATGGGCGGGCAGGGAGGGGAGAACTGACACACTGGCTCCAAAAGGAACGCTCCAGATGACATATGCCGCCGCCGCAACGCTCTCCCGCCGCAATTTCCTGACCGGCCTTGGTCTTGCCGGCGCCGCCAGTCTGTTGCCGATGACCCGGCCATTTGCCGCCAGCCTTAGCGAACCGCTAACGGTGTGGGGCATTCCGGCTTCGCCATCAGCGGTGTTCGCCCGGGCCGTGGCTTCGGGTGCGCTCGACAGTGTGGCGCCCGGCGCCAAGTTCGATATCTGGAAATCGACCGACCAGATGCGGGCCGGCATCGCCACTGGCGATTTCAAGCTGTTCGCCACCTCAAGCTATGCTGCCGCCAATTTCTACAATCGCGGTGCCGGCACGCGCATGGTCAATATCGTGACCTGGGGCGTGCTCTATGTGATGGCGCGCGACGAGAGCATCACGAAAATCGAGGATCTGGCTGGCAAGACCATCCTCAACTCCAACAAGAACGAAGCTCCGGACCTGATCTTCCGGCTGATTCTGAAATGGGCCGGCCTTGACCCGGACAAGGACGTGAACATCGAATATGTCGGCTCGCCCAACGAAGAGGTGCCGCTTTTCCTCAACGGACGCGCCGATGTCGCCGTCATGCACGAGCCGGCCTCGACCGCGGCGCTGATGAAAGCCAAGGCGGAAGGCATCCCGTTGTTCCGCGCTTTCGATGTCACCGAGGTCTACGGCAAATACACCGGTCGCGGCCCGCGCATTCCGCAGGTCGGTCTGGCGGTCAACGAAGCCTTCCTCGAAGCTCACGAGGATGTCGTGCGCGCCACCCATGAGGCTTGCGTCGAAGCCGGCAAGTGGGTTCTGGAAAACCCCAAGGAAGCTGGCGCTCTGTCGGCCGAAACCCTGCCTTTGCCGGCCCCGGTCATTGCCAATTCTCTGCCATTCGTGCATCTCGACGTGAAGACGGCGAAGGAATCGCGCGCCGATATCGAGGCCTATTTCGATCTACTGATGGACCTCGATCCCGGCATCGTCGGCGGCAAGAAGCCCGACTCGGGCTTTTACTGGGGCTGAGGAGCGCGTCCAGGAAAACTGGGTACCGGTTTTCCGGTTCGGACACGCGACCACCAATGACCAAGGGCGGTAAAACGGGCCTGTGCGCAAGGACGAAACGCGAGCGTTGAATGGCCGCAAACCGCAGCGCGCGGCCTGGGGCTACGGCCTTGTCGGCATCGCGCTGCTGCTCGGTTTGTGGGAATGGGGGCATCACGCCTACGGGTCACTGGTGCTCCCGTCTCTTGCCGACACCGCGCAAACGCTGATGGCGATGATCGCTGATGGCAAGGTCGGCCCGGCGCTGTGGACGACCTTCGGCAATTCGGCAATGGGCTGGGCCGTCGGGGTTCTCGCCGGCAGCCTTGCCGGCACGCTGGCCGGGTTGCGCGATGGCGTCCGTCTGACGCTGCAACCGATTTCCGTTATTCTGCTCGGCGTTCCGGCCATCGCCTGGATCGTACTGGCGCTGTTGTGGTTCGGCGGGCGCTGGGCGGTGGTGTTTACCGTCGGCGTTGCCATAGCACCTATCGTCTTTGCCGCAGCAGTTCAGGGCGCGCGCAGCCTTGACGGTGAACTGGCGCGCATGGCGCGGGCTTTCCGCGCGCCGTTCTCGGCGCTGGCGGTCGATGTCTACGGCCCGCACATGTTCAGCTATCTGTTCCCGGCGCTGGCGACGACACTGGCCATGAGCTGGAAGGTCTCGGTGATGGCGGAACTGCTTTCCGGCTCCGGCGGCATCGGCGACGGCATTGCTACGGCGCGGGCGCAGGTCGACACCGCCGCGACCATGGCGTGGATCGTTGTCGTCGTTTGCGTGCTGGTCGTCGTCGATAACCTTATTCTGCGCAACATGCAGAACCGCATGGAGTTGTGGCGTCTCGACGACACGGGCAGGCGCTCATGAGCCGCGACGCGCTTGTCTTTGAGGACCTGAGTTTCACCTATGCCGAGCAAAAAGTTCTCGACGGCATCGACCTGACCGTGCCCGCAGGGCAGGTGACGGCGCTGATGGGGCCGTCCGGCTGCGGCAAGAGTACGCTCGTCTCGCTGGCCGCCGGTTTGCTGGCGCCGACTTCGGGCCGGGCGCGCGGCGAGAACAAGCGCGTCGGTGTGCTGTTCCAGGACCCGTTGCTGCTGCCGTGGCGAACGGCGCTGGCCAATGTCGGCTTTGCCCTCAAGGCCGATGGTGTGAGCGCGGGTGAGCGCAAGGACAGGGGGCGTGCGGCGCTGGCAACGGTGGGACTCAGCGGCGGCGATATCGACAAATATCCGCGTCAACTTTCCGGCGGCATGCGACAGCGCGTGGCTCTGGCGCGGGCGCTGGTGATCAAACCGGACCTGCTGCTGCTCGACGAACCCTTAAGCGGGCTCGACGTGTCGCTGGCCCGGCAGATGCTCGCCCTGGTACGGTCGGTGGTCGAAGCGGACGGTGTCTCGGCCATGGTGGTCACCCACGATGCCCGCGAGGCGGCGCGTTTCGCCGAACGGGTCTATGTGCTGTCGGCCGGGCCGGCGCAGGTCATGGTTTTCCGCGAGTTGCCCGGACGCCCGGGTGCGCGGTCCGAAATCGAAATCGAGGATGCGACCGAGGCCATCGTGACCGATCTCGAACATATCGACGCCAAAGCGACTGCCTGACCGACGGTCTGAGATATAAAAAAAACCGCGCGCTCCGAAGGAAGCGCGCGGTTTTTGAGTGTTGGGGCATAGCGGGAGAATTCAGATCCTCCCAGCCGCCAGTTTTCCTAGCTCTCGAAACCCTGCAGCACCTTGATGTAGTTGGCGCGTTCGTAGGCTTCGGGATTCTCGACCTTGGCGTGGCTCAGCTTGCCGCGAATGTCAGCCGGCGAGGCAAGACCGCGGGCCTTGAGCCATTCGGTGAGGCCGTCGACGAGCACCTGCATGTGCTGGGGACCGTGACGGAGCAGCGCCGAGGTGGTCATGACGGTATCGGCACCGGCCAGCAGATACTTGATGACGTCGTCTGTCGTTTCGACGCCGGTGGTGGCTGCCAGCGAGGCGTTGATCCGACCGGACAGCACGCCGATCCACAGAAGCGGCAGACGCATTTCAGCCGGCTTCGACAGTTCGAGACTGGTGTCGAGGCTGAGGTTCAGCGGATCGATATCGGGCTGGTAGAAGCGGTTGAACAACACCAGGCCCTTGGCGCCGGCCTCGACCAGCCTGCCGGCCATGTGACCGGTTGAGCTGAAGTAGGGGCCGATCTTGACCGCCACCGGCAGCTTGACCGCCGAGACAACCGAGGAAACGACGTCGAGATAGCGCTGTTCGACATCGGCGCCCGAGAGCGAGATATCGGACGGCACGTAGAAGATGTTGAGCTCGATCGCCTGAGCTCCAGCAGCTTCCATATCCTTGGCGTAGTCGATCCAGCCGCTCTTGGTCGTACCGTTGAGGCTGGCGATCACCGGAATCTCAAGTTCCTTGGCGGCCTGTTCGACGAGGCGCAGGTAGCCTGAGGAGTCGAAAGCATATTCGGCTTCGGCCGGGAAGTAGCTCAGCGCTTCGCCGAAACTTTCCGAACCAGAACCGATCAACGCGTCGACCATTTCCTGCTCGCGGGTGATCTGTTCCTCGAAGATGGAGGGCAGGATCACGGCGCCAGCGCCGTGATCCGCGATCTGCTTGAGACCATCGATCTGTTGTCCGATTGGGCTCGGACTGGCGATCAGCGGGTTCCTCAGGGAGAGGCCGAGATAATTGGTTTTCATGTCCATTCTTGGCTCTCCTCTAGAACTTGCCGCCCGCACCCATGGCACGCGAGGCATCGGGGCCTGCGTCCATTTGCGCGAACTCTTCATAGGTCTGGTACTTTTCGAGGATCTGCTTCTGGGCTTCCTCGAGCAGCATTGCCGCATCCTCGGGACGGTTCACGGACAGGGCGCGATAACGAAGCTCGTTATAGGCATAGTCCTTGAACTTGAGTGTCGGACGCGGGGAGTCGAGGCGGAACGGCGCCTTGCCGACATCCCTGAGCGCCGGGTCATACCGAAGCAGCGGCCAGTAGCCGGAAGCGACCGCCTTCTGCTGCTGGCTGAGACCGGTCTTCATGTCGATGCCGTGCGAGATGCAGTGGCTGTAGGCCAGGATGATCGACACGCCTGGATAGGCCTCGGCTTCGCGGAACGCCTGCAGCGTCTGCTGCGGATTGGCGCCGAAGGCGACCTGGGCAACATAGACGTTACCGTAGGAAACCGCCTGCAGGGCCAGATCCTTGCGCTGGGTCCGCTTGCCGGCCGCGGCGAACTTGGCGATGGCCCCGAGCGGGGTCGCCTTGGACGCCTGGCCACCGGTGTTGGAGTAGACCTCGGTGTCCATGACCAGGATGTTGATGTTCCGGCCCGACGCCAGCACGTGGTCGAGACCACCGTAGCCGATGTCATAGGCCCAACCGTCACCACCCACGATCCAGATCGAACGCCGGACAAGCTGGTCGACAACCGACATCAGACTTTCGGCTGCCTTGTTGCCCTTGAGGTCAAGCAGCTTGACCTTGAGCGCGCCAACGCGTTCGCGCTGGTCGGCCAGTTCGGATTCGTGGATCTGCGGTGCCGTCAGGATGGCGTTGACCAGATCTTCGCCGACCTGAGGCGCCAGTTCCTTCAACAGGCTTTGCGCGAGGTCCAGGTGGTTGTCGGCGGCGAGGCGGAAACCGAGACCGAACTCGGCATTGTCCTCGAACAGCGAGTTCGACCACGCCGGGCCACGTCCGTCCTTGTCCTTGGTCCATGGGGTCACCGGCAGGTTGCCCGAATAGATCGAGGAGCAGCCTGTGGCATTGGCCACCATCAGGCGGTTGCCGAACAGCTGGCTGAGCAGCTTGACATAAGGCGTTTCGCCGCAACCGGCGCAGGCGCCGTTGAACTCGAACAGCGGCTGCAGGAACTGGACACCGCGGACATTGGCGAAATCGACCCGCGCCCGGTCATTGACCGGGAGTTTTTCGAAGAAGCCCATGGTCTTGCGGCCATCCGCGACAATCAGCTCGTCCTTGAGCGTCATGTTGATGGCCTTGACGCCGGGCTCCACCGCACTCTGGGCGGGGCAGGCTTCGACGCACAGGCCGCAACCGGTGCAATCCTCGACATAGAACGCCAGCGAGAACTGAGCGTCCGGATAGCCGCGGGAGTTGATCGGCGCCGACTTGAAGCCGCCCGGAGCACCCTCGAGCTCGGCCTTGTCGAAATACTTCGAGCGGATGACCGAGTGCGGGCACACGAACGAGCACTGGCCGCACTGAATGCACAGATCCTCGCGCCAGATCGGAACCTCGTCGGCGATGTTGCGCTTTTCCCAGGCGGCGGTGCCGGTGGGATAGGTGCCATCGACCGGGATCTTGGAGACCGGGATGAGATCCCCGAGGTTGTCCATCATCGGGCCCGTGACTTCGCGCACGAATTCGGGCGCATCTGCCGGCACGGCCGGAGGACGCTCGAAATTCGAGGAGACGGCATCGGGAACCTCGACCTCGTAGAGCCGTTCCAGGGCTCCGTCGACGCCGGCGAAGTTCTTTTCGACGACGGCGCGACCCTTCTTGGAATAGGTCTTCTCGATCGCGGCCTTGATCTTGGCGATCGCTTCGTCGCGCGGCAGCACGCCGGAAAGGGCGAAGAAGCAGGTCTGGAGGATCGTGTTGGTCCGCGAGCCGAGGCCGACTTCACGCGCCGCCGAGGTGGCGTCGATGACGAAGAACTTCAGCTTCTTGTCGATGATCTGCTTTTGCACCGAGCGGGGCAGGTGGTTCCACACTTCATCCTTGCTGAACGGCGAGTTCAGAAGGAAGGTCGCGCCTTCGCGTGCCTGAGCCAGGACGTCCACCTTGTTCATGAAGTGGAACTGGTGGCAGGCCACGAAGCTGGCAGTGCGGATCAGGTAGGGCGCGCCGATCGGCTCGGGGCCGAAGCGGAGGTGCGAAACCGTCAAGGCGCCGGACTTGTGGCTGTCATAGACGAAATAGCCCTGCGCATAGCGTCCGCCGTCCTCGGCGATGATCTTCACCGAGTTCTTGTTGGCGCCGACGGTGCCATCCGCACCCAGACCGTAGAACATGGCCCGGACCACGTCGTCGGCTTCCGTACCATAGGAGTGGTCGACTTCGAGGCTGGTATGCATGACGTCGTCATTGATACCGACGGTGAAGTTGTTCTTCGGCTCGGGCTTTTTGAGCTCGTCGAGAACCGCCTTGACCTGGCTCGGATCGAAGTCCTTCGAGGAAAGGCCGTAGCGACCGCCGATGATGCGCGGCATGGTCTTGCGCTTGCCATTTGCAACGCCCTGGGCCAGAGCGGCGACCAGGTCGAGGTAGAGCGGCTCACCAGTTGCGCCCGGTTCCTTGGTGCGGTCGAGCGCGGCAACCGACTTGACGGTTTCCGGCAACGCCGCGAGCAGGTGCTCGGCCGAGAACGGACGATAAAGACGGACGGCGATGACGCCGACCTTTTCACCCTTGGCCGCCAGATCCCTGACGGTGTCGCGCGCCACATCGGCGCCCGAACCCATCAGTACCAAGACGCGTTCGGCATCGGGAGCGCCGTAATAGTCGAACAGCTTGTAGTGACGGCCGATGAGCTTGCCGAGCTTGTCCATGGCATTCTGGACGATTTCCGGCACGGCGGCGTGGAACTTGTTGGTCGCTTCGCGCGACTGGAAGAACACGTCGGGGTTCATGGCGGTGCCGCGCATGACCGGATGCTCGGGATTGAGCGCACGGGCGCGGTGCTCCCTGACCAGATCGTCGCTGATCATGGCCCTTATGTCTTCTTCCGGGATCATGTTCAGCGTGTTGATCTCGTGAGAGGTCCGGAAGCCGTCGAAGAAGTGCATGAAGGGCACGCGCGACTCGAGCGTTGCCGCATGTGCGACGAGCGCCAGGTCATGGGCTTCCTGTACCGAGTTCGAGGCCAGCATGGCAAAGCCGGTCGAGCGGGCCGCCATCACGTCCGAATGGTCGCCGAAGATCGACAGGGCATTGGTTGCCAGGGCGCGGGCCGCGACATGGAAAACCGTCGGCGACAGTTCGCCGGCGATCTTGAACATGTTGGGGATCATCAGCATGAGGCCCTGGGACGCCGTGAAGGTCGTCGTCAGCGCACCAGCCTGAAGCGAGCCGTGCAGGGCACCAGCAGCGCCGCCTTCGGACTGCATTTCCTGGATGGAAACGGAGTTGCCCCAGATGTTCTTGATGCCCGCAGAGGTCCATTCGTCGGCCAGTTCGGCCATCGGCGAGGACGGGGTGATCGGGAAGATCGCGCAGACCTCGTTTACCTTGTAGGCGATGTGAGCGACGGCCGTGTTGCCGTCCATTGTGGCCTTTTTGGCCTGTTTCTCAGCCATGGGTTGCAATCTCCGGAGTCATTTCGATGGCATGGCAGGGGCACTGGTAGTAGCAGGTCGCGCAGCCGGTGCATTTCTCGTAGTCGATGGCATAGCCGCGACCGGGGCCGAGCTTGGTGATCGCGTCTTCGGGACAGGCTGCGTAGCAGTTGTCGCATTCGTAGCAATCACCGCACGAGTAGCAGCGCTGGGCTTCGTACATCGCTTCGGCATTGGAAAGACCGGCGATGATTTCGTCGAAGCCGGACACACGCTTGGCCGCTTCCAGTTCCGCCTGCTTGCGCGGGTCGGCGTCCGAATAGACCGGCAGGTGCAGCTTGTCGAAGCTGACGAGGTCTGCCTTTTCGGGTTCGACATAACTCGTGCCGTTGAGCCAGGCGTCGATCGAGCGTGCGGCCTTCTTGCCGTGGCCGGTTGCAATGGTCACCGACTGGTCGCCGGGGGTCATGTCGCCGCCGGCAAAGACACCTTCGGCGCCCGTCATCATGTTGGCGTCGACCTCGACCGTGCCATTCCAGGAAAAGTTCAGTCCGGGCACATTCTTGAGGAAGCCGCTGTCCGTCTCCTGACCAAGGGCCAGAACGACGGCGTCGGCAGAGAGCTTGTCGAATTCGCCGGTCGGCTGCGGGCGGCCGTTCTCGTCAACGATCATCCGTTCGACGGTCAGTTCGTCGCCCTGGATCTCCTTGATGGTGGTCAGCCACTTGATCTTGATGCCTTCCTCGATCGCCTCGTCGGCTTCGAAGGAGTGCGCGGGCATGTGCTCGCGGTCGCGGCGATAAACGATCAGGGTCTCGGTCGCGCCGAGACGCTTGGCGGTGCGGGCCGCGTCCATGGCCGTGTTGCCACCGCCATAAACAATGACCCGCCGTCCGAGGAGCGGCGGGTCGCCAGCGCTTGTATCGTGAAGCATGTTGACGGCGTCGAGTACCTGGACGGCGTCGCGTGCCGGAATGTCTACCCGTTTGCCCATGCCGGCGCCGATGGCGACGAACACGGCGTCAAATCCGCCGGCTTTCTTTTCGGCGTCGAGATCGGTGACCTTGTGGTTCACGACGATCTTCACGCCCATGTCTTCGATGCGCTTGACCTCGTTGGCCAGTTCATCGCGCGGCATGCGATAGGCGGGGATGCCGAAATGCATCATGCCGCCGGCCACGGGACCGGCTTCGTGAATCTCGACCTGATGGCCGAGGCGCGCCAGGTGATAGGCCGCGCTCAGGCCCGACGGGCCGGCGCCGACGATCAGCACCTTCTTGCCGCTCGGCTCCTTGATCGGCTTGAACTTCCAGCCTTCGGCCAACGCCATGTCGCCGAGGAAACGTTCGACGGCGTGAATGGAGACGGAGGTGTCCACTTCCTTGCGATTGCAGTTGGATTCGCATGGATGGTAGCAGACGCGGCCATGCACGGCCGGCATCGGGTTCTCCGCCGTCAGCGTCTCCCAAGCTTCCTTAAATCGTCCGTCCTGGGCCAGGGCGAGCCAGCCCCTGATGTTCTCGCCAGCCGGGCAGGCATTGCTGCACGGCGGTGTGAGTGTCACATATTCCGGTCTTTTTTCGCGCACCGGGCCGGTCCCACGCGTCTCCGTGTGATCGATGGCGGGGGTGAAATCCCGAAGTCTCGTGCTCATTGGCTTTTTCGCCTTTGCTTCTTCGTGTCGCGGCTAAATTGCTGAACCAGATGCCGGGTGCCATGATCTGGGTCATAGCATGCAGAAAGTGGTATCTGTTTTGCACCGGGGGGCGCGTGCAAGTTTATGTTGTAAAAACATGAACTTATAAGATCAGGCATCCGCAATCCTCCGCCGTGTGTCGCCGCGCGCACGGCAAGACATAACGTCGCGCCAGTGTTGCGGTAGACCAATTATGAACGGTTTTGTCTCATTTCGTTTCACGTCGGGATGGGTCCCGCTCTCCTCGCCACGCCGAGACAATTCACAACTCCTCAACTCAGCTTATGCCTGTCGTGACCCACTCCGCAATCGGTGGTGCTGATAGGTCGCAGGGGGCCGCTGGCGAGGACAGATGACTCGCGGCATGTGGCATTTGTTGGGAGGCGCATGATCAGGCCACGGCGCATGAGCGTGGGGTGGCGGCGCGACAGGCGCGCGCGCAAAATCTCCCTGCGAAAACAGGGCAGGGCGCCGAGGGGGAGGTGAGTCTTTGTCTAGAGGACGCGCTTTTCCTCAAGCACGTCGGGCAGGTCGTTGGCGTATAGAACGACGTCTTCGCGGGCCAGACCGTCAGCAGTCATCGCCTTGCGGGCGAGGCCGAGATTCAGGTGAGTCTCGACCTTGGCATGGCCAGCGCTTTTGGCGCCGGCAACGAAGCTCGGGATGCGATCAGGATTGACGACATGGATGATGTCGGCGCGCTTGCCGGCCCATTCGCCGAGCGATTTGTGCACGGCCGCGTGCTGGTCGCCGAGTTCGACGATGCCTGGGGTCACCATAATGGCGCGGCCACCGCGTTCGACGGCCAGCGCCCGCATGATCTTCACTGCCTCGCGGATGCCGGTCTCGTTGGCGTTATAGGCGTCGTCGAGAATGAGCGGACCGGCAGCGCCGTCCTTTTTCTCAAGTCGGTGCGGCACCTGTTCGAGATCGGCGATGGCCGAATTGAGATAGGGCAGGACGTCCGGCGCCGCGGCGCGGACGACGGCGATGCACAGGCAGATGTTAAGAGCGTTGTAGTTGGCCAGAAGTGGCGAGACGAAGGACAGGCGTTGGCCGTCCATCTCGATCTCGAAGGTGCGGGCGCCGTTTTCGAGTGAGGTCGCGACGAGTCGGATGTCGCAGCTTTCGCCACTGCCGCAGACAACGAACTTGTCGGGGTGTTTGGCGCGCAAGGCGGCGAAGGGCGCAAGGGCGGCGACCGCCTCGGTGACGATCACCAGTTTGCCGTGTTGGCACACGAACTCGGCCAATTCGGCCTTGGCTTGCGCCGTGGCTTCGACAGAGCCGAAGCGTTCGAGGTGGGCCTCGCCGACGGCGGTGATGATGCCGATCTCGGGCTTGATGAAGTCGGCCAGTTGCTTTATGGAGCCACGCCCGTAGGCGCCCATCTCGGCGATGAAATAGCGGTGTGAGGGCTGCAGGCGCTGGCGGATATGCCGGGTCAGGCCGAGCACGGTGTTGATCGAGCCGCGAGAGTAAAAGACCGGGCCGGAGAGGGTGAGCATCTGCCCGAGGATGTGCTTGACGCTGGTTTTGCCGAACGAGCCTGTGACGCCGATGCGCACACCTGAGAAACCGGCGAGTTTTTCCACCGCCTCGGCGACATAGGCCGCGTTGCGTCGATCCTCCGCCGGCTTCAGCACGGCGTTGGCAAGGATCAGGATCAGCGGCAGTGCCTGCACCACGACCAGTTCAAGTATAGGCAACAAGAGCGCCGCAAATGACAGGATGCCGGCGATCCAAAGCGCCAGGACGTAGATGCGCGTTGCCCGCCCGGTCATCACCAGCGGTTTTTTCATCTTGTAGGTTTTTTCGCGCCTGCCGATGGCGGCAAGAGCGAAACCAAGGACGATGTAGAGCACCGGACCGCCGACGCCGTAGAGGGTGAAGACGAAGGCGGCGATCAGAAGGATCGAGGCGAAAACGTCGAACAGCCTGATCTCGCGCCATGCTGCGAGGAAGCGCCCGGCCTCGTATTCTTCCTGCTGGAAATAGGTGAGGAGGGTCTTGAGCCGAACCTGTCCGAAAAAGGCAAGGCCCGCCCAGAACAGCAACAATCCGATGATCTGAAAGATATCGATCATGATGCCAACTCCCCGAGCAGGGTTTTCGCCCTTAGTGCGATGACGTGATGGCCGCGTGTGAGGATGGAGAAGTGGTCGAAGACCGGGAAGACCGTCAGGCGTGAGTCGGGAATGAGCTCAGCCATGCGCTTGCCCATGGCGACCGGCGTCTCGTCGTCACGCGCGCCGTAAAGCAGCTCAGTGCGGGTGCAGATCCGGGGCAGATCGGGGCTTTGGTCCTCGTTGACCGTCTTGACGAAGATGTCGCGAATCCCGAGTTCCTTGGATTGCACGTAATCGGGACTGCCATAGGTCTTTTCGAGATTGGCGCGCCGCTGCTGGTCATCGCCGGCCATGGCGGAGAGGATACGGAACTGGCGGCGCCTGAATTCGCTCTTGGCACGGGACCAAGTGCTGCGCGGGCGCGGGATGCCGGCGCCTGCGACGATGACGAGTCCTCGCAGTAGGTCGGGGTGGCGCACGGCCAGCCGCAACCCGACACGCGCGCCGAAGGAATGGCCAACCCAGACAATCGGACCGGTCTGGCGATCGGCAAGGAATTCGGCGACGTGGTCGGCGTAATCCGCCGTGCCCCAGCCAGCCTCCGGGCGCGGTGTCGCGCCGAAACCGGGCAGGTCGACAAGCATCGAGCGCGCCGCAGCCCCGAGGCTTTCGGCTGCGGGAATGAAATCGTGGTGCGAACGGCCCCAGCCATGGGCAAAGACCACACTTGGCTTGTCACCTTCGCCGATCTCGATGAAATTCATGCCGTCCCTCGATTCGTCGGTTTCTGGCGCATGATCGGCTTGGAAAACCGGCGTTCACTTGCAAGGATCATGCTATGGCAAAGCACAATCGCCGCGTCTAGAGCAGGTCTCATTCAGGCTGAACTGGTCGACCGACTCTATGTCTTTGTTTTGTCGCGTGTCCGAACCGGAAAACCGTTTACACTTTTCCTGGCCACGCTCTAGCATTGCAATTTGAGGCAGGCCACGACAATGCCGCAAGTCCTTGCCAGACCGGCGCGGCAAAAAGAAGGTGGAAAGCTGAGATGCCGAAGAAAATAGCCGTCCTTTTCGGTGGCAGGTCGCCTGAGCACGATGTCTCCGTGGTGACGGCCCAGCAGCTGATGGATGCGGTTGACCCTGCCGATTACGAGGTCGTGCCGGTCTATGCCGATTTCGAGAATCGCTTTTTCACCGGGCCGGGACTGAGAGACGTTTCGACCTATCATCCGCGCCCGAGGAATCTGACCGAGATCACCTTCGGCTGGGGCGAGCGTGGTCCGGAGATCCGGCCGGTTTCCGGTACGCCAATCCCGTTCGATTGCGCCTTGCCGGCGTTCCACGGACGGTTTGGCGAGGACGGGCGCATTCACTCGCTGTTCGAGTGGATGGGCATTCCCGTTACCGGATTTTCGGCTACCCATTCTGCATTGGCGATGCGCAAGGACCTGACCAAGCTCATCGCCGCCAGTGTCGGGGTTCCTATTCTGCCGCAGGTTGTGGTCGACAGGGTAAAGCTCAGCGACCCCAAGGTCTTGCTTGCCGAAATCAAGAAAACGGTCGGCATGCCGGCCATCGTCAAACCGGTCAATCTCGGCTCCAGCATTGGCGTCGGCATTGCGCGCACCGACGACGAAGCGCTGCAACTGATCGCCATGGTGCTGATCCAGGACAGTCTGGCCTTGGTCGAACCACGCGTGCCGCATCTGGTCGAATATAATGTCGCCCTGCGGAACGTCGATGGCAGCACGTGCCTGTCGGCGATCGAACGTCCGAAGCCCTCGACCGAACTGCTCGATTTCAAGGAGAAATATCTGTCCGGCGGTGGTGGCACCAAGGGCTCGTCGCTGCCCTCTGAGGGCATGCTGTCGCTGACCCGCGACATCGCACCGGATATGGCCGGCAATCGCAAGCCGCTGGTCGAGGAGAACGCGATCAAGGTGTTCGAGGCGTTCGGGCGGCGCGGCGCACCCCGGCTCGATTTCCTGTGCAATGACGAAACCGGCGAGATCTTCTTCAACGAGATCAATCCGATCCCCGGTTCGTACGGCTATTTCCTTTGGGAGCGGGCCGAGGAGCCGCTGATGTTCCCCGAGCTGGTCCGGCATCTGGTCGAGGAAGCGCTGGCCGACAGCGTCAAGAGCTTCGACGATCCGGTGCCGCAAGGCGCCTATTTGTTGCCGCGTTGACGATTTTTCGCCTCAACGAGCGTTGAATCGGCACTGGAGGTCGTGGTTTGCTGGACAGGGAGTATCGGCAATGCCGCTACCGCTTATTGGGAAGTGCCTATGAAACGCCTTGTCATCGCCACCGCAGTTCTTGCTGCCCTGACGGTCCCGGTTTTCGCCGACGGGGACGCAAAGCTCGGGGAGAAGGTCTACAAGAGATACTGTCTTGCCTGCCACAAGGTCGGCGATAAGGCCCGAAACCTCGTCGGACCGGTCTTCAACGACCTGTTCGGGCGCACGGCCGGCACGGTCGAGGGTTACAAGTATTCCGATGCCATGCGCGCTGCCGGTCAGAACGGCGTTGTCTGGGATGAACAGACCCTGCGCGCGTATCTGCCCAAGCCACGGGATTTCGTGACGGGCACGAAGATGACCTTTGTCGGTCTGAAAAAGCCCGAGGACATCGAGAATCTGATCGTCTATCTGAGGCAATTCTCGCCCGACTATGTCCCGCCTGGGGAATAGCTGCTCTCGCCCGACTATGTCCCGCCTGGGGAATAGCTGCTTGAGCCGGGCAGTGTGAAACGGGCGGCCCTGCGGCCGCCCGTCATTGTATATGGCTCAGGCACGCGCCCGTTTGCGACCTTCGACAATGGCGATTGTCAGAGAGGCGGCTGCGATCAGCGCTGCACCCGGCCAGAACCACTCGCTCGGCACCTGCGACAGCACCAGCCAGGCCAAGAGCGTATTAAGCGGCAGCTTCAGGTCGTCGAAGGGCTGGAGGTACAGCGCGTCGGCATGCTGGTAGGCGCTCCACAGCAGGTATTGCGCCACCGCCGTGATGAAGCCGAGTCCGATGATCCAGATGAGCGTCTCGCCGACCGGCAGGCCGAAGTCGAGACCGGACGCAAGACCTTCGGGCAGCACGCCCACCGGCAGGACAGCGGCGAGAATGCCAAGCGCGACCCATATGACGGCGTGGTTCAGGACAATCAGAAGCAGCAGGTAAAGCGTGAGGGATTCGGGCGATTCTTCGCGGCTGAGATATTTGGAGATCACCGTCGTGGCGCTCCATAGCGCCGCGGCCGTGACCGGCAGCAGCGATGCCCAGGTGAAGGCTTCCGTCCCGACGCCGATGATGAGCAGAGCGCCGGCGAAGGCGAGGGCGGAGGTGCCAATGCGCAACGGTGTCAGCTTTTCGCCGAGGAACAGAACCGAACCGGCGATGACGAAGAACGGTCCGGTCATCAGCAATCCGATCATCTGCCAGACCGGCACGCTCAAGGCGAAGCCGAGGACGAAAACCTGGGCGCCCAGCGCTGAGGCCAGGGCCCGCATCTCGTGCAGGAGCGGATGGCGCGTCTTGAGATTGTTCAGGCCGATCTTGAGGATCAGCGGCACCGCGAAGATCGTGGCGATGAGATATTGCCAGAACACGGCTGAGGACGACGTCAGCTTGCCGCCGGCAAGAAGCGGGTTCCAGGGATTGGACAGAACGTCATAAACGAAGTTCTGCCCGGCAAAGACGACTTGCGCGCAGACCATGAACAGTGTGCCGACCATAAGGGGGCCACCGAAGGCGCGCGGTGCGGAAACGGTAGGGGAGGCAGTCTGGTTCATCAAACGATCCTTTCTCAACCAGGTTGCCTCAGGGTTGAAAGGATCGTGCAAGAACGCAGGAGCCCACTACGGGCCCTGGCTTTGTCGATCCGTCCTCTTTCATCCGGACTGTAACCGTCGGCTTCGGATTTTGACCGAATCTGCTGACCCACAGCCGAAGCTGCGGCGCTCGCGGGCTTGAACTGTCCCACATGGGACCTGTTCCTACCGCCGGTGGGGAGTTTCGCCCCGCCCTGAGAACGTATTGCATTTCTGACACGGTGCCGACCGATCCGCTTGTGGATCGGCTTGGACGCCAACGTCGCAAAGATGCACTCTATATATAATACACGTTGGCTACGAACGCTACCGTCGCATTTTAGGTAGACAGGCAGGCAAGCTGCCAGTGACGAGATTGCGGTAATTGAGCGCGATTATCGCAAAGATGAGAGTTTCTCAAACGTGGCGTTAAGGAAATTGCCCTAGGTTTAAACTTAACTAGACCTTCAATGGAGCAAATGCGGTGGGTACGACGTCAAGCCAAGCCGTGCCGACGCTTGAGGAGTTGCAGGACTGGGCGCGCGATCCCTCCAAAGAGCATTGGCGCAATCTTATCGCCGCCCTGACTGACCTGCTTGTCAGCAATCTCGAGGCCGATGCCGGGGTACACGGTGACGCCTATGCCGAGATTGTCTGCCGACTTCTCGATGACGTCGCGACAGAGGTGCGCAAGGAGCTTTCCCAGCGCGTCGCTCCGATTGACCATTTTCCGGGAAAGGTGGTTCGGCGCCTGGCCTCCGACGAGGCGGCGGAAGTCGCAACGCCGATGCTTGAGCATTCGCCGGTGCTGACGGAAGCTGATCTTATCGGTATCGTCGAGATGATGATGCCTGATCACAACCGCGCCATTTCTCGTCGCAAGTCGCTGAACGAAAAGCTGACCGATGCGCTGGCAAAGCGCGGCGATATCGAAACTATGCGCACCATGGCGGCCAATCCCGGTGCGAAATTCTCACCCAAGACCTATCGGCTGGTCGCCGAGAAGGCCAAGACCGATGTCGGCCTGCAGGAATCGCTGGTCGAACGCGATGACCTGACACACATCATTTCGCTGCAGATCACACCGTTCCTGTCCGAAGAGCTCAAGGCGCGCCTCAAGGCGCTGGATGCAAAGCCCGAAGGCGGTAGCCTTCTCGATTCGCTGACCGAGATATCAAGCGAGGCAGAGATCAAGGCGAAGCAGCGCAGGGAACGCGCTGCCATCTACTCGCTGATCGAGCAGGTGCGCGCCGGTACGGCCAACGCCAGTACCGAAGCCCTGAGGCTGGCCGCAAAGAACCAGCCGACGGCTCTGACGCATTTTGTTGCCGGTATCGCCCAGCTTTCGGACGGCGCAATCGAGGATGCACTGTCCAACGCGGAGGGTAAGCCATTGGCGCTGATCCTGCGTGGTGTGGGGCTGTCCAAGGACGCTGCTCTTGCCGTGGGCAAGGAACGCGTCCGCCAGCTCGATCTGCCCGAAGCGGAGCTGGACAAGTGGATCGAAGATTATGCCGCGATCAACGGCCGCGAGGCTCAGCATCTGCTGCAGGTGCTTCGGGACAAGGAAAGTGCCAGTGCGAACTCCCGCCAGAAGGGCGGCAGGGGCGCGCCGCCGAGCCGTCGCTAACCCGGATCAATCCGAATCTTGTCAGCGGCCCGTCTCTCAAAAGGAGGCGGGCCGTTGCGATTCCATTGGGCGGCGCAAGTCCTCTCTCGCATCCAATGGCGATAATCTTCTCATTCAAAGGCGTGGTTCAGGCTGTTGCGACGGCCGCTTTGCCCGCCTGTGCAGGTCAGGACGAGCTAGCGGCACGTGCGGTCGGCAGCCGCAACGCCCTGAAAACCTGCACTAGAAACGGAAAATTAACGAAGATTAACACTTCGTTTCTATCGGTGTGGTGAATTTGCAACATTCACCAACAAGGACTCCCGGATGGGGTGGAATCCGCTTTCATTCAGTTGCACCGAAACCGCCGATGGATAGAGTGGCCTTGCGAATCCATGCATGGGATCGTTTGTCGGTCGCAGCGCGACGGCAAAACACGACACACAAGTGTGTTCGCGCTACGACAAACCGCCGGATAACCGGCACAAGATTGACTTTGGAGGTCAAGAATTATGAAACTTAAGAGCCTTCTCCTGGGTTCTGCCGCTGCCGTTGGTCTCTCGACCAGTGCGTTCGCTGCTGACCTGGCTACCGTGGTTTCCTCGTTCGACGTTTGCGAGAATCTCGGTATCTCCGGCACTCTGCAGCTCGCGTCGACCGACGACTGCCTGCAGATCTCCGGTGGCGTCACCTATGAATTCAACTGGGGTGACTACAAGAACGACGCTTGGGCGACCACCAACCTGATCTTCCGTGACGATGAAGGCCGGACCATCATCGACAACGGCTACAATGGCACCGACACGAATGCGAACCTCGACTGGCGTTCGCGCATGAACTACTGGTTGCAGTTCGTCGGTTCGGCCAAGTCTGACTTCGGCACCGCCAAGGCCGTCATCAAGCTCGCCAGCGACGACGAAGACTTCGACGTTCTCAATGAGCAGCCGGCCGTTGCCGATGCCAACGACGTGTTCGTCAAGGAAGCCTATGTTTCCATCGGCGACACCACGAAGATCGTTGCCGGTCGTCGCGACGCCTCCGTCTTCCAGGACGGCGACGACGCTCCGTTCGGCTTCATCGGCATGTTCCACTCCGATCAGGTCGATCCCGGCGTTGACGTCTTCAAGGATCGTCTGAAGACCAAGGGCCATGTCATCCAGCTGTATCACACCATTGGCGACTCTGGCCTGACCCTTTCGGCCGGCCTCGAGAACCTCAATGGTTCTGCCTACAAGGTCTATCAGGGCGCCACTGCTCCTGCTCTGACCACTGCCGAGTCTGCTGGTACGCTGGTTGGCACCATCGCTTATGCGAGCGATGCCCTGACTGGTCACGTCAGCTTCGCTGCTGGTGGCATTCTTGACGCCGCTGTCGAAGACTGGAAGATGCATGCCGGCTTCACCGGTACCTTCGACAACTTCAAGGTCCGTGGTGCCTTTGCTGGCGGTTCCGCCAACAACGGTGCGGTCACCTCCTGGAACGGCTTGGTGTCTGCCGAAGCGACCTTCGACATGTTCACCCTTGCTGCTGGTCTCGAAGCTGCCAATCGCAATGCGCCGACCAATCTCACCCAGTGGGGTGGCAACGTGACCGGTTCGGCCGCCGTTACCGACATGGTCACCATCGCCGCCGGTTTCCGTTGGTTCGACTCCGATACGTCGACCACTAACAGCGAAACCTATCAGGCAGCTCTTCGTCTCATTGCCAAGATGACCGAGTCGCTGACCATGACCGGCGAAGTCGGCTACTACGCTGTTGGTTCCGCGGTTACTCCGGCTCCGGGCAATGCCGGTGCGGGTAATCCGGCTGCTGTCAGCGCCGACGGTGCCTTCTACGGCAGCGCCGAGCTGGCTTGGGCTCCCGGTGGTCAGTTCACTTCTTCCGTCAAGGGCGAAGTCAACAGCCTCGGCGGCTACAAGGCCACCTTCAAGGCTTCGAAGACCTTCGATTAATCCTTTTGGATTTATCGGTTGAGGAAGGCCCGGCTCTGCCGGGCCTTTCTTTTTGTCTGATTGCTGGTGCGTGTTCGCACTGGTTCCGCCGCTGCGTGTACAACTTCCGCCAAACTCTGGGAATCGCGGCGGATTTCGGCCAGTATGCCGCGATCGTGTCCGGATAAGGACTGGTTGACGGGTGAGATGCTCCATCTCCGCACGTAGGGTCTGGCGGACCAAAAGAGGCTTGCGAGAATATGATTCAAGGCGCTTGGCGGGCGGTACTCGGCTTTGTTGCGATAACGACTGTGCTCGGCATTTTGCCGGTTGCGGCAAGCGGTTTCCCTCCACTGGCGAAGGATGCGTCCTTGGCGCGCGAGGCGCGGATCGACATTGCGCAGATCGTTCCGATAGTGGTCGCGCCGTATCGCTGGATGGCTCGCAAGGCGTCGGATGGATCGGTTGTCCTATCCGGATACGAGCCGGACAGTGAGACCCAAGCCAGGCTGCTCGCCGCTGCCGGCGCGCAAGCGCTTGATGCCAGCTCGATCGCGAGTGGTGCTCCAGAAGGCTTTGCTTCGGATGCTGAAACGGCACTGGCGCTGCTGGCCTTGTTCGAAGAGGGGACTGCAGACCTGACCGGTTCAGAGTGGACTGTCACCGGCCGTGTGGGCACGGCGGGTTCGGCGGACGCGCTCAACGATCTGATTGACCGACGAAAGCTGACTGCAAAAGGCTGGGCGCTCGATATCGCGGTGCCGAATGCAGATTCGGTTGCCAGCGAAAGCGCGGATGCCACGGGTGAAGCAGGGGAAAGCCAGCAAGTTGCGGAACCCGAGACCGATGCCGCGATCGAAACACTGCCACGCGACAGTGCAACGGACGGTGACTCGATTGCGACTTTGGCGGTAGATGAAGCAGCTGTTCCCGCGTTCTCCTTTGCAGCAATGAAGCGGGGAGACAGCTGGCTGCTCGGCGGCGACGCGCCGATCGACGCCTTTCAGCGACTCGTCGACATTCATCTCGGCATCACCTCGAGTGGACGGCTTGCCGTCGTTCCCGGGCCAGAGGGTTTTGGTGTCTCGGCGCTGAAGGCACTTGATGTGCTGGCAACGCTCGAGAGCGGGCGAGTGCTTTTTGATGGCAGAAGCTGGACGCTGGACGGCGTCGCGGCGAGTGAAGACATCGCGGATGCAGCGAAGAAAGTTGCATCGGATGAAGGGGTTGACAGCACCATCTCAGTTTCCGCTTCCGGGAGCTCGGGCGTGGAACAGAGTGAGCCGATAGAGGTTGCTTCTTCCTCGGAGCCGGCGACCGAAGCGGTCGCGCCCGATGAGCCTGCCGACGAGACGCCAGCCTTGAACGTCGCCGAACCTGCTCCGGCGGGCAAGGAGATCTCGATTGAAGCGGACGCCGACGATGCCGGACCAGATGAGACATTGCCCGAGCCTGAGATGGCAGACTCGGAGATACCCGCGGTTGCCGGTGCAGAGGCGAAAGAGGATGACGCGGGAGCTGATGCTTCTCCTCCGGCGCGGGCTGAGTTCTCCGAACTCGGTCTGTCAACGGAGCCGCCCAAGCCTGAGGCCCCGCCGCCACCGCCAACTGTCACGCCGTTTATCTGGCAGGCTCAATTGCAGCCGGACGGCGCCATGGACTTTTCCGGCTATGTTCCGGCAGAAGCGTTGAAGCGCTATCTCGATATACGCAGCAATGGCGGCGAAAACGACACGATGCTTGCTAACGGCGCCCCCGAGGGGTTTGCCGGTGCCGTGCTGGCCGGACTTAATGCGCTGAGCGAACTCGATAGCGGTCGGCTCGATTTCGATGGCGGCAACTGGAGCCTCACCGGCGCGGCGGAAAGCGACGCGACCAAATCGCGGGTGCTCGCCGCTCTCGGTCCGTTTGCCGAGAACTGGGTCGTCGCCATCGCGACGCCTGAGTTGCCCCCCGCGCCGCCGGCGCGTCCGACACCGCCGCCAGCGGTTGAAAAGGGTGCACCCGACTACGTCTTTGTCGCCGAAAAGACCTCTGAGGACGGTATCAAGCTCTCGGGCGACGTTCCGGCTGCTGCGACGCGGGCCTATCTCGGCGTGATCGCCACCACCTCCGATACCGACGCGCTGACGGTCCGGCCAGATGCGCCCGGCGATTTCATTGCCGACGCTGTCGGGGGCCTGCGTGCCCTGATGACACTCGATAGTGGCAAGCTGGTCTACAAGGACTTCGGTTGGAGTCTTTCCGGAAAGTCGGCTTCCGACACAACCCGCGCCGCCGTTTCGGCTGCGGTTGGTTCATTGCCGGGCGGTATGGACTGGTCGGTCGATGTTGTGCCACCGACACCTTTCGAGATCTGCATGGCCGCCGTCTCTGCCTTCGATGAGCGCAATGCCATCCTGTTCAATACCGGCAGTTCCCGCATCACCGACGACTCGCTTCCGGCCATTGACGAGATCGCCCAAACCCTGAAGACCTGCCCGTCAGCGGTGGTTCATGTCGAAGGTCACACCGATTCCGATGGTGACGCCGATTCGAACCTTATCCTGTCGGTGTCGCGAGCCGAGGCGGTGGTCGACAAGCTGATCTCCCTTGGCGTTGGCGAGAGCCGGATCTACGCGATAGGCTATGGCGAGAGCGTGCCGATTGCCTCGAATGACACAAGTGACGGAAAGCGGCGCAATCGTCGCATTGTTATCACGGTGTCCGAAGAAGCGAATTAGGTGGCCTTGCGTTGAAGGCGTCTGTTGCGCGGGTAGGGGATCAGCATCCCCGACGCGGGAGCTGTGGCCGAGAAGGATGTGAAGATGGATCTGTTGGTGGAACTGTTGACGCGATATTGGTTCTTTCTCGTCCTGGCACTGGCTATTGGAGCTGTCGCCGGCTGGTTTGCCGCGGCCGAGAAGCCCGTCTGAGCGCCTCTGCGAACAGACCAGGCCGAGAGTGAGGGAGTAGCACCATGTTGAGCCAACCCTATGTCGTCGAAATGGCTGTGCTTTTGCTGTTCGCCTTCGTGCTCGGCGGCCTCGTCGGCTTCTGGGCGCGCCGCTGGTTCATGCCGTCCAGGGTGAGTGAAGCTTCGGAGACGACAGCGGATCAAGCGAACGCACCGCCTCCGGATCAGCACGTGCTCCCTGCCGAGGAGTCGGCGTCCGGTATTGCCGCGCAAATGCACGAATCCCCGGCTGCGGAACCTGATGCGGTCGCAATTGCAGACGCTTCGGCGGCCAAGCCGGCAGCAGCCAAGCCTGCAAAGACGACGCGCAAGCCCAAGCGCGCTTTGGCCCCCGAAGGACAGGCGTCCGATGCCTCTGGCGAAGCGGGGGAGGGCAAGCCAGCCCTGCTTGCCGCGGCGCGGGATGGCGCGCCGGATGATCTCAAGAAGATCAAGGGGATCGGGCCAAAGATCGAAAAGCTGCTGAACGGGCTTGGCATTTATCACTACGACCAGATTGCCGCTTGGGGCGCTACCGAGACTGCCTGGGTCGACGACAAGCTGTCCTTCCGTGGTCGCATCGATCGTGAGGGCTGGGTGAGCCAAGCAAAGGCGCTGGTGCAGTCAGGCTCCTAGAGCCTGTCAGGTATTGTCTGAAGCAGCATCTTTGCTTCCTTCCCTTGTAGGGAAGGGGCGAACAGGACTTAGTCCTTGCCAAGTCCGTCGTGAACCTTGGTGGGGGCGACAGCGCCGGCATTTGTGGCTCCACCCCACCCAACTCGACTTCGTCGAGCCCCCCTGCCATTCGGGCCTAGCCCTCAAGGCCTTCTTGCCTCCATTCTTGCCACTGGCACGAATGGCCCTTCGGGACGGCGCGAAGCCCCATCAAGGGGAGGGAGCAACTGGCGATTCCGGCAGAAAATGACCTGGTGTGGAGTTCTTTCCGTTCGGGGCAACGCAGTGCCGGACCCGGATCAGGGCATGACGGTAAAGTCTGCAACCACCGGTAGATGATCGCTTCCCGCCGCCGCCGCGGTATGCAGATCGGTCACCAGCACGTCGCCGCGCGTCATCAGGTGATCGAGCGGCAGAAAGGCCGGCGTCTCCCGCCATTCTCCCCTTATGGCCCAGAGCTTGGGGAATGTCGGCAGGTTGCGTGTCTGGCGGGTGAGATCATTGTCATGGGCGAAGCGCCTGAGCGCGTAGGACCACGGTGTCGAGTTGAAATCGCCGACCACGAGCAGAGCGCCAGAAAGCTCGCCCAGTTCATTGCCCAATCGCGTGAACTCAGTGCGCTGGCGCGCCGTCATCAGCGAAATCCGGGTCATCAGGTCGCCGTCCTCGCGCAAGGGGCTGACCTGCACCGGCCAATCGAGCTGAGTGGCAACCACGGTGAAGGGGGCACCTCCATCCGGGGCGAAACGCAGGGTCAGGATGCTGGTCCGGTTGTCGCTGTCGTGGTTGCACGGGTCGACTGCCGTGGAAGCGGATTCGAAGGGCAGGCGGGCGTAGATTGCGGTATTGGCGCGCTTTCCGCCGGTGCAGACACGGAAATAGGGGTAGTCGGGCGTCAGCTTGTCGTGCAGCGTGTCGCGCTGCTCGGGAAAGTACTCGTCGATGGCGATGATGTCGGGATCTTCGCTCCGCACCATGGTGGCGACGGCGTCCATGTCGTAGTTCAGACCAAAGATGTTGTAGGTCATCAGCCGGTAGCTTGCGGCATTGGCCGGCGGTGCCGGACGGGCGAGGAAACCAGCGACGATTTCCGGCATGACAATGACACCGGAGGTCAGGAAACCGGTAGCGCTCAAGGCGATCATCAGGGCGCGGCTGCGTTGCTTGCGGAAAAACACGCTGGTCAGCAGCAGGCAGACAAGCGTTCCGGTAAACCACAGCGGCTGGAGATGATTAAACGCGTCGAGCAATGGCGAGGCGAAGCCGAAGGCGGCCAATATCGCTCCTGCGCTCAACCCTAGAGCCAGGAGGAAAAACGCGGCGCGTACCAGTCCGACCAGAAGCGACGTCATGGCGCTATTCGCTCTCCTCGGCTTCGGGATCGAGCGGGTGCCATCCGCTGGTTCCGATCTGCACCTCAAGCGGCGCAAAGCGGGCCTTGTAGGCCATTTTGGGTGAATTCTTCACCCAGTAGCCGAGATAGACATAGGCGAGACCGGATGCCGTGACCCGCGCGATGTGATCCAGGATCATGAAATTGCCGAGGCTGCGCCGGTCAAGTTCTGGGGCGAAGAACGAATAGACCATGGATAGCCCGTCGGGCAGCTGATCGGTCAGCGCCACGCCGACCAGCGGTTGGTCCGGCTCGCTCATCTCGCGGTACTCGATGACATAGGTTTCGACCGGCGTATCCTCGATCATGTATTCGTAATCGACATAGCTCATCTGGGTCATGCCGCCGCCGAAATGGCGTGCCAGAAGATAGCGCTGGAACAGATCGTATTGCTCGGCACTGGCCCGTGCCGGCCTTACTTTGGCGGCGATGTCACCATTGCCGGCCAGGACGCGCTTGAGATTGCGGCTCGGCACGAAATGGCGGGCGTCAATGCGCACGGAGCGGCAGGCGGTGCAACCGTCGCAGGCCGGGCGATAGATGAGGTTCTGGCTGCGCCGGAAGCCGTGGTCGCTCAGAAGCGCATGCATCATTTGTGCCCGCCGTCCACTCAGATGCGTGAACAGCTTGCGCTCCTTGTACCCATCGAGATAGGGGCACTCGCTTTCCGTTGTCAGGAAGAATTGCGCCGTATCGGGCGCCTGCTGTGTCATTTTGCGCGCCGAGACAGAATCTTGGCACCAATGGCCGGGTGTCCGGCCGGAGCGCCGGTCAGTTCCAACATCAAGGGCATGTCATACTCCCTGCCCAACTTCCACGCCATCAAGGTTAGACGCCATAATACCATGGCGCAACAACACTAAAGACGGCCCAGACGATCAGAACCAGGGGCGCACCGGCTATGGCAAAATCGCGGAAGCGGTAGTGTCCGGCGCCCATCACCAGAAGATTGGTCTGGTAGCCGATGGGGGAGGCAAAGGACGCGTTTGCGCCGAGGATCACCGAAACGATCATGGGCAAGGGGTCGACACCGATCTGGTTGGCGGTTGCGATGGCGATGGGGGTGAACAGCACCGCCGTCGCATTGTTGGACAGGAAATTGGTCAGAACGGCGACGACGATGAACAGGCCGGCCATATAGACCGCCGGAGGCTGACCGGAAAGAATGCCGGTTGAGACGGAAGCGATTGCCTCCGAGCCGCCGGTTGCCTGCATGGCGATTGCCATGGCGATCGAGGCGGCGACCAGCATGATGATGCGCCTGTCGAGCGTGCGTCCGGCCTGCCGGACGTTGAGGCAGCCGGTGACGATCATAGCAAAGGCGCCGGCCACGGCGGCGACCACCGTCGGCACAAACCCGGTGGCGATGGCCAGGATGGTTGCCGCAAACACGGTCCAGGCGCGGGTGGTGCGGCCGGTCGGCTTGACCTCGGCGGCGCTCCATTCGAGCACGACAAGGTCCTGCAACCCGCGCATGCGTTCAAGCGCATTAGGCCGTCCGGCGATCAGCAGCACGTCGCCAGCTTCCAGACGCAGCTCGGACAGCAGTTGCCGCGGCATGCGGCTGCGGCGTTCGACGCCGAGGATCAGCACTGAATGCTGGGCCATGAAGCCGGCCTGGTCGACGCCGTTGTTGACCAGACGCGAGCCCGGCGGCACCAGGGATTCGCACAAGATGAAACTGTCGTCGCGGTCATCCTCGCCGATGGTGGCGCCGGCGTGATCGTCAAGCATGTGCCAGGCCCGAATGGCTTCGGTCAGGGTGGTGCGGGTCGCCGCGATGATGAGGGTGTCGCCGGGCTTGAGGGTGATGTCGTCGAACGGCGGCAGGAAGTCGTGGCGTCCGCGCCGCACGGTGCGGACCGTCATGTTGGTCAGCGTCGGGAACATGCCGGCGACGGTCTGTTCGCCGACAAGCGGGTGCTCGGGGCCGAGATGGATTTCGGTGATGAACTGGGTGCCGCGCTTATGTCCGGCATTGGCCGTGTCCCGGCCTGGCAGAAGGCGCGGCACGACGAAATAGACATAGAGGCCACCGACCGCGGCCATGGCCAGGCCGGGCACGGCAAAAGACAGGAAAGTGACGGTTTCGACGCCGTTGTCACGGGCAACGCCCGCCGCAAGAAGGTTTGTCGATGAGCCGAGAATGGTGGTCATGCCGCCGAGAATGGTGAAATAGCTCAGCGGCATCATGTAGTGCGAGGCCTGCAGGTTGCGCCGCATCAGCACCGCAGCCAACACAGGCATGAACACCACCACGACCGGGGTGTTGTTGACGATCGAGGAAATGGCACCGGCGAGCAACAGGGCCACGCCGATGACGCGGGTCGGATACTTGGGCCAGAGATTTGTCAGGTATTTGGTCAGCTGGGCCAGGGATTCGGTCTGGATCAGCCCCTGACCGACCACGAGCAGGGCCAGGATGGTCAGCAAGGCGGGATTGGAAAAGCCGGAGAGCAGGCTTTCCGGCGCGATATGGGCGCCGGGCATCAGCGAGGCTTCAACCATCAGCAAAACGATGGTGCCAAGCGAGATGACCTCGATGTTGGCCCACTCCATGGCAAAGCTGATCAGTGCCGCCGCGATGATCGCGAAGGTCGTCCACATCGGCAGCTGGTCAATGAATGTGCTGAGGTCCATTTCGGACGGATCATGCCTGAGCCCTGAACGCGAACCAAGCGCATTCTTGAGGACGGATCATCTGCTTCCACAGGCACGCGTGCGGAGGGGCAGGTCGGGATATCTTATTCCGGCGACAGGGAAACTGCCGCCGGAGAAGAAAAGGTCAAGCAGTTTGGTAATTGCGCCAGTGCTGCCGCATCGGCGAATAGCGCACCATGAGAACGCCGAGGACCAGGTCGTGAAGCAGCTGCCGGCGCGGGGTGAACAGGGCCAGGAGCAGCGAAAACGGCGGCAGGACCCAACTCGTCAGCCAGAAGATCAACGGGTGGGCGAAAGCGCGCCAGCCGTCGAGCGGCATGCCGCGAGCCGGGGTGAGCACCAGGTCCATGGCCTGCATGCCAAGCGTGGCGCGACGATACGATCCGAGCGTTGCCCCATAATAGAGAATGATCGACAGCAGGATGATAACCGGAGCGGCGATCAGACCAAGTCCGAGCGTCAGGATGCCGGCGAACAGCGCCACCAGCGCCGCAGCCGTCAGAACGACGGATAGGACCACCACGTCAATGACGAAGGCAAGGACGCGGCGGGTCAGGATGGACTCGAACAGCTCGGGGGCAGAGTCCGGGTCAGGCAGCACGGTGTTCATTTTCGGGCCTTTCGGGGCGCCATCGGTGCGGAAAGCCGCGTCGGGCGGCATGGGCGACCGTCCCGGGTCGCGCCAATTGTCATTTGCAACCGCCATGCCGGGCAGCGGGCGGCGGTTCGGACAACACTCAGATGGGCATGGCTCCGCGGCCCTGCAAGAGCGGGTTCACTTCATTCGGCAAGCAATCGCGCGGCTTCCAGGGCAAAATAGCTGAGCACAGTGTCGCAGCCGGCGCGCTTGAAGGCCCACAGGCTCTCCATCATTGCCGCTTTGCCATCCAATGCTCCGGCTTCGGCGGCGAAGCGGATCATGGCGTACTCACCCGAGACCTGGTAGGCGGCGACCGGTACGTTGAAATTGTCCTTCACGCGCCGCACCATGTCGAGATAGGGCAGGCCGGGCTTGACCATGACCATGTCGGCGCCTTCGGCGATGTCCTGAGCAACTTCGCGCAAGCCCTCCTCGGTATTGGCATAATCGAGCTGGTAGGTGCGCTTGTCGCCGATGAGGCGGTCGCCCGAGCCGACGGCCTCGCGGAAGGGGCCGTAAAAGCACGACGCATATTTGGCTGAGTAGGCCATGATCATCGTGTTCTCAAACCCGGCGGCATCGAGTTCGGCACGGATGGCGCCAACGCGGCCGTCCATCATGTCGGATGGCGCAATGATATCGGCGCCGGCACGGGCCTGGGCCGTGGCCGACTTGACCATCACCGCGACGGTTTCGTCGTTGAGGATTTTGCCGTCGCGGACCAATCCGTCCTGGCCATTGGCAGAATACTCGTCGAGCGCCGTGTCGGCGATCAGGCCGATTTCGGGCACGGCGTCCTTGATGGCGCTCAGCGCTCTGCACATCAGATTGTCAGGATTGAAGGCTTCTTCGGCATCCTCGGAGCGCAGATGGCCGGGGGTGTTGGGGAACAGCGCCAGCGCCGGGATGCCGGCATCGGCCGCCTCGCGTGCCGCCTTCACCGCCAGGTCAATGCTCAGCCGGTCGACGCCGGGCATGGATGCGATGGCGCTGCGCTCGTTCTGGCCTTCGATAATAAAGAGCGGCCAGATGAAATCGGCAGGTGTCAGGGTTGTTTCGCGCACCATGGCACGGGTCCAGCCGGCCTGGCGCAGGCGTCTTTGCCGTACGCCGCCAAGAAAGGACATGTCGTGGCGAGGCCAATCAGCCGGCATCGGTAAACTCCCGCGGTGGTGTTGAATCCATGATCCCATTTCGCCCGGTGTGGCGCCAAAGGCAAGTGCGGCTTGCGTCCAATCGCGTTGCGGGCCAAAACCCTTAACCATTCGTTTCCCCGGGAGGCAACAATGAGTCTTGCCAAAATCGGCATAATTGTCGGGCGTGTGCTCGCTGTCATCTGCCTGTTCGTCGGACTGTCGCTGGCCTCGAGCCTGCTTGGCGTGCGCTCGGGCGGCCGCAGCCCGCTCGACCAGCTCGGCTTCGTGGCCTTCACCTATCTGGCCGTATTCACCATTGGCTATCTGTTCGCCGCCGTCGGCATCTGGATCGGTTCGAGCTGGGGGCTGGTCGTGGCGATCGGTACGGCACTGGTCGAGCTCATCATCGCCTTGACCGGCGAAGCGTCGGTGCGCCTGTCAGATCTGGAGTTCTTCATCGCCCTGACGGTCTTTATCGTGGCGCTGGCGCTGTTCGCGATCAAGGAAGTGAAATTGTTCTCATCGCTTCACGACTGATTTAGGTTACCCAGCCGTCAATGGGTATAACGATTTTGAAAGCTAAAAACTCAAATCCTTTCAGTAAGATAGTTTTAAGTCTGTCGATTAAATCGAATTTATCGCGTACTGGCTATAACCGTTCTGAAGACGCGGAAAACCGCGCATCAGACAACAGTGAGGCCAGGACATGGTAGGCAAGACGAACACGGCCGAAGCGGCGGCTCCCGAGACCGTCGGGGGACTCAAGCCGCTTTATCTCGAGGCTGTTTCACGGGTTGAGCGCCTGCATCGGCGACTGCTCGACCTGATCAAGGATGAATTCGACCGCATGGGTTGGGACGACATCAACCCGGTTCAGGCTCTGATGATGTTCAACATCGGCGATTCGGAGCTGACGGCGGGCGAACTGCGTTCACGCGGTTACTATCTCGGTTCGAACGTTTCGTACAATCTCAAGAAGCTGGTCGAGACCGGCTACATCTTCCAGGAACGTTCGCGGTCCGACCGGCGCTCGGTGCGCATCCGTCTGACCCCGAAGGGCGAGGAAGTGGCCGAGGTGATCGACGAACTGTACGACCGCCACATGAAATCGATCGACAAGGTCGGTGGTCTCGGCGACGCCGAGTTCGAGGTGCTCAACGCCTCCCTGGCACGACTCGAGCGCTTCTGGGTCGACCAGATTCTCTACAAGCTCTAGCCGAACAGGGCCTGAGCGGAGCGGTTTTTGCCGCGGTAGCGCGTGCTCGCGAACTTGTGACGACCTCTAACGCCGGCTTGATGCCGGCGTTTCTCATTTGTGCCGCAAACAACACCTAAGGCGACCGATGACATGTGTCGGCTGGGCCGGCATGATTGCCCAATGCGACCCCGAATGGTAAATACCGGCCCGTTCGTACGGGAACCCGCGAGACAGGACGAGAATATGGTAGGCGAGAGCTTGCGCTTGAAAAGACGCGACCTATTGGCAGGCATGGGGGCCGCGGCGGCCTATGCTCTGACCGGACCAGCACGAGCTAACGATCCGATCCTGGACGAAATGCGGCGCGCGGCGGTTCTGGCGAAGACCGACCGGCAGGGCAATACCACCGCAGCGCTCGAGGCGATCGATACCGTAGAGCCGATTCTGTCGGCCGATACCGCCTACAATCTCGAACTGGCGATCATGCAATACGAGCAGATCGCCCGGAAGGGTGGCTGGGGAGAGATGTCGCGCAATGTCGTCGGTCTTGTCGCCGGCAGTTCGCGCGGTTCGGTTGGCCCGCTCAAGCGTCGTCTGATGCTGTCCGGCGACATGGAAGAAACCGAACGCGTCAACGATACAGCAGACGAGTATCTGGACGCGGGTATCCGCAGGTTCCAGGCCCGTCATGGCCTTGTGATCACCGGCAAGGTCGATCCGCTGACCTTCATGACCCTCAACGTGCCGGTCGAAGAGCGGCTGGCGCAATTGCGGGTCAATGCGCTGCGCGTCCAGAATTTCTCCAAGGATCTCAGCGACCGCTATATCGTCGTCAACATCCCGGCGGCGGCGATCGAGACCGTCAGCCTCGGGCGCGTTTTCAACCGCCATACCGCGGTGGTCGGCCGCATCGACCGGCAGACGCCGATCCTTTCTTCCAAGGTCTACCAGATCAACTTCAATCCGTACTGGACGGTGCCCAAGTCGATCATCCGCAAGGACCTGATCAAGTACATGAACGAGGATCCGGAATACCTCACCAAGTACAACATCCGGATTTTCGACAACAAGGGCAACGAGCTCAATCCGACCGACATCGACTGGTCGACCGACGAAGCGGTCAAGTACAGGTTCCGCCAGGATCCGGGGGCGGAGAACTCGCTCGGCCACGTGCGCATCAATTTCCACAACGCCTTCGACGTCTATCTGCACGACACGCCCGGCAAGTCGCTGTTCTCGGAGAACGAGCGCTTCTATTCGTCCGGCTGCGTGCGCGTCGACAAGGTCGATGAACTGGTCGCGTGGATCCTCAACAGTCCCGAATGGGACGTGAACGCCATCGATGCGGTGTTCAATTCCGCCGAACGTATGGATGTTGACGTCAAGGAGCCGGTGCCGCTGCAGACGACCTACATCACGTCCTGGGCCAACCGTCAGGGCGTTGTCAGCTTCCGGGACGACGTTTACGCTTACGACGCCGCCGGAAAGGTCGACTTCTCCTCTTAACCTGGCGGCGTAAGCCGGGGGGAACCGGGGGAGGTGGCAATGTCTTCATCCGAAGGTAGCGGCGAAATCCTGTTGGAATTCGTCCGCATCGGCGCGCAGTTGCGCGTCAGCGCCATCGACGCCAAGACCGGCATCGAAGTGGTGATCGTTGCGCCGGCCAATGCCCCACGTTCCCAGATCGAGAAAGTCGCCGTCGCCAAGCTAAAGCGCAAGCTCGCTTCAGGCGCCTGACGCAAATGGGCAGCGCCATATGCGTCATGGCTTGGCGCGGGGCGCGGGATAATCTATGGTCCGCCCGTCCGCGCGACTGGCGAGATTAAGATGGGCAACCATCGGGGAGCGCGGATCGTCGATGCCGCTCGCCTGGGCACCCTCAAACCAAAGGGAGCCCGCAATGCATCGGCTTTCTCCTGCCATTGGCAGTCACTTCCAACTTGGATTCGGTGTCATCCGCGTGATAGAGCGGAGCCGCCTTGCCTGCATGTCGAACGTAAACGGGGACCGGTCATGAACGCCGCAGCCACCAAAGCCTTCTTCTCCGAATCCCTTGCCGCAATCGATCCCGAGATCGCCGAAGCCATTGGCCTCGAAGCCGGCCGGCAGAGCCATGAGATCGAGCTGATCGCCTCCGAGAACATCGTTTCCCGGGCCGTGCTCGAGGCGCAGGGCTCGATCATGACCAACAAGTATGCCGAAGGCTATCCGGGCAAGCGCTATTACGGCGGTTGCCAGTATGTCGATATCGCCGAAAATCTGGCCATCGAGCGCGCCAAGCAGCTGTTCGGGGTCAATTTTGCCAATGTGCAGCCCAATTCCGGCTCGCAGATGAATCAGGCCGTGTTCCTGGCGCTGTTGCAGCCGGGCGACACCTTCATGGGGCTCGATCTCAATTCGGGCGGCCACCTGACCCACGGCTCGCCGGTCAACATGTCCGGCAAGTGGTTCAATGTCGTCTCCTATGGCGTTCGCCCCGACGATCACCTGCTCGACATGGACGAGATCGAAAAGCTGGCGCAACAGCACAAGCCCAAGCTGATCCTTGCCGGCGGCACCGCCTATTCGCGCATCTGGGACTGGAGGCGGTTCCGCGAGATCGCCGATTCGATCGGTGCCTACCTGATGGTCGACATGGCCCATATCGCGGGTCTTGTTGCTGGCGGCGCCCATCCCTCGCCAATCCCACATGCCCATGTCGTCACCACGACCACGCACAAATCGCTGCGCGGTCCGCGCGGTGGCATGATCCTGTGGAACGACGAGGCGCTGACCAAGCCGCTTAATTCCGCCGTCTTCCCTGGGCTTCAGGGCGGTCCGCTGATGCATGTCATCGCCGCCAAGGCCGTGGCGTTCAAGGAAGCGCTTTCCGACGACTTCAAGGCCTATGCCCATCAGGTCGTCGCCAATGCGCGGGCGCTGGCCAAGACCTTGCAGAACAACGGGCTGGACATCGTTTCCGGCGGCACCGACAACCATCTGATGCTTGTCGATCTCCGCCCGAAGAACGCCACCGGCAAGCGCGCCCAGCTGGCGCTCGGACGCGCATTCATCACCTGTAACAAGAACGGCATTCCAAATGATCCGGAAAAGCCTTTCGTGACCTCCGGTGTGCGTCTGGGTACCCCGGCCGGCACGACGCGCGGCTTCAAGGAGCCCGAGTTCGAAGAGATCGGCAAGCTGATCGTCGAGGTGCTCGACGGGCTGATGGTCGCCAATTCCGACGAGGGCAATGCCGAGGTCGAAGCGGCGGTGCGGGCCAAGGTCGAAGCGCTGACGGCGCGTTTCCCGATCTATCCCGACGCATAAAGGACACGGCCTATGCGCTGCCCCTATTGCGGTTCGGAAGACACACAGGTCAAGGACAGCCGGCCCACCGAGGATTCGGCTGCCATCCGCCGTCGCCGCGTCTGCGGCGACTGCGGAGGCCGGTTCACGACCTTCGAAAGGGTGCAGCTCAGGGATCTCGTCGTCGTCAAGAAGTCGGGCCGAAAGGTGCCGTTCGATCGTGACAAGCTCACCCGTTCCATCTTCACCGCGCTGAGAAAGCGTTCGGTCGAGCCGGAACGGGTCGAGCGCCTGATCTCGGGGGTCGTCAGGCATCTTGAAAGCCTCGGGGAAACCGAGGTCAGTTCCGAACAGATCGGCGCTTTCGTCATGGAGGGCCTGAGGGAGCTGGACGATGTCGCCTTCGTTCGCTTTGCCTCGGTCTACAAGAACTTCATGAGCGCCGACGATTTCCGTTCCTTCCTCGCCGAGCTTGGCGACGACCTCAGCGACGAGGCATGACAATGGCCGAACCAAAACCTCAGAGCCCGATCCGGCCTGCCAACCAGCGTGGTGCGGCGCGCCTTGCTGCCGTACAGGCGCTTTACCAGATGGATGTGGGCGAGATCTCTCTGGAGAATACTCTCGCCGCTTTCCGCGAGGACCTACTCGGCAAGGAGATCGAGGGCGAACAGTATCTGCCCGCCGATGCCGACTATTTTGGCCAGATCGTCAAGGGCGTGGTCGCTGCCCAGCTCGAGATCGATCCGCTGATCGATGACAGCCTGCCGCCCGACTGGCCGGTGACCCGGATCGATGCGACGCTGAGGGCGATCTTGCGTGCGTCCTGCTTTGAACTGCTCAAGCGCCAGGACGTGCCTGAAAAGGTGGTCATCTCGGAATATCTCGACATTACCCGCGCCTTCTACGACGGCGAGGTCCCCGGCCTGGTCAACGGCGTACTCGACACCATCGTCAAAGGACGATAGAGCTCGGGCTGTAGTTTTGCCCGAGGGGATATCTGATGAGCGCAGATACGGACGTCGCAACGGCTGAGGGGCCGACGCGAAATGTCCTGTTGCTGTCGATGGCACAGGCGATCACCGGCTCGCAGCAGGCGCTGATCATGGCAACCGGCTCGCTGCTCGGGGCGAGCATGGCGCCGGACCCGCGGCTCGCCACGGCGCCGATCACTGCCATGGTGCTCGGACTGGCGCTGGCCTCCGGCCCCGCCGCCTTCATGATCCACAAAATTGGGCGCCGTAGCGCCTTCATGATCGGCGCGGCGTTTTCGGTGTTTGCCGGGCTCGTGGCCACGCTCGGCATCTTCATCGGCGATTTCTATGTGTTTTCCGGCGCGCTGCTGATCGGCGGCGCTGCGGCGGCCGTGGGGCAGCAATACCGGTTTGCGGCGGCCGACACCGTGCCGATGGAGAAAAAGGGCAGGGCGATCTCCTATGTGCTTGCCGGCGGGGTCGTGGCCGGGTTCTCCGGTCCGGCGCTCTCCTATCTCGGGCGCGACGCCATCCCGGGTTTCGAATATGCCGGTTCGTTTCTTGCCATGTCGGGGCTGGCGGTGGTGGGTGTCGCGGTTCTGTCGATGACCCGGCTTCCGGCAATCGTCCGCGCCAAGCGCGGCCAGTCGAGCCGCTCGTTTTGGCAGATCGCGCGCTCGCCCGACGTTTTCGTGCCGATCGTCGCTGGCATGGTCGCTTATGGCCTGATGAATTTTCTCATGGTCGCGGCACCGCTCGCCATGGTTGTGCTGTGCGGGCATACGGAAAACGACGCGACCTTTGCCATCCAATGGCACATCGTTTCGATGTTCGCGCCGAGCTTCATCACCGGTACGATCATCGCCCGCATCGGTGCACGCATGACGGCGGGGCTCGGGCTGACACTGATTCTCGGCAGTGCGCTCGTCGCCCTCAATGGCATCTCGACCTGGCATTTCGATCTGGCGCTGATCCTGCTCGGCGTGGGCTGGAATTTCGGCTTCATCGGCGCCACGGCGCTTCTGGCCCAAGGCTACCGGCCCGAAGACGCCTTCAAGGCGCAGGCGCTCAATGAGCAATTGGTGTTCGGCATGATGGCGCTCGGATCGATCGGCTCCGGCGTGATGCTGCAGACCCTCGGCTGGCAGGCGCTCAATGTCCTTGCCATTCCGGTTGCGACAGGCGCGCTGGCGCTTCTCGCCTGGGGCGACTGGCGCGAAAAGGAAAAGCCAGCCTTCTAGGCATTCTCACAGAGCTAAACCAGCTGCTCGCCTTTGAGGAAGCGCCGCGCCAGGGCGACGGTGCCGGTGGCAAAGCCTTGCCGTCTCGTGGTGGCGAGGTCTGTTTCGGAACGCGAGGCGGTCCAGGCCAGCAACAGCATGCGCCGCGCCATCAGGGCCGGGCCGGCCATTGCTATATCCGCATCCGACAGGGTGCGGTGGCCCGTGTAGCCCTTGAGCCAGCTGCCGAACAGCTCCGGCACGCGTGGATCGTCCTCGAACCACGAGACTGAGGCAGCGAAATCGGCGATGAACCAGCCGAAACCGCAATCGTCGAAATCGAGCAGGCGCAAGCCATCCTCTGCCCACAGGAAGTTCGACGGCCGCATGTCGTTGTGGATCAGCCCGAACCGGTCCGAACCGCTGGAGTAGCTATTGAACAGCGCGAACAGCTGCAATTCGGCTTCGCCGAGCAGCGCCTTGTCGGCAAGCGAGAGATCGGGAGTGGTCCGCCAATCCCCCCAAATGCCTCTTGGGCCGAGCATGCCGGTGATCGACCAGTCAGGTCGGGTGAAGCCCGCCGGACGGCGCCAGGAGAGCACGTGGTTGTGACAGCGCGCCGCTGCCGTTCCGAGCGCCTCGAAGATCTGCGGCAGACGCGGATCGTTCTCGTCTGGCTGGTCGCCGGGATGCTCGCGAAACAGTACGGCAAGGCGTGGCGCGCGCTCGCCGTTTATCTCGACAGGCGCGATCTGGCCGCCGTCTCGGGTGGTGATGATCTCGGGCACCTGGACATCGGTATCGCGCGCAAGTGTGGTGATCCAGGCAAGCTCGGAAGCAATCGCCGTTTCAGTGTGATAGCCGGTGCGGTGCGCCCTGAGGATGAAGCGCTGTCCGTCTGCCGCGGCGATGCGGAAAACCAGGTTCTCGGAGCGTGGCATCGAGTCGATGACAACCGGCAGGGCGACTGGCCAGGGGGCGAGTTGTTCTGGGGAGAGTGTCATCAGTCCATCGGCTTTTGTGGTGGTGCCACGGGATGGCAAGACGCCAGGGGCGAGGTCAAGTCAGAAATCGCCGGAACCAAGTGGCTGATGCGGCCTGCGGTCTTGCCACAACTGCCAAAAGCGATTACCTACGCCTTCACGTCGGGGCGTAGCGCAGTCTGGTAGCGCATTTGTCTGGGGGACAAAGGGTCGTGGGTTCGAATCCCGCCGCTCCGACCATCTTCCCTCCTCAACAAGATCAATCCTGTCAGCGCTTCGCGATCACGCGGAGCGATCTGTTGTATCTGATGGCACGAACTGCGTATCGACGCCGATGGAATGTCCGCGACCGCATGGGCTACGCAGTTGGGATACCGTCGGTCATATAGAAATGGGGTCCGGAAGCGCCGCGCGCTCGCCTGATCAGGCAGTTAGTTGCCTTCGCGCGCCAGATCGAGGGTGCGCTTGCACTCGAGCAGGGTTTTCAACACGTCGTTGAGTTTTTTGCGGTCATCGTCGGCGAGCGAGGGATTCGAGGCCGCATCGGGCAGTGACAGAACTTCGACCACATCGGCCACGCCATCGAGCGATTCGGCCTGGCCGATGGCGACGACCTGACGGACGCCCTGATCCTTGAGGATGCGCTGCACGCCTTTGATGGTGAAACCCTGATCGTAGAGCAGGTACTTGATGCCTTTGAGCAGAAGGACATCGTCAGGCCGGTAATAGCGCCGGCCGCCGCCGCGCTTCAAAGGTTTGATATGGCTGAACCGGGTTTCCCAGAACCGCAGGACGTGCTGAGGCAGCCCGAGCTCGTCAGCTGCTTCCGAGATCGTCCTGAACGCTTCCGGCGACTTGTCCACGCGAGCGCCTCAATGATTGGCCTTACTTTCCAGAGCCAACCATAGATTTGTTGATCTTGGCCTTCAACACGTTGCTCGGTTTGAACACAAGAACCTGACGCGGAAGGATGGGGACCTCTTCGCCTGTCTTGGGGTTGCGACCGATTCTTTCGTTCTTGGCGCGAACCTGGAACGAGCCGAACGACGACAATTTGACATTGTCACCCTCGACCAGTGAATCGCAGATCAAGTCCAGGACGCGTTCCACGAGTTCTGCGGACTCGGTACGCGATAGGCCGACAGACTGATATACCGCCTCGGCTAGATCGGCACGGGTAACCGTTCTGTTCGCCATGATCCCTCCAATCAGCCCCCCCGGGGCAGGCAACGGGTCACCGCCAACCCGTTACAAACACTAACTCTGTTGTCACTGTGCGGTCAATCAAGCTCATATTTGGCGTTCACAGGCGCACCAGAGAGGCACCCCAGGTGAAGCCGCCGCCCATCGCTTCGAGCATAACAAGGTCGCCCTTGTTTATCCGGCCGTCCTCGGTGCCGAGCCACAGGGCCAAAGGCACGGAGGCTGCCGACGTGTTGGCCTGGAGGGCAACGGTGATGATCGTCTTTTCGGCAGGAATGCTGAGTTTTCTGCCAGCGCCCTCGATGATGCGAAGGTTTGCCTGATGCGGCACGAACCAGTCGAGATCGGATGTTGTATAGCCGGTTTTGTCCAGGACGTCTTCGATGACGTCGGAGATCATACCAACCGCGTGCTTGAAGACTTCGCGTCCGCGCATCTTCAGGTGACCGACCGTCTGGGTCCCCGAAGGGCCGCCGTCAACATAGAGCTTATCCCAATGGCTACCGTCCGCCCGAAGCGAGGAGGCGAGGATGCCACGTCCGTCCGCTTCGGCTTCCGGCACCGATTCGAGCACCACAGCGCCGGCGCCGTCACCGAACAGCACGCAGGTTGTGCGGTCGGTCCAGTCGAGAATGCGCGAGAAGGTTTCGGCGCCGATGACCAGCGCTTTGGTGCCGAGACCGTTCTTCAAACAGGAATCGGCATTGGCGATGGCATAGACGAACCCGGAGCACACTGCCTGCAGGTCGAAGGCGGCGCCACGGGTGATGCCGAGCTTTTGCTGCACCAGCGTCGCGGTGGCCGGGAAGGTCATGTCCGGCGTCGAGGTTGCGACCACGACGAGGTCGATGTCTGCGGCAGTCAACCCCGCCGAGGCGAGGGCGCTTTCAGCCGCCTTGACCGCGAGATCGGACGTCAGCTCGCCGTCGGCGGCGATGTGGCGCTGGCGGATGCCGGTGCGCTGGACGATCCACTCGTCCGAGGTGTCGACCATTTTCGACAATTCGTCATTGGTGAGCACGCGTTCGGGCAGATAGCCGCCGACGCCGCGAATGATCGATCGAGTTGCAGTCACGCTGGTCCCGCTTCCTGTTTTTCCAAATCAGCGCCATTTCCACTCTTGTGAAACTGACTGAGGCCGGCGCTGATCTTGTCGATCAGCCGGCTGCGGCCCATTTCGTACGCCAGGCCGAGGGCGCTGTTGAAACCGACTTCGTCGGTACCGCCATGGCTCTTGATGACGATGCCGTTCAGTCCAAGAAAGACGCCGCCATTGACTGTGCGCGGGTCCATCTTGCGGCTCATCGCCTTGAGGGCCTGCATAGCTAGCAAGGCGCCGATCCGCGACATGAAATTGGCCTTGAGGGCATTGCGCAGATAGGTGCCCACCTGTCGGGCCGTGCCTTCCGCCGTCTTCAGGGCGATGTTGCCGGAAAATCCTTCTGTCACCACCACGTCGACCGTGCCCTTGCCGATATCATCGCCTTCCACGAACCCGTGATAGACAAAACCGGCATTTTCATGAGCAGCGAGAATGCGGGCCGCTTCCTTGACGGTTTCGAGACCCTTGACCTCTTCGACCCCGACATTGAGCAGACCGATCGTCGGCGCGTCCTCGTCGAATACCGCCCGGGCGAGGGCGGCGCCGAGAATGGAGAAATCGACAAGTTGCTGTGCATCGCCCCCGATCGTGGCGCCGACATCGAGAACGATGATGTCCGTCCTGAGCGTCGGCCAGATGGCGGCGATGGCGGGACGTTCGAAGCCTTCCATCGGCCTCAGGCAAAAGGTCGCCATGGCCATGAGCGCGCCGGTATTGCCGCAGGAGACGGCAGCATCGGCCTCACCGTCCTTGACCGCCTGAAGTGCCGACCACATCGAGGACTTGTTGCGGCCCTTGCGCAGCGCCTGGCTCGGCTTGTCGTCCATGGCGATGACGGTTTCGGCGTGTCTCAGTGTCGAAACAGGTTTAAGGGCCGGAAACTCATCGAGCAGGGGTGCGAGCACCTCTTCCTGGCCGTGGAAGATGAATTCCACATTGCCGCGTTCCTTCAGGGTCATCTCGGCGCCGCGCAGGACGATGCGTGGGCCATTGTCGCCCCCCATCGCGTCCACCGATAGCCTTATTGGTCCACTCATTACCGTCTCAAACGCTTTCTTGCGCTTCGCGCATCACGCGCAAAGCCATAGCCCAGATCGTAGTCGCGCACTATGCCTGCAAGAGGTGCGCTCATTTCTTTGTTGTTTTCAGGGCCTTTAGAGCCTCGAAAGGAGAATCCGATTCATCCGAATCGTCAGTGTAGGTCGACTCGAGTTCAATACCCGGTTTGCGCGGATAGGGATCGAGCGCCAGCGACAGGGTCTCGATCAGCCATTCGCTGAAATCCGCTTCCGGTCCGTCGAAATGGTCGGGAAGATCGTCGCGTTCGAGATCGACATAGATCTCGGCGCCCGGCGCCGGGTCCGGTTCGTGTTGCGCACCCTGAAGGAACAGCCGAAACAGCTTTTCCTCGATGTGTTCGGGCACGGGGTCGAAGCTGACGACGCAGGCCTGGCTGACATCGGCCGCTAGCGTGCCGGACACCTCGATCCCGCCCTTGAGCGGTCGCGCCAGAAGCTTGGCATCGAAGGCTTCGACCGAAAGGATGCCGAGCCGCTCGGCGATGGCTTCGCGTTCTTCCGGGCTGGTTTCGACGACCAGGCTGCGGCCGGTCGCGGGAAGGGAATCAACCCTGACGCGTGCGTCGAAAATCGGGTCGTTGTCGTGTTCGACACTCATGCGGCTTCACTCCAGGCGATGTTGCCCTGCATCAGTTCGGCAGTGGAATTGTCTGCCAGACGATCGTTCACCCGGCGCACATAGGCGGCGAGATCGGGTGCGTGTGCCGCGGCGTCGTCACTTAGCACGTCCCTCAGCACAAACTCTTCGAGCGCCTTGGCATTGCCGGTGTCTTCGAGAGCCCGACCGAGCCCGTCGACGAGACCGTAAAACAGATTGCCCATTTTCTCGATACGCTTGGGCACGGAAACATCCCCGACACCCATTTCACGAAGCGAGCGGTCCATGTCCTTGAAAAACAGGTCGAAAAGTCCCTGTGAAAAATCCCGACATGCAGCACCTTCAGCCTGCAGGCGCCGGAGCACCAGCGCCATGTGAAGGCTCACCATGTCGAACCGCCCGGTCAGCGTGTCAGGCACACCCCAGTCGGCATACAGCACCGGTTGCCGGGATTGCGCCACAATAGCAGCATAGAGCGCGTAGTGGGCGTCGCCAATTCGCGGCTTTTTCGTAAAGAACAAGGCCAAGTGGGCCACCTCCGGAAACGGTGGGCGCCAGCATCATCCCACGCTGGGTGCAGTGTGGACAAGCTTGCCAGATCGGGCTTTTGCCGGCTACACATGCCCGGCCCACCGATGGCAGGCGGGACATAATGAGTGTGTGCGGAGAAGTCAATCAGATGGTCATGGTCAAGGCGCAGCGCTTCGTGCGCATTCTGGTTGCGGGTCTGGGGCTGGCGGTCGCCGTGAGCGCCTGCTCGACAGACGGGCTCATTGCCCATCGTACCGAAGGCTATGTCATCTCCGACAGCGCATTGCAGCAGATTCGGCCGGGCCAGAGCTCCGATCTCGTCGTTGCCGTGCTCGGGTCGCCGCAAACCACGAGTACGTTCGGCGAGCAGACCGCCTTCTATTATGTCGAGACCAAGGTCGACCGCACCGCTTTCGGCCTGCGCATGCCGCAGGAACGCCGGTTGCTCGCCGTTTATTTCGACAAAAACCGCAAGGTTACTGAAAAGGCGCTGCTCGGTCTCGAGGATGGCAAGGTGGTTGATATCAACACCCACCGCACTCCGTCCTTCGGTCAGGACAGGACCTTCGTCGAATCGATCCTGGCCTCGTTCTAGTCAGTTTCCGAGCTGTGTAATGACGGCCTGTTTTCAACAGGACCATATGCGCATGCCGATAGAACCGCGCGGATATTCGTCCGGTCGGGGCGCGTCGTCTGGCCATTTTCCAACGACAGACACCTGAATTCCGGCCAGTCCCGAAGCGAATCCACATGTTCAGTCGGGCGTTTGGGAAACAAATTCTTAAGCGTCCACATGCAATTCTAACGAGTGTCGGCAGCGGGGCCTGTCGACTGTCCGGCTTCGGTTTTGTGTGGAGTAGCCCAGCAGGTATGGACGAGTATTCCGATAGCGCGCGCCCCCATGTCCCGGTCCTTCTCGATGAAGTTCTGGACGCGCTTCAGCCACATCAGGGCATGCATGTGATCGATGGCACGTTTGGCGCCGGGGGCTATTCCCGTGCGCTGCTCACTGCCGGCGCATCGGTCACCGCCATCGATCGCGACCCCAACGTCCAGAGGTTCGCGTCGGCGCTCGGCGCCGATTATCCCGACAGTTTTCGCTTCGCGTCCGGGCGTTTCGCCGAACTCGATACCCTGTCCGGCGGACAGGCCGATGGCGTGGTCCTCGATATCGGCGTGTCGTCGATGCAACTCGATGAGGCCGAGCGCGGGTTTTCCTTCATGCGCGACGGTCCGCTCGATATGCGTATGAGCGGGGAGGGCCAGAGCGCCGCCGATCTGGTCAACACGCTCGACGAACGGGCGCTGTCCGATCTGTTGTTCGGCTTCGGCGAGGAGCGCCGGGCACGGCGCATCGCCACCGCCATCATTGCCGCGCGCGCTAAGGCGCCGATCTCCACCACCGCCGAACTTGCCGGCGTGATCGAGCAGGCGCTGGGGCGCAAGAAGGGCGATATCCATCCGGCGACCCGCAGCTTTCAGGCGCTTCGCATCGCCGTTAACGCCGAACTCGATGAGCTGGTCGCAGCGCTGTTTGCCGCCGAACGTTTGTTGGGTGAAGACGGGCGGTTGGCGGTCGTGACCTTCCATTCGCTCGAAGACCGTATCGTCAAGCGCTTCCTGACCCCGCCCGCCGGCGGCTCGCGTCATCAGCCCGATGCTGCCGCGGACGCACCGCGCTGGGGCAAGGTGATGAAACCGGTCCGGGCCGGCGCGGCCGAAACCGCAGCCAATCCGCGCGCTCGCTCCGCCACTCTGCGCGCCGCCATCCGCAGCGCCGCCCCGGCGCGTGAGATCTCCGCCAAGGGGCTGGGTGTGCCGTTCTCGCTTCGGGGTGCGGCATGATCCGGGTGCTCAACACCATTCTGGCAGTCGCCTGCGCCGTGGCACTGATCGGCGTTTATGGACTCAAGTTCCAGTCCGAGGGCGTGGCAGGGCGCAAGATCGAGCTTGGCCAGACGATCATTGACCAGCAGAACCAGTTGTCGCTGCTCCGCGCCGACTGGGCCTATGTCAATCAGCCGAGCTACATCGAGCCCATCATCGACCGCCACGCCGAAACGCTCGATCTCGCCATTATCGGCGCCAAGCAGTTCAAGTCGCTGGACGAGTTGCCGATGCGCCCGGCTCAGCTCGATCCGGACGCACTGACGGTATTGCTCAATTCGCTCGAAACCGGGGTCGACCCCATCGCAGCGCTGATCGAGGCGAACTGACATGGCGATTGCCGAAACATCAGCCCTGGATCCGATCGCGCTGGATGGTGCGAGAAAAGCCCGCGGTACCCTGACCCGCACCCGTATCCGGGTGTTGATGGCCTTTCTGGTTCTGGCCTTCGCGCTGATCGTCGGAAAGCTTGTCACGCTCGGCGGTACCGATACCGATGCCGAGATCGAGGGCAGGGCGATGGACGAGATCACCGCCACGCGTCCTCCCATTCTCGACCGCAACGGCATCGAGATGGCCGTCGATATCCGCGTGCCTTCGCTCTACGCCGAGCCGAACCGCATGATCGACAAGGAAGGGGCGATCCGGGACCTGATGTCGGTTCTGCCCGATCTCAACGAGTCGATGCTGCGCAACCGGCTCAACCGCGACAAGGGCTTCGTGTGGATCAAGCGTGAGCTGACGCCCGCCCAGAAGGAGGCCATCCTCAAGCTCGGCATTCCCGGCCTCGATTTCCTCACCGAGAGCGAGCGCTTCTACCCCGGCGGCGCCGAAGCCTCGCACATCATGGGCATGACCAATATCGACAACAAGGGCATTGCCGGCATCGAGAAGGAACTCGACACGGACAATGTCGCGCTGCTGCAGGATCTCGGTTTTGCCCGCGACCGCAATCTGGCGCCGGTGTCGCTCAGCATCGACATGCGCGTTCAGCACGCCATGCGCGAGCAGTTGCTCGATGCGCTCAGTCGTTATCAGGCGGTGGCGGCGGCTGGCGTCATGCTCAATGTCCACACCGGCGAGGTCGTCGCCATGGTGTCGCTGCCCGATTACGATCCGAACACGCCGGCAAGCTATTCCGATTTGTGGATGGACAAGAAGAACCAGCGTTTCAATCGTATCACCTTCGGGCGCTACGAACTCGGTTCGACCTTCAAGACCGTGACCATTGCTGGAGCGCTCGATGCCGGCGCCATCAAGCTGACCGACAGTTTCGATGCCCGCTTTGGTATCCGTTTCGGCCGCTTTGTCATCGACGATTTCCACGGCAAGCATCGTGTGCTCAGCGTGCCGGAGATCTACAAGTATTCGTCCAATATCGGCGCCATCAGGATCATGCAGGCGATGGGGAAGGATAACTACCGCGATTTTCTGACCCGCGCCGGTTTTGATGCGCCGTTGCAGATCGAATTGCCCGAGACCGAGACGTCCGAGATTCCCAAGGAGTTCTCCGAAGTCGGCGCGGCCACCGCGTCTTATGGCCACGGTCTGTCGGTTACGCCGTTGCATCTGGCCCAGGCCTATGCCGCGTTCGTCAATGGCGGTATTCTGCTGCCGGCGACGCTTTATCCGCGTAGCCAGCAACAGGCCGACGCCATCGGCAAGCGCGTTATTTCGCCCGAAACCAGCGAGGAAATGCGCTATCTGATGCGTTTGAACGCTCTCGAGGGATCGGGAACGCATGCCAACAAGCTTGCTGACGGCTACCGGATCGGCGGCAAAACGGGCACGGCGGAAAAGGTTATAAACGGTAAATACAGTTCGAACCGAAATCTCAATGTCTTTGCTTCAGCATTTCCAGTCGATAAACCGCAGTATGCTATGGTTATCTTGGTTGATGAGCCCAAACCTGAAGACGAGCACTCGGGCGAAACGGCCGGCTGGAACGCCGGCGAAGTGACTGGCCGGCTGGCGGCGCGCGTTGCACCGCTGCTCGGCATAACACCGGATTTCAGCGAGGCCATCGATCAGGACCTCGTGCCGAAACAACTGCACATGATCGATTAGGACCGCTGCAACTTGCCGATATCACTGAAGGAATTGCTGGAAAACGTCGACGTCGGTCCCGAGATCGGCGCTTTGGAGCTTTCCGGTGCCACAGCCGACAGCCGCAGGATCAAGCCGGGCGACGCCTTTTTCGCTTTGCCCGGCACGGTAACCCATGGCGCCAAATATGCCGATGTCGCCATCGGCAACGGCGCTGGCGCCATCGTCAGTGACCAGCCGGTCGAGGACGCCGGCGAAACGCCGGTGATCCTCGTCGACGATGTGCGGACGGCCTTTGCCAAGGCCATGGCGCGCCTGTGGGCGCCCCAACCTGAGACACTGGTCGGCATTACCGGCACCAACGGCAAGACCTCGATCGCCGGCTATGTCCGCCAGATCTGGTCGGCAAGCGGCATCGCCTCGGCGAGCGTCGGCACGCTCGGCATCGAAACCAGCGCCGGGCTTGCGTCCGGTGCGCTGACGACGCCTGACCCAGAAACGCTGCACCGTTCCCTCAACAAGCTCAAGCTCGGCGGTATCGACCACGTCGTTCTGGAAGCATCAAGCCATGGGCTCGACCAGCGCCGCCTCGATGGCGCGGTCTTCGACGCGGTCGGCTATTCCAATCTCAGCCGTGACCATCTCGATTATCATACCGACATGAGCGAATACCGCGAAGCCAAGCTTCGGCTGTTCCGTGATCTGGTGCGGCCCGATGGTGCGGCCATCGTCAATACCGACGATCCAGAGCACATGCCGTTCTTCTTCGCGGCGCTCGATCGTGGCGTGACGCTGCTCACCGTCGGCACCGAAGGCGCGTTTTTCGAGATCACCTCGGTCGAGCCCAAGGGATTCACCCAGAAGGTGACCGGGCGGATGGTCGGCGAACCGGTCGAGTTCGTTCTGCCGCTGGCCGGGCGTTTCCAGGTCGACAACGCCGTGATGGCAGCTGCTCTGGCCATTCAGACCGGCGCTGATCCGCATGTGACGATCGAGGCGCTCAACGGATTGCGCGGCGCCAAGGGACGGCTGGAATTTGCCGGTGAGCGCAATGGTGCCGCCATTTTTGTCGATTACTCCCACAAGCCGCTGGCACTCGAAAGCGCGCTTGAAACCCTGCGCGCCGTGACCCGCGGCAAACTGGTCGTGGTGTTCGGATGCGGCGGTGATCGTGACCGTGGCAAGCGCCCGATCATGGGCGAGATCGCTGCGCGCATGGCCGACAAGGTGATCGTCACCGACGATAATCCGCGCAGCGAAGACCCTGGTGCGATCCGCGCTGAAATCCTTGGGGCTGCGTCGAATGCCCGTGAGATCGGTGACCGCGCCGAGGCAATCAAGGTCGCCATCGCCGAGCTTGAGGACGGGGACGTTCTCCTGGTTGCCGGCAAGGGGCACGAGGACTATCAGATCGTCGGCACAACCAAGCGGCCGTTCTCCGATCATGAGGAAGTCGCCAAGGCGCTGATGCCCTGATCTTCTGGGATCCAGTCGTCGCATCCGATCCTGTCCGCCCGACGAGCAAGCTTGCCAACGGGGGCGGGCCTGTGGTCAAACAGCCGCCACGCTTGGCACCCGTGTTGGATGCCTGAAGCGCTGCAACAGGAGTGCAGGCACTCACATGCTGTTTTTTCTCGAGCAATTCGGGGCCAATGTCGGCGTCCTCAATGTCTTCCGGTACCTGACCTTCCGGACCGCCGGCGCGGTGGTAACGGCGCTTTTCTTCGTCTTTCTGTTCGGGCCCTCGATCATCGCCGCCCTTCGTGTGCGTCAGGGCAAGGGCCAGCCGATCCGCGAGGACGGCCCGATCGGCCATGTGCTCAACAAGAAGGGCACACCGACAATGGGCGGCCTGATGATCCTTTCCGGGTTCATCGTGGCGACGCTTTTGTGGTCGAACCTGTCGAACCCCTATATCTGGGTCGTCTTGTTCGTGACCCTGAGCTTTGGCGCTATTGGCTTTTACGACGACTATCTCAAGGTCAAGCGTATGAGCCACAAGGGGTTTTCCGGCCGTTACCGGCTGGCGCTGGAAGCGGTGGTCGGCGTTATCGCCTGTTTCTGGCTGTCGACGCTGACCGAGGCGCCGTTCTCCACTTCGGTCTTGATGCCGTTCGTCAAATCCTGGGCGATCGACCTCGGATGGTTCTTCGCCTTGTTCGGTGGTTTTGTCATCGTTTCTGCCGGTAATGCCGTCAATCTCACCGACGGGCTTGATGGGCTCGCCATCGTGCCGGTGATGATCGCCGCCGCCGTGTTCGGCCTGATCGCCTATCTGGTCGGCAACCAGACGTTCGCCGATTACCTTTTGATCGACTACGTGCCTGGAACGGGCGAACTCTCGGTGGCGGTTGGCGCCCTGATCGGTGCAGGGCTTGGTTTCCTGTGGTTCAACGCGCCGCCGGCGCAGATCTTCATGGGTGACACCGGTTCGCTGGCTCTTGGCGGGGCGCTCGGGGCGATCGCCGTTGCCACCAAGCACGAGGCTGTGCTCGTCATCACCGGCGGTCTGTTCGTGCTCGAAACCGTGTCAGTGATCGTTCAGGTCGTCTCGTTCAAGCTGACCGGAAAGCGCATCTTCAAGATGGCGCCGATCCACCATCATTTCGAGCATCTCGGCTGGACAGAGTCCCAGATCGTCATCCGGTTCTGGATCATTTCGATGGTCCTGGCGCTGGTTGCGCTCTCGACGTTGAAGCTGCGCTAGCTCGGACATGGCGTGCACGAAAAGTTTCATAGGCTACGTGCTCGATCAGGTTGCTGCGGCGGGTGACGTGCGTGCGCGCGCCATGTTCGGGGAATACGCGCTTTACTGCGACAACAAGGTTGTGGCGCTCATCTGCGACGACAGGGTGTTTCTCAAGCCGACGCCGGCCGGGCGTGCGCTCTATCCCGACGCCGAGGATGTGCCCGCCTATCCCGGCGCCAAGCTCCATATGGCGGTGAGCGAGGACGTGCTCGACGATGGCGAGCGGATGACAAGGCTGATCGTCGCCACCGCCGGGGCGCTGCCGACGCCGAAACCGAAACGGCCGCGCAAGGCCAAAAAGCCGTCGACGCCTGATCTGCGTTGATCCGGTGATCTGCGTTGATCCGGTTGGCGATTGATGCCTCACGCCTCAAGGAGATCGTCATGAATATCGCAAAACCCGTTGCCGTGGCCGCAGTTTTTCTGGTCGCCGCAAATACTCCGGCGCTCGCCGCGTGGTCCTATTCGGTTCAAACCGATCAGGCAGGGCTCGAGTACGCGCGGGCCGCCGTCGATGCGCCAAAATCGGGCGCCAGCGTTTACACCGAATGCACCGAAAAGCTCAATCTCGGCCTGGCGCTGATCCTTGGCGCAAGCGAGGACATGACCAATCGGCTCGGCGGCGTCACGGGGCAGGTGCTCTATCTGAACGATATGGGCGACACCGCGCTGGCGACGGTCAACTATGTTGCCGGTGACAACAGGCTGACGCTGGTTGCGCCTGAGCGCGAGGCCATCGAGGCGGCGTGGTCGGTGTTTGCCGGCGCGGGCGATGAGGTCGCCGTGCGCTTTACCTTCCCGCCGGAAACCCAGGTGTACGAGGTGAAGTTCTCAGCCGAGGGCGGCGCCGAGGCTATCGAGCAGCTCGATGCCTATTGCCGCTGATCCTTTCGGGGGAGCGGAGGCATGAGCTGGAAAGCCTGTTTCGGATTGTGCCGAATTTGTGCCAATCGCGGCCGGCCATCAGCGAGTTGGTAACCCTTCCTGGTGTAGTTTCACTAACCAAGTAACCGCGTATCCAGGATTGTTTGGTTGTCGATTTTCTCGCGTGAACACAAGACGCCGCTCGTCGAGTGGTGGTGGACCGTCGACAGGGTGCTGCTCGGTGCCTTTCTTCTGCTGATCGGTATCGGGGTGGTGCTGAGCTTTGCCGCCAGCCCGGCCGTTGCCGAGGCGCATGGATGGGGTACCTGGTATTTCGTCGTCCGGCACATTGTTTTCGCCACCATGGCGGCGGCGCTGATGATCGGCGTGTCGGTTCTGCCGCACAGGCTGATCCGCATTCTGGCGGCAGCCATGCTGCTCGGTTCCATCGTTCTGCTGTTTGCCTCGCTGCAGTTCGGCGAAGAGGTCAAGGGCGCCCGGCGCTGGCTATCGATTTTCGGCTTTTCCTTCCAGCCATCGGAGTCGGTCAAGCCGGCTTTCGCCGTCGTCGGGGCGTGGCTGTTCTCGGAATGGATGGTCAAGCGCGAGATGCCGGGCTGGCAGATCGCCACCGGCCTTCTGGGCATCATCCTGATCGCGCTCCTGCGTCAGCCGGACGTCGGCCAGACGGCGCTGATGCTTTTCACCTGGGCGGTGCTGCTGTTCATGTCCGGTATCTCCTGGTGGATCATCTTCGGGCTTGGTGCGCTCGGGCTGGGCGGCGCCTTTGCCGCCTATATGTTCTTTCCGCATGTCACCGAGCGTATCGACGCCTTCCTCAATCAGGCTGATGGCACCGTCTATCAGGTCGAAAAGGCCATCGGCTCGATCCTCGAAGGCGGGTGGCTCGGGCGCGGTCCGGGGGAGGCGATCACCAAACGCTATCTGCCCGATGCCCACGCCGACTATGTGTTCTCCGCCGCCGCCGGCGAGTTCGGTATCCTGTTCTGCCTGCTGCTGGTCATGCTGATTGGGTTCATTGTGGTGCGTTCGCTGCGTGGCGCGCTGTCACAGGGCAATCTGTTCGCCCGCATGGCGACGGCGGCGCTGGCGGCCCAGTTCGGCATGCAGTCCGCCATCAACCTGATGGTCAATGTCAACCTCATCCCGCCCAAGGGCATGACCTTGCCGTTCGTCTCCTATGGCGGTACGTCCATGCTGGCGGTTGCGATCGGAATGGGCATGATGCTTGGCCTGATGCGCAAGCGCCCCGAGGAGCAGATCGCCACCGGCCTTCCGGCCTACCGAAGTGCCCTCGGACAACCCGTCTAAATCACGTCACTATTTGGCGGGAACAGTGACAAGATATCGTTTCTTGTTTTGTCGCGTTTTCGAAGCGCAAAACCGGGATCTACTTTTGCTGAAAACGCTCTAGGCACCTCATGGCAGTTTTCGTTCTCATGGCCGGTGGAACCGGCGGCCACCTGTTTCCAGCCATGGCGCTGGCTCAGGAACTCAGGCGCCGCGGTCACACCATCCATCTGATGACTGACCATCGCGTCGCCTCTTATGGCGGTCAGTTTCCGGCGAGCGAGACCCATATCGTGCCGTCGGCGACGCCGTCGCTGAGCAACCCCATCAAGTTCGTCACGGCGTCCCTACGCATTTGCTGGGGTATCGGCGTCGCGTTCGGCAAGCTTGGCAGGATCAAGCCCGACGCTGTTGTCGGCTTCGGCGGCTATCCGGTGTTTCCGCCATTCCTTGCCGCCTCGCTTCGGGGCGTTCCGGGACTTTTGCACGAGCAGAACGCCGTGATGGGGCGCGCCAACCGGGCGTTGGCCCGCTTCGCCACGGCCATCGCCACGAGCTATGCCGAGGTCAAATTCGCCGAGGGCTATCGGGCCAAGACGACGCTGACCGGCAATCCGGCACGCGATCAGGTGCGCCTGGTCGAGGAAGAGAAGGCCTACGCGCCGCCGCTAGAGGGCGGACGGCTCAGGCTTTTCATCGTTGGTGGTAGTCAGGGCGCGCGGGCTTTTTCCGATCTGGTGCCGCCGGCCATTGCGCTCCTGCCTGAAGACATGCGTCACCGTCTCGACATCGTGCAGCAGTGCCGACCCGAGGACCTCGAACGCGTCGCCAAGATCTATCGCGACCTCAAGGTCAACGTGACGCTCGAGAGTTTCTTTGCCGATATGCCGCAGCGAATGCTCGACGCTCACCTCGTCATCTGCCGTTCGGGCGCTTCGACGGTCAGCGAGGTTGCGATTCTTGGCGTTCCGGCGATCTTCGTGCCGCTTCCCGGCTCGATCGACGCCGACCAGAAGGCCAATCCGGGCGAACTGGTCGCTGCCGGAGGCGGATGGCTTGTGGAACAGGCCAATCTTTCACCGCAATCTCTTGCCAATCGGCTGCAAGAGCTGTTCAACGCCCCGGATCGCCTCGGCGATGCCGCGAAAGCGGCCAGGACAAAAGGCCGGCCCGACGCAGTTGCACGACTCGCCGATCTTGGCGAGACCATAGCGGCCAGAGGCCGCTGAACCACTCTGGGGGATACCTTCAAATGAAAATGCCGCGTGATATCGGCCCGGTGCATTTCATCGGCATCGGGGGCATCGGCATGAGCGGGATCGCCGAGATCCTGCACGGGCAGGGCTACACGGTGACGGGCTCTGACGCAGCTGCCAACGCCAATGTCCAGCGCCTGATCGACATGGGGATCGCCGTCGAGGTCGGTCAGAAGGCCGAAAATCTCAAGGATGCCGCTGTCGTCGTTGTCTCCTCGGCAATCAAGAAGGACAACCCGGAGCTGATCGCCGCCCGGGCACAGGGGTTGCCGATCGTCCGGCGCGCCGAGATGCTGGCCGAGATCATGCGCTTCAAGAACGCCATCGCCATCGGCGGCACCCACGGCAAGACCACCACGACCTCGCTGGTCGCGGCGCTGCTTGAAGCTGGCGGGCTCGACCCGACGGTCATCAATGGCGGCATCATCAACGCCTATGGAACCAATGCCCGCGAGGGCAAGGGCGAATGGATGGTGGTCGAGGCCGACGAAAGCGACGGCACGTTCGTCAAGCTGCCCGCCGATGTCGCCATCGTCACCAATATCGATCCGGAACATCTCGACCATTACAAGGACTTCGCCGCGCTCAAGAAGGCCTTCATCCACTTCGTCGAAAACGTGCCGTTCTACGGATTCGCCGTAATGTGTCTCGATCATCCGGAAGTGCAGGCGCTTGTCGGCGAGATCGAAGACCGCCACGTCATTACCTATGGAACCAACCCGCAGGCCGACGTGCGGGTGAACGAGCATCCGGTTCAGAACGGGTCGAGCCATTTCGACATCTTCATCCGCGACCGGTTGAATGATGACGAGATCTGCATCGCCGATCTCGAACTGCCGATGCCGGGGCACCACAATGTTCTCAACGCCACCGCTGCCATTGCCGTGGCGCATCAGCTCGGCCTGCCGGCGGACGCCATTCGCGCCGGGCTTGCCAATTTTGCCGGCGTCAAACGCCGCTTCACCCGCACCGGTACGGTGGCGGGCGTCACCATCATCGATGATTACGGTCACCATCCCGTCGAGATCGCATCGGTGCTGAAGGCGGCCCGGCAGTCGGCGCGGCGCGATGTCGTCGCCATCGTCCAGCCGCACCGCTATTCGCGCCTGCACGACCTGATGGATGATTTCGCCACCTGCTTCAACGACGCCGATACCGTTCTGGTCGCCCCGGTCTATGCGGCGGGCGAACAGGCGATCGACGGCGCCACTCATGAGGTGTTGGCGACGCGCATGCGCGCAGGCGGACACCGCGACGCGCGCGTCATTTCCGGCCCTGAGGAAATTGCCACCATCCTCAAGGATCGTGTCGCTGACGGTGATTATGTCGTCTGCCTCGGCGCCGGCAATATTACGCAATGGGCGGCAGCGCTGCCGAGCGAACTGGCGGTGGCGCTCGGCGTCATCGGAGAGGTTCAATGAGCTGGCCGGATCTGTTGCCCGAACTGGGGGCGTGGACCGCAGAATTGCGCGGTCGATTGATCCCGAACCAGATGATGAGCAACATCACCTGGTTCCGCGTCGGGGGTCCGGCGCAGCTCTATTTCCAGCCGGCGGATGAAGCCGATCTGCAGTTCTTTCTCAAGAACCTGCCGTCCGAGATCAAGCTCACGCCGATCGGACTGGGGTCCAATCTCCTCATCCGCGACGGTGGGCTCGAAGGCGTCGTTATTCGCCTGTCGGCCAAAGGCTTCGGGTATGCCGAACCGCTTGACGGGAATCGCATTCGCGCTGGCGCGGCCTTGCCGGACGTGCGGTTGGCCAATGCCGCCGCCGATGCCGGGATTGACGGATTGACCTTTTATCGCGGCATTCCCGGTGCCATCGGCGGGGCGCTCTATATGAATGCCGGATGCTACGGCACCGAGACACGCGACCGCATGGTCGAGTTGCGCGGCGTCAACCGGGCCGGCGAGATCGTCTCCCTGACTAATGAAGAGATGGGCTATCGCTACCGGCATTCCGACGCGCCTGAGGGTGTGATCTTCACCTCGGCGATCTACCAGGGTAGTGCCGGTGATCCCGACGAGATCAAGTCCCGCATGGCCGAGATCACCGAAATCCGCGAGAGCAGCCAGCCAGTGAAATCGCGTACCGGCGGGTCGACCTTCAAGAACCCCGAAGGCCATTCGAGCTGGAAGCTGATCGATGCAGCCGGCTGCCGTGGACTCAAGATCGGGGATGCCCAGGTTTCGGAAAAGCACTGCAACTTCCTGATCAATCTCGATGCGGCCAGCGCGCATGATATCGAGGAGCTTGGCGAGACGGTTCGCAACCGTGTCCGCGCCGATTCAGGTGTCGATCTGAGCTGGGAAATCCGCCGCATGGGCCAATTCGTCGAGGGGCAGGAGGTGCGCGAGTTCCTTGACGGCGATGTTTTTCCGGGCGTCGCGTGAGTGAGGGACTCGGCGCTGTTGCCATTGTCACCGGCCGGTCGGCCGACGATCTGATAGCTGCGCGCGACATTTCGGAAAGCCTTGAGAGGCAGGGGTTCACAACCAGCATCATCGAGATGAGCGGCGACCTCGTCGCCCGCCTTGCCGAAGCCAAACCCGACATCGTCTTCAACGCCGTGGGCCGTTCCAACGACGGACGGCTGCAGGGTGTGTGCGAGGCGCTCGGGCTCGCCTATACCCATTCCGGCATCACGACCAGTGCGTTGAGCGCCGACCGGCACCTCAGCAAACTGGTTTTCAAGTCCGCCGGTGTCCCGGTCACCGACCATGTTCTGGTCAATCGCGCCGAGGCCGCATCGACCCACGTTCTGCCGCCGCCCTATATCGTCAAGTCGCGGTTTGCCGGCACCGGCGGCAAGCCGGTTGTTGTTCGCTACGCCGAGGACCTGCCGCCGGCAGACATCTTGTCGGAAAACTGGGCAGACAGTGACGAGGTCATGGTTGAAAGGTTCATCTCCGGCATGACGCTTTCGGCTTTCGTCATGGGCGATGTGTTGATCGGGATCGCCGCAAAAGCCGACGAACACAAAAACAGCGTTGCCGAAACCCTAATTCCTGCACCTATTTCACCGAAAATTTACGAGGATGGCACACGATTGGCGCTCAAGGCGCATGGGGTTCTCGGGTGTCGTGGCGTTACAGCGTTAACGCTCAGGTTCAATGTGCAACACGGTTTTTCCGAGCCGGTTGCCATCGGTCTGGACACGCAGCCGGAGCTTTGTCGCACATCGCCTCTGGCGCAGGTCGCCGCACGCGCAGGTCACGAGTTTGATGAGTTATTGCGTTGGATAGTCGGAGACGCCAGTTGCAAGAGAGGGGGATGAGCCGGTCGACGGCCATTGCCCATGCCGGTGCGCTGCCGCGTGCCGCTTTGCCGGAATACCGCCAGAAACACCTGCCGGTTCGCGCGGTGGCCGGACGCGTCTGGGTTCTGCACAAGGACCTGGTGCTCAAAGCGGGCACGATCGGACTGGCGCTTCTGCTCGTCGCTTGCGCCATACAGATGCGCGGTGTTGCCTTCGATGCCGCTACGCGGATTGTCGAAGCTGCCTCGACCGGCATGGCCTCTTCAGGTTTTGGCATTTCGGCCATCGATATCACCGGTCAGGCGGTGACCAGTGAAGCCGACATCCTGTCGACGCTGGATATCGTGCCGCATACTTCGCTTCTCGGTTTCGACGCCGAAGCCGCCCGCAAGCGCCTTCTCGCACTGCCATCGATCGAAAGCGCCAGCATTCGCAAGGTCTATCCCGATCGGCTGATCGTGGAGGTTGCCGAAAAAACGCCGGTGGCGCGCTGGACGGTCGATGGAACGACCTATCTCGTCAACGCCTCGGGCAAGCGTTTGGTGACGGTTCCGTCCGAAGCCAATGCCGATTTGCCGCTCGTCATCGGGCAAGGGGCTGGCGACGATGCTGCCGTCATTATCCGTGCCCTGAAAATGCACCCCCTCATCGGCAAGGGCGTGGCGGCGCTGAGCCGTATCGGCGACCGGCGCTGGGATGTGCTCTACGACACCGGTCTGAGGCTGCAACTGCCGGAGACCGGCGTGACTCAGGCGCTCAACCGTCTCGACAGCCTCGAGCGTGACCACAAGATTCTCGAACGCGACCTGTCGCGCATCGACATGCGGGTCGAAGGATCGATCCTGGTGCGCCTGAACGACCGAACCGACGAAAACGTCTCGAACTGAGTGTAACGATCAGATGATCACCGATGCCATGACCGCGAGATTGAAGCCCGTCCTGCCGGGCCGTACCAGCCTGGTGACAGTGCTCGACATCGGTTCGACCAAAATGTGCTGCATCATTGCGCGTCTTTCTCCGCGCAGCGAAGGCAAGGCCCTCAGGGGGCGCAGTCATGCCATCGAGGTAATCGGTTTCGGTTATGGCCGTTCCGAAGGCATCAAGTCCGGCACTGTCGCCGACCTCGACGGCGCGGAACGCGCCATCCGCAACGTCGTTTCAATGGCCGAGCGTCAGGCAGGGCTGACGGTCGAATCCGTCATCGTCAATGTCACAGCCGGCCGGCTCAGCGCGGAAACCTATTCGGCGGCAGTGTCGCTCGCCGGACACGAAGTCGAATCCGATGATTTGTCTCGGGTTCTCAGGGCGGTCAATGAGCGCGGTGTGCGCGGCGAGCGGTCGATTGTTCACGCCATGCCGATCGGCTATGCGCTTGATGGCCAGCGCGGTGTCATGGATCCGCGCGGCATGGTCGGCGAGGAACTCGGGGTCGATGTGGCGGTGGTCTCCGCCGAGACGCTGGCGATGCGCAATGTCGAACTGGCGGTCAATCGTGCTCATCTACAGGTGGAGGCGTTGGTCGCAACACCTTATGCCAGCGGCCTTGCTTCGCTGGTCGACGACGAAGCCCGGCTCGGCACCGCCGTCATCGATTTCGGCGGCGCCACGACGACGGTGGCCGTGTTCAGCGAGGGCGGCTTGGTCTATGCCGATGCATTGGCGGTCGGCGGTCATCACATCACCCTCGACATTGCCCGGCAGCTGTCGATCTCGGTCGCCGATGCCGAGCGGTTGAAGGTGCTTTATGCCAGCGTGTTGCCCGGCCGCGAAGATGAGCGTGAGCTCATTCCCGTCGTTCCAATCGGTGCGGCCGAGGACGAGGCGCCGAGCCAGATCACCCGTTCCATGCTGACGCGCATTGTCCGTCCGCGCGCCGAGGAAATTCTCGAGGCCATCCGCGACCGTCTGCAGGCCACCGGCATGATGGATGTGTGCGGGCGCCGGTTCACCCTGACCGGTGGTGCGTCCGAGTTGACCGGCCTTCCCGAACTGGCACGCCGGGTCATTGCCCGTAACGTGCGGGTGGGGCGCCCGGTCGGCGTTTCGGCCATGCCCGAAATCGGCAAGGGTCCGGCTTTTTCGGCCGTGGCCGGCATGCTGGTTTATCCACAAGTGTGCGCAGGGGAATTTGTTGCGCCGCGCGCGCCGATGCGTCTCACGGGAACCAATGGCTATTTCTCCCGTGTTGGCAGCTGGTTACGCTCCGCTCTTTAAGGTAAACACCCGGACCCGATTTTATCGGTCTGCAAAATCTGCGCGATTTTGAGAGCTATTCCAAATTGCATGGATAACAGGCGGTTAAGCGGACCATTTTCCATCGCAAATTGCAGCAATGTTAACGAGATCGGTACAAGTGTTAGCTCTCGATTAACGAATGCCAGCATACATATTGGTTGAATTGAGTTACCCAGAAGGGGTTCGCGATGACGATCAATCTGACCATTCCTGATATCAAGGAATTGAAGCCCCGCATTACCGTGTTCGGTGTCGGCGGGGCCGGCGGCAATGCCGTCAACAACATGATCAGCTCGGGGCTCATGGGCGTTGAATTCGTCGTCGCCAATACCGATGCCCAGGCTCTGGCGCTGTCGAAGGCCGACCGGATCGTCCAGCTCGGAGTTGGTGTGACCGAAGGCCTTGGCGCCGGTTCGCATCCTGAGGTCGGCCGTGCTGCCGCCGAAGAGAGCTTTGACGAGTTGAATGACCACCTCAGCGGCTCGCACATGGTGTTTATTACTGCCGGCATGGGCGGCGGCACAGGCACTGGCGCTGCGCCGGTCGTCGCGCGCGCCGCGCGCGAGCAGGGCATCCTGACCGTTGGCGTCGTCACCAAGCCCTTCCAGTTCGAAGGCAATCGCCGCATGCGGCTCGCCGACGAGGGCATCGACGAACTGCATCGCCATGTCGACACGCTGATCGTCATTCCGAACCAGAACCTGTTCCGTGTCGCCAACGAGAAGACCACCTTCGCCGATGCCTTCGCCATGGCCGACGAAGTGCTCTACTCGGGTGTCGCCTGCATCACCGACCTTATGGTCAAGGATGGCCTTATCAATCTCGACTTCGCCGACGTGCGCGCCGTCATGCGCGGCATGGGCAAGGCGATGATGGGGACCGGCGAGGCGTCGGGCGAAGATCGCGCCCGTCATGCCGCCGAGGCGGCTATCGCCAATCCGCTGCTCGACGACATTTCGATGCAGGGTGCCCGTGGCTTGCTGATTTCGATCACCGGCGGTTCCGATCTCACCCTTTACGAAGTCGACGAAGCCGCCAGCCGTATCCGTCAGGAGGTCGATCAGGATGCCAACATTATCCTCGGCGCCACTTTCGACGACTCGCTTGACGGTGTGATTCGCGTTTCGGTGGTTGCCACCGGCACTGAGGCGATGATGGTGCAGGCGGTCGATGCTCCGCTTAGCCCGGCCGTTGCCCGTCCGGCGCCGGCCAAGCCGGCTGCCGCTGCGGCGCCCGCTTCAAAGCCTGCCGAGGCCAAGTCCGACGATTTTGATGCCGAGGTCGAAGCGGCTGTGTCCATGGCCATCAAGGCGACCGGTCTCGATGTGTCTGGCGTGGAAAAGGTCCAGTCCGGCGACGTTACGGTCGAGCCGTACGTGCCGTCCGCCACCAATGAAATCCCGCTCGAAGAGACGGCGCCTGCTCCGGAGCGTCCGATGCCGAGTGCGCATGTGCCGCAACACGCCGAGCGTCCGGATGCGGCCCGCCGCATGCCGCGCGTCGACGAATTGCCGCCGATTGCCCGCCAGGGCATGGAGCGTCCCGCGCCGAGCGAACCGCGCAATGCGCGGGCGCTGTTCAAGCGTCTTGCTTCCAATGTCGGTCTCAATCTCGCTGAGGAAGTTGAGCAGGTCGAGCAGCGGCGTGAGCCGGCAGCCGACTCGCGCGCCGCGGACGATGCGGCAGCTCGGGCTGCCATAGAGCAGGGGCATCCTCGTCCGAGTGCACATGCGTCTGAGCAGGGCGCGCAGGGGAACCTCGATGCCCATGGGCGTGCATCTGTGCAACACCAGACGAAAGAACATCTGGAGATCCCTGCATTTTTACGCAAACACGGCTAGCCAACGCCGAATATGAGTGAAAGAAAGCCCGGATGCCCCTTTTGCACCGGGCTTTTTTGTGATCACTTGTGCCGTGAACGCTCGCGGTTTTGGGAGAGTTGGGTATGCAGCGAATGGCAATGCAGCAATGCACGCTGGCCGGAGAAGTTGTTTTCGACGGGTTCGGTGTCCACTCGGGTTTGCCGGTTTCCCTGCACATTGAGCCTGCCGCCGTCGATACCGGCTTCACCATCACCCGAATTTACGAGGACGGCCATACGGTCGGTCCTGTGTCCATCCACTTTTCGCGCATCACGCGAACGACCTTGTGCACCACAATCGATATCGGTGACAGCACTGATGTCGAGACGGTCGAGCATGTCGTGTCGGCCCTAAGCGGGCTTGGCATCGACAACGCCCACCTGGTCATCACCAATACCGAATGTCCCATTCTTGACGGTTCGGCGCTGCCCTATGTCCAGGCCATCTTGTCGGTCGGCATCGCCTTGCAGCCCAAGATGCGGCGCTTTCTCAAGATCAAGCGCGCCGTCACAGTGCGCAATGACGACGCCTTTGCGGCGCTTGAGCCCTACAACGGCCGCATGTTCGATCTAGAGATCGATTTCGACAGCCCGGCCATCGGCCGCCAGCGCATGATCTTCAACTGGAGCCCCAAGCTCTACAGTGAACGTGTCGCCGGGGCGCGGACCTTCGGGTTCGCCCATCACCGCACGGCGCTGCAGCAGGCCGGCTATGCGCTTGGTTCGTCGCTCGACAATTCCATTCTTGTTGAGAACGATCAGGTTATCAATCCGCACGGGCTTCGTTATGAGGATGAGTTCGTGCGCCACAAGCTGCTCGACGCTGTCGGCGACCTGGCGCTTGGCGGTTTGCCGATCTATGGGCGCTTCCGCAGCTACAAGGGCGGGCATAAGCTCAATTCGCTGGTGCTGCAGTCCCTGTTTGCCTCGGAAGCCAATTACGAGATCGTTGCGGCCAACGAATTGCCGCTGGTCTTCGATGCGCTTGAGGACCTTCCCGAAGAGCTGAATGTCGTGTCCTATCTACGCGCTGTGCGCTAAGCGAGCGGGAGTTTGCTTGAAGGGCTTTGACAGCGCAGAAAAAAGCCATAGTTTGGAGCCAATTCGTCACTAGCATCGTGTTCTTCGGGGGCGCTGGCTTTTTCCGCTGCAACGATGCGTCTATGGGACAGGTGGAGCACCGGTCCGCGTTTACGGTGTTTGCGTGCTCCAGCGGCGGTAATGGTTAAAGAACGGGTCTTGTCGTGAAAACTGACGCCTCTGCGGGTTGGGCCCGTATCGTTTCTCAGATCTTGATGGCTGTTGTCCTGTCGGTGTCGCTTTCGGGGTGCGCCGGGTTCAATCTGTTTGGACCGCAAAAGATCAAGGAAGAAGAAATCATCCCGCCGGATACCCTCTACCAGGAGGCGCTCAAGGACGTCGACCGTCAGTTCTATCGCGGCGCCATTGCGACGCTGGAAAAGCTGGAACGTCAGCATCCCTATTCGGAATATGCTGAAAAATCCAAGCTGATGACGGTCTATCTCAACTTCAAGCAGGGCAAGTTTGACAAGGCCGTGATGGCAGCGGACCGGTATCTTGCTCTCTATCCGACGTCGTCCGAAGTCGCCTATGTTCTTTATCTCAAGGGAACGTCCTATTTCTTCCAGATCAAGGACATCACCCGCGACCAGCAGAATGCGCGTGACGCCATCGACACGCTGAATCTGCTGATCAACAATTTCCCGAAGTCGAAATATGTTGACGATGCGCGCGAAAGCATCGCGGTTGCCGAGGATCAGCTCGCCGGCAAGGAAATGTCGGTCGGGCGCTATTATCAGGGCAATGGCCAGTTGCTGGCTGCCGTGAACCGTTTCCGCGTCGTTGTCGAACGCTATCAGACCACCACTCAGATCGAGGAAGCGCTTTACCGGCTCACCGAGACCTATATGGCACTTGGACTTGTCAACGAGGCGCGGACTGCTGCGGCGATCCTCGGGCACAACTATCCGACCGGCAAGTGGTACCAGGACGCCTATGCCCTGTTGCAGAAGCAGGGCCTGACGCCGGAAGTGATCGAAGGCAACTGGATCGCGGATAGCGCCAAGAAGGGCTAAGCCCGGGAACGGCCCTTCTTCCTCTCTTGCCTGAAAACCTCGGCTGAGGCAGGTTGCGATTTCCCGTGATTGCGTTGGAATCGTCCATGCTCGGCACGCTGTCGGTTCGCAATATCGTTCTTATCGATCAGCTCGACATCATTCTCGATGCCGGGCTGACGGCGTTGACTGGCGAAACCGGCGCCGGCAAGTCGATTCTGCTCGATGCGCTGTCACTGGCACTTGGCGGGCGCGGCGACCAGTCGCTGGTGCGTACGGGCATGGAGAGCGGGCAGGTGACCGCCGTCCTGCACCTTCCGCCGGATCACCCGGTGCGCAAGCTGCTGGCGGCCAATGAAATTCCCGATGACGAGGAAGTTATCCTCAGGCGCGTGCAATATGCCGATGGCCGCACTCGTGCCTTCATCAACGACAATCCCGTTTCTGCCAGTTTGATGCGTCAGGTCGGACTGCTGGCAATCGAAATCCACGGTCAACACGCCGACCGCGCTCTGGTCGACACCGCCACGCATCGCGCCTTACTCGACGCCTATGGCGGTCATGTGGCGGAAACAGGCGCGACCGCGGCGGCGCATCATGCGCTGAGCGAACTCGAGCGGGCGGTTGCGCGCCAGCGTGCGCTTGTCGAACGCGCCCAGCGTGACGAGGAGTATGCCCGGCACGTGGTTGCCGAGCTAGAGGAACTGTCGCCCGAAACCGGCGAGGAGACAGAACTCGCTGACCGTCGTCAGCATCTGATGGGTCTGGAGAAATCCGCCGATGATGTGCGCGACGCCGACGAGGTGCTCAATGGTCCGAACGCGCCCGGATCGGTGCTCGTCACGCTGATGCGCCGGCTGGCGCGCAAGTCCGAGGACGGCTTGTTCGGTCCGGTGACCGATGCGCTCGACCAGACGCTGGTGGCGCTCGATCATGCAAGCGAGGCGCTCGAAACCCTGAAGCGCGAAATGGACTTCGACCCGCTGGAGCTTGAACGGGTTGAAGAACGGCTGTTTGCCCTTCGCGCCGCCGCCCGCAAGCACCAGGTGACACCCGACGATCTCCGCGCCGTGCTCGAACGCTACCGCGCCGACCTGTCTGCGCTCGAAAACGGCTCCGAGGAACTGACGGCGCTGGAGAAAAAGGCCGAGGCGGCGCGGGCCGACTACATGAAGGCCGCTGCTAAACTATCGAAAGCCCGCCGCAAGGCTGCCGCCGATCTGACCAAGGCGGTCGAAAAGGAACTGCCCGATCTCAAGCTCGGTTCGGCGCGGTTCATCGTCGATTTCGACACCGACGAAACGCGGATCAACGAAGCAGGCTTCGACCAGGCGGCGTTCCACGTCCAGACCAACCCCGGCACCAATCCCGGTCCGTTGATGAAGGTTGCTTCGGGCGGCGAGCTGTCGCGATTCCTTCTGGCGCTGAAGGTGGTGCTTGCCGATCGCGGCTCGGCGCCGGTGCTGATTTTCGACGAAATCGATACGGGCGTCGGCGGGGCTGTTGCCGATGCCATTGGCAAGCGCCTGGCGCGGCTGGCCGAGAAGGTTCAGGTCATTTCCGTCACCCATGCCCCGCAGGTTGCTGCCAGAGCCCGTCAGCATCTGCTGATAGAGAAGCAGTCGGTGAAGGAGGGGGCATTCATGCGCACCCATGTTCATCCGCTTTCTGGCGAGGCGCGCAACGAGGAACTGGCGCGCATGCTGGCCGGCGCCCGCATCACCGACGAAGCCCGTGCCGCCGCCGGGCGTTTGCTGTCCGAGGTTCGTTAATGGCCGAAAGCCCGATGCCCGTTGAAAGTCTCTCGGCAAAAGAGGCTAAGACCGAACTCGACCGGCTACACAACATGCTGTCGGCGGCGGACGCCGCTTACCACGGCGCCGACGCGCCGGAGATCAGCGACGCTGATTATGATGCGCTGAAGCTCAGGTATTTTGCCATCGAGGCGGCCTTTCCCGATCTCAAGCGATCCGACTCGCTATCCGAGAAGGTTGGTGCAGCACCGGCGGAGGGCTTTGCCAAGGTCACGCATCAGGTGCCGATGCTGTCGCTCGGCAATGCCTTTGCCGATGAAGACGTCGAGGACTTCGTCGCGCGGGCCCGCAAGTTCTTCGAGCGCGAACCCGATCTCGATCTGAGCTTCACTGCCGAGCCGAAGATTGACGGCCTTTCCGCCTCGCTGCGCTACGAAAACGGCGTGTTCGTGCAGGGAGCGACGCGCGGCGACGGCGCGGTTGGCGAAGACATCACCGCCAATCTGAAAACGATCGCCGACATTCCGAAAAAGCTGAAGGGCGAGGGCTGGCCCGAGGTGCTGGAAGTGCGCGGCGAGGTCTATATGACCCATGCCGAGTTCAAGGCGCTCAATGAGCGCTCGGCAGCCGAAGGCGGACAGATCTACGTCAATCCGCGCAATACGGCCGCCGGATCGCTCCGGCAGCTCGACCCATCGGTGACCGCCAAGCGCAATCTCAAGTACTTCGCCTATGCCTGGGGCTTCGTGTCCGAACCGTTCGCGGCCAGCCAGATGGAGGCGGTCGAAAAGCTCGGACGCTGGGGATTTGTCATCAATCCGCTGATGAAGCTCTGCCGGACGCCGGCGGAGATGATCGAGCACTATCACGGCATCGAGGAACAGCGCGCCACGCTCGGCTATGATATCGACGGCGTCGTCTACAAGCTCAACAACCTCGCCCTGCAGCAGCGCTGGGGGTTTGTTGCTCGGGCGCCGCGCTGGGCCATTGCTCACAAGTTCCCGGCAGAACTGGCCTGGACGCGGCTGGAAGCGATCGAGATTCAGGTCGGGCGAACCGGCGCGCTGAGCCCGGTGGCGCGGTTGCAGCCGGTGACGGTTGGGGGCGTCGTCGTCTCCAACGCGACGCTGCACAATGAGGACTATATCGCCGGGCGCGACAACCAGGGCAACCCGATCCGCGACGGCAAGGACATCCGCGTCGGCGATTGGGTGCAGGTCTATCGGGCCGGCGATGTTATTCCCAAGGTCGCCGATATCGATCTCGACAAGCGCCCGGCGGATGCCGAGCCGTACCGGTTTCCTCATGCCTGCCCGGAATGCGGTTCCGAAGCGATCCGGGAGGAGGGCGATAGCGTCCGCCGCTGTTCGGGCGGGTTGATCTGTCCGGCGCAGGCGGTTGAAAAGCTGAAGCATTTCGTCTCCCGCGCCGCCTTCGATATCGAAGGGCTGGGGGCCAAGCAGGCTGAGCAGTTCTACAAGGACGGCTGGGCAACCCAACCGGCGGAGATCTTTACGCTCAAGGAGCGTTTCGGACCGGGGCAGGTGCAGCAGTTGCAGAACAAGGATGGTTGGGGCGAGACCTCGGCCCGCAACCTGTTCGATGCCATCGATGCCCGCCGCACCATCCCGCTGCGCCGCCTAGTGTTCGCGCTCGGCATCCGCCATGTCGGCGAAGTGGTTTCCGCAGATCTCGCCCGGCACTATGGAACCTGGGAAAATCTCATCGACGCGCTCGATGCCGCCTATGAGGCTATGGAACGCCACCTTGCCGCCGAAGACGCCGTGGCGACCGAGCGCATCAAGGCCAATGCCGAAAGCCGGCGTGCCCAAATATCGGCGACCCGCGAAGCGACGTGGCGAAGCGAACCGCCGGTGCCAACCGAGTCGCGCGCGGCCTGGGACGAACTGGTGTCGATCGACGGCATCGGGGCCACCGTTGCGGTGGCGATCGTTGCGGCCTTCGCCCAAACTGCGGAGCGTGCTTCGATTGATCGGCTTGTTCGCCACCTGACCATACAGCCTGAGAAAAAGCCCGACACGCAAGGCAGCGTTGTAGCCGGCAAGACTGTGGTCTTTACCGGATCGCTGGAGAAAATGACCCGATCCGAGGCCAAGGGCATGGCCGAACGGCTCGGGGCCAAGGTTGCCGGTTCGGTGTCGGCCAAGACCGATCTGGTGGTGGCCGGGCCGGGGGCGGGGTCTAAGCTCAAGAAGGCCGAAGAACTTGGCATCGAGGTCATCGACGAGGATGGCTGGCTTGCCCTTGCCGATTCAAACTGATCAACGGCGGGCCGGTCTGAAATCCGCCTTCTTTCATATGCTTGGCTCGGCCGGTTCAAGGAGGTGATCATGCGTTTTCCAGCATTCGTAGCGTTCGTGACTGCCATGGTGTTCGCCGTTATGCCGGCAAGTGCCGCGCCCACGTTCGACACGCCTGAGGCATTGATCACCTATGCCTATCAGCCTTACGCTTCGGGCCAGTTTCCCGACGATTCGTACGAGCTTTTCGCACCGAACTTGCGGGAGCTGGTTGAAACGACCAACGCCAATGCTGGCGAAGATCAGGCTGGCGCGCTCGACTTCGATCCGTTCATCGATGCGCAGGATTTTGGCGATGTCTCCACAACCGTGGATAAGGTGACGACGATAGGCGATCACGTCGAGATTGCCGTCACCGTCTCCAATTTCGGCGAGACGGTGCAGATGGCGTTCACCGTCGTCAAGACGGACGCGGGCTGGTTGATCTCGGACATCGCCCGGATCGACGGCGAGTATCCCTGGCGGCTCACCGAACTGCTGGCGGACAATCCGCTGCTGAACTAGACCATTTCGATTAGCAGACGTGGTGGCAGGGTTTCCCTGCCATTTGCGAGCCTGGGTGGGAGGTAAGGCCCGGCGCTCGGTGCCTGTGGCTCCACCCCACCCGACTCGACTTCGTCGAGCTACCCTCCCCATCAAGGGGAGGGAAGAGAAGGGTTCCTCTGTCTGAGAACGACCTGCTTTAGCTCACAGGGCAGCTGTCGCCTGTGCCAGCCAAGTGCGCGTGTCGGCATCGACCAGCGGCCCGATCTCTTTGAGAATCCGCGCGTGATAGGCGTTGAGCCAGTTGCGCTCGGGATCCGTGAGCATCGTCGCATCGATCAGTCGTTTGTCGATAGGGGCGAGGGTCAGAGTCTCGGAACTGAGCCAGCCATCCTCCGCTTCGCATATATGGACGAGGTTCTCGATGCGGATGCCATAGGCGCCTTCGCGGTAATACCCCGGTTCGTTTGACACGATGTTGCCGGCCGCAAGCGGCACGTGGGCGCGCGGTGAAATGCCGATCGGCCCTTCGTGGACGGACAGGAAGGCGCCGACGCCGTGGCCGGTGCCGTGATTGTAGTTGAGCCCGATCTCCCAGAGCGGTGCGCGCGCCAGAACGTCGATCTGGGCGCCGGTCGTGCCTTTGGGAAATTTCGCCAGGGAAATGGCGATCATGCCCTTGAGGACGCGCGTGTTGCGGTCCCTGATCTCGTCGGACACCGGGCCGGTGGCCATGGTCCGGGTGATGTCGGTGGTGCCAGACTGGTACTGCCCGCCGCTGTCGACCAGAAGAATGTCGCCCGGCGTGATGGTGCGATTGCTCGATTCGGTGACGGCGTAATGGATGATGGCGCCGTTCGGGCCGGAACCGCAGATGGTGTCGAAACTGACCTCGACGAGGGTGTCGTCCTCACGGCGGAAGGCCTCGAGCTTTTCGGTGACATCGATCTCGGTCAGCTCGCCGCTGCCGACGGCGCTGTCGACCCAGGCAAGGAACTTCGCAAGTGCGACGCCGTCGCGTTTGTGCGCGTCGCGCATGCCGTCGAGTTCAGCGTCGTTCTTGACCGCCTTGAGGGCGAGCACAGGATCGCGCCTGTCGATCAGCGTTGCGCCGCTGTCCGTCAGAGTCGAAACAATCAGTGACGGTGCAGTCGCCTTGTCGAGCCAGATCTTCCGGCTGTTGGCGCCGAGTCGCTCAAGACGCCTCGGGAGCGTGGTAATGTCGGCAAAGGCCACGTTTTCGGCAAGTCCCGCCGCGTCCGGACCAATCTTGGCGTTGTCGATGAACAGGACCGGTTTGCCTCGCTTGGGCACCAGCGCAAAGCTCAGGGCGAAGGGGGTGTGCGGCACGTCGCGCCCACGCATGTTCAAGAGCCAGTTGACCGATTCCGGCATGGTCAGCATCAGGGCGTCAGCGCCCGCCTTGGAGATCTTGGCACGGAGCTCATCGATCTTGTCGGCCCGGTCCCTGCCGGTTCGGTTCGCCCCGAGCAGTTCGATCGGCGCATCGGGTGGGGCCGGACGATCGCTGGTCCAGATCAGATCGACAAGATTGTCGGTCGGCACCAGCCGCTCGCGGTTGCCGAACAGCCTGGTCAACGCTTCGAGATCGGACGGGGAGAACAGCCAGGGGTCGTAGCCGATGGCACCATTCTTGCCGGCGATGGTTGCAAGTTCGGGCGGATAACTGCCCGGCGTTGCGGTCAACACTTCGATCAGCTTGGTGTCCGTCTGGAGCGGCGCCTGCGCCGTGTAGCGTCCGTCGACGACAAGGGCGGCGCGGCGCATGCCGACAAGGCACAGTCCGGCCGAGCCGGTGAAACTGGTAAGAAACGCCAGACGTTCGGCGTTGTTCGGCACATACTCGCCGCGGAACATGTCGCCGCGCGGCACGAGATAGCCGGCAAGGCCGCGCGTCTTCATCTCGCGCCTGATGGCGGCGAGGCGGGGGCGGACTGTTTTCGGGTTGCTGGTGTCGGTGAAGCTCTGGAACAGGGCAGTGCGGTGGGGGGAGAGGGAGTTTTTCATTTGAGACAGAACTGTTGACCTTTATGCAAGGAACGCATGCCTTGCATGCGGGGGAAGGGCTAACACGTTGTCCGGCCAAGCACTAGATTCATTGGCGAAACAGACACCCCGAACGCTGCAGGAGTTACCCCATGCGCGCCACCAAATCCTTCTTCCGCTCCGCTTTAGACGCCATCATCGAAGCCCGCACTCGCGAAGCTGCGCGCACCATTGCCTATTTCCATGGCGATTCCGATCTCGACACCGCCAAACCCGCCAAGCGCTGAAATCCAGTGCCGATAGCGGCGGTCCCATAGAGCAGATCACGCTTAAGTGGAATCGTCTGATCTGCTCTGTGTCTATGAGCGATCGGGTTTTCGAACCGGAAAAGTGGTGTCCACTTTTCCTGAAAACACCCTGGACCTCCAGTCGCCACCGCTTTAGCGAATGGCATCGAGATGAGACGAAGCGCCGCTCCGGCATATCGGACGGCGCTTTTGCTTTGGTGGCAAGCGCTCAACTCTTGCGGCTTGTGCCTCGCTTTTCGAGAATCAGCGTCGTCCAGTCACCGCGGACCAGTTTGCGCTCAAGCACGGCGCCCTGGCGGGCATAGGCAGAGACGACGCGTGCCGCCTGACGGTTGAGAATGCCGGACAGGATGATGGCGGCACCGGGGGCGGCCGCTTCGGCAATCTCCGGGGCAAGCTGGGCCAGAGGGCCGGCAAGGATGTTGGCAACGACCAGCCCGAAGGGGCGATTCTGTGCCACGCCCGGATGATCGAGCCCGGTGGCGGTCAGCGCGATCACATCGGGGCCGACGCCGTTGATGCGGGCGTTTTCCAAGGTCGTTTTGGTGGCAATAGGATCGATATCGGTGGCCACGACCCGCAGGCGCGTGCGCTTGGCGATAGCGATGGCAAGAACGCCGCTGCCGGTGCCGACATCGAGAAAGGTCACCGGTTTCTGGCGCTTGAGAATGATGTCGATGGCTTCAAGGCAGCCCGAGGTCGTCTCATGATGGCCGGTGCCGAATGCCTGCGCTGCCTCGATGTGCACCGGTACGGTGCCGTGGGGGGCAGGGGCATCGACATGGCTGCCGTAAACGTAAAAACCGCCGGCCAGCACCGCCGGCAAACCTTCCAGCGACATCGAGACCCAATCGGTGTCGGCATCGAGCTCTTCCGCCGAAAACCCGACCTCGCCCCCCAGAACTTCGCGCGCCAGTGCGGCAAAGGCCTCGATATCCGGTTCGTTCTCGCAGATCGCCTCGAACACCCAGTTGCCTTCGCTCTCTTCGCGCGCCGTTGCCGACAGGGCAAGATCTTCGCGATCCATCACCGCATCGATCAGGCGTTTGGCATCATTCTGGGTGAGGGGCGTCGAAATCTGGGTCGGCGTCATGGCAAGCTCGGTGGCTGGGGCAGGGTGATGCCACAGCGCATGAGGCCGGACAGGCATCGGGAGCGCTATGTATGCGCACCGGCGCGGGTGATTTGCAAGCCGGCGAATTGCCCCTACGGAGCGCCGGCCGGGGATGCCCGGCCGGCATAGGCGACAGATTCCGGATCTTGGCGTCAGGCGAATTTGTCGAGCAACGTGCCGGTGCCTGCTGCAGCCGCCGCCTTGACGTCGTCGGAATCGTGGTCGTTGGTCTTGTCCGGTCCAGGGCCTTCTGCGGCCTGTTTGCGCGCCGGGAAGGACGAAACGGCGTTGGCTCCAACTGCGGAAATACTCATGGTCTTTCCTTTCACTGCGAGGCTTTCTGCCTCGTGTGAGGGCATAGATCCGAGGACTGACGTCAGCCTGAACGCTCACTTAAGAGGAGGTTAACGCCAGCTGTTGCAAAAGGCCCGGAAGCGCCCCGAGATCGGAGATCTCGCGGAAGCGGTCGTAGCCGGTCGGCGGCTCGGCGTGTTCGAGAGCAAACAGTAGCTCGTGCGGCACATAGATGCCCCACGCGCCGGCGGCGAGGGCCGGAATGATGTCCGAGCGCAGGGAATTGCCGACCATGACGGCCCGTTCCGCGCCATCGCCGTGCCGGGCGAAGATCTGGCGATAGGTCTCATCGGTCTTGTTGGAGACGATTTCGACGGCATCGAAATGACTGTCGAGCCCGGAGGCGGCGAGCTTGCGCTCCTGGTCGAACAGATCGCCCTTGGTGATCAGGACCAGCCGGTACTGGTCCTTGAGAACCTCAATGGTTTCGCGGGCATGGGGCAGGGTCTCCACCGGGTGAGTGAGCATTTCCTGTCCGGCCGCGAGGATGTCGCTGATCACCGAACCGGGCACCTGCCCATCCGAAACCTTCAGCGCCGTCTCGATCAACGACAAGGTGAAGCCTTTGATGCCGAAACCATAGCGGGTGACGTTGGCGCGTTCGGTCTCGATCAGCTGCGCGGCGATTTTTTCCGGGGTGCCATAGTCTGCGAGCAGTTCGGCAAAGCGCGCCTCGGTCCGCTTGAAAAACAGCTCGTTGTGCCAGAGCGTGTCGTCGGCATCAAAGCCGATGGTGGTGATGGTGTCTGACATTGGAACTCCGGATGGACTGGCTGTGGCGTAAGCTCTTAAGTGGTCGCATGTTCGAACCAGAAAAGTGGTGGCCACTTTTCCTGAACATGCTCTAGTTATTGCGTATTATGACCGAACCGCAAGGCGCTCCCGATTTGACCAGCTCCCCCACAAAGATGCCGCGCCTTGAACGGGTCGATTTGTTTCGCGGACTCGCGCTTGTCGGGGTCATGGCCTATCACCTCAGCTGGGACCTTCGCTATTACCAGTTCGTGCTGTGGCCGATCGATACCGATCTCGGCTGGATCATCTTCCAAAAGGCGCTGGTGTCGGCTTTCGTCGGACTGTCCGGTGTCAGTTTGTGGCTGGCGCATGGCACGGGCATAAACTGGCGGCCGTTCTGGCGTCGTTGGGTTGTGTTGTTCGGGGCGGCCATGGTGGTGACGATCGCCACGCTTGTCGCCTATCCGGAAGCCTTCGTTTATTTCGGCGTCTTGCACGCCTTGGCGCTGTTCGCGCTGCTGGGGCTTTTGTTTCTGCGTTTGCCACCGGTTCTCAATCTCGCCCTCGGCGCGGTAATCGTTGCTCTTGGCGCAGGGTTTCAGGATCCGCTGTTCAACCAGAAGATTTTCTCCTGGATCGGGTTCTGGGTGGTTCCGCCCTACACCAACGATCTTGTGCCAGTGTTTCCCTGGTTCGGCGTCTTTCTCATCGGCATGGGACTGGGGCACATCCTGACCGTGCCGACGCCGCGTCCGCCGCTTGCCGGGGCAGCACCTCGCGGGGCGATCGGGCAGGGGCTCAGGTGGATCGGACGGCATTCGCTGCTGATCTATCTCGTCCACCAGCCTCTGGTTCTGGCGGTGATGGTGCCGCTTGATGCCGTCTTGCAGCCGCAGACCTGGTATCGGGCGGAACGCTTCATCGGGGAGTGCCAGCCAAGCTGCGAAATGGGCGCTGCCAATCCGGAGTATTGCACCCGCTATTGCGCCTGTTCGCTCGAGCAGATCGAGAAGGGCGACATGTGGGACGCCATCTCGGCCCTTGAACCGAGCGACAAGCAGAGCGAGGACATTCGCCAGATGGTGAACCTGTGCACCGCAATGGGGTGGGCCGGGGCGCAATAACGTTCATCCAAGGGCTTGCGAAGCGCGTTCATCGGGGTCTTACTTGGTGGCTCGTCCTTTACGCGCCTTCGAGTCCTGTTGTGTCCGCTTCTTCCTCCACACCTCATGCGCCCATCGCCCGGCAAGACCGGCCCATGCTGGGCATCGGCCTGAAGGTGACGTCGGTGCTCGTCTTCCTGTCGATGTCGAGCCTGATCAAGGTGTCGGGGGACATTCCGCTCGGCGAACTGGTGTTCTTCCGCAGCGCCTTTGCCGTGCCGCCGATCCTCATTTTCCTTGCGGCGCGGCGCGAACTGATCGTCGGCGTCAAGACCAAGCGCCCCTTCGGACATCTGCGGCGCGGCCTGACCGGGGTGTTGGGCATGTTCTTCGGGTTTTATGGGCTCACCCATCTGCCTTTGCCCGAGGCGGTGACCATCGGCTACACGACGCCGCTGATCATCGTCATTCTGTCGGCGCTCATTCTCAAGGAGACGGTTCGCATTTATCGCTGGACCGCGGTTCTGGTCGGCCTTCTCGGTGTCGGCATCATCATCGCGCCGCAGCTGAGCTTCCTGAATGGCGATCTCGGCGCCATCCCCGGCTCGGGTATCGGCGCTTTGTCCTCGCTCGCCGGGGCGTTCTTCGCCTCGCTGGCCAGCCTTGCCATCAAGGACCTGACCAAGACCGAGCGCTCGGCCACCATCGCGCTTTATTTCTCGCTGACCTGCACCGGGTTCTCGCTGTTCTCCATTCCCTTCGGCTGGGTCATGCCGAGCCCGGAACAGGCGCTGACGCTGATCCTCGCCGGCACCGCCGGCGGCATCGCCCAGGTGCTTTTGACCGAATGCTTCCGCTATGCCGACATGTCGGTGATCGCGCCGTTCGAATACACCTCGCTGGTGTTTTCGATCCTCATCGGCTGGTGGGTTTTCGGCGATCTCGTCACCTGGCAGACGGTGATCGGCGCTCTCATCGTTGTCGGCTCGGGCATCTTCATCATCATGCGCGAACGGGCGCTCGGCATCCGCATGGCCTCGCTCAGGGATCAGGCGAGCCGTATCGGCACGTGACGAAGCGCCTGCCGCCTTACCAAATCGTAATCCCCGCTGCCATTGACTGGCCCGATTCCTGACCCATCTGGGAAGGGAAACAAATTGCATGGCAAGGACAATGACCGACCATTTCCCCGGCCCCATACATTCGGATCAGGCGGACAGCGCCGAGGCGCGCCGCAGGAACCTCAAGAACCGCTTCCGCGCCGTCTCGCGCAACATTGACCGCAAGGGCGGTTTTGGCGGTGGGTTCGCGGGCGGCATGGGCTTCTCGCCTTTTGAGATCGCCATCGGCGTTGCCGGGGTGCTGTTCGTGCTCTGGGCGGCTGCGCATCTTATCGGCCTAATGTAGACAGCCAAAAGCGCCCTCCGGCCAGCGCCATCGGGTTTTTGGGGAGTCAGGCGGACGCGGGGCGTCAGTCACCTCGAAGCCGGTAGTCCGGCGAAAAATGAGGCGTCTCACGCCCCGCGTATCCGGGTCTTTTTTCAATCTGCCGGCGTGGCTATTCTCGCTTCGCCCAAAACGGCTTTTGACCGTTCCCCAAGGCCGCGGCGCCTTGGCGCGTAATTCAGATCGTCAAAGCAGGAAAGGCGCGCGACCACGCCCTTGCCCCGGTCCCCGGATGGAGCGTTCGTCGCACTCCGCCCTGTCATCCGAGTGCGGTGAGTATGGGAGCGGTGACAGGGGGCGGGGATTAGTTTTTTCTTCAGGTCAGGCCCATTCACTTCGTCATTCCCGCGAAAGCGGGACTCCAGCGGCGCGATGTCTATCGTTTCCCTCCCCTTGATGGGGAGGGTGGCTCGACGAAGTCGAGTCGGGTGGGGTGGAGCCACAGGCACTGAGCGTGGGGCGTTACCCCCACCCAGGCTCACGACGGACTTAGCAAGGGCTAAGTCCTGTTCGCCAACCCTCCCCACAAGGGGGAGGGAAGCCTCCCGACCGCTTCCGCTGCAAACTGACAAAATCCAGACGACGTGATCGTGCCGTCGGGCAACCCACAGCTCAGCCTCGAACGCGCCCTATGCTAAACCGGACACCAGTGGGTCAAGACCAAGGATGATGCAGGGACGAAGAGCAAAGAGTCTGTGACGCCGCCGCGTGATGCTGCGAATCTCAAAACATTCCTGTGGAAAGTTGCGTTCGCCGTTTGTTCAATAGGCCGCAGGGTGATTCAGTCAGAGTGGTTCGACTGAAGATCGCAATAAACCTCGAGTGATATGTCGATGAAACGCAAGAAATACGCTCCACAAATTCGTGAGAAGCTAAGTGAAATTGCGCAAGCGCAATTTGACGCCGGTACAACACCGGAAAGAGTGCTTGCTACTTTCATGCGGAACCACTCGGGTCTCATCGCAGACGAGCAGGCGGACCTAAATGAACTTGCAATGAACCGCTTGGCGGGAGATGTCACGCGTACTCGCATGGGCACCGGGATAGAGAATACGATCACCTTATTCGGTGACAAGAAGTATGCTCGAACCATCAACTTGTGGACCGCAAGTGAGATGGGCAGCACCCGACAGGTTCGGAACGTCTCCACAGTCTCAGTGACGGAGCTTCGTTTTCACGCACAGATAGAGCGGCAAAAAAGAGCCAAAAGAGCTCAAAAGCCGGATCCAGCGATAGATCTGCTGGAATCACTCCTAGAACAGGGTGCAAGCGAAAATTCAAAGGTAGGAGACTTTGAAGAACCAAAGTGAGTTTGTGGAGTAGCCGGACTCCTTCTCACCCCCGCTTAACAAAGCTCTCGATCACCTTCTTTCGGCCCACCCCGTCGAAATCGATGGTCAGCTTGTTGCCTTCTATTGCCGCCACCCGGCCGTTGCCGAATTTGAGGTGGATGACCGTGTCGCCGACCGCGTAGGCCGAGCCGCGGCCGACGTCGACGGAGCGGGCGACGAGGTCGCCTTCGATGGTCATGGGGCCGCGCGAAGTGCGGGATGCCTGCTGGCGTTGGGCGCGTTTCCAGCCGGGGCTTTCGTAAAGCGAATCAAAGGGATCGCGGGAGAACTTGCCTTGGGTTTCAAGGTTTGAGCGGCCGCCGTAATTGTAGCCGCCATAGGAGGAGCCGGTGTCCTTGACCTCGACCCGGTCGCTCGGCAGTTCGTCGAGAAAGCGGGAGGGGATGGCGGATTGCCAGAGGCCGTGAGTGCGCCGGTTCTGGGCCAGCGAGATGCGGGCGCGGCGGCGGGCGCGGGTGATGCCGACATAGGCAAGGCGCCGCTCTTCCTCGAGGCCGACCTTGCCGTTTTCGTCGAGGGCGCGCTGGTTGGGGAACAAACCGTCCTCCCAGCCGGGGAGGAAGACGGTGTCGAATTCCAGCCCCTTGGCCGAGTGCAGCGTCATGATCGAGACGGCGTCTTCGCCGGCGCCGGAATCGCGGTCCATGACCAGCGAGACGTGTTCGAGGAAGCCGGTCAGGCTCTCGAACTCCTCCATGAAGCGGGTCAGTTCCTTGAGGTTCTCCAGCCGTCCGTGGGCGTCGGCGGATTTGTCGTTCTGCCACATCGCGGTGTAGCCAGATTCATCGAGGATCTGCTGGGCCAGCTCGAAATGGGCGATGCTCTGCGCCTTGAACGACCAGTCCTCGAACTGGTGAACCAGTTCGTTGAGCACGGTGCGCTGGCGGGGTTTCAGCTCCTCGGTGTCGACGATCATCCGCGTCGCCTCGAACAGCGGCATGCGCTCGGCCCTTGCCACGGCCCGCAGCAGCTTGACGGTGGTGTCGCCGATGCCCCGCTTGGGCACGTTGATAATGCGCTCGAAGGCGAGGTCGTCGGCGGGCTGGTTGACGATGCGCAGATAGGCGAGGGCGTCACGGATTTCTCGGCGCTCGTAGAAACGCGGGCCGCCGATTATGCGATAGCTGAGGCCGAGCGTGTTGAAGCGGTCTTCGAAGGCGCGCATCTGGGCCGAGGTGCGCACCAGAATGGCCATGTCGTTGAGCATGTGGCCTTCGCGCTGATAGCCCTCAATCTCCTCGCCGAGCTGGCGGGCCTCTTCCTCGCTGTCCCAGACCGAGGTGACGGAGACCTTGTCGCCGTCCTCGCCGACATCGGTCTGCAGCGTCTTGCCGAGGCGCGATTCGTTGTGGGCGATCAGGTGGGACGCGGCGGCGAGAATGTTGGCGGTCGAGCGGTAATTGCGTTCGAGCCTGATCACCTTGGCGCCGGGGAAATCCTTTTCGAACCTGAGGATGTTGTCGACCTCGGCGCCGCGCCAGCCGTAGATCGACTGGTCGTCATCGCCGACAACGCAGAGATTCGCTTGCGACGGCTCGGTGCCGCCGGCGAGAAGCCGCAGCCATTGGTATTGGGCGACGTTACTATCCTGGTATTCGTCGACCAGCATGTATTTGAAGCGGCTGTGATACTCGCCCAACACGCCGGGGTTCTCGCGGAACAGGCGGATGCCTTCGAGCAGCAGGTCGCCGAAATCGGCGGCGTTGAGGGTTTTGAGGCGGGCCTGGTAGTCGGCATAGAGCTTTTCGCCCTTGCCGTTGGCGAACCAGCCGGCATCGGACGGGCCGACCTCGGCGGGGGTGAGGCCACGGTTCTTCCAGCCGTCCATCATCCCGGCGAACTGCCGCGCCGGCCAGCGCTTCTCGTCGATGTTCTCGAGTTCGAGCAACTGCTTGATCAGGCGAATCTGGTCGTCGGTGTCGAGAATGGTGAAATCGGGCTTGAGGCCGACCAACTCGGCATTGCGCCGCAAAATTCGGGCGCCGATCGAGTGGAAGGTGCCGAGCCAGGGCATGCCCTCGACGGCGCCGCCGACGAACTGGCCGATGCGCTCCTTCATCTCGCGCGCCGCCTTGTTGGTGAAGGTAACGGCGAGCATTTCGCTCGGCCGGGCGCGGCGGGTGGCAAGGATGTGGGCGATGCGGGTGGTCAGCACACGCGTCTTGCCGGTACCGGCGCCGGCGAGCACCAGCAACGGGCCCTCGACCGAGAGCACGGCGTCGCGCTGCTCCTCGTTGAGCCCGTCGAGGTATACCGGTTCGCGCGATCCGAACTGGGATGTTATCGGGCCGGGACGGCCTGGGGGGGACAGATCGGAAGTCATAAAGGCCTTAGCGCCATCCTCAACGAATCTCGTTTTGTTCCGGTGGCACTATAAGTGGGGGCAGGCCCCGGGTCCATGCGGGAACGCGCAGGACGGAACTGGCCCCTCCGTGCGTGCGCGGGCTGGCCGAGTGTCACGGATATGTCATCGGCGCCGGCTAAAGAGGAGATCGCTGACAACGATACTGCAATCTTTTCAGTACGAGACAATTTCATGGCCGGGCACAACGCCCGGCCTTTTTTCTGCTGCATGATGCTCATAGGTGGATAGACCGGCAGCTGTGGAATAGGTCTGCCAGTGCTGCCACGGCCTTGTCTGGCGTGGCGACGCACTGTATCTGGCAGCGGCAAACTGGCGGCATCCGGCGCAGGTATGTCTGCTTGACCCGCGCCAGCCGCATGCCGCAATATCTCCCGCCAGTGGGGGAGCTGGCCGACAGGGGCCGCAAGAACAAAGGCTAATTCCGTGATGTATCTGCGTCGGGCTTTGCTGGTTCTGGCCCTCGTTTTCCTGAGCCTGCCAGCTTCGGCACAAACGCTTGACGCCGTGCGCCAGCGCGGTCACCTGATCTGCGGCGCCACCGACCCGATGCCGGGCTTCGCCCAAAAGACTGACGCCGGGTTGTGGTCGGGCTTTGATGTCGATTTCTGCCGTGCCGTTGCCGCCGCTGTTTTCGGCAATCCCGATCTCGTCGAATTCCGCTCGTTTTCCGGCACGGCGCGGTTTGCCGCGCTGCAGGCGGGAGCCGTCGACATCCTGTCCCGCGATGCCGCCTGGACTCTCAGGCGCGACAGCGCCTATGGCGCCAGGTTCGTCGACGTGTCGTTTTACGACGGGTTGAGTTTCATGGCGCCGGAGACCATCGATGCCGTTTCGGCGTTCGAGCTCGACAACGTCCGGGTTTGCGTGCTCGACGATCCGGACGAGCGCACGGCGCTGGAGAGGTTCTTCGCCGAGACAAAGGCGACCTATTCCGAGCTGCGCTACGAGGAGCGCGCCGATCTGGCCGAGGCCTACAAGCAGGGGCGGTGCGACGTCATGCTGGCGCCGGCGAGCTGGCTTTATGCCTACAAGCGCACGGCGACCGATGACGGCCACGGCCGCATCCTGCCCGAGCGGCTGAGCAAGCTCGCCTATGGCCCGGTGGTGCGCGCCGGCGATGACCAGTGGTTCAAAATCGTCAGGTGGACGCTGTTCTCGCTGATCGAAGCCGAGGAACTGGGCGTGACCTCGCTCAACCTCGAGCCGATGCAGTCGACCCGCAATCCCGACATCAAGCGTTTCCTTGGTCTCGATGGTGATTTCGGCGCGATGCTCGGTCTGGACAGAGACTGGATGCAGACCGTCGTGCATGCGGTTGGCAATTATGGCGAGATCTACGCCCGCAACTTCGGGGCGCAGACCGGCGTCGCCCTGCCGCGCGGCGCCAATGCCTTGTGGCTGAAGGGCGGATTGCTCTACGCGCCGCCGATCAGGTAGTGGTCAGAAGCTGACACTTGGCGCTCATCATGATCGATGAGCGAATGACCGGTGTTTGGCGGGATGCGGAAGTTCTGACAGTCAGCTGCTAGCGGCAGCTAGGCGCCCCGTTTCAGTCGTTCCGTTGTCCTTGTCGCTTCCTGAGAGTCGCCGATCATTTCGCGCATTCAGCGGAAGAGGGCCGACGCGGGTGCGAAACCGCGCCCGCCCAATTCAGAAGCCTTGTCGAGGCATGTTTTATGACGTCGTGGTCAATTCAGCCAAGCCGGCGTCCCGAGTCATGATCGGCCTGTAGCCGAGTTCGCGTTGCGCCTTTTCGATGTTGAGCGTTATCGGCACAGCGGAGGTCGCGAAGGACTGCAGGGTCAGCGGCGCGGTTATCCTGCCGCCCGAGAGCTTGTGTAGCTGATCACCGACCCCAGCGATGACACGGAGCAATGCGCGCGGCATCGACTTCTCCGGCGCCGTGACGCCTTGTGTGGCCAGGAGGGCAGTAGCGAAATCACGGAACCGAACCGGCTCCCCATCGGCAAGAAAGTAGATTTCGCCGCCCTGTCCCCTGGTGATCGCCAGTTCAATGCCGTGACAGAGATTGGCGATATGGATGGTCGACGTAAGATAATCGCCACCGCTGATCCAGGCGAATTGTCCCGACTGAACGGCTCCGAGCAACCCTGGCAGAGCAGTCGTGTCGTCGCGTCCCCAGACAAAGCGTGGCCGAACCACAATGACCTGCATGGCCGCCCCATTGTAGGAAAGAGCGCAGTGTTCGGCGGCGGCTTTGGTGCGGGAATATGCGCCGGCTGGACGACGTGGCAATGGGTGGTGCTCGTCGACATTGATGAGCGGTCGCCCGTCGGCCAGGACTGACTCCGTGCTGAGATGAGCCGCCCTGGACACGCCCGCTGCCCGAGCCGCCCTGAAAACCGCCTCGGTGCCATCTTGGTTGACGCGCTCTTGCCGCTCGGTGCCGGGACCATGGTCGGTGTCGGCGGCGGCATGGATCAGTACGTCGCACTCTCGCATGCCGGAGGCCAAGTCGGCGCTAAAGAGATCACCGGAAAAGGGAGTGGCACCGAGGTCGCGCACCACCCGCTCCGATTTGGCGGATCGTGCCAGCGCCGTCACCGGGACGCCCTGGCCGACAAAGTGGCGGATCAGGTTGCGCCCGACATATCCGCTGCCGCCGGTGATGAATATCCGGGCGATGGGCAAAGCGACGTCGGTCACCGCGACCGTAGCCGCGTCGTTTGGTTTGGTCATGTTCGTTTTCCGTTTTTTGAGTGCTAGCTGCTTGCGTCGTTGTCCGGCGGGATTGCGGTCACCAGCCAGTCGATCTCACGGACGATCCGCGCTCTCTCGTCCGGGTCGAAGTGATGGAAATCCAGATATTCCAGAAACTTCAGACCTTCCACGGCCAGGTAGGCCAACAGGGCACCTCGCGGGGACGACGAGGTTTCCATGATCCGCTTGATCGTTTCCGCCTGGCTTTCCTGCATGCGCCGGCGCAAGGCCGGATCCAGCGTCAGGGCAATGCTGAGCTGTAGAGCCACAGGCTTGAACTCTTCCGGAGGCGGTTCCGCGGCGACCCTGATGCGTCCGCGAACGGCAACGCTGTCGGACGCGGCAAGATCCTTTTCGACCGCGGCATGATGTTCGCGATCCTGGCGGAAGGCCCGTTCCACGATCGCTTCGATCAAGGCCTGCTTGGTCTTGAAGTCATAAATGACACTCGCCTTGCTGATGCCAGCTTCAACCGCGACGGCCTCCAGGGTAAGCCCTGCCGCACCCAGTCGGGCAACGACGGCTTCGCCGGCATCTAGAACAGTCTGTTGGTCAATAACGCGCTTTCGTCCCACGATTCATCACGAATTTATATCCGACCGGATGGTTATTAATAAAAACGGATCAAAAGTCAACCTGGATCGCGCCGATCGCAAACGAGATGGGCGAATGCACGTCCGCTCGGGCGTTGATGGAACACCTTTTGGCAATTGCGGGAAGGCCGCAAAGAAGTTGGAAGCCGTCATCTTCCTTCGGGTGCCAAGTGTCAGATTTTGACCACCAGGACGTTTTCGCCCGAGTTTCGGTCTACGCGTCTGCCGTGACGACCGGCAGGTCGTCGCGACCGCCCCATTCTGTCCATGAGCCGTCGTAGACGGTGGCGGGGGTGTGGCCCAGCGCCGCCATGGCCAGCGAGACGATCGGCGCGGTGACGCCCGAGCCGCAGGAGGTGATGACCTTGCGGGACGGATCGATGCCCGCCTTGGCGAACCGCTCTGCCAACGCTTCGGGCGGGCGCAGGCGTCCGTTGTCGATGAGATCGGGGAAGGGCAGGTTTTTGGCGCCGGGCATGTGGCCGCCGCGGAGGCCGGCGCGCGGTTCGGGCTCGGTGGCGAAGAAGCGCCCTGACGAGCGCACGTCGACGACCTGGATCGCCGGATCATCGAGGGCCGCGAGCACGCGGGCGGCATCGGCAACGCCATCCGGGTCGAAGTTCGGGGTGAAGACCGCCGGCGGCGGCTCCATCTCGCCCGAGGCGACCGGCCGTTCCTCGGCAATCCACTTGGGCAGGCCACCGTCGAGCACGAAGACCTTTTTCGCGCCCATGATGAGAAAGTTCCACCAGACGCGCGCCGCCGACATCAGGCCCATGCCGTCGTAAACGACGATGGTGTCGGTCTCGGTGATACCGAGCTGGCCCGCAGCTTCGGCAAAGACCTCCGGGGCGGCCAGCATGTGCGGCAAAGGGATGGAGGTGTCGGCAATCGCGTCGGGGTTGAAGCGAACGGCGCCGGGAATGTGGGCGGCGGCGTATTCGGCGTCGGGATCACGACCGGATGCCGGCATGTACCACGAGCCGTCGATGATGCGGATGTCGGTGTCGAACAGGTGCTCGGCGAGCCAGTCGGTCGTGACGAGCGGAGAGGCGGTCATTTGATGTTCACTCCAGAAAAGGCAGATTGCGGCCTATTCCATCACGTCTTGAATGTCGATGCCGGCGTCTTCTTCCAGCCATGATGGAACCGGCAGGCCCTTGCCGCGCAGGAACGCGGGGTTGAACAGCTTGGACTGATAGCGGTGGCCGTAATCGCAGAGCACGGTGACGATGGTCTTACCCGGACCGAGTTCGCGGGCCATACGGACGGCGCCGGCGATGTTGATGGCCGACGAGCCACCAAGGCACATGCCTTCGTGCTCGATCAGATCGTAGATATAGGGGAAGGCCTCGGCATCGGGGATGCGATAGGCGTGATCGACGATGACATCCTCGAGGTTGCCGGTGATGCGGCCCTGGCCAATGCCTTCGGTGATCGAATTGCCTTCCGATTTCAACTCGCCCTCGGTGTACCAGGCATAGAGCGCCGCACCCTCGGGATCGGCCAGGCCGATGCGGATGTTGGAATTGGCTTCCTTGAGCCCCAGCGACATGCCGCCGAGCGTGCCGCCGGTGCCGACGGCGCAGATGAAGGCATCGAGATTTCCTTCGGTCTGGCGGAGGATCTCCTGTGACGTGCCCTCGATATGGGCCTGGCGGTTGGCCACGTTGTCGAATTGGTTGGCCCAGATCGCGCCGCCTTCGAGCTCGTTGGCAAGTTTTTCGGCGAGTCGCCCGGAAACCTTGATGTAATTGTTGGGATTCTTGTAGGGCAGAGCCGGAACTTCGATGAGGGTGGCGCCACTCAGCCGCAAGGTGTCCTTCTTTTCCTGCGACTGGGTCTCGGGGATGACAATCACCGAATTGTAGCCAAGTGCCTTGCCGACGACGGTCAGCCCGATGCCGGTGTTGCCGGCGGTGCCTTCGACGATGGTGCCGCCTGGCTTGAGCAGACCGCGCCGTTCGGCGTCGCGGATGATGTAGAGCGCCGCCCGGTCCTTGATCGATTGTCCGGGATTGAGGAACTCGGCCTTGCCCCAGATTTCGCATCCGGTCGCCTCGGACACGCGGTTGAGTCGGATGAGCGGGGTGTTCCCGACCATGGCGGGCAGGTCGGCAAAGGCATCGAGCATGTCTGGTTCCTCGAATAACGCGTAAACTTGGGTGGCGGCGCGTGGTACGGAGCGAACAGGCCACCTGAAATGAGGATCAAGGCTAGTCAGCCGGTCGGCGGGCCGCAAGCCAAGAACGCATGCCGGCAAAAGGCTTTTCTCCGAAATGCCGGTGCACAGCATGGACGCGCGGTTCCCGCGCGGTTGATGGAATGGCGTTTCAGTGCGACTTCCTGACAATTCTGCTCCAAAAAGGGCCGAAAACCTTGACGTGGCGGCGCCGAAGATGCAGGACACGGCTCATCCCCCCCAAGCCGCACATGCCATGACCGAAGTCACCCCCACAGCCGCTCCTCCCGCTGTCGATCCCGACACTCAGGAGGCGGAGCGCAATGTTTCCTTGCCCGTCCTTGGTGTTCTCGCATTCCTGATAGGCATCGTGGCCGCGCTGGGCGCGGTGGCGTTCCGATACATGATCGGGGCGGTTCACAACCTGATGTTCCTCGGGCAACTCAACCCGGTTTACGACGCCAATCAGTATGATGCGGCCAACCCGTGGGGGCTGGGCTTCATTTTCGTACCGGTGATCGGCGGGCTCATCGTGGTGTGGCTGGTCCAGACCTTCGCACCTGAGGCCAAGGGGCACGGCGTGCCCGAGGTCATGTACGCGATCTATCACAACAAGGGGAATGTGCGCGGCGTCGTTGCGATCATCAAATCGATCGCTTCGGCCATTTCCATCGGCACGGGCGCTTCGGTTGGCCGGGAAGGGCCGATTATCCAGATCGGCGCCTCCTTCGGCTCGACGCTGGCGCGCAAGCTCAACCTGCCGCGCTGGCAGAAGATCACGCTTTTGGCAGCCGGTGCCGGAGCCGGTATCGCCGCGACCTTCAACACCCCGCTCGGCGGCGTGCTGTTCGCCGTCGAACTGCTGTTGCCGGAAGTGTCCAACCGCACCTTCCTGCCGGTTGTCATCGCCACGGCGACGGCCACCTCGATCGGTCAGTTCTTCCTCGGCATTGCGCCGGCCTTCCTAGTTCCGGTGGCCGCCGTGCCGCCGCATCTGACCATAGATGCCTTCCTGCTCATCGGTTACGCCTTCCTCGGCGTCGCCGCCGGCGTGGCCAGCTGGGCCTTCATCAAGTTCCTGGCCTGGGCGGAGGATTTCTTCCCGACCCTGCCGGGCGGACCCTATGTCCAGAACATCATCGGCATGCTGACGATCGGCCTGATCGCCTACGGCTTCTCGATGATCACCGGGCATCTGGAAACGGCGGGCGTCGGCTACGCCACCATCCAGACCATCCTCGACGGCGGCATGACGACGTTCTGGATCCTTGCGGCGATCTTCGTCGGCAAGCTCGTCGCCACCGGAATCAGCCTCGGCGCCGGCGCTTCGGGCGGGGTGTTCTCGCCGTCGCTGTTCATCGGTGCCTCGATTGGCGCGGCAATCGGCGCGGTGGGGCTGATGCTGTTTCCGAACTCCGGCTTCTCGCCGGCGGAATTCGCCGTGGTCGGCATGGGAGCGCTGGTCGGCGGTGCCACCGGCGCATCGATGACCGCGATCGTCATGATCTTCGAGATGACCCGCGACTACAACGTCATCGTTCCGCTTGTTCTGGCGGTGGCCCTGGCGGTGTCGATCCGGCGGGCGCTGGTCAAGGAAAACATCTACACGGTCAAGCTCAGAAACCGTGGTCGGCCGATCCCGACCAACCGCCACACCAACATGTACCTGGTGCGCCAGGCACGCGAGCTGATGAACCCGAATTTCATCATCATGCCCAAGGAAGCCTCCATCGTCGATGCGCTCAACGTGCTCGACGGGCGCCGCGCCACGGTGATTATCGCCGATGGCAGCCGCATCATGGGCTTTGCCCGGCTGTCGCGTACCTATGCCGCCGACCGGTTCGCCCATCAGCCGCTCGGGGCTGTGGCCCACAAGGACTACACGATCGCGCCGGAATCGAGCATCCTCAACACCATCATTGCGCGCATGAACCAGCGCAACCGCTCGATGGCGATCGTGGTTTCCGATTCTGCCAGCCAGGTGCCGCGCACCGAGGACGTGGTCGGGGTGATCGACTCGCCCGAAATCGCTGCCGCGGTGATCGCCAACCACTACGCGTAGCCCCTGAGGTTCAGGAGAATCAACTCGCGGTCTCCGGTTTTGAAAATCGCCGCAGGCGCGTCCTGCCAAAGCGGTTTTCGTCTCATTGATGCCTGCTCCGGACCTCGGGAACGCTACTGATGGCGCTAAATGGAGCCTGATGCTTGCGCCCGGTGCCGGTGCGTGCCAATCGGGGTGACGAGGGCGTACGGATTCACTACAGTTTGATCTATCCGGGCCCAGGCAGGTCAAACGTGCTCAATCGTCTCTACATCGTCCTAGGCAGTCTGCTTATCCTGCTGATCGCCTTTGGATTCATAGCGCCGTATTTCATCGACTGGTCGGATCGCCGTCCCCAGATCGAGGCGCTGGCGAGCGAGGCGCTTGGTACTCCGGTTTCTGTCTCGGGCAAGATCGATATTCGTTTCCTGCCGGCGCCGCGCATCACTATGGACGGGATCAGCGTCGGGCCAGCCGGCTCTCCGGTCGCCACCATCCGCCATGCCGAGGCCGATTTCTCGCTGACTGATTTCCTGCGCGACCGGTTCACGGTGACGCGGCTCGGTGTCACCGGTATCGCCTTGCGCCTCAACGTCGATGAAACCGGCAAGCTGTTCTTGCCGGTCAACCTGCCCGAAACGGTCAATGCCTCCAATGTTTCGGTGGCCAATGCGGAATTCACCGATAGCGAGGTGACGCTGTCGGACGCGCGCAGTGGCTATGAGTGGCGCATGGACGGGATCGAGGGCAAGCTGTCGCTTTCTGCTCTGCGCGGCCCGTTCGGGGTCAACGCCACCGGTAATTTCGAAGGCAAGTCCTATCAGGTCCGCATCAACACCTCGCAGATGAGCAGCGACAGCGGCGTGCAGGTGGCAATGTTCCTGCGCGCTGGCGACGGTAGTTTTTCGCTCAACACCGACGGGCTGCTGAAGACGGGCGAAACGCCGGGATACACCGGCAAGCTGTCCTACAAGCAACCACCGGCCGGAGGTCGTGACTCTATCAAGGGCAATCTGGTTCTCGACGCCCAGGTCGATGCCAATCTCAACCGGGCGCGGATGACCAATTACGTGCTGGTGCCGGACGAGAACCGCGCCGGCACAAGGCTGACCGGGGCGGCGGAGCTGGAGATTGGCGACAAGCCCCGTTTCAACGCGACGGTTTCTGGTGGCGTTGTCGGACTGGCGCCGCGCGACGCCCGCAAGACCTCGGAGAACGATCCCTATGAGCTTGTCCGACTGATCTCGGAATTGCCGCCGGCACCGGTGCCGCCGCTGTCCGGGGAGATCCATGCCGACATTGCCGAGCTCGATCTTAGGGCCTTCGCCATGCGCAATGTGCGGCTTGACGCCCATACCGATGGTACCGATTGGCGGATCGATACCTTTCAGGGGAGTTTGAGCGGGGACACGATGCTGGCCCTCAACGGCACGCTCGGGCAAAAGGATGGCCAACCCGTCGCCAGTGGACATCTGAAACTCGACACGTCGCGCCTTGATGCGCTGGTGCAGTTGTGGCGAGCACCTGACGAAAAGACCCCGCTGTTCGGCATCCCGGCCAGTCTCGATGCAAGCTTCACCCTGGCCGATGGCGCGGTCAGCCTGTCCGACGGCAAGGGTCGGTTCGATGGCGCAAGTTTCACCTTTGCCGGACAAGTGCCGAAACCGGGCGGGAAGCTCGCGGTGACGGCGGCGCTTGCAGACTTCGACAGGGTGCAAAGCCGCGAGCTGATGGCGAGTCTGCCCGACATCAGCGGAGATCCGCGCTTTGTCGCCAGCTTTTCCGGCGCAGATTTTGACCTGAGTGCCGACAGTCTTGATGTGTTTGGGCTGACGGGCTCGAAACTGGCGGTGCGCGGGGCGTGGTCGCCGGATGGCCTAAACTTCAGCCAGATCGCCGCTGGCGAATGGGGCGGGGCGAGCTTCACGCTCTCGGGTGCGTACGAGGTCGGTAAGCTGCCGGTACTGACCGGCAGCGGGCGCCTTATTCTCGATGCCGATGCGGACAAGGGCGCCTTGCCGGTGGTTTATGAAAGGCTCGGCATTGCTCCGAAACTGCAGACGGTTTTTGATCGCAACCTGCCGGCCAATCTCGATATCGCGCTCAGGTCGCCCAGCGAAGACGGCACGCAGGAGCTTACAGTCTCCGGTCGGGCAGGGGTGTCAGATCTGACGGTTGGCGCCAAGGTCAGCCAGGGCATTCTCAACTACGCGCGCGGGCCGGTTGGCGTTCGGGTGATGCTGAGTGCGGACTCGCCGGCAGGGATGGCCGCAGCGCTCGGGCTTGATGCCGATCTCGATGAGACCGGCGGTGCCACAGCGACGCTGGTGGCGGAAGGCAGCCCGGTCAACTCGCTTGATACGCAGCTGCTGTTCGACAGTCCCGGCAACCGGCTGAAATATTCCGGTTCGATGGTCCTGAACGATCTCGAAACGGTGCAGGGGCGCGGCAAGCTCGATTTCGACATTGCCGAGCCGGCGGCCTGGGCGAACCTGTTCGGGGTTCAGGGGCTTTATCTTCCATCGCTGAAGGGCGTTTCGGAAATTGCCTTTACCGGCACGTCGGCGGTGACGCTGTCGGCGCTCAATGCCGAGGCTGGCGGCACCTCGGTCAGTGGCGAACTGGTGCGGTCGATCGAAGCCGGCACGCCGCTTTACACCGGCACGCTCAATCTCGGGACTGTCGACATCGGCGGGTTCCCGGCGCTGTTCCTCGGCGGCGCATCGCTGCTCGATCTCGAGGGCGGTATCTGGCCCGACGGCCCGTTCGCCGAACCCGACAGCGCTCGCCCAACGCGCGGGCGCATCTCGGTTTCCGCCGATGCGGTCAGCTCGAATGGTCATGCGCTGGCCGGCAAGACCGGTTTCGATGTGAGCTGGGACAATCGTACTGCGCGCCTGCGCGGTCTTGATGCCGCGATCGGGGGCGGCAAGCTGTCGCTCGATCTGTCGGTGTGCTGCTCGGGCACACCGGGGCCGCGCCAGGTCTCGGGGCGTCTCGGGCTCGACGCTGTTTCGATTGACGCCCTTGTTCCGGATGCGCCGGCAAAGGCGATCGATGCCAGTCTGACCGGTTCGATGCAGATCGAGGGCACCGGAGAGACCATTGCCGGCATCGTCGGTTCGCTGACCGGGCAAGGGAGTTTTTCGGCCAGGGATATCTCGATTTCCGGCTTCGACCCGGGCGCTTTCGAGTCCATTGCCGGTTCGGACACGCTGCTCAACCTTGATGCCGACCAACTGGCGGCACTGGTCGGCACATCGCTCGCGTCTGGTGCGTTCAAATCCGGACAGATGGACGGCGTGCTCTCGCTGGCCGGCGGAACCCTAAGGGCCGACAACCTCGCGGCGTCGTCGGGCAAAGGGGAGCTTTACGGCTCCATGGCGCTCGATCTATCGAGCCTCGGGTTGAGCGGGACATGGACGCTGGCGCCGAGCGGGCCGGTTGGCGATGGCAGTTTGATCAACGAAACCACCGGGCGCATCAGCGCGGTTCTCGGCGGCACGATCAGCAAGCCGGACCACCAGCTCGATCTGGCGCAGATGGTCGATTCCATTCAGGTGCGCGCCTATGAACTGGAGGTCGATCGGCTCGAAAAGCTCAAGGCCGAAGATGAGGCCCGCGCCCGCGCCGCTGCCGAGGAACGGGCGCGGCTGATGGCGCTCGAGGCCCAGCGCAAGGCGGAAGAGGCCGTTGCCAAAGCAGAAGCCGAAGCTAAAGCGAAGGCAGAGGCGGAGGCCAAGGCAAAGGCGGAAGCAGACGCCGCAGCGGCAGCGAAGGCCAAAGCTGAGGCAGAAGCCAAGGCGGCAGCCGATGCAAAAGCAAAGGCCGAAGCGGAGGCTGCGGCCAAGGCGGAAGCTGACAGGAAGGCCGCTGAAGAAGCGGCTGCCAATGCCGCCGAGGCGGCGCAGGATCAGCAAACCGCGCCGGCGACAACCGAAGAGCGCAACCAGCAAACGCTCGAACAGTTGATCGAGGATCTCGGCGTTGATCAGGAGCCGCCGCCGCTAGCAGACCCGACGACGACAGCACCCTGTGTGCCCTCACTCGATCCGCTGGTGGTGTGTCCGCCGAGCGACGACGCACCGCTCGATCTGATGGCGCCGGTCGCACCCGACGCGCCGATCGATCTCAACGCGGGCAATTCGGTACAAACGCTCGGCCAGTGATCTTCGACTAGATCGTTTCACTGTTTCATGGAAACACTGAAACGACCTAACCTGTTGTTTTATCGCATTTTCGAGGCCTCGAAAGGCTCAGCCACAAAAGTGGTGCCAGCTTTTTGCTGAAAATGCTCTATTTGCGCCGTTCGACCGGCTGCCCTCGCTCCTTGTAATCATCACCAACGCCGAACAGGCGGCCTCTTTCCGCCACCAGAACGCAGACAAGAGCGGCGAAGCCCATCAGCGCATAGCCGCCAACGATGGGCGTGGTCGTGCCGTTGAAGCTCTGGCTGATGGCGAGTCCGATAATGGCGCCGCCAACCGTCTGCACAAAGCCGAACACCGCCGAGGCAGTGCCGGCGACCCGGCCGAGCGGTTCCATCGATAAGGCGTTCATGTTGCCGCCGAGCCAGCCGAAATGGAACATGATCAGCGCGAATAAGGTCAGGAACAGCCACAGGGGCGGCGTTCCGAACAGCGTGAGCAGGAACAGTGTCGAGGCGAAGGTAATGTAGGCGAGCAGGGCGTAATGGGACAGCCGGCGCATGCCGATGCGGCCAACCATGCGGGAATTGAGGAAATTCGAGATGGCCATCACGATGCCAACCGTGCCGAAGGCAAAGGGAAAGAGCGGGCCGAGATCGTAGATGTCGACGTAGATCTGCTGGGCGGAATTGATGTAGCCGTTCAGCGCGCCGAAGATGAAAATGCCCGCCGACGCATAGAGCATGGCCATGCGATTGGAAAACACGATGCGGAACCCATCGATGATGACGCTGGGCGTGAGCATGCGCTTGTCTTCCGGCTTGAGCGTTTCCGGCAGACGCAGGAACACCCACAGGCCGATGAGGCCGCCAAGTATGCCCATGAAGGAGAAAATGGTGCTCCAGTGTCCAGCCAGCAGCAGGAGCTGGCCAATGCCGGGCGCGATGATGGGGATGAGCATGAACACCATGAACACCAGCGACATGATCTCGGCCATGGCGCGGCCGGAAAAGGTGTCGCGGACGATGGATTGCGCAACGACGCGCGTGCCGGCGGCGCCGATGCCCTGGATAAAGCGCAAAGTGAGCAGCGTCGTATAGGTTGGTGAAAGCGGTGCAAGAAAGGCGGCTGCCATGTAGATTGCGATGCCGATCAGCAGCGGAGCCCGCCGTCCGTAGCGGTCCGAAAGCGGGCCGTAGATGATCTGGCTGACACCAAAACCGAGCAAATAGACGGTCAGGATGTATTGCCGGTCGTTCTCGGCCGCGACGCCAAGCGCGTCGCCGATATTGGGAAAGGCCGGCAGCATGACGTCGATAGCGAGCGCGTTGAGCGCCATGATTGCGGCGATAAGGGCGATGAATTCTATGCGCGGCAAGGTCTTTGCCGGTTGATGGCTGGTCATGTCTATCTCAAATGATGGAGTCGGCGTGCTAGCCTGAACGGCGAACTTCACCCCATTTTTCGCCGATGGCAAGCTTTGGAAGGCTTTTTGACCGATTGTCAGGCCGTCGCTCCGGCAAAACCGGGGACGCTTTTCTCGCGGATCGGTAGGTGAATTGCTGCGGAAGCCAGTCCCAGAAGGATGCCGAGATACCAGATCAGGGCGTACGAACCGGTGACGTCGTAAGTCAATCCGCCGAGCCAGACGCCGAGGAAACCCCCGACCTGGTGCGACAGGAAGGCGATGCCATAGAGCATGCCGAGATAGCGCGCCCCGAAGAACATCGTCACAAGGCCGGCGGTCAGTGGCACGGTGGCGAGCCAGATCATGCCGAGGGCGGCGGCATAGGTGTAGGCCGTCACCTCGGAGACCGGCAGGATCAGGAAGATCGCCGTGATCACGGCCCGCGACAGATAGATGGAGGCGAGCAGGTATTGCCGTGGCAGCTTTCCACCGAGCCAGCCGGCCAGAAGCGAGCCGACGATGTTGAACAGGCCGATCAGGGCGATCGACCAGGAGCCAACCTCCGGGCTGAGACCGCACTGAATGAGGTAGGCGGGCATGTGCACGGTAACGAAGGCGAGATGGAAGCCGCAGACGAAAAAGCCGATGACCAGCAGTTTGTAGCTGCCATGTCCCCAGGCGCGGGCCAGCGCCTGCATGAAAGGCAGGTCGGCTTCGCCTTGTGTGGTTTCGGACTTGCCGGTCAGGAACGGTGTCAGCGGAATGACCAGCGCCACCAGCGCGGCGAGATAGATGAGCGCCATCTGCCAGCCGAAACTGGAAATGAAGGCCTGGCCGAGCGGGGCGAAAACGAACTGACCGAGCGAGGAGGCCGCGGTGGCGACGCCGAAAACGAAGGAGCGTTTTTCCGGTGGCACTGCGCGCCCGAACCCGGCCATGACGATACCGAAACTTGCCGTGCCGATGCCCGTGCCCATCAGCAGGCCTGCGGTCAGATAGAGCATCGGCTCGTTGGGAGAAAAGGCCATGCCGGCAAGCCCAAGGGCATAGATCACCGCACCGACGGCGAGAACCCGCGCCGTGCCGTAGCGGTCGGCCAAGCCGCCGGCAATCGGTTGGGCCAGACCCCAGACGAGATTCTGGATGGCCATGGCCAGACCGAAGTTCTCGCGGCTCCAGCCCATGTCAGCGGTCATCGGCAGGGTGAACAACCCGATCGAGGAGCGGGCGCCGAAGGTGACGGCGGCGATGATGCAGCCGGCAATGACAATCGCGGCAAGGGGGAGGTGGCGGGCGGGCACTGGCGTTTGTCATGTCGGGCACCTGAAACGGGGCGGCCAGTTTATTGAGGAGAGGTCATCACGCAAGCCGATTTGTCGAATGCAATGGATTGATTTTCTTGATGGATCGACCGAGCGATTAAGCACCGCCTAGGACGACGGTGCGGAAAAATCAGAACAATTTGCCATCACCGGATCGAGTAGCGGGTCAAATCGAAAGAAATTTCCACGATTTCGATTGCGTGCCGATGCTTGCAGCAGGAGGTTCGCGCCAAACGGAGTGCTTCACATGGATATCAAGGAGGTGCCCGCGGCGCGGGTGCTCAGCGCTGCAAGGCGCCTGTCGATCCGGCAGATCGCCGCCGTATCGGCGGAACTGACGCCCCGCATCGAGGCCGACTGCGTGCGCTGCGGGTTGGTCGTGAATGGTCCGTGGAGCTTTGTGGCACAGAACCTTCCCAAGGATGGCAAGACCGAATTCGATATCCGTTTCTGCCTGCCGGTCGCCGATGGCACTCCGGCCGAGGAGCCGGAATTCGAGTTTGTCGAACTCGAGGACATCGTGGTGGCATCAGCGGTCTATCAGGGACCTCTGCGCAGTCTTTTCACCAAGGGCTATGCGCCGCTGATCGAGGATATTCGGCACTCCCGCTACGAGTTTTCCGGCGAGAGCCGCGAAATCTACCATTCCTGGCGCGGTGGCGGCTCCGGTTACCAGAAGATCGAGATCCAGTTCGGGCTGGCGCGGTAGAACAGATCACGCTCATGCGGCGTCGCCTGATCTGCTCCAGGTCTTTGAGTGGTCGTGTTTTCGAGGCTTCGACAAGCTCAGCCGGAAAAGTGGTGCCCACTTTTCCTGAAAACACTCCGAAAAAAAGGCGCCCGGCAGAGGCCGGACGCCCTGAAACTCAGCGATGTGAAGCTGCTCAGCTCGCCTGCTTGACGGCGATGCCGGCCTTGGTCATGTGCTCCTGCAGCTCGCCGGCCTGGAACATCTCGCGGATGATGTCGGCGCCGCCGACGAACTCACCCTTGACGTAAAGCTGCGGGATGGTCGGCCAGTTGGTGTAGTCCTTGACGCCCTGGCGCAGCTCGTCGCTTTCGAGGACGTTGGCGCTGCCGAATTCGACGCCGAGATACTTCAGAATCTGCACGACCTGGCCGGAGAAGCCGCACTGCGGAAAGTCCGGGGTGCCTTTCATGAACAGGAAGACGTCGTTGGACTTGACGGAGGTGTCGATGAAGGCGGTGATGTCGCTCATGGTGATGTCCTTGATGCTTCGGCGGGGTCAAGGCCCGCAAAACCGGAAGGGCCCTCATTAATCGAAGCGGCTGGCGCTGTCGAGGGAGGGCACGCGCGTGTGGGGGAGATTTACCAGGCAGCCTGGTCTGGTTTGAACCTCAAGAGCCGATAATATGCGCAGCAAAGGGCAAAATTGAGGAGGCGACATGGCGGTTTTGCACACAACACTCGGACCGAAGACTTCGGACGAACTCGGCTTTATCCTGCCGCACGAACATATCTTCGTTGATCTGAGGACGCCGGACGTGCCGGGCTTTGCCCAAGCGGAGACCGATGACGTGGTGCGCCTGATGGCACCACAGGTGGAGGCGGCCAAGGCGCAGGGCGTCACTGCGCTGGTTGAATGCACCACCGGCGGCGTCGGGCGGCGGGCGGATATCGATCTTGCCGTGTCGCAGGCGACGGGACTGCCGGTCGTCGTGCCGACGGGCAACTACCGCGAACCATGGATTCCCGATTGGGTGAAAACCGCCAGCGAAGCCGAGCTCGAGACCTGGATGAGCCGGGAGCTCAACGAGCGGTTGGACGAAGCCGATTTCAAGGCCGGCTGGATCAAACTGAGTGCTGGCGACGATGGCATTACCGAACTCGAAGCGCGGATCCTCAGGGCGGCGGTCAGGGCAGCGAAGACCTCTAACGCGGTGATCGGCAGCCATACGATCAAGGGCAGGGTGGTGATGGATCAGCTCGATATCATCGAGGCCGAGGGCGGCGATCCGTCCCGGTTCATCTCGATCCACACCCAGGCCGAGCCGGATTTCGCGCTGCACAAGGCGGTGGCGGCGCGCGGGGCCTGGATCGAGTTCGACAATGCCGGCTGGGTGCCGGACGGCGACTATCTCGAACCGGTGATGCGGGCGCTCGACGCCGGGCTGGAAGCCCAGATGCTGCTGAGCCACGACGCCGGCTGGTTCGACCCGGCCAAGCCGGGCGGCGGCGAGCCGATGCCCTACACGGTGCTAGCGGGTTCGGTGTTGCCGGCGATGCGGGAGAGGGGGGTGAGCGAGGAGGTGATTTCGCTGCTGACGCGGGAGAACCCGTTCTCGGCGTTTGCGCGCTGAGGGAAGACCCCTCCACCATGCTTCGCATGGTCCCCCTCCCCATGAAATGGGGAGGATCGGGGCGCACATGCGGGCGACGTAGAATGGGTGTGGATGCTGGCGACGGGACTAATCCTCCCCCGCGTTGCGGGGGAGGGGAACCGCCGGAACGGCGGTGGAGGGGGCGGCCTGCGCCTTGATCGATTCGAGTGCATCCGAGAACTTGTTGGGATTGAGAATATCCGTGGCCGGAATGCGCAACACTTTGATCTGCTGTTCCGCAAGCCAGGCGTCGCGGCGCAGATCGTGTTCGGCCTGATCCGGCAAGTCGTGGGTGGCGCGGCCATCAACCTCGACGCATAGGCGCGCCGAGGGGCAATAGAAGTCAAGCACATACGGCCCCAGCGGGTGCTGGCGGCGGAACCTCAATCCGTCAAGCGCCTGTTTACGAAGATGCTGCCAGAGAAGGACCTCCGGCAAAGACAGATTTCGCCTTAAGGATTTGGCGCGTTTGATGGTTTTTGGTGCGGTCTGCACTCTTGACGTCCCTGGTCTGCCCCTCCACCATGCTTTGCATGGTCCCCCTCCTCGTGAAATGGGGAGGGGTGGGGCATCCGGCCGGCTACGGCGTGCTGGTCTGGAGCGCCAGGGCGTGCAGTTCGCCGCCCATCTTGCCCTTGAGGGCATCATAGACCATGCGCTGCTGCTCGACGCGCGACTTGCCGACGAAAGCGGAGGAGACGACCGCGGCGGCGAAATGATCGCCATCGCCGGCAAGGTCGCGAATCTCGACCTTCGCATCGGGAAAAGCTTCCTGGATCATCTTCTCGATATCGCCCGCATTCATCGCCATGATTGTGCCTCGCAGTTCGTTTCGTTGAGGTATGGCGGTTCGCAAATCGTGCGTCAATGGTGTCGGCTTTTTCGTTCGACGTCCGGGGAACCGCCTGTCAATAATGGGGATCATAACCCCGGCACGCATGAAATCGCGCCGCACAGGGGGGCTTGTGCGTTGCGTTCCGGTATTTGTGGCCCGACATTCTGAGGCATTGTGTTGATCAAGAACGAACTTCATTCACTCTGGATTGGCGACAAGGCCGACTGGATCGAAAAGCTATGTCTCAAGACCTGGCTGGCACACGGGCACGAGGCGGTGCTGTGGACCTATGGTCCGGTGGCTGGATTGCCCGATGGGGTCGAGGTTCGTGATGCGCGGGAAATCGCGCCGGAAGACATGATCACCCGGCACACGGAGTCGAACAGCACGGCGCTGTTTTCCGATTATTTCCGCTATGCGATGCTGAACAAGTTCCCGGTCACCTGGGTGGACACGGATGTGTTTCTGTTCAAGCCGATGCCGCTCGATGAGCCTTATCTGTTCGGCTACGAGCCGGAACGCCAGATCAACACGGCGGTACTGCGTGCGCCGAGCAATTCACTATTGCTCCGGGAACTGATCGATTTCTATCTGTCGCCGACCCCGATTCCGTTCTGGTTCCGTTGGGATCGCAAGCTGCGCTATCGCATACAGGCGGCGCTCGGCCATCCGCGCACGCGCGAAACCCTGCAATGGGGAACCTTCGGACCGGGGGCCGTTGAGGCCTATGCTAAAAAGCTCGGGTTGTTGCGCTACGCCTCACCGTTTGAGGTTTTCTACCCGGTGCCTAGCGACGACATCTGGAACGTCTTCGAGCCGCCGGCGGTTATCGATGAAATGATCAAACCGCAAACGGTCGCGTTGCATTTCTGCTCATCGCGGGTCCGCAACTCCGACCGCATCGGCACGCTGTCGCCAGACAGTTGGCTGGCCCGCGAATTCAAGCGTTACGACGTCACGCCATAAAACGCGGGAACCAGTCCTCGTGCACGGAGACCAGATCGGCGACCGGGATCGCGCGCGCTTCTCCCAGCTGCAGTGATTGGCCGCCAGTGGTGCCGATCCAGGCTGCAAACACGTCGGCGGCCTTGGCTGCGTCTTCGACTGCGTCGAGGTCATCGCGCTTGATGGTGACGAGATAGCGGCCCTGATCCTCGCCGAAGAACACTGCTGCGAGGTTTTCGTCATTGAGCTCGGAGACGCGGGCGCCGATGCCTGACGCCATCGCCATTTCGGCCAGGGCAACGCCGAGACCGCCATCGGAAAGGTCGTGACAGGCGGTGGCGGTGCCGGCGCGGATGAGGGTGCGGACGAAATCGCCGACCTTTTTCTCGTGTTCGAGATCGACCGGCGGCGGAGCGCCTTCGTCACGACCGAACAGCACCGAGAGGAACCGCGACTGGCCGAGATGTGTGCCCCATTCGTCGGGTGCGCCGATCAGCAGGATAACGTCGCCTTCGGCGGCAAAGCCGATGCGGGCCATGTGGTGATAGTCGGGAATGAGGCCGACGCCGGCAATAGTCGGGGTCGGCAGGATGCCGACGCCGTTGGTCTCGTTGTAGAGCGAGACATTGCCCGAAACGACGGGAAATTCGAGGAAGCGACAGGCTTCGCCGACGCCTTCGAGGGCACGGACAAACTGGCCCATGGCCTCAGGCTTTTCCGGATTGCCGAAATTGAGATTGTCGGTGACGGCCAAGGGCTCGGCGCCGGTGGCTGTCAGGTTGCGCCAGCACTCGGCCACAGCCTGCTTGCCGCCCTCCAACGGGTCGGCGTCGCAATAGCGCGGATTGACGTCGGAAGAGAAGGCGAGGGCTTTGGTCGGATGGCCATCGACACGGACGACGCCGGCGTCGCCACCCGGCAGCTGCAAGGTATTGCCCTGAATCCAGGTATCATACTGCTCGTAGACCCAGCGGCGCGAGGACAAGTCGGGCGAACCGACAAGGCGCAACAGCGCCTCGGAAATGTCGATCGGCGGGATGGGGGCCTTGATCGGCTTGGCCTTTTTCGGCTCGACCCAGGGACGGTCGTATTCCGGAGCCTCGTCGCCGAGTTCCTTGATCGGCAGATTGCCGACCTCGGTGCCCTGCCAGATCAGGCGGAAGCGCAAATCGTCAGTGGTGACGCCGACGGTGGCGAAATCGAGTTCCCATTTCTCGAAAACGGCGCGGGCTTCGGCTTCCTTTTCCGGATTGAGCACCATCAGCATGCGCTCCTGGGATTCGGAGAGCATCATCTCATAGGGTGTCATGTCGGTTTCGCGCTGGGGCACCTTGTCGAGGTCGAGCTCGATGCCAAGGTCGCCCTTGGCGCCCATTTCGACGGCGGAGCAGGTGAGGCCGGCTGCGCCCATGTCCTGAATGGCGATAACGGCGCCGGTTTCCATCAGTTCGAGGCAGGCGTCGAGCAGGCGCTTTTCGGTGAAGGGGTCGCCGACCTGCACGGTCGGGCGCTTGTGTTCGATCTCGTCGTCGAATTCGGCCGAGGCCATGGTGGCGCCGCCAACGCCGTCGCGTCCGGTCTTGGCGCCGAGATAAACGACGGGGAGGCCGACGCCCTTGGCCTCGGAATAGAAGATCTTGTCGGTGTCGGCGATGCCGGCCGCGAAGGCGTTGACCAGGATGTTGCCGTTGTAGCGGGCGTTGAATTCGACCTCGCCGCCAACCGTCGGGACGCCAAAACTGTTGCCGTAACCGCCGACGCCCGAAACAACGCCGGAGACGAGATGACGGGTCTTTTCATGCTCGGGCTCGCCGAAGCGCAGGGCGTTCATCGCCGCAACGGGGCGGGCGCCCATGGTGAAGATATCGCGCAGGATGCCGCCGACACCGGTCGCCGCGCCCTGGTAGGGCTCGATGAAGGAGGGGTGGTTGTGCGATTCCATCTTGAAGACGACGCATTGCCCATCGCCGATATCGACGATGCCGGCATTCTCGCCCGGACCCTGGATGACGCGCGGGCCGGTGATAGGCAGGGTCCTGAGCCATTTTTTGGAGGACTTGTAGGAACAGTGCTCGTTCCACATGGCCGAGAACACGCCGAGCTCGGTGTAGCTCGGCTCGCGCCCCATCAGCTCGAGGATCTTGTCGTATTCCTCGGGCTTGAGCCCGTGGGCGGCGATGAGATCGGCGGTGATCTTGGGTTCGTTGGGGATCATGTCAGTTTCGTTTGCCTGCAAGAAGGGACCGGTCGACGGCGATGGCGATGGTGTTGAAAACGAGAAGAAGGGCGAGCAGTCCGGCCACATTGATGGCGACCTGGCCGTAGCCATAGGCGCCGGCATCGAGCACGGCATAGGGATATTCGCCGGCGATCGGGCCGCGGATGAGGATGTAGATCAGGTAGATCAGCGGGTAGGCGAGCAATGTGACGATCGCCTTCCATTTCAGCGGTCCAGTACGGTTCCAGACGGTGAACCAGACGAGATAGAGGATCGGCGTCACATAGTGCAGCGTGATGTTGCACCACTGGAGCAGGCCGTCCTGCTGCCATTGGCCGGCCAGCACGAAATGATAGAATCCGCCGACAAGCGCGATGGACGCGGCGGCCATGGCGCGCGTGTGCGGCTTGCGGAAAAAGACCAGCCAGCGTCGACCGCGGACCAGCGCGCCGAGATAGATGAGCACCAACCCGATATTGGTCAGGATGGTGAAAAAGGAAAAATAGTAGATCACGGAGCCGATGATCCCGCGCCCGGCGTCAAGCGACGGCGGCACGATCACGAAGAACTGCAGCACCAGCGCTATCAGGCCGATCGCAAAACCGGCCGCGGCGACGGTCTTGCGAGGGTCCATGGTCACGCCATGGCCCCCTCGAACAGGGATTCGAACAAAGGTCGCCCGTCGGTGCCGCTGTGTTCGGCCTCGATGAGGTTCTCGGGGTGGGGCATCATGCCGAGGACGTTGAAGCGATCGTTGAAGACGCCGGCAATGTCATTGGCCGAGCCGTTGGGATTGGTGCCTTCGGCATAGCGGAATGCGACCTGGTCACTGTCCTCGACGCGCTTCAGCGTGTCGTCGTCGGCGTGATAATTGCCGTCCATATGGGCGACCGGGCAGCGGATCACCTGGCCTTTGGAATACCCGGACGTGAAGCGGGTGCGGGCATTGGCGACTTCGAGTTTCACTTCGTGGCAGACGAAGCGGATCGAGGCGTTGCGCATCAAAACGCCCGGCAACATGCCGGCCTCGACGAGAATCTGGAAGCCGTTGCAGACCCCGAGAATCGGTACGCCGGCTTCGCCCGCCTGGCGTATGGCGGCCATGATCGGAGACCGCGCCGCGATGGCGCCGGACCTCAGATAATCGCCGTAGGAAAACCCGCCGGGCAGGATGACGAGATCGGGCTTTTGAAGGCTCGTTTCCTTGTGCCAGACGATTTCTGGAGCGTGGCCGGAGATCTTGGTGACAGCCGCGATCATGTCGCGGTCACGGTTGGACCCGGGGAACTGGATAATGGCGGTTCGCATGCGCGCATCGGGCGGGTGACGCCCGACCCTTCGTTGACGGAGGGAACGGGCGTGTAATTGGCCGAATGGCGCAAAAAAGCAAGAGGGCGGCGGGGATTTCCCGCCGCAATCCAAGTGCTTTGTTCAGTTTGTCGCTCTTGGTGTCCTGTGCCCGAGCCTATTCGGCCGGGACGACACTGGGGCGAGCCGGAGCGCGCCGCCTGTCGATATGAGCCCAGGAGGGGCGCTCGAACAGGAACTTGCCGTAGCCAGTCCACTGCACCAGACCGTAGAGAACGAAGGGGCCAGCGAGCGCCGCGGCGTAGACCACGATCGACAACATGGTCACGTCGGGCACGAGGTTGAGCTTGATCAGCACCATGCGCACCGCCGTCATCGGCAGGGCGAAAGCGACATAGAGCACGATCGAGCGGGCGCCGATCCAGGGCAGCCAGGCCATCGACTTGAAGCGAACCAGCAGCGCCGCCGAGACGAAGATCGCCAGCATACCCAGGAAGGCGAAGACGATGCGCAGGCCCGGCAGACCGGCAAGACCCACATCGATGTCAGTGGTGTGCAGGGTGTAGCCCGGCAGGAAGACGGCAAGCCCGTTGACCACGGCCCAGACTGCAAGAGCGGCAAGAGCCTGAGCCTTGTGGTCCTCAGCATAGCCGACGATCTTGAAAAAGACCGGGGCAAGGGCGTAGCCGGCGTAGAAATAAAGGAAATAGGCGCCGAACTGGTCGATGGCGTAGGAACCGGTCAGGTAGGGCGTGTGCACGGCCCAGAGCTGCAAGGCGATACCGGCGGCAAGGGCAGCCCAATGCGGTACCTTGAGCATGTGCAGCAGCTTCACCGCGATGTTGAACATCGCCAGCACGTAGATGAACCACAACACGCCATAGGGCTCGACAAGCGAATGGACGAACTCGGAACCGGCCAGGCCGATATCGCCAGTTGCCAGCACCACTTTCACGGTGATGTGGATGGCCAGCCAGAGCAGGTAGAAATAGGCGTAATGGACGACGCGCTTGTCAAAGAAGGTCAGCGAGTCCTTGGCCAACGTCCGGGATAGGAAGAGGCCGGAAATGGCGAAGAAATCGGGCATGCGGAACGGTGTCAGATAGCCGGCCACAAGGTGCAGGGCGCCGATCTGTCCGGTGTCCTCACCGACCGAATAGGTCGAATAAAGCATGACCACCATCAGGATCGACAAACCCTTGGCGGCATCTACCCAGTCATAGCGTGTGGTCGTGGCCATTGAAGTCTCCGCGGTATCCGCTGCATTACCGATGGCCGGACTTTTAGCATGAACAGACGGGAATCAATCCTCACGGGGCCGTGAAGAGGAGGTTATTCAATCGTTTACCTTAAGTGTTTTGGTTAAGATCTGAGGGGCTCGATGCATCATTCGATGCGGTAGGCGCCGACGGGCTCACCGTCGTTCTCAGGATCGGATGTGTAGAGGCGTTGCGGGACGCGGTCGCTGTTCTCGATGGCGGCCAATATCGGGTCGCACCGGTAGCAATAGAGCCAATACGGATGCGGCAGCGTTTCAAGCAGATCGGTATCGATCTGGTATTCCTTGCGGTTCGCCCAACGGATAGGGCCGCCGATGGCACCGTCATTTCCGCTGATGAACTCCATGCCGGTGCTGGCGGTGACGCCGAGCGCGAGCAGGTCCGGCCAGACGACAAGGTTTCGGGTCGAATCCAACCGTGAGCCCGCGTCCTCGACGATCAGGCCGAAGGCCTTTCCATCGACCGGGCTGACGGTGAGGTCGAGATAGGCCTTGTTACCACCTGCGATTAGTGCCGGGACAAGCAGGAAGTAGAGCGGCCATGTACGTGCGTTGGCGCGCGTTGTCGCGACAGCCATGAGCAACAAGACGATCAGAAAGGCGAGATGCCAGGCCTGATGTCCGTAAACCGCCGCGGCAAACATGGAAAAGAGCACGGCAACGACCAGATAGCTGATTGAAGTCGCAGGATCGCGTCGGAAGGTGAACACAACCAGCGCCGCGACTACGATCGCGCCAATTTCCAGCGGGTACAGGAACAGGACGAATGGTGTTGCGAAAATTTTGACCGCCAGAATGGCCGAAGATGCGAATTGAATGGTCAGATCTCGGTTGGATTGACCCGACAGGATCGCAAGGACACCGAACAGCAGCGCCAGCACTGACGGCGGCAGGAGAGCGCTCAGCCTCAGTCCACGCCGCCAGGCGACGCTCAGCCAGAAGGCGTAGAGAAATCCGGCAAAGAAATGAAAGCCGCAGGACAAGGCCATTAGCCACGTCGCGAGCTTCGGCCTCCCCGCACGTTCAAGCAGCAGCGCCACAAGCGTCAGCGTCAGAATCAGCGTGTACGGGCGGAAATTGTAGCCCCAGTAATAGAGCCCGAATGCCGAGAACAGCATGAGGATCGCCATCGGCAGATCGTGGCGGAACAGCCTGACGAGCAGTAGCGCATTGAGGATGGCGAGGATCAGGGTGAAGTAGCGCGCCTGATCGAAGCTCATGACGCTTGAGAGCAACCTGAGAAGCCAGAACCACAGCGGCGGATGGCCTTCGCCAGGAACGACGAAGACATCGGGAAACCCGGAAATCTCGCGCGCCCAAAGCCACGCTTGACCTTCGTCTCCCGAAGGCCAGTGCATGGCGAACAAGGCAATCTCCAGCCCTGCGTAAATGAGGACGATCAGTGGCCGGAGATAAGTCTCGAAGCGGAAATGCTTTCCGCTCGTCGCCGCCGCCTCCATCTACTAGCCAGCCTTGCGCGGTGTCAGCCTTTCGGTCACGTCCTCGGCGCCGGCAGATCCGCCCTCGTGGTATTCGGCGTCCTGGTTGACACCCCAGGTGTCGTAGATCTCGGCACCGGCGAGGATGTTGCGGGCGGTCAAAAGGCCCGTCATCATCGCGTGATCCTGGTTGTTGTACTTGTGCATGCCGTTGCGGCCGGCCAGGTGCAGGTTGGTAAAGCGCTCCGTGAGCCCTTCGCGGATGGTGTCGACATGGAACTGGTACATGTCGTCATAGACCGGATAGGCCTTTTTCTGCCGGACCACTGAGCCGTCGATGATGGCGTCCTCGGCAACCAGCCCAAGCCGGGCGATTTCGGATTTGGCCAGTTCGATCAGCTCGCTGTCGGGCGCCGACCACAATCCGTCGCCCTCGAAGCAGAAATATTCCATGCCATAACAGGCGGTGTCGGGATCGGGGACCATGTCCGGCGACCACGACTTGAAGTTCTGGATGCGTCCGACCTTCACGTCAGGGTCGTGGATGTAGATCCAGTTGTCGGTGAACCGTTCCTTGCCACGGGCGATCAACCCGATGATGAGGAAGTCGCGATACTTGAGACCAGCAGTAGCCTGCTGCATGGCGGGATCAGTATCGGCGCCGACGAGTTTGACGAGCTCGTTCATCGCCATGGACGAGACGACATGAGCGGCGGTGATCTTTTGTTCCCTGCCATCGGCATCGGTGACAATGGCGACCCAGCGGCCGGTCTCGGCATGCTGGGTGAGCCGGGTGATGGTCGACCCCATCAGAACCGTGCCGCCGTTTTCGACGATCCTGTCGCGAGCGCGTTCCCACATCTGGCCAGGGCCGAGGCGGGGATAACGGAAGGAATTGATCAGCGTTTTGATGACGCCGGATTTGTCGCCCTTGGGCTTTTTCGTGAGGCCGAAACTCGACAGGATAGCCGAGGCAAGACTCAACCCCTTGATACGCTGGGCGGCCCAGTCGGCTGAAATCTCGGAGCAGTCCATGCCCCAGACCTTTTCGGTGTAGGTCTTGAAGAAAATCTGGAACAGGCGCCGGCCGAAATTGTTGACCACCCACTGCTCAAAATTCTTAGCCGGCAGGGTGGGATTGAGACGGGCCCAGCCATAGGACAGGACACAGCGCACAGCCTCGATGGGGCCGAGCTTGACCAGCGCATCCATGGCGCGCAGCGGATAATCGAACAGCTTGCGCTTGTAGAAGATGCGGCTCGAACGCGGACGCTCGAGCAGTTCGTCGCCCAACAGTTCTGTCCACAGATCCTCTATCTCCGCGCTCTTGGAAAAGAAGCGGTGGCCGCCGATGTCGAAGCGGTAGCCCTTGTAGACGACGGTGCGCGAAATGCCGCCGACATAGGCCGGGTCGCGCTCGATGATGGCGACGGAGCGTCCGGCCTTGGTCAGTTCGTATCCGGTGGTCAGGCCGGCGGGGCCGGCACCGATGATCAGGGTCTCGACATGCATCAGCGTACGACTTTCATCTGGCGCAGACGGTGCGTGATGCCGCCGGCAAAGGAAATGTGCTTGTGAGCGAAGAAGGAATAGAAGGTGACGATGCCCATGGCGCCGATGGCGGCCAGGCGCATCGGCGCGGCATCGAACGGCAGCAGGTTGAGGAAGGCAAAAATCGGCAGCGAGAACAGCCACACCAGCGCATAGGCAACGATCAGCCGCAGCAGCAGCGTGGTCAGCGACACGATGAAAAAGGATCGCATCTGGTCACGGGTCCGCCGCACGTCGGGGGCGAAGACGAAATTCCGCGACACCCAGAAATTGACGTTCATGCCGACGAGTGCGCCGATGACGACGGTGGCGCCGAAAAGGGCAGGTGCGTGAAAGACGGCAAATAGCAGGAGTGCCTGAACAACGACGAAATCAGCCAGACTCGCCAATCCTGCCGAAAGCAGATAACGCCCGAAGGAAAACATTACGCACACGCACACACTCGAAAACTTGGTGGCATGCTAAGTGCAAAGATTTAACGGAGCATGAGTCAGCCTCGAGAGAACGCCTGCGAAAGAAAACGTAAAGGCTCACCCGGCAGCCCAGGTTTCCCTTTGAATTCGTTTTGGTATTTCTCGGATCAACCGATCGGCCGGTGATGCGGCAAGGTCAGGTTTCAGCGCGAGAGTCTCGGTTTCTCACCCGATAGGTATTGCGGTGCAAAGCCCCAGCCGACCTCGTCGAGGAACTCGGTCATGGTGTCGTCGGTGCGGGCCGTGAACTTCAGCACCCAGGCGGGCTGCGGCGGAGAAGGCGATGGCAATTGTCCGGCGTTCTGAATGTAGACGGCCTCGCTCAGTGCTGTCGGCGCACACAGGACGATGGCGAGAACCTGAAACGCGCGTGCCATACGTGGTGCTTGCTCGGTGGCAATCTGCTCCACGCATCTCCAGCCGAGTATGAACAGCGGTCCGATCGCTCCGCGCATGACGATATCGCCGTGGCTGCCGTGCAGGAACGGCAGTACGACGAGCACGGCAAGTGAGGTGGCGGACAAGGGATCGCGTATGATCCGCTTCCCCAGGATCAGGCCGATGGGGATCAGTTCGACAAACAGGAAGAGGTAGATCGGGGCCAAAAGCTGAACTCTCTCCGGCAGGCATGTGATGCACAGGCTTCCCGTTGGCAGGTCTGTCGACAGGTAAATCGCCGTCGGCAATGCGATCGCACCGCCAGCCATCGCGCCCAGAATGACCGGCCATGACAAAAGCTGACGGCGCCGTTGCCAGGACATCAGCAGCATGTGCGGCAGCAGACCGATCATACCGAAGGGCGCCCAGACCGCCAGCGCGCCATAGCCCAGATAAGTCGCAGACGTACCACCCTTGTCAGTGCGGAGAAGCAGGATAGCAGCGACCAGGAAGGTCGGTATGGCCTGATTGGGCACCCAGGCGATGGATGTGACGAAAGACGAATACTCGAAGGGCGGCCCGCGAAGAGTCGTGCTCATCCACGGGTCGTAATGGACCCCGAGCCATGGCAGCGCCGGCAGTTGGTTGATCAGCCGCCAGATTTGATCTGCGTAAACATCTGCGCCGCCGATGACCATGATCAGGACGATCGCGGCAACATGACCGATCCATGTCTTTCCGATCGCGCCGACGGCCCGGAACACCAAGACGTATCCCAAAAACAGCCATGCCCCATAGGCGAGGGCAGGAGCGATTGCGGGAATGGCCTTGAGGATCAGGGCCGGAACGAGATAGGCGCCGGTATAATAGCGCAGATACTCGGGGCTGCCCTTGATCGTTTCGACGACCGGCCAGGGGTGGGTGGTCAATGATTGAAGGACGGCCCAATGCTTGATCCAGTCCCAGGCGAAAGGACCGTCAGGAAAACCAGTCAGAAAGACGGCCAGTCCGGCCCCGACAAGTGCGATGAGTAGCGGCGCGGCGCCAGGTGACCCGTCGCGCTTGCCATGACTCCAGACGAGGATGAATGCGGCCGCTGCCAGGATCACAATGGGCACGGCGATGACGGGGGTGAGGAATCCGACAGCGAAGATCAGCGCCGGGACACAGAGATAGAGCAGCGCGGGGCGTATGTCGAACAAGAGTGTTACTTTTCGATATCGGAAGCGAAAATCATGGTTGTCGCCCGGAACGATGCATCGAGCATGCGTCCTATCGGCGTCGCGACGATGCGCCCGTCTTCTTCGGTGATGCTCCTGGTGGCTTTTTGTTCGGCAATACGGCGATCGGCGCCTCCGCCGGTTTCAAAGTATTTCTCGAACATATGCCCGATGTCCTCTCTTGAAAGCCCATCTTCCGACGTCGCGATCCGATCAAGCATTCTTACCGAATAGGAGCGGTCGACGGTCACCGGGATAGTGAAAACGAAAGCATAAAACGCCAAAAAGACGAGCATTGCGTCCTTCCAGTCCTTGCCGACCAAGCCGTGAATCGCAAAAGCGATCAGGCCGACGACGACACCCTGATAGAACATGATCCCCTGGGGCTGAACATGTCGCAGGATTATGAATGCGAGCACGGCAACCAGAAAATAGATGATCAATTTCATGATGCGGTCCGTTTGTCGGCCTGCCTACGCAAAGGGGCGCAGATGCGCTGCGCATCCGCACAGTGGCCCCAGCGTGCTTAATTATGTCTGACCTGAGCTTTCCAGGACGGGGCAAGCCAGCTTGCACGCGATCGCCCAAGACCTGATATCTCATATCGGTTTCGATGATGGGTGCCGTGCCCGGCAGACCTGTGTCGATGCCGTTCGCGAATCGGCCGTCAGTGTCGATTGCCGTCGGCCGTCAGCCAGTTCAGCACCGCCAAACGGCAGGCAGAGGCGAGGTTTTCGCCGGTTCGGGCGCTGTCGATCTCGGCGACAAGCGCGGAAAGCGTGAGCGCTCGGGTTGCGGCGAGTTTTTCGAGTGCGGCCCAGAATTCTGGTTCGAGCGCAATCGACGTCCGGTGTCCTTCGATGGAGAACGAACGCTTGCGCACCGTGCCGGAGCTCCGCGTTATTTCTTGCGGAAGGAGTCGAGGCTGACGACCTTTTCGCCCGGTTCGGTCGCAACGGTGTCTGTATCGTTCTCGGCGCCAGCTTCGTCTTCGGACGCCTCGTCACCGGCATCGGTTTCCGCATCGGCGCCGACAAGACCGGCATCGACTTCGAACTTGAGACCGAATTCGACCGACGGATCGAAAAAGCCGATGATGGCGGCAAAGGGGATGATCAGGATCTCGGGCCGGTCATCGAAGCTCAACCCGACCTCAAACACCGATTCGTGGACCTTTAGATCCCAGAACTGGTTTTGCAGCACGATCGTCATCTCGGCGGGATAGCGCTCGACAAGGCGCGCCGGCAGTCGGACGCCCGGTGCCTGACTGGCAAAGGAGATGAAGAAGTGATGGTTCCCGGGAAGGCCCGCCTTGGAGACCTCGGTCAGTACCTTGCGCACGACGCCACGCAGGGCCTCCTGGGTGAGAATGTCGTAACGGATCAGGTCTTCGGTCATGGCAGAACAACGGACTCGGAGTTTGTGAAGCAGGCTGCAATAGACGCCAATCGGCGGAACCATTTCAAGACGAAAAAGCCGGCTTGGTGCAAATCAGGCGTGCGACAGATGTGAGAAGGGAAGTGCAGGCTTCTGTTGCCAGGTGCCTGCGAACCCCGCCTGGTCCCTGCTAGAGGATCAGGACTTCAATTTCCAAGGTTAGCGCCGCATTAAGCAGCGATCGCCTTCGGAGCATAGTTGTCGTTGGCAACTATAAGGTTTGACCCGATAACGGTGGTATCATGCCGAGCAAAAACACACCCTTTACGCCCTCGTCGATCCTATTTCGCCCCCATGCATCCCGTCCAACGCCGGTGAGATGATGGTGGAGGCGCCGGGTACCGCCCCCGGGTCCGATGGGTTTATTACGATGGCCATTTATCGCCATAGCCCTTGCGGGCAAGACCAATATAGGCGCTCCGGACGAGGGTTGCAAAGGCTCGCAAGAGAAATTGACCTGATGGCTGGTTTTCGCTGTTTTCCGGCGATGGTGATGAGATCGGCGACCGCTAGCTGTCCGCAGCAGAAGGCCTTTTGCGCCGGGCGACCAGACAGAGCGCAACCGCCATCATCGGTATGGTGAGATATCTGAGGCCGGTGTCGATGAACCAGGTGCCGATATCGGACCCCGACATCGGCACAAGCACGAGGATATCGAGCCCCCAGTTGATCAGGAGCCAGTAGATGCCGATGGCTAATCCGCCGCCGCACACCATCGGCAGGCGGAAAAAGATCCAGACCAGAAGTGTCAGCCCGACACCGCTGCCGATGACCACCATAAGCGATTTGAACAGCGGCAAGGGGATGAGAAGCCCCTGAGCCGGGTCGAAAAACGGAAACGAGGCGATAAACGGGATCAACCAGCTCAGAAGTCCGGCCACAGAAACCCGCCAATTGGTCATGAGTGCGCGCATGATCTGTCTTCCTAAAATGCCCGCATGCTAGGGCCGCATACTGACAGCTATTGGCACCATGTGCGTCGGGCGCGCCGGATCGGGTGGCACTTTCATCCCCGGTTCAGGTGCGGCGGTTGATAACGCTGGTGAAACTGGCGCCGGCCATTCGGCGTCACCATATGGTCTTGTCGAGCCGGCAGACTCGTTGCCATTCGAGTGCCCGCCCAGACACTTTCGGGACGTGTGACATGAAACGATTTTTGCTTGTTGCCATGCTGCTGTTTGCGCCGATCATTGCCGGCGCCACGCGGGCGGAGGCGGCTTCGCCTGACGGGGTGTGGCTGCTCGAATTCCGCGATTCGCTTTTCCGCATCGAACACTGTGATGGCGACAGGCTTTGCGGCACGTTGATCTGGCTGTCCAAGAGCTCATCGACGCCCGAGAAAGTGAAATATCTCGATCAGATGGTGGTCAAATATGCCAAGCCGACGGGCCCGAACACCTGGCGCGGCGAGATGGATCTGTTGGGCGAACATGTCAACGGCACGGTGAAACTGGTCAATGACGACCTGCTGACGCTGACCGGGTGCAAGTTTCTGGTTCTGTGCAAGACCTACGAAATGTATCGCATGCCGCCAGGCACCACATCGATGGAGCCGGGCACCTGATCGATCCAGAGCATGTTCAGGAAAAGTGGCTACCACTTTTCCGGTTCGAACATGCGAGCACTCAAGGACTTAGGTCTTGTGCTTTGATTCCATCAAAGCCTGACATGACCTGTAAGGGGCGGTGGACGGTCGTTCGCCGCTCTGGCCCTCCGACCATAGGAAACCCGGCATGCGGACCTGAAGTCATGCCACTGGCGCGATTTCGCGCGGCAGGGCCGCGCCGGTTCTCACTCTTCAGGTTCGGTGGTGAAGGTCAGCGGGCAGCTCATGCGGCGGCCTGCTTCGGTGGCTTCGTCGGCCTTGGTCTCGGCGATCTCCTTGGTGAAGACCGCGACGACGCATGAGCCCTTCTGGTGGGCGGTGAGCATGACCTTGAGTGCCGCCGGTTCGCTCATCCGGAACACGGACATCAGCACCATCGTCACCACGTCACGCGGTGTGTAGTCGTCGTTGAGCAGGATCACCTTGTGAAGCTTGGGGCGATCGGCTTTGACCCGGGTGCGGGTTTTGGCTTGGGAGTCTGATCTGTTCATGAAACTGGCCATCATGGTCCGCTGGAGGAGAAGGAAACCATTCGGGCGCGCCGAAATCATGGCGGCGCAACATCAGTATATCACGCTCGGGGCGGCAAAGCCAAAGACCGACAGAGTGGATAACGCCGAAATGATGGAAAGCCGGTTTCGGAATCATCTAAACAGAAGAAATGCGCCAATATCACGATCTGCTGTCACACGTTCTTGAACACGGTATCGACCGGGACGACCGCACCGGCACCGGTACGCGCGGTGTTTTCGGTCATCAGATGCGCTTCGACCTGTCGGACGGTTTTCCGCTGCTGACGACCAAGAAGCTGCACTTAAGGTCGATTCTTTACGAACTTTTGTGGTTCCTCAACGGCGATTCCAATGTGCGCTGGCTGCAGGAGCGCAAGGTCACCATCTGGGATGAATGGGCCGACGAGAATGGCGATCTCGGCCCGGTCTATGGCGTGCAATGGCGCTCCTGGCCGGACGGGAAGGGTGGGACGATCGACCAGATCGCCCGACTTATCGACGGCATTCGCAACAATCCCAATTCGCGCCGCCACATCGTCACCGCCTGGAACCCGGCGGAGATCGAGGAGATGGCGCTGCCGCCCTGCCATGTGCTGTTCCAGTTCTACGTGGCCGACGGCAAGCTGAGCTGCCAGCTCTACCAGCGCTCCGCCGACATCTTCCTCGGCGTGCCGTTCAACATCGCCTCCTATGCATTCCTCACCCACATGGTGGCTCAGGTGACGGGGCTCGAGGTGGGGGATTTCGTCCATACGATCGGCGACGCGCATCTTTATACCAACCATTTCCAGCAGGCTCGATTGCAGCTGACGCGGACCCCGCGCGCATTGCCGAAACTGGTCATCAAACGGCAGCCGGCTTCAATCTTCGATTTCCAGTTCGAGGACTTCGAGATCGTTGGCTATGAGGCCGATCCGACCATCAAGGCGCCGATCGCGGTATGAGCAGCACGCTCGCCGAACTCAGCGACAAGGTCGCGAGGGTTTCCGACACCTATGCAAGCCGCACTGGCATTTCGCGCGATGCCGACTGGTATGCGCTGAAGCTTTCCGAGGAACTGGGCGAGTTGACCGCCGAGTATCTGAGAACGACGGCGCGCGGGCGCAAGGGCGCTGAGCATGCAGCGGACAGCCACACCCAGCTTGCCGATGAAACCGCCGACCTGTTCGCCCATCTGCTGCTTTTCGCCGCCGCGCAGGGGATCGACATCGAAGCGGCGCTGACCCGAAAATGGTTCAAATACCTGACCTGATCCGCCGAACAGAGTGCCCCGAAAATGCCCCTTGCCATCCGCCCCGCCGTACCCGGCGATGAAGCCCTTGTCCTCGCATTCATCCGCGCTTTGGCCGATTACGAGCATCTCGGAGACGAGGTGGAAGCCAGTGAAGCTGATCTGAAACGTGACCTGTTCGGTACAAACCCGCGCGTGTTCTGCGATATCGCCGAATGGGATGGGCAGCCTGCCGGCTTTGCGTTGTGGTTCTACAACTACTCGACCTTCCGAGGGCGGCACGGGCTTTATCTTGAAGACCTGTTCGTGTCGCCGGAGTTTCGTGGCAAGGGCATCGGCAAGGCGCTTTTGCAGCATCTGGCGGCGCGCTGCACCGAGGAGGGGCTGGGACGGTTCGAGTGGTGGGTGCTCGACTGGAACGCGCCCTCTATCGAGTTCTACAAGTCCCAGGGCGCCAAGATGATGGACGAATGGACCGTTTGCCGAGTCGACGGCGCCGCCCTTGCGTCATTGGGCGCGCGCAAGCCGTGATGTAATCGCGGGGCGAAAGGGCTATCCTTTTGCCATTCGGGGAAACGGGAGGAACCGATGCGAAAATCTGCAATCAGCCTTGCCCTGCTGGCCGCCGGCCTGGTGCTGGCGCCGCTTGCAAGTGTTGCCAATGATTCAATGGCGGAACTGAAAACGGGCGGACTTGAATTCGTTCGAACCGACGCCATCACCATGGTGCAGGAAGACCTGTTCATTTCCGCCGAGCGTATCGCGGTCGACTATATCTTCAAGAACACCACGGATGCGGACGTCGACAGCCTCGTCGCCTTTCCCATGCCGACGGTGATCCCGAGCGCCTATGAGGAAACCGGGGTGCCAGTCGACGACGTCAATTTTCTCGGCTTCAAGGTGTTCGTCGAGAACAACGAGATTCAACCCGAGCTGTCGCAGCGGGCAACGGCGCTTGGCGTCGATGTGACCGAAGATCTGCTGAATGCGCGCATGCCGCTGCTGCCGATCTCCGAAAAGACGCAGAACGAACTGACGCTTCTGCCTGACGCCCTGATCGATGACTGGCTGGCACGCGGCATCGTCCTCGCCGAGTACTGGGATACGGGCAAGGGCATGGAGCGGCACCTGTTTCCCAACTGGACGCTCGACCAGACCTATTACTGGCGCATGAACTTTCCGGCCGGCCGACAGGTCAATGTCAGTCACACATACACGCCGAGCGTCGGCGGTTCGGCGGGCGTGTTCTTCCTCGACTGGGATGGCAAGCCGGCAGAGAGCTATGCCGATTACGAAAAGCGCTACTGCATCGATCCGCCGTTCGTGAACGCCGTGAAAAAGCATGCGAAGGCAGATGGCGGTATCGCCATGACCGAATCGTGGATTTCCTACATCCTGACGACCGGGCGGAACTGGTTCGGTCCCATCGGCACTTTCAACCTGACCGTCGACAAGGGAGATACCTCGCACCTGGTCAGCTTCTGCGGCACCGGCGTCAAGAAAATCGCGCCGACGCGTTTCTCGCTGACCTATACCGATTACTATCCCGAGAGCGAACTCGACGTGCTGATCATGGAGCCTTCGAGCTGGTGAGCGAGACCCGACCTGACATCGCCCTGATCGTCGGGGTGGCGCGCAATGGCGTCATCGGACGAGACGGCAGCATTCCGTGGCGAATACCCTCGGACATGGCGTTTTTCAAGAAAACGACCATGGGCAAGCCGATCGTCATGGGGCGCAAGCAGTATGAAAGCGTCGGTAAGCCTTTGCCGGGGCGGGTGAATATCGTGGTGACCCGGCAAAAGGGCTACCAGCCGGATGGTGTGCTGGTGTTTTCCGATCTTGGCTCCGCGCTCGATCATGCCAGAACCATTGCCGAAGCGGATGGCGCTGGGGAGGTGATGGTCATCGGCGGTGGCGAGATCTATGCGCAAGCGCTGCCTCTGGCCGATCGGGTCTATCTGACGACGATCGATCTGGCCCCGGAGGGCGATGTTCATTTCCCCGACATCGACGCCGAGGTCTGGGAAAAAGTGGCCGCGCCAGAGGTCACGCCGTCGGAACGGGATGAGGCGCACTACACTATTGGCGTTTATGAGCGCAGGTTGGGTCATTGATCCGGCCGGCCCGGCTTCCTATATAGATCGCCAACGCCCATGTTCCGGCCGGCGGACGCTTTGTGCTGTCGGATGAAACGGCGCTGGGACGACTGAAACGAGCGCGACTTCGATCTGACCGATCGGGCCGCGCTTGAGGCGCAGCAAACGAAAGGCTGATAATGCCCTGGGAGAACAATTCCAACGACGGGGGACGCCCCGGCGGTCCGTGGGGACAAATACCGGGAGGCGGCGGCGGTGGTCCGCGCCGGCCTGGCAATGGCGGTCCCAATATCGAAGACCTGTTCAATCGCGGTCGCGACCAGTTCCGGGGCGGTTTGCCCGGAGGGCGCATGCTCGCGGTGATCATCATCGCCCTTGTCGGCGTTTTCTGGGTGGTCAACTCGGTCTACCAGATCGAGCCGAACCAGGTCGGTGTCGTTACTTTCCTCGGCAAGCCGCAGGATAACGTCTCCGAGCAGGGCCTGCATTTCATGCTGTGGCCGCTCGCGCGCGTACAGACGGTCAGAATGACCCAGAACAAGATCGACATCGGCGACGGTTCGAATACGCGCACCAGGACTGATGGGCTGATGCTGTCTGGCGACCAGAACATCGTCAATGTCGGGTTCTCGGTCTTCTGGCGCGTTTCCAATCCCGTGTCGGTGCTGTTCAACATCCGCGATCCCGAGGAAATGGTTCAGCGTGTGGCCGAAAGCGCCATGCGTGAGGTCGTCGGCCGTCGGCCGGCACAGGACGTGTTCCGCGACAACCGCGAAGGCATCCAGCAGGAAGTCCAGCAAATTACCCAGGACATCCTGCAAAGCTACGACGCCGGCATCACAGTCAATTCGATCCAGCTCGCCAACGTGGCGCCGCCGGCCGAAGTTGCCGATGCCTTCGACGAAGTGCAGCGTGCCGAACAGGATCAGACCCGTTTCCAGGAAGAAGCGCGTCAGTACGCCAACACCAAGCTCGGTAATGCCCGCGGTCAGGCGGCTCAGATTCGTGAAGGCGCGGCTGCCTACAAGAACCAGGTCGTCAAGGATGCCGAGGGTGAGGCTGCACGCTTCGATTCGGTCTACGAGGAATACTCGAAGGCTCCGGATGTGACCCGTCGCCGGCTCTATTACGAAACGATGGAAAAGGTGCTCGGCGAGTCCGACAAGATGATCATCGAACCCGGTGCATCCGGATCCGGTGTCGTGCCGTACCTGCCGCTGAACCAGCTGACACCTGCCGGTTCCTCCTCCACTTCTAACCAGGGGGCTGGGCAATGAACCGCTGGATCATGATTATTGCCGGCGTTGTCGTCGCCGGTCTCTACGTGCTGTTCTCGTCGATCTTCATTCTCGACCCGACGCAGCAGGCCGTGGTCACCCGCTTTGGGCAGATCACCCGCATCGAAACCAAGCCGGGCCTCTACTTCAAGGTCCCGACCGATTTCGTCGAGCGGGTGCAGCTCATCGACAAGCGGCTGCTTCGCTACGATCTCAACAACATCACGTTGCAGGTCAAGGACGGTCGTTTCTACAACGTCGATGCCTTCCTGACCTTCAAGATCACCGAACCGCGCCTGTTCCGCGAGCGGTTGTCGGGCAGCCTTCTGGATGCTGAACAGCAGATCAACATCCAGTTCAATTCGGCTCTGCGTTCGGTCTATGGCCAGCGTGGGTTTGCCGAGGCGCTGTCTGCCGAACGTGTCGCCATGATGGAAGAGGCGCAGAACCTGATCGCCACCAATATCGAGCCTTTGGGTATCAGCGTCGTCGACGTGCGTATCCGGCGGACCGATCTGACCGATCAGGTTTCGGCGCAGACCTACGAGCGCATGAAGTCCGAACGTCTGGCCGAGGCGGCCAACCTCAGGGCCATCGGTAACCAGCAGGCCCAGTCGATCAAGGCCATCGCCGACCGTCAGGCCGTCGAAATCGTTGCCGATGCCAACCGCGAATCCAACGTGCTTCGTGGTGAGGGCGACGCCCAGCGGGCCGCGATCTTCGCCAATGCTTATGGCAAGGATCCGGAATTCTTCGACTTCTACCGGTCGATGGAGGCCTATGGCAAAGCCTTGAAGGGTGGCAACACCACCATGATGCTGTCGCCGAATTCGGAGTTCTTCCGGTTCTTCGGTGGCGACAAGGCCGATCAGCAGCCCGGGGCCATGGACACGCTCACGTCCCAGCCGCAGCCGCAGGTCGATATTCCGGCCATCCCGGGCTCACCGTTGGACAACATGAAGCCGACCGTGACCGACTCCAGGCCGGCGCCGACGGCAACCGATGCTTCGCCGGCGGCAACTGACGGCCAGTGATCGCGTTTTTCAACGCGCTCGCACTTGCCATCGTCCTGGAAGGGCTGCTTTACGCAGCCTTTCCAGAGACGATGAAGCGGGCCCTGAGACAGGTTCTCGAGAGCCCTGATTCACTAATCCGCATCGTTGCGCTGACAAGCGCCGCGCTCGGCCTTATGGTACTGTTCCTGTTGCAGATGGCCTGACGTTCGTTCGGGCCATCTGTGCCAGAGGTTCGCCCGAAGAGGCGGCAGCACACGTATCAGGGAAGAGATTCACATGCGGTCGGCTCACTTCAGGCTCAAAGTCAATTTCGCCATACTGGCCAGCGCCTTGGCGCTGTTTTTTGCCGCAGGCGTGCCGGTCCTGGCTTTTGGTCCGGCCTCGGTCTCAGAGCTTGCCGGCAAGCTGTCACCCGCAGTGGTCAATATCGGCACCAGCCATGCGGTTGGCGATGTCGGCGAACCGTTTCCCGACGTCCCGGAAGGCTCTCCGCTCGGCGATCTGTTCGATCACAACAATCCCAATGACGGCACCGATGTACCGCTCTACGAGGCCCGCAGCCTCGGCTCGGGGTTCATCATCGACGCCAACGGCCTGATCGTCACCAATAATCACGTCATCGACGATGCCGACGAGATCCAGGTCTACACCACGGACGGCAAGCGCTATCCGGCAAAAGTGGTCGGCGCCGACGACAAGACCGATCTTGCCGTGTTGTCGATCACGCCGGAAGAGCCGCTGCCCTTCGTCTCGTTCGGCGACAGCGATACGGCGGACGTCGGCGATTGGGTGATGGCCATAGGGAATCCGTTCGGACTGGGCGGTTCGGTGACGCTGGGCATTGTTTCGGCCCGCAATCGCAATATCGATACCGGCCCCTATGACAGCTTCATCCAGACCGACGCCGCCATCAACCTCGGCAATTCGGGCGGTCCGCTGTTCGACATGGACGGCAATGTGATCGGCATCAACACCGCCATCATTTCGCGGACCGGCAGCGCGCTCGGCATCGGCTTCGCCGTGCCAGCCGATCTCGCAGCGCCGATCGTCAAACAGCTCATCGATTTCGGTGAAACGCGGCGCGGCTGGCTGGGTGTCGCCATCCAGGAGGTGGGCGAGGATATCGCCGACAATCTTGGCTTGCCCGAGCCCGAGGGCGCGATGGTGGTTGAGGTTACTGAAGGTGGTCCGTCCGTGAACATCCTCGCGGTTGGCGACATCGTTCTGAGCTTTGACGGCAAGCCGATCAAACGGATGCACGACCTGCCGCGGCTGGTGTCGCTGACCGAGATCGGCAAGAGGGTGCCGGTCGAGGTTTTCCGCGACGGCAAGGACGTGACGCTGGAGGTCACGCTCGGCCAGCTTGACGAAGGCAGCTACGATGTCGGCATGGCGCCGCCTGTCGAGGCCACACCGGCCGATCCGGAGGTGCCGCCCGAAGCGCGGCCTGGCCTGATCGATCTCGTCGGTTTCTCGGCCGAGAAACTGAACGACCAGCTGCGCGACGACTTCGGCGTCGACGAAGGACTTGCCGGGGTCATCATCTCGGAGGTTCGGCCCGGTTCGGATGCCTATGACAAGCAGGTGATGCCCGGACAGCTGATCGCCGAGATCAACCAGAGGAAGGTCGACACGCCCGAGGACGTGTTGCGCTATGTCGATGGTGCCCGCGAGGCTGGTCGACCCACGGTGCTGCTCAAGCTGCTGGATGGCGAGGGCAGGGTGCGGTTTGTAGCGGTTCGGCTGAGCTAGGGCTCTCAGTAGGGCCGCTTGATGCGATAGAGCACGTGGCGGCTGATCGGGTGATCCTCGGGAAGGTTGGTGTGGCGGAAGTCACCGTCCGGGTCGCGGGTCATGCCGATCTTTTCCATCACACGCTGCGAGGGGAGGTTACCTTCGAAGGTGAAGGCGACGACTTCTTCGAGCCCAAGCACGTTCCATGCGTAATCGAGCAGGGCGCGCGCCCCTTCGGGCGCTAGACCCGCACCCCAGAAACTTTTGGAAAAGCGCCAGCCGATTTCCACGCCGGGTCGGCCATTGAGAGCACTCCGCAAGGGTTCGCCGATGACGGACATGCCGATCAGCCCGACAAACTTTCCGGTGGGCCGGTACTCGGCGGCCATGAAGGAATAGCCCTCGCGCGCTTCGGTCGCCATGATCGAGGCGATCATGGCGTCGGTTTCGGCGCGCGTGCGCACCGAGGGGTAAAAGCGCATGACCTCGGGATCGGAATCGATTTCCGCCATGGCGGCGGCGTCGGCCTCGGTGAAGGATCTGAGGATCAGCCGTTCGGTTTCGAGCCTCATCTGACGAAGTCCTCCTCCGGGAAGCCCTGAAGATAGAGCAGGGCGGTGAGGTCGCCGTGATCGATGCGGAAGGGCGCCTCGGCGGCAACGACCGGCTTGGCATGCAGGGCTACGCCCATGCCGGCGGCGGTGATCATCGGCAGATCGTTGGCGCCGTCACCAACCGCCAGCGTCTCAGCCGGCTTGAGGTCGCGTTCGGCGATGAGTTCGTTGAGACGACCGAGCTTGCGGTCCTTGTCGACAATGGGTTTCGAGACAGTGCCAGCCAGCTTGTCGCCGTCGAAGTCGAGCACATTGGCTTCGACCTCGTCGAAACCGATACGCTTGCCGATATGGTCGGCGAAAAAGGTGAACCCGCCCGAAATCAGCACCGTGTGGGCGCCATAGGCCTTCATGGTCTGGACCAGCGCCCGCCCGCCGGGAGCGAAGGTGATGCGCTCGCGCCGGACTTCCTCGATCAGCTTGCGTTCGAGGCCCTTGAGCAGGACCACGCGTGTGTCGAGCGCCTGTGTGAAATCCAGCTCGCCGTTCATCGCCTGCGCCGTGATCTCGGAAATCTGCGGCTTGAGCCCGAGCGCATCGGCGAGTTCGTCGATGCACTCCTCGTTGATCATGGTCGAATCCATGTCGGCGATGAGGAGCTTCTTGCGCCGGTTGGCCTTTGGCACCAGCGCCACGTCGACCGCCTTGCCGGCAAGAATGGCGCGGGCTTCGCTCAGCGGATCGGTTGACTTCGGATCGGCGATCTCGCAGGCAATGGAATGATTGAGCCAGTTGAGCTCGCCACCCGTCTCACGCCTGACAGCTTCGGCGAGTTGAGGTGTCAAATCCGGATCGGCCGGATTGGCGATGAGGCAAAGAACGGACATCGGAACGGCACCATGGGTAAGCGGAAGGCGGTTTTGATAGCGGGTCCGACGGCGAGCGGCAAGTCGGCTCTGGCGCTGAGCCGGGCGGAGGCCCGCGGCGGGGTGATCGTCAACACAGACTCCATGCAGGTTTATGATGTCCTCAGTGTGGTGACGGCGCGACCGGGACCCGATGATCTCTCACGGGCCGACCATAAGCTCTATGGCTTCATACCGCCCGCCGAGCGCTGTTCGGTCGGCCGTTGGCAGGGCGCGGCGCGGGCGGTGATCGATGATCCGGCGATCGAGGACCGGGAGCTGATCTTCGTCGGTGGCACCGGGCTTTATTTCGAGGCGCTGGAAAACGGCATGTCCGAGGTGCCGGAGATCCCCGCCGAGGCGGTGGCGGAAGCCGAGAAACTGGTGCTGCCGCTCGATCGCGTCGGGCGGAAAGCCCTGCTCAACGAGCGCGATCCGGCGATGGCGGTCGTGCTGCGCGAACCCGATCCGCAACGTGTCATCCGTGCCCTCAGCGTTCTGGCAGCCACTGGACGGTCGCTGTCATGGTGGCAGAAGAGCTCCGGGCCGGGGCTTCTGGACGGTTTCGATGTCGAGCGCCTGGTGATCGAGGTCGATCGGGACGAGCTGGCGCGGCGTATCGCAGCGCGCTTTGCCGTAATGTTCGAGACAGGTGCTGTGGATGAGGTTGCGGAGCTTATGAAACTCGGTCTTGCGCCCGATCTTCCGGCGATGAAGGCCATCGGGGTGCGTGAAATTGCCGCTTGGCAGGCAGGGCAGATGACGCGCGAGGATGCGATCGAGCGCGCGGTGATTGCCACGCGCCAATATGCCAAGCGTCAGCGCACCTGGTTTCGTCGGCGGATGCAAGGCTGGACAAGGATTTGAACCAAAAACCTGAGGCGTTGACTTAATCCGGTCAAGTTCGTACTGCCAATCGCCGTGTGACGCAGGCGAAGCGCGCACCGGGCATGATGTTCGGGGCCGCGAATCGATGCAAACAGACAGGCATGGATGATTTCGGGGCAGGCTGCGTCAGTGGTGCAGCGCTCCCAGTTGATGCCAAATTGGTAACGAGTATGAAACGGGCCTGTCGGTTTTCGGCACGCCCCGGAGTGATGATTTGAAACGACGGTTCCGGCTAACGCCGCGGAGTGCTCTGGCCATAGGTGCGGTGTTTGTCATCGCCGGCATTGGCGCATTCGTGATGCTTGATCTGGTTTTTGCCGATCGCATGACGCCGGCGCGTGCCACATCCTTGATGCAAAAGAGCTCGCCGCAACTGACATCCGTGTTGCAGCAGGATTTTGGTTCTGACTTCAACCGCATCGTCAAGGCGATGGTCGAGTCCGAGAAAGAGCTTACGGTCAGTGAGTCGATGGCCAAATTTCTCGACGATCAGACCCGGCCGATAACAGAACGGTTCAGTGAAGACTCGCGGCAGGCGCCGCCCGACCTCGTCGCGGCGTGGATGAGCAAGCTCTCCGCGACAATGACGGCAGTCGATACGACGGCCGGGCCGGCAGTCTGTTCCGACTACGTTGAGAACGGGACCTCGGCATTGACCGATCCCAAGGTTCTTGCCGACCTCGCGCCGGTGTTCGATACGCGCGACGCGGCCTTTTTCGCGGCACTTGCAGGTGCGCGCGACCATCCGGCATCCACCCCGATCGGCGAAGCAACCGACCAGGACTGGCAGGCCGTCGAAGAGGCAATGAGAGGGTTGGAAGTGCCGGCTGGTTATGCCGAGATCGTCAAGAACGACGACACCAAAAGCCCGGATTACTGCGCGGCGCTGTCCTACTATTTCCGCATCCTGGCCGAACTGCCCGGCGGCAGCGGCGAACGCATCCGCGCCGCGTATTTCGTCAACTCGCTCAGCTAGGGCGGGCAACCACCGTTCTGACACCGCTTGGCCGAAGGGCAAAACAGCGTTAGGTTTCGTTTTGGGCCGTCGCCCCGAACCTGCCGCCGGGTTGAACGCGACTAGCCGAATGTAGGCAGCAACGACCATTCCATCGGGTCGATGCGTAATCGGCGGACATCGATCCTGTTGTGGAAGGTGTCGTCGTGCGCTTTTTCGTTCTCACACCGCACAATGTTGCGGTTCTCAAGAATGTGCTCATCCATTCATTTCCGGGCATCAAGTCTGGCCATGCCGACGAGGCTGTCGCTGCGGGGATCGGTTTCGGCTCTCATGCGGCGCTGCTGGCAGCCTTCAAGGTCATTGGACGTAACAGGCGCTTGGTCGTCTGGGTGTTCTATGACCGGATGGATCGGCGTCTGAGAGAGCTTGGTTATGCGCCCTTCGGTGCTTCAAACATCGCCAAGGCCTTCGAAGCGGCCAAGGCGCCGCTTGAACAGGCGGAAGACGATCCGTTCGTAACCATGAGAAAATGGGCCGACAGCGTGGCAAATCAAAACTGATGGCCTGCTCACTTCGTCGCTTCGGGAAGAATGAGGCGGCACAGGCTATACCTACGTGGGCACGTAGAGAAATCAGTCCAGCAGCGCCTTGAGATGGGCCGAGGTTGCGCGGGCCAGCACTTCTGGTTCGTAGCCGCCCTCGAGCGAGGAGACGATGCGGCCTTCGGCGTGCTTTTTGGCGACGGTGACGATTTGCGAAGTGACCCAGGAATAATCGTCGTCGGTCAGCTGGACGTCGGACATGTCGTCGAACACGTGCGCGTCGAACCCGGCCGAGATGAAGATGAACTGCGGCTTGAACGCATCAAGCGCCGGCAGCCATTTCTCGGAGACCTCCTTGCGGAAGGTTTCCCCGGTTGCCCCTGCGGTAAGCGGCGTTGCGACGAGATTGCGCGTGGTCTCTTCGTGGCCGGTGAAGGGGTAGAAGGGGTGCTGGAAGCTCGAGCACAGCAGCACGCGCTCGTCATCCTTGAAGATGTCCTCGGTGCCGTTGCCGTGATGCACGTCGAAATCGACGATGGCGACGCGGTCCAGCCCGTATTCTTCAAGGGCATGGGCCGCGGCCACTGCGATGTTGTCGAACAGGCAGAAGCCCATCGCCTTGTTGCGGGTGGCGTGGTGACCTGGCGGGCGTACGGCGCAGAACACGGGGTTGGCCTCACCCTTCATGGCGAGGTCGACACCCATGACGCCGGCGCCAGCGGCCCTCAGAGCGGCCTTAAGCGTGCCCGGCGACATGTTGGTGTCGCCGTCCAGATGCACATAGCCGCTTTCGACACGCTGGCTGAGGATATGGTCGACAAACTCCGGGTCATGGACCCGGAGCAGTTGTTCCCGCGTGGCCAGCGGAGCTTCGTAGTGAAACAGAACGAATTCGAGATTCGATACGATCAGGTTGTTCTGGATCGCATAGATGCGCTCCGCTGACTCCGGGTGCCCGCTGCCGCTATCGTGCAGCAGGCACTCGTTGTGGGAAACAAAACCAAGCATTTATACCATACGTTCAACCAAAATGACCGAACGCTCCTCCGGGTCGGTCCGCTGTTCGAAACCGAGCTCCGTCATAAGCTGCAACATTTTGGTGTTCTCGGCCAGAACCTTGCCCTCGATTTTCGTCAAACGATGTTCGCGGGCCGCATCGATCAGGGTCTGCATCAGGCGGGTGCCGATGCCACGATGCTGCTGGTTGTCCTTGACGACCACTGCGAACTCGCAGCTTTCGCCGTCCGGATTGATGGTGTAGCGGGCGACACCCTGCTGCACCAACTGGCCTTTTTCCTCGATGATGGCGAGCAAGCCCATTTCACGGTCGTAGTCGATCTGCGTGAACCGGGCGAGCATTTCCGGGGTCAGTTCGGAAATGGCGCCCATGAAGCGCATGCGCCGGGCTTCGGTCGACAGCGAGCGGACGAAGCTCTGCTCGCCTTCGGCGTCTTCCGGGCGGACCGGGCGGATGTAGAGCTCGGTGCCGTCGGCCAGATGCATGGTCTTTTCGAAATGGCGCGGGTAGGCGGCAATCGCCAGATGGCCATAGGGCTCAAGGGTTGCCGGCGGACGCTGTATCCTGATGCGCGCGTCGACAGCCAGGCATTCTTCCGGGCCGGCGAACAGCGGGTTGATGTCGAGTTCGGCGATCTCGGGGAACTCGCAGACCAGGTCAGAGACCCTGAGGAGCACGTCGACGACGTTCTTCTTGTTGACGGCCGGCCGGTCGCGCACTGCTTCGAGCAGCTTGGCAACGCGGGTGCGGTTGATCTGGCGTTCGGCAAGGATGGCGTTGAGCGGCGGCAGGGCCACGGCGCTGTCCTTGAGAACTTCGACCATCGTACCGCCGGCACCGAAGACCATCGTCGGGCCGAAGACCGGGTCGTGGCTGGCGCCGATGAGAAGCTCGCGCGCCGAGGTGACATGGGCCATCGATTCGACGGTCACACCGATCAGGTTGGCATCGGGGCGTGCGGTTCCGGCCGCTTCCATGATCTCGCGCCAAGCTTCGTGGACGTCGGGTGCGGTCATGATGTTGATCTTGACGCCGCCGACATCGGACTTGTGCGAGATGTCGGGCGACAGGATCTTCATGGCGACCGGGAAGCCGAGGGTTTCGGCGGCAACCACCGCCTGGGCGGCCGAATAGACCTCGAAGGTGGTGTTGGTCGGAATGTGGAAGGCCTTGAGCACGGCCTTCGATTCGGTGTCGGACAGCATTTCGCGGCCGTCGTTGAGCGCTGTCTCGATGATCATGCGGGCACCCTGGACATCGGGGCTGCTGGTGACATTGAGCGGGCCGGGAACTTCGCGGGCCATCGACTGGTTGAGATGGTGACGGGCAAGGAAGAAGAAGGCCTCGACCGCTTTTTCCGGCGTGTCGAAATTCGGGATGCCCGACTTGAACAGGAAGTCGCGCGCCTCGGAAACCGAGGTATCGCCCATCCAGCAGGCCAGGATCGGCTTGCGGTTGTTCTTCGGGACGGCCTTGGCGATGGCCTTGGCAATGCCGGTGGCATCGGTCATGGCCTGCGGCGTCAGCATGATCAGCACGCCGTCGTAATTTTCGTCCTTGATCGCCTGCGTCATGGTCGCGGCATATTCTTCCGGACCGGCATCGCCGAGAACGTCGAACGGATTGCCGTGCGACCACGGGGCCGGCAGCACCTTGTTGAGCTCTTCGATGGTCTTCGTATTGGGCTCGGGCAGGTCGATGTGCAGGTCTTCGACACGGTCGGCAGCCAGAACGCCGGCGCCGCCGCCATTGGTAATGATGGCCAGGCGTCTGCCCAGAGCGCGGGTGCCGGTCGACAGGATCTCGGCTGCCGCGAACAGCTTGCCGAAGGTTTCGACGCGCACGGCGCCGGCCCGTTCGAGCGCAGCGTTGAACACGCCGTCAGACCCGATGAGCGCACCGGTGTGTGTCGATGCCGCCTTGGAGCCGGCGGTGTGGCGGCCGGACTTCAGCACGATCACCGGTTTGGCGCGGGCTGCGATCCTGAGGGCCGAAATGAAGGAGCGGGCGTTACGGATGCCCTCGACGTAAAGAAGGATTGCCTTGGTCTCGGGATCGGAGGCCAGAAGGTCAAGCACGTCGCCGAAATCGACGTCGGTCGAGTTGCCGAGCGAGAACATCGACGAGAAGCCGAGATTGTGCGGTGCGGCCCAGTCGGCGATGGCCGAACACAGCGCGCCCGACTGAGAAACCAGCGCAAGTCCGCCGGCAGGCGCCTCGGTCTTGAGGAAGGTGCCGTTCATCATGTTGGGGCCGCGGGCCAGACCAACGCAGTTCGGGCCGATGAAGCGAATGCCATATTCGCGTCCCGCTGCGACGAGGTCCTGCTCGAGCTTGACGCCTTCACCACCGACTTCGCGGAAACCGGCGCTGAGGATGACGGCGTTTTTGACGCCCTTCTTGCCGCATTCGCGCATCAGGCCGGGTACGAATTTGGCCGGCGTCGAGAACAGCGCCAGGTCTACTTCGTGAGGTACGGAGCCGATGTCAGGGAAGCACGGCTTGCCCATCACCTCTTTATACTTGGGGTTGATGGCGACCAGCTTGCCCTTGTATCCGCCCTTGATCAGGTTGGAAAAGACAACGGAACCGACCGAATTGGCCCGTTCGCTGGCGCCGAAGACGGCGATGGACTTGGCATTGAAGAAAGCGTCGAGTGATTTAAGAGGCATGGCAATTCACCAGGAGGGGGGAGGGTGGGCACTGATTGGCCTGCTTTTGGCATAAAGACATTGACCTGTCTCAAAGCCGGGTTCGTAGAAAGGCACGGAAATTGTATATGCGACGGCTTGTCGCCTGTATTGGTGAACTTTCTATGAGTGCGGGGGACCATACCCCCCTTGACCCTGAGGTCAATCCTGCCTAACAGTTTGCACCGGAAAAACGGATTGGACCCATGCGGGCAAACATTCTCGTAGTTATTAGGCGCGTCGGCGACGTGGGGTAGAAAACCCCGCGAACGACGGCGCGCGCCAAGGCTCCTTCGGGGGCCTTTTTTATTGCCCGAAATTCGGGTGTGCGTAACCAGAGGCCTTTGGCCTCGACCAAAGGCAGAACAGGAGACGGCACAATGGCCGAACGAATGACCGGGGCGGAGATCGTGATCCGGGCACTGCAGGATCAGGGAGTCGAACATGTGTTCGGCTATCCGGGTGGCTCGGTGCTCCCCATGTATGACGCGATGTTCCAGCAGGATAAAGTGAAGCACATTCTCGTGCGGCACGAGCAGGGCGCCACGCACATGGCCGAAGGCTATGCGCGCTCGACCGGCAAAGTTGGCGTCGTGCTCGTCACCTCCGGTCCCGGCGCGACCAATGCCGTCACCGGCATCACGGACGCGCTGCTCGATTCCATCCCGATGGTGGTCATCTCCGGTCAGGTGCCGACAGCGCTGATCGGCACCGACGCCTTCCAGGAATGTGACACGGTCGGCATCACCCGCAACTGCACCAAGCACAATTACCTGGTCAAGGACGTCAAGGACCTGGCGCGCATCCTGCACGAGGCCTTCCATATCGCTGCGACCGGTCGCCCCGGCCCGGTGCTGGTCGATCTGCCCAAGGACGTGCAGTTCGCCATGGGCGAGTATATCGGACCCGAGCGCATCAATGTTCCCCCGAGCTATCACCCCCAGTCCGAGGGCGATGTCGGTGCGGTCGAACAGGCCATCGAATTGATGCTGAAGGCCGAACGGCCGATCTTCTACACCGGCGGCGGCGTCATCAATGCCGGTCCGGAAGCCAGCACCAAGTTGAGGGAACTGGTGGAGCTGACCGGCTTCCCGATCACCTCGACGCTGATGGGGCTGGGTGCGTTCCCCGCCAGCGACAAGAAGTGGCTCGGCATGCTCGGCATGCACGGCACCTACGAAGCCAACATGGCGATGCACGACTGCGATCTGATGATCAACATCGGCGCGCGGTTCGATGACCGCATCACCGGCCGTATCGATGCCTTCTCGCCGGACTCGACCAAGATCCACGTCGATATCGATCCGTCCTCGATCAACAAGAACGTCATCATCGATCTGCCGATCATCGGCGATTGCGATCACGTGCTCGAGCAGATGATCCGCGTCTGGCGCTCCCGCACCAACACCAGCCGCGAAGGCGAAATTGCGCCGTGGTGGGGCCAGATCGGCAAGTGGCGCGATGTCAAATCGCTGCGCTATACGCCGTCCGAAGATGCCATCAAGCCGCAATACGCCATTGAGGCTCTCTATAAGGCCGTCAAGGAGCGCGACGTCTACATCACCACCGAGGTTGGCCAGCACCAGATGTGGGCCGCCCAGTATTTCGGCTTCGAACAGCCCAACCGCTGGATGACCTCGGGTGGCCTGGGCACGATGGGGTACGGCCTGCCGGCATCGATCGGCGTGCAGGTGGCGCATCCGGACTCGCTGGTCATCGATATTGCCGGCGAAGGCAGCGTTCAGATGACCATCCAGGAAATGGCGACGGCCATCCAGTACCGGCTGCCGGTCAAGATCTTCATCCTCAACAATGAATATCTCGGCATGGTGCGTCAGTGGCAGGAACTGCTGCACGGCTCGCGCTATTCGGAAAGCTACATGAACAGCCTGCCGGACTTCGTGAAGCTGGCCGAGGCCTTCGGCGCCAAGGGCATCCGCTGTTCGGACCCGAAGGAGCTCGACGCGGCCATCCAGGAGATGATCGACTATGACGGTCCCGTCATCTTCGACTGCCTGGTGACCAAGGAAGAGAACTGCTGGCCGATGATTCCCTCGGGCAAGGCCCACAACGAGATGATCCTGCCCGACACGGCGGATGTGGGGAATATCATCGACGACAAGGGCAAGATTCTGGTCTAGGCGCTCGGCAAGGAGACAACTCATGAACGCAAATCTACAGCCGAGCGGATCGGCCTATTTCATCCCGGACGTTACCCAGTCGCCGGAACGTCACACGCTTTCGGTTCTGGTCGCCAACGAGCCGGGCATACTCGCCCGCATTGCCGGCCTGTTCTCGGCGCGCGGCTTCAACATCGACAGCCTTACGGTCTCGGAAACCGAGCACGAAAAGGGTCTATCCCGACTTACCATCGTGACCACGGCCAATGCCAAGACGCTCGAGCAGATCAAGATGCAGCTCGGCCGTCTGGTGCCGGTCCACAAAGTCCACGACCTGACGGTCGAGGGCGAAAGCGTGGAGCGTGAACTGGCCCTGGTCAAGGTCGCCGGCACCGGCGAACACCGCGTCGAAACGCTTCGCATCGCTGACGCCTTCCGGGCGCAGGTAGTCGATGCGTGCACCGACTCGTTCGTTTTCGAGATCACCGGCAAGTCGACCAAGGTCGAGCAGTTCATCGCGCTGATGGTGCCGCTCGGGCTGGTCGAGGTGGTCCGGACCGGCATGGCCGCCATCTCGCGCGGCAAAGAGAAGATGTAAGCAGAAACCGCGCGTTTCGATGAAACCGGAACGCGCGGTTTTGTTCCTTATCCTTGCATGTTCGTGCCGGAATACCGGTTTCACTTTGCGCGAACGTGATCTGCATCCGAGTTTGCTGTTGAGTAGGCAGGGGCAGAGGGCTATACCCCGCCCGGTCCGAAACAGCATGGTGACAGCTTTTCCATGGATCAGACCGAAACGGCCGCAACCGAAGCGGCCGTCGCGCCGTCCTCATCCCATAAGGAAGGCTTTGCTCTCCTCGTCCTCGGCGCGCTTGGCGTCGTTTACGGCGATATCGGCACCAGCCCGATCTATGCGCTGCGCGAAGCGCTGAGTGCTGTCGGCTCGACCGTTCCTTCCCCCGACGAAGTGCTCGGACTTCTGTCCCTGATCTTCTGGGCCCTGACGCTGGTCGTCACGGTCAAATATGTTGGCTTCGTCAGCCGGGCCGACAACAATGGCGAGGGCGGGGCGCTGTCGCTGATGGCGCTGGCGCGGTCGTCGTTCATCAAGCGTCCGAAATGGATCTTGTGGCTAGGCATCATCAGCGCCTCGCTGTTTCTCGGCGACGCCATGATCACGCCGGCGATCTCCGTTTTGTCGGCGGTCGAAGGGCTCGAGGTGGTGGCGCCGCATCTCGATGTCTGGGTCATCCCGATCACCATCGTCATTCTGGTGACGCTGTTCACGGTGCAGCGGTTCGGAACCGGACGCGTGTCGATGATCTTCGGGCCGGTCACCAGCCTGTGGTTCCTCAGTCTCGGCGCCATCGGTGTCTGGCAGATCATCCAGAACCCGGGCGTGTTGTGGGCGCTCAATCCGGTGCTCGGCGTTTCCTATCTCGCCAACCATATGGTGGTTGCGGCGGCGGTGATGGGCGCGATCTTTCTGGCGGTGACCGGCGGCGAGGCGCTTTACGCCGACCTCGGCCATTTCGGCCGCAAGCCGATCGTTGTCGCCTGGCTGATACTGGTGTTTCCCTGCCTGCTGCTCAACTATTTCGGGCAGGGCGCCTATGTGCTGATGCATCCGGCGGGGCAGGACAATCCGTTCTTTTATGCTCAGCCGGAATGGGCGCGCCTGCCGATGCTGCTTCTTGCGACGGCGGCGACAGTCATTGCCAGTCAGGCGGTCATCACCGGCGCCTATTCGCTGGTCCGGCAGGCGGTGAACCTCAACATTTTGCCGCGGATGCGCGTGTTGCACACGTCAGAAACCCTGGCCGGGCAGATCTATCTGCCCCAGGTCAATGCCATCCTGCTGGTTGCGGTCATTGTTCTGGTGCTCGGCTTCAGGAGTTCGAACGCCTTGGCCTCGACCTATGGTCTTGCCGTGTCGGGCGACATGCTGATCACGGCGAGCCTGTTGCTGGTGATCATGTGGCGGCGCTGGCGTTGGCCGGTGGTGGCGGCAATCGCGGTGACGGCGCCATTCCTGCTGCTCGATTTCTCGTTCCTATTCTCCAACAGCATCAAATTCATGCAGGGCGGCTGGGTGCCGACCCTGGTTGCGGTGGCGTTGACCACGCTGATGATCACCTGGACAACGGGCCGGATCCTCCTGAAGCAGAAGGCGCAGCGCAGCGAAATGTCGCTCAAAGAGCTTCTCGGCAATCTGGAAAAGCATCCGCCGCCAACGGTGCCCGGAACTGCCGTGTTCCTGACCAACGATCCGGTGACGGCGCCGACTTCGTTGCTGCATAGCCTCAAACACTACAAGGTGCTGCACGAGGCCAATGTCATATTGACGATTGCCACGGATCCGACCCCGCATGTCGCCGAAGATCAGCGGGTCAAGATCGAGCCGATCAACGAGCTGTTTTCGCTGGTGACGCTCACCTATGGCTATATGGACGACCCCGATATTCCGAAGGCGCTGGTGCTGGCGCGCAAGCTCGGCTGGAAGTTCGACATCATGTCGACCTCGTTCTTCATCTCGCACAACACCATCAAGCCCTCGCTCAAGGGCGGCATGCCCTATTGGCAGGACAATCTGTTCATCCTGATGGCCAGAAACGCCACCACGGCAACGGAGTTCTTCGCCATTCCGAGCGGACGCGTCGTCGAGATCGGCACCCAGGTCATTATCTAGGGCGCGACCGGCGGCCGGATCGCTGTGGCATACCGGAGCGGTTTGACGTGGGTCAGTTGACCTTTCGGGTCGACATGTCAGTGTCTTGTACAATAGCGGCGCGAGTCGAGGGGCTTGCGCGATAACCAATCGTCAGGGGGGTGCGCCGCGTAGCTCGGTTTGCTGCCGGTGTCTTGCCCGGGAGGACACATGGTACGTCCCACTCAGACAGGGCGCATGTTTGCACTCGACAATTTGCGTGCGGCACTGGTCGCACTGGTCGTGCTGCATCACGTTGCACTGGTCTATTCCGCATTCGCACCGTTCTACTTTGTCGAACCGCCGATCAACGATCCGGTCGCTTTCTACGCGCTCGGGCTGTTCGTGCTGTTCAATCAGGCCTGGTTCATGTCGGCGCTGTTCTTTGTCGCCGGCTATTTCACGCCGGACAGCTACGATCACAAGGGTGCAAGCGGCTTCGTCAAGGTCCGCCTGCTGCGGCTTGGTGTGCCGCTGGTGATCGGCATGCTGGTTATTGAACCCATTTCCCGCACCGGATTCTGGTTGATGCCGACGCAGGTCACGGGCATTACCGCGCCGCTGAGCTGGGCCGACTATCCGAAGATGATCGGCCTCGGGCCGCTGTGGTTCGTCGCCATGCTGCTGGTGTTCGCGCTTTTCTATGCGCTTTGGCGGCAGATCATCGGCAAGAGTGCTGCGCATAGTGAACGCCGGTCGCCAACGCCCTGGGAAGTGCGGCTGGCTGTTCTGGCGCTGGCGCTCGTCGCCTATTTCTGGCGCATGGTGGTGCCGATCGGGCAGAATGTCTCGCTTTACGGCGATGTGCTCAGTTTTCCGACCATCGCCTATCTGCCGCACTACATCCTGATGTTCATCGTCGGAATCCTGGCTAAGCGCAACCGCTGGTTGCCCGGCGTCCGCAAGGGCGAGGCCTGGCAGGGGGTGATCGCGTCGGTGATCGCGACCATTGTCTTCCTGCCCTGGGCGCTAAGCGGGCGCTTCCTGCTGCTGGGCTTTTCTCCCGGCGCCGAGTTTACCGGAAATGGCACCTGGCAGTCGGCGCTTTATGCGCTGTGGGATGCGACGCTGGCGATCGGGCTGCTAACGGCGGTGCTCGCCCTATTCACCGGACTTCTCAATCATGAAGGGCCAGTCTGGCGGTTCTTCTCTCGCCAAAGCTATGTGACCTATCTCACCCACATCATCGTTGTGACGCTCCTCGCCTATGGGCTGTCGGGCCTTGATTGGCCCGCCTTGGCGAAATTCGTGCTGCTGGCTGTCATCGCCGTGCCGGCCTCGTTCGGGCTTGGCTATGCGATCAGGTTGATACCGGGGGTCAAGCGCATCGTTTAGGCCAAAGGGAGGAGCCATGGCAGTCTGGCGAGTTCAGCAACAAGCTCGGTGCGCAGATCCTGACGCCGGCAAGAGGGACATGACCAGAATGATGAAGGCGCTTGTTCTCGATGGCTTTGGCTCGGCCGATAACTTCCGCCTAGCCGACATTGCCGTGCCTGAGCCAAAGGCGGGGGAGGTGCGGCTCAAGGTTCATGCCAGCTCGATCAATTCCTGGGATTGGGAACTGGCGCGCGGCGACCTTGTCGCGCGCATGGCCGCGCCACCGAAAAAGCCGGCGCGCGTGCTCGGCGGCGATGTCGCCGGCGTCATAGATGCGCTTGGCGACGGGGTGAGCGGGTTTGAGGTCGGTGATGAAGTTTACGGCGATGCGACCGGAAACGGCTGGGGCGGCTTCGCCGAATTCGCAACCGTCAAAGCCGACGCGGTGCGGCGGATGCCCCAGGGGCTCGATTTCATCCGTGCTTCGACGCTGCCGCAGGCCGGTGTTCTGGCCTGGCAGGCGGTCAACCGCGTAGCCTTGGGACCAGGCAGCGATGTGCTCGTTATCGGCGGTGGCGGTGGGGTCGGGACCTTCGCCATCCAGCTCGCCAAGCTCAAGGGCGCGCGCGTGACGGCCATCGACACCCTCCACAAGGCCGAAACCATGACGCGGGCGGGCGCTGACGTGGTGCTCGACCGCCATGAGACCGATCCGGAAACGGAACCCGCTCGCTACGATCTCGTTGTCGAGCCGGTGCTGAGGCGTTCCGTGAGGGCGCAATTCGGTCTGCTCAAGCCCGGCGGCGCCTATGCCTCGGTCGGGGGGCATTACGGCGTGCTCATCCGGACGGTGCTGTTCGCCCCGATCCTGTCGCGCATTGGCGGCAAGGGCCGGAGCAGCGGGCTGGTCATTTGGAATCCGAAGGGCAGCGAACTCGACGAACTGGCCAGGCTCGTCCTGTCCGGCGCGGTTTCCCCGATGATCGAAAACATCTATCCACTGGCTCAAGGTGTTGATGCCATGCGTCATTTCGCGTCCGGCCGGGCGCTTGGAAAACTGGTCATCGTGCCGCAAGGGGCATAACGGGCTTGCCCCGGCAGGCAAAAAGGCAGAGACCTTTGCGCCGGCCAGAAGCCGAGACAAGACCGGAAAAATCCCGTGCGAATACTGAGTACAAATGAGCGTGGCATAGCCTTCATGATTGCCGCCACCGCATCGTTTGCCGCCTGCGACACCTTTTTAAAGCTGGCCGCCGCGAGCTTGCCGCCGATCGAGACGATCTTCGTGCGCAGCCTGTTCGCCACGCTCTGGGCCATCCCGCTGCTGTTCCTGCTCGGCGAGGCCGGCAAGGCCAAAGCCGTGTTCGACAAGCGCGTGATGATCCGCTCTGTGCTCGAAGTGGTCGGGGCGCTTGGCTATGTCTTCGGGCTGGCCAATCTCAACATCGCCGATTTCACAGCGCTGGTTCAGCTTTCACCAATCATCGTCATGCTCGCTGCTGCTGCCTTTCTCGGACTGCCGGCGACGCGCACGCAGCTTGGTCTCGCCGTGGTCGCCTTCATCGGCGCTTTGCTTGTAGTGCAGCCGGGCGGCTCCAGCTTCACCATTTATGCCTTTTTCGGCCTGTGGACGGCGGCGCTGACGGCGGCCCGCGAACTGGTGGGCCGGACGGTGCCGGTCGGGGTTTCCGGGATCGTCGTTGCGCTCGGCGCCGGCCTGTTCTCGATGATCGGGGCAGGGGCGCTAACACTGGCTTTCGAGACGTTCCGCATGCCGAGCCTTGTCGAAGCGTCGCTGATCGCCGGATCGGCGCTGTTCCTGACGCTGGCGCAGATATTCATCTTCATGGCCTATCGCCAGGCTGCGCCCGGCGCCGTAGCGCCGTTCTTTTATGTCGGCGCTCTATGGGCGATGCTGTCCTCGGTGCTTGTCTTCGGCACGTTTCCGAACCTTCTTGCGCTTGTTGGCATCGCCGTCATTGTCGCCAGCGGCGTTTCGGTGCTGGTGCTGACGGCGCGGCAGGAAGCGCGCTTGCGGCGCCGCTGAAACGGATCAGCGTAGGTTGTTGCGCTATCAGTGGTTTGATTTTGCTTTCGCCGCCGTGGCGCGCTAGAAATTTCGGCTCTGCTTGCAAGGATGCATAAATGTCGAGACTTTCGGTCAATCTCAATGCCGTGGCGCATTTGCGCAATCGCCGCGATATCGGCTGGCCCAGCGTGACCCATATCGGACGTATCTCGCTCGATGCAGGCGCCTCCGGGCTGACGGTGCATCCGCGTCCGGACGAACGCCACATCAGGCGCACCGACGTGTTCGAGCTCAAGCAGTTGCTCGATAATTTCCCGGATGCGGAATACAATATCGAGGGCTATCCCACCGAGCAGTTTCTCGAACTGGCCGAGGCGGCTCGCCCGGATCAGGTGACGCTCGTCCCCGACGACCCGGCGCAGAATACCTCCGACCACGGCTGGGATATCGCCGCGCATGCGTCGTTTCTGAAGAAGACAGCCGCGCGCCTGCACGCCGCCGATATTCGCGTTTCGGTGTTCATCGACGAAAACCCGGGTCTTCCGGCGCAGGCCAAGTCCATTGGTGCCGACCGGGTCGAACTCTACACCGGTCCTTATGGCGCCGCGCATGGCACGGTGAATGCCAATGCCCACCTGGCGCAACTGGCCGAAACGGCGCGCGCTGCGCGGGCGCTCGGCCTCGGCATCAATGTCGGACACGACCTGACGCTGGCCAATCTGCCAGCCTTCGTGGTCGCCATGCCTGATTTCGAGGAAGCATCAATCGGCCATGGCATCACCTCGGACGCGCTCGAGATCGGTTTCCCCGAAGCCGTTCGCCGATACTGCGCCGTTCTTGGCGACTAGCGGTTAGTTTGCCGCCGGGTAGATCGTGGCGAAGCTGAAGCCGTTCGCCTCGGCGATATGGGCCGCGACCACATCCGAGAGGCGGATCTCGACCGAGTCGCGTCGATCGAGCGTGATCGGCGCGTTAGCGCCAGGCAGGCTCGGCGCATCGTCGACAAACACGTAATTGGCGACCAGCCGGACCGGGTCGCGCAAGTCGTTCTCGATCGTGAAGACGAATTTCGGCTGCTCATCGCTGCCGGCGGTGATTGATATGCCGGCGTCCTTGCCGCGTCCGATTGCGTCCTGCATGTCGGCAAGCGTCTTGTTCATGGTCAGGGTCAGTGCTGTGCCGTCTCCGATGGCATCGGAAACGGGGGAAACCCGCATTTCGGCAAGATAGGCCGTGTCGAGGCTGACGCCTTTGGCAACGAGCGGCAGGTCGATGCCGAATTGCGAGAACTGGTTGTTGTCGACCTCGACGCAGGTGCCGTCATCGGCGAGCGGCGTGATGTTTGCAAGCTTTGCCGCCAGCCGTTCGAGGCCCTTGTTGCACTCGTCCTCCGAACTTTCGGGAATGCGCAGGTCGGCCGACACGATGACCGCATCGCCACCTTTGGCGGCCTCGTCTATGTCGGCGAGATAAAGCCGGCCTTCGATCTCGGGGGCGCAGGCGGCGATCAGGGCGATGCCGGCGAGGCCGGCGGCAAGGCGCAGACTGGAATTGAGACGTGACATAGGCGGGTCCCTCCCTTGGAATCCGACATGCTGTCGCAAACACGGCGGGCTGTCGAGCTTTGCGGGAGGTGATCGGCCGCCTGATAAAGCAAATGCGCCGAGTGCGCCGGGCTAGGCTTAGTGCTGGATGTCGCTGACCCAACCCTTGCGGCGGGCAATCCAGTAAAAAACGATGACGGCCACAACCGCGATCACCGGAATGCCGATGGCGAATTCGACCGGCAGATGTTCGATGTTGGCGCCGTAGAATACCGAGATCATGATGATCGGAATCATGCCGACCGCCGAGGTCCACAGGAAGGTGAACCAGGTCACCGGCGTCAATCCGGCGGCATAGGACACCAGCGTGAACGACATGAACGGCAGCAAGCGACTGACCAGCAGCGCCACGGTGCCTTCGGACTTGGCGTGCTTCTCGATCCAGGCGAGCTGGTTGGGCTTGAGGGCGCGCTCGAAGAAGCTGCGCCCGTAGCGCCGCGAGATCCAGAAGCTCAGCGCCCCGCCGAGCACGGTGCCGATCCAGGTGACGATGGAACCGGTCCAGAATCCGTAGGTGGCGCCAGCGGCGACGGCGGCGAATTCGAGCGGGAAGGGCACGAAGGAGTGCAGCACCAGCAAGAGGATGAGCACCAGCCATCCCCAAGGGCCGGCAGCGTCAACCCAGGAGGTGAAGTGATTCTGCAAAGTCAGCAGGATCGTGTGTTCGAGAGAGATGACGGTGAGTACGATTACAACAACGATCGCACCGAGGATAAGAGCCGGCTTGTGCCAGCGCGGCCGCGAAGAGATGTTGCTCTCTGGCTTGTCGTCGTGCTGCGCCGTCACGTATCCGTCCTTGTTCCGTCTGATCTATCTAGGCTGAGGTGGCGTGAGGCACAATGCCATTGGGGCGATAAATCTGTCCGACGAACTCAAAAGCCCGATATGCGTGTATTTTGTGACGCTGGCGCGAACTGACTATGCCGGTCCGCGCCAGCGTCGATGAATGCCTAGCTCCTGCCGAGCGACTTGTGCAGTCCTCGGACGGCGTAGCCGGTCTGTTTCGAATGAAGCGCGTAGGCTTCGTCGCCATGGTCGGATTCGGCCATGGCCCTTGCCGGCCAGTTGGGATCATCGAGCGCCGGGCGGGCAAGCGCCACCATGTCCGCCTTGCCATCGGTGATGACGGCTTCGGCGTCCTTGGGATCGCCGAGCATGCCGACGGCAATGGTCGGGATATCGGCACCCTTCCTGACCGCCTCGGCAAACGGCACCTGGTAACCGGGTTCGACGACGACCTTGCCCTCGGCAAAGCCGCCTGACGAACAATGGATGGCATCGACGCCGCGCGCCTTCAGCTCTTTGGCGAGCTCGATGCTGTCCTCGACCTGCCAGCCGTCCTCGTTCCAGTCCTGGGTGGAGATGCGGGCGAAAATCGGCTTGTCTTCAGGCCAGACGGCACGCACGGCCTCGGCAATCTCAAGGGCGAACCGCATGCGGTTTTCACGCGAGCCGCCATATTGATCGTCGCGTTTGTTGGCGAGCGGAGAGAGGAATTCGTCGACAAGGTAGCCATGGGCGTAATGCAGTTCGATGACGTCGAAGCCGGCGGTCTCGGCGCGCTTGGCCACCTCGACGAAGGCGTTGCGGACATCGCCGATCTCCTCGACCGACAGCGCGTGCGGTACCTTGGATTTGGCGTCATGCGGGACGGCAGAGGGGGCGACCGGCGTCCAGTCCTCGTAGGAATGACGGGCCTTCTGCTCGGCGTCGGGTGCAGGCAGGAAGGGCAGTTGCGAGGATGCCTTGCGACCGGCATGGGCGAGCTGGATGCCGATGGCGGCGCCCTGGGAATGAACGAAATCGACGATGCGTTTCAGCGGCGCGATCTGGGCATCGGACCACAGGCCGAGACAACCGTAGGAAATGCGTCCGCGCGCTTCGACACCGGTTGCTTCGACGGTGACCAGGCCGAAACCGCCGATGGCGAAGCGGCCGAGATGAACCAGGTGCCAGTCATTGGCCAGCCCCATTTGTGCGGAATACTGGCACATAGGCGCCACGACGGTGCGGTTCCTCAGGGTGAGGCCCCTGAGCGTGATGGGAGAGTACAGGTCTGACATTTGGATCTACTCGCAGGATAGGCGGCAGGGACAAGTCCAGGGAAGGAACCCGGAATGGGCGCCCATGCTGCACCCTGTTCCATTCATCGGCAAGCGCCGATAAAAATTAGTTGCACTGGTCGCTCCATAATTCATCGAGAGGAGAAACAGGATGAAAACCTGCATGAATCTGGCCGCAACCGCCGGGCTGGCGCTTGTTCTGGCGACGGGAACGGCTTTGGCCGCCGATGGTGATGTGCTGACCGGCGCTGATGCGTTCGGCAGTTGGCGCGCGGATGCGCCGGGCGTGATGCGACTGATCACCGAGGCAGACCTTGCAGCCGCATCGGAGAAAAAGGGGTCTTCGAGCAATGGCGCCCGAGTCGTCGCCCGTCCCAACGGTGTGGTGCTGCAGGTGCCCGAAGGCTTTGTTGTCGAACAGGTGGCCAGCGGGTTCGGTGCGCCGCGCACAATCAGTTTTGCCCCGAATGGCGATCTGTTCGTCGCCAATTCCTACGCCGGGCAGATCGTTGTCATCCATTTTGACGATGACGGGCGCACGCCGACCGGAAAGTCGGTTTTTGCCGATAATCTCAATCAGCCCTACGGCATTGCATTTCATCCCGCCGACAGGCCGGACCATCTTTACGTCGCAACGACGGGCGGGCTGGTCCGCTATCCCTATGACGGCGGCAAGGCGCCGTCGGGTCCGGCAGAAACGCTGTTCGACGATATCGCGACCGGTGGGCACTGGACCCGCTCCATCGCCTTCTCGCTAGACGGAGAGACGCTTTATTATTCGGTCGGGTCCGGTTCGAATGTCGCTCAAGGCCTGGGCGCCGAGCCAGAGGAGTGGCGCGAGACAGCAGCGCCGGGCGCAGTCTGGGGCGATGAGGCGGGCAGGGCGCTGGTCTATGCCATGGACGCAGACGGCGACAATCGACGGGTTTGGGCGACGGGGTTGCGCAATTGCTCCGGCATGACGGTTCAACCGAAAACGGGCGAACCATGGTGCGCCGTCAATGAACGCGACGGTCTCGGCGACAACATCCCGTTCGATTATGCGACCTCGGTCGCCGAAGGCAGCTTCTATGGTTGGCCGTGGTTCTATATCGGCGCGCATGCCGATCCGCGCCACAACGGCGCCCGCGCCGATCTGGGCGACACGGTCACCGTGCCGGACGTCTTGCTGCAATCCCACTCGGCGCCGCTCAACATCGCGTTTTATGACAGTTCTGCCTGGGGGGACGCCTATCGCGGCGATGCGTTTCTGGCTTTGCACGGGTCGTGGAACCGGGGTGAGCGGACAGGCTACAAGATCGTGCGGCTAAAGTTCGAAAACGATGAGCCGACAGGTGTTTACGAGGATTTCGTCACCGGCTTTGTCGTTGACGATTCCTCGGTTTGGGGACGCCCGGTGGGCGTTGCCGTGGCCCCGAACGGGGATCTCTATTTCTCCGAGGATGGCAACGGATCGATCTGGCGGGTGCGCAAGACCGGCATGTGAGGCGGGCCTGGGCGCGGCAACGGCGCCCCGCGTCTGCTTGTCACTTCGAGCCAATCCGTTCGCGGTTTCCGACATGAAAAAATCCCCATGCAGGGAATGGGGGCTTGGAGGCAGATTTCTCTGGGATTGGGCCAATAAAAGTCGTCGTGCGGACGGCGGGCCGTCCGGAATTGGCCGATTTGCATGCCCGCACGCTTTCGCGCGATATCAATATCCGTGCGCGCCCTTTGGGCACGGAACAGGACGCGCGTCTGGCCTTAGTGCTTGGACACCAGTTTCCACGTGCCTTTCGGCGGCACCGAGATCGACGATGGCGTGACGTTGAACACGTCCAGTTCACCGCTGGCATTCAGCGGCAGGTGGTCGATACCGCTTTGAGGCAACCGGAGCACGCCCTGCAACCCGGCAGCGCCCGCAAGGCCGAGATCCTTGCCGGTCCATGCCGGAACGCCGTTATGGGAGCGGAAGAAGTACGGGCCAGTCTCCCAGGCATTGATTGCATGTCCGAATTCCAGCGTCAGTTCAGTCGACTTGGAGCCAGCCTTGAGTTCGAAAACGAAGTTGGAACAAGCAGTCATCTCTCCCTCCTTCCAGTGGTTGTTTGGTTTCCGTAGACGCGCCCTTGTGACACCTCCACGACCCATCGAATCCACAATTATTAGTTAACCATGATTTGCGGCTTGTTTGTGATGATTGGCGCATAAATGGCGCCTGCGCTTAATCCACGTTTTGTTTTGCTGTTACAATTGTGGATACTAAAGCTGTAACTACTTGCAGCGTAACGAGATTGGGTGCGCATGCATCGGTGGATAACTCCCTGCTTTTCGCATCGGGCTTGAGGGTGGGACGTCGCTTGAACGAGATCGCCTACTTAAGGCGGAACTTGTTGCGCAATCCGAGAAGCAGCAGGAACAAAAGCACGCCACCGAAAAGCTGCTGGACGACGGAGGCGAGAACGAACCAGTCGAAATCGAGACCGATGGTCTCCTGTACCTGTTTAAGGCGCAGCTCGAAGCCGGAGGCGTAGTCTTCAGGCCTGAGGGCGAAACGGAAGAGCGTGTTCAGGAAGGGCAGGGCGTTGTGCCAGGAGTATTCGAGAGAGAAGATTAGGCGCAGGCCCATGCCGACGCGGTCGACAAGCATGCCGGAATAGAAGGCAGCAAAAAGCACGAATGAGGCGATGAAGCCGTAAAGAGGCGGCGCAATGCTGCGCCCGTAGTCGCTTAGAAGCGCATAGGCGGAATCGAGGAGGAGGGGCCAGAAACCTGTGGTCTCGACGCCGCGTTTGGCCATCATCTCGCGGGCGAAGAAATAGCTGTCGCGCTCGTGGTCGTTGGCGGCGATGGCCATGGCCTTGAGCTTGCGGAACTTGGCGACGTCGTCGGGGTCGGTTGCGACACTGAAGAGGCCAAACCGGTTGATCCACGAAGAGTGCTTCAGCCTTCGATTCGGCCAGCGTCGCACTAGCTGCCGCACCCAAATCCCGCTGATGAACCGCCGGCGTCGCATTTTAGGCTTGGGTACGTCCATGCGCGCTACTTCGGGCGGACGGTCGAACTTGGCGTCGCGGAAATCGGGTATTTCGGCGAAGACGCAGTCCGAGAAGCTTGCCGTGCCGCCGACCGAGAGGCGGGCGAAATTAGCCCCGTCTGGGAAATGTCCTGTAACAAAAAGGCTGCCAGCAGTTTCGCTGTCCTGGAAGGACAGCAATGCCGCTCCAAACGATTTTGGAGTGAATCGCATGTCGCCGTTTCCGAAGGAGGCGTAGTCGAACGACACGTTGCCGTTTCCGAAGGAGGCGTTATCGAACGACACGTTGCCGTCTCCGAAGGAGGCGTAGCCAAACGACACGTTGCCGTTTTCAAAAGAGGCCTTGCCGAACGACACGTTGCCGTTTCCAAAAGAGGCGTAGCCGAACGACACGTTGCCGTCTCCGAAGGAGGCGTAGTCGAACGACACGTTGCCGTTTCCAAAAGAGTTGTTGTCGAACCACACGTCGCCGTTTCCAAAAGAGGCGTAGTCGAACGACACGTCACCGTTTCCAAAAGAGGCGAAGCCGAACAACAGGTCGCCGTTTCCAAAAGAGGCGTAGTCGAACGACACGTCGCCGTGTCCAAAAGAGGCGAAGTCGAACGACACGTCGCCGCTTCCAAAAGAGGCCTTGCCGAACAACACATCGCCGTTTTCAAAAGAGGCGTTGTCGAACCACACACTGCCGTCTCCGAAGGAGGCGTTGTGGAACGACACGTCGCCGTCTCCGAAGGAGGCGTTGTGGAACGACACGTCGCCGTCTCCGAAGGAGGCGTTGTGGAACGACATGTCGCCGTCTCCAAAGGTCGCGTTGTCGAAAGACACACCGCCCGCACCAAACGTCGCGCGGTCGAACCGCGTCGAGCACGGAAACCGGTAGCCCGAAAAATCGTGCCCCTTTGGTGCCTTGCCGAATTTGTACCGGTCGAAGTGAATGCGAAATCGGGAGCGCTGTTTTTGTCGCTCGGCCTCATCGTCGATCGAAGCCAGAGCCGCCTCGAAACGATCCACCTTTTCTTGCCATGGGGCGCGCTGGAGGAGCAGGGCGGCGTTGCGCTCGACGATCGCCTTCTGTTTGGAGCTCCGTCGTTTGTTCTTCCACCGATAGGGCCACCGCCCGGTCTCCTCCTCCAGCCAGTCGTCGAATTCGGAAAAGTCCGGTTCCGCCATGTTGCTTGCCCTCCCGGCGGACCGATCCGCCCGAAATACGCTAGCAGTCAGCCTGTCACTCTCAAAGCGCGCCAAAACCCGCACCCTTGCATTTAGCGGAACCGTACGGTACGGTACGGCAAATGCGACGCGCGGAAATGCGGCGCTGAGGAGACTTTATTGCCATGTTGTCACGCGGAGCGGCCGAGGCCGAGGAATGGACCCCGCGCCAGGGCGAGGTGCTTGAAGCGGCGCTGAGCATGCTGGTTGCCGGGTCCGACAAGCTGACCATGAACGGGGTGGCGCGGCGGGCGCATTGCTCCAAGGAAACGCTCTACAAATGGTTCGGCGACCGCGACGGTCTGCTGGTCGCCACCGTGCAGTGGCAGGCGGCAAAGGTCGGCGTTCCCAAGCTCGACAAGGCTCATCTCGACATGAAGGCGCTGCGCGCCGAAGTCGAGGGTTTCGGGCGGGCGCTTTTGACGGTTCTTTGCAGCGACAATTCAGTGGCGCTCAACCGTGTCGCCATCGCCCATGCCGGAATCACCGAGCCCGATCTCGGCGAAATCGTCCTCGAGAACGGTCGCTTCGAAATGGGGCGGCGACTCAAGCCTGTGCTGGAAGCGGGCAGGGCAGTGGGGCTTTTGCGCTTTACCGACAGCGAACAGGCATTCCGGACGTTTTTTGGCCTCGTCGTTCGCGACGTGCAGGTCAGGCGCCTGCTCGGCGAGGACCTGAAGCCGGATGCCGATGAGATCGCCACCGATGCCCGGCAGGCGACGGAACAGTTCTTCGTCTTGTTCGGTACCTGAAGGAGAGCGCAATGACGGATACGAGAGTCGTGACCGGCGGGTGCCTGTGCGGTTCGGTGCGCTACGAATATGACGGCGAGGTTGGCCATGCCGCCTATTGCCATTGCTCCGATTGCCGTCGTGTCAGCGGCGGTCCGTTCACCATCAGCGTCCGCATGGACAAGGAGCATTTCCGGCTGGTGAAAGGTGAGGTGAAGAGCTTCGTCAGCCTTTCCGATGCCGGCACACAGATCGCCCGGTGCTTTTGCCCGGAGTGTGGTTCGCCGATCTACGGTTATCGTCCGGAGAGCGGGGATCGTTTTTTCGTCAAGGCCGGAACGCTGGATGATCCTTCACTGGTTCAGCCGTCCGACCAATTCTGGACCAAATCCGCCGTCAGCTGGGGTCGTATTCCGCCCAATCTGCCGGCATTCGAAACAGGCCGGCCCTAAGGGCGCAGGCCATCCAAACGCACCATTCCAAGGGAGACACATATGCGCGTTTATTACGATCGGGATGCCGATCTCAATCTGATCAAATCCAAGAAGGTCGCCGTGATCGGTTACGGCAGCCAGGGCCGTGCCCATGCGCTCAACCTCAAGGATTCCGGTGTCACGGACATCGCCATCGGCCTGCGTCCCGGTTCGTCCACGGCCAAGAAGGTCGAGGCCGACGGGCTCAAGGTGATGACCGTTCCCGAAATCGCCAAATGGGCCGACGTCATGATGATGGCGACGCCGGACGAGCTGCAGGCCGACCTTTATCGCGACGAGATCGCCCCGAATATCCGCGATGGCGCCGCCATTGCCTTTGCCCACGGGCTCAACGTTCATTTCTCCCTGATCGAGCCCAAGGAGTCGATCGACGTCATCATGATCGCACCGAAGGGCCCGGGCCACACGGTGCGTGGTGAGTTCGAGAAGGGCGGCGGCGTGCCGTGCCTGATCGCGGTCGACAAGGACGCCTCGGGCAACGCCAAGGACATTGCGCTGGCCTATGCCTCGGGCATTGGCGGCGGCCGTTCCGGCATCATCGAGACAACGTTCCGCGAGGAATGCGAAACCGACCTGTTCGGTGAGCAGGTTGTTCTGTGCGGTGGTCTGGTCGAGCTGATCCGCGCTGGCTTCGAAACGCTAGTCGAGGGCGGCTATGCGCCGGAAATGGCCTATTTCGAGACGCTGCACGAGGTGAAGCTGATCGTCGACCTGATCTACCAGGGCGGCATCGCCAACATGAACTACTCGATCTCGAACACGGCGGAATGGGGCGAATATGTTTCCGGCCCGCGCATCGTCACCGCCGACACCAAGGCAGAGATGAAGCGCGTGCTCACCGATATCCAGTCGGGCAAGTTCACCTCCGAGTGGATGCAGGAATGGCATTCCGGCGCCGCCCGGTTCAAGGCGACCCGCCGCAACCACGACAATCACCAGATCGAGGAAGTCGGCGAAAAGCTCCGCGCCATGATGCCGTGGATCAAGGCCGGCGCTTTGGTCGACAAGTCGCGGAATTAGTTGAGGCATCTCGCCTCGGGCTTGATCCAAGGCTTTTCACTTGGGTCGGCTGCCGAACCGGAAAAGTGGTGTCCACTTTTCCTGGCAGCCTTCCAGTGGATCAAAGCCGGCGCACTGGTCGACAGTCGCGGAACTTGTTATGAAAAGCGCATAGCGCTACTGAGGCATTTGCTGTCTCGGTAGCGCTATGCCAGCACGGTCAATCCGCGCTAAACCTCTAGCGAACGGCAATGCCTGCACTGTTTTTAAAGTGCCTACAGGCCGCGCAAAGCGTCCGAAAGCTTGTCCCGGTCGTAGGCGCCATTAGGGACGTATTCGAGGTTCCCGTCGTCCTTCACATAGACATCTAGAACGGCGAGCCCGACGAAACACTGAGCCGCCTGTCCCTTGCATGTGGCTGTCGCGTTATCCGGAACGCTAACTTCAACCTTACCAACATCAGTGCCGGAGACGATGAGCTTTCCGCTCGTGGAGTTGGGGCTGTTGAAAGATAGCGTTTCTTCCGTCGCATAAACCGGATCCACCGTCAGTACAAATTTATATCGGTCATGATCGGACTTGATGTCTCCGATGTGCCATGCCTGATAGTTATCCACTCCGCTTGCGCGCAATGCTTTGTAGGCTTTCGAGAGAGCGGTATAAATATTGTAGTTGTCGACACGAACGGCGTTTTTCGCCTCGAATGTGGCGGTGCGCGAAAAGTCTAGTGCAACTTGAGAAAGCGCAACATCACTCACTTTGGCATCGCCCGTCAGCTTGAACCCGCTTACAGACGTTGCTGTCAAGGTGGCGGGATTCGTCTTGCTCCTTTCGTCGAGCTCGACTGGCGTACGAAGGTCGGTGAGTTCGTTTCGCTTTGTGTCCCACAGATACAGCTTGCCTGCTGTTAACGCCCCTGAATTTCTGAAGCCGAGGCTGGTCTTGGTGTAGTCAACGTTCGCCGTGACCCTGTTCTCTGCACAAGAAGAAATGGATACGCAGATGAATGCGATTGCCAGTGCTCTAAACATATAACCCCCTGTCAAAAATACTATTTTGTTAATCGTGATTATAGGTGGGCACAAGTCCCGGTCAACAATAAAACTAAACAACTCAGATAAATATCATACTACCTTGAGTGTGATCATAAACCATTGATAATAAATAAAATTTGAAAAACAGATATATTGAAGTGAGATGTGAGTGGATATTGAGAGAGGGCTACGGCAGGATGAAAAGGGGGTATCGCATAGTTTGTTGCGCTTATTCGTAGCTATCCATGATCGGTTGTTGCCCGAACCGGAAACGTGGTGCCTGCTATCATCCGATAGCTTCCTAGCGGTTCAAAGCCAGCGCGCTGATCGACAAGTCGCGAAGCTAGAACGGTGAATCGCCTTCCCGATTTTTCGGTCGAAGGCGGATGCATTTGCGGGGCGGTGCGCTATCGGCTCACTGCCCCGCCGCTCGCGGTCTATGCCTGCGACTGCAAGGACTGTCAGCGCGAGACGAGCGGGCCCTATGCAGTCGGTGTGATCGTCAGGGCAAATGAACTTGAAACGCTCACAGATGCGCCGTTGCGGCTTTACGAGAAGCGTGCGGAAAGCGGACGCGACGTGTGCCGCAGTTCTCCTGCGCGACATGCGACACGCGCCTGTGGCACAGGCCCTAACGCACCCCCGATCAGATCATCCTCAGGGCCGGCACGCTCGATGACGCACGCTGAGCTGTGCCGGCCATGCATATCTGGACGGCCAGCAAATTGCCTTGGATACGCTGCGAAAGCGATACTCTTGTCTTCGAAGGCGCGGTACCGGATAGGGAAACGCTTCATGCGGCGTGGGATGCATATTTGCGCGGTTAAGTCCTGCCTCTAGAGCCGCTCAGCCTTAAGCGGAACCTGCTCTTTTTGGAATTGGGCGCGGGTTTTCGCCGGACGTTTCATTTATTCTGCGTCATTCTGGCCTCCGAGCCGGAAGCCAACGGCACGCAAGTCCTTGCGCGCGAAAGAACTCCTCTCGCTCGGCAGATGCCTCGCGGCTGGATTCCCGATCGGAGTGCGGGAATGACGGCGGGGCACGGGCCGGGTTCCGTCAAATCCGGAAAGGCACTAGCCGAAAAAGGCCGTGATCCCGGTAGCCCGCAGGCTCTCGTCCCAGACGAGGTCTTCCCAGGCCTTGTTGCGTTCCGGGGGTAGCAACACGGCTGGACCAGTACGCTTTTGTGGGTCGGGACCGTAGAAACTGCCGTTTCCGACGCCCGGTTCGCAGGAGCAGCGGGCGATGCCGCAGGTGCCGTCCTCGGTCGATTGGGCGATCTTGAGGGTGGAGGCGAGAACGTAGCGGTCGAGCAGGCGTGTGCCGCCGGCTTGGGCCGTCTTGTCCTGCAAGCCACTGTCGACAGGGCCGGGATGGGCGCAGAGCGATTTGACCTTGTTGCCAGGCCGCGCGCCGGCATGATCGGCGAGGGCGTAGGTGAACATCAGATTGGCCAGCTTGGATTGCTGGTAGCGGATCCATTTCTGCATGCCCGGAAATCCGTCGCCACCGAGCTTGCCGCCATTGGGCCCGAGGTATTGTGCCATCAGCGGGCGCTTGGGGCGGTTGCGGGCGCCCGAGGAGTGATTGACCACGCGAGCTTCGCCGCGCTCAGCCGCGGCCTTTTCGAGCAGCGGCCAAACCTCGTGGGTCAGAAGAAAATGCGACAGGTGATTGGCCTGCATCTGCACATCGAACCCGTCAGGGCTTGCCGTGTCGGGCATGCCCATGATGCCGGCATTGTTGCACAGGACATCGGCGCCGGTGTCGTCGAGATGGCGCCTGAGCGTGGCGCCGGCGGCCCTGACCGAAGAAAAGCTCAACAGGTCGCAGGGTACCGACAAGGCGTCCGAACCATCCTTTTGCAAAAGCGCCAGCGCGGCATCGGCACGTTGCGACGGCCGATTGAGCATGATGACGCGCGCGCCGAGCCTGCCGCAGGTGCGGGCCAGCACCAAGCCCATGCCCGACGAGCAGCCGGTGATCAGCACCACCTTGCCATCCATGGCGGGCAGCGTGCGGACCAGATCGGGGTAATGCCGGGTTTCCGGCGGCGTGCGCCTGCTCATGTCGATCTCCCGGGGCGTTGATGACGTGTAAACTGAACCCATAGTGACGGTATTTCTGGGTGCAGTCGAGCGCCCCAGACGCGGCGGCATCATATCGCACCTTCAAGTAGGTCAGTATTATTGACATAAATTGCTGGTGGGTGCACAACAGCGCCGTTTTCAACTGTAGTCTGGAGGCGGCGATGGCTGCCGATCCCCGTTTTGCCCGGCGCGAAGCGCGCATGAAGGCATCCGAAATCCGCGAATTGCTCAAGCTGCTCGACCAGCCTGACATCATCTCGTTTGCCGGTGGCATTCCCGATCCGAAGCTGTTTCCGGCCGAAGCGTTCAGCGCTGCCTATGCCGAGGCGTTGGGCGAGACCATGCGCGACGTCACGCTGCAATATTCTCCGTCCGAAGGGCACACGGGGCTGCGCAGCTGGATTGTCGGCGAGATGGAAAAGATCGGCATTCCGTGCGGCATCGACAATATCGTCATCACCTCCGGTTCGCAGCAGGGGCTCGATTATCTCGGCAAGCTGTTCCTGACCGAGGGGGATACGGCGCTCGTCACCTGGCCGACATATCTCGGGGCGCTGCAGGCGCTGAGTGCCTATGAGCCGAACTATGACCGGCTGGCGCCGATGAGCAATCGCTCGGCCGAGGATTATCGTGCGACGGCGGCAGAAAAGGGCGGAAAGGTCAAGTTTCTGTATCTTTCTGCCGATTTCTCCAACCCGACGGGCGAAACGCTGTCGCGTGACGAACGCAACCGCGTCATCGACCTCGGCGATGCGCTCGATGCGGCGATCATCGAGGACGGCGCCTATCAGTCGCTGCGCTATGACGGGGACGTGCTGCCGCCGATCCTGGCGCTGGAGATCGCCCGCAAGGGCGATATCGAGGACTGCCGGACCATCTATTGTGGAACCTTTTCCAAGACGCTTTCGCCTGGGTTGCGGATCGGCTGGGTCTGCGCGGCCAGCGATGTCATCTCGAAACTCGTCATCCTCAAACAGGCCGGCGATCTGCACACCTCGACGATCAATCAGGTGGCGATCGACAGTGTGGCGCGTAACGTCTTCGACGAGCAGGTCGAAACCATCAGGACGGCCTATGCCTCGCGGCGCGACGACATGTTGAAGGCGCTCGAACGCGAGATGCCGGAAGGCGTGAGCTGGACCAAGCCGGAAGGCGGCATGTTCATCTGGATGAACTTGCCCGAAGGGCTGGACGGCGCGCGGCTGCTGGAGCGGTCGCTGGAGACAACCCGCGTCGCCTTTGTGCCGGGGCAGGCCTTTTTCCCCGACGGCACGGGCGCCAACACCATTCGCTTGTCGTTTTCCCTGCCGTCGACCGATGCGATCGACGACGGCATCGCCCGGCTGGCAAGGCTGATCCGCGACGCGGCTGGCCTGCCGGATTAGCGGCAACAGCGAACGACACGCAAGCCAGACACTATCAAGGCACATGAAAAGGGCGGGTCAGCAGACCCGCCCTTCGGTGTTCTGGCCGTGCCACGGCGATCTGGTTACAGAGCCGCAGCTCAGTTTTTCTTGATCAGGTCGGACTTTTCGACACCAAGAACCACTGCGTCGTCGTCGACGGCGCTGACCTGTTCGGGGAGCACGTAGCGGTCCGAGGCCAGCAGTCCGCTGGCATTGACGCGAACGAAGCCCTTGCGCAGCAAGGACTCGCGCAACTGCTCGGGAACCTCGTCGGTCTGGAAAGCCTCAAGCAGGTTGTCCAGAAGCGTGTCCTGGCGTGCGCCGGTGTCGTCGGGCGTCACCGGCTGCGTGTGGCGGTCGTTGGGGTCGTAATCGGCCATTTTTACCCAGTCGACCGAGCCGATCCGGGTGCCGTTGCGGTCAAGAACTCTCATTCCTTCCCGAATTGTGCTGAGGGGATATGTCATGTCTCTACCTCGCTTTCGGTTGGTGAAGGTCAAGCGCGGCACGGCAATGCCCGTCAGGCAGAAGCCGTCAGCCGCGTCCCCACGATATGAGTGCCCAGATGCGCTCATGCAAGAAGAAGAACACCAGACTGACGCCAGCGGCGCCGAGAGCCAGGCCGCCGGCCGATGCGAGATTGCCGGTGGCGATGTAGGCGAGGGCGGTCATGGTGAAAAGGCCAAGTATCTGCCATGTCACGGCTTTTATGATCGAACGAAGTGGACTTTCCATCTCTTTTTTCTCGTTTGATGACGGTTGAAGACGGGCCCGGAATCGCAGGGTTGTTGCTTTGGTGCAACGCGGGATTGGTGACTGATCTGCGATGTTGGTCCATGAACTAAGCAAATGTTGACAGAAGTCACCTTTTGCGTGATCCATCACCAAATGGACAAACGTGATCGCGCAGAAACCTTCAAAGTGAGGCTCGATGACGCCATGTCGCGTGCGGGCTGGACGCAGAGCCGGCTCGCCGAAGCGGCAGGCCTTGATCGTTCAACGGTCTCGCAGCTGATGTCGGGAGAACAGCCGCGCCTGCCGAGCGGGCAAGCGCTGGCGGAGATCGCTTCGGCGCTGCAGATTTCGAGCGACTGGCTGCTCGGATTGTCGAACCATCGCGGCGCGGCTTCGGAAATCCTCGATCAGGCGGTGCAGATGACCGAGGCGGCGCGGCATCCTGTTGACGAGCAGGTGCTGACCTGGACCGCGGAAGTGCTCGGCGCCAAGATCCGTCACGTGCCGGCGGGACTGCCCGACATGTTCAAGACCGACGAGGTGCTGAACTTCGAGTATGCGCCGGCGGTGCGGCGCACACCGCAGCAGGCGATATCCGATGTCGCGGCACAAAAGGATCTGATGAACCGGCTCGAGACCGACATGGAGATCGCCGTGCCGGTGCAGATGCTCGACGCCTTCGTGTCCGGGCGTTGGCAATGGGAAGGCCTGCCGGCCTCGGCGCGTCGACACCAACTCGAGGTGATGGCTGAGGCGCTCGACCGCTATTATCCAGCGGCGCGGCTGTTTGCCTACGACCTGAAGCAGCGCTTTTCGGTGCCGTTCTCCGTTTACGGGCACAAGCGTGTCGCCATCTATCTCGGCCAGCGCTATCTCGCCTTCACGGCGCCGCGCTATGTGCAATTGATGGCGCGCCATTTTGACGATCTGGTGCGGGCCGCCGTGGTGCAGGGGCACGAGGCGGCGGACTGGATCGCGGCCAAGGCGAAGAAGGTGCGCTAGCTTCCGTGGCGGGCGCGGTGTCCCGCGATGGGCGACGTCGGTGGCACGCGAAGCCATGCCGGACCTGCCCGGCAAGCTCCCTTTAACCTTCACAGCGACGTGAAATATCCCCACTTGATTTGCTATGTGCGCATATTATATGTGCGCAGATAATATGTGTGCATAGGATATGTGATGGGCCGCCCCGAGATCCGGCGTTTCTTCTTTCTGGCTTACGATCTTGCCCGCCAACTGAGGCGCTGGCAGGAGAAGATTTCGCGCGATGAAGGCCTGACCTTGCCCCAGATTCGCGCCTTGGGTCAGCTTTCGCATCGCGACGGCATTACCCAGACCGAACTGGCCAATCTGATCGAATCCGATCCGATGACGGTCGGAGGTGTGGTCGAACGGCTGGAGGCGAGGGGGCTGGTCACCCGTTGCGCACATCCCACCGACAGCCGCGCCAAAATGGTCGCAATCACCGATGAGGCGCGTGTGCTGGTGGAAACGTTTCGCGCCAAGGCCGCCAAATTCGAACCGGCGATCCTTGAAGGCATCAGCGACGACGAACTGACCACGGCCCTGTCCGTGATCGAACGGTTGAGCGAGAATTTGAATAAGAACAGTCATGTTTTTGAGGGTACCGAGCAATGAATCAGCGCGTTGATCCCGCAATGGAAGCCCAGGCAGTTGATCCCGCAGTGGACGCACAGGCAAACGAGACCGAAAGCCCGACGCCGCCGCCTGCCGCATCGACGGCCAAGCCCAAGCGCAACGGGCGCCGGCTGCTGCTGATGTTCGGTTTGCCGCTGGTTCTCGTCATCGGTGGCGGCTATTTCTACCTGACTGGCGAACGCTACCAGGGCACCGATAACGCCTATGTCCGACAGACCATCGTCTCGCTGTCGTCCGACGTCTCCGGGCGTATCGTCGAAGTCGACGTGCACGAAAACGAGACGGTGAGCGCCGGGCAGGTGCTGTTCAGCCTCGACGCCGAACCCTATCGCATTGCACTGCAACAGGCTGAAGCGGCGCTAAGGAATGCCCGGATATCCGTCGACCAGTTGCGTGTCAGCTACCGCACGGCGCTGGCTAAGCTCGACGCGGCCAAGAACACGCTCGACATCAAGCAACGCCAGCGCGATCGGGTCGTCAATCTGACCGACAAAGGGCTGTCGACCGAAACGGCCAATGACTCGAGCCTACTCGATGTCGAACAGGCCCGTTCCGGCGTCGATCTCGCCCAGCAGGCGGTCGATGCGGCTGTTGCCGCGCTCGGTGGTGATCCTGATGTCGCCACAGACGATCACCCCGCGGTCAAGGCGGCACTGGCGTCCCTTGCCAATGCCCAGCGCAATCTCGACAAGACCATTGTCAAAGCGCCGGCCGCAGGCGTCATCAGCCAGGTCAGCAGCCTCAATGTCGGGCAGATGATCTCGACCGGTGGTACGGTGGCGAGCCTGGTTGAGACCGGAACCAGCTGGATCGAAGCCAATTTCAAGGAAACCCAGCTCCAGCACATGCATGCCGGCCAGCCTGTCGAGATCGATGTCGATTCCTTTGCGGGCACCAAGCTCAGCGGCAAGGTCGCCAGCATCGGTGCGGCGACCGGCTCGGAGTTCTCGCTGATCCCGGCGCAGAACGCCACCGGCAACTGGGTCAAGGTCGTGCAGCGCATTCCCGTGCGCATTGCGATCGATGGCACCGACTCACTCGATCTCAGATCCGGGATGAGCGCGACCGTGACGGTCGACACCGGCAAGGATCTGCTCGACAGGCTGATGTAGAATGGCGGAAAAGGCGCTTTCCAAGCCGACTCTCGAGGTTCGGAGTCGGGGGCTGCTGACGGTCGGGCTGATGCTCGGCACGATCATGCAGATCCTCGACACCTCGATCGCCAATGTGGCGCTGCCGCATATGGCGGCCTCGCTCAACGCGGCGCAGTCCGAGATTACCTGGGTCCTGACCTCCTATATCGTTGCGGCGGCAATCGCCACGCCGCTGACCGGCTGGCTTGCCGACCGGTTCGGACGCAAGGAATTGTTCCTTTTCGCACTGGCCGGATTCACGGTGATGTCTTTGTTGTGCGGCATCGCCACGAGCCTCGATGAAATGGTGCTGTTCCGCTTGTTGCAGGGCGTTTTCGGCGCTGCCATCGCGCCGCTGGCCCAGTCGCTGCTGCTCGATATCAATCCGCGCGAGCGGATAGGCCAGGCCATGGCGATCTACGGCGCCGGCATCATGGTCGCGCCGATCATCGGGCCGACGCTAGGGGGCTTTCTCACCGAGGCGCTCAACTGGCGCTGGGTGTTTCTGGTCAATTTGCCGGTCGGCGTGCTCGCCTTTTCCATGATCTGGATCTTCATGCCGCACGAGAACAAGCACGAGCGGCCGTTCGACATGTTCGGTTTCGCCATGCTGGCCATGTCGATCGGATCGCTGCAGCTTCTGCTCGATCGCGGTTCGACCATCGGTTGGTTCGACGCGCCCGAAGCCTGGATCGAACTGGGGCTGACGATCTCCGGCCTCTGGATCTTCATCGTCCATTGCTGGACGACCGAGCACCCCTTCGTCGATTTGCGGATGTTCGCCGACCGCAACCTCAGCATGGGGCTGTTGTTCATCTTCGTGGTCGGCCTGACCATGTTCTCGGGCCTGACCCTGTTGCCGCCGCTCATGCAGAACCTGATGGGCTATCCCGTCGTCGAGACCGGCATTGTCATGGCACCGCGCGGTATTGCCACCATGGTGTCGATGGTGATCGTCGGGCGGCTGGTCGGCAAGCTCGATGCGCGGCTACTGGTGTCCTTCGGGCTCGCCATCACCGCCTATTCGATGTGGATGATGACCGGATTCGATATCCAGATGGGTGCCGGACCGATCATCGTCAGCGGCCTGGTCCAGGGTTTCGGGCTCGGCTTCGTCTTTGTGCCGCTGTCGACCCTGACTTTCGCCACGCTGAAGCCGCAGTTCACCACCGATGCGACGAGCTTTTTCTCTCTGGTCCGCAATATCGGTTCAGGCGTCGGTATTTCGATCGTCGCGCTGGTGCTGTCCAACATGATGCAGGTGAACCATAGCGAACTGGCCGAAAACCTGACGGCGACCTCGCGCTCTGTGAGATCGATGGGCTCATATCTGTTGGGCGGAGATCCGCAGGTTCTGGCGATGGTCAACGGTCTGGTCAGCCAGCAGGCGGCGATGCTGTCCTATCTCGACGACTTCTGGCTGATGACCTTCGTCTGTCTGGCTGCCTTGCCGATCGTTCTGCTGATGCGGGGCGCTCATCATGGCAAGGATGCAGGTCACAACCCGATGATGGGCGAGTAGAGTTTCTCCTGGGCGCCGGGTCGCAAGACCTCCTCGATCCGGCGCCTCTTTTTCTCTGCCGAGAGACTGGTGGTCGGACGTCAGGCCGGAGATCTCAGACCGGCACGATGTTGCGGCGGAAGAACCAGACAAGAAAGACGATCAGCAGCGCCGGGATAGCGGCGACAGCGCCGGCAAGCGGGTGGTAGGCGGCAACGCCGGTGGCGCCGGCCCAGGCGACTGCGGCCAGCGCTTCGGTCATGGTGGCAAGCCGGGGCGAGCCTTCGCGGCGGGCAAAATGTCGACGGTCGCCGCGGGTGCGGAACATGAACTGCACCGTGATGGCCGAGGCCGAGGCCAGTGCGGCGCCGGCGGCGGCAATCGGCAGCACTCGCGGAAACAGAATGGCCAGCCCGAGCAGCACCGGAAGAACGATAATCGCCGCCATGATCAGAATCGCCTCGATCTTGGCGATATAGATGGCCCGGCGCGGCAGCGGGGCTGTCATGACGAGGTCATGGGCCTGCTCGCCGGAAATGGTCAGCCAGGCGAGGCCGCCCGACAGCTGCCCCGAGGCCATGGCCAGCATTGCCGCCAGCACCGGCGCAGCGACCGAGGAGTTGCCGGCGGTCAGGATCATCAGCACGAACAGCGGGATCAGGTACAACAACTGCATCAGCGTCTGCGAGATCAGCCACGGATCTCGCCAGACCAGCCGCCATTCCTTGCGGCGCAACAGCGCCATGGCGCTGGCGCCGGAAAAGCGGTGGGACTTCTGGACATGGACTTCGGCCGAGGACTCGTTGAGCGCCTTCAGCGCCAGAGGTGCGAACGAACGCCCCGAGACAAGGAGCGCCAGGCCGATCAGTCCGGCAGAGATCAGGAACACCATGAGGAAGGCACCGGGATCGCCCATCATGGCCCGGGCGGGTAGAAACACGGCATTGTCCCTGCCGCCGGTTGCCGCGATGAGGAAATCGGTGATCGTGCCGGTGATCGATCCCGGTCCGCCGCGTGACAGGATTAGCGAGGTCTGGATGCCGACGAACAGCGCGGCGCCGACAAGCGCACTGACGATCTGCGCCACCAGCCGCGTGTGGCGCGGACCGATGGTCCTGAACAGGATGAGGGTGATGAAAACGGCAAGCGCCGTCACCGAACCGGACAAAACGAACGCCACCGGATAGGCGACCAGCCAGCGCGGTCCGTCGAGCCAGATGAGGATGTTGACGAAGGGCGAGACCATCAACCCGGTCAGGATCGCCGATGTCATGGCGATCATCCCGGTGCGGGCCCAGAAAACGCGGTGGGCCGGGGCAGGGGAGCTGAGGATCAGGTCGAAATCACCGCGCGTGTAGTAGGCGCGCGTTACCGACTCGATGGCCTGGGACAGCGACATCACTATGAAGAAACTGGCGCTGGCGGTGATGGCGGCCAGCGTCGGCACGCTCGGGGTGACACCGGCGGCGACCCAGTCGCTGAGAAGGTAATTGGCCAGTGCGTGCATGCCGATGGCGAGCAGCAAAAGAAAGCTCACCGTCATGATGCGGCGGATGCCGGAGGTGCCGGTCAGCCCCTGCCAGAGCTCGCGCCATTGCAGGCGGAACTCGGCGGCAAAGAACCAGGCGACCGATCCGGGCTTGAACCTCATCAGGCGGCGTCCGGGGTGGAGACCAGTTCGAGGAAGACGTCTTCGAGGCTCGATCCGGTCTTGCCGGCGCGGCTCTGCAATTCGGTGAGCGTGCCTTCAGCGATGACGCGGCCATTGGCGATGACGCCGATCTTTTCGGCCATGCGCTCGGCGACATCGAGAATGTGGGTGGTCATGACGATGGTGGCGCCGGCCCGGACCTTGGCGAACAGAACATCCTTGACCTGGCGCGCGGCGCCGGCGTCGAGACCGGTCAGCGGCTCGTCGAGAATGATCAGGTCGGGTTCATGGATGAGGGCGCCGGCAAGCGCCATCTTTTGCAGCATGCCCTTGGAGAACGAACCGCAGCGCTTGTTGGCATTGTCACTGAGCGACAGCCAGTCGAGCAGTTCATGGGCGCGCAGTTCGGCGACATCGGAAGGGATCGACCACAACCCGGCGACAAATTCGAGATATTCGAGCGGGGTCAGTCGGTCATAGACCATCGGTTCGTCGGAAACCCAGGCGACGCGGCGCTTGGCTTCGATCGGATCGGCGAGGGCGTCGACGCCGCAAATGCGAACCGCGCCGGAATCGGGCGGCAGGATGCCGGAGACCATGCGCAACAGTGTCGTCTTCCCGGCGCCGTTGGGGCCGAGCAGCACGTAAAACAGCCCGCGCGGGATCGACAGCGATATGCCGTCGACCGCCGGCTTGTCGAAACGCTTGTGCAGGTCGGTGATTTCGAGGGCGAAGTCTGAGGACGTCATCGCGCAGGTCCTTGCGGAAGTTGGCCAGAGGTTAGGGCTCCGGACTTGCAGCAAGGTGAATCGCGATGGCTTGCGGTGGGCGAGCCATTTTCGTGGTTACGCAAATATTTACGCGCAGGCCAGTCCAGACTCTTCGGTTACCTCTCAGCCTTCGAGCTGTTTGCCGAGGCGGTCGAGCAGGCTTGTTGTGCCACTTTGCCAGAATTTCGGTCCATCGAAGCCGTCGAGATAGGCGCCCTGTTCGGTGAGTTTGAGATGGGTGCCACCGTTTTCGGCATCGGCGAATTCAAAGGTCGCCAGCGTTACGCCGGACGGGGCGGGGCCGAATGCGAACGAATAGGTCAGGACGATCCGTTCACCGGGGATGATGTCGAAATAGACACCTTCATAGCTGAAGGTGCCTCCGCCGGGACCAGGCATTTCGACGTGCTCGCGCCCGCCGACGCGGAAGTCGATCGAATGCGCGTTCTCGTCGGCACCGTAGGCCCATTGCCGTTTGAGGGCAGGATCGGAAAAGGCGGCAAAGACCTTGTCGCGGGGGGCAGGGTAGACGCGTTCGATCGTGAAGCTGGCGTGAAGGGCTGAGCGGTTCATGTCGGGCTCCTGTCGGGGGTGGGGTCATCGTCGTTGGAGGTGCGGGCGAGCAGGTCGCCCAAGGCATCAAGTCGGGTATTCCACATGGCGCGGCGCTGGTTGATCCAGATTTCGGCCTGCGAAAGGGCCGAGCGGTCAAGCGAGCAGGTGCGTACGCGACCTTTCTTGACCGAGTGCACCAGTCCAGCGGCTTCGAGGACGCCGAGGTGTTGCAGCGTCGCCGGCAGCGATATGCCCAGCGGTTGAGCCAGGTCGGATACGGTTTCCTCCCCACGGCTCAACCGGTCGATGATGGCGCGCCGGTTGCGATCGGCGAGAGCGGTGAAAACGAGATCGAGTGGGTCTGATAAGTTAGGCATGTACTTAACTATTCGTGCGGATCAGCTGAAGTCAATGCTAAAGTGATCACTTAAGTGAAATTGTGTCCGGCAGATGTCGCCATGCGCCGGCGCTGCTGCTAGCTTTCGCCGGAGCCGAAGGGAGAGATGATCATGACCCATCCCGATCTGCCGGGTGTTCTGAGGCAGGAAGAGGCCATTGTCTTTGATACGTTCGACGAAGACAGTGCCATCACCGTTCTGAACGAGGCGCGGACGCTGGCAACAGGCGCGCCGGCTGGTGTCGGAATCATGGTGCGGTTCTGGGATCGAATCCTGGCGTTTGGCGGCACGAAGGGCTTCACCGAAGGCAATTTTCTGTGGTGCATGCGCAAGACCAATACGGTGCGGCTCGTTCACAAGGCGAGTTACCGCGTTCTGCTCGAACAGGACGGAAACACCCTGTTCGAACCGCGCTGGGGCGTGTCGGGCGAGGACTATGTCATTTCGGGCGGCGCGTTCCCGATCCGCGTCGCGGGGGCAGGCGTTATCGGCGCCGCGGCGATGTCGGGGCTGCATGAGCGCATGGACCACGAGTTGATCGTCGCTGCACTGGCCAGAACGCTTGGGCGTGACGCTGCAGAACTGGCGCTGCCTCCGACCAAGTGAGGCATTCTTATTATTGGCATTGAAGACCGTTTCCCATGACTGACACCATTGAGGTTTTTGACGGCATCGATTTCCGGCTGGCCGAAGAGGTCTGGCCGTTCGCCGAAGAGCACAGGGACAAGATCGCCGCCCACTGGGCCGAAAAGCTGGCCGAGAAGCCAGCGCTTTGGGATGGCAAGGTGCTCGGCGCGTCGCATCCGCACATCGAGAACGGTATCCTGACCGCCGGTTTCCTGACCGTCAGCTTTTCCGAGTTCCTTGCCTGGCGCGACTGGGGCTATCCCGACACCGACTACTTCAATGTCTTCGGTTCGGCGGTGATCGCCGGCAGCGACGGCGGTCTGATCTTCGGCATCATGGGGGCCGAGACGTCCAACGCCGGCCAGATCTATCCGTGCGGCGGCTCCCTCGAACCCGGCGATGTGCGTGCCGGTGGCACGGTCGATGTCTTTGGCGCCACGGCGCGTGAACTGGCCGAGGAAACTGGCCTTGATGCTGGCGACGCTCAGCTTGGCGGCGACTTCGCCGTGCGCTCGGGGCAATTGTTGTCGATTGCCAGAGTTTACCGCTTCGACATGCCGACAGCGGCGCTGGCGCAGCAGATCGAGGACAATCTTACCCGGCAGGATGACCGCGAACTCGAAGGTGTTTTTGCTTTCACCTCGGCGGATGAACTCGATCCGGCCCGCAGTCCTGGCTATGCGCTGGCGGCGGCGCGGTACGTGCTCAGCCAATAGGGAACACGCTGGCGCAAAGCGGCTGACGGTCGGCGGCATCGCATTGCTCGATGTCTGCAACAATGGTTTGCCATTTGACCTTCTTCAAGGAATCAGCAAGCTCACCTTCTCTCCTTGGGAGGATCCCGTAGTGAAGCTCAGATATTCCGTACTCGACGTGTTTACCGACACACCTATGACCGGCAACCAGCTGGCGGTGGTGAGGAAGGCCGACAATCTCAGTGACGAGCTGATGCAGAGTATCGCCAGGGAGTTCAATCTCAGCGAGACCGTGTTCGTGCGTCAGCCGCGGCTGGATTACCATGCGGCCTCGCTTCGGATCTTCACGCCGACTACCGAACTGCCCTTTGCCGGACACCCGACAATCGGTACGGCGGTTCTGCTTGGACTTGAAATGCGCTTGTCCGGCGTTCGGCTTGAGGAAAAGATCGGCGTTGTCACCTGCGTGATGGAAAAGACCGGCAGACGCTCGGGGACAGCTCATTTCAGTATGCCGCAAATGCCAGAGCGGCTCGGTGAAGCGCCGCCGGTGGCCGATATCGCCGCTGCGCTGGGACTCACTGTCGAAGACATCGGCTGCGACGACTACGAACCAGCTCTGTGGTCGGCCGGCGTGCCGTTCTACATGGTTCCGGTGCGCGGGGCGGATGTGCTGGCGCGCGTCAAGATGGAACGGCGCGGATGGCCTGAGGTTTTCCCGGCTGGCCATCACTCGGTGTTCCTGTTCACCAAGGTCAATGAGCCCGGCGTTTCCTTCGGAGCGCGCATGATGACGACCGCACTCGGGTTTGGCGAAGACCCGGCAACCGGCTCGGCGGCGGCGGCGTTTATCGGGCTCTTGTCCGAACACGAACCCGATGAGGGCTCGTTCGACTACACGTTGCGGCAGGGCTACGAGATGGGCCGCCCCAGCAAGATATCAATGCGGTTCACAAAGCGCGGCGGCAAGCTCGAACGCGGCGGAATCGGCGGTGACGCCGTCCTGCTGGTTGAGGGCGAACTGGACTTGCCGGGTTAGGAATGGCCCGATAGCCTTGCGGCATTCGGTCACACAGAGGTGCGGAAAATGGATATCGTCAACACTCTCATCATTGCGCTGCATTTTTTGGGGCTTGTCATCGCCATGGGATCGAGCGTGGCGTTCCTTCTCGTGATGCCGCGCATTGCTTCGGCGGGCGAGGGCGAACGGGACCAGCTGTTCGGTGTCGGCAGTGGGCTCATGCGCAATGCCAATATCGGGCTTGGGGTGCTGTGGCTCACCGGCATTCTGTCCGTGGTGCTCAAATATGGTGGGGTTGACGGTCTCGACTTCTGGTTCTGGACCAAGATCGCGCTGGTCGTGGTGCTGAGTGCGTCGATCGGCATGGGTTCGGCTGCCTTTCGTCGCTTCAAGGGCGGGGACAAGGCATCAGGAGCTCGCCTGGCAATGATCGGCAAGATCAATCTGATCACTGGTACGCTGATTATCCTGACCGCGGTCCTTGCCTTCGGTTGAGGTCGGAAAACAGGGCGGGCGAACCGGAAGTGCGACCTCGGTCTTGCGATTCCTGGCGAATTCACGCATTGTTACTGGCAATAGTCGGTAATGCACCAAGGGCAGACGTGATGCGCGCGAAAGCGATCACAGTGGCAGCAGCGGAAACTCAGAAGGCGCGTGAGCGCCTGTTTGTGCTTGCGACCGGCCTTCTGCTGCTCCCCGCGCTTCTTCTCCTCCTTATCGGCCCCTAGGCACCGACGGCTCGAAAACGAGCGGGTGTGTAGGGGAGAATTGAGCCGAACAGCAAAGTGTCCGGCCCAAGCTGCCGTTTCGCGGCGGGCCGCCAGTATCAGGATAAGAAGATGACGAGTACTCCCGACCACAGCGCCAACTCCGAGCGCGTCTACGTTTTCGACACCACCTTGCGCGACGGCGAACAGTCGCCCGGCGCCACCATGACCCTGGAGGAAAAGCTCCAGATCGCCGAGCTGCTCGACGAAATGGGGGTCGATATCATCGAAGCCGGTTTCCCGATCGCCTCGAACGGCGATTTCGAAGCAGTGTCGGAAATCGCCAAACGTTCGAAGAATTCGGTGATCGCCGGGCTTGCCCGCGCCATTCCGGCCGATATCGATCGGGCCGGGGAGGCGGTGAAACACGCCAATCAGGGCCGCATCCACACCTTCGTATCGACCTCGCCGATCCATTTGGCTCACCAGATGAACAAGACCGAGGAAGAGGTGCTGGAGATCGTCACCAAAACGGTGACCCAGGCCCGCAACCTCATCGACAATGTCGAGTGGTCGGCGATGGACGCGACGCGCACGCCGATCGATTTTCTCGCCCGCTGCACCGAAGCCGCCATCCGCGCCGGCGCCACCACCATCAATTTGCCTGACACGGTCGGTTATTCGACCCCAGAAGACTATGCCGACATGTTCCGGCAGGTGATGGAAAAGGTGTCGGGGTCGGACAAGGCGATCTTTTCAACCCATTGCCACAATGACCTCGGTATGGCCGTCGCCAATTCACTGGCCGGCGTCAGGGCCGGGGCGCGGCAGATCGAGTGCACCATCAACGGCTTGGGTGAACGGGCCGGCAATGCCGCTTTGGAAGAGGTGGTCATGGCCATCCGCACCCGTGGCGACAGCTTGCCCTATCATACGGGCATCGAGACGACGCACCTGTCACGCGCCTCCAAGGTGGTGTCGGCGGCGTCCAATTTCCCCGTCCAGTTCAACAAGGCCATCGTCGGCAAGAACGCCTTCGCGCACGAGAGCGGCATCCACCAGGACGGCATGCTCAAGAACGCCCAGACCTATGAAATCATGACGCCGGAAAGCGTCGGCATCAAATCGACGTCGCTGGTCATGGGCAAGCATTCGGGCCGCCACGCCTTCATGAAGAAGTTGAAGGATCTCGGCTACGATTTGGCAGACAACCAGTTTCAGGAGACTTTCCAGCGCTTCAAGGACCTCGCCGACCGCAAGAAGAACGTCTATGACGAGGACATCATGGCGCTCGTCGACGACGAGTTGGGCTCGGCCGCCGACCGGATCAAGCTGGTCGACATGGAGGTTGTCTCCAAGATTGGCGGAACGCACACCTGTTCGATGACGCTCTCAATCGATGGGGAGCAGAAGAAGGTGAGCTATTCCGGAACGGGATCGGTCGACGCCATCTTCCAGGCGATCAAGGGGGCGGTCGACGCCGATCCGCACCTGGTGCTCTACGCGGTCGATGCGGTGACCGGTGGTACCGACGCCCAGGCCAATGCCCATGTGCGCCTCGAAATGAACGGGCGCATCGTCTCGGGCAATGCCGCTGAGCCAGACACGCTCGTCGCCTCGGCCCGCGCTTATCTCAACGCTTACAACCGTTTGCTGATCGAACGCGGCGGCTCGGCACAGGGCGCCATGGAAAGCGCCGCGAGCTAGTGCCGTGACCTACACGCTCGAAGCGCCTGCCAGTCCGGACGACTGGCAGGCCTTCCACGATATTCGCGAGGCCGAGCTGTTCCGCGCCCGGCATCGCGATGTCACCTATGACCGCAATCATCCGGATGATTTCACTCCCGAGAACCAGCCGCTGCTGTTCAAGCGGGACGGGCAGCCGATCGGGGTCATGCGGCTCGACGATTTAGGCGATGGTACCGGCGCGGTTCGTCTGGTGGCGATCACGCACGCCGAGCAGGGGCGTGGACACGGTCGCGCCATGGCCGCACTGTGCGACACCATTGCGCGCGGAGCTGGGCTTCACACGCTTAACGTCAACGCTGCGCCCGAAGCGCTTGGATTTTATGAGAAGACCGGCTGGGAGCGGTTCGTCTGGAACCCCGCAGAGCTGGTGTCCATTGCCGCCGATTGCGTGCAGATGCGCAAGCGGCTCGGGTGATCGCGGTCAGGTTTCTCCCCGATCACGCACCCGTGGTGAAACTTGAGTGTTCCTTGCCTGCCGGCCCGTTTAGGACAAGGCCAAGTGAAAGGGAGCAAAGCTCATGCGTTCATTCATTCTGTCGGTGATTTTTGTCGCATCCAGCCTGCTGATAGCGGGTGCCGCTGGCGCCGTTGAGTCCAAGACCGCCATTTTCGCAGGTGGGTGTTTCTGGTGCGTCGAGAGTGATTTCGACCATGTCGAGGGGGTGCTCGACACGACGTCCGGCTATGCTGGCGGCACCATCGACAACCCGACCTACGAGAACCACCCGGACTATATCGAGGCGGTAAAGATCACCTTTGACCCATCCGTCGTCAGCTATGAGCAATTGCTGACCGCCTACTGGCATTCGGTTGATCCGACCGACGGCGGCGGGCAGTTCTGCGACCGTGGGCATTCCTATCTGACGACGGTCTATGTCGACGGGCCGGAGCAGCGCGCGGCGGCCGAGGCATCGAAGGAGGCCGTGAAGGCGGATCTCGTCATCAAGGCCGAGATTGTCACGCCGATCGAGGACGTGACGACCTTCTATCCGGCCGAGGACTATCATCAGGACTATCACGCCAAGAACCCGATCCCTTACGAGTTCTATCGCTTCCGTTGTGGACGCAATGCGCGGGTGGATTATGTCTGGGGTGGCACGGCCTATCTCGGCATCAATCATTGACCGGGCTGTCCATCATCCCGAATACCTCCAAACGCCGTTTCGTGCCCATCGTTGGATCGGTTTGATGCTCACCAGAGTGTTTTGCCGGTCTCGCGACATGTGGCCGCCCTCCCTGCGACACAAGCCAGCGCGACATGTGGCCAAATTGACAGCCTGACCCTGTGCTGACTACCTCACAACACGAGGCGCAAAGAGGGGCGGCCATGGCCGGAAATCTCAGCAACATGCTGGCATGGGGCGATTTTGGCGCGTTCAGCTACACTGGTGAATGGAGGTATCTTGCGTTGACCGCGTTGTCGCGCGCACCCGTGGCGGCCCTGATGAGCCGTTTCGGAGTGCCAATTTGACGAGTCGTTATTTTCTTCGCAATCAGTTCGGGCATCCCAAGGGCTTGCTCGGCGTTCTGGTTGGCACCATCATGGCGCATCGGGCTTCGAACCGCCGGCGCACCGCCTGGACGGCCGATCTGCTCGAGCTCGCGCCGGACGACCGGGTGCTGGAGATCGGTTGCGGACCGGGCATCGCGCTCAGGGAGATCGCTGGGCGCCTGGGGACGGGCACGGTAGCCGGCATCGATCATTCCGACATCATGATCGATCAGGCGAGGGCGCGGAACCTTGCCGGGTTGCGTGACGGCAAGGTGCTGATCCAGCAGGCATCGCTCGATGATCTCAGCGACATCGGGACGGGGTACACCAAGGTGCTGGCGATCAACGTTTTGCAATTCCAGCCGTCGATCACCGCTGCCTGCGCCAGGATCGCTGACGTGATGGCGGCGGACGGACTGCTTGCGATAACCTATCAGCCGCGAACCCGGCGGGCGACACATGGCGACGCTGCCGCTTTCGGCGATCATCTCGCCGTGGCGCTGAGCCATGCCGGATTCGTCGATATCCGCATGGAGGAAATGGCTCTGAAACCCGCGCCGGCCATCTGTGTCATCGGCCGGAAACCGGGCGATGCGGATAAGCCAGCGGGTGTGCGCAGGCCGGGCAGATAGGCGCCTTGGCGGTATCGCAATTTCCGCCTTCCTTTTGACGGCGTTTGCTGGCTTTGTTCCGGGCGCTGCCACATGTGGGAACCGGACTGTGAAACTCAACCGCGAAAAGCTGTTTCGGCTGGCCGTCTGGCTGAAGGGGCTGGATGGGCTTGGTGAAATCCTTGGTGGGCTGGGACTGTTCCTGATTGGGCCAACTGCCCTGAGCGGTTGGGTCAACGCGCTGACCTTCGGCGAAATCAGCGAGGACCCGACCGATTTCGTCGCAACTCAACTTCGCCTGGCCGCTGAAGCCTTCTCAACAGGAGGCGAGACCTTTGTCGTCGGCTATCTCGTCATCCACGGCCTGATCAAGGTCGGCCTGGTGGTGGCGTTGCTGCGGCACATGGTTGCGGCCTATCCGGCGGCGATCGCCGTGCTGTGCGGGTTCCTGGCTTTTCAGCTCTGGCGCTATCTCGCCGGCGACTCGGTATTGCTGCTCGTGCTCTCGGTATTCGACATCGTGGTGATCGTGCTGGTTTGGCGCGAATGGCGAGCGCTGACGCGACAGGCGCGGGTGGCGTGAACGATCATTGATCTCTGGCGCTGTCGTCCTCGGGCACGAAAGCGAGCAGATCGCCGGGCTGACAGTTGAGATAGGCGCAAATCGCCGAAAGCGTCTCGAATCGGACGCCTTTCACCTTGCCCTGCCGGAGCAGGGAGAGATTGGCCTCGGTGATGCCAATCGCCTCTGCAAGATCCTTGGACTTGATGCCGCGATCGACGAGAATGCTTGCCAGCGTGACCTTGATCGTCATCAGATGAACTGCGCGTTTTCATCGGACAGCGCCGAGGCTTCGGTCAGCACCCAGGAAACGACCAGAACGCTCAGCGCAAACATGCCCAGAAGAATGGTGTCGCTGCCCAACTGTACGGCGATCTGGCGTTCACCGAGAGGGGCGCCCCAGGTCAGAACAAGTCCGCCCAGCATGCGGAACAACGGCTGCGCCAGGGTCCAGAACAGCATGGCGGCGGCGAAGTCGCGCAAACCGGCGATGGTCGAGGCGGCAAACAGCTCATCTGTCGCAAAGCCGCGGAAACAGGCGGCGAGCCGGAGCAGGCCGAAACTCAGGGGCAGGGTGGCAACCAGCATGATGGTGGCAAACATCAGCCTGCCGGCCTCCGCCGCTTCGGGCGCCGCCAGCGAAATCCCAACAGACTGGGTCAGCTCATCGACCGGGAGGAGAAGCGCCATGAGGAAAACCACCAATGGTGAAGCCGCCATCAGAATGATGCAGATGGCCGCAACAATGCTGCTGAAGCGCCTGATGCGGCGGCGGCGTGAGGAAGGCGTGTCCATTCTTGGTTCCAAAATTATTGTTTTACGATAATGTATTTCTGTATTACGGGGAAATCGTCCCGTCAACGGAGTTCATCATGCCAACTCACGTCCACCTCCGAATCGCTTTTGCCCTTGCCATCGCGACGGCGTTGGTTCCCACGGTTTCGCCCGCAGCGCAGGTGCCCGGACCGATCACGGTCAAACAGGTACTCGAACTGTTCGATACCACCGATTCCGACACCGAAGCCGGCAAGCTGCTTTTTGCCTATCTCTCGGGAATTGGCGAAACCGCTGGGGCGGTGATCGCTGAAGCCCGCAAGTCCGGCGCCTTTTCCAACTGCACCGGCTCTCTATCGCTCGACGGCACCAGCGTCGAGTCGGCCTTGCGCCAGGCTGGCGGCGATAGCGCAACACGCGCCGCCACCCCGGTCATCATCGCCGACATGTTCGAGCGGGCGGGGTGCCGATAACGCGCCTGGGCGGCGGGATCGGACCCGCTGCCCCGGACCTTCGGTCGCAGTCTGGCAAAAAAAGCGTTTGAGGGCATTGATATGCTGGACAGGGGTGGGGGCGTTTGCTAGAGAGGCCGCCTTGAAGATGGGCGTGTAGCTCAGTTGGTAGAGCAGCTGACTCTTAATCAGCGGGTCCACGGTTCGAGTCCGTGCTCGCCCACCAAGTCTCCCCACAAGCGGGACGATGTGTGAAGCCGCCGCAAGGCGGTTTTTCTTTGTGCAGTTAAGCGCAACGGGTGTTCGACCAGATAGGCGTTCAGGGCTCCGAGGTCCTCGGTGCTCAGCGCGATCTATTCCATGTTGTCGTTGATTCTGAGGTCAGGCTGGCGGCTTCAAGGTGCCGAAATAGGCGGCCAGTTGCTTGACCTGGGCCGGCGACAGGGCGAGATCGGCCATGTCACCGGTGTTCTTGAGGCTGTCGGTGATGCGGGCGACGTCGGCGCCGCGAATGTCGGGTGCCAGGCCTTCCCCCTTGGCGTTCATGCCGTGGCAGGAGGCGCAACCGACGCCGCCGGCCGCTTCTTCGTGCAGGCGCTTGCCGGCGGCAATATCGGCAGACGAGGGGGCATCGGACGGTATCGCCGTGACGAGCGCCATGAGCCCGAAACCTGCAAGCAGCGCAATGAATGCCAAATGGATAAACCGCATAAAGACCTCCGGACCGAGACGCTGCCGTCCGCTGAGAGGTGCGGACCGTATCCGGTCCGCCTGCGGGCGATTCGCTCGGTTGCGGTTCTACTGAGGCTCGACATAGGCTTTGTGACAGCGGGGAGAGCTGACGTGTGGCAAATCGACCGAGGCGGGAGCGGGCACGAATTCAGGTGCCGGAGCGCGCAGGCAAAGCGTGTGGTTGATGCCTTACTGCCTCGGAATATTAACCGGACCATGACAGATTCACTTCAATCGATGCCTTTTCTGCCCGAGACCGTGTCATGACCGTTTCCGCCTTCGACCATCCACTCCTGTCTCAACTCGTTGGCGATGACGACGTTGCTGCTTATTTCGGTTTTGACGCCGAGCTTTACGCGTCAATCGCCTTCGAGACGGCGCTGGCCGATGTGTGCGCGAATCTCGACCTGATCCCGAGGGAAGCGGCAGAGACGATTGGCAAAAAACTCAGCGGGTTTCGCCCGGACATGAAGCGGCTCAGGCTCGCAACCCGGCGCGACGGGCTGATGGTGCCGGACCTTATCGCCCAGATGCGCAGCCATATCGGCCAGCCGCACGGGCATCACCTGCATTTCGGCGCCACCAGTCAGGATGTCACAGACACCGGACTGATCCTGCGGCTGGCCGAGATGCTCAACATCGTCCTCACGCGCATTGCTGCGCTGAAGGAAGCGCTCACCGAGACCGAGAAGCGCTTCGGTCCGCGCAAATTGACCGGGGTCACCCGCATGCAGCGCGCTCTGCCGATCACCGTTGCCGATCGGATGCGCACTTGGATCGATCCGCTCGACCGTCATGTCGTGCGGCTCGAGGATCTGAAGCCGCGCCTTCTGGTTCTGCAGCTGGGCGGCGCCGTCGGCACACGCCATGCCTTCAATGGCAAGGGCGACGCGGTGGCGCGCGGATTGGCGGAAAAACTGGGGCTCGGCTTTACCGGGCCGTCATGGCAGACCGAACGCGACAGCATCGCCGAATTTGCCGCCTGGCTGTCACTGGTCACTGGTACGCTCGGCAAGATGGGGCAGGACCTGCTGCTGATGTCGCAGAATGCCGTCGGCGAGGCGAGCTTTGCCGCAGGCGGGGGATCTTCGGCCATGCCGCATAAGCAGAACCCGGTCGCTGCCGAAGTGCTGGTGTCGCTGGCCATGTTCAACGCCACCCTGCTGTCGGGCATGCATGGCGCGCAGATCCATGAGAACGAGCGCTCAGGCTCGGCCTGGACGCTCGAATGGCTGTTGCTGCCCCAGATGGTGGTTGCGACCGCCGGCGCGCTCAAGCAGGCGCGCGACATGCTCGACACGGTCACGGCGCTCGGGCGCTGACATCTGCGGCAATTTGCAACCTACTTTTTTGGAAAGGTTTTTTGCCCGCACCCTTTTGCTAGCGCTGTCGGCGCCCTAAATATGGGGACGCGAAGGCCTTGCCTTCGGGAGCGGCGTGCTGCGCCGTTCGGCCCCATCGGTTACGGTAGCTTATTTTGTTCTTCTCCGATCCCGGTAGCTTCGGCGCTTTCGTTCAGGTTGTGCTGATCGATCTCGTGCTGGCTGGCGACAACGCGGTTGTCATCGGCATGGCTGCTGCGGGTCTGCCGGCGAGTCTCAGGCACAAGGCGATCTTCTGGGGCATCATCGCCGCAGCGGTCCTGCGCGTTCTGCTGGCCTTGTGCGCTGTCTATCTGCTCGAAATTGTCGGTCTGTTGCTGGCTGGTGGCTTTCTGCTGCTGTGGGTCGCTTGGAAGATGTACCAGGAGTTGCGTGACGCCCATGCCGTCGGCGCAACCGACGCCGATGGTGTCGCCCGATCCGAAACGCCTGGCGTCAATGGCAAGATCAAGGGGTTCGGGGCTGCGCTGTCGCAGATCATGATCGCCGACGTCTCGATGTCGCTGGACAACGTGCTGGCCGTGGCGGGCGCGGCACGCGATCACACGGTCGCGCTCGGATTCGGGCTGTTGCTGTCGGTGGCGCTGATGGGGCTGGCGGCCAATTTCATTGCACGGCTGCTCACTCGCCATCGCTGGATTGCCTATCTCGGGCTGATCATTATCTTCATCGTGGCGCTGCGCATGATTTTTGACGGCACCCACGAGTTGGCGCTGTTCGCCGGCATCGAATTGCCATTGGCCCCGCATGGCGTTGGCCACGTTTTGAGCCATCACTGACCCCAGCGTCCGGCGGTGCTGGTGCCAAGGACTCGCCATTTGGCACGAGCGCCGAGCGGCATGGTGATTTTTTCGAAACCATAGCCAGCGTTTTTCGATCAATTGCGCTTTTGCGAAACGAAATCGGCATCGGTCGCCGATAGTTTCGTGGCTGCACCTTTGCCGCAAACGGTGCCGGGCGGCGCGCTGGATCTTGTTCCCGCGCAACATGCCGGGCGCCGCGGGCGGCCGTGAGGACGGAGCGGAACATGGATGCAAGCAACAGTTCGTTGGTCGAGGCCGAGCAGGTCGCCGCACTGAGCAAGGTGCCGGCGAAGTCGAATAAGTCGGCCAAATTCCTGTTAACTCTCAAACATGTTTCACCTGACGCCTGGGACGCGATCGTCTCCGAGTTCGATGGTGTCTGCCAGGAAATGACCACCGTTTTTGCCAAGAACCGCTGGCCGGACGTCAAGCTCGAGCCGGTGCTGATGATGGATGGCAATACCCCGGTCGCCGGCGCTCTTGTCATGGTTCAGAAACTGCCGCTGGGCATCGCCAAGCTCGCTGTCATCAAGTGGGGGCCGGCGCTCAAGGACGAGATGCATCCACATTGTCACGCCATCTACGGCCAGTCGATCGACCTGCTGATAGCTGAATATGCCCGTGAGCGCGGCATGATGCTGTCGATCATGGCGCGGGCGCCGCGTTCGCAGAAGGCGGAGTGCGTCGAGTTCCTGCAGTGGCGTGGTTTCCGCCAGGGCGCCGGACTGCTGTTTCCCAACCGCTATATCGTCAGGCTGCGGCTGTCCGACGCCGAGCAGCGCAAGAGCTTTGCGCAGAAATGGCGCTACCACCTCAACAAGGCGGAAAAGGAAGGGCTGGTGTTCGAGCATGCCTCGCCCGATCAGCTGCCGGAATTCGACCGGCTGTATCACGCCATGACCGACCGCAAGAAATTCCCGGACTATTCCGCCTACGATACCGTTCCCAAGCTGATGGACGCCTCGGTCGAGGCGTTGCGGCCCGAACTGTTCTTCGTCAGGAAGGACGACGAGATCGTTGCTGGCGCCCTGATTTTCACGGCTGGCCGCACGGCAGTCTATCTTTACGGCGCTACCGACGATCACGCCCTGCCGCTTCGGGCCGGTTATTTCCTTCAGTGGAACATCATCAGGTGGCTGAGAGACAACACGACCGCAGATCTCTACGATCTTGGGGGCACGGATGGCTTCCAGGGCCTGCACCAGTTCAAGAAGGGCATGGTGGGCGACGAGGGCGTGATTACGCCGGTTCCGCCGATCTACAATTTCGCATCCAACCCCGTCGCGCTCGTTCTCGGCACCGCAGCCTATGCGGCGCGCGACGGTATGCATGAGCTCAAGCGTTTCATCAATTGGTTGCGCAATGACATGGCGCGTCCCAATCAGGGGCGCTAGATGAAACTCATGCCAAAATTGAAGGCCAGGTTGCCGTCGACGCTTGCATCGCAGTCGGCATTGATCTTTCTGGCGCGCGTGTTCGGGGCTGGCCTGATGTTCATCGGTCAGGCCGCGATTGCGCGCGTCTGGGGGGCGGCGGTTCTTGGCGAATACATCGTTGTCATCGCAGCAGCCAACCTAATCGCGGCGTTCATGCCGCTGGGCTTTCAGACCATCGGCACCTATTTCGCCGCTGAATATCGCGCAAAAGGGCAGGGGCGCCTGATCTGGCGCTTTTCGATCCTGGCTTTTGCACAACTCGCGGTGGTGGCAGTGCTGGTCGTGATGTTCGGCCTCGACGGCCTCAGCCTGTTCGGGGCGACCGGGGCAGTCGTGGCGGTACATTTCCCGGCCATGGTGGCCATCGCCATTTCGACAGCGCTGATGTTCCTCGATTCCAGCCTGCTGATCGGGTTGAAACGTCCGTTTGCCGGCTTCATCGCCGATACGCTCCTGCGTCCGGGCTTGATGGTTGCAGGCTTTCTGGTCGCGCTGTTCATATTGAAAGGTGGCATTGGCGAGCTGCTGAACGTGTTTGCCATCGGTTACGGCATTCTCGGCATCCTGCATTTCCTGTTCACCATCTGGTGCCTGCGCGATGTGCAGGTTGACGGGGAGGATGTGCCCCTGGGCAAGGAAGCCGGCCGCTGGTGGCGCTTTGCCTTGCCGTGGGTGCTGATCGCGCTTGCCACGGACTTCTTCTTCGACCTCGATCTGGTCGCGCTGTCGAGCCTGATGAGCCCGGACGAACTCGCCATTTTCGGCGTGTGTGCCCGCATCTTTTCGCTCGCGTCGTTCGGTGTGCTCGCGGTCTATTCAGTGACCATGCCCGATGTTTTCGAAGCCGAAGCGATGAACGATCGTGCCGGCTTCATGAGCCGCATTGGCGATGCCAATGTCCTGGCGGCCGGCGCTTCGATACTGCTGTTCGGACTTGCCGGAATCTTCGGTCCGTTCGTGCTGCTGCTGTTCGGTACAAGTTTTCTTGCCGGATCCGCACCGCTCGCCGTGCTCTGCCTGGCTCTTGCTGTCCGCTCCGCCTTCGGCCCGACAAGCCTGGTTCTGTCGATCCACGACCACCCTTATGCCAGCCTGCCTGCCGTTGCCGCCGGCCTTGTGACGCTTGTCGGCGCCAATATGGCGCTGGTGCCGCCTTTCGGATTGATTGGCGCCTCGGTTTCGGCGCTGATCGCCATCACCGTCTGGTCGGCGATGCTGTGGTTTGTTGCCTGGCGCATGACCGGGATAGACGTCTCGATCATGCCGCGCATCAGAAAGCGGCAAGACAGCAAGCGGGCAAAGCTGGCCGCGGAGTAGTCAGGCATTTCCGTGAAATTGGGTGGCAAGTCTGGGTAGGGGGAATGTCCCGCGCTCGGCGCCTGTGGCTGCACCCCACCCGACTCGACTTCGTCGAGGCACCCTCACCATCAAGGGGAGGGAAGCAGGGGATGAGTCCATCTGAGAATAAAGGGCTTTAGCGCCTCAGGAAGGGCAACCAACCCTCGAGCCAGTAGCGCAGCTTGGCCGCAGAACCGACGCTGACGCCCTGGTCATATTCCGGCTTGGTCTTTTCGAGCGGGAATTCGTAAAGCAGGTAATCTTCGCCGAACAGGTGTTGTTTGAGCTCGGCCACGCGCTTGTAGCCGTAGCGTTCCATCAGTGCGATCGAGACTTTATTCTCCGGGCGGGAGTAGGTGAGGATCTTGTGGAAGCGGTCGTTCTGCCAAACGCTCTGGTAGGTCCGCATGACGCGCATAGCCAGAGTCCCCGAACGGTACTTCGGATCGACATACGACCAGTATTGCCACAACACGCCATATTCCGGCCCGGACAGGATGAACCCGGCCAATTCGCCCTTGTCGCGAATGGTCATGACGTGGCGCGGATCGGTGCGGATGAGCTGATCGAGATAGGCTTTGGTCAGCCGGCCGGCCTCGAACGCCTTGAAGGCGTCGTTGTAATGCGGCGACGTCCTGACAGCGTCCATGACCATGGCGTGGACGGCGGGAATGTCGGCAAAATGCGCCGGCACAAGGACATCCGGCTTGGCGCGGCCTGTCACCGCCGTGGTGGTGTCGGAACTGGTTTTGACTGTTTCGACCGTGTCCGCTGCGTCTGTCATTGCGACCCCGCAAAATATGCTTTCAGGATGAGCACGTGCAAATCGAAGCCCGGCGCACGCCTCGACGTCGGTTCAGCAATCATGCAGGTAATGCGTTACGGCCAAGCTAAAAATCGCGGGGCGGGGTCAGGTGTTTCTCAAGTGTTGCCCAAAACGCCGCATTTCAGTTAACTGAAAATAATTATTGCATTGTCATCATGATTCTCTGACGGTTTGTCGGATATATATCATGAGTATTCGTAGAAGAATTTCTGGTGCTTTTCGGTATTTCATTCGTAATTTCCTTTGCTGGTCCGGCTCTGGCCGAGGAGCCTGCAGCGAGCATGAGCGTTGCCGGCACGACGTTTTTTATCGACGCCGGCAGTTGCCAACATTGCCAATATTCCGTCAGCGGCGGTCGGGGATAGCCCTGCCTGGTCGTGTGCACTGCCACCTGCATCGGATGCCATATCCAGCCTCGGCGCGCGTGGGAGGACTAAACCGGAATACGTAGTAATCAGCAGGCGCGAAGACTGAAGCCAAGTAACCTAATCAGCAGAAGTTGCCGCTAAACTCGGTGCGGAAATGACGGGGCCGCCACAGCACCGGCCCGGAATGCGGAGTTGACGTGACGTCCAATCTACGATCACCAGTCACGATGGCGGTACTGCTTGCCGTGGTGCTGATGGCGCTCGCGGGTTGGTTCAGACCGATTGACGATCTGATTCACTCCATCCGTTTCCGCGCCTTGCACGAGGCTGCAAGCAGCAAGATCGTTTTTCTCGATATCGACTCAGAGAGCATCGGCGAAATCGGCGTCTGGCCGTGGCCGCGCAGCATCTATGCCAGGCTGGTCGACAAACTGGTTGTCGAGGATGCCACCGACATCGTTCTGGACATCGACCTTTCCAATGCCTCGAGTGATGCCGAGGACGCCGAGCTCGAACGGGCGCTGCGCGACGCCGGTGGCTATGTGCTGCTCGCCAGCTTCCTGCAGCCAGCTGGAAGCGACGGCGTGCAACGTGTCAATCGACCGCTGCAGCGCTTCGCCAAGAATGCCACCCTTGTCAGCGTCAATGTTCCGGCAGATCCGGACGGACTGGTGCGCCGCTACGACATGAGCATGACCGCCAATGGCGTGGTCTATCCGACAATCGGGGCGGCGCTGTCGCCGTCGGAGAAAAATCCTGACGGCCAGTTCGTGCTCAATTTCGGTCTCGATCTGACGACGATCCCGCGTTATTCGCTGCGCGACGTTCTGGACGGCCGCGTCGGCAAGGCCGAGCTGTCCGGCAAGCAGATTATCGTGGGTTCGAGCGCGCTCGAACTGCGCGACACCATGGCCGTGCCCCGCTATGGCAGTCTGCCGGGCGCCCTTGTGCATGTGCTGGCGACGGAGAACCTTGCGCAGGGACGTGTGCTGAAGGAGGTGCCGATTACGGCCTCCGTTGTGTTGGCGCTGCTCGTCTCGCTGTTCATCGGCATGATCATCCGGAAGTCCTCGACCGTTATCGTGGCAGCAACGGCCGTTGCCGTCGCCATCTCGGTTGAAGGCAGCGCGCTGGCGCTGTTGTCCGCTTTTTCGATCATGGTCGACACGTTTGTCATCCACGCGGCGATGACAGCCTTCGGCGTGGTCAGTCTCGGTTACGAGCTTTCCTCGAAGGGCAATCTGCTCAACACGTCGAACCGCGCCCATGCCGAGACGCGCAACGTGCTTGACCGCGTCATCTCCAACAATTTCGACGGCATCGTCGTTTGCGATGATATGGGCAATGTCCTGATGTCGAGCCGATTGGCCGAGGACGTTCTCGGCGACGGTCGCGATCTCGTCGGCAAGCCAATGGCCAACATCCTGCCGGTGGCGCTGGACACGGCAATGCGCCTTGCCTTGGAGGCGCCGGACGGGGCGCAGCAGGACGCGTTCTCCGAGATTGAGATCGAAGCCAGCACCGGTCCGATGATCATCGAGTATGTCATCACGGTGTCCGAGCCCGAGCACGTGCCGGGGACCGCAGCGGTCGGGGGCAGGGTGGCTTGCCTCACCTTCCGCGATGTCACCAGCCGTCGCGCCAACGAGGAGCGTTTGCGCTATCTCGCTGGCCACGATCCGCTGACCGGACTGATTACGCGCAACCGGCTGGTTGAAATCGTTCACGCGGCGATGTCCGATCGCAGGCGCCGGGAGGCGGGGGTGACGGTGTTTCTTCTCGACCTGTCACGGTTCAAGGCGGTCAATGAATCACTCGGTCATTCATATGGCGACGCCGTGTTGCAGCAGGTCGCCCGACGCCTGCAATCGAGCGAAGTCAGTCTTGTGGCACGGCTTGGTGCCGACCAGTTCGCCATGATCCGCCCCGGGGTGTTTTCGGACATGGGGACCGACTCGTTCTGTCAGGCCGTGCTCAAGCGGGTGAGCGACGTCTACCTTGTCGGGGAACATCGGGCGATTGTCGGTGCGCGCATCGGTGTGACCAATAGCGCGGTCTCAGGCCTCGAGCCGGAAGTGCTCTTGCGCCATGCCGATATGGCATTGAGCGCAGCCAAGCGCCTGCCAGGAAACAGCTTTTACCGCTATTCGCCTGAGATGGAGAAAAAGCTCCAGGAAAGCCAGCGGCTCGAAATCGCCATGCGCCACGCGATCGAGCTCAACCAGATGCATCTGAGCTACCAGCCGCAAATGTTGCTTGCGGACGAGAGTCTTGTTGGTGTCGAAGCGCTGGTGCGCTGGAACCATCCCCAGCTGGGGGCGATTTCGCCGGCTCGTTTCATTCCGGTGGCCGAGGAGACGGGGCTGATCATCGATCTAGGGCGCTGGATCTTGCACACAGCCTGTCGCGAAGTGGCGCAGTGGCCGGGCAAGGTCAAACTGGCGGTCAATGTCTCGCCCTTGCAGTTCGAATTCGGCGACGTGGTCGGAGACGTCATGCGCGCCCTGACCGAGAGTGGGTTGCCGGCTGAACGGCTCGATATCGAGATCACCGAAGGCATGCTGATTTCCAATCCGCGCATGATCACCGAAACGCTTGAGACACTGCGCAAGATGGGTGTCGGTATTGCCATGGACGATTTCGGCACGGGCTATTCCTCGCTGAGCTATCTTGGCCGCTTGCCCATCGACAAGATCAAGATCGATCAGAGCTTCGTGCGCGGCTTGCCTGAGGACGCTGAAGCTGCCGCCATCATCAGGGCCATCATGACCCTGGCGGATTCGCTGGGCAAACTGGTCGTTGCCGAGGGAATCGAGACCGTCGAGCAGGCAAAGCTTCTGCGTTTGGTCGGATGCCAGATCGGCCAAGGCTACCTCTTCGGAAAATCGCTCAGATCAGCAGAAGCATCGGCCCGCGTCGCCCGCATCGAGAACGAGCGACAACGCGCCGCGAGCTAGGCACCTGACACATTTCGCACCCCAAAGCCTATGCCCCTGCTGCCTGGGACACCTTCTTCGGCGCGGCCTATGATGACTGGTTCGTCGGTGGCGCCGCTTGACGGAGTTACCTTGCGACTGTAATAGGTCAGCATTGCTGACATAAGAGTCCTCGCCATGAACACGACGTTGATCTGGAGCTTCCTGCTTCTCGCGGTGCCGGCCGCTTTCACGCCGGGTCCGAACAATCTGATGCTGATGACCTCGACGGCTCGTTTCGGCTTCATGCGCACCATTCCGCATGGAATCGGCATCACGCTCGGTTTTCCGTTCATGGTCTTTGTCGTCTCGCTCGGACTGGCGGAGACGTTTCATGCCTTTCCTCTGGTCAAGACGGTGCTCAAGTTCCTGTCCGCCGCCTATTTGCTGTGGCTGGCCTGGCATTTGTTGAGTCTCAGGATTGGCAATGTCGAAGCGCAGGCTCGTCCTCTGCGCGTCTACGAAGCGGCTCTGTTCCAATGGATCAATCCGAAAGGCTGGGCCATGGCGGCGAGCTTTGCAGCCGCGTTCGTGGTGGGGGGAGATGGGCGTTTCGCCTCGATCGTTTGGGTGACGCTCGGATGCCTCGTGCTGGCGCCGCTGTCTTCGCTGACCTGGATGGGGTTCGGGGAAAGTCTTCAGGCGTTTCTCAAGCGCGCCGGGCTCGAACGTTACCTCGGCGCCGCGCTGGCACTGCTTCTCATCGCCGCGGTAATACTATTTTTCATTTAGCCGGTTCGGGTTACAGTGTCATACGCGTGTAGCGCAAACACTGCATGGTCCGCGCTGTCGACGTAGGGGACACGAGTCGGCTGATGACCGAGACGAAAGACATCACGCGCGTGCGGGCGCTGTTCATCTCCGACGTCCACATGGGCATGCGCGCCGTGTGCGTTCGCCAGCTCATCGCGTTTCTGGGCAGCTATCAGGCCGATACGCTTTATCTGGTCGGCGACATTCTCGATGGCTGGAAATTGCAGAAGGGCTGGCGCTGGCCGCCCGAATATAACCGACTGGCGCAGATCATTCTCGACAAGGCAGTGTCCGGCACCAGGATCGTCTACCTGCCGGGCAATCACGACGAATTCCTGCGCGAGTATCTGGGTACCTATTTCGGCGAGATCGAGCTGACCGATCGGGTCATCCACACCAGCGCCACGGGCAAGACCTATCTGGTGATCCACGGTGATCAGTTCGACATGGTGGTCGGGCGGTTCCCGCGGCTCAGCCATTTCGGCCACTGGGCCTATAACCTTGCCTTGACGATCAATGTTCCGATCAATTGGTTCCGTCGGCGCCTCGGGCTTCCCTACTGGTCGCTGAGCCAGTGGGCCAAGGAGAAGGTCAAGAACTCGTCGGCCATCCGAGACCGTTTCGAGGCGGCGCTGGTGCGCGAGGCGCGCGAATCCGGCGTCGACGGTGTCATTTGCGGCCATATCCACGTCGCCGACATGCACGACCGGCTCGGCATCGAATATCTCAATTGCGGCGACTGGGTCGAGAACTGCACAGCCATTGCCGAGGGTTTTGACGGCAATTTCGAACTGGTGCGCTGGCCGCGCGATCTGCCGACGCACAAGCCGCGCCGGCGCAGGCGGAAGGCGGTGAGAGTTGCACACTAGGCTCGTCATCGTCACCGATGCCTGGGCCCCCCAGGTCAATGGCGTGGTCCGCTGCCTCAAAGCGGTGGGAGATGAGCTTGCGCATCGCGATGTTGAGGTTTTCTACCTGACGCCGGCCCAATTCTGGACCGTGCCGCTGCCAACATATCCTGAAATCCAGCTGGCGCTGGCCAGCCAGGGTGCGGTGGCTGCCTATTTCGACCGCGTGCAGCCCGACCATATCCATATCGCCACCGAGGGACCGCTGGGGCTGCAGGCGCGGCTATTCTGCGAATGGAACAAGGTCAGTTTCACATCGAGCTATCACACGCGTTTTCCGGAGTATCTGGCGGCGCGCGTGCCGATCCCGACCGAGGTGTCCTACGCCTATCTTCGCTGGTTCCATTCGGAGGCTGCGGTGACCATGGTGCCGACGCCATCGGTCGCCGATGTGCTGAGCGGGCAGGGGTTCACCAATCTTGCCGTGTGGTCGCGGGGCGTGGACACCACCGTGTTCTATCCCGGCGAAAAGACGCTGTTCGCCGATCTGCCCGGTCCCCATCTGCTGTACGTGGGCCGGGTCGCGGTGGAAAAGAACGTCGAGGCCTTCCTGAAACTCTATGTGCGCGGCACCAAGATCGTCGTCGGTGATGGGCCGCAGCGCGAGGAATTGAAAAAGAAGTATCCGGATGCGCATTTTGCCGGCTCGCAGCATGGCGCCGAGCTGACGGCGCATTATCAGAGCGCCGACGTCCTGGTGTTTCCCTCGATGACCGACACCTTCGGCAATGTCATGATCGAAGCCATGGCATGCGGGACGCCGGTCGCCGCCTATCCGGTGACGGGGCCCATAGACGTCCTGTCCGACCCGCGCGCCGGGGCTCTTCATGGCGCCCTGGCCACGGCAGTGCGTCAGGCGCTGACGCTCAAGCGGGGTGATGTGCTCGTTCATGCGGCGCGTTTTTCCTGGATACACACGACCGACCAGTTTGCGTCCTGGCTCGTGCCGTCGCATCTGGACCGCCGCCGGGCGCGCCACGCCGCCTGAGCGGTTGAGGACACGCCGCAAGCGTCACGGGCGTCTCGCCAAGCGCTGTCGAACGTGGCACAACATGGCTTCCATTTGGCGATTTGCCAGGTGAGCGGCGCGCCGGACACGGCACGCGCCTCGGTACAGCCTTTGTTTTTCTGGAGCTCTAAATGCCCGCCCCGTCATTGCGCGCGCTTGCCTCGCCCGAGGGGCGCACGGCTATTTTCTACCTGACGGTCTTCACCATTCCCGGCGCTACCAGCGCCTATCTGGGCATCTGGCTCAGTGACAAGGGGTTGAGCGGCGGTGAGATCGGCTGGATCAATTCGGTGCCGATCTTCCTGTTGTTGACGCTGAATATGTATATCGGGCGGTTGGCGGACCGCGCACCGGACTGGCGATCGGTCATTGTCTTCGGCGCGCTTGTGTCCGGCGTGCTGCCGGCAGCGATGTTTTTCGTCGACGGGTTCTGGGGCATCCTCGTGGTGTGGACGCTGGCGATGGCGCCGTTCGGTCTGGTCACGCCGGTGGTCGACGCCGCCGCCATGCGCATGACCCGCCGCAACGGCACCAATTTCGCTTTCCTGCGCGCCTTCGGCACCGTGGGCTACATAGCGGCGCTCGGCGCGACCGCACTGGCGGCCGAGCACTTCGGTGGCGCTTCCTTCCTTCCGATGATCCTCGGGCTGACCCTGATCAGGGCAGCGCTATCGCTGTTGCTGCCGAATTTCCGTGGACCGGCGCCCCAGACCGCCGCGCCCCCGATCGATGCCGCCGTGCCGGTGGTGCGCGTCGGCGGCGGCAAGCTTATGGACATGGTCAAGCCCTGGTTTTTCGCGCCGATCCTGGCCTTCGCGCTCGTCCAGGGACTTCATTACATTCTCGGCGCCTTTGCCGGCGTCGTCTGGCGGGACAACGGCATTGCAGAAGGCTGGGTCGGGCCGCTTCTGGCGCTGGGCGCCGGTGCCGAGGTGATGGCGATGTTCCTGTTCCGGCGTATTGCCGGACGCTTCACGGCCCGTCATCTGATCCTGTTTGCCATGCTCGTGTCTGCCGTGCGCTGGGGGATTATGAGTCTTAGTCCGCCGCTTTGGCTGCTGGCCTTGCTGCAGCTTACGCACGGCATCACTTTCGGCATCTCCTACCTCGGGCTGATGAACTTCATCGCCAACTGGACGCCCGAAGAGGTTGCCGCCGAAGCGCAGAGCTTTGCCACCGTCGTGCAGCTTGCCGTTGTTGTCGTCACGCTGAGCGGCTTTGGCTATATGATCGACGCCTTCGGCATCCATGCCTTCGGTCTCGGCATCGTGACGTCGCTGGTTGCTGCCGGGCTGGTTCTGTATTCGCTGAAGGTCATGTCCCGCGCCGACTCCAGCCCGTAGAGGGCGCGCGATGTCCGCCAGATGCCACCGGTCCGCACCGGGCATCAGAGTCCGGGATCGATCACTCACGGCGCAACGTGTTCCTTCAATTCAGCCAAGAGGCGGGAAGCGCCGCGCTTCATGGCTGAAAGGATGCACGGGCATTGTCGACTGGTGTCCATCCCGCCAAGGACTGACGCTTCATTGGCGCGACGCTTCGATCATCGGGTTGATGCAAAAAGGGCGACCATGCGGTCGCCCTTTTGCGTTCACATTCGGATCACTTGCCCGTCAGGTAAGACGTCCGGCGGCGTGAGCCAGCATGGTGTAGACCTTGCCGCGATCGGAGACGAGCAGGGCGCGGGTCTCGCCGGCGGCTTGCGGGCCGGCTGCGGCGCGCTTCAGGTAGGTTTCGAACTCTTCCATGTAGGCATTCGCGGTCGCGGCGAATTCGTGGTCGCGCTGCAACTTCTTGCGGACCTCGTCGTAAACGCCCTGGCCGCTCAAGGTGTAGATGCGGCGCGAGAAGACGTTGGCTTCGCCAGCCTGATAACGCTGCCAGGCCTCGGTCAGGCCATCGGTATCGACAGCGCGCGCAATCTCACCGGACAGGCCTGAGAAGCTCTGTTGGTTGGAGGGTGCATTGGCCTGACTCGCCGACGCATTGCGCAACACGTCCCGCAACCAGCCGCCACTGCGGTCGGCGTTTGATGGAGCGGGATCGCGGGCCGGAGCGGGTTCACGAGCCGGTGCCGGTTGGCGTTGGGCCGGGCGCTGGGTAGAGCCCAACACGCTTTCCAGCGCATTGGAAAGGTCGGCGGTGGACGAGGGGCCTGTCGAGCGGAAGCTCGGCTGGCGGGCTTCGATCGGCTGCATGTCCTCGCGGCGGCGCTCGGGCTGGCGCGGTTCGGGTGCCGGCGGCTCGGGCTGCCGGGGTGCCGGCGTCTCGCTGCGGCGCGCAGAGCGCTTCAGGGAGACGTCATTGGTGCCGGACTGGTTGCGCACGATTGCGTTGAGCTCGTTCAGCGCCTCGATCTGTTCGGCGATGACACGACGCATGGCCGCGGCGCTGGCCCGGGTTTCCTCGGGCAGTTCGAGCACGCCCCGCTGCAGTTCGGCGCGGGTCGATTCGAGCTCGTGGCCGACCTGGCCGGCGGTGGCGCGCATTGCCGCTGCGGTGTCGTTGAAGCGGCTGCTGGCCTCGTCCAGGGTCTTCTGCATGTCGTTGAGCATCTGCTGCTGGGCGTCGTGCAGCAGCTGGTTGGCCCGGCGACCTTCGCCATCGGCGGCAGTGGAGAAGCTCTCCAGCCCTTCGGTGACGGCAACCGATGTCGATTGCAGTGCATTTTCCATGGCCTGACGGGCGGAAACCAGCCGGCGCTCGGTTTCGGAGACGGTATCGGCGATCGAGGCGGCGAAGGTGCGCATGCGCTCGTCGATCTCGTCGGCGCGCGAGGTGAAGCTCTGGGCCAGAGCTTCCATGGCATCGCGGCGGTTCTCCAAGGTGTCGATGGAGAAATTGCCGGCATCCTTGAGGTTTTCCGCGGCGGTGCCGATGCTCACCGACTGGCGGTCGAGCGAGTTGACCAGATCAGCGAATTCCTGCGTCATCGAGGAGATCGCGGTCTGGAAGGCATCGACATGGCGGGCAACGAGACCGCCGGCATCCTCGGTTGCCGACAGCGCGTCGCGGACCGTGGTCGAGTAGGACGAGGTCTGGCTGGCGACGCGGGATTCCATGTCGGCGAGGTTGGTGGTCGTCGTTTCAAGCACCCGCTGCAGCAGCAGGTTGGAGTCGTTGAGACGCTTGAGCGAATCGTTGAGCTCGTTGCCGATCCTGACCGTGGTGTCGGACATGAGCTTCTCGGTGTCCTGAGCCGTCTCGGCCAGGGCTTCGCGCAGGATGTTTCCGTGGCTCCTGAGAGACGCGCGCAGTTCCTCGGACCGGGAGTCGATGATCTCGGCAAAGGCGGCAGACTGTTGGGAAACCGTATTCTGCATCTCGCCGAGCCTGGCGCCGAGCTGGTCGGCGGTCGCCACAGCCTTGACCTCGACGAGGTCTTCGATATGGCGGGCGGCGTCCTTGACGTTCTCGAGAGCCGTACGCACGGCCACATCCATGCGGGCCGCCGTCTGCTCGACATCGGTCGAGATCGAGGCGGTCGCCTTGGCGACGCGGTCAGTGATCGTTTCTTCGATGCGATCGGCGCTGGCCTCCAGTTCCGACATGGTCTTGGTCATGGTCGAGGCCATGTTCTGGTTGAGTTCGGTCAACCGGTCGGCAGCGATCTCGGAGCGGGCCGTGATGGCTTCGGGCAGGGTGCCGAGGCGCTTGTCGACCATGTCGGTGATCGAGTTGGCCGCGTGATCGACGCTGTGCTCGATGGTCTGGGACGCATCGCGTGCACTCTCAACGATCTTGGAAGAAACCGTGGCCAGCCGTGCGGTGAGGCCGGATTCGACATCGTCGAGGCGCGAGACGGCGGAATCGACCCCGCGACCGAGGGTGTCGTTCAGTCCTTCGATGCGACCGTCGATCAGGGCGCTGATGCGGTTGGACTGGTCGGACATGGTGGTCACGACATTGTTGATCACACCCGACATGCGGGCATCGAGCTGTTCGCCCTGGCCTTCGATGGCGGTGGAGATCTGCTGGGTCCTGGTGTCGATGAGCCCTTCGAGCGCCTCGGTCTGAGTGATCAGCGTCTCGGAGAGGGTCTGGGTGCCGTGCGACAGGGCCTCGGAGAACTTGACGGTGCGGTTGCCCAAAACGTCGCCGAACTCCTGGGTGCGGGTCGACAGGGCATCGGACAGCTGCTGGGTGCGCGTGCCGATACGTTCGGCGATGGCGCGCGTCTGGTTGCCGAGGGTTTCGCCCAGCGCGTGGGTGCTTTCCTCGATGGCGAAGCTCATCTCGCCGGTCTTGGTTTCGAGCGTGTTGGCGAACTCCGCCGTCCTCAGCGCAATGGCCTCGTCGATGGAACTGGCAGTATGTTCGACCGTGGCGCTGAACGTGGCCGAACGGTCCTCGATCATGCGGGAGAACGTGTCTCCGCGCGCGTCGAGCGTCTCGGCCAGGGCCGTTGTTCTTTCAGCCAGCGCCGCGTCGATGAGACTGGCGCGGGTATCGAGCACATCGGTGACCCCGGCAGTTCCTTCGGTCAGCGCGGTGTTGATCAGATTGGCACGCGAATCGAGGATTTCGGCCAAGCCGGCGGCCTTCTCGCTCAGGGACGTGTCAATCCGGTCGGTGCGTGTATCAAGAACCTCGGCCATGCCCGCAGTCCTGCCTGCCAGCGACTCATCCATCTGGCTGATGCGTGCATCGAGCACTTCGGTCAGACCGGCGGTGTTTTCGGTCAGCGTCGCGTTGATCAGGTTGGCGCGAGTGTCGAGAGCTTCGGCCAGACCGGCGGTGTTCTCGGTCAGCGTCGCATTGATCAGATTGGCGCGGGTATCGAGGACTTCTGCCAGACCATCGGTTTTCTCGGACAGCGCCACATCGATCAGGCTTGTGCGCTCGTCGATGTGATGAATGAAACCATCCAGGCGCGTGTCGAAGGTCTTCTCGAGGCGGCTGGCGCGCTGGTCGGTGATGGCGACGAAGGCGTCGGACTTTTCCTCAAGGGCACGGGCCAGGGCCTCAGTGCGCTCGTCGGCGGCGGAGGCGAAGGCCTGCGTCCGCTGGTCGAGCGTTGCCGCGATGGCGTCGGAGCGTTCGTCGACAGTGCGGGCGAGGGCATCGGTCTTGTCGACGATCGAGGTTTCGAGGCTGCTGGCGCGCGTGTCGAATGCACTCGTGTGCTTGTCGAGCATGGTGATCAGGCGCTCGCCCTTGTCCGAGACCACCGAATCCATGGTGCCGAGGCGGCTGTCGAGCATCAGAGCAACTTCGTCGACGCGGGTCGCCAGAGTGCTCAGCGTATCGCCGCCGGCGTTGGAAATGACCTCGCGGGCAGAATCGGCATTTTCCTCGATCACTGCGCCGATCTCGATGATTGCCGACTGGAAGCGGCTTTCGATGGCGTTGATCCGGATCGACATCGATTCCTCGAGCCGATCGATCAAACCGGTCAGAACGTCTTCGGCATGCAAGGTACGGCCGCCGATGTCATTGACCACGCGTCCACTCACGGCTTCGAGGGCCTTGCTGAGGGAGGTCTCGCGTTCGTCGAGGCCGCTCAGCATGGCTTCGCTGCCCTGCGACAGGGTGGCGGCGAGATTGGCGGTGCCATCCTCGATCGAGGCGCTGACCACCGCGGCGCGCCCGTCGATTTCCTGGATGAGCGAATCCATGCGCGCTTCGATGGCCGACGACAGCAGGTTCGTCCGGCTGTCGAAAAGACTGTCGAAACGCTCGTACTTGGCTTCGATGGCGGACGCCATGTCGGTGGTGCGGGCATCGATGCGGCTGACGAAGCCGTCCGCGCGGTCGTCCAGAACCGAATGGAAGGAATTGGTGGCGTCTTCAATCTGGGCACGCGCTGCCGCGCCGTGCTCGGTGATTGTCGCCTGCAGCACGGTGCTGATCTGTTCCAGATCGCCGATCATGGCGGTGTGGGCGCCGCCGATCGCTTCGCGCACCTTGTCCGAGTTGATGATGACGGCGTCACGCTGCTCCGCCAGATCCTGGATCAGGGCACGCAGGCGGGATTCATTTTCCGAGTAGGTGCGTTCGAGCGAGGTGACCTCGTTGTGCACCATGACCTCAAGCTCACCGGCGCGGGATAGCGCGCGTTCGAGCCCGTCACCGAGAGCATTGACCTCGCGGCGCACGGCCTGTCCGACGGTGGCGACCTTGTCGGCGGCCGTTCCTTCCGGATCGGTCAGGCGCATGGCGGCCTGGGTCATCGAGGTGGCGGCGATCTTCAGTTCCTGGGCGCGGCGCACAAGCACGGCAAAGGCGAAAAAGCCGATAATCGGAAGGCCGATCAGAGCCATCAATCCGATGAACTCGGCCGAGCCGATGATGTTCTGCAACCCGTTGGGCTCGCTGAGCACCGAGCTGTAGCGCAGATAGGCAATGCCGCCGGTAATCACGAACCAGACGAGCGAGAGGACGCTGGCGATGATGATCGGCGTGCCCGACGAGCGGGCCTGCATGTTGTAGATGAGACGCGTGCCGCCAAGGCGGTCGTCATTGGCGACCGAGCCGGTCTGGCCGGCAATCTTGTCGCCCGAACGTCGCCGTTCGGGTGTTTTGACGGTTTTCTCCTCGCGCTTCTTGTCGGAGCGCTTGGGCGTCTCCGTCTCATCCGGTGCGAACACCGAATCCTTCAAAGCGTTTTCGACGGCCGAAAACGCCAGGGCCGCAGGATCTTCGGTCTTGGGGGTCGGATCGTTCGCCATACTCTACAACTCTCGCATTGGCAGGTGGCCTCGAGCGGCGTGTACGAGATGCGGTATCTGGCTCCCCGCCGGGCGCCCGATGCGACACAGAACCCATTGGCCCCCCACCGCTTTATGTGCACCTGCGCCGCCGCGCGCTGGTAACATGCCTTTATACACTGACGACCGCCGATTCAGAACATTTTCTTAATAAAAGGTTAATTTGTGTGCATATCTCGGTAGGCATCGGCGGTGTCACGCTTTTGGGCTGCCCGCTCAGTTTTGGCATCCCATTGAGCTTACTGCCGGCTTTTCCGCACATAAGAATACGGAAAAGGCCGGCATCCCGTTGTAGCGGCTTTGGCCCCTCCAACCAAACCCGGTTTCAATTCACCTTGGTTTTGAGTCAAAAATTCGTTTTTGCCGTTCTGCGCCGGCGCACCAAACGCCATTTCAGACAGCTTTGCCGTGCGGGGCAGGAGATGATTAACCCGGTGGCGCTAAAGTTGACTCAGAATGGTTTTGGAGAACAGGACGATGGCCGACGTTGCCCTTAAGAGCACCGAACTCGACAACATCCGCTCGACGACCAACGGGCGTCCGATCGACCTGGTCTATCTGGCGCGCCAGACGCTCGGCGATCCCGGCCTAGAGGCCGAAATCCTCATGCTGTTTTCCCGCATGGCATCGACATACCTCGACCGGATCAGCAATTCCGACGACGAGAACGAGATTGCCCATGGCCTGCATTCGTTGAAGGGTGCTGCCGCCGGTATCGGCGCGGCCGGCATCGCCATGGAAGCCCAGGCTGCCGAAGGTGAGTTCCGCGAAACCGGCAAGCTCAGCGACGAGCGCCTCAGCGATCTCGCAATCAAGGTCGAGGAAGCCCAGGTCTTCATAACCGGCCTGCTCAACAGCTGAGTTCGGTTGCCGGAGTCATCCCGGTAGATACCCAATCGCCATGAGAACGCATGCCTGTGACTTGTGTTGGCCGGCGTGCGCCGTTATCACGCGCCCAACACACAGCATATGGGCTTGAGGCATGACCAAACTCATCTTTGTCGAAGCGGACGGCACGCGCCACGAAGTCGAAGCGGAAAACGGCGCCACCGCCATGGAAACCGCGTTGCGCAACGGCATTTCCGGCATCGTCGCCGAGTGCGGCGGCTCGCTGACATGCGCCACCTGCCATGTCTATGTCGACGACGACTGGGCCGAGACGGTCGGCGGACCTTCGGCGCCTGAAGAGGACATGCTCGATTTTGCCTATGATCTGCGGCCGACCAGCCGGCTGAGCTGCCAGATCAAGGTCCGCGACGAGTTGGACGGGCTGGTTCTGCACGTCCCGACCCGCCAGGGCTGAACCAACAGGCACCAAGAGCAATCTCCAGCGTCAGGCTGTCCCGGGAGAATTGTTTTTCCCGCCGGGGCGTTCGTGGCGCAATTTTGCGCGCCGGGGCGCATGCGGAACGCAGGCGTTTCGTCTTGGGGCGACCGAGGGGAATATAAAAGCTATTTGGTTTCAGTAGCTTGAGTGGGATGGGCGACTTTCTGTATCTTGAGAGATGTCAGAAAGAGGGCCCGACATGGCGCAACTCGACACATTTCCGGTTTCGGTCAAGGTCTCCGGGCGGCGTATCGTCGTCGTCGGCGGCGGCATCAATGCGCTCAACAAGACACGGTTGGTCCTGAAGACCAGCGCCAAGGTCGAGGTTTGGGCGCGCGACTTCGATCCCGGTTTCATCGACCTGCCGCAGGAACGGCTGACGCTCAACCAGCGCGTGCGTGGCCTCGATCCGATGTCGGTCGATCAGCACTGGCTCAGCGGCGCGGCGCTGGTGTTCGTCGCCGATGACGGCGACGATGGTGCCTTCGCCGAGATGGAGGCGCGTGAGGCCGGCGTGCTGGTCAATGTCGTCGACAAGCCGGAAGCATGCGATTTCTACACCCCTTCGATCGTCGACCGCGCGCCGTTGAGCGTCGCCATCATGACCGAGGGGACGGCGCCGGTGATCGGCCGTCGCACGCGCGCTGCCATCGAGGGCTGCCTGCCGCCTGATCTCGGTGCTCTGGCGAGCCTGTGCGGTTCGCTTCGCGAGGAGATCGCCAATCGACTGCCGGAAGGTGCGCCACGCCGGCGGGCCTATGAAATGATTTCGTCCTCGCCCGAGATTGCCGCGGAGCTCGCGCGTGACGTAAGTGCGGCGCGGGCGTTGGCGCTTGATCTCATTACTCGCGCCGCGCCGGAAGCCGAGCCGGGTGCCATCGCCTGGGTCGGGGCAGGGCCGGGGGCGGAAGATCTGCTGACGCTGAGGGCACAGCGGGTGTTGCAGGGTGCCGACATCGTGGTTCACGACCCGGACGTGCCGGTGGCGATCATCGAGCTCGGCCGCCGCGACGCCGAGCGTATCGTGCTCGACACAAAGGCCGATGTCCCGGCGCTGCTGACCGGGTTGGCCGAAAAGGGCAGGCGCGTCGTGCGACTGATCGCTGGCGACGCCCGAGCCAATGCGGCAGTCGAAAACGAAATCGCGGCCGCACGCCGCGCCGGCATCTTCACCTCGCTGGTGCCGGGGATCGGGGCTGAACCGGAGGCAGGCGCGCAACGCCGCGCCGGTGCGGACAGGAAGGTGGCCTGATGGACGTCATCACCGCAAACGAGCTGCTGAGCGGCGCCGTGGTCTATCTCGGCGCCGATGGTGTCTGGCAGGCCGAGCTTGCAAAGGCGCGGTTGTTTGCTGCCGACGAGGCAGACGCGCGCGACGCAGCTCTTGCCACAGCGAAGGCGAATGCGCGCCTTGTCGGTGTCGAAACCGAGAAAGTGGCCGTGTCCGAGGGGCAGATCGTGCCGAACCGGCTGCGCGAACGTATCCGCGCCACCGGCCCGACTGCGCCCAACGGCCCGGAACGACAAGATCTGGGAGACGATCATGTATCGCTATGACGAATTCGATCACGGTTTCGTTGCGAGCCGGGTCACCGAGTTCCGCGACCAGGTCAATCGCCGCATCGCCGGTGAACTTAACGAGGACCAGTTCCGGCCGCTGAGGCTGATGAATGGGCTCTATCTGCAGCTGCACGCCTATATGCTGCGCGTCGCCATCCCCTATGGCACGCTCAGCGCGACCCAATTGCGCAAGCTCGCCCATATCGCCCGCACCTATGATCGCGGCTACGGCCACTTCACCACGCGCCAGAATATCCAGTTCAACTGGCCGAAGCTGAAGGACGTGCCGGAAATCCTCGACGAACTGGCCGAAGTCGAGATGCACGCCATCCAGACCTCGGGCAACTGCATCCGCAATGTCACTACCGACGTCTTCGCCGGTGCGGCGGCGGATGAGGTCATCGACCCGCGTCCGGTGGCCGAAATCATCCGGCAATGGTCGAGCGTCCATCCCGAGTTCACCTACCTGCCGCGCAAGTTCAAGATTGCCATCACCGGCGCGCCGAACGACCGGGCGGCGGTCAAGTTCCACGATATCGGGCTGATGGCCTCGGCCAATGCCAGTGGCGAGATCGGCTGGGCCGTTTCTGTCGGCGGCGGCATGGGCCGGACACCGATGATCGGCAAGCTGATCAATGATTTCGTGCCGCACGAAGACCTGCTCGCCTATCTCGAGAGCATTCTGCGCGTCTACAATCGCTATGGACGCCGGGACAACAAGTATAAGGCGCGCATCAAGATCCTTGTCCACGAAGCGGGGCTGGAGAAGATCCAGGCCGAGGTCGCGGCGGAGTTCGAGAAGGCGCGGGGCGGGGTGCTGACCCTGCCGCAGGCCGAGCTCGACAGGATCGCGACCTATTTTGTGCCGCCGGAGTTCGAAACGGGCGGTGCCGAGAGCTTCGATCTCACCGCAGAGCGCCAACGCGACGCTGATTTCGCCCGCTGGGTCGAGAACAACACCCATCCGCACCGTGCGCCGGGCTATACGAGCGTGTCGATCTCGCTGAAGCCGGTCGGCGGCGCGCCGGGCGATGCCTCGGCGGAGCAGATGGACGTGATTGCCGATCTGGCGGAAAAATATTCCGATTCAGAGCTTCGTGTGAGTCACGAGCAGAACCTTGTTCTCCCGCATGTCCGGATCGTGCATCTCCGGGCTGTCCATGCGGCGCTCGTTGCCAGTCAGCTGGCAACGAGCAACATTGGCGCGATCACCGACATGATCTGCTGCCCGGGCCTTGATTTCTGTGCCCTTGCCAATGCCCGTTCGATCCCGCTGGCCCAGGATCTGTCGCGGCGTTTCGCGGACCCGGAGCGTCAAAAGGAGATCGGGCCGCTGAAGATCAAGATCTCGGGCTGCATCAACGCCTGCGGACATCATCATGTCGGCCATATCGGTATTCTTGGCGTCGAGAAAAAAGGCACCGAGCTCTACCAGATCACCATCGGCGGTGACGCCACCGAAAACGCCGCTATCGGCACGATCCTCGGGCCCGGGTTCACCGAAACGGAACTGCCCACGGCGGTCGAGAAACTGGTCGATACCTATCTCGATATTCGGGAAACGCCCGAGGAAAGCTTCATTGCTGCCCATCGCCGGCTTGGCGATGCCCCGTTCAAGGAGGCGCTTTATGGCACTCGCTGATCCCATCGGCGCTGGTCCGGCAAAACAGGACAAGCTGAGGGCGCTCGGTATCGTCGCACTGAATGGCATGTTCGACGAGATGGATGCCAAGGGCGTGCTGCGCCAGGCGGCGGAACTGCTGCCGGACGATCTTGCCATCGTGTCGAGCTTCGGGGCGGATTCCGCGGTGATCCTGCATATGATCTCCGAAATCGACCCGAGTCTCCCGGTGCTGTTTTTAGAAACCGGCAAGCACTTCCCGGAGACGCTTGAGTATGTCGAAACGCTGACGCGCCGGTTCGGGCTGACCAAGGTCCAGCCGCTCAGGCCGGACCAGGGTGATCTCGACCGGTTCGATCTGTCCGGGACCTTGTGGGAAACCGACCCGGATTCGTGCTGCCATATCCGCAAGACCGAACCGCTCGATACGGCGGTGGCTGGTTTCGGCGGCTGGGTGACCGGGCGCAAGCGCTACCAGACGGCAGAGCGGGGCGTGCTGCCGCATTTCGAATTGACCCGCGATGATCGCATCAAGATCAATCCGCTGGCCTATTGGAATAACGACGACGTTGCCGCCTACCGCAAGGCGCATGATCTGCCCGAGCACCCGCTATATGACAAAGGCTACCGCTCGATCGGCTGCGCACCGTGCACCAGCATCGTCGCCGAGGGCGAGGATCCGCGTTCGGGACGCTGGCGTGGGCGCAACAAGGCCGAATGCGGCATCCATTATGACGTCAATGCCCGTATTGCCCGCCCGGAAGCGGCGCGTGAGGCGACGCTGTTCAAGGACGGCGCGTTCATCGCTGATCCCTGGCGCGACTGGACGGAAGGCGATGCCGCCGATGGTGTCAGCTACACGCATGTGCCATTGGCGGTGTTTGTCGAGCACCGCGAGACATTCCTCAAAAACCCTCATCCTCTGGGCCTGCTGGTGTCGCCTGGTGACCTTGTCGAGGACGTTGCCGAGGATCTTGGACGTTTCGCCTCGATTGCCATCGCCTTTCCCTCCTTCACCGACGGGCGCGGCTATACGACGGCGCGACTGGTGACCGAGCGCTATGGTTACGCTGGCGAGGTGAGGGCTGTCGGCGACGTGCTGATCGACCAGATCCGCCACATGCTACGTTGCGGCGTCACAGCCTTCGTGGTCAGCCATGCCCCGACTCGTGCTGCGCTGGAAGCGGGAAAGCTCGGCGAACTGCCGGTCTATCTGCAGCCGGTCGGTAACGGTGAGGCACCGGTCGGCACGCGGCCGTTCCTCAGGAAATCAGCGTCAAACGCCGCGACCGACTGACCGAGATTCCAATTTCGCGGTTGATTTTCGCCGGTTTTGCGGTCAATCAAGCAGCCGGAAAACCGGCCCCATACCGAAGTGAGCTTATGTCCGAAGAAATGATCGAAACCGATGTCGTCATCGTCGGGGCCGGGCCGGTTGGCCTGTTCGCCGTGTTCGAATTGGGTCTGCTCGACCTCAAATGCCACCTGATCGATATTCTCGACCGACCGGGCGGGCAGTGCACCGAACTCTATCCGGAAAAGCCGATATACGACATTCCGGGCTATCCGATCATCACCGGCCAGCAGCTGACCGAGAAGCTTCTCGAGCAGATCGCGCCGTTCGGGCCGCAGTTCCATTATTCGCGCATGGTGACCAAGCTCGATGTGCTGCCCGAGGGCGGCTTCCATGTCGAAACCGATGCCGGCGAGAAGTTCCACGCCAAGGTGGTGGTCGTTGCCGCCGGTGGTGGTTCGTTCCAGCCCAAGCGTCCGCCGATCGAGGGCATTGAGGGGTTCGAGGGGACGTCGGTGTTCTATTCGGTTCGCCGCATGGACGATTTCCGCGATCAGGACATCGTCATTGTCGGCGGCGGCGATTCCGCCCTCGACTGGACGGTCAACCTGGCACCGCTGGCAAAGTCGCTGACGCTTGTGCATCGACGCGACGAGTTCCGTGGCGCACCGGCGACCGAAAAGGAAATGCGCCAGCTGGTCGAAGACGGCAAGATGAACCTTGTCATCGGCCAGGTATCCCGGATCGAAGGTGAGGGCGGCGCGCTATCCCATGTCCATCTCAAGACCAAGGATGGCAGCGAGCTGACCGTGCCGGCGACACGCATGTTGCCCTTCTTCGGATTGACGATGAAGCTCGGTCCGGTCGCCGACTGGGGACTGGAGCTCAACGACAACCTGATCGCCGTCGATACCGCCAAATTCGAGTCTTCGATCCCGGGCATTTTCGCTATCGGTGACATCAATTATTACCCGGGCAAGCTCAAGCTGATCCTTTCTGGCTTCCACGAGGCGGCGCTGATGGCCCAGGCGGCCAAGAAGATCGTGGCGCCCGATGAGCGTGTCATCTTCCAGTACACGACCTCCTCAACCAAGCTGCAGAAAAAGCTCGGCGTCGTCTGAGCTGAGCGAAAACGAGCAACGGCCCCATGAAACTTATCGTCGTCGATTACGAAGGCAATGAGCACGAACTCGAAGCCCTGGACGGCTGGCGTGCCATGGAGGTGATCCGCGACTGGGGCCATGATATCAAGGCCGAGTGTGGCGGCGCCTGCGCTTGCGCCACCTGCCATGTCTATGTCGACGAGAAGTGGGTCGAGATGCTCGACGCTACCAGCGTCGAAGAGGAGGACATGCTCGACACCGCACCCGATGTCGAGGCAAACTCGCGTCTTTCCTGCCAGATCATCATGTCCGAGGAGCTGGATGGACTCAAACTGACGCTGGCGCCAAGCGCCCGCAGCGAGGACAACTCTTGACCGATCCGAACCACATCTCACCACCGGCCCTGACCGCCAATATCGCGCTGTTTCTTGATTTCGACGGAACACTTGTCGGTTTTTCGAAGATCCCCAAGGACGTGAAGCTCGATCCGGCCATGGTGCCGGTGCTGACGCAATTGCGCGAAAAACTTGGCGGCGCGCTCGCCATTGTCACCGGGCGCGAGATCTCCAACATCACCGAAATCTTCAATCCGCTGGTGTTGCCGGTTGCCGGAAGCCATGGCGCGGAACGTCGCCGTCCGGACGGGCGGATCGAGTTGCCCGGCGACGAGATCAAGGAACAGGCGTCGCGGATTGCTGCCGACATGCACGCCGAGCTTGGCGACATCGAGAACCTGATCATCGAGCACAAAGTCTATTCGGTTGCGCTGCACTACCGCAACGCACCGGAAGCCGCCGAGCGCGTGCATGCCGTAGCCGAGAAGGTCCTGTCTCAGCTTCCAGGCTGGGAAGGCACTCCCGGCAAGATGGTGATCGAGGTGCGCCCCGCTGCTTTCTCCAAGGCCAGTGCCGTCGAATCCTTCATGGCCGAAGCGCCCTTTGCCGGTCGGGTGCCGGTGTTCATCGGCGACGACACCACGGATGAAGCCGGCATGAGCGCAGCCAAGGCGCTCGGCGGGTTCGGCATCAAGGTCGGAACGGGCGACTCGGTTGCCGACTACCGGTTGGCTGATCCGGCAGCCGTCCATGCCTACCTGATCGCTGCGATCCAGGATTGAATCCAAAAAAGCCTGCAACCATTTGTAACTTCGCGCGTTAATGTGTCTGAAATTCAGATGCTCGCGCGCGAGTTTGGTTAGGGATTCGATGTATGGTAGAAGGAGACATGGAGGAAAACGCTGAACAGGGGGGGCAACCCGTAAAGGGGTCTGCCATGAAACCGATCGTCATTGTGTCCAACCGTATTCCGGGCAAGCGCCCGAGTGCAGGTGGGCTGGCGGTTGCACTGAAAAAGGTTCTGAGCGAGCGGCAAGGATTCTGGTTCGGATGGTCCGGCAATTATTGCGCTGAACCGACGCGAACCATCGAGTTCGAAAAGATCGACGGGCTGCAGATCGCCGGCCTCGACATCCCCGAGAACGACTACAAGGGCTATTACGAGGGCTTTTCCAATTCGGTGTTGTGGCCAGCGTTCCACCACCGTCTCGACCTCATCAAGATTTCGGCCGAGGACTACTCAGCCTACAAGCGGGTCAACCGCTCATTTGCCGAGGCGCTTATCGACGAGATCACGCCCGATCACACGATCTGGGTGCACGATTATCATCTCATTCCGCTCGGGCGGGAGCTGCGGCGACTTGGTGCGAAAAACCGCATAGGCTTTTTCCTGCACATTCCCGTGCCAGGTCCTGAGATTTTATCCGCGGTGCCGCATGCCTCCGATCTGGTGACGGCACTGTCGGCCTATGACCTGGTCGGATTGCAGGCCGAGCGCGACGTCGAGAAGCTCAAGTCCCAGTTCGAAATGACCGAGCTGCCATCGGTCAGCGACGCCAACGAGCAGAACTCTAGCTCTTTGCCGCGCACGGTCGAGGCGTTCCCGATTGGCACCGATCCGGAAGCCTTCGGCAAGCTCGTTGATCGCCCGCATGGCCAGCGCACCGCCCAAAGGGTCAAGGCTTCGATCGCCGGTCGCGAGCTTATTCTCGGCGTCGACCGGCTCGATTACTCCAAGGGGCTGCCCGAGCGCATCGCTGCCTATGACGCACTTCTGACCGATTATCCGAAGTGGCGGCGCAAGGTGCATATGCTGCAGATCGCGCCGACCTCGCGCGACACGATCGAGCAGTACAAGGACATCAACGAAGAGCTGGACCTTGCCTGCGGGCGGGTGATGGGCAAATTCGCCGATCCCGACTGGGCGCCGATCAACTACGTCAAGCGCGCCTATCCGCAGACCTCGCTGGCAGGCCTATATCGTGCCGCCAGCGTGGCACTGGTGACCCCGCTCAGAGACGGCATGAACCTTGTCGCGCATGAGTTCGTTTCATGTCAGGATCCCGACGACCCGGGCGTTCTGATCCTGTCGCGCTTTGCTGGCGCGGCGGAGCTCTTTCCCGAAGCGCTTCTGGTCAATCCGCACAATGTCGAGGAAGTGGCGGAAGCGCTCGACAATGCGCTGTCGATGGGTCTCAGAGACCGCAAGACACGCTGGAAGGCTTTGATGAAGACCGTCGAGAAACACACCGTCGACCAATGGGCTTCCGACTTCCTGACCCGGCTGGCGGACGTGCCGGCCTGGGATCGCAAGGCGGTTCGGGTCGATACGCCAACTGACCCAGCGGTGCCGGCCTAATAACCTGCAACCACGCTGAGACATGAAAAAGGCTGCGTCCTGATGGATGCAGCCTTTTTCATATCCAGCGAACCTGAAGGTTCGGCTACATCGGCTAAATTCCGTCGAATAGTGCCGTCGATAGGTAGCGTTCGGCAAAGCTCGGCAGGACCGTGACAATGGTCTTGCCGACAAACTCCTGGCGCGCCGCCAGTTGCAGCGCTGCCGCGACGTTGGCACCCGATGAAATGCCGCCAGGAATACCCTCGCTGCGCGCCAGGGCTCGTGCCGTCTCGAAGGCGGTGTCGTTGCCGATCTGGATGATCTCGTCGATCACCGCGCGGTCGAGGATGTCCGGGACAAAGCCGGCTCCGATGCCCTGGATCTTGTGCGGACCTGGATTGCCGCCCGACAGGACCGGGCTGTCCTCGGGCTCGACGGCGAAGACCTTCACACCGGGCTTGTGCTGCTTGAGCGCCTGACCAACGCCGGTGATGGTGCCGCCGGTGCCGACGCCGGCAACAAAGGCGTCGATATTGCCATTGGTGTCGTTCCAGATTTCCTCGGCCGTGGTCCGGCGGTGGATTGCGGGGTTGGCCGCGTTCTCGAACTGCTGCGGGATGATGGCGCTGGGCAGCGCCGCGGCCAGTTCCTTGGCGCGGGCGACGGCGCCCTTCATGCCCTCGGCGGCCGGTGTCAGCTCCAGCTGGGCGCCGAGCAGGGCCAGCATCTTGCGGCGCTCTATCGACATCGATTCCGGCATGACAAGGATTAGCTTGTAGCCGCGCGAGGCGGCAACGAAGGCGAGGGCGATGCCGGTATTGCCCGAGGTCGGTTCGATCAGCACCGTATCCGGCCCGATGCGGCCTTCGGCCTCGAGCGCGTCGATCATTGCCGCGCCGATGCGATCCTTGACCGAAGCAAGCGGGTTGAAGAACTCGAGCTTGACCAGAATGCGGGCGTTGACGCCGTGCATCTGCGGCAGGCGCGTGAGCTCGACGATTGGGGTGTCGCCGATGGTTTCGGTGATGGAAGAATAAATGCGGCCGCGCCCGGGGCGCTGCTGGTTTGAAGCTGTGTCTGACATGATCTCGGTTGTCCTTGTGGCATCCGCGGGGCCGGACAGCGGACGCTGAGTTGTGCAGCAGTGTAGCCCGCATGTGGTTGCAACAGGAGTCCGTGCAGATGAAAATCCTTCTGCCGAAGCGGCATTGCGCCGAAATTGCTGCCATTTGGGAGCCGATGGACGCAAAGGCGACAAGCCCCGCTCGTCCAGTGGTCGGCTGCTGCTGCCGGTTTTGCGCGAATGGCGGGCTAGATTGCCGCGCACAAGCGGAGTGTGCAAATGGACCTTGTCGAACTCGAACGTTTCGTTGTCGCGGCCAAGCGCCAGACTTATGTCGGAGGCGGCGCGCTGGCGCCGTCCAGCCGAACCGGGTCGCATGATCTCGGCTGGCAGGACGGTGCGTGGCGCTATCTCGACAGCTATTTCGGCGGTTCCGATTTTATCGGGCAGGAGATCGTCTGGAACGGTGACGTGCCGGTCTGGGCGATGAACTATTACGGCTACATCCTCAACCGCGAGCTGATCGATGCCCAGAGGGCCGGGGCAACGATCAAGGCGGCGTTATCAGCAATGTATGCTGAGGGGCGCTTTCTCGGCGGCTGGAGTTTTGACGGCCCGCATGGACTGTACTCAGATTATTCCGAGGGCGATGTCAGCCATTTCAGCGGTCACGAGACCATTGGTTGCGGCGGCGCGGTTGCTTACCGGCTCGACTATCACGGTGGCCTGATCAGGGCCTGATCTTGTCTCCTTCGTCTCGGCCTTGCTGGTGACGGGGCGGACGCGTCTGACCGTATAGGGAGTTGGAGGGGCTAGCGCTGGCGCTTAGTGACGTTGTCGAGCCAGCTGGCGACGTCTTCGATCACCTCGTCCATGTGCGAAAGACCCTGCTGATCGGTCATGCCGTGATCATAGCCCGGATATTCCCAATACGTGAGATTGCTAAGGCCGGCAGCGGCGAAAAGGTCAGCTGTTGCGCGGGCGGTACCAACGGGTGCGGAGTCATCGCGTCCACCCTGAACGAGCAAGAGCGGCGCATCGGTTTTTAGCATGTCGTCGACTTCGCGGCGATCGATGGAATCTGCCCAGAAACGGAAAGAATAGCCTGACCAGAGCTCAAGACTGTCGGGGTGGCTGCGGATCTCGTCGAATTGCGCCGCGAGCATGGGGCGGACCTCTTCGGGCACGGTCTGAAGGATCATTTCTTCGAACGTAACGCCGCCTCCAGTCGACAAGAGTATCGCCGCATCTGCATCGACGTTCGGTGCCAAGCGGGCCATGACGGTGCCGCCCATGGAGCCACCGAACAGCACCAGCGTCCCGTTCCACCAGGGCGCATCCGACAGCTCACCCAGGACCTGGCGATAGTCGGCGACGCGCTGCGTGGCGGTGTTGTGGGCGTGATAGGCGGAAGGGCAGGATCTGTCCGGATCGGCTATCTCGGCGTCCGGCGCGATGCCGTATTTCTCGACAGTGAGCGCGGCGAACCCGGCAAAGGCCTGGCGCACCGACATGATGTTGTGGTTTTGCGCGACAGGAAGGCAGCCGGAACCCTGCGCGATGACGATGAGGCCATGCTTTCCGGCGCCGGCGGGCATGTCGAGCGCCCAATCGATGGTGCTGCCATCTGGTCGAAGCGAGTGTGCCCAGGTGGGCTCTGCATTTGCTTCGGCAGTGCTCGCGAGACCTGTTGCCAGTACGAGACCCCAAAACAGGGCGGAATGAGAGGAGCGGCGCATGGGAAGGGCCTTCAATGGTTGAGCCGCATCAAGGCGCGCAAAAGCGCGGCCGCAACTGGCAGGGCAGTGGGCGAAATCGGGATGTCGATGATGATTCCCGCCAAGATGGCAGGCAATAAAATTATCGTAATACAATAATTAGCATTGCGTTTGCGAACCGGCAAGCGGTCACAATCGCGCATAGGCAGAGATGGGAGAATTCCCACAAAAGTGGAGTTTGCCTGCCGAACTGCGCGGGCGTTTCTTCCGGCCTACAGCCATTCATTGTTTCATGGAAACAGTGAAAGGCTCTGGGTTTTTGTTTTGTCGCATTTCCGGACGGTGAACCGGTATCCACTTCACCTGGAAATGCTCTAGGACTCCGGCGTCACCTTGCCCTTTTCGACCTTGGCGAGCTCGGGCAGGAAATCCATCACCACCGGCTGTTTCAGCGCTGAGAACGGCAAAGGCCGGGTGACGCGCATGGCGGCGATGCCGACACGGACCGTCATCAAGCCGTTGACCAGACCTTCGCCGAGCCGGGCCGACAGGCGCGCCGCCAGCCCCTGTCCGAGAAGCTGCTGGATGACGCTGTCGCCCAGCGCGATGCCGCCAGTGACGGCCAGCGAACCGAGGATGGCGCCGAACAGCCGCCACGAGCCGAACAGGCCGGGCCTGAGGCCGTAGAGCGTGGCAATGGCGCGGGCGAGCCGCATGCTCTCCCAGGCAACAAAGGCCAGGTCGACAATAGCCCGTGGCGAGATGGCGGTGACCAGTGTCACCCGTCGCGCCGCCGCCGAGGTGAGGGCGCGGGCGCGCTTGTCGAGCGGGGTCATCAAGGCGCGCTCAGCGGCGTGGATGCGGTCGGTGCCGTCGAAAATCTGGTCGAGCAACGGGTCGAGATCGGCACGGGCGCGGGCAAGGTCGGGGCGACCGGCGTAAAGAGCGGCGACTTCCGAGACGATGGCTTCGCCGTCCTTCATGGCATTGGACTTGAGCGCGGCGTCGGCCCTTATGCGCAGGCGGCCGAGTTTTCTCAGGCGTCTGACGGCCAGCCACTCGCGCAGGCCGAGGGCGATGACGGCAACAACGAGTACGCCGACAATGCCGGTCGCCAGCCAGCCGAGCCATTCGTATTGGGCGAAAAGGTCGGTGATCAGCGCCTGGGCGGCAAGTCCGAGGCTCAGGGATATGGTCAGACCGAAGGCCCAAAGCGCGATGCTCAACAGCCAGTTGCGCTTTTTGGGCGGCGGCAGGGCGATGGTTTCGGCGTCGGGCGCGAAGACGTCTTCGTCGATCTCGGGCACATCCTCGGGCGCAAAGGCCTGTGGCAGGCGCTCGGAGGAGGCATAGGGCGCGGATTTGGGGGCCTCGGGAACGACAGGCCGGGCGACTGGTTTTCTCATTTCAGCTTGTCCCCGATGAGGAAATCGAGCGCGCGATCGAGGCGGATCTGCGGTAGCAGAGGGACACCGGACTCGTTGCGGCCGAGTTCGGACGGTGGCTGGAAGCGCAGGAAATTGACGATATTGCCGGGCGCGTCCGACCGCAGCGCCTGTTCCGGTGTCTCCGGCAGGTCGCCGGGGAACAGGGCGATCTCGGTCTTGCCGTCATAGGTCTCGCCGTCGAGGGTTTCGCCTTTTTCCGGCGTGCCGATGATGACATCGAGCGGGCTGCCCTCGTGGGTGATCTTGCCCTCGCGCGTCGCCCGGACAGCCGCCAGCGCCAGCGATTTCGTCTGGGAGCCGGCAAAGCGTGCCTTGGAACCGGCCCGAGCCACGATCCGGTTGAGAATGGCTTCAAGCCGGTCATGCGAGGAATGATGAATGTGGTCGGCCTTTGAAGCGGCGAACAGGATGCGGTCGATGCGGCGGGCGACGAGCCCGGTGAGAAGGGAATTCGACCCGAGCCGGAAACTGGCGAGGATCTCGGTGAGCGCCAGTTCGAGATCGGCCACCGCCTCGGGGCCGGCATTGAGCGGCCTCAACGCGTCGACCAGCACGATCTGGCGGTCGAGTCGGGCGAAGTGATCGCGGAAGAACGGGCGGACGACGAGGTGCTTGTAGGCCTCGTAGCGGCGCTCGAACATGCGGAACAGCGATTTGTTCGGGGCGTGCGTGGCCGGTTCCGGCAGCGGTGCGAAGGTCAGGGCGGGCGAGCCTTCGAGATCGCCCGGCATCAGCATGCGCCCCGGTGTCAGCGTCGACAGCGCGCCGGCCTCGGCACGGGCGCTGCGCAGATAGGCGATGAAGGCCTCGGACAGTGCCTCGGCCTGGGTCTCGCTGGCATCGGCGATGATATCGGTGTGCTCAAGGGCGGCAAGAAACGGCTTGGCGGCGTGCTCGGCATCGGGGCGGCGGGCGCGGGCGAGGGCTCCCCGGCTCCATTCAGCATAATCGAGCCCCAGAAGCGGCAGATCGAGCAGCCATTCGCCGGGATAATCGACGATGTCGAGATGCAGCTCCTGCGGGCCCATCATGCCGGCGAGCCAGCGCGTGCTCTCATATCTGAGCGTCAGCCTGATCTGGGAAATGCGCCGGGTCGAGTCCGGCCATTCCGGAGCGGGTCCGGTCAGAGAGGCGAGGTGCTGCTCGTAGGCAAAACGTGGCACACCGCGTTCCGGGTGTTCGCTGAGGACGGTGCCGATCAGCCGGCCCTCGGCTTCGGGTGCAAAGGCCGGTAGCTTGGCGCCGTTGACCAGCGCATGGATGAGGGCGGTGATGAACACTGTTTTGCCGGAGCGCGACAGCCCGGTAACCCCGAGCCGCAGGGTGGGGGTGAGGATGCCTGTCGCCGATTCCGCCAGATTGGCGAGCGAAAGCCCGATCTCGTCGGTGAAGGTGATGGGCGGTTTCGGCATGAGGGTCCTGATCTTGTTGCCGAAACAGTTAGGAACTACCGGAGGAAAAGCAAGACTCAGCGCCTTGAAAGGCAAAAGAAAGCCCTTTTGGGAAGCGCAAGTGGGACAATTGCACGGGGCGCGAGATTTGATCGATGGGGCAGTTCATGCTGCCTCACATCTGGACGGGGGGTCCATTATGGCAAATACCCCGAAGCCCTCTGGCAAACCTGCCGGCAAGCCCGCCACTGGCCCGAAGAAGTAACCTGACGAGCCGGCGCGCGCTCCTGCAGAATGCTGGTTGCGCGTGCGATTGACGGCTTGTCGGTTGACGACGACGGCCCACCGATCGATCGGCGGGACGTTTGACATTCCGGACTGTCGTTTGGGCTGGAGAAGCAGACGGCGCTGCCGCCGTGACTCCTATGCCGACTGGGCCAGTGGTTCCGTCGAACCGGGGGCACTGTCGATATATCTCATTCTGACGATGCGCACAGCGCGACGTGCCTGCGAGGCATCAAGTTCGGCGTACTCGCGCACGACGCGCCCGATCGTCTCGAGATCCTGTTCGACCATGGGCAGTCTCATCTTCGAGAAGGACGCATAGGTTGCATCCGATACGCCGGCGGCACGGCACAGGATCGCCATGCGGTCGCTCTCCTGACGGGCGAAGTTGGAGTAGACGAGCCGTTCGGGCAATTTGAGCTGTTCCGCCAGCGCCCAGATGCAGTCCTGAGGACGCGCGTTCGAACAATAGCAGGCGAAGGCCGCGTCGAACGAAATGGCGCCGGTCTGGACCTTGCGGAGCGCGTCGCGGCGGGTGATCCGGCTTTGCAATTCGTCGGAGGTCTTTTGCGCAACGCCGCTCGCCGCGGTCCGAACGATCGTCGTGTAGGCGTTCTTGTCGATGAGTTCGATGAGATTGCCGAGTTTGGCGCGTAGCGTATCGTCGACGGAGTCGAGGATGGACTGGCTGAAACCGGGTTGCTGCATGCTGCGCTCGGCGAAGCTGGCCTGGACCAGGGGGTTGTCGCCGACGCGATGAAAGAGCTTGGCGAAACCGATGCTGGAGAACTCGGCTGTCTGGTTGTTCGACAAGGTGATGAGCACCTTGTCAGTGCCGTGAGTGATCAGGGCTTCGGACACAGCCTCCGACAGGTAATCGCGCCGGGCAATGGCCAGTTGCCGCTTTTCGGGCAGGGCCTCGGCAAGCGTCACCAGTTCCTTTTCATCGAGCGCCGGCGAGAACTCTAGAAATGGCAGGGCGACGTCGTCGGATTCGTGGCGGGCCGTTTGCGCGGCGACATCGGGAGACACCAGCGTGCTGTCACAAATGGCCTCGACCACGAGGGAGCGCAGGTCGTCGCCCAGCCGCTCGAGCGCGGCGGTAATGAAGCTCCCGAAAAGCCGGCGTTCTTCGGCATCGACGTCATCATCACCCTTCTCGGCGAATGCGTTTGCGATATCGAGCACGATATCGCGCATCTCATCCGGGTTCGGGTGGGAATTCAATTTGTTAAGTACATCTGCCAGCATGATCGCCCCCTAAGGTGGAAGAAATTATGCGGACAGAAAATTTCAATTATCTTTCCAAAAGGATCAAATATCAGAACAATTATAAGTATTATTTAGTTCGGCGGAATGCGCCCTTTTACTCGTGACCGTCTTGAGGTGTTTTTCCTCCGATCGACCACCCGTCATTCGTGTGCATGGCTGCAGGCTGCGGCGCAAATCATACGGCCCGTCGGACAATCGACGGGCCGCGTGTTTGTCATATCGAGGACGGTTCGTTTCGACGCATCACCCGTTACCCGGCATTGCCGGCGGCGATCAGGATCCGCCTAGAACCGTATTCTGCCATCAGTAGACGCAAACGAGACGTCCGTTCACCTCGCCGCGCTTCAGACGTTCGATCCCTTCGGGGATCTGTTCCCAAGTGATCGTTTCGATCTGGGGAACGAGCTTGCCCTGGGCAATCCAGTTGAGGACGGTGGAGATATCCTCCTTGGAACCACCATTTGAACCGCGAAGGTCAACCTTGTTGATGATCATCGGGTAGGTGTTGATGAGTGATTCCAGCTTGCCCATGCCAACCAGCACGACGCGGCCGTTCTGCTTGACGGTCTCGATGGCACCAGCGGTGGTGGTGCCGAACCCGGCAAAATCGATAATCAGGTCAAGGCCTTCATCCTTCAGTTCGGTGATGTCCTTGACCACGCGCTTGGCGCCGATGCTTTTGGCGTAGTCCCACACGTCCTGCTTGATTTCGGCGACGTAGAGTTCTGCGCCGTTGAGCGTGACGAGTTGGGCGGCAAACTGCCCGAGGCCGCCAAGGCCTATGATGCCGACTTTCTCGCCGGCCTTGATGCCACCACGTGTCAGGGCACCCTGCGAGGTCATGCCGGCATCGGTGGTCGACGCGGCCAGCTCGATGGGCATGCCATCCGGGACCTTGATCAGCGCATCCTCGACAGTGACGATCTTCTCGCCGAAGCCACCGTCGATGACGAAGCCCGGCGTCTCGAGCATTGGCCAGATCGCCACCCGGTCGCCAACGGCGAAGTTCTTGACGTCGGGACCAATTTCCTCGACTTCGCCGGCGACCTCATGGCCCATGACGATTGGCAGTTTGGGGATGCTGGCGAGCCATTTCTCGTCTTCGAGAACGCCGACATCAGTGTGGCAGAGGCCAGCGGCCTTAACGGCAATCTTGACCTTGTTCGCTTCGACGCTCGGCTCAGGCAATTCGACCTTAACCAGAGGCTGGTTGGTACCAGTAAAGCTCCATGCTTTCATTGGGGGATTCCTTCTGTCTTGCCGCATCTTCGTGTTTGCGGTCGTTTTCTGCCAAGCGCTCTCAAGCGTTTGCGGCGTCCCTGGGGAGGGTCGAGGGCATGGGCATCGGCACGACGGTTGGAGAGGACGTCCGTGTGTACCACTTGCGATGCAAGAGGCGCACATGCCCGCTTGGTGCTGGCATCTCATTATATCTGCATTTGAGAATTAATATAAAGAGGACTTGAAGCCGCACATTGGGAATGCCGTTCGCTCTTGCGAATCGCGACAAGAACCGTCTCGACCAGAATGCACCTGAGCGTTGATCGCTATTGGCGTTTTCTTGCGACGAGTCGCCGATCCGAAGCTTGGCTGAACGGCAACCTGGTATCCGCGCCTATAGCGTAACGGCTGTCATCGGCTTTCACGCTGACGTCCCGTCGTTTCTGTTCGCATCTTTGACGTAAGCGATTTGGCAGAACGCGTTGGCGATACCGGTGCCGCCACTTATCGCACACTGCTCGAGGGCGTTTCGGCCAATCCGACCCAGAGACCATCAAGCGCGAGCACGGCGATTGTCGCTGCTCGATGCGGTTGGAAGGAGGCGAGGGCAGCGCGACATAGACTGCCGCGCCCCCTGCTGGCGCTGGTCTAGCGCCATTCGTCTCCGTTGGCAGGCGTGCCGATCTTGTCAGGATCGTACGGTGTCGACTGATAGACCTCATTGATCCAGTTCTGGAAGAACAGGTGGGCATGCGAGCGCCAGATGTTGAGCGGCTCGCGGCTGGGGTCATCGTTGGGGAAGTAGTTGACCGGCAGGGCGGGGTCGAGCCCTGCCTTGACGTCGCGGTCGTATTCGTCGGCCAGCGAGCGGTTGTCGTACTCGAAGTGGTTGAGCATGTAGAGGGCGCGGTGCTTGTGGTCCTCGATCATCGAGATGCCGACTTCGGCGCTGTCGATCAGCACTTCGAGCGAACCATCCTTGGGTAGCGTTTCGCGGTCGATATCGTTGTGCCGGGAAACCGGAATGGCGAAATCGTCGGAGAAGCCCCTGAGATAGGGCGAGTTCTTCCGCGTGACCTGGTGACGATAGATGCCAACGGCCTTTTCAGCCCGGCGCTTCCTGAGCACACCGTGGAAATGATACAGCGCCGCCTGCACACCCCAGCAGATGAACAGGGTCGATTGGACGTTGGTCTGGGTCCAGTTCATTATCTCGACCATTTCCGGCCAGTAGCGCACTTCCTCGAAGGGCATGTGCGCGATTGGGGCACCGGTGACGATCAACCCGTCGAACTTGCGGTGCCTGATCTCCTCCCACTTCGAATAGAAGGTGTTGAGATATTCCTCTGACGTGTGCTTGGACACATGGTCCGAGATGCGGACGAAGGTGAAATCGATCTGCAACGGACTGGCGCCGATCAGGCGGGCGAACTGGGTCTCGGTGCGTTCCTTGTTGGGCATCAGGTTCAAAAGGCCGAACTGGAGCGGCCGGATGTCCTGGCGCGCGGCGCGGGTCGAATCCATGACGGCGACCCCCTCGGATTCGAGGATCTTGCGGGCGGGCAGGTCGTCTGGGATGCGGATAGGCATTTTGTATCACTCGTTTGATTGCGCAGGAGGGCTACGAAAGCGGCGATCGCGCCTTGTCCCGTCTGCCAATCAGGCAGCGCGGGTGGCGATCGCCCTGCGCATGAGCTCAAGAAAGTCGTGGCCGTCGCGGATGGTGGAAACATCGCGCGCTTCGACCGTGTAGCCGTAGCGTTCTGCCAGTTTCTGGTAGCGCGGCAGCCGGTCGTGCAAAAGCGCCTCGAAGCCCCAGGCACCGAAGCCGGCGGGGTCGACCCGGTTATCTTCGGTGATGCCGTGGATCTTCTTGTAGGCGTCCCACTTCTGCACCAGAAAATCGGGCGGGTAATACATCGGCTTCGGCGAGCGCTTGAAGCGGCGCACCAGTTCGGCGGCGTCGTCTTCGGTGCCGCGGATGTAAACGAGCGCCGTGTGCGCGGTAAGTGTCGAGATCACCGGATCCTCGGCGTCGTCCGGGTCGACCACCTCGATCAGCGAGCCGCCGGTGTCGCAGACGAAATCGGTGTAGCCGTAAAGCGCTTCCGCCCGCTCGATGAAATAGGGCACGTCGCCGAATGCCAGAACCTCGGCGACACGATGCTGTTCCTGGCGGCGCTGATACTCGGCAAAGGGCAGGCCGCCGCGTTCGGGATCGCCGGGCGTGCCGAGATAGGTCGAGAGCGGCTCGAGATTGTGGAAGGTGATGTTGGACTGGATATAGAGCGAGTCCGAGATCAAGAGGTCCCTGAGGAAAGGCACCTTCATCGCTTCGCGCTTGAAATTGTCGACGATGAACTCGCCCATGTAGCGCGTGCCGATGCGATAATCGCCCGAATAATGAAACCAGTTGTGCCGCCTGAGCTGCGCGCTCAGCCGCGTCTTGCCGACCCCGGCCATGCCGAACAGCGTCACGGCGTGACGGGGGGCATCGACGAACTCCTCGGGGCGATCGAACAGCATGAAACACTTCCTTGTCGCGAGGTGTTTAGGCCAAAGTCCGGGTTTTCTCAAGCATGGCAATTTCTGCCGGGGCGGCGGCAAGATTCGACCTGCCCGGAACGGCCAGGACGCAAGTCAGGCCGAAATTATCCAAATGAATCAATGACTCCCAGTTTGGCATTCCGCTTGCATTGTTTGGCACGAATTGGTGCGTCTCACGCACTGTACGGGGCAAATGGAGTAAAACATGGGTATCTATGGCGCACTGGCGACAGCGGTGACCGGGCTGAAGGCTCAGTCCTTCGCGCTTGAAAACATCTCGGGCAACATCGCCAACTCGCAAACGACCGGCTACAAGCGGATCGAGACCGGTTTCATCGATCTCATTCCGGACGCGCCAGTCAGTCGCCAGACGCCGGGCGCCGTGATCGGCGGCTCGCGTGCCACCAATACGGTTGGCGGCGACATCAAGACCGCGTCCTCGGACACCTATATGGCGCTCAATGGCTCGGGCTTCTTCGTTGTCGAACAGAAGATCGGCCAGAACGACGGCAACGCCGTGTTCGGCGGCACCAGCTACTACACCCGTCGCGGCGATTTCGACGTCGACAGGGAAGGCTACCTGGTCAACGGTGCCGGCTACTACCTCAAGGGCCTGCCGATCAACCAGGCCACCGGCAATATCTCCGGCTCTGTCCCCGAAGTCATCAAGATCTCCAACTCGTTCCTGCCCGCCCAGCAGACGACCCGCGTTGATTACCAGCTCAACCTGCCGCAATTGCCCAAGACGGCGAGCTACGATCCCAACACGTTCAACAGCGAACTGATGGACGCGGCGGACTTTGTCCCGGTTGCCGGGACCGACCTGCCGGCGACTGCGGAAGGCAATGCTTATACGGGGACGGATGCAACCCCCGGCCCGTTTGCCGATGGCCAGACGCTGACCTTCACGGTCAATGGTGCCTCGTACACATTCGGGTTCGATTCGAGCGGTGCAGCGGTCCCCGGAGCGGATTTCTCGATCGATACCGACCTTGCGCCGACAGACACGATCGATGGCGTGCTCTCGGCCATTCAGACGCAGCTGCAGACCCAGAGCGGTTTCGGTTCGGCGACGGCAGCCATCAATGGTGCCGGTAATGTCGAATTCTCGCTCGGTACCGGTGACATGACCTCGTCAATGACGATCAGCGGGGGTGTCGCGACGACGCTCGGCGTCAACGGAAACTTCGATCCCTTTGACGCGTCGATTGGCGTGCAGGTTCCGTCGGTGACCGGTGCGCAGTCCGATACCTTCATCTCGCAGTCGATCGCCGGCGGCGCCATCACGGTTTATGCCTCCAACGGCGCGCCTGTTAACGTTCAGGTCCGGTGGGCCAAGGTCGACAGCGCCGCGCGTGGTGGCGAAGACACATGGCGGCTCTACTACCTGACCAATTCCAATGCCGCCGGCGGAGAGACCGCCTGGAAGCAGGTCGGCGGGGACTACAAATTCGCCGGCTCGGGTTCGCTGTCCCCCGACATCGCCTCGACGACCGTGCCTAACCTGACGGTCAATGGCGTCAATATCGGCAACGTGACGCTGCTGCACAACACAGGCGGCGTAACCCAGTTTGCCGACCCCAACGGCACCTCCAAGGTGACGGCGCTCAGCCAGAACGGCTATGCGGCCGGCGAGTTTGTGTCGGTGACCATCAATAATGACGGGCGCGTCGTTGCTTCCTACTCGAACGGGCAGCAGGTCGAACTGGCGCAGGTGGTGACGGCGAACTTCAATGCTGCCAACTCGCTCAAGCGCCTGGATGGCGGCATCTTCGCGGCAACCTCGGAATCGGGCGAGGCGATCCTCAACGACAGCGGCGGCATCGTTTCTGCCTCGCTGGAATCGTCCAATACCGACATCTCGGAGGAATTCACCAAGCTGATCGTGACCCAGCAGGCCTATGCCGCCGGCACGCGCATCGTGTCGACCTCCGATTCAATGCTGAAAGAAGCATTGAACATGATCCGCTAGGCCCCGGCCTAGAAGCGTCCGGAGCCTTCGCGCTGACGGCTCCGGATGAAGGAACGACGGAACGGATCGATGGCCTGACGCCCTGATCCATTCCGGAAGCAGCCGATACCGGCCCGGTCGCGCAATTTTCGGGTCGGCGGCGAAGACAGCGATCCTCTGGTGCGGCTCGTGCCGCATGTGACGAGGACGCAAGAGAGCAGGCGGCCGTGGAGGTGATCTCCGGAACAGCGAAGCGGCGCCAGGAGTTGAGTGAATGGGTCTAGGAGTTACCCTCAGCAATGCCTTGAGCGGCATGAGAACGACGCAGGACGGCCTCACCGTTCTGTCTCGCAATGTCGCCAACGCGGGCAACGCCAACTACCACAAGCAGTCTCTTGTCACCAAGGACATGAATGGCGGCGGCGGGACCTATTCTGCCTATGTCAACATCGTCCGGGCCTTCACGGCCTCGCTCCAGCGCAATCATGTCAGTGAGCTTGGCGATACTGGTTTCGCCGATGTGCGCAACACGTTCCTGCAAAGGCTAGAGACGGCGTTCGGCAAGCCCGGCGATCCCAACTCACTCGATACGGCGCTGCAGAACTTCACCTCGTCACTCGAAAAGCTCACCGTCAGCCCCGAGGATTATTCGACCCGTGCCCTGACGCTCGACGCCGCCCAGACCCTGGCGCAGCGGTTCAATTCGCTGTCCGGCACCATCCAGGACCTGAGACGGGAAACCGAGACCCAGATCGGCGCCGAGGTCAACACGCTCAACCAGTCGCTTCTGACCTTGCAGTCGATCAACAACCGACTGTCGGACAAGACGCTCGATCAGTCTTCGCGGCTCAGCGTGCTCGACGAGCGTGACCGGTTGGTGACGAAAATCAGCGAGATCGTCGACACGCAAGTCACCTATCGTGCCGATGACACGGTGGCGCTAATGACACGATCGGGGCTCGGTCTGCTCGATCAGGGCGCGACCACGTTTTCGTTCGAGCCGGCCGGAAGCCTATCGGCCAATTCGCTCTACGACATCAATGATGCGAACAATGGCGTGGGCGTTTTGACCGCTTACACGCCGTCCGGCCTGAAGCTCGATGTGGTCGACCAGAAGCTGGTGCAGTCCGGACGCCTTGCCGGGCTGATCAACATGCGCGACGTGACGCTGCCGCAGGCACAGGCGCAGCTCGACACGATCGCTGCCGGCATTACCCAGGCGCTCAACACCAACGTCAATACCGTCAGTCGTGACGACACGATCAACGGTGTCGATCTCGACTTGTCGAACATGGAGTCGGGCGATGCCCTGGCCTTCAGTTTCAACCAGTCGGGCCAGAAGCACGAGTATCGCGTCGTCAATGTTCAGGACAATTCGAAGCTGCCGATGAACTATGTCAACGCCGATGGCGAGCGCGTCATCGGGGTCAACATTACTTCGGGCGGAGCGGCGGCGGTTGCCGCAGCTCTTCAGTCGGCGATCGGACCGGGCCTGACCTTTTCCGCCAATAGCGCAACGAGCTTGCGCATCGCCGATGACAATGGTGTCAACACGCTGGTCACGTTCGGAGAGACGCGCAAGGTCGCTTCCGGCCCGCAGGATGGCACCAGCGCCATCAATCTGTTTACCGACGCACAGAGCACGTTCACCAACTCCTTCGACGGCACGCCACAGATCCGGGGCTATGCGTCGCGCATCGCCGTTGGAGTGGATTTCATGAACGATAACAGGCTTCTGGTTCAAACCACGCCGACCGGTTCGCTTGGCGACGCGACGCGCGCCAGCTATCTGCTTAATCGCATGGACAATGCCAACTTCACTTCCGACAACCGTCTGATGCCAGAGCTTGGGAACTATTCGCTGTCCGGCTCAGTCGCGGGTCTGGTGACCCAGGTGATCAACTACCAGGGCGACCAGATCCAGGGCGCCAAGAATGCGCTCGACACCCAGATGGTGGCGCTCGATGCCGTCGAACAGCGCATGAGCGAGGAGTATGGCGTCGATGTCGATGAGGAAATGGCCCGGCTCATGGAGTTGCAGAACTCCTACGCCGCAAGTGCGCGAGTGGTCTCGGTCGCGCAGGAACTGATCAACTCGCTGCTCCAGATCTAGGATTACGAGTATGAAGATAACAAATTCGCTGTTCCCGATCGGTGGTGCCTACCCATACGTCAAGAAGCTCAACGAGTCGCTGCAGCAACTTCAGGTGCAACTTGCCACCCAGGAGAAGGCGCAAACGCTCAGTCAACTCGGATCGAACCGTGTCTACGATCTGACGCTCAGGTCGCGCCTGTCGCGCCTGGATGCCTTCAGGGCCAACATCGATACCGCGACCCTTCGGCTCGACTTCCTGGACAACTCCATGACGCGGCTCGCCGAGATCCAGTCGGATTCGCGCGGCAGCCTGAGTGCCAGCGGTGTGGGCGAAGACGGCATCGAGATCGCCTCGGCCAGCGAGATCGCCTACAATCGGCTCGACGAGATCATGGCCATTCTCAATGGCGATCTCAATGGCCGCTACATGTTCGCCGGCAACCGGACGGATTCCGAGCCGGTGGTCAACGCTAAAATCCTCATCGATGGCGACAGCTCGCGGGCAGGGCTCAAGACCATGATTTCGGAGCGCAAACGCGCTGATGCCGGCGGACTGGCCGCTTATGGCGACGCCGCCAATGGCATCGGCCGACTGGTCGTCGACAGGACGGCGGTGACCTCGACGGCCGTTACGGATACGGTGACGCTGTCCGACTCCGTCAATCCGGGCGACCCGACAATCGCTAGCGTCTCGACCAACGCCAATGATGTGGGCGGTTCCGGTGCTGTGACGATCACGCCGGCTGGCGGTGCTCCCGCGCCTGCGAACGTGCAGTTCACCGGGGCTCCAAACCCTGGCGAGACGGTGACGGTGCGGATGCAGTATGCGAATTCGACGGCCGACTTCGTCTTTACGGCCGTCACGGCCGATCCCCCTGGCCTTGGCGAATTTACGATCGGTGGAACGCCCGATGAGAACGCAGCCAATCTTCAGGCTGCGGTCGACAAGATGTTCCATCCCTCTTCGGTGACACTGGCCGAAGATGGCGATCACTCGTTCGGCATCAAGCTCGACGGCGCGACCACGGATTCGCTCGGCATTTCGATCGCCGAGCAGACGACGGCGCAGCCGCATGTCCTGCAGATGACCGTCGATGCTCAGCCTTCCGAGGGCCAGAAGGTCAAGATCTCCTATACGCTGCCGGACGGATCCAAAAGTTCGTTCGAGCTTGTGGCGACGCATTCGAGTCCGCCAGCACGCGGTGAGTTCGAGATTGGCGCCGACACCGATACGACGGCGGCCAATATCGGTTCAGCCATTACCACCCAGCTCGATTATGTGCGCCAGACCGACCTTGCCGCCGCCTCGGCGAACAAGGCCACCGAAGAGTTCATCACCACCGACGGTTCGCCGCCCAAGCGCGTGGATGGCCCGCCGTTCGACAGCGCAACCCAGCAAATCGACGGCACGCTCGCCAATGGCAAGGACACCGTGGTCTGGTACTCCGGCGAAACCGCAGCCGGTAATGCGGCGCGCCAGACAGCCGGCGCACGGGTCGATGAAAGCACGACGGCCTATTTCGGCGTCCTCGGCAACGAAGCGGGCATTGTCGACCTGATCAGGGCCAATGCCGTTATTGCGGCTGAGACCTTTTCGGCTGAAGAGGTCGGTGGCGCGGACCGCTATCAGGCGACGGCAAGTCGCCAGGTGGCGCGGATTGCCGCCGCAAACAACGGCCGCAGCGGTTCCATCAGCGTCATTTCGCTCGAACTCGGGCTGAGCCGGGCCAAGGTCGGTTCAGCTGCCGAAAGGCATGCCGCCTATGGCGGCCAGCTTGAAACCATGCTGTCGAGCATTGAAAGCGTCGATGTCAACGAAGTGGCCATGCAGCTTCTGGCCGTTCGTACAAACCTTGAGGCCAGCTATCAGACCATGTCGCGCCTGAGCCAGCTGAGCCTGGTCAACTACCTGCCATAGGGCAGGGCACTGGACGATAGCGAAAAAGAAAAAGGCCCGCATCGCGGGCCTTTTTGCTGCCGTGAGGCGAATTCTATTGGTCGTCCCGTGGCGCCATGGCACGAAGCCCAGCTGCCAGCTCACGATTGATGTTGATCAGCACATCGAGCTTTTTGGGCTCCGGACTCGTCAGCAGTTCGCGCTGGTGGTTCATGATGAAGATGCCGAGATTGGCAACGTTCTCGCGTATCGGCGCCGGAAGCGGGTTATCGTCGCGCGTAACCGAGGTCATGAACACCGTCCACAGGCGACGGTTGAACATCATGGCCGAGCTGAGATCGGACCGGGCTTCTTCCCAATTGTCGCGAATGCGCTGGAAATTAACCGCTGATTTGGACAGCAGGGTGGACTCGAGCTGACGCGGAGATGCGGTCTGCTTTGCGACCTTGCTGTAGGCGTTAACTGCTTGATTTGGCATTCGCCAAAAGCCCCTCTTCGTAGCGGACAAGATTTCCCGCGGCCTTAAGAGCCTTATAAAGAACGCCGGTTAATATGGCGTTATTGATTTCGTCGACGTAGCCAGCCATTGACGGGGCGGCTTCCAGTATCTCATTGACAAGATTGAAGTAATTTTCCTGGTGGCCGGTCACGTCGTCGTCCAGGTACATCAGCTGGACGGCTAGATAAATGCGTTTTGCAGGAGAATCTGCCGTTTCTGCGGTCAGAATGTCCTTCTGGCGGAGGATCGGGGCCTTGCCATCGATGAACAAGCGTGCGCGCTGATCCGAATTGGTGACAACGCAGTTGCCGATGATCAGTTTTTCGCCCGGCTTGAGTTCGACCTTGAGCGACATTGTCTTGCCTTTGCGTTTCCGTTCCCGCGTCAGTCCGAACGCGGCTTTTGCTGAAAACCGGTACCTGAAGAAGGAACCGAAAACATATCATTCCCAAGTAAACAAAAAAGCCAAGACCTGACTGTAATTCCTTTTGCCGATTGTCAGATCAGAAAAGCCGCAACACGTTCTGGTCAGCTTGCGATGCTAGCGACAAGGCCGTCGAACTCAGCTGCTGGCGGGTCTGAAGCGCGAGCAGGTTGGCCGCCTCCTCGTTGGTGTCCGCCAAGGTCAGGTTCGACGCGCCGGTCTCCAGCGTGTTGATCATGTGCTTGGTGAACTCCTGGCGGTTCTGAACCACCGACAGATTGGAGCCGAAGGCGGACGCCTGTGACCTGACGGAACGCAGCGCGGCTTTGACATCCACGATGAAGTTCTCGATCGCGGTGTCGCTGTCGAGGTCGGCCGGGGTCATGGAGGTCCTGACGCCGAGATTGGCCGAGTTGATGGCGTTACCGTCCTTGGTCTGGATGTCGATTTCGGACGTGCTGGTTTCGTTGAAGGTGATCTTCAGCTTGTCGCCACGCAGCAGATTGACGCCGTTGTACGATGCGTCGTCCGAGAATTTGTCGAGCTGATCGATCAGTGTGTTGTACTGAGCTGACAGATCGGCGCGAACAGTATTGCCACCAATCGTTGCCGTTCCGGAGCTGCCGTCAATGCTGGCCGAGGTCGCATTGTAGCCGGTAATGGTCAGTTCTGACGTCGACAGGTTCTCGATGCGCAGCTTGCCGTTGTCGATGGACGCGCGGACGGCAGTCTTGAGATTGGGGTCGTTGTTGATGGCGTTGACCAGCTGGTCGACGGTGCGCAGGGCAGCGCCACCGGTCGCGGCGCCGGTAGTGCCGGAACCATCGGTGATGCCGCTGGTGTTGGTGACCCCGGTTGCCGTGGTGTTGGCGATGGACACGGACGAATTCGTGCCTGTGGTATCGGACCTCAGGGTGATGGTGCCGGCGTTGTTGATAGCGGTCAGGCCGGTGGTCAGACTGTTGATGACCGTGGCCAGTTCGTCGGCATCGTCAATGACGCTGTCGCCGCCGGTCGCGCTGGCAACTGCGGCTGCATCGATCGTGATGTTCTGGACCGTGCCACCGTCAACGGTCACGTCGAAAGTCAGCGTTGGAGTCGTGCCAGCGATACCGACCGTGCCAGCAGTCACGGAACCTCCGGCGAAGCCGGTGAAGCTGTCCGCAACGGCGCCGCCGCCATCGTCGTCGAAAGTCACGCCATTGACGTCGACATTCGACGATGCGCCGGTGCTGTCCGAGGTCAGGACCAGGTTTGTTCCGGAACCGTCAGCCGACGCACCACTCAACTTGGAGTTGATGACCGTGGCCAGATCGGAAAGCGAGCCGATGGTCAGGCTGCCAAGTTCGGCATTCACTTCCGAAGCGTTGAACGTCAGGACCTGGTTCACGCCGTCGACATCGAGATCGATGCGCAGGACGTCGCCGGCAACACCTGTGTCTGTGTTGTCAGCGAGGCCGGATGTGTTGGTCAGAGTGTTGGCGCCACCGTTTTCAACAACGCCAACACCAGAAAGGGAGACCGTTGAGCCGGTCCCGGTGCTCAGCGATGAGATGGTGATATTGCCGCCAGAACCGTCGATCGTCAGATCGTTGCCGGCGCCCGTCGTGTAGGTGCCTTCGGTGTTCACGACATAGTTCATTACGGTTGCCAACTCGGTCGAGTTCGAGATGGTATTGCCGCCAAGGCCCGCTGCAGTGATCGCACTCGAGTCGATCGTGTAGTTGACAACGCCGCTGCCATCGATGTTCAGCGAGAAGTTCAACTGGTCGCCGGCATCATCGAATGTCAGGGTCGATCCGAAGGCTGTCTGAAGGCTTGCAGACGTCGCGTCGGTGAACGTTTTCGAGCTGAAAGAACCCGAAGCCGCTACGCCACCGGACGTCGCGGTGGTGGCGGTGAAGTCCATCGCCGAACCGAAGGTAATGTCATTCGTGCCGGCCGTCGGAGAGGTCGTGCCCGAGCCGAGCGCCACGCTGATGGGCGTTGATCCGACCGCACCGCCGGAGAACGAGATATTTCCCGTCGCCGAGGGGCTGATGGTGTACGAGGCCGCCTTGAAGGACTTGTCCTGGCGTGCCTGGGTCAATGTCGACACCATCGACTCGAGGTTCTTTGTGATGGCGGTCAGGCCGTTGTCCGCCGCTTCGATGGTCTGGATGCCATTGCTCATGGCATCGAGCAGCGCGTTCATGTCGGCTGATCGGCTGTTCAGCGACGCCGCCGTGAAGAAATTGGTTGGATTGTCGAGTGCAGAATTGACCCGAAGTCCGCTGGCCAAACGTTCCTGGGTTATGCCCAGTTGCGTCGCCGTCTTCTGAAGATTGAGGAGATTTGCGCGAACCGCCTTCGACAGGGTGACATCAGACATCCGACTTGATCCTTCCGACAATTCCAACGCCACAGGCGTGAATTAGGATTCTGGTAATAAAATTTGAGACCAGATTCGCTGGAATTGGGGAAGGGGATGTGTGTCGGGGATCGAGTTCCCCCCAGAAAACAAAGAAAAGGCGGGCACGAGGCCCGCCTTTTCGCATGCTTTGCAGAAGATATCAGAACAGACGAAGCACGTTCTGGTCGGACTGCGAGGCCAGCGACAGGGCTGTCGAGGACAGCTGCTGACGGGTCTGCAGAGCGAGCAGGTTGGCCGCTTCTTCGTTGCTGTCGGCGAGCGTCAGATTGGACGCACCGGTCTGCAACGTGTTGATCATGTTCTTGGTGAAGTCCTGGCGGTTCTGAACCACGGAGAGGTTGGAACCGAAGGACGACGCCTGCGAACGCACCGAACCCAGAGCATCCTTCACCAAACCGATATAGCTGTCGATGTTGGTGTCGCTGTCGAGATTGGCGGAGGTCAGCGAGGTCTGGATGCCCAGGTTGGCCGAATTGACCGCTTTGGCACCCTTGGCCTGGATCGAGATCTCGGACGTGCTGGTTTCGTTGAAGGTGATCTGCAGCTTGTCGCCGCGCAGCAGATTGACACCGTTGAACGAGGCATCGTCAGAGATCTTGTCCAGCTGGTCGCGCAGGGTGTTGTACTGCGTGGCCAGGTCGGCGCGGACGGTGTTGCCACCGATGGTCGCCGTGCCGGCGCCGCCGTCAACCTTGGCAGAGGTCGAATCGTAGCCGGTTACGGTGAGATCCTGGGTCGACAGGTTCTCAATCCGCAGCTTGCCGTTGTCGTTGGACGCACGGATGTTGCCCGTCAGCGAGCTATTGGTATTGATCGCTTCGACGAGTTGGTCGACCGACTTGGCGGACCAGGTGCCACCGGTGATGGCGGCTGCCTCACCCGTATCGGTTGCGGTCGCAGAGGCGAAGCCGAGGTCGGTTGCATCGACTCCAGCCGAGAAGTTGTCGACCGTCACCGTGTCCGAAGTACCTGCGGTACCCGTGCTGGTGATCGTCAAAACGCCGGCGGCCTGCGTTGCATTGACGCTTGCCGACGTACCGACCTGGCTATTGATGGCACTGGCAATCGACGCTGCATCATAGCGACCGCCGTCGCCACCGGTCGATGCCAGTGTGACAGTCGAACCGTTGATGTCGAAGGTGATGTCGCCGCCGGAAGCATCGATGCCACCTCCGGTAGCGGCCGTACCCGTCACGCTCACTGCAGCGGTGCTGAAACCAAGCTGTGTAGCGTCGCCGCTGGAGAACGTGTCAACAGTAATTGCGTCAGACCCGCCGGCAGTGCCCGTGCTGGTCAGTTGCAGGTTGCCCGAGCCGTCATCCGCAGCGGTAACGCTTGCCGAGGTGCCCACCTGAGTGTTGATGGCGCTGACGACTGCCGCCAGATCAAAGTGACCGCCGTCGCCACCGGTGGACCCCAGCGTAACGGTCTGGCCATTGATCTGGAAGGTGATGTCGCCGCCGGAAGCGTCGATACCGCCTGAGGCATCAGAACCGGTGGTGCTCACTGACGCACCAGCGAAACCAAGCTGTGTAGCGTCGCCGCCGGAGAACGTGTCGACAGTGAGGGTGTCAGCCGAGCCGGTAGTCCCCGTGCTGGTCAACTGCAGGTTGCCCGAGCCGTCATCCGCAGCGGTAACGCCTGCCGAGGTGCCCACCTGAGTGTTGATGGCGCTGACGACGGCAGACAGATCGTAGATACCGGCGGCACCGCCAGCCTGGGCCAGCGTAACGGTCTGGCCATTGACCTGGAAGGTGATGTCGCCACCGGAGGCGTCAACGTTCGACCAGGACGTACCAGCAGCGGTCGCATTGGTCGACGCCGTGACGGAGGTGATTGCAGTGCCGGTTGCGGCCGTCGTGGCGTTTGCGTTGCCGGTGAGAGCCGGGATGGCACTGGTGCCGACGACCGTGGCATTGGTGGGGCTGCCAGTGGTGCCGCCGGTGTTGGTGGCAAGACCGATATCGACCGCGGTATCGCCAACCGAACCGCCGGTGAACGAGATCTGCTCACTGCCGGTCGGAGTTGCGCCGAGATCGATGGTGTAGGAGGTCGCCTTGAAGGACTTGTCCTGACGAGCCTGGGTCAGCGTGGACTGCATCGACTCGAGAGTCTTGGTGATGGCAGACAAGCCGTTGTCGGCCGCTTCGATGGTCTGAATGCCGTTGCTCATCGAGTCGAGGAGCTGGCTCATGTCCGAGGCGCGGCTATTGAGAGACGAGGCAGTGAAGAAGTTGGTGGGATTGTCGAGAGCCGAATTGACTCGCTGACCGGTCGCCAGACGCTCCTGCGTCTTGCCCAACTGTGTCGCTGTGCTCTGGAGATTGAGGAGGTTCGAGCGAACCGCCTTCGAGAGGGTAATGTCGGACATGTGGAACTCCTATTCCTGTACCGATTACAAACGCACCTCTTTCTGAGGCAGGCCGGAGTATTGGAGTCGCGATTTGAAAATGTATTAACAGGGGGCGGGGCATTTAAAGCGAGTTATCCGACTTAACATTTTGAAAAATAATAATAAAATTGTCCGGATCGATTTGTGGCGCCGGTGAATCCGCTGTAGTGGTTAACACTTCGCTTTATCTTAATACTTCGTTACTTCGCGTAAGAGGCGAGCCAGCTTTGATGAATTCGGATGGCCACGGACATCGGCTGTGCGACATCTGAGCATTGAGCGGCTGCGTTCATGGCGTTGATCGATGGGGAATAATTGCGCCGGCAGGCTCAATCACAAATGGCGCAAGTCCCTTGGGATGGCGCCTTTGAAGCAGTGGTTCGTTCGTCTTGTTCGATGATCACGATACTCTGTCCGCGAAGGCAACATGCCTGACTGCGATTATCCGGTCAGGACTGATTGTGGATGTGTGTCGGGGATCGAGTTCCCCCCAGAAAACAAAGAAAAGGCGGGCACGAGGCCCGCCTTTTCGCATGCTTTGCAGAAGATATCAGAACAGACGAAGCACGTTCTGGTCGGACTGCGAGGCCAGCGACAGGGCCGTCGAGGACAGCTGCTGGCGGGTCTGCAGGGCGAGCAGGTTGGCCGCTTCTTCGTTGCTGTCGGCGAGCGTCAGATTGGACGCACCGGTCTGCAACGTGTTGATCATGTTCTTGGTGAAGTCCTGGCGGTTCTGAACCACGGAGAGGTTGGAACCGAAGGACGACGCCTGCGAACGCACCGAACCCAGAGCGTTTTTGACCAAACCGATATAGCCGTCGATGTTGGTATCGCTGTCGAGATCTTCCGACTGGAGCGAGGTCTGGAGGCCGAGGTTGGCCGAATTGACCGACTTTCCGCCCTTGGCCTGGATGGAGATCTCCGACGTGCTGGTTTCGTTGAAGGTGATCTGCAGCTTGTCGCCGCGCAGCAGATTGACACCGTTGAACGAGGCGTCGTCAGAGAGCTTGTCCAGCTGGTCGCGCAGGGTGTTGTACTGCGTGGCCAGGTCGGCGCGGACGGTGTTGCCACCGATCGTTGTCGTGCCGGCACCACCGTCAATGTTGGCCGACGTCGAATTCCAGCCGGTTACGGTGAGATCCTGGGTCGACAGGTTCTCAATCCGCAGCTTGCCGTTGTCGTTGGACGCACGGATGTTGCCCTTCAGCGAGCTGTCGGTATTGATCGCTTCGACGAGCTGGTCGACCGACTTTGCGGACCAGGTGCCACCGGTGATGGCGGCTGCCTCACCCGTATCGGTTGCGGTCGCAGAGGCGAAGCCGAGGTCGGTTGCATCGACTCCAGCCGAGAAGTTGTCGACCGTCACCGTGTCCGAAGTACCTGCGGTACCCGTGCTGGTGATCGTCAAAACGCCGGCGGCCTGCGTTGCATTGACGCTTGCCGACGTACCGACCTGGCTATTGATGGCACTGGCAATCGACGCTGCATCATAGCGACCGCCGTCGCCACCGGTCGATGCCAGTGTGACAGTCGAACCGTTGATGTCGAAGGTGATGTCGCCGCCGGAAGCATCGATGCCACCTCCGGTAGCGGCCGTACCCGTCACGCTCACCGCAGCGGTGCTGAAACCAAGCTGTGTAGCGTCGCCGCTGGAGAACGTGTCAACAGTAATTGCGTCAGACCCGCCGGCAGTGCCCGTGCTGGTCAGTTGCAGGTTGCCCGAGCCGTCATCCGCAGCGGTAACGCTTGCCGAGGTGCCCACCTGAGTGTTGATGGCGCTGACGACTGCCGCCAGATCAAAGTGACCGCCGTCGCCACCGGTGGACCCCAGCGTAACGGTCTGGCCATTGATCTGGAAGGTGATGTCGCCGCCGGAAGCGTCGATACCGCCTGAGGCATCAGAACCGGTGGTGCTCACTGACGCACCAGCGAAACCAAGCTGTGTAGCGTCGCCGCCGGAGAACGTGTCGACAGTGAGGGTGTCAGCCGAGCCGGTAGTCCCCGTGCTGGTCAACTGCAGGTTGCCCGAGCCGTCATCCGCAGCGGTAACGCCTGCCGAGGTGCCCACCTGAGTGTTGATGGCGCTGACGACGGCAGACAGATCGTAGATACCGGCGGCACCGCCAGCCTGGGCCAGCGTAACGGTCTGGCCATTGACCTGGAAGGTGATGTCGCCACCGGAGGCGTCAACGTTCGACCAGGACGTACCAGCAGCGGTCGCATTGGTCGACGCCGTGACGGAGGTGATTGCAGTGCCGGTTGCGGCCGTCGTGGCGTTTGCGGCGCCGGTGAGAGCCGGGATGGCACTGGTGCCGACGACCGCGGCATTGGTGGGGCTGCCAGTGGTGCCGCCGGTGTTGGTGGCAAGACCGATATTGATCGCAGTATCGCCAACCGAACCGCCGGAGAACGAGATCTGCTGACTGCCGCTCGGGGTCGCGCCGAGATCGATGGTGTAGGAGGTCGCCTTGAAGGACTTGTCCTGACGAGCCTGGGTCAGCGTGGACTGCATCGACTCGAGAGTCTTGGTGATGGCAGACAAGCCGTTGTCGGCCGCTTCGATGGTCTGAATGCCGTTGCTCATCGAGTCGAGGAGCTGGCTCATGTCCGAGGCGCGGCTGTTGAGCGACGAAGCAGTGAAGAAGTTGGTGGGATTGTCGAGAGCCGAATTGACTCGCAAACCCGTCGCCAGACGCTCCTGCGTCTTGCCCAACTGCGCTGCCGTGCTCTGGAGATTGAGGAGGTTCGAGCGAACCGCCTTCGAGAGTGTAATGTCGGACATGTGGAACTCCTATTCCTGTACCGATTACTGACACACCTCATCCTGAGGTATGCGCTGGAGTATCGACGGCAGTATTTGAGAATTGGTTAACCATGCGCGCGATATTTGCCGCGCGTGCGTTGCCGCAACCGTTTGAAAAATCTTCGTAAAATTATCCGCATTGATCGACGCTACAGGCGTTTCCGGCGAACTGGTTAACACTTCGCTTTATCGCGGAGAAAACGAGTCGATTCCGATGGGGGCCAATGCCCGGAGGCGCAGGCCGTGTGTCACATGAAATCAGTCCCGCCGCATTTGGGGCTTTGAACGATCCGGGCGGGGGCCTGCAGGCTGAATCAGAAAGGGCGCAATCCCGTGGGATGGCGCCCTTGAAGCAATGGTTGGTTCGTCGCGTCCTGATGGGCGCGATGTGCGACCCGATCAGGCGATGCGTTCGACCGCGCTCATCCAGTCCGGATTGGCGGCGGATGCAGGGGAGAGGGGCGAGCCGCCGGACCCGCTGGCATAGGCTTCGATCTTGCCGGCATCGACCTTAGGCGAGCCGCCCTGCGCGCCAGCCGTGGTGTCGGCTGCTGCGGCGAGTGCGCCGCCGCTCTCGTCCTGGCCACTGCCGTCTTCGGCAGCGGTGTTCGCGCGCTTGGCCTCATCCTTGGCGACATCCTCCGCCTTTTTCTGAAGATCTGCCGGATGCGGATCGGGCTTGAACGTCGCGCTGATCAGGGACGCGTCGAGCAGGGTTTGCGGTGGCACGGACGGGTCGATGCCCGGCGGGCGCGGGCTCATCGCGGCCCGGGCCGCGGCAAAACCGGACGAATCCGAGGGTTGGCCTCGTGCGCCAGTGTTGTTTGCTCCAGCATTTCCGGATTGTCCGGATTGCTCGATGGGGCGGGTGTCGGGGCGCTGCAACGCCGGCCGGTCAAATGCGGTCGGAGGCGTGGCGGCCAGAGATTCAGGTATCAGACGCATGCTCATGTGAAGTCCTCACACGTGCTCGTTACACAGCCTGCACTATCCGCCTATTGTATTACGACTCCGTTGCTATAGACCATGAAAAATCTATTAAAAAACGGTCATATATGATCAATGAGTGAGCAATACCAAGCAGATCTAAAAGGGTAGATTCAATTTGTGTTTGGCGGTTACTTGCTCCTAAAGCGCGCGATTGATCGACAGTCCGGATGCATGGTTCTTTGGTAGCGGCGCGGCGCCTTTGGCGCTGTAAGTCTTGACATTTTTCTCTGCGCCGACCGCCTTGGCAACGTCCTCAAGCAGGTCTTCGGCGACCGAGCGCGCTGTCGCCAGAACGCGCAGGTTCTCGGCCATCTGGGTGGCAAGGCTTTCGTGGCGCTTGCGCAAGCGATCGAGATCGGCGGGGATGGCCTGTTCGAGCCGGGCGGCCTGACGTTGCACTGCACGTGCAAGAACCGTGTAATCCTCTGCGGCGACAGTCTTCTGGGAGGCAAGCTCCCCCGCCTCCCGCAACTTCCCCGCTCGCAGCAGCATGGTCTCGCGGCTGAGGGTATCGACGAGACGGGTGAGGGCGGCGTCGGTGCGGGTGCACAGTTCCCTCGGGTCGCTCTGGTCAAGACTCTGGAGGCGCTGGGCGGCTGTCATGGGGTCAGTTTCCTGTACTGGATGAGGGCGTGGTCTTGGCTTCCTGGGTCTGCAACAGGGAGCGCAGGATATCGTCGGCAAGTCCGATGCCGCCGTTTTGGGCGATCGAGTTGGCCAGCTGCTCGGATTGCATCGAGCGCCAGGTTTCCTCTGCCTGTCCGCCACCGAAGCCGTTGCGGGCATCAAGGCCGGACATCATCTGGGAGACGAGGGTGTTGAGGAACACGCCTTCGAGTTCGGTCGACTTCTGCCTTGCCGAGCGGACGAATGGCGTATCGGGCAGCTTGGTCAGGTCAATTCCGGGGATCGAGCTCATCACATCACCTCGATTTCTGCCTGGAGCGCACCTGCGGCCTTGATGGCCTGCAGGATGCCGATGAGATCGCGTGGCGAGATGCCGAGGGCATTGAGCCCGTCGACGAGTTGCTGCAGCGTCACCGATTCCGGAATGGTCGCGAGGTTGGAGCCCGACGAAGATACATTGACGTCCGAGCGAGGCACCTGGGTTGTCTGGCCGCCGGACAGCGCGTTGGGCTGGCTGACCTGCGGGGTTTCGGCAATTGTGACGGTCAGATTGGCCTGGGCCACGGCCACGGTCGACACCCTGACATCGCGGCCCATGACGATGATGCCGGAGTTCTCGTCGATGACGATCTTGGCGGGCTGGTCTGTCTGGACAACCAGCTGCTCGATATCGGTCAGAAGGTCGACGATGTTGCCGCGAAAGTTCGACGGCAGGGTCAGGAGCACGTTCGACGGATTCTGCGCGACAGCGGTTGTCTCGCCGATGAAATCATTGATGCCGAGCGCAACACGGCGCGCCGTGGTCAGATCCGGGTTCCGCAAGGACAGGCGGATGGAGTGGAGCGAGGCAAGGTTGAACCCGATCTCACGTTCCACCAGACCACCCGATGAAATGCGCCCTGTGGTGGGGACGCCTGAAATGATCGATGCAGCATCGCCAGACGCCTTGAAGCCGTTGATCGTTACCGGACCCTGGGCGATTGCGTAGATCTCGCCGTCGGCGCCGAGCAGGGGGGTGACCAGCAATGTGCCGCCCTGCAGGCTGTCGGCATCGCCGAGTGCCGAGACGTTGACATCGATGCGCGAGCCTTGCGCCGCAAAGGGCGGCAGGTTGGCCGTGACCATGACAGCGGCGACGTTGGCGGTACGAACGCTTTCGCCGCGTGTGTTGACACCGAGCCGCTCGAGCATTGCCTGAAGGCTCTGCTTGGTGAACGGCGAATTGTTGAGGCTGTCACCAGTGCCATTGAGGCCGACGATCAACCCGTAGCCAACCAGCTGGTTCTCGCGCACGCCCTCGATATCGACGATATCCTTGATACGGGCGCTGCCGGCGTAGGCCAGTGTCGGCGCAAGCGACCCGGCCACGACCCCGATTAGGACGATCAGGGACAAGACCAGAGCTCTCGGACTGCAATCGGCGCATTTCACCATTGTATTTCCCCTTTGAGGTTCCGTCCCCACGGAACCGGTCACGCCTACCCATCTGCCAGAAACGTGCCAAATTGCGCCTTTGTGGTTTGGGAAATCGCAAGCTTTTGAATTTTATGGGAAATACCTCGGCAGCGCTTTCGAATGTCGGAGCAAGCGCGCCACGCGAGCCGTCCGGGCTGCAGAATTTGCCGGGTTGTTAATGATCCATTAACGCGCGCCGGGCAGATTTTGCCGCAAGGAAAGATTAACCGTGTGGAGTCGACCGGAGCATAAGAATGCGGATCGAAGGGCCAAATCGACGATCGCAGGTCGGCAGTAAGTCGGGCGCCGGAAAATCCGGAGCCGGGCGGCCGGCGTTCACTATTTCCGATCCGGCTTCTTCCAGCAAATCCGCAGCCAGCAGCTCCGTTTCCGCTCCGACCGAACTCGATGCCATTCTTGCCTTGCAGGCCGTCGAGGATCCCTTGCAGAAAAAGCGCCGCTCGGTGAAGCGGGGGCGGGCGCTGCTTGACAACCTCGAAGCCCTGAAGGCCGATCTCATTGTCGGAAAAGTCAGCGCGGCAAGGCTGGAGCGTATCGTTGCCCTGGTGCGCAATGCCCGTGAGCAGGTCGATCCCGAGCTTGATGCCGTAATCGAGGAAATCGAACTAAGAGCTTTGGTGGAGCTTGCAAAACTGGGAAAGTATCCCACGATATAGTTCTGCCTCATCACCCAGACCCGTCAGTGTTATCCACGTCAACGATCCGTGCTTGCTCGGATCGGACGTGCTCTTTATATAGTGCCTTCTCTTGTGATGAGGAGTGAGTCACCAATGGGTGCAGAGTTTGATCTCTCGGAATACCGCCCCACTGACGACGAACCTTTCATGAATCCGCGGCAGCGGGAGTATTTTCGGCGCAAGCTGGAGACATGGAAGGATGATATCCTGAAGGAGAGCCGTGAGACGCTCGACAACCTCCAGGAAGAAAGCCAGAACCATCCGGATCTCGCGGACAGGGCCTCGTCGGAAAGTGATCGGGCGCTTGAGCTGCGGACGCGCGATCGGCAGCGCAAGCTGATTTCCAAGATCGATGCGGCGCTGAAGCGGATCGAGGACGGGACCTACGGCTATTGCGAGGAAACTGGCGACCCGATCGGCGTCGCGCGGCTCGATGCTCGGCCGATAGCGACGCTGTCGCTGGAAGCTCAGGAAATGCATGAGCGCCGCGAAAAGGTGTATCGCGACGAGTAGGTAAAACCTGCTCCTTGCAATTTGCGAATGCGAAGCCGGGATGCGGGCTTCGCGGTTCAAACCAGCGCGACTTCACGGGTCACACCGATTGCTTCGAGAAACGCCTGGTCGTGGCTGACAACGAGCAGCGCGCCGTCATAGGCCTTGAGCCCGGCCTCTATAGCCGCCAACGCGTCGAGATCGAGATGGTTGGTCGGCTCGTCCAGGATGAGAAACTGCGGTGGTGCGCCAGAGCCAATGGTGGCAGCAAGGGCTGCGCCAAGTTTCTGGCCGCCGCTCAACGTGGCAACCATTTTGTCCGCTGCCTCGCCGCGGAAGCGGAAGCGGGCCAGCGCCGCCCGGCAGGCCGTTTCGTCTTCGTCCGGATTGATCTTCAGATAGTTGTCGCGGATCGTTTTTGCCGGGTCGAGCAGCGAGATAGCCTGATCCATCATGGCGTAAGGCACATGGATGTGTGCCTCGCCTGCACGCGGGGTGAGTGCGCCAGTCATAAGGGCAAGAAGCGTCGATTTGCCGGAGCCATTGGGTCCGACAAGCGCCACGCGTTCGGGACCGATCATGTCGAGCGAGAAACCCGCAACCACGTCTGTTTCGGCCGAATAGCCGCCGCATAGCCCCGTGACATGCAGCACGCGCCGGCTCGCCGGCAATCCCGTTGCCGCCAGCGATACCGAGACCGGCAACAGGACCTCGCGTTCCGATCTGGCTTCGGCCAGATCCTCTTGCGCCTGCGATTTCAGCCTGCTGGCGATGTTGGCGCCGTCTCCGCCGCTTTTCTCGGCGCGGTTGCGCATGAAGTTGAGTGCGGCCTTTGGCGTGTCGTTTTTGGCACGAGACGCCTTGCCGGCGCTGTCCTTGCGCGCCTTGCGTTCCTTTTGCTGCTGCACACGGCGGTTGAGCTGGCTGAGCTCACGCTCGGCAGACGCTACGCGGTGCTCGACGACGTCCAGTTCATGCGCCTTCATGGCCGAATAGGCGTCCCAGTTACCGCCATAAAGGTTTAGCCCCAGCCCGGTCAGTTCGGCAATCTGATCCATCTCGTTCAAAAGCACGCGGTCGTGACTGATCACCAGAGCCCCGCCATTCCAATTGCGCATGAGATCGCGCACTAGCGCGCGGCCCTCGGTGTCGAGATTATTCGTCGGCTCATCGAGGAGGATAAAATCTGGCGCATCGAAGGTCAGGGCGGCGAGCGCCGCGCGGGTCACCTGGCCGCCGCTGAGGGCTGACAAAGGATGGTCCGGTGCCAGATCCGGCAGGCCAGCCCGTTCGAGCGCATCGGCGAAGCGTGCGGCCAAGGTCCAGTCGGCCAGATCGAGGTCGTTCGGTGATCCGGAACCGGCTTCAATTCGCTCGAGACGTTCGAAGGCGTCACGCAATGCGAACAGGTCTGCCACCGTTCCGCCAGCAGCAGCCAGTGGATCCTGGTCGAGCATACGCACGGTTCCGGCAGCGTGGATATTGCCGGATTGCAGCGGCAACCTGCCGGTTATCAGCTTGAGAAGCGTCGATTTTCCTATGCCATTGCGGCCAACAAGACCGGTGCGGCCGGCCGGAAAGCTGACGTCGAGATCGGTGAAGAGGGCGGTGCCGTCAGGAAGTCTATGGCTGACGGCTTTCAGCGTGATCGCTGCAACAGGAGAGTGTGATGGCATGAGGCGCGGAGGTCCGGTGATCGACAAGGGTTCTGATTTCGATCATCCGTCCGGCCATTTCTCACCTCCTGTTGGTGTTGCGCCTGCCTTCTATCTAGTGCAGCCGATGTCGCGAGGCAACCGGTGCCGTTTCAATTCATGCACCGTATCTTTGTTTCAGATGCGCCTCGAAATGGCTCGCCTTCAGCGGTTCGCCAGTGGCGGCGACCATGATCTCGGGGGTCGACAGGTTTGACGCCCGCTCCCAGAAGTTTTCGCGGCGCCAGGCGTTGATGCGGGGTGAAATCGCCGTGGCGCATGTCGTCGCCGATGTCGTTGAGGTCGCGACCCATGGCGGCGCGCTGCTGGGCGGCCATCATGGCGCCGAGCGTGTAGGAGGGGAAATAGCCGAAGGCGCCGCCCGGCCAATGCACGTCCTGCATCGGCCCGTTGGCCGGATCGGCCAGGGTCGACAGGCCGAGCGAGGCTTTCATCTTGGTGTCCCAGGCCTCGGGAAGATCGGCCACTTCCATCTCGCCGGCAACCAGCGCCTTTTCGATCTCGTAGCGCAGGATGATGTGCAGCGGGTAGGTGACCTCGTCGGCATCGACGCGGATAAAGCCCTTTTCGATGAGATTGACGTGGGCGATGACGTCCTCGACCGTCCAGTCGGCCACTTCGACGCCCATCTTGGCCTTCATCGCCGGCAGGGCAAAATCCCAGAATTCGGGCGAGCGGGCGATCTGCATCTCGTTGAACAGCGACTGGCTTTCGTGCATGGCCATGCCGCGCGCCAGATTGTTGGGCCAGTGGGCATTGGTCTTGGGCAAGCCCTGCTCGTATAGGGCGTGCCCGGTTTCATGCAGAACGCCCATCAGCGAGGTCAGGAACTCATCAGTGCGGTAGCGCGTGGTCATGCGCACGTCCGAGGGCACGCCGCCACAGAACGGGTGGTGCGAGACATCGACCCTGCCGTGGTCGAAATCAAAGCCGAGCGCCTTCATCATCTCGATGCCGAGCGCTTTCTGGGCGTCGATCGGGAAGGGGCCCTTGACCGCTTTCAGCGGCCGGTCCCGATGCCGTTTGGCCTGGATCTCCAGCGCCTCGGGCAGGAAGTCGCCGAGGAAAGCGCGGAGCGAGGCGAAGACCGGATCGATGTCGGCGGTGCGGTTGCCGGGATCGAACTGCTCCATCAGCGCGTCATAGGGCGCAAGGCCGAGCGCGTCGGCCCGCATCGCCGCTTCCTCGCGCATCAGGGCGACGACCTCTGCGAGCGCCGGTGCGAACGCCGCCCAATCGCCCTTGGCGCGGGCGGTGCGCCACAGCTGCTCGCATTTCATCGTCACCTGGGTCTGGCGGGTGACGAAGGCGGTGGGCAGCGCCATCAGGTTCTTGTACTGGCGGGCGAACTCGGCAAGGGCGGCGCGCTGGTCTTGCGTATCGACCTCATCCTCGGCGGCATCGATCCATTCGGCCACCTCGGGTGAGCCCGCCGCCTCGTGATAAAGCCCAGCCAGCATCGACATCGCGTCGGCCCGCGCCTCGCCGCCACCTTCAGGCATGAAGGTCGCCTCGTCGGCGCCAAGGATCGCCTGGGCGTGACTGATTGCGTGCAGCTTGCGGGTGAGGGCATCGAGTTTGGCAAAGGACATGAAGGCTCCGGAAGGTCGGACGGCGGAAAAGTCGTGTTGCTAGGCCATAACATGTTTTGGGGGAATGGGAAGGCGTGGGGCGGGGCGGGGAGCGATCCGCTCCCGTGTCGGCTGGCTTTGCTCCGGTTCGTCTGCCTCATCAGGACGTCATCCTCGGGCTTGGCCCGAGGATCCAAAAGATGCCGCCAGTTTCGCATGGGTTCTCGGGTCAAGCCCACTGGTGTCCGGTTTAACATAGGGCGAGATCGAGACTGAGCTGTGTTGTGTCTAACTGGGGTGGCTTTGGCGGAGATCTGAGAGCACCGATATCGCGCCGATGCATGAGATTGAGCCGGACCAGCCTGGCGAAGGCGAGCGGCTGGGAGACAGCGGTCTGGGTGGCCTGGGCGCCGCGCAAGAGGATGTAGGCGATCAGGGCGACGAAGATCTGGATGCGGATGGCGTTCTCGGAGGTGCCGAGGAAGTGGCGGATCTTGAGGTTCTGCTTGACCCATTTGAAGAAGAGTTCGATCTGCCAGCGCTGCTTGTAGAGATCGGCGATTTGCTCGGCCGGGGCGTCGAGGTCATTGGTGACAAGACGGATGATTCTGCCGGTTCCTATGCGCACGGCGATCTCGCGGACCGGATCGGGGAATCGGCGCCGACGCGAACGGGCAGTGCGCTGGGGCAACAGGCCGATGCGGTCGCAAAGGATGTCCTTTTTGTCAGAGACGTCCTGCTGGGCCATGAGATCGAGCCGAGTGTGGCTCTTGAGCCGGGTGACGAACCGGCAGCCCTTTGCGTCCAGTTCTGCCCACCAGCTGAAGTCATAGTAAGCCATATCAAACACATAGGTCATGGCCGGCATGATGGGCGTGGCCTTGGCGGGGGTGATGTCGTTGACCCTCTGGCCGGTGAAGATTGCATCGAGCGGCACATCAGCGTGCGGGTCGTAGGCGATGTGTAGTTTGATGGCGCGTGCGCCCTTGACCGTGTCGATCCAGCCATCGTTCAGCGAACTGAGTTGTATCCGCGTGGCATCCAGGATGCGCACGGCATCGGCCATGTGCCGGCGGGTGCGGCGCGAGGCGGCCCCGGCCATGTGTGCGAACAGCTCGGCGAACATGTTCGCGGGACGTTTGGCATTGGCATCGGCCAGGCTCGTGCGCGCCACGGGGCGTCCGCCCACATGATAGAGCCGGGCCGATTGGCTCATCAGCCCTGCTTCGATCTCCCTAAGGCTCGCTGCGCCGGACAACTGCCCGAACAGAAGTGCCAGGAACTGGGACTTGGTGGAAAGCCGCCGCACGCGATGATCGGCCCTGTACTTTTGCACAAGCCGGTCGAACACGTTCCACGGAACCTGCTTTTGCACAGAATGAAAAACGCTATTGTGGTGGCGCATGACATTGATCTCCTGCTCGTGTCCCAAACGCGGCCAAACGTTCAAAACACAGTAGAATCAATGTCATGCAACCTGTCTACCTCCCTAAACCGGACACCAGTGGGTCAAGCCCGAGAATGACGCGGTGGATGTTGGCGCCACCCAGCAGACCGCATCCCCGCGCCAGAACTGGCCGGAGGTGTGAGAAGGCGAGAGCGGGCATGGGGCGCAGTTCACCCGTTAGCCGGTAGTCGGCAATAAAAAGGGCGCACCGCGCCCCATGCCATGCCGGGATTTCGGGATCCGGTCCGGGCCCGTTCCCCGGTATTGGCCTGCGCCTCTGCGTCGGCAAGTGCCCGTAAGCAGTTCGCTTGCCTTTCGACGCGGCCCGCCCCCGCAGGGAGCGGCAGCCGTTACCGGGGCACATCGTGGGCAATGGTCTGCCCGCGATACCCGTTCCGATCCAGATCACAAGCGACCTCGTGACCTCGCCGGCCGGCCTGCGCCGAGTTCGTGAGCTCGACCGCTCAGTGCAGACCGATGGGGGAAGGATAGGCGAGACAGGAAGGGGCGGGGATAAGGTTTGTGAGCGTAGTGACGCGCCGCTGCCGGCTCGACCTCATCCTGAGGTGCGAACAAATTTAGTCTCGAAGGATAAAGCGGCATGCACCGGGTCCAAACCCTCGCCCTTCGACAGGCTCAGGATGAGGGCTTGGGGTGGACGCAGGCTGAGGGGTTTGGGATGGGCTCAGGCTGAGGGTTTAGGGTGGGTGGCGTGCCACGCATTCCCCATCATCCCTAACGGGAGACGATATTCGGCGGTGCGTGGCCTTGAGCGCCTGTAGAGACTGTTGTGTTGGGCCGCCGCCTCGGACTGGATTTCTGTTTTCGCGGGAATGACGAAGCAATCGGAATTCAGTGCATCGATATTCTCACCGCAATCCTCATCGGCAACCTAGACTTGCCAATCCTCACTATCAAGGATCAATATCCCGAAAACAATTTCTGTTTTTTGGGGGGCGATAAATTGGGCATTGAACAGACAATTAGCAGCCTGTCTGAGCGCGTCAGGAAACAATCGGAAGCGATGTTAACAGAGGAGGCGGTGAAAACCGCGGTGGTACTACCTTTCCTGCAGTCTCTTGGATATGACGTTTTTAATCCGGACGAAGTTATTCCAGAATTCTCGGCGGATGCTGTCGGTAAGAAAGGTGAGAAGGTCGATTACGCCATCAAAATTGATGGTCAAATTCGGATTCTTATAGAATGCAAACCCATCTCGACCGATTTGGCGTCCGTGCATTTGGCTCAGCTATATCGGTATTTTTCCGTTACTCAGGCCAAGTTCGCCATCCTAACCAATGGCCGCATTGTCAACTTTCACAGTGACCTTGAGGAACCGAACAAGTTGGATAGCCGACCATTCCTGGCCATCGACCTTGCTGAGGTGCAATCGCACCAATTGAATGAACTCAAGAAATTCGAGAAGTCTGGTTTTGACCTCGACGGTATCTTGGCCAGCGCCGAAAGATTAAAATACACCTCAGCGCTCAAAGCTGAGATCTCAAAGCTGATGGAAGATCCACCCAAAGCCTTTGTGAAGATGGTTGCGGCGCCATTGTACGATGGGCATTTCACAACGGCAGTGGTTGATCGGTTCACCGGACTGGTGAAGGCCGCATTCCGCGATATGGTCAGGGAATCTGTTCAGAATAAGCTTTCGTCGGCGCTTGCTGGCACAGAACAAGTTGAGGAAGATACTGAGGCGTCTACCAGCGAAATTATCACTACTGACGAAGAACGAGAGGCCTATATGGTCATCAAGGCCATCACCAGAGGTGAAATAAAAGCCTCAAGAGTGTTTATGCGTGACCAAAAATCCTACTGTTCGATCATTGTGGACGACAATAATAGAAAGCCTCTTGTTAGGCTGCATTTCAACAGTGCAAATAAATATATTGGATTGTTTGACGGAGAAAAAGAGGAGCGCGTGCTAATTAGGGATCTCGACAATCTATATGACTATTCGGAGCGCTTGCTCGCAACCGCTGCGAAATACGCGGAGTAGACTACTAAGCCTTCAGACATGGCAACTACGGCATCTCTTGCCGGGTTATGTTGTGGCGCCGACTACGGGTATTCACGTGTGCAATCGATCGTCATCCACTTGATCGCGGCCGGGCATAATGGGTCCCGGGATCAAGTCCCGGGACGACACGGTGGGGTTGGCAAGACTGCTGCCAGGAATACCGAGTTAGTCCCGATCCGGTCAGGAATGGCAGCGGGTGGGCGCTCCATCCGAGCTACCTGACGACCCGGCGGACCAGCGGGCCGAGGCTCAGGCCTTGGACGATGATCGTGAACAGGACCACGCCATAAGTCGCTGCCAGTATGACGGATTTGATCTCCGATTCCGGCAGAGACAGCGCCAGGGCGACCGAGATACCGCCGCGCAATCCGCCCCAGGTCAGCACGGGAATTGTACCACGCACGAAACGGCTGCGTGTGCTCAATGCCTGGATCGGACCGGCCACGGCGACGAAGCGGGCAAAAAGCACGAGCGGGATGGCAATGACCGCAACCCAGAACAATGTCGGATTGAAGCGCAGGACCAGCACTTCCAGACCGATGAGCAGAAACAGCACCGAATTGAGCATTTCGTCGATCAGGGTCCAGAAACCGAAGAGGAACCGCTCGGTTTCGTCGCTCATGGCATCGCCCGGTCCCTTGTTGCCGATCAGCAGTCCCGCCACGACAACCGCGATTGGGCCGCTCATGGCGAGGCTGTCGGCCAGGGCGTAGGTGCCGGTGACCAGCGCCAGCGAAATCAGCACCTCGACGGGGTAGTTATCGATGGCGCGCATGGCGCGATAGGCAATGTAGCCGGTGACAAAACCAAGAACCGCGCCGCCGAGCGCGTCGACGACGAAGAGTTCGCCGACATGGACGAGATCGATGCCGCCGGCGTGAAAACTGGTGGCGGTGGCCAGAAGCACGGTGAAGATGACAACGCCGACCCCGTCGTTGAACAGGGATTCGCCGGTCATGATGATCTCGAGCGACATCGGCACCTTGACCTGCTTGAGCGTCGACAGCACGGCGACTGGATCGGTGGGGCTGATCAGGGCGCCGAAGACCAGCGCCCAGACAAGTGGCACGGCCACCCCCATCCAATTGGTGGCAAGCCAGAACCCTCCGCCGACCACGACGGTCGAGATAAGCACGCCAACCGTGGCCATGATGACGACGACCCACAGCCGGCTCCTCAGCGCGGCGATGTCGACATGCAATGCGCCCGCGAACAGCAGGAAGGCCAGCATGCCGTTGAGAACCGTTGCCTGGAAATCGATCTGGCGCACCAGATCGACGACGTCCTGGTAAAGCGAGATGGACGGCACCAGTAGCTCGACGGCGATCAGCACCAGAGAGGCAGCCAGCGCCATCACCAACAGGCCGATGGTCTGCGGCAGCTTGAGCAGGGTGTGATTGATCCAGCCGAAACTTGCCGTCAGGACGAGCAAAATGGCGATCAGATCGAACATCGACAGCGTGGGAACCTGCATCTTGTCTCCATCGACAGGTGGGAAAGGCGGATTGCCGCTGGCCGGTTTTGCCGGAATTCGGCGGATCAAAGGTCTCTGAAGCCGCATGCTCGAGCCGTTCGCCCGTTCAATGCGACGCAGCGAAGCTACACGATGCCGGCTTGAGGAGACAACGATTTGGCTGTGCGCCGATGCTGAAGGGTTTGTGCCGCTAACGCCTTGCGCCGACCACCCAAAAAAGAAGGCGTGACCGGGGAACTGGCCACGCCTTCCTTTGGGTCCGGCACACAAGGGGCGAGCGCCGGGAGGTGACGCGAACACACATTGGGGGACGTGTCCGCGCCGGGGATCGTGGGGGAGCCGCGGTGCGGCGCCCCGAAGGTTGTGTGGTCGCGTTCCGGGGAACGCATCCGGAAGAGTTAGAACGGCAGGATGGCGTCGAGGATCTGCGAACCGTAGCGCGGCTGCTGAACATCGGTGATCTGACCGCGGCCGCCGTAGGAAATGCGGGCTTCGGCGATCTTGGAGCTGTCGATCGAGTTGTCGTTGCCGATGTCCTCGGGCCGGACGATGCCGGCGATGATCAGGTCGCGAACCTCGAAATTGACGCGCACTTCCTGGCGGCCCTCGATGACGAGATTGTCGTTGGGCAGAACCTGGGTGACGACGGCGGCGATCTGGGTCTTCAAGGTCTCAGACCGGTTGACACTGCCGTTGCCACTGTCGCCGAGGCCGGAACTGGTGGTCACGGCGGCGTCGGCGTTGACATCTGCCGGGGCGACGCTGTTGAACACCGATCCAAGCACACCACCGACGCCGGTTTCGCTGGTCGAGGTGCGGGTGCGGGCCGTCTGGTTGGCGATCTTGGCCTGGTCGGCGATCGTCACCTTGATGGTCAGGATGTCACCGATGCGACGGGCGCGCTGGTCCTTGAAAAAGCCCTTGGCGCTGGCCTGGAACAGGGAATTGGGCTGGTAGGCGACGACTTCGGGCGCCGGCATCGGCATGGTGACCGGGTTGTAGCCGGGGTCTGTGGTCGGATCGTCGATCGCGGTCAGGGTCGGGGCCTGGCCGACCTGGGCCAGCCGGTCCATGGTCGAGCAGGCGCCAAGGCTGGAGACGAGGGCGATGCCAAGAAGGATGCGGGTGGCGTTCATTGTGCCTCTCCCTAACGAATGGCTGTTGTCGGGGCGTTGGCGCTGGAGCCGACAAGAACCACCTTGCCGGGCGCCGACGCATAGGCCGACAGAACTTTGGATGACATGAGGTTGAGCACCTGCAGCGACTCGCCTTCGGCGGCGTCGCCGAGGGCCTGCCCCTTGACGGTGAGGGTCAACGGACCGGACTGGTAGACGATGGTCACCGGCTGATTGCGCTGGACCAGTCTCGGCTCCATCAGGTCGCCGGGCTTCAGCATCTTGCCGGCGCGGGCCGGACGCTTGAGCTGCATGCCGATCACCTGGTCGAGAGAAGAGAAGCTGCCGGTATCGGCGGTCCTGACCGCAACCTTGCGCATTTCGACATCGGAGGGCCGGATGACGGCATCGCCGGGAAGCGAGTTGGCAAGGTAGGGTACCTCAACGACAAGATCGACGCGTCCGGAAACCGTCACCGGCGCTTGTTGGCCGGAGACATCGAAACGGGCGGTGAACTGGCCCGATCCGGACAGGTAGCTGAAGGTCACCAGCGAGACCGGATCGGTGTCGGTGTCCGCCGTCATCAGCGGCAACGGCCCGGAAAAGCTGACCTCGGCACTGACATCGCTGGCCAGAAAGCCCCGTTTGGTGAGAGTGTCGCGGATCAGGCCGGACAGGGACGTCTCGTCGACGGTGCGACCGAAGCGGGCCACGGTGACAGCACCGGATTCGGGCGGACGGAAGTCGGTCAATCCGATCTTGGCGGCGGCAACACGGACGGCGTCAAGCGAGACGCGCCCGGAAGTGCCCGGAGCCGGCGAACGGAAAAGGGCCTTTTCGGCGTAAAGATCGGCGCCGTCGAACATGTCGCCGACGGTGACGATCGGCGTCTTGACGACGATCTGCGATTTCAGAACCGGGCCCGCCGAAGCGGCGCTGGCGCCGAGAGCGAAAATCAGAACGGACAACAGGAGCTTTTTCATCTGTCAGCCTCCTCAGGTCAGGTTCGAGGTGGCGCGCATCATCTCGTCGGCGCCGGAGATGACACGGGCGTTCATCTCGTAGGCGCGCTGGGCGGAGATCATGTCGGAGATTTCGGTGACGGCGTTGACGTTGGACATTTCGAGATAGCCCTGGAGCACGTCGCCGACGCCGTCGGCGCCAGGATTGCTGGCCAGCGGCGCGCCGCTGGCGGGCGTTTCGGAGAACAGGTTCTGGCCGTCGGATTTGAGCCCGGCAGGATTGACGAAGGTCGCAAGCTGGATCTGGCCGAGTTCGGTCGGCACCGCCGCCGCGCCGATATAGGCTTCGACCACGCCCGAAGCGTTGATCGAGATATCTCGCGCGTCCTCGGGAATGGTGATGCCCGGCTGCACTTCGTAGCCGTCGACGGTGACGATGGTGCCGTCGGCGCTGCGCTCGAATGAACCGTCACGCGTGTAGGCGGTGCTGCCGTCTGGCTTGGTGATGGCGAAATAGCCTTCGCCGCGAACCGCCAGATCGAGTTCCTTCTCGGTCGGCACCGGACTGCCCTGACTGGTGATGCGGGAGGTTGCCGCCGTGCGGACGCCCGAGCCGATCTCGACGCCAACCGGCTGGATGTTGCCGGCATCCGAGGTCTGGGCGCCGGCACGCCGCAACTGCTGGTACAGAAGATCCTGGAACTCGGCCCGCTGCTTCTTGTAGCCAGTGGTGCGCATGTTGGCGATGTTGTTGGAAATGACTTCGACATTGCGCTCCTGCGCGGCCATGCCGGTCGATGCGATATAGAGTGCTCTCATCTCGTTTCTCCCTGTCAGGCCGTGACGTCGCCAAGTTTGCGGATGGCGTTGCGCTGGAGTTCGTCGTGGCGCTTGATGAATTGCGAAACCATCTCGTAAGCGCGGTTGACGCGGATCATCTCGGCGGTTTCGCTGATGCCGGAGACGTTGGATGTTTCGACCATGCCCTGGTGGACAGCGGTTCGGGCGGCAGGCTGTCCTGGGTCGCCTGCGGTCGCCTGGTAAAGGGAACTGCCCAGGTGGGTCAGCGTTTGCGGGTTGTCGAACTCGACAATGGCGAGCGTGCCCTTGTTGCCGGCGCTCGACATGATGGCGCCATTGGCGCCAATGCGGATGTTGGTCTCGTTCGCCCCGAAGGTTACGGTGCCGCCGCCGACAACCACCGGGTCCCCGTCAGCGGTGACCAGGGTGCCGGTGGCGTTTGTGTGCAGCGCGCCGTTGCGGGTATAGGCAGGCCCGTTCTGGGTTTGCACCGTCAGAAAGCCCGGTCCATCGAGCGCGACATCGAAGGTGCCGCCGGTCTGTTGATAGGCGCCCGCCTGCAGGTCGTGCCGAGTCGCCCAATCCTGGGTGTAGTGGACCTCCTGGCTTCCAAGCGGAAACACCTGGTCCTTGGCAACAGGCATGACGTAGTCCTCGAACAGGACCTTTTCCGCCTTGAAGCCGAATGTGTTGATGTTGGCCAGATTGTTGGCGACAACATTCATCTGCCGTTGCAGTGCGATCTGGCGCGACAGGCCTATGAGTGGCGCGTTATCCATTATGCGCAGTTCCCCTTGTCGTGTCGGCGCCGCAACTTCCCCAAGCCGCGATGCCGCCTATTGCAATGCAGATGCCGTGCCAGAACAGAAAATGCAGCAAATTCAAGGGAATGATGTTCTGAGGGTCAGGCGCCGCCGGGACTATTCGGCATTTAAGGCAAGTTTTACCCGGCAGAATTTGCCGCTTTCACCGGCTTGGTAACTTTTCGTTAACCCTTGCGGCGTTTAGCTCCCTTTCAAGGGTTCCCTGGGCCCAAGGGAACGGAGTGCGGTAATGGCTGACGACGCTGACAATCAAAATACCGAAGCGGAAGGCGCCGGAGGCGATGCGCAACCCAAGAAGAGCAAGAAGATGCTCTTCATCATCATTGGCGCGGTCGTGTTCGTGCTTCTTGCCGGCGGTGCGGGCGCCTATTTCATGTTCTTCTCGGGCGGTGGCGAGGTCACGCAGGAAGCCGACGTCAATCAGTACTTTGACTATGACCTGCCGCCAATGACGGTGAACCTCAATTCCGAGAAGCCCGAGTTTCTCAAGCTGACGGTGTCGCTCGAGCTGTCGGACGAAAGCATGGTGGAACTGGTCGAGCCGCGGATTGCGCGCGTCATCGATGCCTTCCAGGTCTATCTGCGCGAACTGCGGCGCTCGGACCTCGAGGGCTCGGCCGGCATCTACCGGCTGAAGGAAGAACTGCGGCGGCGCGTCAATCTCGCCATCTACCCAGCGGAAGTGCAGGGCATCCTGTTCAAGGAAATCCTGGTGCAATAGGAGTCGAAATTGGCCGGACCGGACGACGACGACAAATTGGCGGCAGACTGGGATCTCGACGGCATTACCGGCGGTGGCGGCGATGATGACGCGGGCGCAGGCGGTGGCGACGACGCGATGGCGGCCGAGTGGGCCGCGATGATCGAAGGCGCCGATGGCGACGACGATGATGATGGCGGTGGTGCCGATCGCGTTCTCAATCAGGACGAGATCGACAACCTGTTGGGCTTTGATGCCAATGCCGGGGGCGATGTCGAACTGACCGGAGTTCAGGCTCTGATCAATTCGGCGCTCGTCTCCTACGAACGCCTGCCGATGCTCGAAATCGTCTTTGACCGTCTGGTGCGGCTGACGACCACGAGTCTCAGAAATTTCACCTCCGACAACGTCGAAGTCTCGCTCGAATCGATCACCTCGGTGCGGTTCGGCGATTATCTCAATTCCATTCCGCTGCCGGCGATCCTTTCGGTCATCAAGGCCGAGGAATGGGAAAACTTCGGCCTGCTGACTGTCGATTCCAGTCTCATTTACTCGATGATCGACGTACTGCTCGGCGGCAGGCGATCCGGCGGCGTGATCCGCATCGAAGGGCGGCCTTACACCACCATCGAAATGGCGCTGGCACGGCGGATGATCGAGGTGATCCTCGATGACACCAAGAAGGCGTTTGAGCCTTTGACGCCGGTGACGTTCACCCTCGAACGACTCGAGACCAACCCGCGCTTTGCCGCGATCTCGCGCCCGGCCAACGCGGCGATCCTGATCGATCTCAGGATCGACATGGACGACCGTGGCGGCAAGATCGAGATCCTTTTGCCCTACGCCACCATCGAGCCCATTCGCGAACAGCTCCTGCAGATGTTCATGGGCGAGAAATTCGGCCGGGACCCGATCTGGGAAGGTCATCTGGCCACCGAAATCTTTGCTGCCGACACCAATATCGATGCCGTGCTGCACGAGATGGAACTGCCGCTCCGGGAGGTCATGAACCTAGAGGTCGGCCAGACCATCGTCTTCGACCGCGCGCCGTCCGACCCCGTGTTGCTCAGGGCCGGCGACACCGATCTGACCGAAGGCGTCATGGGACATATTGGCAAGAACGTGTCGATCCGCGTTTCACGGCCACTCACTCCGCCTCGCGTAACGATGGCGGTCTTCGAAGCGCTCGACGAACACCTGGAGAACAAGCCATGACCGGACTGCCACTCGGTATGATTGTCGAAGGACTTGTTTCTGTTCTTCTTCTTTTGACAATTGGTTATAGCATTCTGCTCAATGAGCGGCTGAAGAAGCTGCATGCCGACAAGGATGCGCTAAAGGCGATCATCGCCGATCTGATCGTGGCGACGGACACGGCCAACAAGGCTATCGGCGAGTTGCGTCATACGGCGGACGAGGCCGAATCCAACCTGAGCGGCCAACTTGCCGAAGCCGAGCGCTTTGCCGTGGAGCTCGCCAATCATGTTACTGCCGGTCAGGCGGTGATGGACCGCATCGCCCGAATCCTGGCAACGGTACGGCAGGCGGAATCCAATGGTGCCGCAATCGAGACTCCAATCGTGAACAATCGCGCGCAAGAAGCGCTCAGACGCCTGAGGTCGCATCAGATGCGCAAGGATGAGGCTGCGTGAAGTCAATCCGTCTGCTCCCGCTGGTCGTGTTCGCTGCCCTTGCGCTGTTTTTGCTCAAGGGCATCGGGCTTGTGACCGAGGGGGGCTATGTGCTCACGGGCACGTCGGTGAGCCAGGCTGCCGACGACGCTGAGGGGACAGGCGAGGCAGCGCAGGTTGATCCCGGGGTCGCAGCCCAGGCTGCAGGCGAGAACCCGGCCGCCGCCGAAAGCGCTGCGCGAACCGGCATGGCCCAACCGGTGGAGCCTGCTCCGGCGATCGATGCGGCAGAGCGTGCTTCGGAAACCCTGTTCTCGCGGGCCGGGCCGACGCCGGTATCCTCGAACCAGCTCGATGCTGCACCGTTCGCGATTACCAAGTCGGGCGAAAAGGTGCCGCTGGTTCCCGCCGATGGCGCCAACACCACCGAGAAGGCGGTACTTGAACGGCTGAGCGACAGACGGGCGGAACTCGACGCCTTCGAAAACCAGCTCAGGCAGCGCGAGGCGCTGGTGGCCGCCGCCGAACAGCGCATGAATGAGCGCGCCGATCAGCTCAAGGCGCTCGAAGCCCAGATCAGTGCGCTGGTGGAGCAGAAAAAGGCCAACGACGACGAGCAGTTCAAGGGGCTGGTTTCGATGTACGAGAACATGAAGCCCAAGGCTGCGGCGCAAATCTTCGACCAGTTGAGCAATGACGTGCTGTTCCGGGTCTCTGTCGCCATGAACCCGCGCAAGATGTCACCCATCCTGGCCGCGATGAACCCGGCAAGGGCCCAGGAACTGACAGCGATGATGGCCGCCGATCAAGGCGAACCCAGCCTGAGCGAGGCCGGAGTGCAGGACCTGACACAGTTGCCGCAGATCGTCGGGCAATAGAGGTCTCGGGCGCGGTTCGTGCTCGGACTGATGCCCGAAAGCGCGGTTAACGCCTCCCGAACGATGTGACCTGCGGGCCTGAAACGCCTGAAACGCCTGAAATGGCGGTAAATCGGCTGATTTTTGATGCTTTCGCGAATGAAGGCCTGTTACCCGGACGCGGAGCAAGGCGACGGCGCCATTCCAGGATTATGCAGTATTTTCCGTAAGGATACGCGCAGTTGGTAAGGCAGCGTTAAAGGGGTTTGGCTAGACTTCGTTAAGGTATTTCCAACGCGGGCATGTGGGTGAATCTTGCACCGCAAAGACATGGGTTTGTAACGTGGCTGGCGCAGATGGTGCGCCTGGCCACGGTTGTGCTTGTGCTGGCGGCAGCTGCGGCGGGGCCCGTAGCAGCGCAGACGACAGATGCGGAGCCGGTAAGGCTGCAGGTGCTGGACGAGGACGGTTACGCCCGCCTGATCTTCGATTTCAACCAAAGGCTTGATCTGCCCAACTACAAGGTCAAGGCGGACAACGGCGTTTTGACCATCTCGTTTGGCAAGCCGGTGTCGATCCGCGTTCCCGACATCGCCGGTATCCTGCCCGACTACATCACGGTCACGCGTCTCGACCCGGACAATACCGCGCTTCGGCTCGGACTGACGCAGCCGTTCAGGATCGGCACTCTGGAAGCCGGTGAGATGTTGTTCGTCGACATCATGCCGGAGGACTGGGCAGGCCTGCAGCCGGGACTGCCCGCCGAGATCGTCAAGGAACTGGCGCGGCGTGCCAAGGAAGCGGCTCTTGATGCCGAGCGCAACCGCAAAGCGGCGCTGGTGGCTTCGGGCGAGCCGGTGGTCAAGTTCAACGTCGGCCGCAATCCCACCTTCATCCGTCTTCAGTTCGACTGGAACATGCCCACCAAGGCGGAGTTCACCTTCGATCCGCCGCGTGGCGTTCTGAAGTTCGACCTGCCGCTCAAGGTCGATCTGTTTCCGTTGATCTCGAACATGCCGCCGGAGATCGTTTCGGCGAAAAACGAGGTGACCGAGGACGGCACCAGCCTCGTGATGACCTTCATCGATGGCGTGGTGCCGCGCTTTTATGAGAATTCGAAGACGCAATTTGTCATCGACGTCGATCTGCTGAACGGGCCGTCGGCATCGGTCGATATCGCCTCTCTTCTGCCGGAGGGCCGAAAGCCGCCGGAGATCGCGCCCGCCGATGAGCCGACAGACGCACCGCCGGACATGGACGGTGGCGGTCAGATGCAGTTCCAGCAGATCGATGTTACCCCGATCATTTCCACCGTCGGCAACACGGTGCGCATGGCCTTTCCCTTCGAGAACAGGACCGCTGCGGCGGTGTTCCGGCGTGGCAACATCATCTGGCTGTTCTTCGACACCAGCGCCAGCGTCAATCCACCGCCGGACATGTCGGAGCTGAAGAACATCGCTGACAGCTTCGACGTCGTGCCGGCGCAGGGGACGCAGATCATACGGCTCAACCTGTCCACGGACAGGCTGGCGACGCTCGCCTCGGAAGGCCAGTCCTGGGTGCTGTCGCTCGGCGACATCCTGCTGTCGTCGGGGCAACCGGTGAAGTTCGAACGCCAACAGGATACCAGCGGCGCCTTCTCATTGCGGGCCAATCTCATCAACCCGGCTGCCGTGCACCAACTGCGCGACCCCGAGGTCGGCGACATCCTGGATGTGGTCACGGCCTATCCGCCGTCGCGGGCGCTTGTGCGTTCGCTCGATTTCGTCGACTTTTCGGCGCTGAAAACCGTGCATGGCCTGGTGATCAAGCCCAAGCACGATGACGTCGATGTTGCCATCGACGGTGAAAGCGTCGTCATAAGCGCGCCCAAGGGCCTGATCGTCTCCGCGCCCCAAAAGGCGGCGACGGAAGTGGACGAAGACGGCAAGGTGGAGCGCGCCGGCTTTGTCGATCTCAACCCCTATGTCGAAAAGGACCCGAGACGGTTCAACGCTCGACTGGAGGAGATGCAGCAGCGCGCCTCGGAGGCCGAGCGCCGGTTCCTCGATGCGGCGCGGCTCGATCTTGCCCGCTACTATTTGGCCAATGAGCTCAGCTTCGAAGCGCTGGGCATGGTGAAGTTTCTCGACGAGCAACTGGTCAACACGCAACTGGCCCCGGAGGTGCAACTGGTGCGCGCGGCTGCCAATGCCATGGCGGGGCGGGGCAAGGCGGCCCTTACGGACCTTGAAGACAAGGACCTGGCCAACGAGGTCGACGCGCTGATGTGGCGAACCATCGCTCGCGTCGAGACCAATGACTACAAGGGCGCCCGCGCCGACGCACTGGCATCCGAAGACATCGTTTCGACCTATCCGAGCTGGGTGCAGTCGGCATTCCTGATGGCCGGCATCCGCGCCGGGCTGGAAACGCACGACGCCGAACTGGCGGCGCGGCTGCTTGGCAAGATCGACACAGCCACGCTCGATCAGGCCGACCTGACGCGCTACGAGCTTTTCTCCGGGCGGCTGGACGAAGAACAGGGGCGCAATGACGAGGCGCTCGATACCTATGGACAGGTGATCGCTGCCGATGTGCGCCCGACACGGGCCGAGGCGATCTACCAGACCATGGAACTGCTCAACAAGATGGACCGCCTCGATCCGACGCGGGGAGCGGAAACGCTTGCGTCGGAGACGATGATCTGGCGTGGCGACGAGCTCGAAGCCAAGATGATGACGCTTCTGGCCGAGCTCTATTTCCGCAATCATGAATATCGCAATGCCTTCGAGACCGTACGCTCGGTGGCGCTGGCGCATCCGGAAAGCCCGGATGTCGAGGGGCTGCTCGACGAAGCACGGCAGAATTTCGCCAGCCTTTATCTCAACGGCCGGGCCGACGCGATGCAGCCGGTCGAGGCGCTGTCGCTGTATTACGATTTCCGCGAGTTCACGCCGCCGGGCGCGCGTGGCGACGAAATGGTCAGAAATCTGGCCCGGCGACTGGTCAAGGTCGATCTTCTCGCCCAGGCGGCGGAACTGCTCGACTACCAGGTCAACAATCGTCTCGAAGGCGCGGCGAAAGCCCAGATCGCCGCCGATCTCGCCGTCATCGACATCGCCGACCGGCAGCCGCAAAAGGCGCTCGAAGCGCTGCACGATTCCCATATCGCCGGCTTGCCGCCGTCGCTTGAGCGGCAAAGGCGGGTGCTCGAGGCGCGTGCCCTGATCGATTCCGGCCGTGCCGATCTGGCGCTCGACCTGTTGTCGTCGATGGACGGACGCGACGCCGACCTGTTGCGCATCGATGCCCAATGGCGTTCGCAACGGTATCGCGAAGCCTCTGAACAGATCGAACGGCTCTATTCCGACGCGCAGAGCGCCGAGGATCTGACCCCGGCAGCGCGATCCAACATCGTGCGTGCCGCAGTCGGGTTCGTGCTTGCCGACGACCAGATCGGGCTGTCGCGGTTGAGGTTGAAATACGGCGAGCGCATGTCTTCGACGCCCGAATGGCCGATCTTCAATTTCGTGACGAGCGAGGTGTCGGTGACCAGCGTCGAGTTCCGCAAGGTGGCTCAAGAGGTGGCCAGCATCGACTCGCTCGATTCCTTCCTCAGGACCTATAGCGACGTCTATGAGGCCGATGGCTCGGTCGCTCCGCAAAAACCGGCGAACGACGGCTAGAGCAGAATCCGACCCGTCCGGATCGTATCGCGGAGCGGCGAAGCGGTTGGCGCATTCGCCCGGTTTCAGGTTGAGCCCAACACACCAAACCCGCTTCAGATCGTCCCTAAGCTTTTGGCCATACGGCAAACAGTCGGAACGGCGGCGGATTCGATCACCTGATGTATGGACGAAGTGTTTGGAAAATTTCGCTATTTAACAATGCATTAGTCAACGATTGAGAGTCTTTGCGAAGCGCAGCCGATTCTCATGGTTTGTTCAGTGGCGGGGGGCATTTTGCTCAGTTACCGCGCATGCGGCCCACCAACACAAAAGACAGATCCATGTTGCCGCGCTTTATACATGCTGGACGTCGCCTTTCTCGCTTTGTAGGCGATGAACGGGGCAATTTTGCCGTCACAGCGGCGTTGCTGATGATCCCGCTGATGTCTGCGATCGGCGGGGCGGTGGACCTGGCCTATGCGGTGGATGTCCAGAATACCCTTCAGCAGGCATCGGATTCAGCGGCACTGGCCGCCGCGCGGGAAGAGACGGACCCCGCTGCACTTGCGGAAGCAGCGTTCGAATCAAACCTGCCGGAGCGTTTGGCCAACGCAACGATGCAGCTGACCATCAACGATGACGGCAGCGTGACGGTCGATGCCAGCGCCATCTACAAGCCGGCCTTCATGTCGCTTGTCGGCGTTAGCTCATTGAACATAGCAGTCTCATCCCGTGCGATCAGTTCAATGACACCGGACCAGACGGTCACCACCACGAAGACGGAAACGGTGACGACGCATGCGACAGCCTGCATGCTTGCGAGAGCCTCAAACGGCGGCAATGCGCTTCTGGTCAATTCGCCGGCCCGCGTCGACAGTAAAAACTGCGAGATTCACGTCCGGTCGGGTTCGAACGACGCCTTCATGTTCAACACCGGGGCAACGTTCAATGCCTCGAAATTCTGCATCAAGGGCACGGCGACCGCCCGCGGCACGACCAATGCGGCCATCGAGACCGACTGCGATGCTGCCCCGGACACAATTGCCGGGTCATTGCCGACGCCGAATGACTCGTTCTGCACCTTCAACAATTTTACGCCGGCCAATTCCGAATACGTTGTGCTGACGCCCGGCACCTATTGCGGCTGGAGCAATTTCAACGGCAAGCCGAAGATCACCCTGACGCCGGGCCTCTACATCATCAAGAACGGCGGCTGGAACTTCAACGACGGCATTGAGGTGACGGGGGCGGGTGTATCCATTTACCTCACCGGGAATGGCGCCACGATCAACATGAACGGCAAGATCTCCTGGGATATCTCGGCGCCAACCAGCGGGACTTACGAAGGCATCCTCTACTTCCAGAACCCCTCGCTGCCCGCCGGTAATTTCATCTTCAATGGCCTCAACGGCCAGCACCTGCAGGGATTGATCTACCTGCCGACGCAGAACATCCAGTTCAAGTCGAAATCCAAGAGCGGCACACGCGATGCCATCAGTGTTGTCGCCAACACCATCATTATCGACGGTGAGGCCGTCTGGAATTTCGGCCCGGCTGCCGGCAAGACGGTTCCGGGGTCGGAAACAACCACGACAAAGACCGTCACCACGACCGAAACCATTCCCGGGGAACGCGGCGCTACCCGGCTGATGGACTAGATCGGGTTTCGGTCAGCTTCAATCCTGTCCAGCGGTGGCGACGTCGCTGATGCACTCGGCTTGCGCAAAGCTTGGGATCAACACGCCGAGCTGTTTCGCAGCCGCTAGACCGACACGAAGCTCTTAACCAGCGAGCCGGCAACCAGACTCCAGCCATCGATCAGCACGAAAAAGACCAGCTTGAAGGGCAGGGAGATGACCACTGGCGGCAGCATCATCATGCCCATCGACATCAGCACCGAGGCCACGACCATGTCGATGATGATGAAGGGCAGGAACAGCAGGAAGCCGATTTCAAAAGCGCGGCGCAATTCCGAGATCATGAAGGCCGGCACCAGGATCTGCAGCGGCAGTTCCTCGATCGTCGCGGGGGGCGGCTCTTTGGACATGTCGATGAACAGCTGGATGTCCTTGTCGCGGGTGTTGGCGGTCATGAACACATGCAGCGGCTCGGCAGCCCTGGTGAAGGCTTCGCTCATCTCGATCTGGCCGGCGAGCAACGGCGCCACGCCCTGATCGTAGGATTGCTGCAGCGTCGGCCCCATGATGAACGCGGTTAGGAACAGGGCCAGCGAGATCATGACCGAATTGGGCGGCGCGGTCTGAAGGCCGATGGCCGTTCTGAGCAGCGACAGCACCACCACGATGCGGGTGAAGCTTGTCACCATCACCAGCACCGACGGGGCCAGCGACAGGACGGTGAGGAGCGCAACGATCTGCAGCGCCCGCTCGGTCAGCGTGGCGTCGTCGCCGAAATTGATCGCGATGTCCTGAGCGAAGGCTGGTGCTGCCCAAAGGACCGAGACGGCAACAAAGACAAGAAAGGCCAGAGCGCCGTAAACGCGCTTCGGCCCGAACCTACTTGTCCTGGTTTTTCTCGTCGGTTCGAGACTCGTCGCCATTGTGCTCAAGATCGGGCTCGTTACCTTTTTCGGCATCGCTCGGCCCGGGGATGAGTTCGTCGGGAACGGGCACCATCGAAACAGGTTTATCTGAGTCGTCGGGAGCCATTGACCGGTCCGATGAAACGCTGGGGATAAACTCCGGCTCGCGCTTCTCGTCGTCCCGCATGAACCCGGTGTTGCGCAGAGAACCGCGAGGCGCTGTCTGAGAGCCGCGCATGGCGGTGAAATCCGGCGGCAGATTGGTCTCCCGCGTGCGCCTCGGCGCCACGAATGGGGCAGGTGCGACAGGAGCGGGCCTTGCGGATGCGGGAGTAGTGGCGGAGGCGGACTGTGGTTGGGCCGCAGGCGCCTGGCGTCCGAAGCGGGCAGCAGCGGTCGCCGGATCGACCTCGATGCCCGATTCAATCACGATATCCTGAAGGCCGCCGATCAACAGCAGATGTTCGACATTGTCGCGCCGGACAAGCACGAGTTGACGCTTCTGGTCGACCGGGGCGACGTCGACGACCCCGAGGCGCTTGGCCCGTCCGCGCGCGGCGCGTCCGGTGGCGTTGAACACCAGTTTGAGGGCCCATACGCCCAGGATGATGAGCAAAAGCACCGCGGCGAGCGCCACGATGATCGTCACCACATCGTTGCTACCAAACAGGCTGTTCAGGAAACTCATAAAGGAAACTCCGAATCCGCAACCGGCAAATCGATCAGGTAGAATTTGCCTAGCACAACGCACCTACATCGCAAAATGGAGCAATTGGAGGCATTTTGGTTGTGACGTTAACGACACGTTAACCATCAATGGGCAGAAATTGCCGAGTATGGTCTCGCTGTCGGAATCAATTGCCGAGCGGCGAATCCGAAAGGAGACGCGCATGGGTATCACGCAATTGCCCTTGTTCGACATGTTGGCAAACAAGATGCGCTGGCATCAGGCCCGTCAGAATGTTCTGGCGGAGAACGTTGCCAATGCCGATACGCCCGGCTTTCTGGCGCACGACCTCAAGTCATTCGATGTGGCCGAGGAAAAGAGCAAGGCCGATTACCTGCCGTTGACGACGACAGTGACCCAGCCTGAACATTTCATGGCGTTCTCGACATCGAGCGGCGCCGGATACAGCGAGGTCGGCGACAACCGCTACGAGATCACGCCCTCGGGCAATGGCGTCACGCTCGAGGAGCAGATGACCAAGGTTGCCGAGAACCAGATCGACTACCAGACCGTGACCGCGCTCTACACACGCTCGGTTGGCATTCTCAAGATCGCGCTCGGCAAGAGCGCGTGAGCGGCAAGGACTGAATCACTATGTCAGATTTTCTTAAATCACTCGGGCTCGCCGCTTCCGGCCTCAATGCCCAGCAGGCGCGCATGCGCATCATCGCCGAGAACCTTGCTAATGCCGATTCCACGGGATCGGCACCGGGGCAGGATCCGTATCGCCGCCGCATCCCGACATTCGAGTCGGTGTTCAACAAGGAACTGAGTGGACGCGAGGTCAAACTCGGCAACGTTGTTTACGACACCTCGGCATTTGAATCCCGATACGAGCCCGGCCATCCGGCCGCCGACGCCAACGGATACGTGCTGTATCCGAACGTCACCTCGCTGGTCGAAGCCATGGACATGCGCGAGGCGCAACGGTCTTACGAAGCTAATCTCAACGTTGTCTCGGCGACCCGCCAGATGATCGGTCAGACCATCGACATCCTGCGCCGCTAGGCTCCAAGTTTTTGTTTTTTCGCATTTCCGCACGGTGAACCGGTGTCCACTTCACCTGGAAATGCACTAGGAGAATACCGCCATGTCCGTCCCGTTTTCTGTCGCCAAGGCCGCCTATGGCCAAACCCAGCAACTGACGAACAACAAGGACGGTTTGTTCAATCCTCTCGGCAAGACCGGCGGCGAGAATACTCCCGACTTCGGGCAACTGATCCAGGACAGCATGCAGAGCGTGGCCGATGCCGGCAAGAAATCGGACGCGCTGTCGGCGGACATGGTCAATGGCAAGGCCAATATCGTCGACGTCGTTACCGCTGTGTCGCAGACCGAACTGGCGATGAACTCTCTGGTGTCGGTGCGAGACCGCGTGATTTCGGCCTATGAGGAAATCATGAGAATGCCGATCTAGAGCCGTCGGCACGCACGCCGCGCTTGCCCGTCCCGGGCGCGGCGAAGAACAAACACTGGTTCCGGAACCACAACAGGTGGGAAAGCCGGAACGGCGAATTGCCCCGGGGCCAGCATGGTCCGACACTTCGCGGGCGATTCGACAGCAAAAGGGACCGAGTATGTCCGGAGCCGATATTCTCGATATTGCCGGGGACGGCATGTGGACCATGATCATCATTGCTGCACCGATGATGATCATCGGACTGCTGGTCGGCGTGCTCATCGCCCTGTTCCAGGCCCTGACGCAGATTCAGGAAATGACGCTGGTCTTCGTTCCCAAGATCCTCGCCATCTTCGTCACCATGCTGCTGGCGCTGCCCTTCATGGGCGCGACTATGGGCTCGTTCATGACCCGGCTGGTCGACAAGATCATAACGGGCGGGTAGCGATGAAACCGGTCGGGATCGTTTCCGTCACACCCGATCCTGTGACCGCCGCCGTGGCGGGGCAGGGATCATGACGATTGCGGTCAACTGGCTGCCGGGCGTCGCGTACCTGTTTCTGATGGTGTTCGCGCGTGTGGGCACGCTCATCATGCTGGTGCCCGGCTTCGGGGAGGCCTTCCTGTCGACGCGGGTGCGGCTCGTCCTCGCCCTGTTGCTGTCGCTGGTAATGTATCCGCTGGTGTCGTCGACGCTGCCGGCGCAGCCGGGCACGATGATTGCGGCGTTCGGAGTGCTGTTTCACGAGATCGTTGTCGGACTGATCCTCGGGGGCATATCGCGATTGATCATTTCCACTCTGCAGGTCGCCGGCTCCGCCATCGCCTTCCAGACCGGCCTCGGCTTCGCCCAGACCGCCGACCCGAGCCAGACCGGCGTGCAGGGCGCGATTATCGGCAATTTCCTCGGACTTCTGGGCATGGCGCTGGTCTTTGCCACCGATATGCACCACCTCGTGCTCGGCGCGATCTACCAGAGCTATGTGGTCTATCCGCCGCAAATGCCGCTGATGTTCGACGACGCCTACCACCTTGCCTGGGATGTCGCCTCGCGCAGCTTCGCGGTTGGGGTGCAGATCTCCGCGCCGTTCATCATCTTCGGACTGGTCTTCAACCTCGGTCTCGGCATCCTGTCGCGCCTGATGCCGCAATTGCAGATCTTCTTTATTGCCATGCCGGCCAATATCAGCGTCGGCCTGATGATCTTCGCTTTGCTGCTCGTCAGCATTTCGGCCTGGTATCTCAATCATTTCCAGACCGAGATCCGCATGCTGATGGGGCTGGGGTAGGCCTAGATGTCAGACGAACCCGACAAGTCAGAAAAGACAGAAGACCCCTCACAACGAAAGCTCGATGAGGCGCGCAAGAAGGGCGATGTCGCCAAGAGCCAGGAACTGACCACCTGGTTCATGACGCTCGGTTCGACGCTTTTGTTCGCCATCATGGCCCCGATCACCACCGGCCAACTGGTGGTGCCGCTGCGCCAGATCATCGAGCAGGCAGGCCAGGTTGATCTGACCGGCGGTGGATTCGGGCAGTTCATCTACGGGCTGGCCTACTCCATTCTCGGGGTGGCGCTGATCCCGCTGTTTTTCCTCGCCGTGTTCGCCATCGCCGGCAATCTCGTCCAGCACGGACCGCTTTTCTCGCTGGACCCGATTACCCCGAAGATATCGCGTATCTCTCCGATCGCCGGGGCCAAACGCCTGTTCTCGAGCGAGGCGCTGTTCAACTTCGTGAAGGGGCTTTTGAAGATATCGGTGGTCTCGCTCGCCGTGTTTGCGGTGCTCTGGCCAGAGCGCGATCAGCTCGACACGATGATTTCGGAAGATCTGAGCGCGCTGATGCCGCACTTCCTGACCCTGGCGCTGCAGGTGTTCGGCGTTTCCATCGCCATCGTCACAGTCATTGCCGCCGCCGATTATCTCTACCAGCGCTGGAAGTACTGGGAGAGGCACAAGATGACGGTCAAGGAGGTCAAGGACGAATACAAGCAGATGGAAGGCGATCCGCACATCAAGCAGCGTATTCGCCAGATCCGCAACGACAAGGCCCGCCAGCGCATGATGCAGGCGGTGCCGGAAGCGACGGTTGTGATCGCCAACCCGACCCATTTCGCCGTAGCGTTGAAATACGAACGCGGGATGCCTGCGCCGATCTGCGTGGCCAAGGGCGTCGACAACCTGGCCCTGCGTATCCGCAAGCGCGCCGAGGAGCACGATGTGCCCGTGGTCGAGAACCCGCCGTTGGCGCGGGCGCTGTTCAAAAGCGTCGAGGTCGAGGGCTCCATTCCGTCCGAACATTTCAAGGCGGTGGCCGAGGTGATCGGCTATGTCATGCGTCTTTCCGGCCAACGTCGCTGGCGCGCGTGATCGCGCGGTGCGTTGCGGGCAAAACCCGCGTCATGCACTACCCAATCGAGCCGGCTTTGCTACAGTGGGTCAACTTGCGCGACTCAAAATGAATCGCGCCGCTGTGCGTCGTTAACACCCCAAGGCGGTCTGCCTTTGTCGACGCGCGGCAATGCAAGGCACGAAGGAAACCGAGCAATGGCGGCAACGCCCGATGACGGCGACACCTATCCCGAGCCGATTGAACCGCGCGCGTCGGGCTTTGCCGGCGTCTGGCGGGTTTTGCTGCTGGCCATCGTGTTCATTGCCATCGCCGTCGGCTTTTCGCTTTATGGCGACCACATTCCCGGCGATGTGATCGTCCTGTTCCTCGGTCTGCTCGGCGTTATCGGCGTGTTTTTCCTGTTCGCGCTGGCGGCAGGGTTGTTCCGCTATTCGGGCGGCGATACGCGGCGCTCGCTGAGCGCGGCAATCGTCGACAGTCTCGGCTACGGCGCTCTTGTTGCCGATCGCGACGGGCGGATCGTTTATGCCAACGAGCACTATGCGGCTCTGAGCGGCGCCACGGCGGACCGCCTGCCTGTCGGCGTGCCGCGGCTGTTCGCCTCCGAACCCGAAGCCAGCGAGGGCATGTACCGGCTGACGCGGGCGGCGCGTGAGGGGCGGCCGGTTTCCGAGGACATCCGCTTGTCCCATCCGCTGCGCGAGGCAGACACAAAGTCCGGCGCGCCGACCTGGTATCGCGTCGCCGTCAGGGCGTTGCCGCAGATCGAGCGCGGCAAGTCCCTGGTGATGTGGACCGTCGAGGACATCTCGCGCGACCGTGCCAGGCAGGAAAACATCTTCCTCGAGCTGCAGCGCGCCATCGATTATCTCGACCACGCTCCGGCCGGGTTCTTCTCCTCGGAGGCGAATGGGCGGCTGAGCTATATCAACTCGACGCTGGCCGACTGGCTCGGCTACGATCTGGCGGCATTCGACGGCAATTCGCTCAATCTCAGCGACATCGTTCTGGGCGACGGCGCCTCGCTGCTGATGGGCGGGCGCGCCGACGGCGACATCCGTACCGAGATCATCGACATCGACCTGGTGCGAGCCAACGGCACGACCTTCCCGGTGCGGCTGCTGCACCGGGCGGCGCGGCTGGCGGAAGGCGAATTGGGTGAGACCCGCACACTGGTTCTCGACCGGACCGGCGGAGCTGGCCTGGAAGATGCGCTGCGCGCTGCCGAAATCCGCTTCTCACGGCTCTACAACCAGACGCCGTTCGCGGTGGCGACGCTCGACGAGGAAGGGCGCATCCTCAACGTCAATGCGCCTTTCACCCGGATCTTCGGCCTGACCGCTTCGGAGCGGGCCATCGAGATGCGGCCGCTGAGCGAGCTGATCTCCGAAGAACAGGTGCCCGGGCTGAAGCGCGCCATTGCCGACGCAGTGGCCCAGCGCTCGGACATCGATCCGCTCGACGCCAATATCGACGGCACGCCCGACCAGGCGGTGCGGCTCTATTTCAGCGGTTCGGAATCCGAAGAGGGCAAGCCTGAGCGGGTGATCATCTACGCTCTCGATATGACCGAGCAGAGAAAGCTCGAAGCCCAGTTCGCCCAGGGCCAGAAAATGCAGGCGGTCGGCCAGCTCGCTGGCGGCGTTGCCCACGATTTCAACAACGTTCTGACCGCGATCATCGGTTTTTCGGACCTTCTGCTGCTCAAGCACAAGCCGTCCGACCCGTCGTTCTCGGACATCATGTCGATCAAGCAGAGCGCCAACCGCGCCGCAGCTCTGGTCAGGCAGTTGCTGGCCTTCTCGCGCCGTCAGACGCTTCGGCCACAGGTGCTGGAGGTCTCGACCCATATCGACGACCTGACCGTTCTGCTCAAGCGCCTGATCGGCGAACAGATTTCGCTCGATGTCTCGCACGAACCGGGGCTGTGGCCGGTGCGTGCCGACCTGGTTCAGATCGAGCAGGTCATCATCAACCTGGTGGTCAACGCACGCGACGCCATGCCAGGCGGTGGCGCCATCCACGTGCGCACGCGCAATGTGCTGACGGCGGAGGCCGAAACCTTCACCTATCGCGGCATGCCACCGGCTGATTACGTTCTGATCGAGGTCGAAGATTCGGGCACCGGCATGTCCGAGGAGATCATGGAAAAGATCTTCGAGCCGTTCTTCTCGACCAAGGAACTGGGCAAGGGGACCGGGCTCGGGCTGTCGATGGTCTATGGCATCATCAAGCAGACGGGCGGCTTCATCTATGCCGACTCCGAACTCGGACGGGGCACGACCTTCCGCATCTTCCTGCCGCGCCATATCCCGACCGAAGCCGAAATGCCGACCAAGGCGGTGGCGCACACGGTGAAGGATCTGACCGGCCGCGAACGTATCCTCATCGTCGAGGACGAGGAAAGCGTCCGCACCTTCTCGGCGCGGGCCCTGGCGGTGACCGGCTACGAGGTCTACGAGGCCGAATCCGGCGAGGAGGCGCTGGAAAAGCTCGAAGAGATCGACGGTCAGCTCGACCTCATCATCTCCGATGTGGTCATGCCCGAAATGGACGGGCCGACACTGCTCAAGCACGTGCGCAAGCAGTTCCCCGAACTCAAGGTGATCTTCGTGTCCGGCTATGCCGAAGAGAGTGTGCGGCGCGAACTCGAGGACGACCGGTCGGTCGAATTTCTGCCCAAGCCATATTCGCTCGACCAGATCAATTCCAAGGTCAAGGAAGTGCTGCAGGCAACGCGCGAGCCCGAGCCGGTTTGAGGTCGACTGCGGTCTGGTGCGATGACGGACCTGTCGCGCGTCGCTGTTTGCCGTTCCGATCGTGGGGCAGGCGGCTGGTGTGACGGCCTTTGACGTCTGCCGGCGGCAGCGATTCGGTCGCTGATTGCCGGGCAGGAAAATGTTCCGCATTCGTTCTTGACAGTTTGCGGACAAAATGAGAACAATGCAAGTACGAAAGGCCGACAAGGCGGGGGTCGCGAATCCATTGCCCGGCTGCTGGCAACATGAAATAAGGATAGCGAAAATGGCGGTTCAACAGCAGCTTCGTATTGTTGAAGGGGGCGGAATGGACAAGCAGAAGGCCTTGGAGGCCGCTCTGGGACAGATCGAACGCAGTTTCGGCAAGGGCTCGATCATGCGCCTTGGCGAGAACTCTGCCGTTCAGGTGGAATCGATTTCGACCGGCTCGCTCGGTCTTGATATTGCCCTCGGCATTGGCGGGCTGCCGCGTGGTCGCATTATCGAGATTTTCGGGCCGGAAAGCTCGGGCAAAACGACGCTGGCGCTGCATGTTCTGGCCGAAGCCCAAAAGAATGGCGGCATCTGTGCCTTCATCGATGCCGAGCACGCACTCGATCCGATCTATGCCAGAAAGCTCGGCGTCAACATCGATGATTTACTCATCTCTCAGCCTGATGCCGGTGAACAGGCGCTCGAAATTGCCGACACGCTGGTCCGGTCCGGCGCCATTGACGTGCTGGTGGTCGACTCCGTCGCCGCACTGACGCCGCGCGCCGAACTCGAGGGTGAGATGGGCGATTCTCTGCCTGGCCTTCAGGCGCGCCTGATGAGCCAGGCCATGCGCAAGCTGACCGGCTCGATCTCGCGTTCCAAGGGCATGGTGATCTTCATCAACCAGATCCGCATGAAGATCGGCGTGATGTTTGGTTCGCCCGAAACCACCACCGGCGGCAATGCGCTGAAGTTCTACTCGTCCGTGCGTCTCGATATCCGCCGCATCGGTGCCATCAAGGACCGCGAGGAGGTTGTCGGCAACCAGACCCGCGTCAAGGTGGTCAAGAACAAACTGGCGCCGCCCTTCCGCCAGGTCGAGTTCGACATCATGTATGGCGAAGGCATTTCCAAGACCGGCGAACTGCTCGATCTTGGCGTCAAGTCGGGGATCGTCGAGAAGTCGGGCGCCTGGTTCTCCTATGACAGCCAGCGGCTGGGGCAGGGCAGGGAGAATTCCCGCCAGTTCCTCAAGGACAATCCCGAGATCGCCAACCAGATCGAGCTCGGCGTCCGCGAAAGCGCCGGACTTCTGTCCGAGGCACTGATCGGTGACGAGTCTGCCGATGCTCTGACCGACAAGACAGAGTCGGACGAATAGCCCAATCGGGCATGACTGGCCGGCGTTCGTTCGAACGGCGGCCGGTTCCCCGATCTGGCGGGCAGGTTCCCGTCGCATCGGGCAGCGTGCCCAAGCCCTTCCACCCTTCTGGAATGGCCGCGGGTGCGGCACTTGGTTCTTGCTGACTTTCCAAAGCAACTCGGGCGCCTTGCGGCGCCCGTTTTTCATTGTGTGGCGGGGGCATGACCCTTATCGTTGCTGGCCTCGGCGCGGGATGCATTTGCCGGTCACGTTCTGGACATTAAAGCCGACGGCGGGATACAAGGCTGATCAAATTGAACAAGGCCGCGTGTTCGCGGCCGTTTCTATGCGGAATGGACCATGGCGAGCGTCAACGACATCCGATCGACTTTCATCGATTTCTTCTCGCGTAACGGACACGAGCCGGTAGCATCGAGTCCGCTCGTGCCGCGCAACGATCCGACGCTGATGTTCACCAACGCCGGCATGGTGCAGTTCAAGAACGTTTTTACCGGTGTTGAGAAGCGCCCCTACAGCACGGCCGTGACCTCGCAGAAATGCGTGCGCGCCGGTGGCAAGCACAACGACCTCGACAATGTCGGGTTCACTGCCCGGCATCATACCTTCTTCGAAATGCTCGGCAATTTCTCGTTCGGCGATTATTTCAAGGAACGGGCGATCAGTCTTGCCTGGGAACTGGTGACTAAGGATTTCGGTCTTGAAAAGGATCGGATCTGGGTGACCGTCTACCCGAGCGATGACGAAGCCTATGATCTCTGGCGCAAGATCGCCGGTATTCCCGAGGAACGGATCGTCCGCCATACCGACAATCTCTGGGCCATGGGACCGACCGGTCCGTGTGGCTACTGCTCGGAAATCTTCTACGATCAGGGCGAGGGGCTGGTTGGTGGACCTCCAGGTTCACCCGATGAAGATGGCGACCGCTATCTGGAATTCTGGAATCTCGTCTTCATGCAGTTCGATCAGGTCGACGAGACAACACGGCTCGATCTGCCCAATCCTTCGATCGATACCGGATTGGGCCTCGAACGCATCACCGCTATCCTGCAGGGCGTGCACTCCAATTACGACATTGATTTGTTCCGCACCCTGATCGGGGAGGCCGCGCATGTCGTCGGAGGTGACCCGGATGGCGAGGGGAAACAATCCCTGCGCGTGATCGCCGATCATTTGCGCTCAATGTCCTTCCTGATTTCGGAAGGCGTGCTGCCCTCCAACGAAGGCCGGGGCTATGTTCTGCGGCGCATCATGCGTCGTGCCATGCGCCACGCGACCCTTCTGGGGTCCAACGAACCGGTCATCCACAGACTGGTGCCGACGCTTATCAGCGAAATGGGGCAGGCCTATCCCGAGCTTGGTACCGGCCAGGCGATGATTTCCGAAACCATCAAGCTCGAGGAAGAACGCTTCCTCAAGACCCTCGGACGCGGTCTTGCCATTCTCGAAGACGAAACCCGCGACTTCAAGAAGGGCGACATGCTTGAGGGTGTTACCGCATTCAAGCTCTACGACACTTACGGTTTTCCGCTTGATCTCACGCAGGATGCCCTGCGGACACGCGGCATCAGTGTCGATCTGTCCGGCTTTGAAGATGCCATGGCGCGTCAGCGCGCCGAGGCCCGCAAGTCCTGGGCTGGTTCAGGCGAATCCGCTTCGGCCGAAGTCTGGTTCTCGCTCACCGACAAGCTCGGTCCGACGGAATTTCTCGGCTACGATACAGAAGGTGCGCACGGGGTCGTGACCGCGCTGATCAAGGACGGTGCCGAGGTGGACAGCCTCGCAGTTGGCGAAGACGGATTTGTCGTTCTCAATCAGACGCCGTTTTACGGCGAGAGCGGCGGTCAGGTCGGCGACACCGGCACGATGTCGGGTGAGGGCATTGTCCTCGAGGTCAGCGATGTCCTGAAACCGGCGGGTGGCGTTTTCGCCCATCGGGTAAAGGTGGTCGAGGGGCCGGTGAAAATGGGCTCCGCTCTGGCGCTCGAGGTCGATCATTCGCGCCGTACCGCCATTCGCGCCAATCACTCGGCAACCCACCTGCTGCACGAGGCGCTTCGTCAGGTCCTTGGCACTCATGTGGCCCAGAAGGGCTCGATGGTGTCGCCCGATCGCCTGCGTTTCGATTTCTCGCACACCAAGGCGGTGAGCCAGGAGGAAATCGCCGAAGTCGAGCGGCTGGCCAATGGCATCATTTTGCAGGATGCGCCGGTCGAGACGCGCCTGATGGCAGTCGATGACGCCCGCGCCGCCGGCGCCATGGCGCTGTTCGGCGAGAAGTACGGCGATGAAGTTCGGGTCGTGACCATGGGCACCGCCCGCGAGGGCGACAAGGCGGGCAAGACCTATTCGATGGAATTGTGCGGGGGCACCCATGTGCGCCGGACCGGCGAGATCGGTCTGGTCTCGGTGGTGCAGGAAAGCTCGGTCGCGGCTGGCGTTAGGCGCATCGAAGCGCTGACGGCGGAAGGCGCGCGCAAGCATTTTGCCGAGCAGGAAGCGGAACTTATGGCGATCGCGGCAACCCTCAAGGTGTCGCCGAAAGACGCCAAGGCCCGCATCGAGTCGCTCCTTGAAGAACGCAAGCAGCTTGAAAAGCAGCTGACCGACGCGCGCAAGCAGCTTGCCATGGGTGGCGGCGGCAGTGGCGCTCCGGAAGGTCCTGAAGACATCGCCGGCACGGCGTTCATCGGGCGTGTGGTCGAAGGGCTTCAGCCCAAGGATCTGCGCGGTATGGTCGATGGCGCCAAAAAGCAGATTGGCTCGGGCGTGGTAGCAATTGTCGGCACGACCGAAGACGGCAAGGGGGCTATTGCCGTCGGCGTCACCGAGGATCTGACCGGCAAGGTTTCGGCGGTCGATCTGGTGCGGCTGGGCTCGGAAGCGCTCGGCGGCAAGGGCGGCGGCGGACGGCCGGACATGGCCCAGGCCGGCGGCCCGGATGGCACCAAGGCCGGCGAGGCGATCGACGCCATCAAAAAGGCGCTTCAGTCGGCCTGATCGTTCCGGGAATTGGGCGGGCGGCGCGGACGACGCGCCGCCGCGAGAAACGCAAAGCCACCAACAGGGCTGCGCGGCGTGTTGGCCGGGCGGAAAGCTGAAATAGCCGCCCACGGCGACGACCAGCATGCCTGCGAGCGTGAACAGGCTGGGGAATTCCGAAAACACCAGCGCGCCAAGCAGAACGGCCCAGATGATCTGGCTGTACTGGGTTGGCGCCACCCAGGCGGCTGGGGCATTCTTGGCGCCGAGGACGATCAGCACATTGCCGAGGCCGCCCGTCAAACCGATGACGATGTATTTTGCCAGAACCATCGGCTCGGGAATGAACGACATGCCGAAAGCCAGCATGATGATGACGTTCAGACACCACTGTGTATCCCATGCCATAGGCAATGATGGTGATGCGCTGTTCGGTCTGCGATACGTGGCGCAAAAGGATGGCGACGCCCGACCCGAGGAAGGCGACGAACAGGGCGGTCAGATGCCCGATGCTGAGCTCGCGAAACCCGGGACGGACGACGAGGAGCACGCCGAGGAAACCGAGGGCGAGGCCGAACCAGCGGCCCCGTGTCATGTCCTCCTTGAGCACGATAACTGCTAGGATCGTCGAAAAGACCGGCGCCAGGAAGATGATCGAATAGGCTTCTGCAAACGGGATCGTGGTGAAGGTGAAAACGACGCACAGCAGGGCGAGGTAGGCCAGAATCGCTCGGGCATGCAAAAGCAGCGGCTGCTTGGCCTTGAAGGTGTTGATGAGCTTCTCGGATTTCGGCCGGGTCAGGATGACCGGGAATGGCCGAAATGAAAGCCGTCAGCAGCCCCATCTGGAACGGATTGGCCCCTTCGCCGAGGCTTTTGATGATCGCGTCGCCACACGAAAAGATCGCATAGGCGGCCAAAGCATAATAGACGCCGACAGGCATGGAAGTCTCACTGGAACCGAAGGAATATTAGCGATAATACCTTCTTGTGCCCACGTCGACCCCGAAAGTGGCACCGCGGTCAGTGGTTATACGTGCTCCCTGTTCGGACGTAGCGAGACAAAAAGGGCGGCTGAAAGCCGCCCCGTGTCGCGTCATGGCAATCGGATGGGATTACCTCAAATGGACCGAGCCAACCACTGCTCGATTCGACTTTGACCTTCTTGCTTTTAAATTTAATAACTATTTTTAGGAATTCAAAAAGGGCATATGGGATTGCATGCACGCAATTTAGCTTTATCTGCGGGTGTTCCAACCTTTTTAGTTGAGGATGCAGTAATTTACATGAAACAAAGAGGGATTTTATCAGTTTAAGCTGCCCAATAATTTCTTTAACTTTAACAAAAATTCTAAACTTCTCATTCAGAATAATCCATAGATTTCTCTCAGCATTCTCTAAACTCTTAAAAATTGAGCACTTTTTATGTAGAGATGGAAATAAAAGGTAGCGAAAAAATTATTTTACATCTTGCGTTTGAATGTTGAACCTGAAGAGCCACTTCACTTATCCTTATAATAAAATGCTGAATTTAGCAATTAATTTTAAAAGAATGTGTACTAAGAATATTTGGAAATAAACAATGGAGATGACTTAAATTTTTTTTTGAAAAACTAAATATTGTCAAAGGAATAGTTGAAGATAATATTGAAAGTTTGACATCTTCAAGACTAAAATTGCTCAGCATTTTAATTAATTTATTATTTTAGCATTTACTTGGAATTAGTTTTGATAAGACTATTTTTGCCTTCTAAAATATTCAATAAGTTGAATTTTATTTTCTTGTTTATTTTAAAAATAATTAGGAATTCAATACAAACAAATTAAAAGATTTTAAAGATATTTTGAAGTTTGAAAAGGATACTTTAAAATATGGTTTATCTTTATTTGTGAATTAATTCGTGTTTTCCATTTTACTTTAATGGAAAATTGCAAGAGTAATGCTTTCATAAAGCTTATATAAAATGAATTATATTATGTTTTGGAGTGGCTAAATTTAATGTTAAAAATTATGGGAACAAGCAAAAAATTCTAAACTTTAATTTTAATAATTTTGTCCAAACTAGAAAAAAAAGATTGTCCGTAACACTTATTATGCTTTTTGATTATGTGCATGCCACAAGTATTTAAGATAAAACTTTAACGATTATACAAGAATTTGGAGATCTTTATGAATTGGAAGGTTTATTTATAATTATAATTTGTTTAAAGTTGCATTAATTCATGATTTGGTGAAATAAAAAGAATAATCAGAATTTAATATTTATACGTATTGGCTAATCTCAAATAATAAATACTTATCCGCTAATGATCCAACAGTAATAAATGAATTTAAAGTTTTAGCTTCGTAGCTAATTTAATAAAAGTGATAAAATTATTATTATTAAATTATTATTATTAGGAAAAATTAATTAAAAGATTTATTACTGATAAGATCATAAATTTTAATGAAAGAATCATCAAAGTTATTTCTGAATATATTTGAAATAAAATGATAGTAGTATGTAATTTTTGGTTGATTCCAAAATTTTGAAATAAAAATATGTCAAATAAATTCTTATTTATTAAACAATTTAAAGTTATAAAATTAAATTTATTGATATGAAAATAAATTAATATTTTTATAAGTAGTTCAATTCCATTATCTAGCAAGTTTAACTCCAAACCATTAATCGAATACATAATTATTGTTATTAATATCCGTTAAATTTTTTTGCGATTTGCGAGAGAAATTGAAAATGCAAAATAACACAATAAGAAAAAGAAAAACAATAAAAAGCTAATAAGTTGATTAAAAAAATGTAAAAAGTCCAAAACCAGGTTTAATAATAGAATCTTAAATACACCCATCACTCTATAGAATAAAGAAAAAAATACTTGAATCCACTATTTATTTATAAAAATGATAGTGTAGTTCAGAAATCAATATTTTTGAATTTTATACTTCGAGGAAAACTGCTTGAATATTTAAAATCTTTTTTATGTGCATTAAATTATTTAATAAAATAACATTATTTGGCAAATTATCAAAGACTTCAATTTCAATTTCAAAGGTTGGTTCTTTGAAAACAAGTAGAAATATTGCAGAAGTTTAAAAAGTAAATTTTTTAAAGATCAATTGTTTAATTTTTAATTAATTTTAACCTTTTTAATAGAATTTGTTTTTAGAAATTAAATTACTTCAGCAGTTTAAAAAAATAATTCATTTTCCAGCACTTAAAAAATAAATCTTAATTAAGAATTCATCTATTATAATAAGTAAATTAATGGTTTTTAATATAGTATTAATTACTGAGATCTAAGTTTAATTTCATGTTTGGCATTATTAATCTTAAATTCACTTTGTAATAATTCTATTATAATTCTAGAAACTAAATTTGTTTATTTTCTTTGCATAGATCTGTTTGATTTACAAATTTATTCTAAAAGGTTAAATCAGATAATTTTATTTACCACATCAAGCTTAAACTCTTCTAAATTGTCATTACAATAATTTTATTTCATTTCTTAGGTCAATAGCCCACCATTTAAATATCTACAAATATAAATTACAAATAAAATGATTTCAAACTTTTCTTTTTGTAAAGAAAAATTGAATGATAATTTTTAATTTGGTTAATAGATATTACTAAATAAGTAAGCAAATTATTAAAGCAAGTAGGTAAGAATCCAATAAGAGACAAAATAATTTGAAACTCCTTAGGACAAAAATGTAGAATTATTAGTAATTATACTTGATTGCAATTAACAATATGCGAGATAGTTTATTTTTAATAAAATGACTAATTGCATTGAGTAATTGCTTAATAAGGTCAAAGATTTTCTTTAGGGATAAAGAAAAATATAATTTTTTGTGGCGTAACGCATTACTTTTTAATATTTTCTGAGAAAATATAATAAGAAGTGAAAAAATCATGATAGCAAACAAATTTTTTCTTTTTAATCAATTTTACATGAATTTAAAATTTTAATTTCTGATTAATAAAATAATATTCTAAACTTATTTTAATAATTCAATTTGGAATTTAAGTTTAAGTTATAGAAAAAATTAATATGACATCCCCACCCTGCAGGTCATTCGGCTCGAGGCTAATGTACTTCTTCACTTTTTGTTTTAGGATTTCATTTTTAAATAGGATCTGGCCTAATTTCAGGCGGAACACCTGGACCTGGAGGTTACATTAATTTGTTTTTTAATAATTCTTTCCTTTAGCTTATGCCCCGTTTTCATACATTCATTAAAGCCATAAGCTTGGAAGTAAATAAATAATATTTTTTTGATTGATAAAAATTTCAAGAATTGGATCTGAAAAAAAATAGTTTGAATATGGAAATTATAAGTTTAAATTTTATTTTTTTGCTTTGTTTTGATATCATATTTAAGGCCTGGCCCAGGATAATTTAATAGTCATATTTGCAATATAGTTTTTAAAAACAATCAATTTAGTTTTTAACAATTTGATTTAGAATAAAAAAGAATCACCACACTATTAATTTGGAAACTAATTGAAAAAATAAAAAGCAACTAATTAATTACCCCAGGTGCTGGAAGCTATAATCCCGTCAAAGGCACTCGAAGACAGCCTGATTATAGGTAGATATTGATTTTAGAAAAATAATACATGTAGCTTTGGATTTAAAGATTCAAAAACTTATGATAGTATTGGGCCAGGACCTGCCAATTATAATTTAAAACTAAATAGAATTATTTAGTTTAATAAACGGCCTACTTCAAAGTAAAATCCTTTCAGTATTAAAATATT
>CAXXNZ010000002.1:0-36910 GCA_963676075.2 Devosiaceae bacterium
AGAATGCCCTGTGGGACATCCGCAAGGGGCTGTTCGCCTCAGCCGGCGCCAGCCGCGACAAGGGCACGACCATGCTGACCGAGGACGTGGCGGCGCCGATCGACCGTCTGCCCGAACTCGTCGGCAAGCTCAGGCATCTGCTCGACGATCACGGCTATCAGGACGCCATCATTTTCGGCCACGCGCTCGCCGGAAACCTCCACTTCCAGATGGCCGAGAATTTCGACCGGCCCGGCGCTGCCGACAAATTCGTCGCCTTCTGCGATGCGCTGGCCAATCTCATATCCGTCGATCTCGGCGGTTCGCTCAAGGCCGAGCATGGCACCGGTCGTGCTGTCGCGCCCTATGTCGAGGTGGAATGGGGTAAAAAGGCCTACGCGATCATGGAGCGCGTCAAGGCGCTGTTCGATCCGGACAGTCGGCTCAATCCGGGCGTCATGCTCAACGCGGATGACCGGATCCACGTCAAGAACCTCAAATCGATGACCGAGGCGGACGATACGATCGATCTATGCATCGAATGCGGGTTCTGCGAGCCGGCCTGTCCCTCGGCCGGGCTGACCCTGACGCCGCGCCAGCGCATCGCCGTGACCCGCGAACAGGCGCGACTCGAAAAGGCCGGCGGTGCCATGGACCTGATGGAGGCACTTGCCGACGGCTTCGTTCATGCCGGCATGGACACCTGCGCGGCTTGCAATCTGTGTTCGCTCAGGTGCCCGGTCGGCATCGAGACCGGCACCATGATCATGGGCAAACGCGCCGAAAAGCGCGGAAAAACCGCCGATCGCGTCGCGGCGCTCGCCGCGTCGGCGACAGGCGCCATCGAAACCGGCTTCGGGTTTGCCGCCGGCGCCCAGACACTGGCGCGAAGCACCATCGGCAACAAAACCATCGACTCGGTTACCAGCACTCTCAATTCCTGGTCGAAAGGCAAAATCCCGCGCCCCGGCAAGTCGATGCGGCCTGGTCCGGGCAGGCCGAAAACCGTCGAGACCACGGCAACGCGCGGGCGCGTGCTCTATTTCCCGGCCTGCGCCTCGCGCATGTTCGGCGCGCCCAAGGCCGATCTCGATCTGCTGCCGGTGACCGAAGCCATGGTGGCGCTGCTGGCGCGCGCCGGCTACCAGCCGGTGGTGCCCGAAAAGCTCTCGGGCGCCTGTTGCGGCCAGCCGTTCCAATCAAAGGGCTTTCCCGAGGAAGCCGAAAAGCTCGGCCGCAAGCTCGCCGACAAGCTGGACGCCACGCGTGGTCCGGGCGTCGTTGCCTCAGTCACCGACATGTCGACCTGCGCGCTCCATATCCAGCGCGACGGCGGCGAGATGCGCGACAGCGCCGAGTTCCTTCTCGACATGGTGCTGCCTCATCTGACCATCACCCGCCCACTCCCTTCGATCGCCGTGCACCACAATTGCTCGGCCCAGCGCATGGACGAGCAAAAGCACACCGAAGCGCTGGCGCGGGCCGTCGCCCGAGATGTCGCCGTCCTGACCTCGACTACCTGCTGTGGCTTTGCTGGCGACAAGGGATTGTATGAGCCTGAACTCAACGCTCATGCGCTCAGGTTTGCAAAAAACGACGTGCCGGAGGGCTGCGCGCTCGGGGTGACGACGGTATCGACCTGCGCCATGGGCCTGACCGACACGCTCGGCATTCCCTTCGTCTCTCTGGCGAGTGCACTCGAATACGTCAGTCGGCCTTGAGGCGCGCTATCCCCCGGTCATCGCGGGCGCCAGATTGACCACAGGCGTGCGAAACCGCTACAGACCGATCGGTCTGACAGCTATCGAGTGATTCGCCATGACCGGTCACGCCTCCGACAAAGCCGCCGAAAGCCCGGACGCGGCCCCGCACGCCACGACGCGTGACCGCATTGTCGCGGCGAGTTTCCAGCTTTTCCTGCAGCACGGGTTCGATGGCACCGGGCTCAGTCAGATCCTTAAGGAAACCGGCCTGTCCAAGGGCGCTTTCTACCACTACTTCGCCTCCAAGGAGGCGCTTTACCGCGAGGTGGTCGAAAGCTTCTTCCTCAATCCTGTCCGCCGCTTCGATTTCGATCATTTCGAAACCCAGGGTGTGCGCCAGAGCCGGGAATTCTTGGCCGATGCCTATGAGGAGCTTCCGGGGGCGGTCAAGGCGGCCGGCATCGACATGGCTCGCTATTTCGCCCTGTTCTTCGAGGCCTTTTCACGGCTCGACGACTTCCGCGACGAGATCCGCACCTACTACGCCAAACTGCTCAAGAGCCTGGCGCACCGGTCCTACCATCAGTACGAGATCGTGCCCAAGGCCGCCGAGATCCATGCCGTCAACATCGTCGCCGCCTTCGAGGGTCGGCTGTTCCTTGATGCCGTGTTCGGCGCCGAGGGCATGGAGCCGATGCTTAGTGACGAAAACGTGCCAGAAAAAGCCAGAAATCTGGCCTGATCGATCGGGCCGCGGGCGCGCAATTGTGGCGAACCTGCCCCAAACCTGACGCCAACATTACAGAGAATTCGCTGTGATTTCAGCCCGCCGTCAGGTTGAAACCATCATGTGACGCCGAACCAAACAAGTTCGGGATCACATACGTGAAAAAGCTCGCCCTAATCCTTTTGATGAGTACGGCCCTGATTGCGCCGAGTGCGGCCGAGGCCGCCAATGTCACCGTTCAGGTCGACATCAAGCCCTACTCCGGCCCCGGCGCCTATCTGGCCGTCTATCTCGTTGATCAGACCGGCGCTTACAAGTCGACCCTCTGGGTCGCCGGCACCCATCCCCGCTACCTCGGCGCATTGCGCGGCTGGGTCCGCGGCTTCACCGGCGCCGGTGAAAACTCGATTGCCGGCATTTCCGGTGCCAGCGTCGGGGCGGGCCGCTCGCTGAAAATCAGCTTCAACGTCTCCGATGCCCTGATCAACGCCGGCTACAAGGTCGTGGTCGATACCGCCGTCGAGCACTGGGGCGAATACACCGCCGAGGCCGCCGTGCCCCTCAAGACCGGCGGCGGCAGCGCCTCTGGACAGGGCGTCGTCAACCGCCTGACCGTTTCGATGTAATCGGCAAAGGACTCCGTCAATGTTGCGTAAACTGCACGCCTGTCCCGCCCTGATCGCCGGAGCCCTGGTCGCCTTCATGGCGCTGACCGGCGCCATCCTGTCCCTGGAACCGGTTGTCAATGCCGTAACGGCACCGCAATCGGGCGCGACCGCCACGTCCAGTCTGGCCGATCTTGCGGCAGGAGCTGCCGCCAATATCGGTAGCGTGCAGCGCATCGTCCGCCACGCCAGCGGTGAGATGATCGCCTATCACATGGGCGCAAACGGACCGGCCGCCGATGTGGTCAATGCCAGCGGCCAGAGTCTTGGCGCCTACCAGCCGTCCGCTTTCTTCCAGTTCTTCACTGAACTGCACCGCGCCTTCCTGTCGGGCGATACCGGCCGCATCTTCGCCGGCAGCGCTGCCGCGGCACTGATCGTGCTGAGCGTCGGCGGCATCTTCCTTTTGGCCCAAAGGCTTGGTGGCTGGAAAAAGTTCTTCACCTCCGCCAAAGGCACGCTCAGCCAGCGCCTGCATGTCGAGCTGTCTCGCGTCGGTGTCATAATTCTGACCGTGCTGTCCGTTACCGGCTTGTGGATGACGCTGTCCTTTTTCGGACTGATCGGCGCCAGTGACGCCGGGTTCTCCTTTCCGCCGCAATCGAGCGGCACGACAGTCATGGCGACGGCGCAAATGCCGGCATTGCAGTCTGTTTCGCTCGCCGATTTCCGCGAACTGGTCTTTCCCGCCGCCGGCGATCCGACCGATGTATTCACCCTCACCACTGCTTCGGGCTCGGGTTCTATCGACCAGACGACCGGCACCTTGCTGAGCTTTGCCGCCAATTCGCCCTGGCAGAGCTTTTATCAGCTCGTCTACACCCTCCACACCGGCCAGGGTGTCTGGTGGTACGCGCTGCTGCTCGGCGCCGGGGCCCTGACCATTCCGGTGCTGTTCGTTACCGGCCTGGTGATGTGGCTGAGGCGCTGGCGCAACACCGTGCGGATCCGCGGCAATGCCCGCGCCCAGGACGCCGAAACCATTATTCTGGTCGGCTCGGAAGGCAATTCCACTTGGGGATTTGCCAAAACGCTCCATGCCGAGCTGACATCCGAGGGCGCCTCCGTCCACGTCGCCGCCATGAACGATCTGCAGCGCCACTACCGTTCCGCCAGACAGTTGATCGTCATGAGCGCGACCTATGGCGATGGCGACGCACCGGCAAGCGCCAAGCGCTTCCTGAGCAAGCTCGAGCGCTTCGAGGCGCCCGATAATCTGAAAACTGCCGTGCTCGGCTTCGGCGACCGGTCATTCGCCGATTACTGTGGCTATGCCACGAAGGTTGAAGCGGCCTTGCGCGATAAGGGCTTCCGTCCGCTGCTTGATTTCGCGACGATCAACCGCCAGTCGGCCCAGAGCTTTGGCGAATGGGGCGATGCGCTCGGCCGGGCGCTCAACCGCAAGCTGGTTCTGAGGCATGAAGCCGAGCTGCCGAAATTGCAGGGGTTCGTGCTCGAATCGCGCCGCGATTATGGCCAGGATTACCAGACGCCGCGTTCGATCCTGCGGTTCCGCGCTACCAATGCCAAATCCTGGCGCAGCCGGTTCGGCTTCGGCTCGTCCTATGAGGCGGGCGATCTTGTCGGCATCGTGCCGCCGGGCTCGACCATCCCGCGCTATTACTCGCTGTCCTCGTCCTCGCGCGACGGATTCCTGGAGATCTGTGTGTCCAAGCAGCCGGGCGGCGTTTGCTCCACCTACCTCTGCGACCTGCAGCCGGGTGACGAGATCGGCGGCTTCCTCAAGCAGAACCTCGCCTTCAGGGCGCCGCGCGGTAACAAGCCGTTGATCCTGATCGGCGCAGGCACCGGTATCGCCCCATTTGTTGGGCACCTGAGGGCCAATCGCGGCCACCGTCCGGCCTATCTCTACTGGGGCGGACGCGATCCGTCCTCGGACTTCCTGTTCCGCGAGGAACTCACTGGCTTTCGCAGGAACGGCCGCCTGACGGGCGCGCGTATCGTTTTCTCGCGGGCCGTCACCCACCGCTATGTCCAGGATGAAGTGCGCGACGATGCCGAATTCCTGCGCGAAAGCGTTGCCAAGGGCGCCCGTATTCTGGTTTGCGGCGGTTCCAGCATGGCCCGTGGCGTCGCCGAAGCCCTCGACGAGGTGCTGGCGCCGCTCAAGCTCTCGACGTCTGCACTCAAGCAATCTGGACGCCTCATGGAGGATGTTTACTGATGTATGTCGAAGATCTGGCCGGAACCCGGCCCACCCCGGCGCTGGTGCGCCGTTCGCTCAACGGCGAAACCATGGGCACGCGCTGGTCGGCGCTGTTCTACGCTCTTGAAAGCGTCGACATGACGATGATCGAGGTGGCGCTGCAGCGGGCGGTGGACGAGGTCGACATACAGATGTCGCCGTTCAAACCGGATTCGGTCGTCAGTCACCTCAACCACGCCATGCCCGGCATCTTCATCGACCTGCCACGCGAGACCTATGACGTCTTGCTGGCAGGACTCGAGATCAACGCCCTGACCCAGGGCGCCTTCGATCCGTTTGTCGGCGAATCGGTGCTTGCCTGGGGCTTTGGCGCCGACGGCGATGAGCCTGATGCTGCCCGCATCGCCGCCATTGGCGAGGATTGGGGCAAACAGGGCCGCGCCGTGACCCTCGACAGGGAGACGCGCCGCATCCGCCGCGAAGGCAAGATCAAGCTCGACCTGTGCGGCATCGCCAAAGGCTATGGCGTTGACCGGCTGTCCGAAGTCCTGAGTGAATTCGGCATCACCAGCCATCTGGTCTCGATCGACGGTGAAGTGCGGGCAGAGGGCCTGCAGCCGGGCGGTCGCGGCTGGGGCATTGCCATCGAGCGTCCTGACGAGACGGCGCGCGACATGGCTTTCTCAATCGAGATTTCCGACATGGCGGTGGCCACATCAGGCAATTATCGCCACGCCCATGTCGTTGGCGGCCGCAAGGTTTCACACACCATCGATCCCCACACCGGCGCGCCGGTCGACAACAGGCTGGCCTCGGTGTCGGTTCTGGCCGACACCTGTATGCTTGCCGATGCATTGGCGACGGCGCTCATGGTGATGGGCACCGAAAACGCCCTTGTCTTTGCCGACGCCAATGGAATCGCTGCACTCCTGATCGAATCGGATGAGAACGGCACCCAGCGCCTGATCCCGACCAAGCGGTTTGCCGTGCCGAGCGGCATGCTTGCCGCCGCATGATCACCTGTCAGGGATGATGGTTCACACAAAAAGCTGAAGTGCCCGCCCGGCCTAAGGCCGGCGCGGCACAAATCCGCCCCGAAAGAGGCGGTGAACCGTTCTGTTTGGGAAAATGGAGCGGGCGATGAGATTCGAACTCACGACATCAACCTTGGCAAGGTTGCGCTCTACCCCTGAGCTACGCCCGCTTGTCACGACACCCTTGCGATCAGCCATCAAGGCTTGGCGCAGGGCCGGTGCGCGCCTATATGCCGAAATCGAAACGGGTTTGCAACCGAAAACTCGCCGCATCGTTGACGCAGGAGAGACTTGCATTGATGAGGGCCTGTCTGCGACAACGGGGCGAACGCAAATTCGGGACGGCCGATTAGGGTCGACCGGGCAAATCTGCGATTGGCATAAAGTTCCGGAGCCGCGCTCCGATCCCCTTCAGGACGGGTGAAGGCGCCGGAAACTTCTCAAAGGATGAATGAAATGACACTCGAAAACGGCGTTGCGGCCACTGGAGCCGGACAAAGCGCCCTCGTGGTCGAGGCCACGTCCGCGACATTCCAGCGCGATGTCATCGACGCCTCGCGCACCCAGCCGGTTCTCGTTGATTTCTGGGCGCCCTGGTGTGGCCCCTGCCGCACGCTCGGCCCGGCCATCGAGCGCGTCGTCAACGATCTCAAGGGCAAGGTCAAGCTCGTCAAGATCAACGTCGACGAGAATCAGGAGATTGCCGGCCAGCTGCGCATCCAGTCGATCCCGACCGTTTATGCCTTTGCCGACGGCAAGCCTGTCGACGGTTTCATGGGCGCCTTGCCCGAAGGCGAGATCCGCCGCTTCGTCGATCACATCCTGCAAAGCGCCCCCAAAGGCGAAAGCGCCGATGCCGGCGACGACCTTGCCAAGGCTCTGGAGGCGGCCGGCGAAGCCGCCGAGGCCGGTGATTTTGCCACCGCCGAACAGATCTATGCCGCAATCCTTGATCAGCAGCCTGCCAATGTCGATGCCCTGATGGGTCTTGCCGGGCTCTACCACAAGGCCGGGCAGATTGATCAGGTCAAGGCGGTGCTGGGTGTTTTGCCGGAAGAGGGCAAGTCCCATCCGGGCTACCCAGCACTCGAAAAGGCGGTGGCTCTGCAGGAAGAGGCCGCTGGCGTCGGCTCCGTCGAGGACCTCGAACGTCGGGTCGCTGCCAATGAGGACGACCACCAGGCCCGGTTCGATCTGGCCATTGCCCTCAACGCCAAGGGGATGCGCACCGAAGCGGCCGAGGCGCTGGTTGCGTTGATGCGCCGCGACCGGACCTGGAACGATGATGGTGCCCGCAAGAAGCTGCTTGAGCTTCTCGAAGCCTGGGGCCCCAAGGATCCCGCCACCCTCAAGGGCCGGCGGCTTTTGTCCGCAGCCCTGTTTTCGTGAGGACCAAGCCTGTTGCGTAAGGCCGAAACCGTCTTCGATCTGCCAGAGAGCGCCCCGGTGTTTGTACTCAGCGGGGCGCTGCTGCTGCCGAGCACCAGCCGCCCGCTCAACGTTTTCGAGCCACGCTATGTCGAGCTTGTCGACAAGGCGCTCGGCGAGGATCGGCTGGTCGTTCTGGTGCAGCCGAAAAGCACCAAGGAAGAATCGCCGGAGGGCAAGGACGTCGAGCTGCGCGAGACCGGCTGTCTCGGGCGCATCGTTCATTTCGAGGAAAGCGCCGACGATCACTATCTGATCGTGCTCGAAGGCGTATGCCGGGTGCAGCTCGAAACCGAACTGACGGGTGACGAGCCGTTCCGGCGCTTCACCTTCGACGCCAAGCCGTTTGCCGGCGATTTTGAACCGTCGCGCGGCGAGGAACAGGTCGACCGCAACCGCTTTGTCACCCTGATGAAGTCCTATGCCGACTTCGCCGATATCGATGTCGACTGGGAAGAGGTCGACCAGACCGGTACGGCAGACCTGGTCAATGTCACCTCGATGCTTGCGCCGTTCGGCCCGGCCGAGCGCCAACTACTGCTGGAGGCGCCGAGCCTGAAGGAACGGGCCGAGGCGCTGGTGGCATTGGCCGAGGTTGAAATGGCCCGCTCGCGTTCGGGCCATATGCTGCAATAGCCATTTCGGGGGCGTCATGAACCGCGAACTCGACCCACGCATGCTCGAAATGCTGGTTTGTCCGCTGACCAAAACGCGGCTGGTGCTGTCTGCCGACAAAACGGAGTTGGTCTCGCGCGCCGCCCGCATGGCCTTCCCCATCCGCAAGGGTGTGCCGCTACTGACGATCGATGAGGCGCGCAACATTTCCGAGGAAGAAGCGGACCGCATTGGGCACTGACCGCAGCTGGCGGCCGGTTTTGCGGCGATTTCGACTCATCTGATCCCGAACAACCTGTGCCTGAACGGGCTCCCGATAGGCCGCCGATGGGTCACTTCGATCGCTTGGCGGCGAATGTCTCCCTCTCCGTCGCAAGAAGCCCCGCCACCTCTACCGACAGCGTCACGGGCGCCCCGGCTTCATCGTGCCAGTCGAGAATGACCTCCTCGCGCCAGGCGAAGCGAATCAGGTGGATCTCGAGGATATGAATGAGGCGCTGCACATCCTGCTGCGTTTCGGTTGTGCAAGCCAGCGCCAATCCGTCGTTGCCTGCCTCAAGGACGCAGGTCCCGGGTTCGAAGTCGATTTCCGCACGCGTCTCGTCAAAGCGTGCCTCGACCTTGTGAGCAAAATGCCGGCACAGTTGCTGCAAATACTGGCTGGCCTTGTCGGTGGCGAAACGGGCTGTGGCGGCGGTCATGACTATCCTTCCTGATCGTAATAGACGCTGATGAGCTGGCCGGCGATGGCATGGACGCGGACCTCGATCTCGTAGAGTTCGCGCATGATGTCGCTGGTGATGACCTCGGCGGGCGGACCGGCATGGGCCAGCCTACCGTCGCGCATGGCGATGATGTGATCGGCATAGACCGAGGCGAAATTGATGTCGTGCAGGACGAGAACCACGGTCTTTCCGAGCTCGCGCGACGCGCGACGCAGCAGCTGCATCATGGTGACGGCGTGTTTCATGTCGAGATTGTTGAGCGGCTCGTCGAGCAGCACGAACTCGGTGTCCTGGGCCAGCACCATGGCGACATAGGCGCGCTGGCGCTGCCCGCCCGACAGCTCGTCGATGAAGCGGTCCCTGAGATCGTCAAGGCCGAGAAAGCCGAGTGCCTCATCGACATTGGCCCGGTCGGTTGCAGTGAGCCGGCCCTTTGAATGCGGATAACGCCCAAACGAGACCAGGTCGAAGACGCTGAGGCGGGCGCTGGTGTGGTTATCCTGGCGCAGGATGGCGAGCTTGCGCGCAAGGGTATCGCCCGGGGTTCGTGAGACGTCGAGCCCGTCGATCGTGATCGCGCCGGCGCTCATCGGCAAAAGTCGCGCAATCATCGACAAAAGCGTCGACTTGCCGGCGCCGTTCGGACCGATGATGGCGGTGACGCCATTGGCGGGAATGTCGAGGGACACGCCGTCGACGACCAGGGCCTGGTCATAGGACTTGGAGACGTTGTGGACGCTGATCATCTGGCCTTGCCCCTCAAAAGCAGGAAAATGAAGGTGATGCCGCCGACGAATTCGATGATGATCGACAGGCTGGTGTTGAATGAAAAAACCCGCTCGAGCACCATCTGCCCGCCGATCAGGCAGATCACGGCGATGAGCGCCGCCACGGGCAGGATGTGTCGGTGTCTGTACGATGGCGTTATCAGATAGGCGAGATTGGCCACCAGAAGGCCGAAAAAGGTCACCGGACCGACAAGAGCTGTCGACACCGAGATCATCACCGTGACCAGAAGCAGGACGATTATTGTCTCACGCCGGTGATCGATCCCGAGGCTTATGGCGCTGTCGCGCCCCAACGCCAGCACGTCCCAGGCGTAAAGGCGCGGCCAGGCGATCAGGGTTGCGACGAACATGATCAGCGCCGAAATTCCCAGAAGGTCGGGTTTGACCGAATTGAAGCCGGCATAGAACATGTCCTGAAGCATGGCGAACTCGTTGGGATCGATCAGGCGGACCATCAGGCCGGTGAGCGAGCGAAACAGGACGCCGAGGACGATGCCGACCAGCATGACCAGATGCAGCGGTCGCCGGGCGCCGAAGAACAGCGTGCCGTAAACGAGCATGGCGAAGCCGGACATGACGGCAAGCTCGAGGGCGAACATCAGCTGCGAACCGGCTGTCAGGACGGCAAAACCGCCAAGGGCGAAGACCAGAATCGTGCGCAGCAGTACGAAGAGGGCGTCGAAGCCCATTATTGCCGGGGTAAGGATACGGTTGCCGGTGACCGTCTGGAAGGCGACGGTCGAAACCGCGACGGCATATCCGACCAGAATGAGCGCGAGGAGCTTGCGGCCGCGGAACATCAGGACAAACTCCCAACTGCCGCGGGCGCCAAGCGTCATGAACAGAACGCCCAGCCCGAGCGCGATGATCGCCAGCAGACCGATGACGGTGCCGGGACGGGAGAGCAGGGAACGCGGTGCATGAAGGGCTGCGATCTCAGGCATCGGTGGTGCTCCGCCGGAGCAGGAGGTAAAGGAAGATGATCGAGCCGACGACGCCCATGACAGTGCCGATCGGGATCTCGTAGGGAAACCGGATGAGCCGGCCGGCAATGTCGCTCAACAACACCAGCCCGGCGCCCATCAGGGCGACATGGGGCAGGCCTGCGCGCATGTTGTCGCCAAAGGACAGGCGCACAATATTGGGCACGATCAGGCCGAGAAAGGGGATGGTGCCGACGGTGACCGTGATGATGGCGGTCATCAACGCGACAATGGTCAGCCCCAGACCGACGACGCGCTTGTAGGCCAGTCCGAGATTGGTGGCGAAACCCTCGCCGAGCCCGGCCACGGTGAAGCGGTCGGCGGTAACATAGGTGGCGACGGCAAGGGCCAGGGTCAGCCAGAGCATTTCGTAGCGGCCGCGCAGAACGCCGGAGAAATCGCCGGTGCGCCAGGCGCTGAGCGCCTGCAACAGCTCGAAGCGATAGGCGAAGAAATCGGTCGCCGAGGCGATGACGCCGCTGAGCATCAGTCCGACCAGCGGCACGATGAGGATGTCGCGCCACTGGACCAGGGACAGGATCTTCAGAAACAGCGCCGTGCCGGCAAGGGCGAAAACCGCTGCAATCATCATTTTGACAATGACCGGCGCGCCCGGCCACAGAACCAGCGTGGTCAGCAGGCCTAGGGAAGCGGATTCGACCGTGCCGACCGTCGAGGGTTCGACGAAGCGGTTGCGCGCCAGCATCTGCAGCAAAAGGCCGGCAATGGCCATCGATGAGCCGGCCAGAATCAGCGCCAGCGTGCGGGGAATGCGGCTGGCAAGAAGGATCAGCAGCGCCCGGCGGTCGTTGTCTTCCGAAAAAAGCGTCGACAGGCTGACATCGCTCACCCCGATGAACAGGCTGGCGATGCCGAGGCCGATTATGGCGATAAGAGCGGTAGCGAGAAGAACGGACTTGCGCATGATCGTATCCGGCCGGGTTGCGCTTGAGTGCAGCCCGGCCGGTTGCTGGTTGGGACAGGGGGTCAGTCGCCAGCCAGCTCGTCGACAATGGCGTTGAGATTGGCAATGCCACCATTGGTGACATACCAGCGCGCGCTGTCGACATAGGTAATGCGATCGTTTTTCCAGGCGCTGGTCTGGTGCATCAGCTCGTTGTCGAGCACCTGTTTCGCCGAATCGGCCTGCTGGCCGATGGCGGCGTCGCGGTCGAGCACGATCAGCCAGTCCGGATCGGTCTCAAGCAGAAACTCGAAGGAGACCGCGTCGCCATGGGTCGCCGCTTCCACGTCTGCAATCGCCGGGGAAACGCCGAGCGTGTCATGGACGAAGCCGAAACGCGATCCGGGCCCGAAAGCGGTGATCTCGCCCCCCGAAGACATGATGATCAGGGCCGAGCCGATATCATCGGCTCGTTCGCCGAATTCTGCGACGCGCGCATCAAAATCGGCGATCATCGCCTCGATTTCGGCGGTGCGATTGAAGATCTTGCCGAGGGCGAGACTGTTGCGCTTCACCGACGGGACGAAATCGGCCCAGTCGTTGGACAAATCGATGGTCGGGGCGATGGCGCTCAATTCGTCATAGGCGCCCGAGGACCGTGCCGCGACGATGATCAGGTCGGGCGCAAGGGCGTTGACCGCTTCGTAGTCGGGTTCGAACAGCGAACCGACCTTGGCATAATCGTCGCTCTCATAGGCGTCGAGATTGGCCGGCATGTTGAAGGCTGGCACGCCGGCAACGGCGATGCCGAGCGCCTGCAGCGTGTCGAGCGTGGCAAGGTCGAAGCTCACGACAGTCTCAGGATTGGCCGGAACCTCGGTCTCGCCCTGGGCGTGGGCAATGGTAACGGTGTCTGCGGATAGGGCAGGGGAGGCAACAAGAGCGGTTGCCAGGGCGGCGATCGCAAGAAGGTGGTTGATTTTCATTGTGTCTCCAATCAGCGGGGGTCAAGGCCCCGTCATCAAAGTTGAATGGGACGGTTAGCCGGGTCAGCCTGTCGAAATCAATAGAAACGGCAGCAGGTTAGAAGCGTTCTAGTCAAGCAGGAATATATTCCGAACAGGCATAGTGAATCGGCTGGAGCCGCGACTGGGCGCCGCGAAAGCCAGTCTTCCAGCCCGTTTGTACTTGTCTCGGTGGCCGCCTTCGGATAGAGCACGCGCGCTAGACAGATTTCGCGCGTGTTCCGGTCCGGTTATGCGCATCGACCATGAACGAAGCCGCAAGCCGGTTTCGCCCGATGCCCCAGGACCCGCGCAACCCCAATTAGGTACGGCCACCCAATGAAATTGCGCAACATCGCGATCATCGCTCACGTTGACCATGGCAAGACCACGCTGATCGACGTTCTGCTCAAGCAATCCGGCTCCTTCCGCGACAACCAGCGGACAGAGGAACGGATGATGGATTCCAACGACCTCGAACGCGAACGTGGCATCACCATTCTCGCCAAGGTGACTTCGCTGATGTGGCACGATACCCGCATCAACATCGTCGACACGCCCGGCCACGCCGATTTCGGCGGCGAAGTTGAGCGTATCCTGTCGATGGTTGATGGCGTCGTTATCCTTGTCGACGCAGCCGAAGGGCCGATGCCGCAGACAAAGTTCGTTCTGTCCAAGGCTTTGTCGCTCGGGCTCAAGCCGATCGTTGCCATCAACAAGATCGACAAGCCCGACGAGCGTCATGTCGAGGTGGTCAACGAGGTGTTCGATCTGTTCGTGGCGCTCGACGCCCACGAGGAACAGCTTGATTTCCCGATCCTTTACGGTTCGGCCAAGCAGGGCTGGATGTCGGCGGATCCGCAAGGGGCGCAGGACAGCGTCGCGCCGCTGCTCGACCTCGTCGTCAAGCATGTCGAGGAACCCAAGGTCGAGATCGGCCCGTTCCGCATGCTGGTGACAACCATCGAACGCAATCCCTTCCTCGGGCGCATCCTCACTGGCCGCATTCTGTCCGGAACGGCCAAGGCCGGAGAGCCGGTTCATGCCCTTCACCGCGACGGCGAAGAAGTGGAAAAGGGACGTATCTCCAAGGTTCTCGCCTTCCGCGGTATCGAGCGCCAGCCGATCGAAATCGGCGAGGCGGGCGACATCGTCGCCATTGCCGGGCTTGAAACGGCAACGGTCGCCGACACCTTGTGCGCACCGACGGTTTCCGAGGCCATCGCATCGCGGCCGATCGATCCGCCGACCCTGTCGATGACCTTCCGCATCAATGACGGCCCGTTTGCCGGGCGCGAGGGCGACAAGGTGCAATCCCGCGTCATCCTCGACCGGTTGCGCCGCGAGGCCGAGGGCAATGTTGCCATTCGCGTCAATCGCGGCACCGACGCCGACAGTTTCGAGGTGGCCGGGCGTGGCGAACTCCAGCTTGCCGTTCTCATCGAGACCATGCGCCGCGAAGGGTTCGAGATGACGGTCGGACGCCCGCGCGTGCTGATGCAGGAAAAAGATGGCGAGACGCTCGAGCCGATCGAGGAAGTCATCATCGACGTCGACGACGAATTCACCGGCCCGGTGGTCCAGAAGCTGAGCGAGCGCAAGGGCGACCTGGTAGAAATGCGTCCTTCTGGCCATGGCCGCACCCGTTTGCGCCTTTACGTACCCACTCGCGCGCTCATTGGCTATCAGTCCGAACTTTTGGGCGACACGCGTGGCACGGCAATCTTCAACCGGCTGTTCCACGACTACCAGCCGCACAAAGGGCCGATGCAGGGCCGCCGTACAGGCGTCCTCATCTCCAATTCGACCGGCACCTCGGTCGCCTATGCGCTGTGGAACCTCGAGGATCGTGGCCCGATGCTGATCGATCCGGGCGTCGACGTCTACGAAGGCATGATCATCGGCGAGCACACGCGTGGCAACGATCTCGAGGTCAATCCGATCAAGGGCAAGCAGCTGACCAATATCCGCACCACGTCCAAGGACGAAGCGGTGCGACTGACCCCGCCCAAGAAGCTCTCGCTTGATCAGGCGCTCGGCTACATCGCCGATGACGAATATGTCGAGGTCACGCCCAAGACCATCCGTTTGCGCAAGATCCGGCTTGATCCCAATGACCGCAAGCGCGCCTATCGGGCTGCGCAGTCCCAGGCAAGCTAGGGGAGCGGCCGAGGTATTTCCTGTATGGGCAAGTCAGTCGGGATGCAGCTGTTATATTGTACTACTAATTTATCTACTTTTATGAGTTGATTAAAGCCACCTCGCAACGACATATCAGAGATGCAATTCCCTGAGCCGGATATAATACTCGAGTCTATTTTAACAGGAGATTTTTCTTGATCGAAAATACCAGTTATCAACCAGACTGACACTCCGCTAGCAACGCCTACAAAATAGCTTAAAATATGAGTATATATTAGTTTACTTTTATTTTTCGGGAGAATTGGCTTTTTCTTCCCCATCGTGAGCATTCTCTGGAGCGAGCAATCGAAATGCGAGAACGCCACAATGTCGCCGAATAGGTAAAAATGCATTAACGATAAAGAATAACTCCATGGGGACTAATGTTCTTGGGCCGAAACAATGATCATTACTTGACTCAAAAACCCATATAATGAGTCTCGAGCGAGAACATTCGGCAAATTACGCCTTGCCTCTCGTGTCATCTCCGTAGTGCTTGTGTGAAAAGTTTTCGATGTTCACAATTGCGCCCGCGAAAAATTTCGCTGGGACAGTCGGTCTCTAGACTCTAGGAGCGAATATGACTTCGCGCAGAGAGACTCCATCAATACATGAAGAAGTTTAGGGCAAGCCCGCCGCCAGCACGCTTTCCAGCCCGTCGACCGCTGCGGCCAGGCGTTCGTCGACGATGTGCAGATATTGCGTCCAGTCGTCGAAATGATGCAGTTCGGTCGCGCCGTCGGATATGCCCCGCAAAGCAACCACAGGCACGACAAACCGCATTGCCGCGCGTTTGAGCGCAAAGGTCTCCATGTCGACCATATCGGCATCGATCGTGTCATAGGCGGTGCCGGAAACGATATTGGCACCGGTCGACAGCCGCGCCAGGGGCACATCTGGCACCGGCGTGTCCAGTGCGACCTCAATCGGCAGCCCGAGAAACGGCGTTTCACCCTTGGGAAAACCGAGCGGGGTGGCGTCCATGTCACGGTAGGAGACCGAGCTGGCCTGATAGACCGCGCCCTGTTCGAGCCGCTGCGAGCCGGCCGAACCGAGCGAGACGACCATGTCGGGCAGGCTGGCCGCTCCGGCGGAGCGGGCCAGCGCTTCGGTCAGCATGATCGCTGCTTCGACCGGACCGACGCCGGTCATCAGCGGCATGATGCGCGATCTGAGGTGCGGTCCGTATTCGGATTCGGCCGCCATGACATAGAGCACCCGGCGCTTGCCGACCTGTTTGACGAAATCGGTGATCATGTCAGTCAGGCATCCGCGCCGGTTCGTCACTGGCACAATCGAAGCTTGCTGCCGTCTCGTCGGCATACTGCCGGGCGACGGCATTGGCATTCTTGACCTGGCGCGCGTCGATATAGGCGATATGGCAGGTATTGCCAGGCTCGAGCTTGGTGACGACGAGCACCTGTCCGTCCGCTTCCGAAGGATCGCCGGACTGGGTGAAGAACCTGAGGATGGTGGCGAACGGAACCCATTTGCCATTTTTCTTCTGGAGGCGCCATTCCATGGTTTCGTTGATGGTGTTGAATTGCGGCAGGGTCTGCCGGGCCGCCTTCTCGTTGGCAGCATCGCCGCCGTAGGACACGAACATCCTGAGATCACCCTCGGCGACATAGACCGGGTGACCCTTATAGCCGGAACAGGCCCATTCGCCGCCCAGTTCGTCGATCGACACAACCGTGCATGTGTCGAGGTCGATCTTGGTGTAGTCGCTGTCGATCTGTTGTGCCACCGCCGGTGCCGTGATGAGGCACGCGCCAGCCAAAATGGCGATCAGACGCTTGGTCAACATGGTAACCCTTTCGTAGTTTGCTGCCTGTCCAGTCTTGCCATTACTGCGACAGAACGTCACAAACATGCCTCTGGCACTGTTCCGTTCCCAATCAGGAAGACGCAATGAGAATTGACGCAATTTCAGTCGGCCACAAGCCCCCGGACGATCTGCATGTCATCGTCGAGGTGCCGATCGGCGGCGAGCCGATCAAATACGAGATGGACAAGGCTTCCGGCGCGCTGTTTCTCGATCGTTTCCTTTACACGCCCATGCGCTATCCCGGAAACTATGGCTTCATCCCCCATACGCTTTGCGGCGACGGCGATCCGCTCGACGCCATCATCATGAGCTCGCGCCCAATCGTCCCCGGTGCCGTCGTACGCTCGCGGCCGGTCGGGGTGCTGTTCATGGAAGACGACGGCGGCATAGACGAAAAGATCATCTGCCTGCCGGTGCACAAGCTCACCCGCGTCTACGATGACATTCACGATATCTCCGACATGCCGGAGATTCAGATGGAGCGGCTGAAGCATTTCTTTTCCCACTACAAGGATCTCGAGCCCGACAAATGGGCGCGGATCGACCGCATCGGCGGGATCGAGGACGCGCGACAGGTCATTCTCGATTCGATGGCCAAGGCTGCGGAAAAGGGCGAATAGCCAAGCGTCGTGCCCTGCCGGCTTGCATCTGGCGCAAAGGCTGGTGCAAGACTTTCATAGCGCTTAGGAGAACCAGGACATGGGCGGCAAACGGCTGGTTGTGCATCACGACGATCTCGGCGGCAGCCATGCCGCCAACATCGCCTTTGCCGAACTCATGGAAAAGGGCGTGGTGTCCTCCGGGTCGATCATGGTGCCCTGCCCGTGGTTCCCGGAGATCGCCGGCATGGCGCGGGAGCATGCCGATTGGGATCTTGGCGTGCACCTGACCCTCACCTCGGAGTATCACGCCATGCGCTGGCGGCCTCTGACCGGGGTAGCGAACAACGGACTGACCGACAAGGATGGCTATTTTCCGCGGAGCGTCGAAGAGATCCTCAAGGCCGATCCCGGCGCCGTTCATGCCGAACTCAGTGCCCAGGTGACAGCGGCGCTCGATGCCGGAATCGCCATCTCCCATCTCGACACCCATATGATGGTGCTCTACCAGCCCGAGTTCATCGACATCTATGAACGTCTTGGCGCCGAGTTCGAAATCCCGATCATCGTGTGCCGGGATGCAATAGAACGGCGTAGCCTGACGGATGCTTATCAGCCGCTGATGGCGCGGCTGGAAAAGCGCGGCGTGCCGGTTTTCGACACCTTCATCGCCACCCCGTTCGGCGTCGAAATGCCAACGATCACCGATTACGAATGGGTGCTCGACAAGGTCGCGGGCGATCTGAGCTACGGCGCTTTCCATTTCGCCATTCCCGATCACGATATCGAGGACATCGCCAGCGATGCTGCGACGCGCATCAGCGACTATCGCATCTTTGCTTCCGGCTTCGGCGCGCGGATGATGGCCGAACGCAACATCGAGATGGTTGGCGTGAAGCAAGCCATGTACGGCTAGAGCGTGTCCAAGAAAAGTGGCAACGGTTTTCCGGTTCGGACACGCGACAAAACAAAGACATAGAGCAGGTCGACCGATTCAACCTGAACCAGACCTGCTCTAGGCCAGGCTCGGACGCGCCGATGCCTCATGCCTGTTTCGGGCTGTGCCGGTCCATGACGTCCTTCATTTGCCCCTGCAACTGTGCCCCCCACTCGGCCTGCAACTCGCGCACGCGCCGGACATAGGGCTCATTCTCGGTCGGCGGAATGTCCGGGTCATAGAGATCGGCGACCTCTCGCATGGCTCTCCTGTCCGCCTCCTCGAAGGCAGCCGTCATCTCGAGCGCCGCCTCGCGTGGCATGCCCATGGCCTCGTAGGCCGAACGGCCCATGCGAATCGAGCTGTCATAGGTCTCGCGGATGACGTCGCGGCACCCTGCGCCCCAAAGCTGGTAGGCATGGTGCCGATCAACAGCACGCGCCATGACATGCACATGCGGGTAATGCTTGATGACATAGCGGGTCAGTTCGGTGATCTGCTCCCTGTCGTTGATGGCGATGACGAGCAGCCGGGCTCTTTCGATGCCGGCGGCAACCAGCAGATCGGGGCGTGTCGCGTCGCCGAAATAGACGTGCAGGCCGAAGGTCCTCAGCATTTCGAGCTGCGAGGATGAGTAATCGATCACCGTCGTTTCGAAGCCGGTGGCGCGCAGCATGCGGTTGACCATGCCGCCGACCCTGCCGTGCCCGGCGATGATGATATTGGCCGATTCCGTGATTTCGTCGGCTTCGCGCACCGCGCCGCCGGTAAAGCGCGGGGCAATGACCTTGTCGTAAAGGATGAACAGGGCCGGGGTCAGCAACATGGAGAGCGCCACGATCAGCAGAAGCTGGCTGGCGATCTCCTGCGGGATGACGCCATTGCCGACGGTGAACGAGACAAGCACGAAGCCGAATTCGCCGGCCTGCGCCAGCCCGAGAGCGAACAGCCACCGGTCCGCGCCCTTGATGCCGAAGCCGATCCCGAGCACCAGCAGCACGGCCGCCTTGACTGCCATCAACAGCAGCGCCAGCCCGACGATTATGGCGAAATTCTCGAACAGCAGGGCGAAATCGATGCTGGCGCCGACGGTGATGAAGAACAGGCCAAGCAACAGTCCCTTGAACGGATCGATGTCGGATTCGAGTTCGTGCCGGTATTCGGAATTGGCCAGCACCACGCCGGCAAGGAAAGTGCCGAGCGCCGGCGACAGCCCGACCAGCGACATCAAAAGCGCAATGCCGATGACGATCATCAGTGCCGCGCCGACGAAAAGCTCGCGCAGCCGCGCCTTGGAAACGAACCGGAAGATCGGGCGCGTCAGATAGATGCCGCCGAAAATCACGGCAGCGACGGCAAGAACGGTGACGAGTGCCACCTGCCAGCCCTCAAGCCCGACGACAAAGCTGAGCCCGGCGCCATGGGCGTCTGCGGCATCGGCTCCATGGCTGGCACTAACGAGCTCGGGCAGGGCCAGCAAGGGCACCAGCGCCAGCATCGGAATAACGGCGATGTCCTGGAACAGCAGCACCGAAAAGCTCGACCGTCCGCCATCGCCCTGCAGCAGGCCCTTTTCCTGCAACGTCTGCAAGACGATCGCCGTCGAGGACAGCGACAGAACCAGCCCGATGGCGAGCGACACTGACCAGGACTGGCCGAGCACCATGGCGATCCCCATGACGATTGCTGTCGACCCGACGACCTGCAGTCCACCGAGCCCGACAAGCCGGTTGCGCATTTCCCACAAGCGCTTCGGCTCGAGTTCAAGACCCACCAGGAACAGCATCATGACGACGCCGAATTCGGCGAATTGCTGGATCGAATGGATATCGACACGAAGCGCCAGAAGGATCGGTGAGATCAGGATGCCGGCGATGAGATAGCCGAGTACCGAACCCAGGCCGAGCTTGGTGGCGATGGGCACAGCGACGATGCCCGCGACGAGGAAGATGAAGGCGAGCAAAAGGAAATCGGTCATGCGGGCATCCTGGGGGCGGAGGGACCACACTACATCAAAGCTGCGACATTCTGTCCATCAGCAAGGGGCGGGCGGGTCAATGCAGCTTGGCCCGGACAAAGGCGACCCCCTGCCCGCCCGACCCCCCTCATCACTCAGCGTTCGTCGACGCCTGCGCTCTGTGTGGCTGGGGGGGCTTAGGAGCGGCTTTAGGACGGGGGATAAGTTCTTGGGGTGTAGCTGTGCCAATGGCGGCTTCGCGCCTCACTCAGGACATTGAAACGAGGCTGGTCCTGTCCTGAAAGTGCACGTTGAGATGCAGTGCATGCGCCCTCTACCCAGATTCATCGACCGGTCCCGGCATAGGATTGCCACGACTCGCAAAACGTGTACGATCGCGCTGCTTCGGTTCCGCCAGATGCGCGGATTAAAAGGGAACACGGTGCGGATGACCCAAACAGGGGCCAAACCCGTGGCTGCCCTCGCAACTGTAAGCGGTGAGCGATCTGCTCTTTGCCACTGACCTGTGTTCAAGGTTGGGAAGGCTGCAGATCGCGGCTGAGCCGCGAGCCAGGAGACCTGCCCAAGCGCTAGACCATGAAGCCGGGCGAGGTGCCCCGGCAAGGGGGCGCGAATGAAACCAGTCACGGATCCCGTGATCAAGGCGGAAACACGACCTTCTCCGAGATGGAGAAGGTTAAATGGCACCATTTGATGCCGTCGTCTTTTGTCTATCCCAACCAAATCTGAATGCCCGACGTGAAGAAGCGCTTGCGCGGTTGATCGCGCAAGCTTGCGCCTTGCCGTCAGCCGTTGTGCGGCTCGAAGGCACCGGACCGGGCATCGGCCCGGTGCTGAGCGCGCTCGCCGACAAAGGGCATCGCCGTATTCTGGTCCAACCGCTCGGCCTGCCGTTTTCGCCCGGGCTCGCGGCGTGGTTGCCGGGCGTTCTTGCGCATTGGTCCGCGCAGCGGAACGACCCCGACACGGCGCTGTTTCTCGGTAACGAGACGATTGCTGATGCCGGCATTTCGGCCATCGTCGATGCCGCGGTTCTCGGACGGGATGTCATCGCTATCGCCTACCGAAAGCCATCTCTTGGCAAACCCGGATGGAATGCCCCGCCCGCGTTCACGCATCACATTCTTGTCTGCACCGGGCCGCGTTGCCAGTTCCACGGCGCGCCCAATCTCAAGCTGGCACTCGACGCTGCGCTCAACGAGGCCGGCGTCAAAAAGAACTGTCTGATCGCCACGACCGGGTGCCTTTACCCCTGCAATCAAGGCCCGCTTCTCGCCCTTTACCCACGCGGCGAATGGTTCCGCCTGCCCGATCCGGCGGCGGTCCAGCGCTTCGTGAAGACCGTCATCGTCGAAGGCGGCGAGGTCCCTGATCTCGTCGCGCATCGTGTTGTTTCCCCATCCTGATCGTTCACCAAGGAGATCGTCATGAACATCAAAACCATTGTGCTCGGCGGATTCGTCGCAGCACTGAGCTTTCCTGCGCTTGCGCAGGAGACGTCCTATCCGCTGACCATCGAAAACGGCGACCGCACGGTCACTTTCGAAAAGGCGCCGGAGCGGGCGGTGAGCCTCAACGGACACACAACCGAAGTGATGCTGGCGCTCGGCCTCGAAGGCAAACTGGTCGGAACGGCCTATATGAACTACCCGGTGCTGGACGAGATCAAGGATGTCTATGACACCATTCCTGTTCTCGCCGACAATCAGTCCTATCCCTCGCTCGAATTGCTGCTCGGTACAGATCCGGACTTCACCTATGGTCGGCTGAGCGCCTATCGCGACACCTCGGTCGCTCCTGTGGAAACGCTCGACCAGTTCGGCATCAGCTCCTATGTGGTCAAGGGCACCCTGATCGACGGCGCCACCATGGCGGATGTTTACGAGGACATCGAAAAGATCGGCATGATCTTCGACGTTCAGCCGCGCGCCAATGCGCTTGTCGCCGACATGAAGGCCGAGATTGCCGAGATCGCCGACACCATTGCGGCGGCCGGACAGGATCCGGTTTCCGTGCTCGTTTTCGACAGCGGCACGGACACGATCTACACGGCCGGCACCGCGCTCCAGACCAATCTCATTGAACTGGCCGGTGGCCGCAATGTCTTCGACGACCTCGACAAGACCTGGGCCAATGTCAGCTGGGAAGAGGCGGTTGCCCGGGCGCCCGAGGTCATCGTCATCAACGACTATGGCCAGACCTCGGCAGAGGCCAAGATCGCCTTGCTGAAGAACACCGCTGCGCTCGCGAGCATTCCCGCCATCCAGAACGACCGCTTCGTGGTGCTGCCTTTGCCGGCAATGTTTGAAGGCGTGCGCATTCCGGGCGGTATCCGTACGCTGGCCGAAGGCTTTTATCCGGAGCTGTTCAACTGATGGCACATGCCGAAATCACCGCTCCCGCCACATGGCGGGAGCGGTTTCACGACCTTCCTTTGTCGGCTCTTGTCATTCCGCTTGCACTCGCGCTTTTGCTGACCATGACGCTCGCGGTGACAATCGGCCCTGTCGATTTGTCGATGACAATGGTGTGGCGCATCGCAATCGCCAAGATGTCCGGCGGAACAGGCGATTGGTCCCTGGCCCAGGAGAACATCGTTTGGATGCTGCGCTTTCCGCGCGTGCTTCTGGCCGCTCTGGTCGGGGGCGGGCTTGCCGTGGTCGGTGTGACCATGCAGGCGGTGGTGCGCAATCCACTGGCGGACCCTTACGTGCTCGGTATCTCCTCGGGAGCTTCTGTTGGCGCCGTGCTGGTGCTCTCGCTGGGTTGGTTCGGTGCACTGGGAATCTACGCGATATCGGCCGGCGCCTTTTTCGGCGCCACCCTGTCGTTTGCACTTGTGTTTCTGATCGCGATCAGCGGCGGGCAACTCTCGCCACTCAGGCTGGTGCTCGCCGGCGTCGCATGCGGCTATTCGCTGTCCGGCGTGACGAGCATCATCGTTCTGACATCCGACGACAGGGATCTGGCGCGCTCGGCCATGGAATGGCTGATGGGCAGCTTCGGTGGTGCGGCGTGGTCGGACCTGACCCTGCCGGCGCTGATCGTCGCCGTGGGCGCTGGCTTTTTGGTGACGCAGGCGCGTCCGCTCAACGCGCTTCTGATCGGCGATGATACGGCCCGGACGCTCGGCGTCGATGTCGACAAACTGCGCCTCAAGCTGTTCGTTACGCTGTCGCTGCTGACCGGCGTCATGGTTGCCGTCTCCGGGGCCATCGGGTTCGTTGGCCTCGTGGTCCCGCATGTGGTGAGGATGTTCGCAGGCACGGATCATCGCCGGGTTCTGCCCGTGGCATTTTTGTCCGGCGCTATCTTCCTCGTCTGGGTCGATGTCGGTGCCCGGATGCTGTTCGCACCGACCGAATTGCCGGTCGGTGTCATCACATCCGTGCTGGGTGGACCGTTTTTTGTCTGGATGCTGATGACGCAGAAATGGAAGGCAGGTGCCAGATGAACCGTCATCTGAGCGTTGAAGACGTCTCGGTAGAACTCGACGGCCAGCGGATCGTCGACACAGTGCTTTTCGATCTGGCGCCCGGCGAATTCGTCGGGTTGGTCGGCCCGAACGGCAGCGGCAAATCGAGCCTGTTGCGCGCCATTTACCGCGTGCTCAAGCCCAAGTCCGGACGCGTCATGTTCATGGAAGACGACGTCTGGCGGCTCACCGCCCGCGAGGCGGCGCAGCGCACGGCCGTGGTTGCACAGGAGCGCATGGGCGAGTTCGACTTCACGGTCGAAGACCTGGTCGCCATGGGTCGGTATCCGCACAAAGGCACTTTTGACGCCGAAACGGACGCCGACCGCAAGATCGTCGCCCACAGCCTTCGGGAAGTCGGCATGCTTGGATATGAGGGCCGCATGTTCATGACACTGTCGGGGGGCGAAAAGCAGCGCGTTCTTGTGGCGCGGGCCTTGGCACAGCAGGCACACTTCCTCGTTCTCGACGAGCCGACCAATCATCTCGACATCCGCCACCAGCTCGAACTGCTCGAACTGGTGCGCCGAACCGGCGTGACCACGCTCGCAGCCCTGCACGATCTGGCACTCGCCGCCCGCTACTGCGACCGGCTGATCATGCTCGACAACGGCAAGATCGTGGCAATTGGAACGCCGATTGAAGTGCTGACCGAACGGCGCATTGCGGACGTTTATGGCGTGAATGCCATTGTCTCTTCATCGCCGGGCGGACTTGCGATCCAGTTCTCCTTGGAGCGTGATGCCGTGGTAGCCAAAGATTGAGCCAGGACTCTCACTGGTTGATTGCACGTCAGTGTCCGCAACCAGAAGCCGCCAAACCACCTATCGTCCTCTTCGGGCGAAACCGACCGGTCCGCTTCAACCGAGAAGCAGCCATGGCGAGAGGCTTGCAAACAGCCAGCAGTTGCAGGCTTGCCCAAAGGCGATTGCGCCGATGAGCAGGACACCTGCCTGATCTGCAATCGCGCTGCAATTCGGCCCGATTGTTGGCTCATTCCGGCAGGGTGACGTCGACCGATAGCGCCTGGCCATTGCCATCCCTGTCATCGGGGCCGGCGGGGCTTGTCGCCTCGCTGGGGCTTCATGCCGCTGTGCTGGTCGCCCTTGCAGCTCTCGTCGGGCCTACCGCCTTGCCCGAAGCACTCGAACAGGTGGTCCTGATTGAGCTCGTGACAGCTCCAGCTCCGCCTGATCCTGCCCCCGCACAGGCCCCGCCCGATGCCGGCCCGTCCGGACGCGGCAGTGCCGACCGGACGGACGCGGAGATTGCTGTTGCGTCGGCGACGGCGTCGGACATGATCGAGGCGACGGTGCTGATGGCGGGCGCGGCGCTTGCCGATCCGCGCAATGCAGAGGCACGCCGGATGCTCGGGATGATCGAGACGTCGTTGCGGCGCGAACAGGTCTGCGGCATCGAGGCGATGGAACAGATCAAAAGCCGTCAGCCGGATTGGTCGCCCGAGTGCGTTATCTCCTACGCTTTTGCCAACACGCGCCTTGAGGGCAACACCGTGACCGCCGAGGGCGCAGTTGTTCAATCGGGCAGGCACTGGTACCGGCTCGAATATGATTGCGTGCTCGGCGCAGATCTCACTTCGGTCACTGCCTTCCGCTACCGGGTCGGGGAGCCCGTATCCGATGCCGAGAGCGATCGGCTCGGTCTGGCGCCTTGCAAGTGAGTCAGTCGGCTGCCGTGCTCATTTTGTCTCAGCTCAGGGCAGTTGTTCGGGCGAAAATTATCGTATAACGATAATTTCTTCTACGTTCCTATGTGAGCAAAATGATATGAAACTTCGTCTTGGATGGGCTGCCCTGGGGGTGGCCGTGCTGCTTTCGGGCTGCGCGACGGTTCCCTTGTCCTCGATCATGGCCCTGAGCAGCATTCAGCTCGAAACCACGGATCTGGCACAGTTCCGCGCTGCCATGCGACTGCCCGACGCTCTGCGCCCGCAATCGGATGGTGTCCGGCTCAGGGCTGTGACTGATATCGAAGGTACCGGGGAAATGGTGGAAGAGTTTGCGCTCGTTGCGGTTTCCGATCCTGCTGATGGGGCAGAAACCGGTCAGCGGATCGATCCCGGCTACACCATGTATGTCTTTGCCCTGTCGCCGGAAGGGCGTGCCGGTCTCGAGGCAACGCGCGAGGCCATCGTGGACGCGCGGGCGGCCGGGAAACACGGTTCGCTGAGTCTCAGTGTCGCCCTCGACGAATTCTGCGCCGCATCGCCACTGCCCTCGGGCGGGCTTTATGCCACCTCGCTCATCAAGACCAGCGAGACCGGGCACTTTGTTGTTCTGACCAATCGCGTCGATATGCGAAGCGCCCCTGAATTCGCAGGCGCGCTCGATCGGGTGAAGCCCTGCACGACGCCCTAAATCGTTTTGTCGCATTTTCGACCGCAAAACCGATTCCCACTTTTGCTGAAAATGCTCTAGGACGGCACCCTGAAACGGCAAAAGGCCCGGGATCTCTCCCGGGCCTTTCGTTTTCGTATCGCTCCGGTTCGGGGCCGAAGCGTCACCTGTCAGGGTGACTAGACGGCGCCGCCCGCCATGACCGCAAGCAGCAAGAGCGCCATGATATTGGTGATCTTGATGAGCGGGTTGACGGCCGGACCAGCGGTGTCCTTGTAGGGGTCGCCGACGGTGTCGCCGGTGACGGAGGCCTTGTGGGCTTCCGAACCCTTGTAGTGGACCTGGCCGGACTTGTCGGTGAAGCCGTCTTCGAAGGACTTCTTGGCATTGTCCCAGGCACCGCCGCCCGCCGTCATCGAGATGGCGACGAACAGGCCGGTGACGATCACACCCATCAGCATGGCGCCAAGGGCGGAGAAGCCCTGGGACTGACCGGCGATCCAGGTGATCACGAAGTAGATCACGATCGGGCTGAGGACCGGAAGCAACGACGGCACGATCATTTCGCGGATCGCGGCGATGGTCAGCATGTCGACAGCGCGGCCATAATCCGGCTTCTCCGTGCCTTCCATGATGCCCGGCTTTTCCTTGAACTGACGACGGACTTCAACCACGACCGCCTGAGCGGCGCGGCCGACGGCCGTCATGGCGATACCGCCGAACAGGAAGGGCAGCAGGCCACCGAAGATCAGGCCAACCACGACGTAAGGGTTGGACAGGTCGAAGTTGACGTTGAGGTCCGGGAAGTACTCGTGCAGGTCCTGGGTGTAGGCTGCAAACAGCACCAGAGCGCCCAAGCCCGCGGAACCGATGGCATAGCCCTTGGTCACGGCCTTGGTGGTGTTGCCCACCGCGTCGAGCGCGTCGGTGTTCTGCCTGACTTCCTTGTCGAGACCGGCCATTTCGGCAATGCCACCGGCATTGTCGGTCACCGGACCGAAGGCGTCGAGCGCGACGATCATGCCGGCAATGGCCAGCATGGTTGCCACGGCAACGGCGATGCCGAACAGGCCGGCAAGCTGATAGGTGACAATGATGCCCGCGATGATCACGAGCGCCGGAAGGGCGGTCGATTCAAGCGAGACGGCCAGACCCTGGATGACGTTGGTGCCGTGGCCGGTCAGCGAGGCTTCCGAGATCGAGTTCACCGGACGCTTGTTCGAGCCGGTGTAGTACTCGGTGATGATCACGATCAGCGTGGTGATGACCAGACCGACGACGCCACACCAGTACAAGGCCATCGGCGTGAAGGACTTGCCGATCAGTTCGCCGGCGGCGTTGAGCTGGCCGAGTTCGACATCAAGACTGCCGAAGACGAGCCAGATCACCGGGAACAGAACGATCAGGGACAGAACGCCGGTGGCGATCACGCCCTTGTAGAGCGCGCCCATGATGTTGCCCGAAGCACCGAGCTTGACGAAATAGGTGCCGATGATCGAGGTGACGACGCAGGCGCCACCGATGGCGAGCGGCAGGATCATGCCGGCAAGCTTGAATTCGACGGGCAAAACAATCGCGGCCAGGACCATGGTGGCAACCACGGTCACGACATAGGTTTCGAACAGGTCCGCGGCCATGCCGGCGCAGTCGCCGACATTGTCGCCGACATTGTCGGCGATGGTGGCCGGGTTGCGCGGGTCGTCTTCGGGGATACCCGCTTCGACCTTGCCGACCATGTCGCCGCCAACGTCAGCACCCTTGGTGAAGATGCCGCCGCCGAGACGGGCGAAGATGGAGATCAGCGAGGCGCCGAAGCCGAGCGCGACCAGCGCGTTGACAACGGTGCGGCTGGTCGGTTCGAACCCGAGGCCGAGAAGGATGATGAAATAGACCGTAACGCCCAAAAGGCCGAGACCGGCCACGAGAAGCCCGGTGACAGCGCCCGACTTGAAAGCGAGATCGAGGCCGCCCGCGAGCGATTTCGTGGCAGCCTGGGCGACGCGGACATTGGCGCGAACGGAGATGTTCATAGCCGATGAAGCCGGTGGCACCCGAAAGCACGGCGCCGATCAGGAAGCCGATGGCGGCATAGATGCCCAGAAGCCAGAAGGCGAGGATGAAGATGACGACGCCGACGATGGCGATGGTGGTGTATTGGCGGCGCAGATAGGCCTGGGCGCCTTCGCGTACCGCTGCAGAAATTTCCTGCATGCGGGCAGTACCGGCGTCGGCGGCCATGAGCCCCCGTGTCGTTATGACACCGTAGACGATCGACAGCGCTCCCGCGATGACGATCAGCCAGAGTGCAAGGTCCATAGGTAACCCTCTTGGTTTGGTTCGTGCTCTCCGGGTCCGGCCGGAGCCGGACGACTAACAAACGCCGAATGAGCAAATCGGCGCCTTCCCCCGAAAATGGCGAACGTATGGCAAATTGGTGCCAAAGAGGCAATGAATATCGTGCCGCATACCGCCTATTGGGCGGTTATGCGTCGCTTTGAAACAGGTTTTTTGCTTTTGAGGCGAGTGTACTCGACGGACCGTCTATTCTGAGCAGCTTCAAACGGGCCGTTTCACCCGAAACGACGACGACGCGAGACTTGGCGAGGCCGAAGGCTGATGCGACCAGTGCGGTGACGGCCTTGTTGGCCTTGCCCTTGTCCGGCGGCGCCGTCACGCGGACGCGCAGTACCTCGGAACCGTCATCGCGTGTTTCAACGCCCTCGATACGATTGGCGGAGGCATTGGGGGTGGCGCGCACGAAAAGCTCAAGCCCCGCGCCGGTCTCGCGCCAGGCGCTCACCTCCGCGCCAGAGTGGTTTCAGGAACCGAAGGTTCGCGCCGGCGAACAGTGGACACCACTTTTCCGGTTCGAAAACACGACCACTCAAAGGCACAGAGCAGATCAGGCGACGCCACTTAAGTGTGATCTGCTCTAGTAGATGCCGAGATAGCGCGGCAGGTCGCGTTCGACGAAAATCTGCAGGAACAGAATGATCAGGAAAACGACGATCGGCGACAGATCGAGTCCGCCGATCGGCGGCAGGATACGCCGCACCGGCTTCAGAACCGGTTCGGTCAGCGCCGTCAGGGCGTTCCAGACCGTGTAGACGAACTGATTACGGGTGTTGATGATGTTGAAGCTGATCAGCCAGCTCATGATGATCATTGCCAGCAGCACCCAATAGGCGAGCGAGAGCAGCATTGAGATGATACTGATGAGGGCGATCATTACGCGGCTCCAATGATGACAGTTGGCTCTATCTAGTCACTGGTCCCGATCACGGCAAGTCCGGGAGCCCGGTTTTACTCCAAAGCGGTAAACGCAGCGGGCGTGACGAGATGTGGTGACGGGCCTATTCGGCTTCGGTGTCGTCGCGAATCTCTTTTCGCAGCAGCGTGCGCTGGCGCGTCGAGATGCCGATCAGTTCGGCCACGCGCCAGACCATGTTGTCCTCGAGCTCGTGATTGTGCCCGTCGGCGAACACCACCTGCCACATTTGCCTGATGATTTCGATCCGGTCCTCTTCCGGCAGACGGGTGAGCGTGGCGGTGAAGTGGTAGAAATCGACCGATTCCGCATCGCGATGCGTCGCTTCGGCAACCAGTCTTTTCACTTCGTCCGCCGTCAGATTGAAGTGTTCGCTGAGCACGCTGGCGATGGTCTTGCGTTCGTTGTCGGTAATGATGCCATCGACCGCGGCCAGATGCACCAGCAGCGTCGCAACCGACAGCTTGGCGTCAGGCGGGGCGGTATCGGCCTGCGGCTGCGCGAACAGTTTGGAAATGGCTTCGAACATGAGCGGTTCCACGTTTGAGCTTTTGTTGGGGCGGGCAGGCACCCATCTCGCCGCCCTAGAGTGTTTTCACGAAAAGTGGAAATCACTTTTCCGGCTGAGCTTGTCGAAGCCTCGAAAACACGACCACTCAAAGACATAGAGCAGATCAGGCGATTCCACCTAAGCGTGATCTGCCCTAGGCAGCAAGTGCGGCTATTTTAGGCCGACCCAACGTTTCAGGCGCCGTCGCATGCGGAACCAGAAGAAGCGATAGAACAGATCATTGGTCATCACGTGGCGGTAAACGCGGGCGAAGGCGACGCCGGATATCAGATTCCAGGGCTTTCGCGGACCAGTGTAGTGTAGGAGCTTCGGGTCGAACGCCTCGTGCGGGCCGCGCGGATTGATGGTGTTCCACAATTGCGGCAGGCGCAGCCAGTTGTGCTTGAAGATCAGGTTGAGAACGTCCTGGTCGTAATAGAGCCGATCCATGGTGCCGTCTTCGATCATCGCCTGAAAGCGCGCGACCACCCCTGCCGCGGCCCATTTCTCGCGGTCTATGACCAGAAGTCCGGAATTGAAATAGAGATCGGCGAGGTCGAACAGGTCGAGATTGTTCTTGAGATCGCGCCCGCCGACGATCAGGTGGGACCAGGGCTCGCGCACCGCGGCGATCGGCTTGCCCTCAAGATCCATCTCGCTCAGTTCCTCGATGGGCGCGCGGACGTACATGTCGCAATCCATGTAGATGACGCGGGTAATCTCGGCGGGCAGGATTTCGTGCAGCATCAGCCGGGCATAGATGACGCTGGTCAGCCGCTCGAGATAGCGCCCCTTGGCGCCGGCCGTCCGATAGACATCGATCCGGCCGAGATCGTAGTCGTGAAGGTGCGCGCCATATTCCGTTTCGATGGCGTCGAGGTCGCGCCTGTGGGTTTCGGACAGTCCGGAATGGAACAGGTGGAAATTGATGTCGCTTCTGCGGTGGGAGGCGATGCAGACCGAGCGCATGGTCGCATAGGCCGGCGCCCAGAAATTGTTGTCGAAGCACAAAACGATATGGATCGATGTGTCTGTCACGGGATGCGACTCGCTATCTGTTGAGCCTGAACATCCGGCGCAGGCGGTGCTTCACGCGATGCCGCATGTAGCGGTAGAACAACTCGTTGGTCATGACGTGGCGGTAAACACGCGAAAAGGCGACGCCCGACACCAGATGCCAGGGTTTTCTCGGGCCGGTGTAGTGCAGGAGCATCGGGTCGAATGCTTCGTGCGGGCCGCGCGGGTTGAGGACGTTCCACATCTGCGGCAGGCGTTTCCAGTTGTTGGCGAAGACCAGATTGAGGAAATCCTGATCGTAATAGATCCGGTCCATGGTGCCGTCGGCAATGGCCGCATCGAGCTTGGCCGGGATCCCGGCCTTTTTCCAGCCATCCATGTCGATCACCAGCAAGCCGGCGTTGAAATAGAGGTCGGCGAGATTGAACAGGTCCTGGTTCTGACGCATGTCCTTATCGCCGATGATATGGAAGGAATAGGGATCCCTGACGGCTGCAATGGGGTGGCCTTCGAGGTCGGTCTCATAGAGCTCCTCGATCGGCGCGCGCACATACATGTCGCAATCGAGATAGATGATGCGCTCGACGGTCTCGGGCAGCAGCACGTCGAACATCAGTCGCGCATAAACGATATTGGTCGTTCGCTTGTGATAGCGCGCCTTGCCGATGACCTGATTGAAACGTTCATCGTTCTCGAGATCGTACCAGGTGAGCGTTGCGCCATACTCGCTTTCGATCTTTCTGAGATCGGCGACATGCTCGTCGGTCAAAGGACGATGGCACAGATGAAAGACCAGATCGGCGCGCCTGTGGCTGGCGATGCAAATGGAGCGCATGGTCGCGTAGGCCGGTGCCCAGAAATTGTCGTCGAATGTCAACGCGACATGGATTTTGCTTGAGGCCACGGCGTGTGCTCGCTCTGTTTGCTGTGCCGTGCTTAGCATAAAGCGGCTCTCTGACAAGTCTTGCCATCTCCGCTGAGGCGCGAGGTCGCGCGCAAAGACCGCGCCCTCATGTCGGACTTGACTCTTTATCGGCTTTGTTGTTCCCTTTTTGTTCTCATTTTGCCGAGAACAGGAACCGTTTCCATGTCCGCCCGCATAAAGGTCATCGCCGATCTGCGCGCCTCGATCGAGAAGATCGAGCGGCGCCCGGTACCGGCCGCGCCGGTGGCGGACGGGTCGCCGACAGTCGGGTTGCCGCAGGCCGCGCCGGGCACGCTCAACGAGATCTTTGCCGATACGCCCCGTGATGCGGGTGCGGTGCTCGGCTTCGCGCTGATGCAGGCGCGCGGGCTGTTGAGCGCCGAACGCCAGGCGGTGATCTTCCTGCAGATGCGCGCCGAGGGGCAGGAGACCGGTCTGCCTTATGGGCCGGGGCTTTTGGGATATGGGTTCGATCCCGCAGCACTGGCGCTTGTACGGGTCGACACCATTACCGAAATGTTGTGGGCGATGGAGGAGGCGACCGGCTGCGGCAGTGTCGCCGCCGTGATCGGCGATTTCGCCTCTCATCACAAGGCGCTCGATTTCACCGCCTCGCGACGACTGGTCCTGAGGGCCGAAAGTTTCGGGGTTACCCCCTTCCTCATGCGCTATGGCCGCGAACGCGAAGCCAGCGCTGCCGCCCTGCGCTGGCACGTGGCGCCGGCCCCGAGCGCCGAAACGGCGTTCGATGTCCGCGCACCGGGCCTGCCACGTTACCGGGTGACGCTCGAAAAGGGCGCCCGGCAGCTCGGACACACGGCGACGGGGCGCGATGGAGCAGGCCGTGATTTCTGGGATGTGCAATGGAGCAAAAATGGGCTTGTGGCAGACAGCGCCCGTGGGCAGGCCGGCACCAGCTCGGACGGCAGAACGGCGCTATCTGGCGCTCACCCTGCCGGACTGGGCGACCGACTGTCTCAGACGGCATGATCCAGACCTCGGAGCCGCTCCCAGGCGACGTGGGCCCCGGTTCGCCGATTCGGGAGCGCGACCAACCGAACAGGTCCGGCAGGGTCCTGAAAAACCCGCTCGTCGTATACGAGAAGCGCGACAATGCCATGCGGCTCGTTGCGGCGGACGGGCTGGCGCGCCGCCACGGGGCTCCATGCTGGCCAGAGCCTCAGCGATGCCCGCGCCATCTGCCCGGGGACTGATCGCCCGCGAGGCCGATCACGACTTTTTCCGGACGATGTTCGAACGTCTGGCCGACTGGCACGCCAATGTCTCCCCCATCGTCGCCATTCTTACCGACGAGGTCCCCTATGGCGACCTGATGCTCGACATTACCGGCGTCGCGCCATCTGTTCGGCGGCGAGCGGGCGCTGATGGACATGGTGACAGCCCCGCCTTGCCGCTACCGGCTATGCCGCCGAGGCGGCCATTGCCCCAAGCATCGGTGCCGCCTGGGCCCCTCGCCCATTTTGCTCCGGGGGCGATCGCGACTTCAGATGCGGCTGGAGGGAGCGCGGACGGCGGCGGACGACAGGTCGGAGAGACCGGCCAGGCGTCTCACCAGAAAGTTGTTTCCCTGCCCAACCCGCCGCTCGGACATCCGCGCGACCAGGGCAGTGGACGGGTGTTCGATGCCCTTGCCGGGCTGGAAGGCACCGCGCCGCCGCACGCTACTCCGGAAACGACAGATGTCGCGACGCTTCTGGCGCCGCTGCCGGTCGCGGCCCTGAGGCTCGATGCCGAAACCATCGCCGGTCTCGGGCAGATGGGGCTCAAGCGCATCGGCCAGCTCTATCGTCGCGACCGAGAGCGCCTTGCTCGCCCGCTTCGGCGGCAGGCTGTTGTTGCGGCTCGACCAGGCGCTCGGACTTGCCGACGAAAAGCTCGACCCGCGCCTGCCGGTGCCGGAGCGCTACACCGACCGCAAATTCGCCGAACCGATCGGTTTGATCGACGATGTGCTCATGGCTGTCGACGACCTGTCGCACCGGTTGTCCGGGCAATTGCAGGGCGAGGGCGCCGGGGCCCAGACCTTCCATCTCTTGATGTTCCGCGTCGATCATGAGGTCATGCATCTGGCCGTCAATGCCGCACGAGCGACGCGCGACGCCGGCCATATCGCCCGGCTGTTCGCCAACCGCATCGACAAGCTCATCGCCGATTTTGACGCCGGTTTCGGCATCGAGATGATCCGGCTGATGGCCAGTTCGGTCTCCGAACTCGACGAAACCCATGCCGGGAGTTTTTTCGGCGGCGGCGATGCGCAGGCGCTCGACAAGCTCTACGACCGCATGGCGAGCCGGCTCGGGGCGGCCTCGGTGCTGCGGCTCAAGCCGCGCGACAGCCACATCCCCGAGCGGGCTGCAGGGCTTGAACCGCTGGTGGCGCGCACAACCGGACAGGCCGGAAGCTGCCGCGCCCGCCGCCGCGCCCCGGCCCTTGCGGCTCCTGCCCAACCCGGAGCCGATCAAGGTCATCGCCGAGGTGCCGGACGGACCGCCCGGCGCGCATGGTATGGCGGCGTATCGGCTACCGCTTTCTCAAGGCGTCGGGGCCGGAGCGCATCGGGGTCGAATGGTGGCAGCCCGGCGAAGGGGCGCTGACCCGCGACTATTACGCCTGCGAGGATGACGAGGGGGCGGCGGCTTCTGGCTGTTCCGCGAAGGGCTTTACGAACAAAGCGATACGCCGCGCTGGTTCCTGCACCGGGCTGTTCGGATAGGCGAGCAAGATGACTGCATCCCCCGCCTATACCGAACTGGTTACGACCTCCAATTTCACCTTCCTCACCGGCGGGTCGCATCCGGACGAGCTGGTCGTGAGGGCCGCAAGCCTCGGGCTCGACGGGCTCGGGCTGTGCGACCGCAACAGTTTCGCCGGGGTGGTGCGCGCCCATGTCATGATGCGCGAGATCAAAAAGACCCGCCCGGATTTCCGCTATTTCGTCGGCGTACGGCTCCGGTTTGCCGATTATACGCCTGACATCATCGCCTATCCGACCGATCGGTCGGCTTATGGGCGCCTGTGCCAATTGCTCACCCTTGGCAACCGCCGCGCCGAAAAGGGGGCGTGCATCCTCCATTTCGATGACCTCGCCAAATGCGCCGAAGGTCAGCTCTTCATTCTGATGCCGCCCGACACCGATATCCTCGGTGCAAGGGAGCATCTCACCCGTCTCGCTGCCCTGGCGCCGGACAGGACCTGGCTCGGCATCGCCCCGCGCCACCATGGGAACGACCGGGCCCGGATCAACGAAGGCGCGGCGCTGGCGCAAGCGGCGGGTGTGCCGCTTCTGGCCACCAACGACGTGCTCTATCACGATCCCGACCGCCGGCCGCTGCAGGATGTGCTGACCTGCATCCGGGAGCATGTGACCATCCAGGAGGCGGGGCGGCGGCTCGAGACCAATGCCGAACGTCACATCAAGCCGGCGGACGAGATGGCACGGCTGTTCCGCGATCAGCCCCAGGCGCTCGCCGAAACCGGGCGTTTCGCGAACCGCATCTCCTTCTCGCTCGAGGATCTTCGCTACAATTATCCGGAAGAAACCGTCGGCACGGGCGAGACGGCGCAGGAAACGCTCGTCCGCCTCACTTGGGAGGGGGCAAAAAAGCGCTACCCCGACGGCATCCCCTTCAAGGTCAAGCGCATGGCCTTGAAAGAACTGCGGCTGATCGAGGAGAAGCGCTACGCCGCCTATTTCCTCACCGTCGCCGACCTCATCCGCTATGCCCGCGAGGAGCGGGGGATCCTGTGCCAGGGGCGCGGCTCGGCGGCGAACTCGACCGTCTGTTTCTGCCTTGGGGTCACCGAGGTCGATCCAATGGTCGGCAATCTCGTCTTCGGACGCTTCATTTCGACCGAGCGCGACGAACCGCCCGATATCGATGTCGATTTCGAGCACGAGCGCCGTGAGGAGGTGATCCAGTATCTTTATGAGAAATACGGTCGCCACCGCGCCGCCCTGACCGCCACTGTCGTCACCTATCGCACACGCGGCGCCGTCCGCGAGATCGGCAAGGTCTTCGGCCTTTCCGCCGACCTCATCACCGCTCTCAACGGCCTCAACTGGGGCTGGCATTCCAAGGGCATCAAGCAAGAACGTATCAAGGAACTCGGCCTCGATCCCAACGAGGCGAGCCTGCAACTGGTGCTGAAACTCGTCACCGAATTGATGGGTTTTCCCCGACACCTCAGCCAGCATGTCGGCGGCTTTGTTCTGACCGGGGACCGGCTCGACACCTCGATCCCGATCCACAACGCGGCGATGGACGGCCGGACGACCGTCGAATGGGACAAGGACGATCTCGATGCTCTCGGCATTTTGAAGGTCGACGTCCTCGCCCTCGGCATGCTGACCTGTATCCGCCGCGCCTTCGAGTTCCTAAAGCTCCATTATGGGCTAACTCCGGACCTCACCGAAATCCTCAGGGACCAGGACGAGCGCGTCTACGCCATGATCCAGCACGCCGACACGCTCGGGGTGTTCCAGATCGAGAGCCGGGCGCAGATGTCGATGCTGCCGCGTTTGCGGCCCAAGGAATTCTATGACCTCGTTATCGAAGTGGCGATCGTCCGGCCCGGCCCGATCCAGGGGGGCATGGTCCATCCCTATCTCAAGCGCCGGCAGGGCATCGAACAACCCGAAGAAGTCGGGCCGGCCCTGCACGCTGTGCTCAAGCGTACCCTCGGCATTCCGCTCTTTCAGGAACAGGCGATGCAGATCGCCATCGTCGCCGGCGGCTTCACCCCCGGCGAGGCCGACCAGTTGCGCCGCGCCATGGCGACCTTCCGGCGCGCCGGCACCATCGGCGCCTTTCGCGACAAACTGGTCACCGGGATGAAAAAGCGTGGCTACACGCAGGATTTCGCCGAGCGCTGCTTCAAGCAGATCGAGGGCTTTGCCGATTACGGCTTTCCCGAAAGCCATGCGGCGAGCTTTGCCCTGCTCGTTTACGTCTCGTGCTGGCTCAAGTGCCACTATCCGGACGTTTTCGCGGCGGCTCTCCTCAATTCCCAGCCGATGGGTTTTTATGCCCCGGCCCAGATCGTCCGCGATGC
>CAXXNZ010000003.1:0-254791 GCA_963676075.2 Devosiaceae bacterium
ATTATACCTCTTTCTCAGCAGGCCCGCTTCGCGCCCCTGACGGCAGCAAGCGTTCGGGCCCCTATGGGGGTGTTGCCGGCTACAGAACTGCAGTCCGGTGTCGCGGCGTATATAGGGACAGCGGTTTTGACCTTCAAGAACTCAAGGCCACAAACCCGCCCTTTTGGCGTGAATGACCGCGCTGCTCCGTCAGGTCGCAAACCGCGGTTTTCTCAGGTTCTGCTTAACATGGTCCTTGCAGGGCACATGAGCCCGGCACCGATGAGGTGGACGAGCAGCGTCATCGGTGCCCGAAAGGCTCAGGCTTGCTTGTCGATCTCGGCGCCGGGTGCGGGCTCGGATGCGGCTGGCGCCGCTTTCGGGCCACCCTTGGAGACACCGACCATCGAGGGGCGCAGGACGCGTTCGCCGATGGCAAAGCCTGCCTGCATGACCTGCAGGATCGTCCCCTCCGGAACATCGGTGTTGGGGATTTCGAACACTGCCTGGTGCTTGTGCGGGTCGAATTTCTCGCCTTCGGCGGGAATGGGCTCGACGCCGTGCTTTTGCAGCAGCCGATAGGTCTCGCGCTCGGTCATCTCGATGCCCTCGATCAGCGACTTGACGTTGTCGTCAGTGCTTTCGCGGACCTCTTCGGGAACCGCTGTCAGGGCACGGGAAAGATTGTCGGTGACCACCAGCATGTCGCGGGCGAACCCGGAAATGGCATAGTTGCGGGTATCGGAGATCTCGCGATCCATGCGCTTCCTGAGGTTTTCCATATCCGCTGCAAGGCGCAGCAGGCGGTCCTTCAGCTCGGCATTCTCATTGACGAGGATTTCGACGGGATCCTCGACCGGCGCTTCTGTCTCGGGCGCCATTTCGGTGTCGATCTGGTCTTCGTCCGGCGTCAGTTCGTTATCGCTCATGAACATCTCGTCCTGGGCTGGTTGGGTTGGGTGCACCGCATATCGACCACTCGCCGGCAAATTTCAACAGTGCTGGTGCCGTTGTGTTGCCGCAGTACCGACAATCGGCGCAGGAATGGCGGCAAAGGCGCTATTTCTTGCGTGCCACCAGACGGGACACGACATGAGCGGTGTAATCAACCACCGGCACGATGCGGGAATAATTAAGCCGCGTCGGACCGATGACCCCGAGCACGCCGACCACCTTGTCATTGGCGTCCTTGTACGGGGAAAGGATCACCGACGACCCGCTGAGCGAGAACAGTTTGTTTTCCGAACCGATGAATATGCGGACGCCCTCACCCTTCTCGGCGTCGGTCAGCAGGTCGATCAGCCCGCGCTTGGATTCGATCTCGTCGAGCAATTGCCTGACGCGGTCGAGGTCCTCGGAGGCCATCGCTTCGTTGAGGAGATTGGCGCGCCCCCTGACGATCAGCATCGGCTCGGCGCTCGAGGCAGCGTCGCTGAGGGTGGCGAACCCGTCATCGACCAGTTTGTCGGTCAGTTCGTCGAGCTCGGCCTTCTGGGCCTTGCGGCGCTTTTCGAGCTCGGTTTCGCGCCTCGGCGAGCGTGCGCCGACAACAAGGCTGGCAAGATAGTTGGAGGCCTGGGTGATGGCGCTGGCCGGCAGACCGGGTGGCAGCGGCAGGACGCGATTTTCGACCTGACCATCCTGGCCGACCAGCACGACCAGAGCGGAACTGGCGTCGAGCCGGACAAATTCGATATGCTTGAGCACGAGATCGGATTTTTGCGCCAGCACGACGCCGGCACCGTGGCTCAACCCTGAGAGCATCGTGCTCGCCTCGGTCAGCAGACCTTCGATCTTGCCGTCGGTTGCCGAGCCCTCGATCTGGCGGGCGATCTGGGTGCGGTCGCGATCGTCCATGGCGCCAATCTCGAGCATGGCGTCGACGAAAAACCTGAGGCCGTCCTGGGTGGGTGCGCGTCCGGCCGAGGTGTGGGGGGCGGCAATCAGGCCCAGTTCCTCAAGGTCGGCCATGACATTGCGCACCGATGCCGGCGACAGCGAGACATCGAGCATGCGCGACAACTGGCGCGAGCCGACCGGTACGCCGGTGTCGAGGTAGCGTTCGACGAGCTTCCTAAAAATTTCCTGGCTGCGCTGGTTGAGCGCATCGAGAAAATCGTCGCGCCGGTAGGGCGGTGGGTTTGGCATCTCGGCTCCGGATGGTTGCCTGGGCACTAGACTTAAGGGCAATCGGCCCGCTTTCCAAGGCAATCGAAGCGTCATGGGCGGCGGGCCATGCTTGTTCCGGTCCGGCGAACACGCTATGAGCCGCATCAGGATCAAACAAACGGAAACCTTGCCATGCGCCCGTCTTCCCGTGCCCCCGACCAGATGCGTGAGGTGACGCTCGAACGCGGTGTCGCTCCCCAGGCCGAGGGCTCGTGCCTCGTCAGTTTCGGCAAGACGCGCGTGTTGTGCACGGCAAGCGTCGAAACCTCGGTGCCGCCGTGGCGGCGCGGCCAGGGCGTCGGCTGGGTCACCGCCGAATACGGCATGCTGCCGCGCGCCACCGGCCAGCGCACACGGCGCGAAGCCGCTGCGGGCAAGCAGTCCGGCCGCACCCAGGAAATCCAGCGCCTGATCGGGCGGTCCTTGAGGGCCGTGGTCGATATGGGCGCACTCGGAGAAAACCAGGTCATTATCGATTGCGACGTTCTCTCGGCCGATGGCGGCACCCGCACCGCCTCGATTACCGGCGGCTACGTCGCCCTTGCCGAGGCGATCGAGTGGATGAAAGCCCGCGATCTTGTTGCCGGCAATCCGCTCAAGGATCACATCGCCGCCATTTCCTGCGGCATCTATCGTGGCACGCCGGTGCTTGATCTCGATTACGACGAGGATTCCGAGGCCGATACCGACGCCAATTTCGTCATGACAGGCACCGGCAAGTTCGTTGAAATCCAGGGCACTGCCGAGGCCGAACCGTTCTCGCGCGACGAACTCGATCACCTGATGGCACTCGCCGGCAAGGGCATTGGCGAACTGGTGGAGATGCAAAAGCAGGTTCTTGGCCGATGAGTGACAAATTTCGCTTGAGGGACGGCGATCGTCTGGTCATTGCCACCCACAATGCCGGCAAGCTCAAGGAATTTCGTGGGCTGTTCGACCCGTTCGGGCTCGATCTCGTCTCGGCCGGCGAACTCGGTCTGCCCGAGCCAGAGGAGACCGGAACCACCTTCATCGAGAATGCCCGCATCAAGGCTCATGCCGCCGCCGAAGGATCCGGCATGATGGCGCTGGCTGACGATTCGGGACTGTGCGTCGATGCGCTCAACGGCGATCCCGGGGTCTACACAGCGGACTGGGCCGGGGTTCCGCGCGATTTTAAGCGCGCCATGCAGCGGGTCGAGAACGCCTTGCAGGCGAAGGGCGCCATGTCGCCCGGCGACCGGCGCGGCTCGTTCCGCGCCACGCTTTGCCTTGCCCATCCCGACGGAACCGATCTGATCTTCGAGGGCCGGGCCGACGGGACGATGGTCTGGCCGCCGCGCGGCGATCTCGGTTTCGGCTACGATCCTGTGTTCATGCCGGACGGGTTCGACATCACTTTCGGCGAGATGCCGAGCGAGGCCAAGCATTCCTGGTCGCCCGGAAAAGTGGGACTTTCGCACCGCGCCCGCGCCTTCGCGCTGTTCGTCGAGGCCTGTTGTGAGTCCTAACTCACCCGATAGCTCCCGTGCGAACGGCCTTTTCGGCATCTATGTGCATTGGCCGTTCTGCGCTGCCAAATGCCCCTATTGCGATTTCAATTCCCATGTCCATCGTGGCAGCTTCGACGAGGAGGCCTTCGTTGCCGCCTATGAGCGCGAGCTCATGCATTTCGCCGAGCTCAAACCGGACATGGCGGTCGATTCGATCTTTTTCGGTGGTGGCACGCCCTCGCTGATGGCGCCTGAAAGCATCGGCACCATTCTCGATGCCATTGCACGGCTCTGGCAGGTCAAGCCCGATGCCGAAATCACCCTCGAAGCCAATCCCAATTCCGTCGAGGCGGCCCGTTTCCGTGGCTATCGCGCCGCCGGGGTCAATCGTGTCTCGATCGGGGTGCAATCGCTCAGGCCCGAACCGCTCAAGGCGCTCGGTCGGTTGCATTCGGTCGACGAAGCCAAGGCGGCGGTCGAACTGGCGCAGTCGGTGTTCGAACGCTCGAGCTTCGATCTGATCTATGCCCGCCCGCACCAGACGCTTTCCGAGTGGGAAGATGAGCTGGAGGAGGCGCTGTCATTGAGCGCCGGTCACCTGTCGCTCTATCAGCTGACCATCGAGGCCGACACGCGCTATTACGACATGTGGCGCGCCGGGAAGCTGAAGATGCCCGACGGCGATCTGTCGGCGGATTTCTACAATCTGACGCGCGATCGGATGGCGGCGGTGGGCATGCCGGCCTACGAGATTTCCAACCACGCCCGTCCCGGCGAGGAAAGCCGGCATAACCTCCTTTACTGGCGCTATGGCGAATATGTTGGGGTCGGCCCCGGCGCCCATGGTCGGCTGCTGCTTGACAATGTCCGACACGCCACCGCTACCGAAAAGAGCCCGTTTGCCTGGCGCGACCGCGTGTTGACGCGCGGCCATGGCAAGGTCACCGACGACCTGTTGACCTGGGAGGAAGAGGGCGATGAATATCTCGTCATGGGCCTGAGGCTCAATGAGGGCATCGATCCCAAGCGCTACACGCTTTTGTCGGGCCGCGAACTCGATCCGCACCAGATCGAGGACCTGACCTTCGCCGAAATGATCGAGACCCTGCCCAACGGCAATATCCGCGTTACCGAACAGGGCTTTGCCGTGCTCGATGCGGTGGTGGCCGATCTGGCGGCGTAGCGCATCGCTGGCAGCAGTGCTGATCCGTTTTTGTCTGTCGCGCTTCCGAACCGCAAAACCGGTTCCCATTTTTGCGGGAAACGCTCCGGCTAGGGCAGCTTGGCCGAATCGACCTTCTGGGCGCCGCCGACCACGACCTGTTTCATCACCAGCGCATATTGCGACCGTCCGTCCGGCAGGAAGCGGAACAGGCCGTCGCGGCCGTTGAAGCCGGAAGCGCGGGTCAAAAGCGACGCCGAATAGGGTGGGGTCGCCAGCGCCAGGGTCGAGGAATTGGCCAGGAGCACGGCGGTATAGGCGATCGAGGCCAGCGGGTGCGGCTCGGTGCCGAAGCGCGCCACATAGCTTGGTCTCAGGGCCGTCAGTCCGGCGTCATCGACAGCCGGATAGACGGCGCCGGTGAGGAAGGCGGTCGAGGCAATCTTGATGTCGCCGTCCCAGTCGGCCGACCCCATGATCGTGACCTTGGAGCGGTCGATCAGGGCTTCCTCGAGCAGCACGCCGAAACTTGGCGCTGTGGCACGATCGGGCAGGAACAGCGCGTCGACGGTGCCGGACTTGAGCTGGGCGACGACCTGCTCCATGGCCGCACGCGCTTCGGTTTCGTTCGAGAACGTGTAGACGGCGCGGGCATTGAGTCCGAGATCGGACACGGCCTGGCGGAAAGCGCCCTCCTGGATGCGGCCGAAATCGGTGGTCGGCACGACAGCGGCGAAAGCCCTGCGCCCCTGAGCCTGGGCATAGGCAAGGGAACGACGGACCTCGGTTTCGGGCAGAACGTTGAGCAGGTAGACGCCCGGCGCCGCTGCGCCGGAATTGTTGGAGAACCCGATAAGAGGAATACCGGCGGACCGGGCGACCGAGCCGGCGGCCTGCACGCATTCCGCCTTGAGGGGGCCGAGAATGAGGCTGACTCCTTCGGACACCGCGGTGCTCGCCTGGCGCGAGGCCATCGTCGCGTCGCCCTGGCTGTCCTTGACGATCAGGGTGATGTTGGACGGGATCTGTGGATTGGACTGGATGTAGTCCATGGCGAGCTGGGCGCCATTGACCATTGAGGTACCGACGCTGGCAACGTCACCGGTCTGCGGCAGGATCAGGGCGACCTTGACCGCGCCTGTTCCGGATGTGGTGCCGACCGCCGGTGACTGGCCAACGCCGATGTTGCGTGTGCTGATGTTGGAGGGTCCGAACGAGAAGTTCGAGCATCCGGCGAGAAGTGCCGCGATCCCCGCTCCGGCGCCGGCGAGCAGTGTCCGCCGTCCGATCCGTCTCTCAAATTCGCCTTTCGGCGTCTTGTTGTCACTCACTGGTCCGCCCCTTCACGCTCACGCTACAACCACTGTCGCTCCGCCGGGAGCCTGCCGCATCCCGGCCGAACCGGTGTGCGAATCCATCTTGTCCGACCACTTCGGACCAGACTCCCCCGTGCCGCCAACACGGTCCGCCCGTTCTCAGCGGGCATGGGAATTTGGCGAAAAACCGGTGTGCGATCAGCGTAATGATGCTCCGGCGGCCAACAAAGGTATACAAAACAAGACCCGGCGCATAAAGACTTTGCGTGTTTGGAATGTGTTTCCGGGACGATTTGCACCGTGAATTCCCCCCAAGAGGCGGAAAAATCCTATGTGATAGCCGGCAACAGCCTTGTGGCGCCGCCGCTTTCGCCCGGGCTCTATCTTGTTTCGACCCCGATCGGAAACCTCAGGGACATTTCGATCCGGGCGCTGGAAACCCTTGCCGGGGCCGAATTGATCCTGTGTGAGGACACGCGCACGAGCGCAAGGCTGCTCGATCATTTCCTCATCCGCACCCGGCGCGCCGCGCTGCATGAGCACAATGAAGTGGCTCGGGTGCCAGGCCTGATCGAGCGCCTGAAACAGGGCGCGGCTATCGCCCTTATTTCCGATGCCGGCACGCCGCTGCTGTCCGATCCGGGCTTTCCGCTTGTCCGGGCGGCGCGGGCGGAAAACGTCCCGGTCTTTGCCATACCCGGCGCCTCGGCCTTGCTGGCGGCATTGGCGCCGTCCGGACTGCCGACCGATGCCTTCAGTTTCATCGGGTTTTTGCCGGCCAAGGCGGGTGCCCGCAAGGCCCGACTCGCCGAACTGGCCAAGAACCCGGAAACGCTGATCTTTTACGAATCACCACGCCGGCTGGCGGCCGCGCTCTCGGCGATGGCGGAGCTGTTCGGCGGTGAGCGTGATGCTTCGGTGGCGCTCGAATTGACCAAGAAGTTCGAGCGCTTCGCTCATGGCACCCTCAGCGAGCTCGCCGCGCGATTTGGTGAAGCCGAGACCAAGGGCGAGGCTGTGGTGCTGGTTGCCGGTGCTCCGGAAACCGAGCCGAGTGAACAGGATTGGCAGCCGGCACTGGTCGAAGCGCTCGCCGAAATGCCATTGCGTGCCGCCGTCGACGCGGTTACCGCCCGTTTCGGGATCAAGCGCAAGCAGGTTTACGATGCCGCCCTTCAGCTCAAGGATGGTCGGTGATGCGGCAGGAATGGGCGGGTAAAACCTCGGGGCTGATGCTCAACCGCCGCAAACTGGCCGAGCGGCGCGGTAAGCGCGGCGAAGCGCTGGCAGCGCTTTATCTCATGGCGCGGTTTTATCGTATCGTCGGAAGGCGGGTGAAAACGCCGCTCGGCGAAATCGACCTGATCGCTCGCCGAGGCGACACGCTTGCCTTTGTCGAGGTCAAGACGCGGAGCCGCGCCGGCGGCGAGGCGGAAGCCCATGCCGCTGTCAATGCAGCGCGCATTTCCCGGGCCGCGCGATGGTATTTGTCGCGCCATCCCCCGCATGCCGGCTTGACTGTTCGCTTCGACCTGATCTTTCTTGGCGGCCACGCACTGCCGCACCACATTCCGAACGCCTTCGGGCAGGATGGGGTGCGGTAGGCACATTGCCGACACCACTTGCAAGCACGGCGCGATCCTGACAGGTAGCACTGCCGCGCACCCGGATCACGCAAGGACTTCTCAGGACATGCCGCTCAAGACCGCCTACCAGATGGACCCGATCGATGCGATCAACCCGATCGGAGATTCGACCTTTGCCCTGATGCTCGAAGCGCAGGCCCGGGGGCATGACAATTTCTACTACGTGCCGCAGACCCTGGCGCTCGACAACAATGTGCTGAGCGCGGTGGTGGCGCCGGTGGAGCTGTTCGACAAGGCCAAGGGCGAGCACTTCCGGCTCGGCGCGGCGGAACGGCGCGACCTCAGCGAATTCGACGTCGTACATCTCAGGCAGGATCCGCCATTCGACATGGCGTACATAACCACGACGCATCTGCTCGAGCGCATCCACCCGAATACCCTGGTGGTCAACGATCCGGTCTCGGTGCGCAACGCACCCGAGAAAATCCTGGTCACCGAATTTCCGGATCTGATGCCGCCGACGATCATCAGCCGCGACCGCGACGCCATTCGCGACTTCCGTGCGCGCCATGGCGATATCATCGTCAAGCCGCTTTACGGCAATGGTGGCGCCGGCGTGTTCCTGATCCGTCAGGACGACCAGAACCTTGCCTCTCTGATCGAGATGTTCGAACTCAACTCGCGCGAGCCCTATATTGCGCAGAAATACCTGCCCGCAGTGCGCAAGGGCGACAAGCGCATCATTCTGGTGGATGGCGAGGCCGTTGCGGCGATCAACCGCGTGCCGGCCGAGGGCGAAGCTCGCTCCAACATGCATGTCGGCGGCCGCGCCGAACCGAGCATGCTGACCGACCGTGAGCGCCAGATCTGCGAGGCCATCGGGCCGACGTTGAAGGAACAGGGACTGATCTTTGTCGGCATCGACATCATCGGCGACTATCTGACCGAGATAAACGTCACTTCGCCGACAGGTATCCGCGAGGTCAAGCGTTTCGATGGCCCCGATATCGCTGCGCTTATCTGGGATACGATCGAAAAGAAGCGCTAGGCGATGGTCCTGTCCCGTCACATCGATGCAATTGGTTGCGCGCCCGGCACCAACCGGCGGTGGAGTCGCGCATCATGACCGGGTTTCTTGTTGCATATGCGACGTTTTTCGCCACGGTCGGCGTCGCCGATATCGCCTTTATCTTCGCGGCGCTGACCAAGGACAATACCCATCACGAGCGCGCTGTCCTCGCCACGCGTGGTGTCATCATCGCCACGGCGATCCTGCTGCTTTTCGCCTTTCTCGGCAATGTAATCCTCGATTTGTTCGGCATCACATTGCCGGCCTTGCGGACTGCCGGCGGCATCCTTTTGCTGCTGATGGCCATCGACATGGTTTTTGCTCGCCATTCCGGCGGCACCGGCACGACCGACGAGGAGACCCAGGAATCCAAGGCGCGTGACGATATTTCGGTCTTTCCGCTGGCCATGCCGCTGCTGGCGGGACCGGGGGCTATCTCGGCGGTCATGCTTTTGACGGCGGGCGCGCCCAATGCCGGCACCTTCTGGCTGGTGATCCTGGCGCTCGTCTTGATCATGGCCACGGCCTGGCTGACGCTTCAGGTCGCCCTTCCGATCCAGCGCATGCTCGGTTTGACCGGACTTGCCGTGATTTCCCGCGTCATCGGCATCCTGCTCGCGGCATTGGCGGTGCAGTTCATTTTCGATGGAATCGTCGCAAGTCAGCTCTGGCAAAGCTGATCCCCATGTTAACGCCAGCCGGTAGTTTTTCGTATCGGTGGCATTTCATGGTTGAAAAACCGCATTTGTCATGGGTTTTATGTAACGCGGCCAGAGAACCGGGCGCGGTATCTGCTCTTGCAGCCGGCAACCGCGCGGGAGCGTGACATGCACGTTACAGATATGACATCGGGACTGGGATTGGGTTCGGGGTTCGGATCCGGCACCTCGCAGGATATCACGACCGAGGAAGCCATCGACTGGCTAACCAGCTACAAGTCTTCCTGGGAAAACCGCGATGTCGAGGCAGCTCTCGCCCTGTTCGTGCCCGATGTCCGTTACGCGGCGCGACGCTACAAGCACCCATTGTTCGGACACAGCTCGTTGAGGTCCTATTTCCGTGACCGTGTCATGGGGCATCAACGCGACGTCCGCTACGAGTTCGAGCTTTGGGGCGTCAAGAACAACGAACTGATGGCGCGCTGGAACGCCGTGTTCACCTGGCTGCCGATCAACGGCATCATCGAGATGGACGGAGTCTGCAACGTCGTCTTCGCCCGGCGCGAGGATGGCAAGCTGATCGGCATCGAATACAGTGAATGGTTCGATCAAACCGACAGCTGATCACCTCTTGCCGACAGCACAAGCGTCTTCTGCAGCATGAGCCAAGCCATGTTCCGGTGCTGGAGCGCAGGTCTAAACAGGGGCATGTCGAATCTGGAAAACATGCCCCAAGTCCTCAAGCGTTCGTCTTTTTGAACCGGAAAAATGGTCGCAACTGCGTCGCTGACACGGGCCTTCTTTTCCGGAACACGCCTGCTACGGCTTCGGCTTTGCAGCGCCACCCGTCGGTTTGCCAACCGTCTTTTTCGGTTTCTTTGCTTCCTTGCCCGGAAGCTGCCGACCCTTGGACATCGTTCGACTCCCAAAGAGAGTGAGGCTCTCGATCCGCGGACGCGCAATACGTCCACTCTTGATTTCGGCGCTCGTATTGGCGCAGTTTCAAGAGGATTTCCTTTTTTCTGCCCATTAAAACAACACTGTGGAGACGAAAATGGCGAAGGGGGCCGAAGGCTTCATCGCCCGCTTGCTAGACAAGGCGGACATCCAGATCGGCGGTTCGCGCCCCTGGGACATCCAGGTTCACGACGCGCGCATTTACAATCGCGTCCTCACCATGGGGTCGCTCGGCCTCGGCGAAGCCTATATGGACGGCTGGTGGGATGCCGAAGCGGTTGACCAGGCCATCTACCGGATCTTGACGACAGACATTCAGCACGCAATCCCGCTCGATTTCTCGCTGCTCGTCAGCTATTTGCGCGGCATGCTGACCAATCTGCAGCGCTGGCGCGCCTTCGAGGTCGGCGAAAAGCACTACGATATCGGCAATGACCTTTACGAGCGCATGCTCGACAAGCGCATGATTTATTCATGCGGTTATTGGAAGGACGCCACTTCTCTCGACGAGGCCCAGGAGGCCAAGCTCGACCTGATCTGCAGGAAGATTGGCCTCGAAAAGGGCATGCGCGTGCTCGATATCGGCTCGGGCTGGGGCGGGTTTCTGAAATTCGCAGCCGAGCGCTATGGCATCACCGGAACGGGTGTGACCATTTCGCGCGAACAGGCGAATTACTCCATCGACAGCGCCAAGGGATTGCCGGTCGAGTTCCTGCTCATGGACTACCATGACCTTGACGGCCAGTTCGACCGTATCGTCTCGATCGGCATGTTCGAGCATGTCGGCTACAAGAACTATCGCGGCTATTTCGACAAGACGCGGCAATTGCTCGTCGATGACGGACTGTTCCTGCTGCACACCATCGGCGGGACGCTGACTGCCAATCACGGCGACCCGTGGGCCGAAAAGTACATATTCCCCAATGGTATGCTGCCGTCGATCAAGCAACTGGGCAGCGCCATCGAGGGCCGGTTCGTCATGGAGGACTGGCACAATTTCGGTGCCGATTACGACAGGACACTGATGGCCTGGCACGAGAACTTCGTTGCCACCTGGCCCGAGCTTGAGGGCAGATACGACGAGCGATTCTACCGCATGTGGCGTTATTATCTCTTGATCTTCGCCGCCGTGTTCCGGGCCAGATATACGCATTTGTGGCAGGTTGTGCTCAGCAAGGACGGTTTGCCGGGCGGTTATCGGTCGATCAGGTAGCAAGAAACCGACGCCGGATGGCTTCGGTCCCGCACCAGGCTCGCACCTGAAACCGCGTTGCCGTCGCGATATCGCTGTGCAGGACCGTGTGCGCTATTTCAGCCCGCCGCACTTGCCCATCGGCTGCAGCCGTTCGGCGATGCGCTGGTCGCAACCGGTCAGCAGGAAGAACACCCATTCGCTCTCCGTGCCGTAGAACGAATTGCGGTCGACCTCGCCCTTGATGCCAGGCATCGTGCCGGTCTGGGTCCACTGCCAGAATGTGTAGCCACGATTGTCGTAGCGGTGCGCCGGTTCGGCGGCGACCGAGCGCAGCCAGAAGGCATTGTCGAAATACAATCCGTTCAAAACGTCGCGATGGAAGGTGATGTCTGTGTAGATGATCGGGATCTTGCCCGTGTGCTCTTCCATGGCGGCGAGCATCACGGTGATCTTCTCGATCATGTCCTCGTGGCTGAATTTCTTCTTGCAGCTCGAGACATGGTTCCATTCGAGATCGAGAACGGGCGGCAGCGCGTCCTCGTCAGCAGGGACGTTCCGTTTGAACCATTCGGCCTGATCCCGGGCCAGTGAGCACCAGGCCATGAAGTGATAAGCACCGCGCGGCATGCCGGCATCGCGGGCGGCCTGCCAGTTTCTGCGGAAATTCGGATCGAGATAATCGGCCCCTTCGGTGGCCTTCATGTAGACGAAACGGGTGCCGGCATTGCGTGCCGCGTTGAAATCGATACGGCCCTGATAGCGCGAGACGTCGATCCCCTGAACCGGCAGTGCCCGCGCCTTGGCAACGCCCGGATGCGGATCGTTGTCGCCCTTGACGACGAAATGCGAGGCGGCGCCACAACCGGCCAGGAGCGGCAGGATCAGCGCGAAAACTGCAAGTCTGAGGCTGGGAAGAGCACGAAACGGCATATGGACGCGGGACACGAAGTTAAAAACTGGCCGGAAATGGCAGCATTTGATTCATCATGTTGCGGTTAACGGCGTCTTGCGGTTGCGCCCGTCCGGACGGCCGTGTGCAAAACTCCTTCCGGACGCGGTTAAGCGGGCGTTAACGCGCAGGCGTCGATCGCATCGTTAGCCCGATCCTGCACGTGCATTCACGGCTTTCGACCCTCGCTTTCACGCGCACTGTTGGCGCACTGGCACGCCCGAACAGAGGCTGATGGTTTCGCCGCGCGGTCCCTTGCTGGACCAGCGGCAATATGTTCCCGCAATGTTCTTGCATGGCCGGTTTCCGTAATGTTACCTATTCGTTAACGGCAACAGCGACCGGAGCGAGGACGCCCGATGGTGACGCGGGTCAGGACCGTGGCGTTTCAGGGAATCGAGGCGGTTCCGGTCGACGTGCAGGTGCAGGTCGCGCCCGGCATGGTCGGGTTCACCATTGTCGGTCTGCCCGACAAGGCGGTGGCCGAAAGTCGCGAGCGGGTGCGCTCGGCACTGCACTCCACCGGTTTGTCGCTGCCGGCCAAGCGCATCACCATCAATCTCGCCCCCGCCGATCTGCCCAAGGAAGGCAGCCATTACGATCTGCCGATCGCGCTCGGTTTGATGGCTGCTATCGGCGCGGTTCCGAGCGATTGCCTGTCGTCCTATGTGGTTCTTGGCGAACTCGGGCTCGACGGGCGGCTGGCCGCTATCGCCGGCACACTGCCGGCGGCGCTGGCCGCGGCGGCGGAAGGCCGCGGTATCATCTGTCCGGCCGAATGCGGGCCGGAAGCGGCCTGGGCCGGCGAGGACATCGACATCATCGCGCCCGACGGGTTGCTGGCGCTGGTCAATCATCTCGCCGGGCGTCAGCTGACGGCACGGCCGCAACCCAAGCGCCGAACCGACCCCTCCGGATTGCCCGATCTCGGCGAGGTGCGTGGACAGGAAGTCGCCCGCCGCGCGCTCGAAATCGCCGCCGCCGGAGGCCACAACCTTCTGATGATCGGGCCACCCGGCGCCGGCAAATCGATGCTGGCCGAGCGCTTGCCCTCGATCCTGCCGCCGCTCAACCCCAAGGAACTGCTCGATGTCTCGATGATCCAGTCGGTGGCGGGCGAGCTGGCCGGCGGGGCGCTTTCCGATCGGCGTCCGTTCCGGGCACCGCATCATTCGGCCTCGATGGCCGCGCTTGTCGGCGGCGGGTTGAAGGTCCGTCCGGGCGAAGCATCCCTGGCGCATAATGGCGTGCTGTTTCTGGATGAACTGCCCGAGTTCGCCGCGCAGGTGCTCGACAGCCTGCGACAACCACTCGAGACCGGCCACACCGTCATTGCCCGCGCCAATGCCCGCGTGTCCTTCCCGGCGCGCTTTCAGCTCGTTGCGGCAATGAATCCGTGCAAATGCGGGTTGGCGGGCACGCCGGGCCACACCTGCCGGCGCGGCAAGAACTGCGCTGCCGATTATCAGGGCCGTATTTCCGGGCCATTTCTCGACCGTATCGATATTCGCGTCGACATGCCGGCAGTCGGTGCCGCCGAGATGATCGCACCGGCCTCTGCCGAGCCGAGCGCGGCGGTGGCGGCGCGGGTGGCAGCTGCCCGGCGTATTCAGGAAAACCGCTATTCCGGGCTTGGGGCCGAGGGTGTTCATACCAATGCCGCCGCCGGGGCGCGCCTGATCGAACAGGTCGTCAACCCGGACGTGGAGAGCCAGACCCTGTTGTTGCAGGCGGCCGAGCGCTTTTCGCTCTCGGCCCGGGCCTATCACCGCGTTCTCAAAGTGGCGCGCACGCTGGCCGATCTTGCCGGCGCGGAAAAGGTGGGGCGGCCGCATATTGCCGAGGCCTTGAGCTATCGGCTCAATTTCCAGAACGCATAAACGAAGTTCCTTCATTTCCGAGGGTCTGCGGTCAGCGATCCTTAACCCGGTGCGTGTCATAAACCGCTTGGCGGATAAGGCATTGGGTCCAACGGGAAATGACGCGCGTACAGGCAAATCTGGTGGAATGGAAGGACGACAAAGGCTACGGCTTTGCCCGAATGCCCGGCGGCACGGCCCGGGTTTTCGTCCATATCCGCTCGCTTGAAAAAAGCGCGCCGCGCCCGAAGAAGGGCGATGTTCTCGAACTCGAACTTGTCGAGGGCCGCAAGGGCCCGGCGGCGCGCAATGTGCGTGTGCTAACCGATACCGAGGTTGCCCACATCCTGCCCTATCACGTGGTGACCGCGACCATGCTGTTCATTCTGGTGCAGCTGGTGGTCATTCTCGGACGGGCCCCGTTCGGTCTGGTCGTCTACTACACTTTGCTCGGGGCGATTTCGGTCTGGCTTTACGGCCGCGACAAACAGGCTGCCATTGCCGGTCAGTGGCGGGTGAGCGAAACGCAATTGCTGGCGGTCGATCTGGTCGGCGGCGTTATCGGCGGGCTTCTGGCCCAGCATCGCTACTGGCACAAGACCTCGAAACAGTCGTTCCAGACCCGGGTCTTCGTCATTGTGGCCTTGCACGCCGGGTTCCTGGCCGCGCTTGGTTCCGGCTTCATCACCTGGCCGTTCTGAGCCAATCCAATGCGCTTGACATAGATGCGGCTCCGGGAGCCCCGAAGCCGCTTGTTTATTGCCGGGTCACGCAGCGTGCGCCCGGGCAGATCGATCAGGCGATCTCGAACTCGTTCCAGTGGCTGTAGGGCGCGTCCGGCGAGCAGATGACGCTGGGGAAATGGCCGTTGTTGACCGAACCCGGATACATCTGGTCCTCGAGGCAGAAGCCGCAATTCTTGCCATAGCGCTTGCCGCCGAGACCGGGAACGTCAACCACGGCCATGACGCCGTTGTAGAACTGCAGCGCCGGCTTGTTCGACCACAGCTTGAGGGTCAGGGCCTTGTCATCGCCGGTGACGATGGCGATCGGATCGGCAAGATCCCGGCCGGTGTTGAGCACGTAGTTGAGGTCGTAATCGATGGCGCGTCCGCCGCCGAAGCGCATGGTGCGCGGGCTGAGGAAGTCATCGATGGTGCCGGCGACGGGACGGATGTCGCCGCTCTGAATGAGGTCGCTGCGCGAGACGGTGCGCGCCACCGATTCGGGCAGGTGCACGGTGTGGTCGAGGACGGTGTCGGCGGTGCCGAGGTTGAAATACTGGTGCTGGACCATGGAGATCGGCGTGCGGCGGTCCGGCATGCCCGACATTTCGAGCCTGAGCTTGTTGCCTGCTAGAGTGTAAACGACCTCAAAGTCGACATTGCCGGGGAAACCCATCTCGCCGTCGGGGCTGTGATAGGTGAATTTCACCGCGTTTTTGGCGCTGTCGGCTTCCATGTCCCAGACCTGCCGGCCCATGCCCTCGGGCCCGCCATGCAACTGGTTCGGGCCTTCGTTGGACGGCAGATCATAGGTCTTGCCATCAAGGGTGAAACGGGCGCTGTCGATGCGGTTGGCAACGCGACCGACCACGGCACCGAAATAGGGAGAGTGCTCGGGGTAGGGAGCGAAATCGTCAAAGCCCAGAACCACGGAGCGTGGCTTGCCGCCGACCGGAACCTGCCAGTCGCGCACGACAACGCCCCAATTCATGAGCGCCACGGTCACGCCGGTGTCGCTGTGCAAGACCGCTTCGTCGACCGGCTTGCCGTTGAATTCACCAATACGGTTGATTTTGATGGCCATATCTGCCTCCCTTTCAAATCGGCTTCTAGACCTTTTTGTCGATCGGGCAAAGTCCGGCGTTGACGCACGTACCCGGTTAAGCGCAGCAATGGTTTTGGAGCGATCTGGGCGGGGGAATAAACAACATGGCGCGCAACGGGGAAAAACGCGCAACCGTGCACGATCTCGCGCGTGCCGCGGGCGTTTCTCTGGCAACGGTCGACCGGGTGCTCAACCGGCGTCCTGGGGTCAGGCCGGCGACGATTTCCAAGGTCGAGGCGGCGATCTCGGCGCTCAACTACCAGCGCGATGCGTCCGCCTCGCTGTTGGCACGCGCCCGCGAAATATCGGTCGCGGTGCTGCTGCCGGACGGCGAGAACCACTTCATGGCCAATCTTGCCGCCGAGGTGGAGCGGGAAAGCCGCCGCCGCGTTGTCGACCGCTTGAGCGTGGTGACGCAAAGGGTGCCGGCACTCGATGACACGGCGCTATCGGGCACCATCGATGCACTCGACCCGGATCAATGCGATTGCGCCATTGTCGTCGCCACGGAAACCGAAGCCGTGCGTTCCGCCGTCGATCGCGCCGTTCAGCGCGGCGTCGAGATCATCACGCTGGTGTCGGATCTGCCGGATTCGCAACGTCGCCATTTCGTCGGTATCGACAATCTTGCTGCCGGCCGCACCGCCGCGGCGTTGCTCGGGCGCTTTTGCGGCAACACGGGCAAGATCGGCCTGATCGCCGGTTCGCTGCACCTGCGCGATCACCGGCAACGCTACGAAGGCTTTGCCGAAACGGTTCAAAGGAAGTTTCCCGGTCTCGAACTGGTCGGGCCGCTCGAAGGCCATGACCGCTCGGGCACGACGTCCGAAGCCACCGAACGGCTTCTTGCCGACCATCCTGATCTCGCCGGCATCTATTCCATCGGCGCCGGCAATGGCGGGCTGATCGCCTCGCTCATCAAAACCGGGCATGCCGGGCGGCTGCATGTTGTCGCACATGAGCTGACCGAAACCACCCGTCAGGGCCTGCGTGACGGCGCCATCGACGTCATTTTGGACCAGAATCCCGAGGGAGAGGTGCGAGCGGCGCTCGAATTAGCCCGCCAGATCGGTCTGCGCGCCGACCCCGCAAGTGGAGCCTTTGCCATCGAATTAGGCATATTCTTCGCCGAAAATCTGCGCTAGAAAAAAGGCAATCAGTGAATGTCTCGCAATCTGCAGGGAGGAAGTACAATGTCCACAAGAACATCTGAGGTACGTACCTCATGAGCGGAACCTATCTTGGAATCGACATCGGGACCTCCGGCGTCAAGGCCGTCCTGATCGACGAAAAAGGCGCTTTGCTCGGCGAAGCCACGGCGACACTTGATTCAACCCGTCCGGCTCCGGGCTGGTCCGAACAGGACCCGGCCGAATGGTGGCGGGCAACGCTCGAGGCCATCGATGGACTGGCCAAGACCGTTCCGGGCGAGCTGGCGAAAACGCGCGGGCTCGGGCTCTCCGGCCAGATGCATGGTGCGACCCTGCTCGATGCCGATGCCAATGTATTGAGGCCCTGCATCCTGTGGAACGACGTGCGCTCGTTCAAGGAATGCGCCGAGATCGAACAGGCCTGTTCCAATTCCCGTGACATCGCCGGCAATATCGCCATGCCCGGCTTTACGGCGCCGAAGATCTTGTGGGTCAAGAACAACGAGCCCGAGACCTATGCCAAGATCGCCAAGGTACTGCTGCCCAAGGCCTATGTCCGCTATCTGCTCAGCGGCGAGATGATCGAGGAGATGTCGGATGCATCCGGCACGCTCTGGCTCAATGTCGCCAAGCGCGACTGGTCCGAGGAATTGCTCGCGGCCACCGGTTTGACGCGTGACAACATGCCGGCTTTGGCTGAAGGTTCGGCGCCTGCGGGCATGCTGAAAAAGGAACTGCGCGAGCGCTGGGGCATGACCGATGAGGTGGTGATTGCCGGCGGTGGCGGCGACAATGCAGCCTCGGCCTGCGGCATCGGCGCCATTCGTCCGGGCGAAGGTTTCGTTTCGCTCGGCACCTCGGGTGTGCTGTTCGTGTCCAACGAGAAATTCCGGCCCAATACCGAGGGCGCGGTTCATGCCTTCTGCCATGCCATTCCCGATACCTGGCACCAGATGGGTGTGATCCTGTCCTGCACGGACTCGCTCAACTGGCTGGCCAAGATGACCGGTCAGAAGGCGACCGATCTGTCCAAGGCCGCCGAAGCCCAGTTCAAGGGCCCGGGCGAGGAGATCTTCCTGCCGTATCTCAGCGGCGAACGCACACCGCACAACAATGCCCATGCCCGCGGCTCGTTTGTCGGGCTGAGCCATGTCACCGATCCCGCCAAGCTCACCCAGGCGGTGATGGAAGGCGTGACCTTTGCCTTCAAGGACAGCCAGCGCGTGCTTGCCGATGCTGGCACCAAGATCGACCGGCTGATCGCGGTCGGTGGCGGCTCAAATTCGCCGCTCTGGCTGAAGATGATCGCCACCTCGCTCGGCATGGACATCCAGGTGCCCCATGACGGCGATTTTGGCGGTGCGTTCGGTGCGGCCCGGCTCGGTCTGTGTGCGGCGGAAAGCGCTGATCCAACCGACGTGATGACAATGCCGGCGATCAAGCACGTCGTTGAACCCGACACGGAGCTGGAAGCAGCCTATGCCGATCAGTACGCTCGTTATCGCGCGCTCTATCCGGCGATCGAAGAGGCCCGCAAGTGAGCACGATGACGAGAGCCTCTGGAAAGCGTGCAAGCCGCATCGTCTGACCGGTTCTCACCCGTGCCCACTCGGGGTCGGGACAATTCAACGGCCGCCTAAGGGCGGCCGTTTTCATCATCAAGAACAGCATGCCAGGGGCGCCGGCGCCGCAACACAACGGCCGGCCTGCCCAGGAGGAGATGACCATGGCCAAGATCACCAATCCCATCCTGCCGGGATTCAATCCCGACCCCTCGATCTTGAGGGTCGGTGACGACTACTACATCGCCACCTCGACCTTCGAATGGTATCCGGGCGTGCAGATCCATCATTCAAAGGATCTCGCCAACTGGGAGCTGATCACGCGGCCGCTCAACCGCAAGTCCCAGCTCGACATGCGCGGCGATCCGGACAGCTGCGGGGTCTGGGCCCCGTGCCTGACCCATGACGGCGAGAAGTTCTGGCTCGTTTACACCGACGTCAAGCGCAAGGACATCTTCAAGGACGCCCATAACTACATCGTTTGGGCGGACGACATCATGGGGCCGTGGTCGGACCCGGTCTATGTCAATTCCTCGGGCTTTGATCCCTCGCTGTTTCACGATGACGACGGTCGGAAATGGTTCGTCAACATGATGTGGGACCACCGCACGCGCCCGCTGCTTTTTGCCGGCATCGCGCTGCAGGAATGGGATCCGAAGACGAAAAAACTCGTCGGTGAGCGCAAGAACATCTTCAAGGGTACGGACCTGAAGCTGGTCGAGGGTCCGCATCTCTACAAGCGCCAGGGAAATGATGGAAAGCCCTGGTACTATCTGCTGACCGCCGAGGGCGGCACCGGCTACAGTCACGCCGTCACCTTTGCACGCTCGCGGACGATCGACGGGCCGTATGAGGTGCACCCGCAAAAGCACATCCTGACCGCCAAGGACCACAACATGAACCGCGTGCAGCGGGCCGGTCATGGCGATATCGTCGACACGCCCGACGGCAAGACCTATCTGGTGCATCTGATGGGCCGCCCGACGACGCAAAAGCGCCGCTGCGTGCTTGGCCGCGAGACCGGCATCCAGGAAGCCGAGTGGCGCGATGACGACTGGCTCTGGGTCAAGAACGGACCGGTGCCGAGCTACGAGGTCGAACTGCCGGCTGCCCGCGACGAGGGCAAGTACTGGGAGAAAAAGCACTATTCGTTCGACGGCATCGAACTGCCGATCGATTTCCAGTGGCTGAGAACGCCGGAGACCGAGCGCATCTTCTCAATGACCGCCGAGCCCGGCGCGCTGAGGCTTTATGGCCGCGAATCGATCGCTTCGTGGTTCGAGCAGGCGCTCGTCGCCCGCCGTCAGCAGCACTTCAATTTCACCGCCGAGACCGAGCTGAGCTTCAGCCCTGAGGATGAGCGCCAGATGGCCGGATTCGCGCTCTATTACGGGCGCTACAATTTCCACTATCTTGCCGTTTCGGCCCATTCCGACGGCCAGCGCGAACTGCTGCTCATCTCTTCGGAGGCGAGCTATCCGACCGGCGATTTGAGCTTCCCCGGTGAGCCGGTGCAGATCCCCAACGAGGGACGTGTGCGGCTGAAGATGATGGTGAAGAACTCGGCGCTGCAGTATTTCTATGCCGTTGGCGACGCCGAGTTTGCGCCGATCGGTCCGGTGCTCGATGCGTCGCTGATCTCGGACGAATGCGGCGGTCACGCCGAGCACGGCTCGTTCACCGGCTCGTTCGTGGCGCTGGCCTGCCACGACCTCAACGGTCTCGCCGCACCGGCGGACTTTTTCTACATGACCTATGAGCCTGAAAAAGGTCCGATGGACGTGTAGTCCCGCGCGGTTGGATGGGCTTTCTCAGAAAGCGGCCCGGAGGGGAACGTCTTGTCTCTTCCGGGCCTTGTCATTTCCGGGTTGACGGGAGAGTGTGCGCGCCGACCGGAAATACGGAGTCGCGTCATGAAGCTCGAATCGATCGCCCTGCATCACGGCTATGAGTCGGAGGCCACAACCAAGGCCGCCGCCGTGCCGATCTACCAGACCACGTCCTACACGTTCGACGACACCCAGCACGGCGCCGATCTGTTCGACCTCAAGGTCGCGGGCAATATCTACACCCGCATCATGAATCCGACGACGGCGGTGCTCGAAGCGCGCGTTGCCGAGATGGAGGGCGGCATTGGCGGTCTTGGGCTGGCCTCGGGCCTGTCGGCGATCACCTATGCCATCCAGACCATCGCCGGGGCAGGCGACAACATCGTTTCCGCCTCCCAGCTCTATGGGGGCACCTATACCCTGTTCGTCCATGCCTTCCAGCGTCAGGGAATCGAGGCACGGCTCGTCGACCATGACGATTACGAAGGCTTCGAAAAGGCCATCGACGACAAGACCAAGGCTGTGTTCCTCGAATCGATCGGCAATCCGGCGGGCAATGTTGTCGACATCGAGAAGATCGCCGAGATCGCCCATCGCCACGGCGTGCCGGTCATCGTCGACAACACGGTGGCGACGCCCTATCTGTGCCGGCCCTTCGATCTCGGCGCCGACATCGTCGTTCATTCGCTGACCAAATATATCGGCGGCCACGGCACCTCGCTCGGCGGCATGATCGTTGACAGCGGCAAGTTCGACTGGATGGCGAACAAGGACCGTTTCCCCATCCTCAACGAACCCGACCCGTCCTATCACGGCGTCGTTTACACCGAAGCGCTCGGTGCGGCGGCCTTCATCGGGCGCGCCCGCGTCGCACCGCTGAGGAACACCGGTGCCGCGCTCAGCCCGTTCAACGCCTTCTTGATCCTGCAGGGACTTGAAACGCTGGGCCTGAGAATGGAGCGGCACGTATCGAACACGCTGGCGGTGGCCGAATATCTCAAGGCCCATCCCAAGGTGGCCTGGGTCAATTACGCCGGACTGCCGGACAGCCCCTATCACGCGGTTGCCCAGCGCATTTCGAAGGGTTCAGGCTCGGGCATCCTGAGTTTCGGTATCAAGGGCGGCAAGGAGGCCGGCGGCCGGTTCATCGACGCGCTGCAGATGATACTTCGCCTGGTTAATATCGGCGACGCCAAGTCGCTGGCCTGCCATCCGGCGACGACAACGCATCGCCAGCTGGGGCCGGAGGAGCTGAAAAAGGCCGGGGTTTCCGAGGATCTGGTGCGTTTGTCGGTCGGCATCGAGCATGTCGAGGACATCATCGCCGATATCGAGCAGGCACTCGACAAGGCCTGAGGCCTTCCCGAGGCGCATTATTCTGAATTCAGGGCGGGCTCGTTCGCGGGTCCGCCCTTTGTTTTGGCTGTGGAACAGTCTTTGAGTGGTCACTTGTTCGAGGCTTCGACTGGCTCAGCCGGAAAACCGGTTCCCAGACTTCGCTAACGCGGACCTTCGGTTCCTGAACAAGCTCTGCAGCAAACCGGTTTTGACTTTTTTCGAATTGCTCTATGGTTCGCGCTTGTCTGCCTGCCAAAGCCCCCTGCCCATGGACCAAAAAGCTTCAGAAGTCGCGCATCCTTCCAGCCCGGCGGGGCTGACGCCGATGATGGCGCAATATTTCGACATCAAGGCGAAAAACCCCGGCTATCTGCTGTTCTATCGCATGGGCGATTTCTACGAGCTGTTCTTTTCCGATGCCGAAAAGGCCTCCGAAACGCTCGGCATCGTTCTGACCAAGCGCGGCAAGCACCAGGGTGAGGACATCCCGATGTGCGGCGTGCCGGTGCATGCCGCCGAGGACTATCTCAAAAAACTGATCGGCCGCGGCCACCGCGTTGCCATCTGCGAGCAGATCGAAGACCCGGCCGAAGCCAAGAAACGTGGCGCCAAGTCGGTGGTCGAGCGCGATGTGGTGCGGCTGGTCACCGCCGGCACCATTACCGAGGACGACCTGCTGCCGGCGGCGGCCAACAATTTCCTTGCCGCTCTGGCGCTGATCCGGCACGGGGAAACCGATCTGGCCATTGCCAGTGCCGACATTTCGACCGGCGAGACCTTTTTGACCGAACTCGGCCCCGAGGCGCTCGGCGATGAACTGGCCCGGCTCGATCCGGCCGAACTTCTGGTCACCGATGCCGCCGCCGACTGGCTCGCCGAGCAACATGTCACCGGACCCGATTTCAACACTCGCCTGACCCGGGTCGATGCCGGGTTGTTCGACTCCGAACAGGGAGCAGAGCGCATCGGCGAGGGGTTCGCAGGCGTGGACCCGACGGCCTTCAGCCGGGCCGGACGGTCGGCGCTCGGAGCGCTCATTGCCTATGTTGCCGACGCGCAGAAAGGGGCGCCGCTGGCGCTCAGGCCGCCCGAGCGGCGTGGCGTTCATGCCCTGATGGCGATCGATCAGGCGACGCGCTCCTCGCTCGAACTGATCGAGACCAATCGCGGCGAGATGCGCGGCGCCCTGCGCGCGGCGATGGACAAGACCGTCACGTCAGGCGGTGGGCGGCTGCTCACCCGGCGTCTCAATGCGCCGCTGACCGATCCGGATGCCATCAACCATCGCCTCGACATGGTCGAACACATGATCGAGCGGGCCGAAACCTCCGGGCGTTTGCGCCAGGGTCTCAAATCCGTGCCCGACATCACCCGCGCCCTGACCCGTCTGACGCTCGGCCGCGGCGGTCCGCGTGATCTTGCCGCCATCGGCAGGGCAATCGCCGGGGCCGGCGAGTTGGCCGGATTGATCGGTCCGGAAAAAGCCCTTCCCGCCGGCTGGCAGGCGGTGGCGGCGGGACTCAGCCGTGGCGATGTGGCGCTGGCGGATGCCCTGGCATCGGCGATTGTCGACGAACCGCCGCTTTTGAGCCGCGACGGCAATTTCGTCCGGCAAGATTATTCCAAAGAACTCGACGACGAACGGGCGCTGGCCAGCGCCAGCCGCCAGGTCGTGGCCGAACTGCAGGCAAGGCTCGCCGGGGAAACCGACATCCGGTCCTTGAGGATCAAGCACAACAACGTCATCGGCTATTTCATCGAGGTGCCCTCGGCCCACGGCAAGAAGCTGATGGAGCCGCCTTTTGCGCCGGGCTACATCCATCGCCAGACCATGGCCAATGCCATGCGCTTCACCACCTCGGAACTGGCCGAGCTCGAGGGTCGGATCGCCAGGGCGCAGGACAATGCCCGCGAAATGGAGCTCAGGATCTACGAGGACCTGCTGGCAAGAACGCTCGCTGAAAGCGAGGACCTGCAGGTGGTCGCCGATGCCCTTGCCGAACTCGATCTCGGCACGGCGCTGGCCCGACTGGCGGCCGATTACGGCTATTGCCGACCGCGCGTTGATGCCGGCGATGCCTTCAGGATCGAAGCCGGCCGGCATCCGGTGGTCGAGCAGGCGCTGTCACGGGCCGGCGACACCTTCGTTCACAATGACTGCGACCTCAGCGGGGAAGATGGCGGGCTGATCTCGCTGATCACCGGGCCAAACATGGGCGGCAAGTCGACCTATTTGAGGCAGAACGCCCTGATCGCCATCATGGCGCAGATGGGCTCCTATGTGCCGGCCAATGCGGCCCATATCGGCGTTGTCGACCGCGTCTTTTCCCGCGTCGGCGCCTCCGACGACATCGCGCGCGGGCATTCGACCTTCATGGTCGAAATGGTCGAGACCGCCGCCATTCTCAGCCGCGCCACGGCGCGCTCGCTGGTCGTTCTCGACGAGATCGGACGTGGCACGGCCACGTTCGACGGGCTGTCGATCGCCTGGGCGACGCTTGAGGCGCTGCACGAGACCAACCGCTGCCGGACGCTGTTCGCCACCCATTTCCACGAAATGACCCGGCTCGCGTCGGTGCTGGCGCGGGTCAGGAACCACACGATCAAGGTCCGGGAGTGGAAGGGCGACGTGGTCTTCCTGCACGAGGTCGTGCCCGGCGCCGCCGACCGGTCCTATGGCATTCAGGTTGCCAGGCTCGCCGGCCTTCCCGACGCCGTGATTGCGCGGGCCCGCGAGGTTCTGGAAAAGCTCGAAACTCAGTCCGACGGACGGCCAAACGCCGCACTCGACGAACTTCCGCTGTTTGCTACAATCCCCGCTCGCGCTCCCGCCCCGGCCAACGACCGGGAGCAAATGGTTAACCAGCTTCTCGATACCATCAATCCGGACGAGTTGACGCCGCGTGCTGCCATCGACGTCATCTACGAACTCAAGAAAGCCCGCAATGCCGATCGCCGAGACTAAGGCGCCGCCAGCCGAAGCCGTGTTCAGCTATATGAGCGCCAAGGACATCATTGCCTCGGTTCTCGATGAGATCGGCGATGAAGCGCCATCTTCCTCCAAGGCACGTGCCGTGCTGCTGGCAAAGGCCAAACAGGCGCTGGCACAGGCGCGTACCACCGCCGAGGCCGAGCTTTTGCGGACGCGCAGGGGCCGGCGCTGCGCCAGGAACCTGTGCCAGGCCGAAGACGAGATCATCCGCGCTGTCCATCAGTTCGCGACGCAACATGTCTATCCCGACGCCAATCCGTCAGAGGCCGAAGCGGTGGCCCTGGCGGCCGTCGGCGGCTACGGACGCGCCACGCTGGCGCCGGGCTCGGACATCGATCTGCTGTTCATCCTGCCCTACAAGCAGACGCCCTGGGGCGAGCAGATCACCGAGTACATCCTTTATATCCTGTGGGATCTCGGTCAGAAGGTCGGTCATGCCGTGCGCTCGATCGACGATTGCATCCGCATGTCCAAGGCCGACATGACGGTCAGAACGGCGACGCTCGAATCGCGCTTCCTGACCGGCGACAAGCGCCTGTTCGACAAGATGGTCACCCGCTTCAGCCAGGAGGTCAGTTCGCGCACCGGCGCCGAGTTCATCGCCGCCAAGCTGGCCGAGCGCGACGAACGCCACAAGCTGATGGGCAATTCGCGCTATGTGGTCGAACCCAACATCAAGGAAGGCAAGGGCGGTCTTCGCGACCTCAACACCCTGTTCTGGATCGGCAAATACTATTTCCACATCGCCTCGGGCGCCGGGCTCGTCGAAAAGGGCGTGCTGTCGAAAGCGGAACTGAGGATGTTCGAGCGCTCCGAGGATTTTCTCTGGGCGGTCCGCTGCAACCTCCATTTCCTGACCAAGCGCGCCGACGAGAAGCTGACCTTCGAACTCCAGCCCGATCTCGCCAAGCGGCTCGGCTATGTCGACCGTCCCGGCATGCTCAGCGTCGAGCGCTTCATGAAGCGCTATTTCCTGGTCGCCAAGGATGTCGGCGACCTGACGCGCATCTTCTGCGCCTCGATCGAGGTTTCCCAGGGCGCCGGTTCCGGCATTGTCGGCCGCGTGCTCGAAAGCTGGGGTGGCAACAGGCGCAAGAAGATCCGCGGTGAAGAGGATTTCTTCATCGATCGTGGCCGCATCAACACCGTTTCGGACGATGTGTTCGAAAAAGACCCGGTCAACCTCATCAAGATCTTCTGGGTCTCTTCGCGCGAGGAACTGCTGTTTCACCCAGACGCGCTCAAGCAGATGACCCGCTCGCTGCCGCTGATCAACGGCAAGCTGCGCAACGACGAGACGGCCAACCGCTATTTCCGCGACATCCTGACCTCGCCGAAAACCGTCGAACGGGTGCTGCGGCGCATGAACGAATCTGGCGTGCTCGGCAAGTTCGTTCCAGAATTCGGCCGCATCGTCGCCCTGATGCAGTTCAACATGTATCACCACTACACCGTCGACGAGCACCTGATCCGTGCCGTCGGGGTGATGGCGGAAATCCTCAACGGCGGGTTGACCAAGGAATTGCCGCTGACCCACGAGCTGTTGCCGCAGCTGTCGGGCGTCAACCTGCTGTTTATCGCCCTGTTCCTGCACGATATCGCCAAGGGGCGAGACGAGGACCATTCGATCGCCGGCGCCCGTATCGCCAAAAAATTCTGCCCGCGTCTCGGGCTCAACGCAGCCGAAACCGATACCGTTGCCTGGTTGGTGCGCTACCACCTGACCATGTCCGAGATCGCCCAGGCCCGCGACATCCAGGATCCGGAAACGGCCAAGAGCTTCGCCGAACTGGTGCAAAGCCCCAACCGGCTGGCGCTGCTGATGATCCTGACCGCCTGCGATATCCGCGCCGTCGGTCCGGGGGTGTGGACCGGCTGGAAGGGCACGCTGCTGCGTTCGCTCTATTTCGCCACCGAACCGCTGCTCAGCGGCGGGTATTCGCAGGTCTCACAGGCCGACCGCATCGAGGAAGCCAAAAGGACCCTCGGCACAGCCCTCACCGACTGGGCGCCGGACGAGATCGCCGCCTATGAAGCGCGCCACTACAATCCCTATTGGCTGAGGGCTGAACACGACCTGCAGGTCACCCATGCCCGCATGATCCGGGCCGCCGACAACGAGGAACGCTCGTTCGCCGGCTCGGCCGAGATCAAGGCGTTCGAATCGATCACCGAGGTGAGCTTTTACACACCGGACCATCCGCGGCTCTTGTCGATCATCGCCGGTGCCTGCACCATGTGCGATGCCTCGATCATCGGGGCGCAGATCTTCTCCATGCGTGACGGTCAGGCGCTCGATACCTTCCGGCTGAGGCGGGCCTTCACCTCCGACGAGGACGAAAAGGTCAGGGCCCACCGCATCATCACCACGGTCAAGGAACTGCTGCAGGGCAAGAAGCGCATTCCGCCCGATCTTGGCAGGGATTCCCGCCTCAACAAGCGGTTGCGCCCGTTCCACGTGCCGTCCGAGGTGCATGTGTCGAACGCGTTGTCGACCAAGTTCACCGTCATCGAAGTCAGCGGGCTCGACCGTACCGGCCTGTTGCACCACCTGACGCGGGAAATCTCGGATCTGAGCCTTACGATCGGGTCGGCCCATATCTCGACCTTCGGCGAAAAAGTGGTCGACGTGTTCTATGTCACCGATCTGACCGGGTACAAGATCGAGGCCAAGCAGCGCCAGAAGAAGGTGCATGGCCGGCTGATGGCAGTGCTCGACAATATCGGCGACACGGCGTAAATCCGCTTGCCTTCAGGCCGTCCACATCCTGCCTGAAAAAGGGCGCAGGGCCTTTTTTTGCTTTTGCGGCTCGGCGTTCGAGGCGGAAAGGTGGCGCCGGTCTTGCTGAACGCGCCGCAGGTGCTGCCGCCGGTTCGGGAGAAACACCGTTGAGCCTTTACCGCAATTTTCTTTCCGTCGGCGGTTTGACGCTGGTCAGCCGCATGCTGGGCTTCGTGCGCGACATGCTGATGGCGAGCGTGCTCGGCACCGGGCTTGCCGCCGACGCCTTCTTTGCCGCCTTCCGCTTCCCCAATCTGTTCCGGCGCCTGTTCGCCGAAGGGGCGTTCAACGCCGCTTTCATTCCGTTGTTCTCCGGGGCGCTCGAGGAACAGGGCGGTGAGGCGGCGCGCCTTCTGGCGGCGCGGATCATTTCGTGGCTTGCCGGGTTTCTCGTCATCATCACGGTGCTGGTCGAGATCTTCATGCCGGTGGCGCTGGTGCCGTTCGTGCCCGGCTTCCTCGATGATCCGCACAAGTTCGAGCTGACCGTCACCCTGACCCGGATCTGTTTCCCCTATCTCGCCTGCATGTCCTTGATGGCGGCCTATGGCGGCATTCTCAACGGACTCGGGCGGTTCTTCGAGGCGGCGTTTGCGCCGGTTCTGCTTAACATTGTGCTGGTGGCGCTGATGGGTGCGCTGGTGCTGATGGCCCATGACGATGCCGAACTCGGTGCGGTCTATGTGTCCTGGGGCACGCTGGTCGGCGGTGTCGCGCAACTGTCGCTGGTGTGGTGGGCGGTAAAATCCACCGGCTTTTTGCCGAAGTTCCAGTTGCCGCGCTTTGATCGCGATGTCCGGCGCTTCTGGGTGCTGGCGCTGCCGGCCATTGCCTCGGGCGGCATCACCCAGATCAACATCTTCATCGGCACGATCATCGCGTCGGCGGCCTCGGGGGCGATTTCCTATCTCTATTACGCCGACCGGCTTTATCAACTGCCGCTCGGCATCATCGGCATCGCCATCGGCGTGGTTCTCTTGCCCGAACTCAGCCGGCACCTGAAGGGCGGGCGCGACGCCGAGGCGAAAACGGCGATGGAGCAATCGCTGCTGGTGTCGATGCTGTTGTCGCTGCCCGCCGCCGCCGGGCTGATCGCGCTTGCCACCCCGATCATCCGGGTGCTGTTCGAGCATGGCGCCTTTTCGGCGACCGACACGGAGGCAACCGCCGCGGCACTGATGTGCTTTTCCATCGGCCTGCCGGCATTCATCCTCATCAAGGTGTTCCAGCCGGGTTTTTTCGCCCGCGAGGACACGGCGACGCCGACCTGGTTTTCCGCCATTTCGGTCATCATCAACATCGTGCTGTCGCTGTTGCTGTTCCCGAGCCTGCAGCATGTCGGCATCGCCATCGCCACCACCGTTTCGGGCTGGGCCAATGCCGCGCTGCTGTTCGCGACCCTTTGGCGCAAGGATCATTTTCGTCCCTCGGCACGGCAATGGCGCAACCAGGTCCTGATGCTTGCCATCTCACTGACGATGCTGGCCGTGCTCTGGGGCGCTTCCGGTTTGTTGTCCGGCTTTTTCCAGCCGGGTGGCCCGCTGCTGCCGGGCGTTGCCGCGCTTTTCGGGCTCATCGCCGGCGCCGGCGTGTTCTATTTTGCCGCCATCCATGTGGCCGGCGTGCAGAACCTTCGCGTCATTGCCAACATGGTTGTCAGGCGCAAGACCTCGTGAGTACCGCGCCGCGCGCCTGAGGCTTGCCCAAAATGCGCCAGTGCGCGATAAGCCGCGCGAGGACCGTGCACTTCCGGTCGATGTTGGAAGGCATGGATTTGTGTAGTTGAGCCGAGCCGTGACCGGAGTGCCGGACACGTCCCGATCATCCAGAGAAGTCAGGCGACATGTCATTCACCCAGCGCGTCTTTTCCGGCATCCAGCCCTCCGGCGATCTGCATCTTGGCAATTATCTCGGCGCCATAAGGCGCTTCGTGCCGCTGCAGGACAGTCATGAGTGCATCTATTGCGTCGTCGACATGCACGCGATCACCGTCTGGCAGAACCCGGACGATCTTCAGCGCTCGACGCTGGAACTGACCGCGGCTTATCTCGCCGCCGGGCTCGATCCCAAAAAGGCGATCATTTTCAACCAGTCCCAGGTCAAGGAACATGCCGAACTCGCCTGGGTGTTCAACTGTGTCGCCCGCATGGGCTGGATGCAGCGCATGACGCAGTTCAAGGAAAAGTCGTCCGGCAAGAACGCCGAGAACATCTCGCTCGGACTGCTGGCCTATCCGTCCCTGATGGCGGCCGACATTCTGGTCTACAAGGCAACGCATGTGCCGGTCGGCGAGGACCAGAAACAGCATCTCGAATTGACCCGCGACGTGGCGCAGAAGTTCAACAACGATTTTGCCGAGTGGATCGCCCGGAAGGGCTATGGCGAAGAGGGCTTCTTCCCCATCACCGAACCGATGATCTCCGGCCCGGCCATGCGGGTGATGTCGTTGAAGGACGGTACGAGGAAGATGTCGAAATCCGACCCCGCCGACAATTCGCGCATTCTTCTGACCGATAATGCCGACCTCATCGCCAAGAAGATCAAGAAGGCGACGACCGACCCCGAGCCGCTCCCCTCCGAACCGAAAGGGCTCGAAGGCCGGGCCGAGGCGACCAATCTGGTCGAGATCTATGCCGCGCTTGCCGGCGTTTCGGTCGAGGACACGCTGAAGGAGTTCGGCGGCAAGGGCTTTGGGGCCTTCAAGCCGGCGCTGGCCGATGTCGCGGTTGCTGAACTGGCTCCGCTTGCCGACGAGATGCGCCATTATCTGGCCGCGCCCGACGAAGTCCGCGCCGTCCTCAGGGACGGTGCAGACCGCGCCCGGGTCATCGCGCAGCAGACCATGAAGGACGTGCGCGACATCGTCGGTTTCGTCGGCTAGGCAGCCCTCTCGGCGGGCAAGGCCCGCTGGTGGGACGCAGCGATGGTGTCCCTTTTCGGGCGTGTGCCGTCGGCCATATGAGCGATCCAGTCGCGTGTTGCGCAGACGGCGGCGAAGCGCGACTGGAAAACCACGCTCATGACGCGGTGAATCTCCTCGGCGCTGGCCGAGCCGGCGGAGTTGACATAGGCCAGCGAGCCGGTCGCGTCGGACAGGAACTCGACCTCGAAACCCATATGCACGGCGTGGATGATCGTCGACAGGTCGCAATTGTGGGTCATGTAGCCGGCGATGGTGATGGTATCGATGCCGTTGGCACGGAGATAGGTTTCGAGATCGGTGCCGGCGAAAGCGCTCGGCAGCTTCTTTTCAATGAAATGGTCGTACGGGCGCGACCCAACGGCATCATGCAGTTCGCCGCCGCGGGTGCCGGTCGTGAAATACGGTGAGGTCGGCGGCGCCATCTGCCTGACCGCCACGATCGGGACGCCATTGGCGTGTGCGGCATCCATGGCGCGGGCGATATTGCCGATGCTTTCGGCAAATGGCGGATGGGAAATGGCGAGTGCGCCGCCGTCATAATCGTTTTGCACATCGATCAGGACAAGGGCGCGGCGGGGGGCGGTCTCGGTGCTCATTGCGGTATCTCCTTGAGGTTGGCGCGGCGAATCTAGGACGCGTCTCGACGGCAAACGAGTGGCCCGATTGACAATGATCGAAAGTTTCGGGACAAATTGCTCATGTCCGTCCCGTCCAAGCCGCTGAAGATCGTCGTTATCGCTTTTGACGGTATCAGCCTGTTTCACCTTTCCGTGCCGGGGCTGATTTTTGGTCGCGACCGCACCGGCATTGGCATTCCGCCCTTCGACTATCGCGTCTGTTCCTCAGATGGACCGATCATCACTGCCGACAACGGTTTGCGCCTCGATATCCCCCATGGCCTCGAGGCGGTGGAGAACGCCGATGTCGTGATCGTGCCGAGTTGGCGCCAAACAAGCGATCCGCCGTCCAGGGCGCTGCTCGACAGCCTGCGGCGTGCGGAAGCACGCGGTGCGGTCGTTGTCGGGCTATGTCTCGGCGCTTTTCCGCTGGCAGCAGCGGGCTTGCTTGCCGGCAGGCGCGCCACGACGCACTGGCGGGCCGTGCCCGAGCTCAGCGCGCTGTGTCCGAATGCCGAGGTGGTGCCGGACGCACTTTATGTCGACACGGGCCAGATCGTCACTTCGGCTGGCGTCTCGGCCGGGCTCGACTGCTGCCTGCACCTGTTGCGGCGCTTTCATGGTGCCGAAGTCGCGCGTCTCATGGCCCGCCAGATCGTTCTGGCGCCGCACCGCCAGGGCGGACAGGCCCAGTTTATCGACCAGTCCTTGCCGGCCAGGCCGGAAAACGACCGGTTCGACGAAGCCATCTCCTATGCGCGCGCCAATCTCGACCAGCCGCTCCGGCTCGATGATCTTGCCGAGCGGGCGCATCTGACGCGACGGACGTTTTCGCGCCGCTTCCGCCAGCGCCACGGCACCAGCTTTGGCGCCTTTTTGGCGCGGGAGCGAATCGTTGCGGCGCAACGGCTGCTCGAAACCAGCGATCTCGGCATCGAGCGCATTGCCGAAGCGGTGGGATTCGGCACTTCGGCGGCGCTGCGCCAACGCTTTAGTGCCGTGGTCGGGGCCAGTCCGAGCGCCTATCGGCGTCAGTTTGCCGAGCCAGCCGCAAGACCTGGAACCTGACCGATAATGGCACTTGCTGCCGAATTCGCGAGATGGCACGATCCGGTGATTGCCAATAGCGAGTGGGGCGAGCCTTTGGCCGATGCACGCGGACTGAAGCGCAAATATCTCGTCGTCATCGACGACACCGAAGAGTGCGACCGGGCGGTGACTTTCGCTGCCAATCGCATCAAGCATTCGAGCGGCTCCATCATCCTGATGGCCGTGATCGAGCCGGGCGAATTCCAGCACTGGCTCGGGGTCGAGAACATCATGCGGGCCGAGGCCAAGGAGGAAGCCGAGCGCCTGCTCGATATCCGCCGCCGCCGTATCGCCCAGATCGGCGACATCAAGGTTCAGACGGTGGTGCGCGAAGGCCGGCCGGCCGAAGAGGTCGAAAAGCTCATTCTCGAGGATCGCGACATCGCCATCCTCATCCTCGCCGCCGGCACCTCCAAGGACGGGCCGGGCCCCCTGGTCTCCGCCTTCACCCAGCGCGGTGCCAATTTCCTGCCGGTGCCGGTCTCGATCGTGCCGGGGTCGCTGAGCGATGAGGAAATCGCGGCGTTGAGCTAGAACAATTCATTTTCAGGCAGAATCAACCTGTGTTTCCCTCCCCCCTTGATGGGGAGGGGGGCTCGACGAAGTCGAGTCGGGTGGGGTGGAGCCGCAGGCGTTGAGCATGGGGCCTTACCCCCACCCAGGCTCACAACGGACTTAGCGAAGGGCCAAGTCCTGCTCGCCAACCCCTGCCATTCGGCCATAGGCCTCAAGGCCTTCTTTGCTCAAATCGCGCCACCGGCGCGATTTGCCTTTCGGGACGGTGCGAAGCCCCACAAGGGGGAGGGAGGCCTACTGCCGCTTCCGTCTCAAACTGACAGGATCTCGAAGGTGCTTGCTGCCGAGCCATTCGAGCATAGCTCTCATGGCCTTCTCGCCTAAAATCTGTCCACCGGACAGATTTTGCCCTGCAGGCCGCTTGATTCCTGGTGGCCGCGCGTTCGAACCGAAAAAGCGCAAAGCACTTTTTCTGAACACGCTCTACGTGCGGCAAAGCCGCTCTTCACAAGAGCGCGGCAAGGGGGGTAAGCTCGGATTGAGCTATATTGGAATGGTTCTAAATCTGTTCGCCCAACCCGACAAGGCGTGATCCCATGTTCATCCAGACCGAAGCAACGCCCAATCCGGCGACCCTGAAATTCCTGCCTGGCCGCGAAGTCGTTTCCGGCGAGCCGCGCGATTTCCGCAGCCGCGAAGACGCCGCCGTTTCGCCGCTTGCCACCGCACTGTTCGATATCGAAGGCGTTGTCGGGGTGTTTCTTGGATCGGACTTCGTTGCGGTGACCGCCGCCGATGTTGACTGGAACCACGTCAAGCCGATGGTGCTGGGCGCCATCATGGACCATTTCATGTCCGGCCAGGCCACCATCGCCGACGCGGCGCCCGCCGAGGCGCCCGAGGAATTCTTCGAGCCCGAGGATTCCGAGACGGTCGAGATCATCAAGGAACTGTTGGCGACCCGCGTGCGTCCGGCCGTTGCCATGGATGGCGGCGACATCATCTTCCACGGCTACAAAAAGGGCACGGTGTTCCTTCACATGCAGGGGGCCTGCTCAGGCTGCCCCTCCTCGACCGCGACGCTGAAGAACGGCATCGAGAATCTTTTGCGCCATTTCGTGCCCGGCGTCGAAAGCGTCCAACAGATCTAGGCCGGGACCGGTTAGGTCGCAGGATCATGCGGCAAGCGCCCGCTTGCCGAAATCGCGGGTGATGGCTATGTCCAGTTGCCATGTCATCGCCCTTGCTCGCCATCGATACCTCAGGCGCCCGGCTCCAGCTCGGGCTGATGACGGCTGACGACGTGTTGACCGATGTCGAGGCGCGTGAGCGCGGCCATGCCGAAATCCTGTTCGATCGTATCGCAGCGCTGCTGAAGCGGGCGGGGCTCGACTATGCCGATCTGACGCGAATCGCCGTCATCACCGGGCCGGGCTCGTTTTCGGGGCTGCGGATCGGGCTTTCGGCAGCGCGTGGACTTGGGCTGGCGCTGTCGGTGCCGGTCATCGGCGTGCCGCGTCTGCTGGCATTGTCGCTTTCGGCCAAAGGATCGGGACCGGTCGGCGTGATTGTCGATGCGCGGCGCGGCGAGGCCTATTACCAGTGGTTTGCCACACCCGGCCAGGCTGAAGGTGATCCGGAACTGCGCGAAATGGCGGCAGCCCGTGCCTCGCTCTCGGACGGCACCGAACTGATCGAAACCGATTTCGCCGATATCGCTGCTGTCGCCCGCTTCGCCGGGAACGCCGACCCGCAGGCGTTTCCGCCCGTCCCCGCCTATATCCGCGATGCCGACGCCAAACCGCAGACAAAGGCCCGCGTCGCCCGGGTCGGAGATCCATGATGATGCGGTTCTGGATGGCGCCAGCCGGGCTCCATGTCGAACCGGCTGCCGAAGGCGATGAAAACCTGCTCGCCGCCATCCATGCCGAAAGCTTCGCGCGTGGCTGGTCGGCAAACGAGTTTGCTCTTTATCTCGCCGATCCGGTGCGGGTCCCGGTCTATGTCGCCTGCGATGCGCGGCGCAGGATCGCCGGCTTTGCCGCCTTCCGCAACGCCGGCGAGGAGGCGGAACTGCTGAGCATCGCGGTCACGCGCAAGTGGCGCAGCAAGGGTATTGGTGGGGCGCTGATGCATGCGGCGCGCGAGGACTTGCGCAACAGCGCCGTTCAGCACATGTTTTTGGAGGTTGAGGACGGCAACGCACCCGCCCTGAAGCTCTACAAGGGGTTCGGTTTTGCCGAGGTCGGCCGGCGCGAGGCTTATTACCCGAAGCCCGATGGCGGCGCCGCGACGGCGCTGGTGATGCGGGCCGAAATCGTGTGACGGCAGTGGAGCGAAGGTAGATCGATGATATTTCGCGTGTTTTTCTTCGTCTTCGTTCTGGCGCCCTTCATTATCATCGGCTTGCCGTTCCAGTTCGCCATCACCCGGCTCAACCTGCCGTTCTGGAACATATTGCCGCGTTGGTTCCACAAACTCGGTTGCGTGTTCCTCGGTTTGAGGGTGACGACGCTCGGCCGTCCCGAAAAGGACCGGCCAGCGCTTCTGGTGTCCAACCACATCTCCTGGACCGATATCATCGCCATTGGTTCGGTCGCCGATCTCACCTTCGTCGCCAAGTCCGAGATCGCCCGCTGGCCGTTCGTCGGATTCATGGCCTCGATGCAAAAGACCATTTTCGTCGACCGCACCCGCAAGCGCGACGCTCACCGCACAACGGCGGAGATGGCCAACCGGCTGGCGGATGGTGGCGATGTGCTGCTGTTCGCCGAGGGTCAGTCAGACATCGGCACCCATGTCCCGCCCTTCCGGTCTTCGCTGGTCGGCGCGGCGCAGACGGCGATGCTCGAATCGGGCGCCCGTAATGTCGTCATCCAGCCGATCGCCGTTGCCTATACCCATCTGCAGGGCATGCCCGTTTCGCGCAACGAACGGGCGATGATCGCCTGGATCAAGTCGAAATCGGTCGGCGAGAACATCCGCGATATCCTTGGCGGCTCGGTGAAATCTGTCACCGTATGCTTTGGCGAACCCAAGCCGCTGAGCGAGGCCGACAACCGCAAGCTGATCACCAAGAGCTGCGAGAACGAGGTGCGGCGCATGCTGGTCTCGCTCAATCGCGGTGGCAAGCTGATCGTGCCGACGGTCTAGCTCTGCTCTTTCCGGGTGGGCGCCGGTCGACGGGTGATCTGGCGCGCTGCCGCGTTTTCGTGTAATGGCGCGCCATGCACGACACACGCTCCAAACCAAAGACCAACGGCAAGCGGGTTTATATCCGCACCTATGGCTGCCAGATGAATGTCTACGACAGCGACCGCATGGCGGACGCGCTGTCGGCTCACGGCTATTCGCCGACCGAGGAGATCGAAAAATGCCGATCTCGTCGTGCTCAACACCTGCCATATCCGCGAGAAGGCCGCCGAAAAGGTCTATTCCGAACTCGGCAGGCTGAAGAAAATGCAGGCGGCGCGGCGCGCCCTGGGTGCCGACATGATGATCGGCGTGGCTGGCTGCGTTGCCCAGGCCGAGGGCGAGGAGATCATGGCGCGGGCGCCGGTGGTCGATCTGGTCATCGGGCCGCAATCCTATCACCGCTTGCCCGAACTGGTGGAACAGGCGAAAACCGCCCGCGTCGTCGATACCGACTTCCCTGATGAGGACAAGTTCGAACACCTGCCGCCGCCGGACCGCGAAGCGGTGATGGCGCGCGGGCTGACCGCTTTCCTGACGGTGCAGGAAGGGTGCGACAAGTTCTGTACCTTCTGTGTCGTGCCCTATACGCGCGGCGGCGAGGTCTCCCGGCCGGTCGCCCAGGTTTTGACCGAGGCGCGGCAACTGGTTGCGGCCGGCGTGCGCGAACTGACGCTGCTCGGCCAGAACGTCAACGCCTATCATGGGCGCGACGAGAGTGGTGAACCGATCGGTCTGGCCGAACTTTTGCGCCGTCTTGGCGAAATCGAAGGGCTGGAGCGGCTGCGCTATACCACCTCGCATCCGCGCGACATGGATGACGATCTGATCGCGGCGCATCGGGATCTTGGAACCCTGATGCCCTATCTGCATCTGCCGGTGCAGTCGGGATCGGACCGCATATTGAAGGCGATGAACCGCCGCCCACAAGCGCGACGACTATTTCGCGCTTATCGACCGCATCCGCGCGGCCCGGCCCGACATCGCCCTGTCCGGCGATTTCATCGTCGGCTTCCCCGGCGAGACCGATGAAGATTTTGCCGAGACGATGGAGCTGATCGAACGGGTCAATTACGCCTCGGCCTTCTCGTTCAAGTATTCGCCGCGTCCGGGCACGCCTGGCGCCGAATTGCCCGACCAGGTCGACGACCGCACCAAATCCGAGCGCCTGGCGGCGCTGCAGGACCTGATCTTTTCCCAGCAATCGGCGTTCAATAGCGGATGCGTCGGACGGGTTCTGCCGGTTCTGATCGACAAGCCGGGCCGGATGCCGGGTCAGATCGCGGGTCGCTCGCCCTACCTTCAGGCGGTGCATGCCAAGGGTGATGTGTCCCCTGATCGGGACAATTCAGCCGGTCGAGATCGTCTCGGCAGGCAAAAATTCACTTCTTGGCAATATTGTCACACTAGGCTGAGCCCAGTGCTGTTAAGGTATGGTGTGATTTGCTGAGTGCGCTCTTGGGGCGCAAAGGAACAGTCAAGCAGGACAGTTTGTCAAAGCACGTTTCCTCCGGCGCGGATGCCGCGCACCTCACCGATCTTGAACTCGCCTTCGAGGACAATCGGCTCGCCGCCCAGCTTTATGGCGATTACGACCAGAATCTCGCGCTTGTCGAACAGCGCCTTGAGGTTTCGGCCACCCCGCGTGGCAACCACATCCTGTTGCGCGGCCACGCTTCCGGCGTCGATCAGGCGCGGCGGGTGCTCGAATCGCTTTATGCCTCGCTTGAAGAGGGTCAGCAGCTCGAGATCGGCGACGTGGATGCCGTCATCCGCATGATCGAGACCGAGGACAGCCAGTTGACGCTGCCGACGCTCGAGCGCAAGGGCCGCGTCCGCATGGCGACGATTGCGACCCGCAAGGCGGCCATTGTCGCCCGCACCCCGGCCCAGGACGCCTATATCCGCGCCATGGAGCGTATGGAACTGGTGTTCGGCACCGGCCCGGCAGGCACCGGCAAGACCTATCTCGCCGTCGCCCACGCAGCGAGCCTGCTCGAACGCGGCGACATCTCGCGCATCATCCTGTCGCGTCCCGCCGTCGAGGCTGGCGAACGGCTTGGGTTCCTGCCCGGCGACATGAAGGAAAAGGTCGATCCCTATCTCCGGCCGCTTTACGACGCGCTCTATGACATGATGCGGCCCGAGATCGTCGAACGCTCGATCACTTCCGGGGTCATCGAGGTCGCACCGCTCGCCTTCATGCGTGGACGCACCCTTTCCAATTCCGTGGTCATTCTCGACGAGGCGCAGAACACCACCTCGATGCAGATGAAGATGTTCCTGACCCGGCTCGGCGAAAACTCCAAGATGATCGTCACCGGCGATCCGAGCCAGGTCGACCTGCCGCATGGCATGCGCTCTGGGCTGATCGAGGCGCTCGAACTGCTTGATGGCATCGAAGGCGTGCACATCACGCGCTTCACCGACAGCGACGTGGTGCGCCACGCGCTCGTCGCCCGCATCGTCCGCGCCTATGATTCGGCGGCCAAGCCGAGGCAATAAGTGCAACAGGACGAGATATCACTCGATTTCCGCATCGAGAGCGGAGACTGGCCCGACGCCGTTGAAACCACGTCGCGGCGCGCCATTTCGCTCGCCCTGGCGCGGGCCGATATCGAGACTGAAGGCCCGCTCGAGGTCTCGCTGCTTTTGACCAGCGATGCCGAGCAGCAGAAGATCAACAGAGAATGGCGCGGCATCGACAAGCCGACCAACGTGTTGAGTTTTCCGCAGTTCGAACCCTTCGATGAGATGCGCGGTCTGATTGGCGATCTGTCGCTGGCCTACGAGACCCTTGTCCGCGAGGCCGCGGATCTCGACAAGCCGTTTCTTGACCATTTCAGCCATCTTGTCGTCCATGGCGTGCTGCATTTGTGCGGCTACGACCATGAAAGCGAGGACGAGGCCCTTGTCATGGAGCGTTTGGAGACCGAAATACTCGGAGAACTCGGCATTGCCGACCCTTACGCCGAGCAAGACCCATAGATCACGTCAACCATGGTGTTGACGCCGGAAAGGATCCCGCCCCAGAATTCGGGCAGACATGATGAACCAGACCGACCAGACCAGCGCCGCCTCCGCCGATCCGCATGCCGACAGCGATGCGCGGGGTGAAGACGGCGATTCCGAGCCGCGACCGAGCACCTCTACCGAAATCGTGGCGGTGGCCGACAACCTGCCGACAGCGCCCGTGCCCGCCACACGTCCCCGGTTTGGGCTGTTCACATGGCTGCGCGAGCTTTTGACCAACAGGTCCAAGTCGACGATCCGCGCCGATCTGACCGAAGCGCTCGGCGAAATCGGCACGGCCTTCCCGGACAGCTTTACCGCCAACGAGCGGGCGCTGCTCAAGAACGTCCTCAATCTCAGGGAGTTGCGGGTTGATGACGTCATGGTGCCGCGCGCCGACATTGATGCCGTCGATGCCGACAACACGCTTGCCGATCTGATCCTCAGCTTCCGGTCGGCCGGCCATTCGCGCCTGCCGGTCTATGAGGACACTCTCGACAACATTATCGGGTTCATCCACATCAAGGACGCCCTGCAGCACCTGACCGAGGAAAAGCCGGCCGAGCGCGACGCCAAGCGCACCGGTACGCCGGTCAAGATGCTGTCGACGGCGCTCAGGCGCAAGATCGGTAGCGAACATCTGGCACGCAAGGTGCTGTTCGTGCCGCCGTCGATGCCGGTGCAGGATCTTTTGCAGCAGATGCAGGCCACCCGCATCCACATGGCGATCGTTGTCGACGAATATGGCGGCACCGACGGCCTTGTCTCGATCGAGGACCTGCTGGAATCGGTGGTCGGCGACATCGAGGACGAACACGATGAGGACGACGGCCCGTTGGTCAAAAAGAGTAGCGATGGCACCTTCATCGCCGACGCGCGGGTGGAACTGACCGAACTGCAGGAAGAGCTTGGCCCCGATTTCGACCCCGGCGGCCATATCGAGGAAGTCGATACGCTCGGTGGTCTGCTGTTCGACCTCGAAGGCCGGGTGCCGGTGCGTGGCGAGGTTATCACCCGGTTCAAGGGCTATGAATTCGAGATCCTTGCCGCCGACGCCCGCCGTATCAAGCGGGTGCGCATCACCGCTAAAAAGCGCGCCGTCAGGGCGCGGCCGGTCGCGCGTGCAAGCGAGGTGCCTGCGGACAAGAGCTGAGTGAGGTCAGGGTTCGGGGGCAGATTGCCAAAGCCCACACGCCGGCGCGGCGCGCACGGCAACTTTGCCATGTAGCGAAGCTGACCAAGAGCGCAGCCAGGAACCGAAGGTCCGTGTCAGCGAACAGTGGAAACGGTTTTCCGGTTCGGACACGCGACAAAACAAAAGGCATAGAGCAGGTCGACCGATTCAACCTGAACCAGACCTGCTCTAGTGTTGCCGGCACATCCAAGTGATTCGGCGGCACATGCAGAGACTTGTCCATTTCATCATGCTGGCGCATGGCTGGCGCCGGATCGTTCTGCTGGTTGCAGCGGGCGCGGTGTCCGGACTGTCGGTGCCGCCACTGTTCATGCTGCCGGCGCTGTTCGTCGGCCTGCCGGTGCTGGTCTGGTCGCTCGACGGTGCCGAACGTGGCACCGGGCTCAGGCGCTTTTTCGGATCCGGCTTTGCCATCGGCTTCTGGTTCGGCCTTGGCTATTTCACCGTCGCCATCCACTGGATCGGCGTCGCCTTTTTCATGGAAGGCAACTGGATTCCGTTGCTGGCGCCGTTCGCGGTCGTGGCGCTTGCGGCGATTCTGGCGCTGTTCTGGGCCTTCGCCGTGGCTCTGGCCCATCTGTTCTGGTTCGATTCGGGATATCGCATCTTCGTTCTCGCCGCCGCGCTGGCGCTTGGCGAATATCTGAGAGGGCACCTGTTCACCGGTTTCCCCTTCGATCTTCTGGGCTATTCGCTGACCGCCAACGAACAGATGATGCAAGCGGCTTCGCTTGTCGGTGTGTACGGGCTGTCGCTGGTCGCACCTCTCATCGCGGCAACGCCGGCGCTGATCTGGCCGGGCTCGCAACGTTCGCTGCCACGCCGGCTCGGGCCGTTTGTTGTGGCACTGGGCGTTTTGGCGGTGCAGCTGAGCTACGGGGCCTGGCGGCTCGATGCCATTCCGACCGAGATGCGCGACGACATGCGGGTGCGGCTGGTCCAGCCCAATATCGATGAATCGGCGGAATGGCAGGCCGGCGACGGCGATTTCGTCTTCAACCGGCTGGTCAGCACGACGACGAGCCGGCCCGGCATCGAAAACATCACCCATGTGATCTGGCCGGAATCGGCTTTCCCCTTCTTCCTGTCGAAAAAGCCGGAGGCCCTGGCGCGCATCGCCCGCATGCTGCCGCCTCAAACCCTGCTGATCACCGGCGCGCCGCGGCTCGATCCGGAGGATCTGCTTCAGCAAACCGCCTACAACTCCATTCTCGCCATCAATGCCGAAGGCGAGATCGTTGCCTCCTATGCCAAGTCCCATCTCGTGCCTTTCGGCGAATACCTGCCGTTCAAGGATTTCTTCGCCCAGTTCGGCATCAGCCAGTTCGTTCCGGGCAATGAAGGCTGGACCCCTGGCGGGCCGCGGCGGCTCATGCACCCGCCCGGAACGCCGGCATTTTTACCGCTTGTTTGCTATGAAGCGATTTTCCCGGGCGACCTCGGCCCGGTCGATGACGCCCAGTTTCTGCTCAATGTCACCAATGACGGCTGGTTCGACGGCTCGATCGGCAAGGCCCAGCACTTCCATCACGCGCGCTTGAGGGCCGTCGAGGAGGGCAAGCCGATGCTGCGGCTCGGCAACACCGGGATGACCGCGATCATCGACCCGTTGGGCCGGCTGACGGCCTCTCTGGCGCCCGATAAGGTCGGTGTGCTCGATGCCAGCCCGCCCGCGCCTATTGCCGCGCCGGCATTCGCGCACTGGCGCCACATGCCGCTTTTCATTGCCATCGCGCTGATTTTTGCCGGCGCGGGCATCGCCCGGATCATGCGTCGTTGAGGCACCGGCCTTGGTGCGGTAATATAACGATAGCTTTATATCCTTCTTGACCCGAGGCGGGTCGGCTGGCAATAAAGCGCGGCGTGCCGGTTATCCGGACGCTTGAGGCCAATCAGCTGTATTGGGGATAGATGTGACCAGAGCTTCCTACCTGTTTACTTCGGAATCGGTTTCCGAAGGTCATCCCGACAAGGTGTGCGATCGCATATCCGACGAGATCGTCGATCTGGTCTACAAGGAAGCCAAAAAAACCGGGACCGATCCGTGGAAGGTCCGAGTCGCCGCCGAGTGCCTGGCGACCACCAACCGCGTCGTCATCGCCGGCGAAGTCCGGGTGCCGGATACGCTTTTAAAGCTGGACCGCCACGGCAAGCAGGTCATCAATCCGTCCAAGTTCAAGTCTGCCGCGCGCCGCGCCATCAAGTCGATCGGCTACGAGCAGGACGGTTTCCACTGGAAGACGGCCAAGATCGAGGTCTTGCTGCACCCCCAGTCTGCCGATATCGCCCAGGGCGTCGACAACGCCTCGGACCAGCAGGGCGAGGAGGGCGCAGGCGACCAGGGCATCATGTTCGGCTATGCCTGCCGCGAGACGCCCGACCTGATGCCGGCGCCGATCTATTATTCGCACAAGATTCTCGAACTGATGGCCGAGGCCCGCAAGAAGGGCGAAGGCGAAGCCGCAAAGCTCGGCCCGGATGCCAAGAGCCAGGTGACGGTGCGCTATGAGAACGGGCAGCCCGCCGAGGCCACCCAGATCGTCGTTTCGACCCAGCACATCGATCCGAGTTGGGATTCCAACAAGGTGCGCTCGGTGGTTGAGCCCTATGTGCGCGAGGCGCTCGGCGAACTGCCGATCGCCAAGGACTGCAAGTGGCACATCAACCCGACCGGCAAGTTCGTCATCGGCGGCCCTGACGGCGATTCCGGCCTGACCGGACGCAAGATCATCGTCGATACCTATGGTGGCTGGGCCCCGCATGGCGGTGGCGCCTTCTCGGGCAAGGACACCACCAAGGTCGACCGTTCCGCCGCCTATGCGGCGCGCTATCTCGCCAAGAACATCGTGGCCGCCAAGCTCTCCGAACGCTGCACCATCCAGCTCGCCTATGCCATCGGCGTCGCCCAGCCGCTCTCGGTCTATGTCGATACCCACGGCACCGGCACGGTCGAGGATTCGGTTCTCGAGCAGGCAATCCGCAAGGTCATGGACCTGTCGCCAACCGGCATCCGCCGCAAGCTCGACCTCAACAAGCCGATCTATGCCAAGACCTCAGCCTATGGCCATTTCGGCCGCAAGCCGGGCCGCGACGGTTCCTTTTCCTGGGAGAAGATCGATCTGGTCAAGCCGCTGAAGGAAGCGGTGAAGGAACTGACCGCCTGAGGTTAATCCGACACCGCGGCAATGGCGTCGATCTCGACCAGCACACCGGGCTGAAACAATGCTGCGACGCCGACCAGGGCACTGGCCGGCGGAGCGCTTGCGTTGATGAAGCGATCGCGGACGGCGCGGAAGTCAGCCAGCATCGACGGATCGTAGTCGAGAATATAGATCGTCAACCGTACGACATCGTCAAAGCTCGCGCCGGAAGCAGCCAGAGTCGCGGCAAGATTGGCGAAAACCTGCTCCAATTGTGCGGCAAACCCTTCGGGAAGACTGCCATCCGCCGCATAAGGAACATGCCCCGACAGGAAGACCAATTCGCCCTTCCGGACGCGCACGGCCTGTGAGATGCCCGGAATCCTGTTTTCGGGCGGGTTGATGTGTTCAAGCATTGCACATCCTTCCAGTTTTGTGCCCGCCGCCGAATCGTATCGCCGACCCAGGCCTCGGACCTTGTTGCTTTTCTCTCTTGCCAAAGCGTGGCACAAGCCGCGCTTGAGCCGAAAAGCATGATCAACTATCGCAAAAGCATGACCAACAAAGTTCCGCCCCTGACTCGTGACGGCACGCCGCGCGCCTTTTTCGGTCGGCGCAGTGGCAAAACGCTGCATGGCCGGCAGGCCGGCCTGATGCAAACCTTGCTGCCGAGGCTGGAGATTGTGCCGAGCAAGGGCGAGGATGGTCCGCTGGCGCCGTTGACACCGTTCGCCGATCCGGATGCGCCGCTGGTGCTTGAGATCGGCTATGGCGGCGGCGAGCACCTCGCCCGTCAGGCGATGGAAAATCCGGGGACCAACTTCATCGGCGCCGAAGTGTTTTCCAACTCCATCGGCAAGATGCTGGAAAAGATCGCCGAGAACGACATCGGCAATATCCGGCTGTTCGCCTTCGACGCGCTCGATCTGTTGCGCGATCTGCCAGATGGAGCGCTCGACGGTGTCTATCTGCTCTATCCCGATCCGTGGCCGAAAACACGCCATCACAAGCGCCGCTTCATCTCGCCGATGACCATGGCCGAACTGGCCCGCACCATCAGGGCTGGCGGGGTTCTGCGCTTTGCTACCGATATCGAGGATTATGCCGATTGGGGCCTGGCCCACGTGTTGCGCGCCAAGGATTTCGTCTGGGACCATGGCACGCCGGGCAGCTGGCATACGCCCTATCCGGGCTGGCAGCCGACGCGCTACGAGCAGAAGGCCCGCGAGCAGGGTCGGCTCAAGAGCTGGTATTTTACCTTCCGGCGCCAGTGACAGGGGTGTGGTGGTTTCGACGCGACGATCTTGTCGCGGACATCCGGAGCTTTTGCGCCAGGCTCACATTTGGAATTCGGGAAACGTCGAAGCACGCGGCCAGACGCTGGTGCGTGGTTCGTTTTTTTGGGATCGCGGCTGAAAACCCTGAGTGCCGGACTCAGCGATCCGGAGCGCGTCGTGTCTGACCTGACGGAGCGCGGTCGTGGGTTTGATGATGGGAAATTTGGGGGCGGTTCGTCTCGACGCGCCATCCATATGTGGAGGCGGCACGAGCCGCGTTCGATCGGCGCCATGGCACAAAGTGCACGCCGACTCCCGGCCTCTTCAATAGGCTGCCTGGCACGCATCCAGGGAGGAAGATACGTGCCAGACATTTTTCGAGGCCACCGGATTAGCGGGTGACGGGGGCGAGGGTGTCGTTGTCGAAGAAGCGAAGCACCTGATTGCCCTGATCGTCGACGACAAAGGCGAGCACGCGGTCGTCGCCATAGTTCTCGACGCGAGTCGCGTCATAGCCCTTTTCCTTCAGGATCGAGATCGCGCTGAAAGCGCCGAAGTCGGTCGTGCCGTTGCCGAGGTCGCGAGGGGCGGCCATGGTCGGGGCTGCGGTGGCCAGGACGGCGGTGGCGGCGAGTGCGATTGCGATTGTCTTGTTCATTTCGCGTTCCTTTCGTGTTTGCGATGAACAGGAAATGGAAATGCCGGAACCAAGTCGCAAGAGACTTTTTTCCCAGAATCTGCACTTGAAATCCGGGAATAGACAACGAGAGTTTTCCTAATGAAATTAGGGCACTAGCCGGGTACCCGGTCTCCATGAGGTAACCCGGTTTCCTTTTGGAAAGCCCGTATGCCGGATGCCCGATTGTAATGCGTTCCGGCCGGGTGGCGGACCATTTCCGGGCAGCGGTCCGCCGACCGGCTCGCAGCTAAGCTATTGAGAATGTGCCGGTAATCACTGCACCTCGCGGGAGCGGCATTTTACGGCCGTCTGGAGCCGCAGCAACGACCTTTGCCGAAGTGCGGTCGGTGCCACAGGTTGCCATTTCTCCTCTAGAGGACCGACAGAGTGCCGGTCCCGATGACTGTGGCGGCTTGGAAACCATGAAAGTAGCCTTCAAGTCTTTCAGAGAAAATATGCGGGATCACGTTTTCTTGTTGGCACTTTGCTGGCCTTGAAACGGGGAAACCGCAGACAATGACTCGCATTTGCAGGCATCCATTTCTGTTGTGGTGGTGTTTTCGCCCGTGTCATCTGCCCGATCCGGCAGATAGGGACGGGTTATCGGCGGGGAATCAGGACAGCGGAGGTGGCCGGATATGGTTGACCGTCGGCGCGGCCAAGGTCCGGGATGGTCAATTCGGCTCTTGTCGGTCTGTGCGCAATGGCTGATCGTGTTCCGATCGCCACGCGGACAACGAACGGGAAAGACCAGGAATGCGTTTCATTATATATGGGGTCGGTGCCATCGGCGGCGCGCTTGCCGTCAAGCTCAGCCTTGCGGGCCACGATGTCATCGGTATCGCCCGTGGCGCCCAGCTCGATGCCATCCGTACAAACGGGTTGCTGATGAGAACGCCCGACGGCGACCTGAGGGCAAGATTCGCCGTGGTTGCGCATCCGTCCGAAATCGCCTTTCGCGACGATGACGTGGTCTTTTTGACCATGAAGACCCAGCACACCGGCGATGCGTTGAAGGATCTGCGCGATGCCGGGTTGCGCCGTCAGGCGATCGTGTGCGCCCAGAACGGCGTGTCCAACGAGCCGATGGCGCTGAGGTATTTCGACAGCGTTTATGGAGCAATGGTCGAGATGCCGGTCAGCTTCCTGACGCCGGGTGAAATTGTTGCCTTCCGTCACCCGCGCCCGGGGCTGCTTGAAATCGGACGTTATCCGAAAGGCGCGTCCGAAATGGCGACAAAGCTGTGCGCCAGTCTTGAACAGGCAGGCTTTCTTGGTGTGGCACGCGACGACATCATGCGCCGGAAATACGGAAAGATCTTCGTCAATCTCGCCAATGGCATCGACATCGCGCTCGGTGCCGCGGCGCGTGACAGCGCGTTTGTCGCCAGAGCAAGGGACGAGGCGCGCGCGGTGTTTGCCGCTGCCGGCATCGCCTACGCGGACATCACGGCGCCGGACCCGGCGCGCGACGCGCTGATGCGCCCCGGAACGGTCGAGGGCGTGGTGGGGGTCGGCTCCTCGGCGGCGCAGAGCCTTGCTCGTGGCGCCGGAAGCGTCGAGGTCGACTATCTCAACGGCGAGATTGCCTATCTCGGCCGGCTTCATGGCGTGGAAACGCCGGTCAATGCGTTTTTCACCGAACTGGCAGCGCGCCTGGTTGCCCAAGGTGCCAAGCCGGGTTCGATGACCGAAGCTGAGGTGAATGAGATGTTTACCGGCTGGCGCGCCAGTTGAGGAGGTGTACCGCTTTAAGACAAAGCGGCAGTGCTGCCATGTTTTTTTGCGGCAAGCTCTGGTGATTCCTTCTCCGGCACCCATATCGGTTCCGGGGAGATGCTACTGGAGTTACTTCATGACCAATCCGGATCGTCCCTCAAGATTTCCCAGAGAGCTCCTGAATTTTCGCTTCGGCAAATGGGATCTGGTGGTGATCACCAGCCTTGCCGGCGGAAAGATGCGCTTCAACGAGCTCAAGTCGGAGATCGGGGAAATCTCGCAAAAAATGCTGACGTCGACGCTCAAGGAGCTTGAGCGGGACGGCTTCATAACCCGAACCCAATATCCCTCGATCCCGCCGCGCGTCGAATATGACCTGACCGAACTGGGTCACGAAATGCGCGTCCATGCCGAAACCTGGATCACATTCGCGCGTGTCCATCGCGTTGCGGTGCTCGAAGCACGCAAGGCGTTCGACGAAGAGCACGGCACTGCGCTGGAAGATCGAAAGCTCGCCTGATCTTTGTGCCTTATTAGGTCGTGTCGCGTTTTGATGGAATCAAAACACATGACCCAAGTCCTTGAATGGTCGGATATCCGAACCTGAAAAGTGGCATCCGGTTTTCCGGAACATGCTCTAGCGGGCAGCGCCGGACCGTATCAACAGGATACGGTCCGGGTGTACTGCCGTCGTCATGACTACAGCTTGGCCTGCTGGAGCGTGATCGGATCGAACATAACCATGGACTGCGAGCCGTCGGCGTTGGTGACATAGGCGCGCACATAGTCGCCCCATTCTTCGACCGCGGTGGCTTCGACGCCGCGCTGCTGCAGGGTGGACAGGATGCCGAAGGCTGCGAAGTCGCGGGCATCGGAGTCGCCGTCGCCAAACGGTGCGGCAAGGGCAGGCGCGGCCATGCCAAGCATGGTGGCGGTGGTCAAAGCGATTGCAATGGTCTTTTTCATTTCGCGTTCCTTTCGTGTTGCGATGAACAGGAAATGGAAATGGCCGAACCAACTCGCAAGAGACTATTTTCCCAGAATCCGCACTTGAATTGGTCTCGATCGATACGACGGTTTTGCTAAGGAAATTAAGGCACTAGCGGGAAAGGCACTTACCGGAAGGTGACTGGGTGTCACCGATGAAATCATCGGCTCTCCGGTGCTTTCACGCCTGAATCGCCCTGCCGGCAGCGGCATGTACGGTCTTGCACGAGGCGGCTTTGAGGCGTATAGACGCGTTCAACATCTCAGGGTTAACCGGAGAGTGGGCGCCAACCGGCCCCGCTCTTTTTTGTTATCTCCGCCCCGGATTTGAGTTTCGTCACCTATTCGTCGCGATCGACGGGCAGGACGGCGGACGAAAAAGGCGGACAAGAAAAGGCAAGAAAGCTGAGCGAGCGACGTTACATCAAGCAGACAGGCCTCGAAGCGCGCATTGCCGCCATCATCGAGCCGATTGCCGAGGATCTTGGCTATCGGCTGGTGCGGGTGAAGATACTCAATTTCAATGGCACGACGCTGCAGATCATGGCCGAGGACGAAAACGGCCGCTTTTCCATCGACGATTGCGAAAAGCTGAGTCGCGAGATCAACCCGGCGCTCGATGTCGAGGATCCGATCGACAGCGAATACAATCTCGAAGTCAGTTCGCCCGGTGTCGATCGGGTGCTGGTCAGGGCCTCCGATTTTGCCCGCTGGCACGGCCATGACGCCAAGATCGAGCTTGCCGACATGATCGATGGCCGCAAGCGCTTCCGCGGCGTCATCGAGACCAGCGACGAGACGAGCGTCACCATACGGCTGCCCGACGTGCCCGAAGGGGCGCCGGCAGTTCATACAATCGCCTTTGCCAACCTGGCCGAAGCCAAGCTCGTCATGACGGACAGGCTGCTCGAAATGGCTGCGAAGGAACAGGACGAAACACTCGACGATCCCGATATCGAGACCGTCGAATATTCTGCCGAATCCGACAACTAGGGTTCGGCGCGCATAGTTGGTCACGGGACAGCAGCGGAATGGCCGATGGCCTGACCCCGGTGCCGCGACATAATGAGGAGAAAGAACGGATGGCCGTTTCGGCAAACAGGTTGGAACTTCTGCAGATCGCCGATGCCGTGGCGCGGGAGAAGTCCATCGACCGCATGATCGTCATCGAGGCCATGCAGGAGGCGATCCGCAAGGCCGCCCGGTCGCGCTATGGCGCCGAGACCGAGGTCAAGGCGGAGATCAATCCGAAGACCGGCGAATTGCGCTTGTGGCGCATGCTCGAGGTTGTTGAAACCGTCGAGGAGTCGAGCCGGCAGATTTCCCTGCCCGACGCCAAGGCCAAGAATTCCGAGGCCAAGTTCGGCGACTACGTCACCGAGCCGCTGCCGCCCATCGAATTCGGCCGCATCGCGGCGCAGTCGGCCAAGCAGGTCATCGTCCAGAAGGTCCGCGACGCCGAGCGTGAACGCACGTTCGACGATTACTCCGGACGCATCGGCGAAATCGTCAACGGCACGGTCAAGCGCGTCGAATACGGCAATGTCATCGTCGATCTCGGACGCGGCGAAGCCATCATCCGCCGCGACGAGCTGATCCCGCGTGAACAGTTCCGCTACGGCGACCGTGTCCGCGCCTATATCTACGATGTTCGCCGCGAACAGCGTGGGCCGCAGATCTTCCTTTCCCGCACCCACCCGCAGTTCATGGCCAAGCTGTTCATGCAGGAAGTGCCGGAAATCTACGACGGCATCATCCATATCCGCTCGATCGCTCGCGATCCGGGCTCGCGCGCCAAGATCGCCGTGAGTTCGAACGATTCTTCGATCGATCCGGTCGGCGCCTGTGTCGGTATGCGCGGCTCGCGCGTTCAGGCCGTGGTCGGCGAGTTGCAGGGCGAAAAGATCGACATCATCCCCTATACCGAGAACCTGGCCGAACTTGTCGTGTCGGCACTGCAGCCGGCCGATGTGGCCAAGGTCGTGCTCGACGAACAGGCCGAGAAGATCGAGGTCGTGGTGCCTGATGAGCAGCTGTCGCTGGCCATTGGCCGGCGCGGCCAGAACGTCCGTCTTGCCAGCCAGCTGATCGGCTGGGACATCGACATTCTGACCGAGCAGGAAGAATCCGAGCGTCGGCAGAAGGAATTCACCGAACGTTCGAGCCTGTTCATGGATGCGCTCGACGTCGACGAAATGGTCGCCCAGCTGCTGGCCTCGGAAGGCTTTTCCTCGATCGAGGAACTGGCCTATGTCGAGCTCGAGGAAATCTCCTCGATCCAGGGTTTTGACGAAGAGACTGCAACCGAAATCCAGAACCGCGCCGTTGAGTTCCTCAATGCCCGCGAAGCCGAATTCGACGAAGAGCGCAAGAAGCTCGGGGTCGAAGACGAGCTTTACGAAATTCCCGGCCTCGGCGCCGCCATGCTGGTGGCGCTCGGCAAGGACGGCATCAAGACGATCGAGGATTTCGCCGGCTGTGCCGCCGACGACCTGATCGGCTGGAGCGAGCGCAAGGATGGCGAGGTGCAGCGTTTCGAAGGTCTGTTCTCGACGTTCCCGGTTTCGCGCCAGGAAGCGGAAGACATGATCATGACCGCCCGCCTCAAGGCCGGCTGGGTCACCGAGGAGGATCTTGCTCCCGTGCCTGAGGTTGAAGAGGGCGGGGAAGATGCTCCGGCGGCTGAAGTCTAGAGCATTTCACGTTCTGATTGGTTCAGAACGAATGCTCTAGGTCTTTGAGTGGTCGTGTTTTCGAGGCTTCGACAAGTTCAGCCGGAAAAGTGGCGCCCACTTTTCCTGAAAACACTTTAGGCCTTAAAATGCCGACGGGAGCCGGGGACGCGAATGCCGAAAAAAAGCGAGGTCATGCGCGAATGCTGCCTGACGCGTGAAACTAAGCCGGCAGCCGAGCTGATCCGCTTCGCCCTCGGCCCGGACGACGAAATCGTCCCCGATGTCGATGCCAAAGCCCCCGGACGCGGGGTCTGGGTGACGCTTTCGGAGGCGATGGTCGATGAGGCGGTGGGCAAACGCGCCTTTGGCCGCAGCCTCAAGCAGAAGGTTTCGGTGCCCCCTGACCTTGCGCAACTGGCCGGCAGAAGGCTAGAAGAGCGGCTGCTTGGTGCACTTGGCCTGGCGCGTAAGGCCGGTCAGATCGTGACCGGGGCGGCAAAAGTCGAGTCCGCCATCGCCGCCGGCAACATCAAGGCCCTGTTCACCGCGAACGACGCGGCGGAAAACGGGCGACATAAAATGCTGGCTCTTTTGCGGTCGAAAGACCCGCAAGGGAGCATCGGGCATTACGAATTGCTGAGCTCGGGCCAAATGGATTTGGCATTAGGGCTTGAAAATGTGATACATGCTGCCCTCGTTGCAGGGGCAGCAGCGGATGCTGCTTTGGCGCGGGCCGAAAGGCTTGCCCGCTACCGAAGCGCAAACGGGAAAGAAGACGGAACTATATGAGCGATCGAGACGACAAGCGCGATACCGATCAGGGCGGCAAGAAGACCCTGACCCTCAAACCGGGTGCGCCCGGCGTTGGGGCGCGTTCCGGCGGATCGCGGGGCTCGCGCTCCACGGTTGTGGTGGAAAAGCGGACGCGCCGCGTGGGTTCTCCTCCTCATAACCAAGGTGCGCCCGGTGGTCATGGGCCGCGCCCGCCTTCGGGTGCGCCGGCACAGCAGCAGCAACGCCGTTCCGACGGCAATCGTCCGACCCCGCGTCCGGCCGGTGGCCTGACCGCCGAGGAATCGAGCGCCCGTCAGCGCGTGTTGGTCGAGGCCTCGGCCCGCCAGCAGGCCGAGCAGCGCCAGTTCCAGGAAGAAGAGCGCCGCCGCATCGAGGAAGAGGCCCGCCGCAAGGCCCAGCTCGAGGAAGAAGAAAGAAAACGCGAGCAGGAACGCCTGGCGCGCGAAGCCGAGGCCAAGGCAAGCGAAGAGGCCAGCAAGGCCGCCGCGACGCCTGAAGCTGCCCCGCGTCCCGCTCAGGCCGAGCGCCCGGCGCGTGGTCGCGGACCCGCACCGCGCCCCAATGTTGCAAGTCCTGCTCCCGCCAATCCCGCCGATGCCGAGGCGGCCGCCGAACGGCGGACGCGCGGTCGTGGCGTTACGCCCAGCAAGCCGGGGCTTGTCAGCCAGGACGAACTCGATCGCGTCAAGCGCGCCAATCGTGGTCCGACCGACAGACCGTCGCGTCGTGGCCCGGGCACCAATACCGGTCGTTCGCGTCTGACCGTAACCACGGCCACCGAGGAATCCGATCGCGATCGCGGTCCCTCGCTCGCCGCCATGCGCCGCCGCCGCGAAAAGCAGCGCGGCCGCAATACCGCCCAGCACGAGAAGATTTCCCGCGAAGTGACCATTCCGGAAGTGATCACGGTGCAGGAACTGGCCAATCGCATGGCCGAGCGTTCGGTCGATGTCATCAAGCTTTTGATGCAGCAGGGCCAGATGCTGAAGATCAACGACGTGATCGACGTCGAGACGGCTGAACTGATCGCCACCGAACTCGGTCACACGGTCAAGCGCGTGTCCGAATCCGATGTCGAAACCGGTCTTTACGACGATCAGTCCGACGACAGGCCGGAAGATCTGAAGCCGCGTCCGCCGGTCGTGACCATCATGGGCCATGTCGACCACGGCAAGACCTCGCTTCTCGATGCCATCCGCCATGCCAATGTGGCCTCCGGTGAAGCCGGCGGCATCACCCAGCATATCGGTGCCTATCAGGTTGAGCAGGACGGTCAGAAGATCACCTTCCTGGATACGCCCGGCCACGAAGCCTTCACCGCCATGCGCGCCCGCGGTGCCCAGTCGACCGACATCGCCGTTCTGGTGGTGGCCGCCGACGACGCCGTGATGCCGCAGACGATCGAATCGATCAAACATGCCAAGGCGGCCGAAGTGCCGATGATCATCGCGATCAACAAGATCGACCGGCCCAATGCCGACCCACAGAAGGTCCGGACCGATCTTTTGCAGCATGAAGTCTTCGTCGAATCGATGGGTGGCGAGACGCTCGAAGTCGAGGTTTCGGCCAAGACCGGCCAGGGGCTCGACAAGCTGCTCGAGGCGATCGTCCTGCAGTCGGAAATCCTTGAACTCAAGGCCAATCCGGATGGTCGCGCCGAAGGCACGGTCATCGAGGCCAAGCTCGACAAGGGCCGCGGCGCCGTGGCGACCGTGCTGGTCCAGCGCGGCACGCTCAACGTCGGCGACATCGTCGTGGCGGGCACCGAACTGGCCCGCGTGCGTGCGTTGATCGACGACAAGGGCGAGCAGGTGAAGTCCGCCGGCCCCTCGACTCCGGTCGAGGTGCTCGGGTTCTCCGGCGTTCCCGATGCCGGCGACCGCTTCTCGGTGGTCGAGAACGAAGCCCGCGCCCGCGAGATCACCGAATACCGTCAGCGTGCGATGCGCGAACGTTCGGCGGTTGGCGGCATGACCTCGCTCGAGCAGATGATGAATCAGCTCAAGGATTCCGGCGTCGCCAAGTTCCCGCTGCTGATCAAGGCGGACGTGCAGGGTTCGGCCGAAGCGATTACCGCTTCGCTCGACAAGCTCGGCACCGACGAAGTCTCGGCCCAGATCCTGACTTCGGCTGTCGGTGGTATCACCGAATCCGATGTGACGCTGGCCTCGGCATCCAAGGCCGTGATCATCGGCTTCAATGTCCGCGCCAATCGTCAGGCCCGTGAACTGGCCGAACGCGAAGGCATCGAAATCCGCTACTACAACGTCATCTACGACCTCGTCGACGACGTGAAGGGCGTGATGTCGGGCATGCTGGCCCCCGAACGCCGCGAGACCTTCATCGGCAATGCCGAGATCCTCGAGGTGTTCAATATCACCAAGGTCGGCAAGGTGGCGGGCTGCCGCATCACCGAAGGCATGGTGGAACGCGGCGCCGGCGTGCGTCTGATCCGCGACAACGTCGTGGTGCACGAAGGCAAGCTCTCGACCCTCAAGCGCTTCAAGGACGAGGTCAAGGAAGTGCAGACGGGCCAGGAATGCGGTATGGCCTTCGAGAACTACCAGGACATGCGCGCAGGCGACGTCATCGAATGCTATCGCGTCGAGACGGTTCAGCGCTCGCTTTGAGCGAATAGCGAATAGGGCGTAGCGATAAGGGATCGATCCCGTCGCTTCGTTTCTATTCGCTGCTTGCCACTCACATTTGCTGGTTTCCCATGACCCGACAACACAAACATGCAGAGCCGTCCCAGCGCATGCTGCGCGTCGGCGAATTGGTGCGCCACGCACTCTCCGACATGTTCATGCGCGGCGATGTGATCGATCCGGTGGTCGAGAGCGCGACCATTACCGTGCCGGAAGTCAGGATGACGCCGGACCTCAAGCTCGCAAAGGCCTATGTCATGCCGCTCGGCGGCGAGCATGCCGACGAGATCGTCAAGGCGCTCAACAACCATGCGCGGTTCATCCGCGGCGAGGTCGGCCACAAGATCAACCTCAAATACGCTCCGGAAATCCGCTTCTATATCGACAACACATTCGAGGAAGCGGACCGCATCGAATCGCTGTTGCGCACCGAACGGGTGCAAAAGGACCTGCATCACGACGAGGATGACGCGGACGGCGAGGACTAGCGCCGGATGGCCCAGAAGCGCTCGAACAAACGCAACATCTCCGGCTGGCTGGTTCTCAACAAGCCGTACGACATGAGCTCTACCGAGGCGGTGGGCAAGGTGCGCTGGCTGTTGCAGGCCAAAAAGGCCGGACACGCCGGCACGCTCGATCCTCTGGCGACCGGCATATTGCCGATTGCCTTCGGGGAGGCCACCAAGACTGTGCCGCAGGTGCAGGATGGCACCAAGGTCTACCACTTCACCGTTACATGGGGCGTCCGCACCGCGACCGATGACGCCGAAGGCGAGGTGGTCGCAACCTCAGACGTGCGTCCCGATCGGGCCGACGTCGAGGCAGTGCTGCCGCGTTTCACCGGCGTGATCATGCAAAAGCCCCCTGCCTTTTCGGCGATCAAGATCAAGGGCGAGCGCGCCTATGATCTCGCCCGCGCCGGTGCCGAGGTCGATATTCCCGAACGCGAAGTCGAGATCGACAGCTTCACGCTGTTGGACCACGGCACGGAGACGTCCGATTTCGAAGTCACCTGCGCCAAGGGCACCTATGTCAGGGCGCTGGCCCGCGATATTGCCGAAGCGCTCGGCACTCAAGGCCACGTCTCACGGCTGCATCGCGCCGCTGTCGGCGGATTCAGTGATGCCATGGCGGTCGATCTTGCGGCTATCGAGGACGCCGACCCGGAAACCCGTACCGAGTTCCTGTTGCCGGTGGCGGCGGGGCTGACCGATGTGCCGGAAATTCGCGTCGATATGCGCCAGGCCAGCCTGATCCGGCTCGGCAATGCGGTGCTGCTGACCGGGGCCGGCGCACCGGTTGCTGTCGATGAATGCTGGGCGTCGCTCAAGGGCGAAGCGGTGGCCGTCGGCTTTGTCGAACAGGGTCAGTTCAAGCCGCGTAGGGTGATCCTGCCGAACCAGAACTGAGCGTCCTTAGTCCGTGTCGCCTGCGGCAAGACGGGGCGTCAGCACGATCGCGAGCAACAGCACCGGCACGATGAGTCCGAAGGCTGTTCGAATGCCGAAGGACTCGGCAACCAGGCCGATGATCGCCGGCGTGCCAAGATTGATGATGTTGTTGACGAGCGCGATGGCGGTGACGTTTTCGGATGCCGGTCGGTCGCCGAGCCGCGCGCCTGCCGACATCACCAGCGGGAACAGAATGCTGACTCCCAGACCCATCAGTCCGAAACCGGCGAAAACGACGTAGAGCCCGGGCGCCCACACCACGAGCAGCAGCCCGGCAAGCGCAACAAGTATCAGAATCCTAGCACTCCGCACCGCGCCAAAGCGGGTGACGACGCTGTCCCCCGCCATGCGTCCGAACGCCAGCATCAGCACGAAGGTGGGCAGGGTGAGGCTGTCCACCCAGTCGGGAACGGCAAAGACGTCGCGCATGAAAATGATCGACCACGCCCGGATCGCCGCATCCGGCACGACGCCAGCCAGGATCAGCCCCGAGAGCAGCAGCGTGTTGCGCGTCGGCAGCGCAATGACCTTCCTGCGGGTGGACGCCTGCGCATGGGCTCTCGCGGGCGAGGGGCGCATGTAGAGCGAAACGACCAGAGACGACACGACCACGACCGCAAAGACGGCAAGGAAGTGGGTCAGGACCGGAATCTCGAAGCCTCTGAAGGCGGCGCCGAGGCTGGTGGACAAGAGCATGCCCAGCGCCCAGATGCCGTGGCATCGGTTCATCAGCCGTCGCCCCGTGGCCGCTTCGATCCGGTCCGCCTCGACGTTCATCGACATATTGGTTGCCGCAAAGGAGATGCCGAAGGCCGCCATGAGCGCAAAGCCGGTTTCGATGCTCGGCGCCAGCGCCAGAAGAACCGTGCTGAGTGCAACGCCCGGCAGAGCGATGACGATGATGATCTTTGGTCCGAAGCGCTCGATCAGCCAGCTCGCGAACAGAATGCTGACAAGGGCGCCAACGGGCTGTCCCGCGAGCAGGAGCCCGAGCTGTCCGGCACTCAATCCCAGTTCCGCCTGGATGTCTGGAATACGCGGATACAACGTGCCGGACGTCAAAGCATGCAGGAAGAATACGACCATGATGAGCATGCGGCGACGTGGTCCGGCCACGGTGTGAGCTGCCGGCGTGGCGGCGGATGCGTTTCCGGTCACTGCGGTCCGGGGTCCATCAATGCGTGGATGCGGTCGGCGCCGAGTCGGGTCAGGCGCAACATCAGTGCCTTGCGGCGCGCACCGGCGAGCGGGTCATCGGCGGCCTGGCGTATGATGTCGGCGCCATGGCCATCGGCAACGATCAGGCCTTCGCTCTCCGGGAAGATGCCGGCATCGAGTTCGGGTGGCTTGGCGAAAAAGAACCGGTCGCAGAAATCGCGGTAAAAATGCCATTTCTGGTCGACGCGGAAATCGGCAAGGCTCGATTTGATCTCGACAATCCAGATCTCGCCCTTCGGGCCGACGCCGAGAATGTCGGCGCGTCGTCCATTTGCGAGCGGTACCTCGGCGAAACAGGCCAGATCGAACTGGCTGCGCAACAGGCGCATGGTTCCCCTTTGCACCATCAGCGCCGTCGGCGATTGCCGTCCGTCGGTGATGGGGGGCAACTCAGGCATCGTGCTTTACCCCGTCCGGCTTGGCCGCACGCGGCGTCAGCGCCCTTATGGTCAGGAAGCTGAGGACAACGAGCGGAATGCCGACGCCGAAGGAGTGACGGATCGAGAGGTGTTCGGCGACGAAACCGAGCAGTGGCGGCGCCACCAGGAAAGTGATGAAGCTCAGCTGCGCCAGGGCCGCGACGTTGACGGCAGAGGGGCGGTCTGTGCGCTGCGCCGCTGCCGAGACGGCAAGCGGGAAGATGGCGGAGGTGCCGATGCCCATCAAGGCAAAGCCTGTGAGAGCGACGGCCGGATGTGTCGAGAAGGTGACGGCGACGACGCCGACGCCGAGCGTTGTCAGAAGGATGCGCGCAATGCGCACCGAGCCGTAGCGCTCGATAAAGCCATCGGCGAAAAAGCGCGTGATCGCCTGGAAAAAGGCGCCGAGGACGAAGGCGATGGCATTGATGAAGGGCGCCGTCTCGAAGGTGTCGCGCATGAAGATCACCGACCAGTCTGATCCGGCACCCTCGAGCAGCATGGCCGAGAGCGTGAAGGCAACAAGCACGAGGATGGGACCGGTGGGGCGGACGAAGCGGGGATTCTTTCCTTCTTCGACGACGCGTTTCGGCGCCGGCTTGAAGTTCCAGTTCACGATCGTGGACAGAACAATGATGAAGGCGGCCATGCCGAATAGGTGCAGGCGGAAATCGAGATCGACCGCCTTGGCGATGGCGCTGACGGCGCCGGCAGCGAAAAATCCAAAGCTCCAGAAGGCGTGGGAACGGTTCATGACCCGCTTGCCGATCTGGTATTCGACGCGGTCAGCCTCGACATTGAGGATGATCTCGACGCAACCGATGGCAAGACCGGCCAGGAACATGGTGGCGAACATCACGTAAGGGTTGGGTGCCAGCGACACCGAAGCCATCATCAACGCCACCATCGGGATGCCGATGAGAAGGCTGACGCGCTCGCCGAGTCGGGCCAGCAGAGGACCGGCGAACATCAGCGAAACCTGGCTGCCGATGGCGCTGCCGATCAGCGCCGCGCCGAGCGTGCCCTCGCCGATGCCCATGGCAAGCTGAATGTCTCCGAGGCGCGGATTGATGCCGCCCAGACCGAATGAATACAGAAAGAACGCAGCGAATACCCGGCGCTGTGGCGCCTGATCGAACCCGAAGACCATTGGGAGACTCACATTGCCGAAAAGAGCTCCAAACCTTTTACTAAAGCGCTTTGGAGAAGGGAACCGCCGGTGCCGACTGCGGCGAAAAAAGCCGCGCAAATTGATGAGCGTATGCCTAGAATACCGTAGACCGGAGGCGCCAGATCATGAACTGGACCGAGTATTACATGGGTTTCGCCGAACATGCGGCGAAGAAAAGCAAGGACAGCACGCGGGTTGGCGCCGTGCTGGTCGGGCCGGATGGCGAGATCCGGTTGACCGGCTACAACGGGCCACCACGCGGGGTCGAGGATCTGCCGGCCCGCCGCGAGCGTCCGGACAAATACCTGTTCGCTTCGCATGCCGAGGCCAATCTCATCGCCTTTGCGGCACGCGAAGGCATTCGCACCAAGGGCTGCACTGTCTATGTCACCCATATGTGCTGTTCGGCCTGCACGCGCACGTTGATCCAGGCCGGGGTCGGCGCCGTGGTGTTCGGCGCCGGAACGACCTCAATGCCGACGGCGGAGTTCGAGGCGGCACGGGCAATGTTCATTGAAGCTGGCGTCGCGCTGACGCCTTACGAACAAGAGTCTTAGGCTCGCATTCAGCTGGTCCGCTTGGCCGGTTCGCCCTTGCTGTCGCCCAGGATACGGATTCCGGCCGTAAGAGAGCGGCGAAATTCGATACGCCGCGCCATTTGCACGACATTGTGGCCACGCAGGAAGGCGTCGGCGAGCCTTGGCTCGGAGAACCGCCGCCGGTCGGGGCCGAAATACTCGGCAGTTTCGTAATAGACCTGCGGCGTCTCGATCTGCCGCATCAGCCCGACGACCAGGCGTTCGCGGTCCAAAGGCATGCCGATCACCTCGTCGAAGCCGAGGCCGACGCAGGTTTCGATAAGGTCTTCGGATCCTCTATAAGTGAAATAGGCCAGCGGGGCGTAGGCGATTTCCCGTTGCTTGTTGTGCCGGATGTCCCTGATCACGGGAGCGTGGACCGCGGGGTCATCGGCCTCGGCAAACAGGAAAAAGCTCAGCCTTGCACCGGCCGCGAGTTCGTCAAGCGGCTGCTGCCCATCGTAATGTCTGACGAAGTTGAAGCCGCATTCGGCGGCGGTTGCGAGCAGCGGCTCACCCGTTCCGGCGGCATTGCCGACAACAATCGCTCCCGCTCCAATCATTGCTCTGCTCTCCATGGCGCCCCAATCGTTCGCATGGGTATATATTACCGCCGCGGGAAGAAGAAAACGGATTCTCACAGTCCCGCAGCAGCATGATGTCAGCAGAAAATGAATAATATTGGTTTAGCGTAGTCATAGGTATTGCCGGCAGAAAGCAAAAGCGGCGAATGCTCAGACTTTTGCGTAGCAGACCTTGATGACGCCGGCATTGCGGAAGCCAAGCTTGTCGGCGGCGGCGAGCGACAGGTCGAGCACGCGACCCTTGATGAACGGCCCGCGATCATTGATGCGCACGACAACGGTGCGGCCGTTGTTCGGGTTGACGATCTTGAGCTTGGTGCCAAACGGCAAGGAGCGGTGGGCAGCGGTCATTTCGCTGGGGTTCATGGTCTCGCCGGAGGCGGTGGTCCCGGGAAGGGCGTACCACGAGGCGCGGCCGCACTGTTCGGGTTGTGCGGCATAGCCGGCAGATGAGGCGGCAAATGTGATCAATGCAGCCGTCGGCACGGCCAGACACAGGCGAAGAAGTTTACTCGACACTACTTGGGTTGCTCCGGACAGTTGGATAACTGACGGGGCGCGTAAGCGGGGCGTGTGGCCAGAATGTGTTGAGCGGACCGAGATCCGTTGCGCAGCTGCAACACCCTGCGCCATTCGGATGGCGTTGATTAACGGCCCGCCGCCTTTAAGCGGTGCCTTTTATCCATCTCCGGGGCGCAGTCACGATGTTGCTCAGTCTACAACGCTGTTGGCTTTCGGTCCTAACGAAGAACCGCCACAAAAGTTCCCTGCCCAAGGCCAGAATCTGTGCCTGTTTTTGACCAATTGATAAAAAATTTCTCCTGCGCTAGCATCCATCAGCTCTGAGGCTCTTGATCGGGAGAAGGCGAATGTCCGGCGAACAGGTGAGAAGCGGAATCGCGGGCGGACGGTTACCGCCGGAGCAATACGCCGAGAACTTTGCCGATCTTCATCCGCTGTTGACGGAGCACGAGGCCAGGGTCGAGGCTGACCGTTGCTATTTCTGCTACGACGCACCGTGCCAGAATGCCTGCCCGACAAGCATCGATATTCCGATGTTCATCCGCCAGATCGCGTCCGACAATCCGCTCGGCGCCGCCAAGACGATCTTTGACGAGAACATCCTCGGGGGCATGTGCGCCCGCGTCTGTCCGACCGAAACGCTGTGCGAAGAGGTCTGTGTGCGCGAGGTTGCCGAAGGCAAACCGGTCAAGATTGGCCAGCTGCAGCGTTACGCCACCGACAAGGCGATGGCCGAAGACAGCCAGTTCTACGAGCGCGCCCCGGCGACCGGCAAAAAGGTCGCGATCGTCGGCGCCGGCCCGGCCGGGCTTTCCGCCGCCCACCGGCTTGCCATGCTCGGCCATGACGTCACGATCTTTGAGAAAAAGGACAAGCCCGGCGGGCTCAACGAATACGGCATTGCAGCCTACAAGACCGTCGACAATTTCGCCCAGGCCGAGGTCGACTGGCTGCTGAAGATTGGCGGCATTGCCATCGAATACGGCAAGGCGCTGGGCCGCGATGTGGCGCTCGATGCGCTGGCCGAGAGCCATGACGCGGTGTTCGTGGCGGTCGGGCTTGGCGCGGCGAGCCGGCTCGACATTCCCGGCGCCGACCTCCCCGGTGTCGAACCGGCGCTCGATTTCATCGCCCGGCTGCGCCAGGCCGATGACTTAAGCGCCTTACCCGTCGGCCAGGATGTCGTCGTCATCGGCGGCGGCATGACGGCAGTCGACGCGGCGGTGCAGTCAAAACTGCTCGGGGCCCGCACGGTGTCGATGGTTTATCGCCGCGGCCGCGACCGCATGCCGGCTTCGGGCTACGAACAGGACCTGGCCGCCGCCCATGGCGTGAACCTGATTTTCAACGCCAACCCCAAGGCCTTCGAAAGCGAAGGCGAACGGCTCAATGCCGTATTCGAGTATACGCGCGACGATGCAGGCAAGCTCGTTGGCACTGGCGAAACGCTGGTGCTTGCCGCCGACCAGGTGTTGGTCGCCATCGGGCAGAGTCTGGACGCCGCGCAGGCCGGCCTTGCGCGCGATGGTTCGGCTTTCGCGCGTTCGGAAGGCAATAAATCCTCTCGCGATAAGATCTGGGTCGGTGGCGACTGCGCCCAGGGTGGCGACGACCTGACGGTCAGCGCCGTTCAGGACGGCAAGGTCGCGGCTCTCGACATTCACAAGTATCTGATGGGCTGAGGCCAGGCACGTGACCGAGCTGATCGCCCGAATTGCCGGTCCCTATTTCCTGCTGACGGCTGTCGGTTTCGCGGTGTCGCACGGCTTTTACACCCGCATGATCCTCGGCAATGAAAAGGCCGATCCGGTGCTGCTCAACCTCAGCGGCGCGGCTCATTTCATCATCGGCATGCTGGTCCTGGTCAATCATTTCCGTTTCGGTTCGATCGCCGAAGGCGCGGTAACCCTGGTCGGCATCGCCGCTGCCCTTAAGGGCGCGGCGCTGATCGCGGTGCCGGAGATGACGCTCAAATCGCCCAAGACGGTCGGCGGGGCGCTGACCGGCTCGACCGCCGGCTTCGGGCTGGCGGGTCTTTATCTTTCCTTCGTCGGCTATTGGCCGCTCGTTTCTGGCGCAAATTAGGGGGTTCCATGGCAGACCTTTCAAGCACCTTTGTCGGTATCAAGTCTCCGAACCCGTTCTGGCTCGCTTCGGCGCCGCCGACCGACAAAGCCTATAATGTCGAACGGGCCTTCAAGGCCGGCTGGGGCGGGGTCGTCTGGAAGACCCTCGGCGAAGACGGTCCGCCGGTCGTCAACGTCAACGGCCCGCGTTATGGCGCCATCTGGTCCGGCGACCGCCGGTTGATCGGGCTCAACAACATCGAGCTGATCACCGACCGGCCGCTGCAGCTCAACCTTCAGGAAATCAAGCAGATCAAGAAGGACTGGCCCGACCGTGCTGTGGTCGTCTCGTTGATGGTGCCCTGCGAGGAGCACGCCTGGAAAGCCATTCTGCCGCTGGTCGAGGAGACCGGTGCCGACGGGATCGAACTCAACTTCGGATGCCCGCACGGCATGTCCGAACGCGGCATGGGCGCCGCCGTCGGCCAGGTTCCCGAATATGTCGAGATGGTCACGCGCTGGTGCAAGGCCAACACGCGCATGCCGGTCATCGTCAAGCTGACGCCCAACATCACCGACGTTCGCTATTCGGCCCGCGCCGCCAAGAAGGGCGGAGCGGATGCGGTCTCGCTGATCAACACCATCAACTCGATCACCGGTGTCGATCTCGACAGTTTCGCGCCGTCACCGACCATCGACGGCAAAGGCAGCCACGGCGGCTATTGCGGTCCGGCGGTCAAGCCGATCGCTTTGCACATGGTGGCCGAGATCGCTGCAGATCCCGAGATGGATGGCCTGCCGATTTCCGGTATCGGCGGAATCACCACCTGGCGCGACGCCGCCGAATTCATGGCGCTCGGCGCCTCCAACGTGCAGGTGTGCACGGCAGTGATGACCTATGGCTTCAAGATCGTCGACGAGATGATTTCGGGGCTCTCCAACTGGATGGACGAAAAGGGGCACGCATCGGTCGACGACGTGGTTGGCCGCGCCGTGCCCAATGTGTCCAAGTGGGAGCATCTCAACCTCAACTACATCACCAAGGCTCATATCGACGAGGAAAAGTGCATCGAATGCGGCCGTTGCCACATCGCCTGCGAGGACACCTCGCACCAGGCGATCACCAATACCAAGGACGGCAAGCGCCATTTCGAGGTGATCGACGCCGAATGTGTTGGCTGTAATCTCTGCGTTAACGTGTGCCCGGTCGAGGATTGCATCACCATGGTGCCGATGGCGCCTGGCTCGGTCGATCCGCGTACAAACCGCAAGGTCGAGGCCGGTTATGCCAACTGGACGACGCATCCGAACAATCCCGGATCGGTGTGCTTCCCGGAGCCGGCGGAATAGCGTCGGGCCAATGCAGCCGGCGTTTTGCCGACTCGCCTCAACCCCGATAGAACGCGGGAAAGAGGAGGCGTGCACATGACATATGAGCTTTTCTACTGGCCCGGTCTGCAGGGGCGCGGCGAATTCGTCCGCCTGGCGCTCGAGGATGCCGGCGCCGACTATGTCGATATGTGCCGTATCAACGGTACGGACGAGATGCAGCGATTGATGAAGGACGGCAACGGCGGGGTGTTGCCCTTTGCGCCGCCGTTTTTGCGCGACGACGGTCTCGTTGTCGGTCAGGTGGCGCTGATCCTGTTTCATCTCGGCGGCAAGTTGGGACTGGCGCCGGTCGATGTGCAGCAACGCTACTGGACCCAGCAGATCCAACTGACCATCACCGACTTTGTCGCCGAAGTGCATGATACCCATCATCCGCTTGGGCCGGGCGCCTATTACGAGGACCACAAGCCCGAGGCCCTGCTCTATTCCGAAGCCTTCCGGCGCCACCGCCTGCCGAAATATCTCGGCTGGCTGGAATCGATCCTTGCCGGCAATGCGGCATCTGGGCCTTGGCTTGTCGGCGATGCGGCAAGCTACGCCGATCTGTCGGTCTTCCAGATGATCGAAGGGCTGAGCCATGCCTTCCCCAAGGCAATGACGCGGCTGATGCCGGATTATCCGCGCCTTGCTGGTGTTGCCGACGCCGTACGTGCCCGGCCTGGCATTGCCGCTTATCTCCAGTCCGACAGGCGAGTTCCGTTCAACAAGGATGGCATTTTCCGCCACTATCCCGAACTCGACGACTGAGCAGGCCGGTGCCCCGTCGCGTGGCGGATTGACCGGCGTTCGGCGCCGGGTGAAGCTGCCGGTCCGTTGCCGGGGAGGAACAGATGGCTTTCACCGATCCTGTCGCGTTGATGCCGGTACCGGGAACCGGCAAATATTGTCTCATCAGGCCGCTCCATTATCAGATCGGCTTTTATGGCTCCGATCTCACGGTCACAGTGCCGGATGGTTTCTTGACCGATCTCGCCTCGGTGCCGCGGCTGTTCTGGATCGTCGTGCCGCCGTTCAGCCCGGATTATGCCGCTGCGGCGGTGCTGCACGATTATTTGTGCGAGTGGAACGGTGAGATGTTTTCCAAGATCGTCGCCGATGCCGTTTTCTACGAAGCCCTGAAGGTGCTCGGTGTGCCAACCTGGCGCGCTATCCTCATGTATGCAGCGGTCCGCGCCTGGCACATCACGCGCAGCTGGAAGGTCGATCCTGTCGGGGTCGGTTCACCCGGATCGACGACGCCTTGATGAGCGCTGCGCCCGCTACCCGAACACGCCGGATGCCGGCCAGCGAAAAGCTCAAGGGGCATCTCGCCATGCTCCTGTTCTCGGTGCTGATCGCCGCGTCGTTCTCGTTCGGCAAACTGGTGACGCCCTATATCGCCCCGGCCCCGCTCAACGCCGCTCGCTTCCTGTTGGGTGCCGCGATCGTGGGCGTGATGGCCTTCGGCATGCGGCGGATACCCTTTTCCGTGCCGGCGGCGCCCTGGCGCTACGCCGTCATGGGCGGGCTGATGGCCTATTACTTCCTCACCATGTTCATTGCGCTTGGAATCACGGCGCCGGTCTCGACCAGCGCCGTGTTCACGCTGATGCCGATCCTGACCGGGTTTTTCGGCTATCTCATCCTCAGGCAGGTGGTGCGGCCTATGATGGCACTGAGCCTGGTGTTCGCCGGACTCGGTTCAATCTGGGTGATCTTTCGCGGCGATGTGAACGCGCTGCTGAGCTTCGATGTCGGGCCAGGCGAGATGATCTATTTCACCGGCTGCATTGCCCACGCTATTTATGCGCCACTGATCAGCCGCTTCCACCGTGGCGAACCGATCATGGTGATGACCTTTTTCACCCTGTTGGCAACCGCTCTTTGGTCGGTGCTGTTCGGGCTCGGCGACATCGCACAGACCGACTGGTTTCACCTGCCGGCGATCGTCTGGCTGGTCCTTGCCTTTCTCGCTGTCTTCCCGACGGCGGCGACCTTCCTGCTCATCCAGTACGCCAATCTCAGGCTCCCCGCGTCCAAGGCGCTGGCCTATGGCTATCTGGTGCCGGTCAATGTCATCGTCATCGAGGGGCTTAGCGGCCATGGCTGGGTCAGCCTGCCGGTGATGCTCGGCGCGTTGGTGACCTGCCTGGCGCTGGTGGTTCTTTATTTTGCCCGCGAGGAAAAGCCTCCTGTACGAGCCGAGTCGGAAAAGGCTTAAGCTACGTCACGCTTCAGCGTTTTGGGGCGGGGCGAGACGCGGATGGCGGTGCCTTCACCGGTCTCGGTCACCAGCCCATACCAGTTGAGGGCTTTTCTGAGCCTCCCCTTGGCGAGACTTGCGGCGAGTTCGGGGTGTTCCTGCTTGAGGACGTAGCCGAGCCGCGACAGGGGGACCGACCCTTCGGCTTCCGCACGGGCAAGCCTTGCCACCAGGTTGCGCAGCTGATCGACCTGTTTCACCGACAAAGCGGTTGGCGCCGGCTTCGGTCCCGCCGCCGGCTCGCTGGACTTGGGCAGCGCGATGAAACGATCGAAGGCACGGCTGAGGGCGTCGGAGGCGCCTTCGCGCCCGATGCCGACGGCGATGCGGCCCGAGGCGGTGATGGCGCGGGCCAGCGGGGCAAAATCGGAATCGGAAGAAACGATGACGATCATTTCAGCGGCGTCGGCATGGATCAGTTCCATCGCTTCGATGGTCAGGGCGATGTCCGAGCCATTTTTGGTGCCAGTGCCGAGCACCATTTCGGCACTGCCGCCATTATCGCGACACACGGCGAGCCAGCCGGCATGGCCCGGATTGGTGAAGTTGCCGAAGCAGGTCAGGATGCGTGCATCGCCAAGCCCGTCAAATATCCGGGCAATGGCCGGCCAGTTGTCGGCGCTTATGTTTTCGGCGTCGACGAGAATAGCAATTCGCTGTGAAGGTTTGCGATCCGAAGTCTCCATGCGGCAAGTATCGCGCCTGAGAATCAAGAGATCGTTTACCAGTTTTGCAGGCGCGATTTATGGTTAGCAAAGGGTAAACCGCTTAGCTTCGTCCGTGTCACTGGCTGTGCGCCAGTTGTTTGACGTTCTTGGGTGCAAGCCCGCTGAGAAACAACTGGTCGAGCAGACGGGCCGCGTCGTCAAAGCGCCCCTCGCCCGCAAAATCCGACCCGAGTACCGCCCTGACCTGCACGTCGAAATCGGCGTAGTGCTGGGTGGTGGCCCAGATAGCGAACAACAGGTGCCGTGGATCGACCCGCACCAGCCGGCCTTCGGCCATCCAGCGCTTGAGAATGATGACCTTCTCGTCGACCAGTTGTCGGAGCTCGGTCTCGAGCAGCTCCATGATGCGCGGCGCGCCTTGCAGAATCTCGTTGGCGAACAGGCGGCTTTCGCGCGGATAATCGCGCGCCATTTCCAGCTTGCGGCGGATATAGGAGCGGATTTCGGGCAGGGGTTCGCCATCCGGATTGATGGCGCGCAGGGGGTCGAGCCAGGTGTCGAGCAGGCGCTCGATGAGCGCCTTGTGGATGTCTTCCTTGCGGCCGAAATAGTACAAGAGGTTGGGTTTGGACATGCCGGCGGCCTCGGCAATCTGGTCGATCGTCGCGCCGCGGAACCCATGGGTCGAGAACACATCAAGCGCTGCCTCGAGGATCAGCTCGCGCTTTTCGCGCTGGATGCGCGTCTGCGGCCGTCCGGCGCTGGATGCCTTGCCTTTTGTCACACTTACTCCTGCCGGTCTGCTACCAATTAGTCCTTGATTGCCGTGCCGGGAATGTTAACATTTTTCCAACTGGTCAAAAAACGCCATAGCATGTTGCCGGGGCTTCTCCAACACTCAGACCAGGACCGTACCAAACCGAGAGGGACCCTCCGTGTCGGATCGTCATGATGTTGCGCCCAATGATCTGAGCGCGTTCTGGATGCCGTTTACGGCGAACCGTCAGTTCAAGAAGGCGCCGCGCATGTTCGTTGGCGCCAAGGACATGTATTACACGACCTCCGATGGCCGCCAGGTGCTCGACGGCACGGCAGGGCTGTGGTGCGTCAACGCCGGGCACACCCGCCCGAAAATCACCGAGGCAATCCAGAAACAGGCCGCCGAACTCGATTACGCGCCTGCCTTCCAGATGGGCCATCCCAAGGCATTCGAACTGGCCAACCGGCTGGTCGAAATCTCGCCCGAGGGCATGGATCATGTGTTTTTCACCAATTCCGGCTCGGAAAGCGTCGATACGGCCCTCAAGATCGCGCTCGCCTATCAGCGCGTGAAGGGACAAGGCACGCGCACACGGCTGATCGGCCGCGAGCGCGCCTATCACGGCGTCAATTTCGGTGGCATCTCCGTCGGCGGCATCGTCGGCAACAGGAAGCTCTACGGCACGCTGCTGACCGGCGTCGACCATATGCCGCACACCCATTTGATCGACAAGAACGCCTTTACCCGCGGCGAACCCGAGCACGGCGCGGACCTTGCCGACGAGCTTGAGCGCATCGTTGCGCTGCATGACGCCTCGACCATCGCCGCCGTCATCGTCGAACCGGTCGCCGGCTCGACCGGCGTCCTGATCCCGCCCAAGGGCTATCTCAAGAAGCTCCGCGAGATCACCAAAAAGCACGGCATCGTCTTGATCTTCGACGAGGTCATCACTGGCTACGGACGTCTGGGCAAGCCGTTCGGCGCCGACTATTTCGGCGTTGTTCCCGACATCATGGTGACGGCCAAGGGGTTGACCAATGGCGTCATCCCGATGGGCGCGGTGTTCACCAGCGATGAGATCCACGATGCCTTCATGTCCGGACCCGAGCACCTGATCGAGCTGCCGCACGGCTACACCTATTCGGGCAACCCGATTGCCTCGGCGGCGGGTATCGCGACGCTCGAGACCTACAAGGAAGAAGGTCTGTTCGAGCGCGGCACCGAACTCGGCCATTACTGGCAGGAGGCGCTGCACTCGCTCAAGGACGCGCCGCATGTCATCGATATCCGCAATATCGGTCTTGTCGGTGCCATCGAGCTTGACCCGATTGCCGGTGAACCGACAAAACGTGCCTTCGAAGCCTTCATCAAGGCCTTCGAACTGGGCGCCCTGATCCGCACCACCGGCGATATCATCGCTCTCAGTCCCCCGCTGATCATCGAGAAAAGCCAGATCGACGAGCTTATCGATATCGTCCGTACCGCCCTGAATGAGGCCCCCTAAGTATGTATGTTCTAGAAAATGCCATCGGCGGCAAGCGCGTGCCTTCCGCTTCCGCCCGTACCTCCGCTGTGTTCAATCCGGCGACCGGCGAGGAAATCGGCAAGGTGCCGCTCTCCTCGATCGCCGAACTCGATGCGGCGGTACAGAGTGCCAAGGAAGCGCAGCCGGCCTGGGCGGCGCTGACTCCGATGAAGCGGGCAGCGATCTTTTTCAAGTTTGCGGAATTGCTTCACAAGCATTCCGACGACATCGCCCGCGAGATCTCGCGCGAGCATGGCAAGACCCACGCGGACGCTCTTGGCGAGCTGGAACGCGGCATCGAGATCGTCGAGTTCGCCTGCGGGATCCCGCATCTTTTGAAGGGCGAGTATTCCCGCAATGTCGGCCCGAGGATCGACAGCTATTCCGACCGCCAGCCGCTCGGCGTGGTTGCCGGCATTACGCCGTTCAACTTCCCCGCCATGGTGCCGATGTGGATGTACCCGCTGGCCATCGCCTCCGGCAACGCCTTCGTTCTCAAGCCGTCCGAGCGCGATCCGTCGGCGGCGATGCTGGCCTGGGAGCTGTTTATGGAGGCCGGTCTGCCGCCGGGCATCCTCAACATCGTCCACGGCGACAAGGTGGCGGTCGACGCCATTCTCGATCACCCCGACATCAAGGCGGTCTCGTTCGTCGGCTCGACCCCGATCGCCCATTATGTCTATGAGCGCGGCACCAAGGCCGGCAAGCGCGTCCAGGCGCTCGGCGGCGCCAAGAACCACATGATCATCATGCCGGACGCCGATCTCGACATGGCCGCCAACGCGCTGATGGGGGCGGGCTACGGTTCCGCCGGTGAGCGCTGCATGGCGATCGCGGTGGCGGTTCCGGTTGGCGAGAAGACGGCCGATGCTCTGATCGAAAAGCTCAAGCCGATGGTCGAGAACCTCAAGATCGGTCCGTCCACCGACATGGACGCCGAGATGGGCCCGATCGTCAGCCGCGAGGCGCGCGACCGCATCGCTTCTTATGTCGATTCCGGTGTCGAGCAGGGCGCCGAACTGGTCGTCGACGGCCGTCCGTTCAAGCTGCAAGGCTACGAGGACGGCTTCTTTATCGGCGGCACGCTGTTCGACCGGGTCAAGCCCGACATGAAGATCTACACCGACGAGATCTTCGGGCCGGTGCTGTCGACGGTCCGGGCCGAGAGCTACGATGAGGCGGTCAACCTCATCCACAGCCATCATTACGGCAACGGCACCGCCATCTTTACCCGCGACGGCGACACGGCGCGGGCCTTTGCCAATGACGTCCAGATCGGCATGGTCGGGGTCAATGTCCCGATCCCGGTGCCAGTCGCCTACCATTCCTTCGGTGGCTGGAAGGATTCGCTGTTCGGCGACCATTCCATCTACGGGCCGGAGGGCGTGCATTTCTATACGCGCCTCAAGACCGTCACCACCCGCTGGCCGAGCGGGGTGAAGGAAGGCGCAGTCTTCACCTTCCCGTCGATGAAGTAGTATGAGGCAAGCCGGCATGGGGACAGTTGCAGGCATAGCAAAAACAGCTGCTTTCGCAGGCGTTTTTGCGGCTGCCTCTTCTCCAGTCGCCGCCGGCGAGCTTCCCGTGCCTGACGATGTCACTTATGGAACGGAGTTGGCCTGCGCCAATCCCGTTCCACCCTCCCAATGGATCTGGACAGCGACAAGACGCGCAAGTGTGCGATGCTCAAGGGCGACGGCTCTGGCGCTTTGCGGGGCGATCGGCAGCGAGGCGCTGCCATATCTGCCCTCCGAGCATATGCATCGCCTGCCCGGGAAAACCGGGCCGGCGGTCGTCCAGCTGATCTGCGAAGCCATTCGCTCCTATTCCCCAATGACCATCCTATGTGGTCCGGCGCTGTCGGTTTGGAGCCGCGCGAACCGGACACTGTCGATTTGTACATCCCCGATACGGACGCAAGTCTTGAGCTTTTCAGGTGCTAATGAGCTTTAGGAGACGAACATGACGATGCTGAGAGGCGGTCTGATCCAGATGGGTCTGAAGGGCGACACATCGATGTCGCCGACCGAGATCTCCGAGAAGATGATCGAGGCGCATGTGCCTCTCATCGACGAGGCCGGTGCAAAGGGCGTTCAGGTCATGTGTTTCCAGGAGGTGTTCAACCAGCCCTATTTCTGTCCGAGCCAGGACCGCAAATGGTACGCCGCCGCCGAAAAGGTCCCGGACGGGCCGACGGTCAGGATCATGCAGGAGCTGGCCAAAAAGCACGCCATGGTGATCGTCGTTCCCATCTACGAGGAAGACATCACCGGCGTTTATTACAACACCACCGCCGTCATCGATGCCGACGGCTCCTATCTCGGCAAATACCGCAAGACACACATCCCGCATGTCGGCGGTTTCTGGGAGAAGTTCTTCTTCAAGCCGGGCGCATCTAACTGGCCGGTCTTCGAGACGGCATACGTCAAGCTTGGCGTCTACACCTGTTATGACCGGCATTTCCCCGAGGGCTGGCGGGCGCTGGCCCTCAATGGCGCTGAATATATCGTCAACCCGTCGGCGACGACCGCTGGGCAATCCGAATATCTGTGGGAGCTCGAACAGCCCGCCGCCGCGGTTGCCAATGGTGTCTTCATCGGCGCCATCAACCGCGTCGGCACCGAAGCGCCCTGGAACATCGGCGAGTTCTACGGCTCGTCCTATTTCGTCAATCCGCGCGGCAAGATCGAGAAACAGGCCAGCCGCGACAAGGACGAGCTGATCGTTCACGACATGGACATGGACATGGTCCGCGAGGTCCGGGACGGCTGGCAGTTCTTCCGCGACCGCCGCCCGGAGACCTATGGCCGGCTGACCGACGTGTAGGAGTATTTCTGGAAGCGGGAACCGATTTCCGCTTCCGAACCCATAGCAAGCAAACAAACAAAACAAATCAATAAGGACTGGATCGATGACCAACCCCGGACAAAACCTCAGGATCAATGGCGACCGGCTCTGGGACACGATCCACGAGCTGGCCGAGATCGGCCCCGGAATTGCCGGTGGTTCCAATCGCCAGACCCTGACCGATGCCGACAATGAAGGCCGGCACCTGTTCAAGAAATGGTGCGATGCGGCCGGCCTTGAAATGGGTGTCGACAAGATCGGCACCATGTTCGCCACGCGCCCCGGCACCGATCCCGATGCCTTGCCGATCTATGTCGGCAGCCATCTCGACACCCAGCCGACCGGCGGGCGCTATGATGGTGTGCTGGGCGTGCTCTCGGCGCTCGAACTGGTGCGCACCCTCAACGATCTCGACATCAAGACAAAGCATCCGATCGTCGTCACCAACTGGACCAACGAGGAAGGGGCGCGTTTTGCCCCGGCCATGCTGGCCTCGGGTGTCTTCGCCGGCATGCATACGCTCGATTACGCCTATAACCGCACCGATCCCGAAGGGTTGAAATTCGGCGATGAGCTGAAGCGCATCGGTTGGGTTGGCGAGGAAGAGGTTGGCGCGCGCAAGATGCACGCCTATTTCGAATATCACATCGAACAGGGCCCGATCCTTGAAGCCGAGAACAAGCAGATTGGCGTTGTCACCCACGGCCAGGGTCTGTGGTGGCTCGAGTTCACCCTGACGGGCAAGGAAGCGCATACCGGTTCAACGCCGATGAAGATGCGCGTCAATGCCGGCCTGGCCATGGCGCGCATCCTCGAGATGGTGCAGGCGGTGGCGATGGACAATCAGCCAAACGCCGTCGGCGGCGTCGGTCAGGCGTTCTTTTCGCCCAACTCGCGCAACGTCTTGCCGGGCAAGGTGGTCTTCACCGTCGACATTCGCACGGTCGACCAGGCAAAGCTCGATGGCATGCGCGCGCGCATCGAGAAGGAAGCCGCCGAAATCTGCGAGACGCTCGGCGTTGGCTGTTCGGTCGAGGCGGTCGGGCATTTCGATCCCGTCGCCTTCGATCCCAAGCTGGTTGCTTCGGTCAGGAAGGCCGCCGAGGACCTCGGCTATTCGCATATGGACATCGTCTCCGGTGCCGGCCACGACGCCTGCTGGATGAACCGTATCGCGCCGACCACCATGATCATGTGCCCCTGCGTCGATGGGCTCTCGCACAATGAGGGCGAAACGATCACCAAGGAATGGGCCGCGGCGGGGGCGGACGTGCTGCTGCGCGCGGTGCTGGAAACGGCAGAGGTTGTGGCGTGAAGGTTTTGAGCGCCAAAAAGGTCACTTCTTACCTCTCCCTTTGGGGGAGAGGTCGGCGCGAAGCGCCGGGTGAGGGGGCCTGATGGCGACATTGAAGACCCGCTTTGCCGCAAATAGCGCGAAAAGGCTTCGCGCCGCGATGACTGATGCGGAGCGCAAGCTCTGGTATCGCATCCGCAACCGGCAGTTGCTGGGCTTCAAGTTCGTTCGTCAGCACCCGATCGGACCCTACATCGCCGATTTCGCCTGTCGCGAGGCCGACCTCATCGTTGAACTCGACGGCAGCCAACACGCCGAATCCCAACGCGACGAACATCGCACGCTTGAACTCAAGACATACGGATATGACGTTGTCCGTTTCTGGAACACTGACGTTCTGACCAATCTCGACGGCGTGCTCGAGACTCTGGCAGACCATCTCAACAAGGCCCCCTCACCCGGCCTTCGCTTTGCGAAGTCCGACCTCTCCCCCGAAGGGAGAGGTGAAGAGGGGCGCGTTATTCAGGGGAGACTCCAATGACCAAAGTAATCCGCAACGGCACCGTCGTTACCGCTGACATGACATTTCAGGCCGACGTCCTGATACACGGTGACAAGATCGAGGCCATCGGCCCCAATCTTCACGGCGACCATGAGTTCGACGCGACCGGCTGCTACGTCATGCCGGGCGGCATCGATCCGCATACCCATCTCGAAATGCCGTTCATGGGCACCTATTCGACCGACGATTTCGAGTCGGGCACCCGCGCCGGGCTTGCCGGCGGCACCACCATGGTCGTCGACTTCTGCCTGCCGAGTCCCGGCCAGTCGCTGCTCGAAGCGATCCAGATGTGGGACAACAAGTCCTCGCGCGCCAATTCCGATTATTCCTTCCACATGGCGGTCACCTGGTGGGGCGAGCAGGTTTTTGACGAGATGGATACCGTCGTCAACGAGCACGGCATCAACTCGTTCAAGCACTTCATGGCCTACAAGGGCTCGCTGATGGTCAATGACGACGAGCTTTTTGCCTCGTTCAAGCGCCTCGGTTCGCTCGGCGCCCTGCCGATGGTCCATGCCGAAAACGGCGATGTCGTCGCCGAATTGCAGGCCAAGTACATGGCCGAGGGCAATACCGGGCCGGAAGCGCATGCCTATTCGCGCCCGCCGCAGGTCGAAGGCGAGGCGACGAACCGCGCCATCATGATCGCCGACATGGCCGGCGTGCCGCTTTATGTCGTGCACACCTCCTGCGAGGATGCGCACGAAGCCATCCGTCGCGCCCGGCAGAACGGCAAGCGCGTTTATGGCGAGCCGTTGATCCAGCACCTGCTGCTCGACGAATCCGAGTATTTCGACAAGGACTGGGATCACTCCGCCCGCCGCGTCATGTCTCCGCCCTTCCGCGACAAGAAGAACCAGGATTCGCTGTGGGCCGGCCTGTCCGCAGGCTCGCTGCAGGTTGTCGCCACCGACCATTGCGCCTTTACCACGGAACAAAAGCGTTATGGCGCCGGCGATTTCACCAAGATCCCCAACGGCACCGGCGGGCTTGAAGACCGCTTGCCGCTGCTGTGGACCTATGGCGTGGCGACGGGTCGGCTGACCATGAACGAGTTCGTGGCCGTCACCTCGTCCAATGTCGCCAAGATCCTCAACATGTATCCGCGCAAGGGCTCGATCACTGTCGGCGCCGATGCCGACATCGTCGTGCTTGACCCGAACCGCGAAAAGACCATCACGGCCGCCAACCAGCAGTCCTCGATCGACTACAACGTCTTCGAGGGCTTCAAGGTCAAGGGCCTGCCGCGCTTCACCTTTTCCCGTGGCGAGATGGTGGTGCAGGAAAACGAGATGCACACAAGGGAAGGCCATGGCCAGTTCGTGCCGCGAGAGCCGTTCCAGGCGGTCAACAAGGCGCTCAGCACCTGGACTGAACTCACCGCCCCGCGCAAGGTCGAGCGCTCCGGCATTCCGGCCAGCGGGGTGTGATGGCATCCGGGGGGAACGCCATCGCTCGAGGGGAAAAAGGGCTTTTCGGAAACACGCGGAAAGGCCCGCACACCGCACCGGCCGGTACATCCGGCCGGGCGGTCGAGGGGCATTTTGACATTCGCTTTGATCGGCGTCGCCACACCGCGCGCCACCCTTTGCTGCAGGATGCTGCGGCAAAGGGTGGCTGCGCCGTGGCGTGCTGCGGAGCGGTGCGGATTCTGCCTATTTGGCAGACTGCTGTCTGGCAACTGCCGAAAATGTGGGCAGATGCGCGGTGCCCTTGCGCGCCCACCGGTCCACTGCACCCGGAAAAGCGCGTTTTTGAGGGCGTATCACGCCGAAACCAGGCCTTTTGGGGCGGTTTTTGCCGCATATCGCTGCAGCAAACCGGCATCAGTCTTGCATAGAAGTAAACCGGGTTTCGGCGCTGCGCCGCCGAACGCATCGAAACGTCTAACGGGAGCACTTGCCGGATGACAGCTGTCGTGTCAGCCAAAGACCTCTGCCTCACCTTCCAGACCAAGGATGGCCCGGTCGAGGCACTCAAGGATGTCGATCTCGCTATCGAGAAGGGCGAATTCGTCTCCTTCATCGGCCCGTCCGGCTGCGGCAAGACCACGTTTTTGCGCGTGCTTGCCGATCTCGAACAGCCCAGTTCCGGGGACATCATCATCAATGGCGAGACGCCGGAGAATGCCCGCAAGGACAGGGCCTATGGTTATGTCTTCCAGGCCGCGGCGCTGCTTCCGTGGCGGACGGTGGCCGATAACGTCGCTTTGCCGCTCGAGATCATGGGCTATGCCCAGGTCGAGAAGGAAAAGCGCATCAAGCGCACGCTCGACCTGGTCAATCTCTCCGGTTTCGAGAAGAAATTTCCCTGGCAACTGTCCGGCGGCATGCAGCAGCGCGCCTCGATTGCCCGTGCGCTTGCCTTCGACGCCGACCTGTTGCTGATGGACGAACCGTTCGGGGCGCTGGACGAGATCGTCCGCGACCACCTGAATGAGCAGCTTCTGAAGCTGTGGGCGGATACCAAAAAGACCATCTGTTTCGTGACCCACTCGATCCCCGAGGCGGTCTATTTGTCGACCAAGATCGTCGTCATGTCGCCGCGCCCCGGCCGAGTGACCGACATCATCGAAAGCCCGCTCCCCAAGGAACGTCCGCTCGAAATCCGCGACACGCCGGAGTTCCTTGAGATCGCCCACCGCGTCCGCGAGGGGTTGCGGGCTGGACACTCCTACGAGGAAGACGCGTGATGAGCGATATCGCCGGGCAGAGCGCCGCGACGGGCTTCAGCGTTGGAGGGGTCATCCGCCGTCTCTGGCAGGGCTCGACGCTGCCGGTCATCATCGTCCTTATCGCGATTTTCGTCTTCTGGTATGCCATGGCGATCCAGATGAACGCCTCCTGGCAAATTCGTCTCAACGAGCGTGCCAAGGCCGAAGTCTCGACGATCACATTCATCGACCAGACCTGGAACCAGAAAAAGCCGGTTCTGCCGACACCGCACCAGATCGTTGGTGAGATCTGGAATGCCACGGTAATGACGAAGATCGATTCACGTCGCTCGCTGGCCTATCACGCCTGGGTAACGCTGAGTTCGACGCTTCTGGGCTTCACGTTCGGTACCCTGCTCGGCATCGGGCTCGCCATCATCATCATCCACAACGACGCATCAAACCGTTCGCTGATGCCATGGATCATTGCCTCGCAGACGGTGCCCATTCTGGCGATCGCACCGATGGTCGTTGTCGGTCTCGGCGCGGTCGGGATTACGGGACTTGTCCCCAAGTCGCTGATATCAATGTATCTTTCTTTCTTCCCTGTGGTGGTGGGCATGGTCAAGGGGCTGCGCTCGCCGCAAGCGCTCGAACTCGATTTGATGCGCACCTATTACGCCAGTCCGGGGTCAGGTGTTCACGCTGTTGCGCTGGCCTTCTGCCATTCCCTACCTGTTCGCCTCGATGCGGGTCGGCATCGCCATTTCGCTGATCGGCGCGGTTGTGGCCGAACTCTCCAATGCGGCCGGGGGCGGTCTTGGTGTGCGGCTGCTCACCGGGTCGTATAACGGTCAGACCATCCAGATCTGGGCGGCGCTGATGCTAGCGGCGGCCCTTGCAGCGGTCCTGGTGTTCGTGGTCGGACTGGCCGAAAAACTCGTCAATCGCCTGATGGGGGCACGGACATGAGCCTAACCCTCACCAATCTGCAGCAATCGATCGCCTCCATTGCCGGGCTTGTGGCGTTGGCCGGGCTGATCCTCAGCTTCGTGCTCGGCGGCAACGCGGCCTATCTGGCCTTTTTTGCCTTCGGCACGGTGTCGCTGATGCGGTTCGATCGACCGTTGCCGTTCTGGATCGATGGTGCGCTGGCGCTGGCGGGCGCGCTGATCATGATGTGGACCCTGCCCGGGTTCGACGGTGCGCCGCCTTATGTGTGGATGGCGCTGGCATCTACCTGGTTCTTCGCCTGGCTGTTCATCGAGCAGATGTCGCAGGTTCTGACCGCCGGCAAGCTGCCGGAGAGGCCGTTCGGTCTGGTCATTCCACTGACCTTCGGACTGATGCTGCTGTTCGTCTGGGAAGTGTTGACCGTTGGCGCCCAGATTCCGCAGGTTCTGCTGCCGGCGCCGAGCCTCATCTGGGAGCGCATTCTTGAATCCGGGTCGATTCTTTACGCCGACTTCATACAGACCTTCGTCAAATCGGTTCTTACCGGCTACGCCATGGGCTGTGGCGCGGGGTTCGTGGTCGCGATTCTTGCCGATCGTTCGCCCTTCCTCAAACGCGGTCTGCTGCCGATCGGCAATTTCGCGTCGGCGCTGCCGATCATCGGCATCGCCCCGATCATGGTGATGTGGTTCGGCTTCGACTGGCCGTCAAAGGCGGCGGTCGTGGTGGCGGTGACCTTCTTCCCGATGCTGGTCAACACCGTCGCCGGTCTCAACGAATCCGGATCGATGGAGCGCGACCTGATGCGCACCTATGCCGCCAATTACTGGCAGACGCTTGTCGGGCTGAGGCTGCCGATGGCCATGCCCTTCATCTTCAATGCGCTGAAGATCAATTCCACCCTGGCGCTGATCGGCGCCATCGTCGCCGAATTCTTCGGCACGCCCATCGTCGGCATGGGCTTCAGGATTTCGACCGAGGTCGGCAAGCTCAATATCGACCTGGTCTGGGCGGAAATCGCGGTCGCGGCTGTCGCGGGATCGGCCTTTTACGGAATCATCGCTCTCATCGAGAGAGCGGTGACGTTCTGGCATCCGTCCGTGCGAGGCGGACGGACCTAGGCAAAAGGGGTCACGCCTCCAGGCGCGAGGTCTGGCGGCGGGCTGGCTCCGAACAGGAAGGTGCAAACATAATGAAGAAACTGATAACAGGTCTGTTGGCGGGAACCATGGCGCTCTCCGCTTTCGCGGCTCAGGCGGCCGACGACATCACACTGCAGTTGAAATGGGTGACCCAGGCCCAGTTCGCCGGCTATATCGTTGCCAAGTCCAAGGGCATGTACGACGACGCCGATCTCAATGTCACCATCCTGCCCGGTGGTCCCAATATCGCTCCCGAGCAGGTCATTGCCGGCGGTGGCGCCGATGTCATCGTCGACTGGATGGGCGGCGCCGTCGCGGCCCGCGAAAAGGGCGTTCCGCTGGTCAATATCGCCCAGCCGTTCAAGCGTTCCGGCCTGATGATGATCTGCCCGACCGAGAATGGCATCAAGACGGCCGACGACTTCCCCGGCCATACGCTCGGTGTCTGGTTCTACGGCAACGAGTATCCGTTCTTTGCCTGGATGAACAAGCTCGGGCTTGCCACCGACGGCTCGGAAGGCGGTGTCACCGTGCTGCAGCAGAGCTTTGACATTCAGCCGATGATCCAGGGCCAGGCCGACTGCATTTCGGTCATGACCTACAACGAATACGGCCAGGCGCTCGACGCCGGCTACGGTCCGGACAATCTGACCATCTTCAACTATTCGGACATGGGCAACGACCTGCTCGAAGACGGTCTTTATGTCATGGAAGACACGCTTGCCGATCCGGCCCGCGTCGACGCCTATACGCGCTTTGTCGAAGCCTCGATGAAGGGCTGGCAGTATGCGCTCGACAATCCGGAAGAAGCGGCCCAGATCGTCGTCGACTCCGACGAAACCGGCGCCGCCGAATACGACCACCAGTTCTATATGGTCGGCGAGGTCAGTAAGCTTGTCGATGCCGGCGACCCGGCGCTCGACATGACGACCTACGATCGCACCGTGAAGGCGCTTCTCGACCAGAAGATCATCGAAAACCAGCCTTCGGGGGCCTACACCACGGCAATCACCGACAAGCTGGCCGAGATGTAACCCACAAAGCGCTTGCGATATCTGACCAGCAGAAGCATAAAGGCGAGGGGCGGCAGGGAGCCGCCCCTCGCTTTGTCTCGGCGGTGTGATACTCCCCCCGCGTCACCGCCCCCCGAAGACCTCAGGCTGACAAATGTCCTCCCGCATCCTTGCAATTACACTCAATCCCACGGTCGATGTTTCCGGCGAGACCGAACTGCTGCGTCCGGTCCACAAGGTTCGCACCACCCCCCTGACCTATGAGCCAGGCGGCGGCGGCATCAACGTGGCTGGCGTCATCTCCAATCTTGGCGGCGATGTCGAATCGCTGTGGGTCGGTGGCGGCGCCACGGGCACGCTCTTGGCCGAGCTGTTGATGAACAGTCCGTACAAGTCGATCTACATCCCGAACACGGCCCCGATCCGGCTGAGCTTCAACCTTTACGAGCGCACCTCCGGTTTCGAATACCGCTTCGTGCCGGAAGGCGAGCCGATCACCGACGAGGCCATCGACAACGTGCTCGACGCGGTTGCCTCGTTCAACGGCACCTATGTCGTGGCGTCCGGTTCGGTTCCGGTCGGCGCGCCGGAGGACCTGCTGGTCCGCATGGCCAAGATCGTTCGCTCCAATGGCGGACGGTTTGTCCTCGACACCTCCGGCGATGCGCTCACCTACACGATCGAGCATGCCGATGTGTTTCTGGCCAAGCCGAGCCTTTCCGAGCTCAGGCACCTGGCCGGCGACACGCTCAATGAGGCCTCGGCCCGTGACGCGGCCCGTGCCGTGATCGATCGCGGCAAGTGCCAGATGCTCGCCATCACGCTGGGCGCCGAGGGCGCCATGCTCGCCTATGACGACACGCTGCTGCGCCTGCCGGCCCTGCACGTTGTCACCAAGTCGACCGTCGGCGCTGGCGACAGCTTCCTGGGCGCCATGGTCTGGGCCCTCTCGGAGGGCTGGGAGCGAGAGAAGGCCTTCCGGCTCGGCATTTCTGCCGGCGCTGCCGCGGCCATGACCCCCGGTACGCAGCTTTGCGAACTCGAAGACGTCATGCGGCTTTACGAGACCCTGAACTAGGGGTCTTCCTGCCGCCCTGGGACACGATGCCTGCCGCCCGCACCGGTGCGGCAGGCCAAACACGCCAATGAACCTGCGCTCCGATTGTCGGCGCGCGGCACGGCTGACAGGAGCGGCATGCCGGATCTTGATATCATCGGCATGGGCCAACGCGGCGAGGGCATTGCCGAAACGGCGGCTGGCCGGATATTTGTGCCCTTTTCCCTGCCCGGCGAAAGATTGGCCGTCAGTGGCGATGGCCAACGTGCCGATATCGAAGCCGTGCTGTCCGCGAGTCCGGACCGAATCGACCCCTTCTGTCCGCATTTCACGCGCTGCGGCGGTTGCCAGTTGCAGCACTGGAGCGACGGTCCCTATCGCAGCTGGAAACGCGGATTGCTCGTTGCAGCGCTTGAGCGCGCCGGCATAGACGCCAGCGTCGACGAGATGGTCGATGCCCATGGCGCCGGGCGTCGTCGGGTCACGCTGAGGGCGACGCCGCAGGGCGCCGGTTTTACGGCCTGGAAGAGCCACGATCTCGAAGTGATCGAGGCCTGCCCGATCCTCGTGCCGGAGCTCGCCGGGGCACCGGAAATCGCCATGGCGGCGAGCCGGCTGATGGGGACCAATACCGAGGCACTGCTCACGGCGAGCGCCACCGGGATCGATCTGTCACTCACCGCCAGGATCAAGACCAAACCCGATTTTGCCGCGCTGGCGCGCAAATACGACCTGGCGCGGGTTGCACTCAATGGCGAAGTGCTGATCTTGAGGCGACGGCCGGTCGCCGAGATCGGCTTGGCGCGGCTCGAACTTCCGGTCGCGCCGTTCTTGCAACCCACTCTTGCCGGCGAGCAGGCCCTGTCGGCACTGGTGGCCGAGGCACTGGCCCCGGCAAAGAAGGTCGTCGATCTGTTTTCCGGCGCCGGCACCTTCGCCCTGCGTCTGGCCGAGAGCTCGCAGGTCTACGCCGTCGATTCCGACCATCTTGCCGTGGCTGCCTGCGATCAGGCCCTACAGGCAACACCGGGCCTGCGACGGATCGGCAGCGAGAAGCGAGACCTGTTCCGCGATCCCATGACCGCCAAGGAACTGGCACGGTTCGATGGGCTGGTCTTCGATCCACCACGCGCCGGAGCCGAGGCGCAGGCACAAGAGATCGCCAAGACGAAGATCAAGCGGGTCGTCGCGGTCAGCTGCGACCCGGCGAGCTTTGCCCGCGACGCGGCAATTCTCATTGCCGGTGGCTATCGGCTCGAAAAGCTCACGCCGGTCGACCAGTTCCGCTACACTGCCCATCTCGAATGCGTCGGGGTTTTTCGGCGCTGATAACCCCATGACAGAACGAAAAACGGCGCGCCTTGGCACGCCGTTTTGTCTGTTCGCTGTGACGGGGTTTGCCCCGATCAGGCGTCCGGGTGCTTGAAGATCAGCGTGGCATTGGTGCCGCCAAATCCGAACGAGTTCGACATTACCGCGCCGAGTTGAACGTTATCGCGGCGTTCGCGGACGATCGGCATGTCGGCAAAGACCGGGTCAATCTCGAAGATATTGGCGCTCTCGGCGATGAAATTGTCGTTCATCATCTGGATCGAGAAGATCGATTCCCACACGCCTGCCGCACCAAGTGCGTGCCCGGTCAGCCCCTTGGTCGCCGAGATCGGCGGCACCTTGTCGGCACTGCCGAAGACCGTGCGGATGGCATCGATCTCCGGGCCGTCGCCGGCCGGTGTCGAGGTGGCATGGGGGTTGATGTAATCGATCGGCATGCCGGCCATGTCCATGGCCATTTTCATGCAGCGCGCGCCGCCTTCGCCGGACGGGGCGACCATGTCATAGCCGTCCGAGGTGGCGCCGTAGCCGATAACTTCGGCATAGATCTTGGCGCCGCGCGCCTTGGCGTGTTCGAGCTCTTCGAGCACCAGCACGCCGGCGCCGCCGGCAATGACGAAGCCGTCGCGGTCCTTGTCATAAGGACGCGAGGCGACCTCCGGAGTGTCATTGTATTTGGTCGTCATGGCGCCCATGGCGTCGAACAGGTTGGTCATCGACCAGTGCAGGTCCTCGTGGCCGCCGGCGAAGACGATGTCCTGCTTGCCGAGCTGGATCTGCTCGAAGCCATTGCCGATATTGTGTTTGGACGTGGCGCAGGCCGACGAGATCGAATAGTTGACGCCGTGGATCTGGAAGGCCGTGGCGAGCGTCGCCGAAGCGGTCGAGCTCATCGATTTGGGCACGGCGGTCGGGCCGATACGGCGCGGACCTTTATCGCGGGTGATGTCGGCGGCCTGAACGACGGCCCAGGTCGAGGGACCGCCCGACCCCATGACAATGCCGGTGCGTGGGTTCTGGCGCACGTCCTTGTCCTCGAGCCCGGCATGCGCGATCGCCTCTTGCATGGCGATGTAGTTCCAGGCCGCGCCCTTGCCCATGAACCTTGTGGTGCGGCGGTCGAGAACCTCGAACGGGTCGAGCTTGGGCTCGCCATGCACCTGGGTGCGGAAATTGTATTTGGCGTAGTCCTCGGCGAAGACGATGCCGGGTCGGGCCTGTTTCAGGCTCTCTGTCACCTCGACAAGATTGTTGCCGATTGAGGAGACGATACCCATGCCGGTAACGACAACGCGCTTCATCATCACATCCTTGATTGCTTGGCCGGACCCTTGGACCCGTCTTTCCCGAGATTTATGGCGATTTGGGGTCTCAGGAAACCGGGATCAATCCGACACGAAGGTTTTCGGCGACATAAATCACCTCACCATCGGCCTTGACCGTGCCATTTGCCAGCCCGAACGGCAAGGGCGAGCGCATGTGTCGCTTCACGTCGATGCGGTATTCGAGCAGCTTCTTGTCGTTTGTCGCCTGGCCCGTGAACTTGATCGCGCCGCCAAGCGCCCGCCCACGGCCGCGAGAGCCGGACCAGCTGAGGAAAAAGCCGATCATCTGCCACAGCGCGTCAAGGCCAAGGCAGCCCGGCATGACGGGATCGCCGATGAAATGGCACTGGTAGAACCACAGGTCCGGATTGAGATCGAGCTCGGCGGTGATCAGGCCCTTGCCGAATTCACCGCCGGTGCCATCGATATGGGTGATGCGGTCAAACATCAGCATCGGCGGCGCCGGAAGGCGGGCGTCAAGTTGGCCAGGAAGTTCTCCACGCCCGTGGGCGATCAGCTCCTCATATGAGAAGGAATTGGCGCTCATGGTCATGTGGTGGTTCCCGGCGGGCCTCCTTGCGGGCGGACGTTCAGCAGCAAGTCAATAGAGATCGCACCCCCGGGGGTCAATACAAAGCGGGCTTTGACCCATGGCAAACCCGCAGAGAATTGATTGTTGGGGCGAAATGTGTCCGCGGGGCGGCCAGCGGTTGCGTCGCATCGGCACGACTTGCCCTCGGCAAGTCCGACGTTGTAGGTTCCGGGACTGACAGACTGGAATGCCGCAACCGACATGCACGACAACACGCTCGCCAACAGACTTCTCGATCCGCGCCGCTGGCCAGCCTCGCGGCGGCCCTGCCTGATGGCCGTGCTCAGGATGGCCGGGCTGAGGCCGACCCGGCAGCGCATTGCCCTGGCCGAGCTGCTGTTCGCCGGCAAGCATCGCCATGTCAGCGCCGAGGAACTGCATGGCGAAGCTGAGAAATCCGGCACCAAGGTGTCGCTGGCGACGATCTACAACACGCTGCACCAGTTCCGCGAGGCGGGGCTCTTGCGCGAAGTGACGGTCGATGCCTCGCGCTCCTATTTCGATACCGATACGTCGGACCACCACCATTTCTATATCGAGGACGAGCGGCGTATCGTCGATATTCCCGCCGAAAGCATCGAAATCGCCAACCTGCCGCAAGCACCCGACGGCATGACCATTACCCATGTCGATGTGGTGGTTCGGGTCAGGAAAAACGGCGCTGCCGACTGAAACGGCATAAATCACAAGAAGTTGATACGAATGGCGCCGGTCCTTGCGCCGTCAGTCGATGTCTTCGTCCGGATAGACACCCCAGAGCTCGATCTGGAGGATTTCGCCGCTGACCGAGGCGCTGTTCTCGCTCGCGCGCGCCTTGATCTTACACCAGCCGTCACTACAGCTGTCGATCGAGACCAGGAGACCGGCGCCCAGCCAGGCGCGCATCGGTGCGTCGTCCTCGGCGCGTGTTCTGAGGGCAGCCTTCTCGGCGCCGCCAAACGGTTCGACCAGCGCCGTGCGTCGTGAGATCAGCAAGGACTGGTGGATCCAGCCTTCGTCGCCATCGACATAGCGGATCTTGCGCCAGGTATCGTATTCCTGGGTGATCTCGACCGGCAGACCGGGCATCTCGAATTTCCAGGCGATATCGTATTTGGTGCCCGGACCGACCCTGACATTGATCGGTGCCGAGCGCGTCGAGACGAACCGTGGCAGCGGCAGGCCCGAGGGGCCGACCATGCCCTCGGCACGGACCGGGTATGGCGCAAGCGCAAGCGCTGCGGCAACGAACGGCACAGCCGCAAGCAAACGGAACAGAATCGGCAAGCGCAATGCGGGCATGATCGTGAACATGGCCCAACATGTTTAATGGCGGGTGAAGCCGGCGGCGTTACCAGGCGAATCCCGGGCACAAAAAAAGCCGGGCACAGGGCCCGGCTTTCATGATCGATTTGGCAGAAACGGCCTAGTCGGCGGCTTCCTCGTCGCCCTGCTTGATCTCTTCGCCAGTCTCCTGGTTGACGATCTTCATCGACAACCGGACCTTGCCGCGATCGTCGAAGCCGAGCAGCTTGACCCAGACCTTGTCGCCTTCTTTGACGACATCGGTGGTCTTGCCGACCCGCTGGTTGGCGAGCTGGGAGATGTGCACCAGACCGTCGCGCGAACCGAAGAAATTGACGAAGGCGCCGAAATCGGCGGTCTTGACCACGGTGCCCTGGTAGATGACGCCGACTTCCGGCTCATCGGTGATCGACTTGATCCACTTGATCGCGGCTTCGATGGCCTTGCCGTCGCTGGACGACACCTTGATGGTGCCATCGTCCTCGACATTGACCTTGGCGCCGGTCTTTTCGACGATCTCGCGGATGACCTTGCCACCGGTGCCGATCACTTCGCGGATCTTGTCGGTCGGGATTTTCATGGTCTCGATGCGTGGGGCGTATTCACCAACCTCGTCGCGGGCATGGTCGAGCGCCTTGGACATTTCGCCAAGGATATGGGCGCGACCGCCCTTGGCCTGCTCGAGGGCGACCTTCATGATCTCCTCGGTGATGCCGGCGATCTTGATGTCCATCTGCAGCGAGGTGACACCTTCCGACGTACCAGCGACCTTGAAGTCCATGTCGCCGAGGTGATCCTCGTCGCCGAGAATGTCGGAAAGAACCGCGAACTTCTCGCCTTCGAGAATCAGGCCCATGGCGATGCCGGCCACCGGGGCCTTCATCGGCACACCGGCATCCATCAGCGCCAGCGAGGTGCCGCAAACGGTCGCCATCGAGGACGAACCGTTCGATTCGGTAATCTCGGAGACGACGCGGATCGTGTAGGGGAATTCCTCGATCGAGGGGCGCATCGGGTTGATGGCGCGCCAGGCGAGCTTGCCGTGGCCGATTTCGCGGCGGCCCGGCGACATCATGCGGCCCGCTTCACCGACCGAATAGGGCGGGAAGTTGTAGTGCAGCATGAAGTTCTGCTTGTAGGTGCCTTCGAGCGAGTCGACATACTGCTCGTCGTCCGAGGTGCCGAGGGTGGCAACCACCATCGCCTGGGTTTCACCGCGGGTGAACAGCGCCGAGCCGTGGGTGCGCGGCAACAGGCCGACTTCGGAAACGATCGGACGGACGGTCTTGAGATCGCGGCCGTCGATACGGGTGCCTGTGTCGAGAATGTTCCAGCGGACGATCTTGGCCTGCAGGTGCTTGAACACCGTCGAGATCTGCTCGCCAGACCATTTCGGCTCTTCACCTTCGGCCGGCTCGTAATGCGCCTTGACCTTGTCCTTGGCGGCGTCGACCGCAGCGTAGCGCTCTTCCTTGGCGGTGATCTTGTAGGCGGCCCTGAGGTCGTCCTCGGCCACCTTGAGCATGTCAGCTTCGAGTTCGCTGAGGTCTTCGGCGGAGAACTCGCGCGGTTCCTTGGCAGCCAGCTCGGCAAGCTTGATGATCGCCTCGATGACCTTGCGCGACTGCTCGTGACCGAACATGACGGCGCCGAGCATGACCTCTTCGGAAAGCTCCTGGGCCTCGGATTCGACCATCAGCACGGCGTCGGCGGTGCCGGCCATGATCAGATCGAGCTTAGAATCACTGCGCTGGTCGATCGGTGTGTTGAGCACATACTCACCGTCGATGTAGCCGACGCGCGCGGCGCCGATCGGGCCCATGAAGGGCACGCCGGAAATGGTCAGCGCGGCGGAGGCAGCAACCATGGCCAGAACGTCCGGCTGGTTTTCGAGATCATGCTGCAGAACGGTGATGACGATTTGCGTCTCGTTCTTGTAGCCGGCCGGGAAAAGCGGGCGGATCGGACGGTCGATCAGGCGCGACGTCAGGGTTTCGGCTTCGGTCGGCCGGCCCTCGCGCTTGAAATAGCCGCCCGGGATCTTGCCGGCGGCAAAGGTCTTTTCCTGGTAATTGACCGTCAGCGGGAAAAAGCTCTGCCCTTCCTTGGGCGACTTTGCCGATACGACGGTGGCGAGGAGAACGGTCTCCCCGAGAGTCGCGAGAACAGCGCCGTCCGCCTGGCGGGCGATCTTGCCGGTCTCGAGAATGAGCGGCTGGCCGCCCCAGTTGAGTTCCACTTTGTGGTGATTGAACATCTAGCGTCTTTCTGTCGTACGGCGCCGGGGCCCTTGCCCGTCAGCGCCTTGATCCGCTCGGCCCATGCACCCCATGTGCATCGGTGTCTTTGCGGATCCCGTTCAGTTCCGGGCCGACCGTATTGCCGGTGCCGGTTTACTTGCTGCAGCGCCTGTCATCCGGTTCGCGGATGATCGGACGTTGCGTGGACCGGAACGGGGAGCAGGCAAGACGGCGAGCGGCTTTCTCAAAAGAAGGGATTCAAGAAAGCAGCCAACGATCCTGCCGCACCTCGGACCAGGGTCCGTTGGTTTTGCGGCGGCGTGTCCGAACCGGAAATCCGGTCGCTACTTCAATAAGTGACACGCTCCGAAAAGGGCGGCGACATCGATGCCGTCGCCCCGAAAGTTCATCTGGTCACGATCCGCAGAACCCACGTGGCTTGCCGCGTCTTGCGGACCAGTGGTTCGGGACCATGTCCGGCGCCTAGCGGCGCAGGCCCAGCCGCTCGATCAGCGACTGATAGCGCGCAACGTCCTTGTTCTTGACATAGTCGAGAAGGTGACGGCGCTGGCTGACGAGCTTCAGAAGACCGCGGCGGGAATGGTTGTCCTTGGCGTGGGTCTTGAAGTGCTCGGTCAGGTTGGAAATGCGCTCGGAGAGCACGGCGACCTGGACCTCCGGAGAACCGGTATCATTGGCCTTGGTCGCATATTCCTTGATAAGCTCGGCTTTACGCTCGGGCGTAATCGACATCGTACATCCTTTCTTTGATGAGGAATGGAAGATGCCCCGGCCGGGATGTCGTCCAGCGGGGGCCGTTTCACGCAGTAGGTGCGATGCCGCGCATATAGTGGTTTTCGGGCCTGAATGCAAAGACATTGTCATCGCGTGGCACTTCCGTCCCGGCCCCGGTCTTCCTATCTGTGCTCGAACACTTGACTGCCAGCGACCAAACGACAGGACAATACATGATGATCGTACGCATTCTCGGACTCGCCGCCGCCATCGGATTTGCCATCGCAGCTATGCCAGCACTGGCGCAATTCTCGTCCGATGAGGAAGCGATCGGGAAGGTGCTCGGCTCCGAGACGGTCGAGGAGGCGTGGTTCACGCCGCAATTCATCGACCAGGTTCCGATCGCCCAAATCCGCGAGATCACCGAGGCGACGCGAAAGGCGATCGGGCCGGTCACCGGCATCGAGAAATCGGGCGATGGGTTTGTCGTTCACACCGCGACCCATGACATGCCAGTGATGATAACCCGCGACGCAGACGGCGCAATTGCCGGGATGCTTCTGCAGCCGGCGGTGCCACATGGCGTTGGGGTGGCCGAGGCAACCGAAGCGCTCGATACCCTGCCGGGGCGGGTTGCCTATCTGGTAACGCGCGATGGCGAGACGCTGGCGGCGCGTGATGCCGATGCCGAGTTGGCGGTCGGTTCTGCCTTCAAGCTGGCCGTGCTGGCGGCGCTCAGGGAAAAGATCGCCGATGGCACGGCAAGCTGGGACCAGGTGATCGAACTCGAAGCCCGGCAAATCTCGTTGCCGAGCGGCACGTTGCAGCTGTTGCCGCCCGGATCGCCGGTGACCATACACACACTGGCGGCACTGATGATCGCGATTTCCGATAACACGGCGACCGATGCGTTGATTGATTTCGTCGGGCGCGCCCGCGTCGCCGAGCTGCTGGGCACGCCCGATGTCAACAAGACCCGTGAGCTGTTCATGCTCAAGGCCGATCCGCAGATGCGGCAGCGTTATCTCGACGCCGGGCCGGCGGAGCGCGACTCTATCCACAAAGAACTCGACGCGCGTCCGCTGCCGGCAGCGAATGCCATTCCCGGCCAGCATGTTGCCGGGATCGAATACTACGTGCCACTCACCCGGTTGTGCGCACTGATGGAAACGCTCGACGGCGAACCCGTGCTTGGTCTCAATCCCGGCCTTGCGAATAAAAACGACTGGGCCAGTGTCGCCTACAAGGGGGGTAGCGAAGGCGGCGTGCTCAATCTGACGACGCGGCTGGCCGACGCCTCTGGCACTGTCTGGTGCGCGGCGATGACCTGGAACGACGGCAAGGCGCTTGATGAGACAACCGGCTATACCGCCTACTCGTCGCTTCTGACCGCAATCCACAACCAGGCCGAAACACCTGCTGTGGACGAGTAGCCCTCAGGCCTCATCGAGATAGTGCACCTCCGGCAGGTCGCGCAAACGTTCGGCGGCCTGCTCGGGGGTGATGTCGCGCTGCGGCGTTGCCAGCATCTCGAAGCCGACCATGAATTTCCTCACCGTCGCAGAGCGCAGCAGCGGTGGATAGAAATGGGCGTGCATCTGCCATTCGGGATGGTCACCGCCATCGGTCGGCTGCTGGTGGAAGCCCATCGAATAGGGGAAGCTGGTCTTGAACAGGTTGTCGTAGCGGATGGTGATGTTCGAGATCGCTTCGCTGAGGGTGAAGCGCTCCGGTCCGGTCATCTCGTCCATCGAGCGGATCGCCCATTTCGGCAGGATCATGGTCTCGAAGGGCCAGACGGCCCAATAGGGCACCAGAACCACCCAGTTGGCGTTCTCGTAGATGATGCGTTCCTCGGCCTTCAGTTCCTGGTCGAGATAATCCATCAGCAGGTTGCGGCCGTGCTTGTCGTAATAGGTCCGCTGGGTGTTGGTTTCCTTGATCATCTCGTTGGTCAGGTGCCGGGAGGCCCAGATCTGACCGTGCGGATGCGGTTGCGAGCAGCCCATGACGGCGCCACGGTTCTCGAAAATCTGCACCTGGCCGATATCGGGCCGTGCGCCGAGTTCGGAATACTGGTCGGTCCAGGTCTCGACGACCTTTTCGATGTCCTCGATGTCCATCCGGGCCAGCGTCTGGTCGTGGCGCGGCGAGAAGCAGACGACACGGCAGATGCCGGATTCGCCCTGGGCGATGAGCAGGCCGGATTCGCTGGTCTCGTTGGGCGCATCCGGGGTCAGGGCCGCGAAATCGTTGTCGAAAACGAAGGTCGACTGATAGTCCGGGTTCTTCGCCCCGCCCATGCGCGTGTTGCCGGCGCACAGATAACAGTTCGGGTCATGGGCCGGCAGTTCCGGACGCTCGGCCTCTTCGGTCTGGCCCTGCCAGGGGCGCTTGGCCCGGTGCGGCGATACCAGCACCCATTCGCCGGTCAGCGGATTGAAGCGGCGGTGGGGATGATCAGAAAAAGTGCTCATCGTCTTGTCCGATATGAAGTGAGATCACGGGGCCAGCGGGCTGACGCCGGCCATGGGCGAACAGGAAAAAATCGCAGGCTTGAGCCCGGTCGCCGCTTCGTATTCGGCCGCGACCGTTTCGATGAAGGCGTCGACCTTGTCGGTGGCAACCAGGGATACGGTACAGCCGCCGAAACCGCCGCCTGTCATGCGTGAGCCGAAAACACCGGGCTGGGCTTGCGCAATGTCGACAAGGATGTCGATCTCCTTGCAGGAGATCTCGTAGTCGTCGCGCATCGAAACATGGGAGGCGTTCATCAGCTTGCCGCAGGTTTGAAGATCACCGCTTTCCAACGCGGCTGCGGCGTCGAGCACGCGGTCGTTCTCGGCGATGACGTGACGGCACCGGCGGTAGGTTTCCTCGGACATCAGGGCCTTGTGCGTTTCGAGATCGGCAAGGCTGACATCGCGAAGCGCCGTCACCTTCGCGCCCAGCACTGGCGCGAGGGCCGCGACGCCTTCTTCGCAGGAGGCACGGCGCTTGTTGTACTCGCCGCCGGCATGGGCGTGGTGGACCATGGAATTGGCGACAACGATGCGGGCACGCGGGTCGATCGGCACCAGCCGCGTCTCAAGGGAGCGGCAATCGATCATCAGCGCATGGCCATCGGCGCCATTGGCGGAGATAAACTGGTCCATGATGCCGCAACGCATGCCGACATACTTGTTTTCCGCCTTCTGACAGAGCTTGGCGAGTTCGACCGTGTCGATCTTCATGCCTGAGAGCGCCAGAAGCGTGTAGCCGACCGAGACCTCGAAGGCGGCGGATGAGGACAGACCGGATCCGAACGGAACGGTAGAGGACATGACGATGTCGGCGCCGGAAATGGCGTAGCCTGCCTCGCGCAGCGTCAGGGCGGTGCCAAAGGCATAGTCGGACCAATGCTGGCGCGCCGGGGTCGGTGCATCGAGGTCGAATTCGGCACTTTCGTCGAGGTCGAAGGCATAAAACCGGATCAGGCTGTCGGACCGGGGTGCCGCCGCCGTCCGCGCCTCGTATTCGATGGCGGCGGGCATGACGAAGCCGTCATTGTAGTCGGTGTGCTCGCCGATCAGGTTGACCCGCCCAGGCGCGCGGAAAAAACGCGGCTCCGCATCAAAATGGCGGCGAAATGCCGCCGCGAGTTCATCACGTTCAGTCATTTTATCTACTCTTGCTCACTCCCGAATGGCGGGCCGGCAGGATGACACCTTCCTCTACCGGCGGCGCAGGAAACACGGTTGGCCCGGCTTCGGATGGCGCGCAAGTCGGTGATGGTCTGAGCCCACGGCGGCACACCTTATGGCCTGTCCGGCGCGAGGGCAAATGCAAGATTGGCGGGAATTGTCGCGGCTCATTCGCAGTGCGCAGGTAAAGTTGTTTGGCGTCGAAACAGAAATAATTAACCGTGGGTGCAGAGGAATTGTTCTACTTATTGAACCAATATTGCTTGGTCCCAAAACCATTTGACGTTCATGACTGAAGACAAACTTGAGACTGGTAGCAAAAAGGCGGTGAGCGCCGCATCCTCGTCGGTGACGAGAAAGCCCCGGCGTGGCCGGAAGACCACCAATCCGGGCCAGGTGGACGGCAAGCCTGCAGCGCAAGCCAAAGCTGGCGCCAAGCCATCCACGAGCCAATCCTTGTCAACCGAGGCATCCGCATCCGGAAGGAAGCCGCGTGGCTCCAAATCCGCCACACGCAAGCCGGCCGCCTCGCAAGCCACCACCGCCAAGCCATCCAGACCAGCCGCGAAAAAAGCCGGGCGCAAGACCGGTGTCGCGCAAGCGGCAACGATGGCCGATGCGGGACCGGAGCAGGAACTGGACACCCAAGGCTTTTGCGTCGAGGCGATGTCCGAACTTCCTGTCGGTGTGGCTGCGTTCAATGCAGATAACGTCCTGGTCTTTGCCAACCGGCATTTTTACGAGGTGTTCGGTTCCGAGATGGACGAGGTCAGACCGGGGCGGTCGATCGTGGAGCTGCTGGAGCTGGGGGCAGGCCAGCGACTGTTTGATGACAGCGAGAATCTCGAGGCGTTGCTCGGAGACGTCGCGCGTCTCAAGCCCGGTGAATCCTATGAGAGCACGCTGCAATTGCGCGCCGGACGCCGGATCGGCCAGAGAATCAAGAAGCTGCAAAACGGCGGCTGGATATCGGTGCTTTCCGATCGCACGGCGCTGGTGAAGGCTGAAGAGAAGGCCCGCGAGGCCGAGTACCGCTGGAGCTTCGCCCTGCAAAGCGCCCGGCAGGGCGTGTGGGATTCCAACCATATTACCGGACAGGTGTTCTATTCCCGCATGTGGCGGGTCCTCCGCGGCCTTGAGGACGTTCCGGACGAGGATTTGAACGAGCAGAGCTGGCTCGCACGCGTGCATCCCGACGACCTCGAGAAGGTGCAAGATCGCATCCGTCGCCAGGACGAGGGTGAGGTGTTCCCGGAAGGGTTCACCTATAGAGAGAAACATCGCGACGGCCACTGGATCTGGATCCTCAGCCGCGGCAAGCCCGTCGAATGGGATGACAACGGCAAGCCGACACGCATTATCGGCACCGACACTGACGTCACCGCGATGCGCGAGGCGCAGGATGCGCTGGCCGAGGCCGAGTCACGCTGGAACTTTGCCCTGAAAGGCACCGGCCAGGGCGTGTGGGATTCCGATATCAAGGCCAAGAAGAAGTATTACTCGCCGACCTGGCGGCAAATGCGCGGAATCGAACCCGAAGAAGAGATTGACGGCGATCGCGAGGCGTGGCTGGAGCGCGTTCATCCCGAAGACCGCGCCCGGTTGCGCGACATTGTCGAAAAGCAGGATCGCGGGATAATCCCGGTCAACCAGTTCGAGTATCGGGAACGTCATCGCGACGGCCACTACATCTGGATCCAGAGCCGCGGCAAACCGATCGCCTGGGATGAAGACGGCAGGCCGACCCGGACCATCGGCATCGATACCGACATTACGACGCAAAAGGAACTCGAACTCAGGGCATCGGAAAGCCTCAGGCAGCTCAACACCACACTCGACAATTTCCCCGGCGGTATCTGCATGTACGACAAGGATCTGGTCCTGACTGTCGCCAACGCGCGCTATTACCAGATCAATCACATCGATGCGGAACAGTTCCCGGTCGGATCCAACATCGAAGACATCATACGGTTTCATGCAGAGCAGGGCCATTACGGTCCGGTCGATGTCGACGCCTATGTTGCCGAACGGCTGGCGATCGTTCGCGCAAACGAGTGGAGTGAGTTCGAGATCACCAGTGATGACGACATCACGATCAAATACCGGACCGTGCCGCTCGAAGATGGCGGATTCATCATGACCTTCGAGGACGTGACCCAAAGCATTCAGGAAGCCCAGGAGCGGAAGCGTCTCGAGAAGGAGCTGCTGCAGGCCCAAAGGCTCGAATCGCTGGGAACGCTGGCCTCCGGTATCGCCCACGAGATCAACACGCCGATCCAGTATGTCGGTGACAATCTCAGGTTCATTGCCCGCTGTTTGCGCGACCTGCTGCAGATCCTGCAATTCTGCCGAAAGACGATGAGCGTGCCGGTTGACCCGGGGCTTGTCGCCGAGCGCGCTGCGGCCCTGAACCAGATGGAAGAAGAGCTCGATCTGCAATTCCTACTCGAGGAACTGCCACAGGCGATCGACCAGTCGGCGCAAGGGCTTGGGCAGGTCACGCGCATCGTCAAGGCGGTGAAGGAGTTCTCCCATCCCGGCGGAGAGGAGATGATCGTCTTCGATATCAATGCCATCATCGAGACGACGCTGATCGTTTCCAAGAACCAGTGGAAATATGTCGCCGAGGTTGAAACCGATCTCGACCGGTCATTGCCGCAGATCAAGTGCCTGCCAGGCGAGCTGGGACAGGTGATCCTCAATCTCGTGGTCAACGCCGCCCAGGCCATCGGCAGTGCCGAACGCGAGAATGGACTGATCCGCGTCACCACCCGCCGCAAGGACGATTTTGTTGTCATCGAGGTGTCCGACAACGGCGGCGGCATTCCCGAGGCCATCAAGGATCGCATCTACGACCCGTTCTTCACGACCAAGGACATCGGCGAGGGAACCGGCCAGGGCCTGTCCATCGCCTTCAATGCCGTGGTGAACAAGCATAAGGGAACGCTCGAGTGCACCTCGCAAGAAGGCGAAGGTACCAGTTTCATCATCGGGCTGCCCATCCTCGATGACATTCCCCATGAATCGGAGGCTGCGTAGGATGACGAGGTCTGAAGGCAAGCGGATCCTGTTTGTTGACGACAATCAGAATCTTTTGAGTGCGGTACGCCGGACGCTGCGCGGGCATGCGGATCTGGTCGTTGCCGAGAGCGCTGCCGGCGCCATCAGCGTGCTCGAATCCGATCCGGACATCGCAATGGTGATCACCGATCAGAAAATGCCGGGCATGAAGGGGGTCGAATTTCTGGCGACGGTTGCGCAGCGCTGGCCGCTGGTCACCCGGGTCATGCAAACCGGCAATGCGGATCAGGACACGGCGATTTCCGCCATCACGGAGGGGCGCGTCTTCAGGTTTCTGCGCAAACCCTATGAGCCCGATGTCCTGCTGCAGGTCATCGAGGACGGGCTGGCCGAACACGACATCCAGACGGCCGAGCACAGCCTGCTCGAAACGACACTGGCCGCTTCGGTCAAGCTGTTGACCGAAATGCTCGCCCTGATGCGCCCTGAGCTTTTCGCCCAGTCTACCCGTGTGCATGAACTCACCAAGGCCCTCGCGGGCCGGCTGAAGTTTGCGCAGCCGTGGGAATTGAGCCTTGCGGCCCTGCTCTACCCGCTCGGGCTGGCGACGCTGCCCAGCTATTTGTTGGCCAAGCGGGCTCAGGGCGCCTGGTTGACCGAGCCCGAAGCGATGGCGCTGGCGCAGACGGGCATTGTTGCCGGTGAGTTGGTCGGCTCCATTCCAAAGCTCGAACGCGTGGCGACCTATTTGAGATACAGCCGCAAGGGACATGACGGTTCAGGGCTTCCCGAGGGCGAGGAGAAGCTCGATATCCAGCCGCAGGCAGCCTATCTGCTGCCCTTGCTGATCGATATCGTCGAGCTGGCCGACTTGCGCGGCATCAGTCTGGCGGGCGCGGCGCAGGCCCTTTACGACAATCCAGGCAAATACCACGCTGGATTCCTCGCCGCCGCCAAGGATTGGCTCGACAAGAACGAATCCGGCGAAACCAGAGACAAGCCCTCGGTGATCGAACTCAGTCCCGGGGGGATCCGGGTCGGCGACGTTCTGGTCAACGACCTGCACGACGAAAACGACGCGCTGCTGCTTCCGGGCGGTTCCCGCCTGAACGAGCTGTCGCTGAAGCGCGTGCAGATCCTGTGTACCCACCGGCGTGATTTGGACAAATTGACGGTGATGCGCGCTTCCTGACCCCCGCTTGTCGAGGTGTGGCCGAGTCGACTAGTGATTAAGCGTGTGGGCGATGCCCGAGCGCTAGGCCACGTCGCATGCCGAATCCCGTTCCAGCGCTTCAGTCATGGAGGCCAGTATCGAACATATTCGCGCACTTGCCGAGGCGGCCGGCCTCTCACGGATCTGGTGGGATACCGAAGGACGTGAATACGTCGTCTCCGACGAGGCTCTGGCCACTGTCCTGACACGGCTCGGTCTTGACGCGGAGAGTGAACAGGGCGCCCGGATCTCACTCGAACGTCTCGCGGAGGAACGCCGCCAACCCCCGAGGCTCGTAATCGGCGAAGCCGGCCGTCCGACGCCGCTGCCGCAAGGCATCCTCAAGGCGGAACTGATCGGAGAAGACGGCTCGGGGCGGGCCTTTGGCATCGAGAATGGCATGCTGCCGGCCATTGCCGAGCCTGGCTACTACACTCTCGCCATCGGATCGACCGAACTCAATCTCGCCATTACGCCGCGGCGCTGCTTCGGGCTCGATGATCTCGGCAAGCACAAGTTCTGGGGGCCGTCGATCCAGATATCGGCGCTCAGAGGCAAGAGGGCGGAACCGTTCGGTCACCTCGGACACCTGAACGACGCCGTCAAGCTGTTCGCGGCGCGTGGCGCAGATGCGGTGATGATCAGTCCGATGCATGCACTGCTGCCCTTCACCGGGTTCGATTATTCGCCCTATTCGCCGTCGAGCAAGCTCTTCCTCAACGGCACGCTCGGCGATCCGTCCCTGATCGGCCTGCCGCAACTGCCCGAGCGCCAGGGCGGGGATATCGTCGACTGGATGACGGCGCTGCCGCAGCGTCTCACCGATCTGAGGGCGCTGTTCGACGCACTGACACCGGACCAACGCGCCGCCATCGAAAAGGAGACGGCGGCGGGGGGCGAACCCCTGAAACGGCAGGCGATTTTCGATGCGCTCGATATTCGTTTTCGCGCCAAGGGCGCACGCGGCTGGCAGGACTGGCCTGTCGAGTTCCAGGACCCGGAGAATCCGGCCGTCGCCCGCTTTGCCGCCGAAGAAGCCGAAACCGTCGGGTTTTTCATGTTCGTGCAATATCTGGCGCGCCAGGGTCTTGCCACGGTCAAGAAGACCGCCGAGCAGTCGGGCATGGCCATCGGCCTGCTCGCCGACCTGGCTGTCGGCGTCCGTCCGTCCGGGGCCGACAACTGGGCCGGCCGCAAGAACATGCTTCAAGGTCTGTCGATCGGCGCACCGCCCGATCCGCTCGGCCCGCTCGGCCAAGACTGGACGCTTACCACCTATTCGCCACGCGCTCTGCGTGAAACCGGCTATGTGCCGTTCATCGACATGCTGCGTGCAACGCTTGACTGGGCCGGTGGGTTGAGGATCGACCACGCCTTCGGCCTGTCGCGGCTCTGGGTGGTGCCCGAGGGCGGGGCGTCACGCGACGGTGCCTATCTTCGCTATCCGTTCGACGATCTGATGTCGCTGATTGCGCTCGAATCGCACCGGGCCAAGGCGCTGATCGTTGCCGAGGATCTCGGCACCAAGCCGCATGGTTTTTCCGATGCTATCGTCGACAAAAGCATGCTCGGCATGCGCGTCTTGTGGTTCGAACGCGCCATGGACAAGGGCTTCATCGGTCCGCAAGACTACGACGAGATGAGCGTGGCGATGACCGGTACGCATGATACGCCAACCGTTGCCGGTTGGTGGCAGGGTGCCGATCTCGATCTGGCCCGACAGTTCGGCCAGCTGCCCGATGGCACCAGTCGTGAGCAGGCTGAGGAGAAACGCGCCTGGGATCGCGGCCTTATGTGGGCGACGTTCGGTGGGACCGAACCGCGTCCGGCGCCCGAAGACCCCGGCCCGGTTGTCGAGGCGGCGCTTCGTCATGTCGGCAAGGCGAAGTCGCGTCTGACCATAGCGCCGCTCGAAGACCTGTTCGCCAGTCCCGATCAGTTCAACCTGCCTGGCATCGTCGGCCAGTACCCAAGCTGGCGGCTTCGGCTCAACGCCCCGCTTGCCGATCTGCTCGAACGTCCGGACAACGTTCGCCGACTGAAGGTTCTGGTCGAGGCGCGCAAGCCGGATAGCGATCAGTGACGATCTGAAGGCGAAATGCGAGGAGGACCGGCGTCAGGTGGCGTGGTTCTTCTCTTCCGCCGTCAGCGTGTCCGGCAGATCGTCGAAGCTGGCGTAATTGAGGCTGTAGAGTTTGGAATAAAGGCCCTTCTCGCGCATCAGTTCGTCGTGGCTGCCTTCCTCGATCTTCTGGCCCTGCTGCAAGACAACGATACGGTCGGCGTTGCGGATGGTCGCCAGGCGGTGGGCGATGACCAGGCCCGTACGGCCCTCAAGCAGGCGCTGCAGCGCCTTCTGGATCAGCATTTCGGAATAGCTGTCGATGCTGGCGGTGGCCTCGTCGAGAACCAGAATCTTGGCATCGACGACGAGCGCCCGCGCGAAGCTGATGAGCTGGCGCTGGCCAAGGCTGAGATTGCCGCCGCGCTCCTCAAGCACCGTGTCGTAGCCCTTGGGCAAGGCGGTGATGAAGTCATGGGCGCCGACGGCCTTGGCCGCGTCGATGACCGCGTCATCACTTGCGTCCTTCATGGCGTAGCGGATGTTTTCCATCACCGTGCCGGTGAACAGGTACGGTTCCTGCAGCACCATAGCGATATGGTGTCCGAGGCTCTCCTGGGTCACTGAGCGCACATCCTTGCCACCGACCAGCACCGCCCCCTGCTGCACGTCGTAGAAACGGTGGATCAGCGACATGGCGCTCGACTTGCCCGAGCCTGTCGGGCCGACAAGCGCCACGGTTTCCCCGGACTTGACCTCGAAGTTCACCTGTTTGAGCACCGGGTTCTTGGGATTGTAGCCGAAGGTGACGTCGCGGAACTCGACCGAGCCGTCGTCGCCCGCTCCGAGCGGGGTGGCATCGTCGGCGTCCTTGACCGAAACCTCGACGTCGAGAACCTCGGTCAGCCGGTGTCCGGAGGCCATGGCGCGCTGCATGACCGAATATTGCATGGTCAGCGAGCGAATCGGGTCGAAGAAGCGCTGGATGTAGAACAGGAATGCCACCATGACGCCGACTTCGATGGAACCGTTGACCACCATCAGGCCACCGACGACGACGACGACGGCCATGGAAATGCCGGTCAGGCTGTCGACGATCGGGATCATGATCTGCGCCAGGCGCGAGGCCCTGAGCTGGGCCTGATAATTGTCGGCGACCAGTTTGCCGTAGAGCTCGTCATTGAGCCCGGCCCGATCCATGGCCTGCACGGCTCTGACGCCGTTGATCGCTTCGGCCAGGGCACCATTGGTCACCGAATTGGCCTGATGCGCCGCCATGAAGGCTTCGCGCGCAGGCTTCAGCCAGAACAGGCGGACGACGAACAGCACCGGCAGGGCGATGAGCACCATGGCGGCAAGTTGCCAGTCGAGCCACAGCATGACCCCGACGATGCCGACCAGCAGCGCAATGTCACCGACAGACATGATCGAGGTTTCGAGGAATTCCTGCATGGAATTGACGTCGCCCTGCAGGCGCGACATCAGTCGTCCGACCTCGGTCTTGTCCATGAAGGACAGCGACACGCGCTGGAGATGGGCGAACATCTTGCGCCTGATGTCGAACAGGACGTTCTCGGCCATGTGACCGGTTACGACTTCCTGGACACGTGAGGCGATGTAGTTGACGGCAATGGCCAATGCAAACAGCGCCATGATGCCGAACAGGGCGCTTTTCGGTGCGCCCGGCGCCATGCCGTGGTCGATGGCGTAGCGGATGAGCAGCGGGATCACCAGTTGCGCGCCGGTGAAGCACAGCACGGCGATGACGGCGATGACGACCTTTTGCCGGTAGGGCGTGACGAATTCCCAGATGCGGGAGACCACCTTGCCATCGAAGGCCCGGCCGAAGATTTCCTCCTCGATGCGGCTCGAGCCGACCACCGCCTTGAGGCGTGCCCGTCCATCGACATCCGGATCGTGGGGTTCGCCGGTGGAAGTATGGGTCATCGATCGTCTCCCATTTCGTCAAGCATGTCGGCTTCTGGGCGCATCTGCAGATCGTGAAGTGCCTTGTAGCGGCCGCCGAGCGCGAGAAGTTCTTCGTGCGAACCCTGCTCGACAACAGAGCCGTTCTCGACGAACAGGATCCTGTCGGCGTGCATGAGACTGGCCAGGCGATGGGCGATGATCAGCGTCACTCTGCCCTTGGAATAGTCCTTCATGGCGGCGCGGATACGGCTTTCCGTGCCGGCGTCGATGGCCGCTGTCGAATCGTCGAAGATCAGCACGGCCGGATCGGTCATCAGGGTGCGCGCGATGGTGAGGCGCTGGCGCTGTCCGCCCGAGAGCGAGACGCCGCGCTCGCCGACGACGGTGCCGTACTGGTTGGGCAGGCCGAGGACATAATCGTGCAGTTGCGCCGATTCGCTGACCCGGCGGATGCGGCGGTCCTCGGAATAGGGTGCGGCGTAGGCGATGTTGTTTTCGATCGTGGTGGTGAACAGGTAGCTGTCCTGCTGCACCACCGCCACGGCCCGCCGTACCGAAGCGAGGGTGACGTCGCGGATGTCCTGCCCGTCGATCGAGATCGAACCTTCCGCCACATCGTAAAACCGCGGGATGAGATGAACGAGCGTGGTTTTGCCCGAACCGGGGGGGCCGACGATGCCGATGGTCTCGCCGCGCTTTGCCTCGAAGCTGATGCCCGAAATGGCGCGCCGCCCGCCGGCGCCGTCATAGGCGAACCCGACATTGTCGAGCTTGAGCGTGCCTTCGGTGATCTCGAGGTCCCTGGCGCCGGGCTTGTCGGCGATCTCGACCGGCATGTCGAGCAGCAGGAACAGCCGCGCGCCGCAGGTCGAGGCGCGGGCATAGGCATTGACCATCAGGCCGAGTTGGCGGACCGGCATCTGCAGAATGGTCATGAAGGTCAAAAAGGTCGCGAGCATGCCGACGCTCATCTCGCCGGCGGCGACGCGCCAGCCGCCGACCATCAGCACCAGGGCCATGGCGGCGAAGAAGGCGAGGTTCATCGCCGAAGTGGATTTCACCCGGACATCGATGCGCTCAAAGCTCATGTCGAGGGCAGCCTTCGACTTCTCGTCGAACTTGCCCATCTCGTGATCCCAGGCGGCGAAGGCGCGGACGACGCGAATGCCGGCAAGGTTTTCTTCCATCACCTGGCTCAACTCGCCGAGCTTTTCCTGAAGGATGAGCCAGGTCTTGCGCAAGGTCAGCTGCATGACCGAGGAGCGCCAGGCGGCGAAGGGCACGAAACTCAGGGCCAGAAGGCCGAGCACGAAATCGGTCGACAACAACAGGAAGGCGCCGAGCCCGATCAGCAGCGCCAGAAGGATGGTGCGCACCAGTGCCGTCGAGAAATACATGCGCACGCCTTCGAGATCGAGCATGCCAACCGTGATCAGGTCGCCCGAATGGGTGCGGTCGTGGAAGGTGTAGGGCAGGCGCTGGATCTTGTCATAGACCGACTTGCGCAGATCCTGCGCCATCGCGTGCCCCACCGATTCCGCCGTGTAGTTCTGAACCAGCGTGAACAGACCGCGCAGGACGGAAGCGCCGAGCAACATCAGCGCCACGATCACCAGTGGGCCGGCATCGACCCCGGTCCCGCCCGCCTGCTGGGTCAGATCAACGGCGCGTCCGAGGATCATCGGGATCGACAATTGCATCGATACGGCGAGGATGGTTGCCAGGATCGACAGGCTGGCGCGCCACCGATAGGTGAAGGCAAGCCGCGTCAGACGCGCCAGGGCGCTGAGGCCCTGTTGCTGGTTGATGGCGCTGGTGCGCCGGAAGGCGCGTTCTTGCGGCGTTTCGCCGGCAATGCTGGTCGTATTCGACATCAAATCGCTGCCGCAACGGACGGGTTGCGGTCTCCTCAAGCTGTTCTGCGCGGTGTGGGGCCCGCGCGGCCGGTCCGGAGGGCACAGGTAATCGATTCGACACCGATTTGCCCTGTGCTGGGCGTGCGCAACGTCGCGCGGCGGCGAACCGCCATCACGCAAATCTAGATTAACGTTGAGGCAACGTCGATACCCTCGGAGGCAGGATTGCCTGCCGCGGGGCGAAAGATGCACGCAAATGGGTGTGAATAGGACAAGGTGACCTCAAAAGCGGCAATCTTGTTTTTTGCCTAAAAATGCGGAACCATAAGGCCGGAACTCAGCGCCCGTTTCTCCCGAGCGAGGTCTGTTCCTGACCCTGGTATGCTCATGACAGTCTTTCGCGCCAGTCTCGGTGGCGAAACCTACACATTCGATAGTCTTGCCGCGCTCATGGCGGCGGCGACGCCGGCGCGCTCGGGCGATGTCCTGGCAGGCATCGGCGCGCGTTCGGATGTCGAGCGCGTTGCCGCACAAATGGCGCTCGCCGACCTGCCGCTCAGGTATTTCCTTGATGACGCACTGGTGCCCTACGAAGACGACGATGTCACGCGCCTGATCATCGACACGCATGTTGCAAAGGCTTTCCAGCCGGTCGCCCATATGACGGTCGGTCAGTTCCGCGACTGGCTGCTGTCCGATGCTGCGACCGCCGGCGTTCTGGCCCGGCTGGCTCCCGGCCTGACCCCGGAAATGGTCGCGGCGGCAAGTAAGCTGATGCGCAACCGCGACCTGATTGCCGTGGCCCGCAAAATCGAAGTGACGACAGCCTTCCGCAGCACTCTGGGCCTGCTTGGTCGGCTGGGTTCCCGGCTGCAGCCAAATCATCCTGCCGACGATGTGCAAGGGATCGCGGCATCTATTCTCGACGGTCTGACCTATGGCGTCGGCGATGCGGTCATCGGCATCAATCCGGCAACCGACAACATCCCGACTGCGCGCGCGCTGCTCGAGATGCTCGACGAGCTGCGTTGCCGCTATGAGATTCCGACGCAGTCATGCGTGCTCACCCATGTCACCAACACCATCGAACTGATCGAACAGGGTGCGCCTGTCGATCTGGTGTTCCAGTCCGTCGCCGGCACCGAGGGTGCCAATGCCGGCTTCGGGGTGAGCCTGCCGATGCTCTTCGAGGCGCGGGAGGCGGCGCTATCGCTCAAGCGCGGCACGGTCGGCAGCAATGTCATGTATCTCGAAACAGGCCAGGGCTCGGCCCTTTCGGCTGGCGCTCACCATGGTGTCGATCAGCAGACGCTCGAAGCGCGGTCCTATGCGGTCTGCCGCGCCGTCGATCCGCTTCTGGTCAACACCGTTGTCGGCTTCATCGGGCCGGAATATCTTTATGATGGCAAGCAGATCATCCGCGCCGGCCTTGAGGATCATTTCTGCGGCAAGCTTCTCGGCCTGCCGATGGGGGTGGATGTCTGCTACACCAACCATGCCGAAGCCGACCAGAACGACATGGACGTCTTGATGACGCTTCTGGCCGATGCCCGCGCGCATTTCCTGATTGCGGTGCCGGGGGCCGACGACATCATGCTCAACTACCAGAGCCTGTCGTTCCACGACATCGCCTATCTGCGTAATTCCTTCGGTCTCAGCGCGGCGCCCGAGTTCGAGGACTGGCTCGAGAAAAACGGCGTGATTGCGGAGACGGGGACGCTCGCCGGCGACGGATCAGGCCTCGTCCAGCTGCTGGAGCCTGCCCAATGAGCGAATTGGCTAAGGACCCCTGGGCGAGATTGCGCGCGGCAACGCCCGCCCGGATCGGGCTCGGGCGCACGGGCGCAGCATTGCCGACGCCGGTCAATCTCGATTTCCAGTTCGCCCATGCTCGGGCCCGCGATGCCGTTCACCGTGCCGTCGACTGGGATCGGCTCACCGCAGACCTCGCGCCGCTGTCCAGTATACGCGTGCGCAGCGCGGCGCCGGATCGCGCCACCTATCTGCGTCGCCCGGATCTGGGGCGGCGGCTGGACACGGGAGACTGGCCGGATCTCACGACACACGTGGCACCCGATGTGGTTCTGGTCGTGGCCGATGGTCTTTCCGCCGACGCCATCGCCGTCCAGGCAGCACCGGTGGTTCACGCTACCTGCACGGCGCTCAAGGGGTTGCGCATCGGGCCGATCGTCCTGGCCGAACAGGGGCGGGTGGCGATCGGCGACGAGATCGGTGAACGGATCGACGCGCGACTGGTTGTGCTGTTGGTGGGTGAGCGTCCGGGACTAACCGTCGCCGACAGTCTTGGCGCCTATATCACCTACGGGCCGCGCGTCGGCCGCAAGGACAGCGAGCGCAATTGCATCTCGAACATTCACGCCAATGGCGGGCTGAACCATGACGCAGCGGCGGCCAAGATCGCCTGGCTGGTGCGGCAGGCCTTGCGGCTTGAACTGACTGGAACCGGGCTCAAGGAAAATGCCGGAACGCTTGCGGACCAGACCGGCAAAAGTCTGCCACCATGACAAAACCGATCGCGCATTATGTCTGGAGTGCTGGCCGAATTGACATCATGGCCAGCTGTGGGAAGCTCATCTCATGACCTACAAGCATGCCGAAGTCCTGTCAGGATTGTATCGAGGTGTTTCGCTCGATGATGCGATGACCATCGCGCAATCGGTGCTCAGTCCGCTTGGCTTCGATATGTCGTGTTACGATTTCTCGCCGGTGCCGCTCACCCACGACGGGCAATTCATCCTGCCGACCGTCTACGACATGCGCAACACACCTTCGGACATGGTCGATCTGTGGTGTGACGGCCTATATTATCACCACGATCCGGTGATGGATGCGGCGCGCCAGACCACCCGTCCGTTCATCTGGAGCTATGACGGCCAGCATTCCAGCGTCATGGAACAGGTGCTCGGCGACAGGCATCGTCCCGTCATCGACTATCTGTGCGACACGGGCCTCAGAAGCGGTATCACCGTTCCGATCCGGAATGCCGTTGGCGGTCTGGCCACCTTTACCGCCATCACCACCATGCGGCGCGATGACGAGGACCTCGAAGACGCGCTGATCGAGGTGGGGCATCTCGCCCACATCCTGCACGACGCTGTCGTGGACGGGTTTTCGGCGGATGCGTTCCAGACGCCGCATGTGCGTCTGTCGCCGCAGGAGCGCCGGTGTCTGCGCCTGTGCAGCCAAGGCCTGACCGCCAAGCAGATCGCTGACGAGATCGGTCGTTCGGTCGCCACGGTGACCTTTCATCTGACGACGGCGACCAGAAAGCTCGGCGCGCGCAACCGTTTCCAGGCGCTTGCTCTCGCGGCGCACTACCATCTGCTCAATTCATAGGCAGTTCGGCGTATTGATCAAAAACTATAAGATTCGCTAGTTGTCCCTTCCATCAGACCGGCCTTAAATGCCTGCCCAGAAGAACGGGTGCGGAGGCGCAGGACCAAGGTGGATGTCGTCGAGGGCTTTTCAACCTATCAGGAGTACCAGACCTGGTACCGGATCACAGGGTCGCTCAATTCAACCAAGCTGCCGCTTGTCATTGCCCATGGCGGCCCGGGCTGTACCCATGATTATGTCGACAGCTTCAAGGACATCGCCAAAACCGGTCGGCCGGTTATCCATTACGACCAGATCGGCAACGGCAAATCCACGCATCTGCGCAGCAAGGGCGCCGATTTCTGGACCGTCGACTTCTTCCTCGGCGAACTCGATGCGCTACTGGCCCATCTGGGCATCGCAAACCGCTATGCCTATCTGGGGCAGAGCTGGGGCGGCATGCTCGGCGCCGAACATGCCATACGCCAGCCCGCCGGCCTCAAGGCACTGGTGATCGCCAATTCGCCGGCCTCGATGCCGCTTTGGCTCGAAGGCGCCGCCGCGCTCAGGTCCAACCTGCCACAGCATGTGCAAGCCGAGCTGGCGCGGCACGAGAAGAACGGTACCATCGAGCACCCCGCCTACAAGCTGGCGACCGAGGTCTTCTACGACCGGCATGTGTGTCGGCTAAAGCCGCGTCCGGACGAGGTGCAGCGCACGTTCGACGCCATCGACGAGGACCCGACCGTTTATCACGCCATGAACGGACCGACGGAATTCCACGTCATCGGCACGCTGAAGACCTGGTCGGTGATCGATCGGCTCGACCGTATCACTGCCCCGACACTGGCCTTCCGGGGCGCGTTCGACGAAGCCACGACCGAATGCATGCAGCCGTTCTGGGACCTCATCCCCGATGTCGAGGCGCATGTGTTCCCCAATTCCAGCCATATGCCCCATGTCGAGGAAAAGGACGATTGCCTGGCGCTGGTCGAGCGCTTCGTGTCGAAATTCGATTGATCCGCCACCTGTTTGATGACTGACAGCGCATAGGACGCAAAGGACAAATTGGGACGTTATCGCTTCATATTATTCCGTCCGCTCCAGCTTTTGCCGGTGCTGTTCGGCATATCGGTCATCACCTTCATCCTCGTCCGGCTGATCCCGGGCGATCCGGCGCGTGTGCTTCTCGGAACGCGCTCGACGCCGACCGCCATCGCCAGGATCAGGGCCCAATACGGCCTCGATGAACCGCTGGTGGTCCAGTACTTCTATTTCATCAACAACCTGTTCCACGGCGAGATGGGGCGCTCGACCCTGTATAAGGTCGATGTGCTGAAGCTGATCGCCACGCGCATCGAGCCGACCTTGCTGCTGGTGTTCGTCTCGGTGGTATTGTCGCTTGTCATCTGCGTTCCGCTGGCGGCGCTCTCCGCCAGGCGCCAGGGCAAATTCTCCGATCACGCGGTCCGCATCTTCTCGACGGCCGGGCTCGGGTTTCCGCAGTTCTGGCTCGGCGTCATGCTGATCATCCTGTTCTCGGTTCAGCTCGGTTGGTTGCCGGTGTCGGGCTATGGCACGACCTTCGGGGAGAAAGTCACCCATCTCATCCTGCCGGCCCTGACCGTTGCCCTGTCGCTGTCGGCAGTGATTACCCGTAGCCTCAGGGCCGGGATGATCGCCGGCCTCAGTTCCGACGTAGCGACGGCGGCACGTGCAAGGGGCATGTCCGAGGACGTGGTATTCTGGCGGCACGTGGTTCCCAACGCCCTGGTGCCGACGATCAATCTGCTGGCGATCAATATCGGCTGGCTGATCGGTGGCACGGTGGTGGTCGAGAGCGTGTTCGCGCTGCCCGGCATGGGGCAATTGCTGGTCAGGGGTATTTTCACGCGCGACTACATGGTCGTGCAGGGCGTCGCCATGGTCTTTGCCGTGGCAACGCTGCTGATCAATTTCGTTGCCGACATCTTGACCGTCGCTCTCGATCCGCGGGTCAAGCTGTGACAGAGCGCATCAGACCTTTCCGCTTCACCCCGAACTGGCGCGCCCTCCTCGGCGAGGATAGAGCGCTGATCATCGGCGCCGCCATCATGATCGGCTTTGTCCTCGTCGCGGTGCTGGCGCCGCTTGTCGCGCCCTTCGATCCAATCATGCAGGATGCGCAGGCCCGGCTGCAGCCGCCATCGTTCATCCATCCGTTCGGCACCGACAACTTCGGCCGCGATGTGCTCTCCCGCGTCATCTGGGGGGCGCGCATCGATCTGCAGATCGCCATTGTCGGCGTGATCTTCCCGTTCCTGATCGGAACCCTGTTGGGGTCAATCGCCGGCTTTGTCGGCGGTATCGTCGATGTCATCATCATGCGCATCATCGACATGGTGCTGGCCTTTCCGTTCCTGGTGCTGATGCTGTCGATCATCACCATCCTCGGTCCGGGCCTCATGAGCTTCTATATCGCCATGGCGGTGGTCGGCTGGGTGAGTTACGCCCGCCTGATCCGGGCCCAGATCCTGGTGCTCAAAACCCTCGATTTCGCCGTGGCGGCGCGGAGTCTCGGCTATTCCGGCCCGCGCATCATGTTGCGCCACCTTTTGCCCAATGCGTTGGCGGGGTCGATCGTTTTCGCCATGTCCGACGTGGTGCTGGTGCTGCTCAACGGCGCCGCCATTTCCTATCTCGGCCTCGGGGTGCAGCCGCCGATCGCCGAGTGGGGCATTATGGTGGCCGAGGGCCAGAGCTTCATCACCAAGGCGTGGTGGATCACCTTCTTCCCCGGGTTCTCGATCGTCTGTCTCGCCTTCGGCTTCTCGCTGCTCGGCGACGCATTGAGCGACAAATGGGGGGACGTCGAATGACCGACCTCTTGAGTGTGCGCAACCTGAACGTTGTCCATGACGACGGTCATCAGACCCGCCCGTTGCTCGAAGACATCACCCTCGATCTGGCGCAGTCCGAGATTCTCGGCCTTGTGGGCGAGAGCGGATCGGGCAAGAGCCTTTTGTGCCGGACCATCATCGGGCTGATGCCGTCGCCGAGCCTCAAGGTGGTGGGGGGAGATGTCCGGCTCGACGGGACGCCAATTCTTGGCTTGCCGGAACGCGAGCTGGTGGCGATCCGCGGCCGCAAGATCGGCATGATCTTCCAGAACCCGACCAGCCATCTCGATCCGGTTATGCGCATCGGCGACCAGATCTGCGAAGGCATCCTCAAGCACCAGTCCTGTACGCGGGCAGAGGCGCGCGCCCGGGCTGTCGATCTTCTCGACCAGGTCGGTTTTCCCGATCCGCTGCGCGGCCTCAACGGCTATGCCCATGAATTCTCCGGCGGCATGCGCCAGCGGGCGATGATTGCCATTGCGCTGGCCTGCGAACCGGAAATCCTCATCGCCGACGAACCGACGACGGCGCTCGACGTGACGGTGCAGGCGCAGATCCTCAAGCTGCTGGTCGAGTTGAGGGCCAAACGCGGGTTGTCGATCATCCTGATCACCCATGATCTTGGCGTGGTGGCCCAGACCTGCGACCGCATCGCCGTCATGCAGGCCGGGCGCATCGTCGAGACTGGCGAAAAGCGGGCATTGCTGGCTGCACCCAAGCACGAATACACGCGCAAGCTGATGGCGTCGCATCCATCGTTGGATGGACCTGCTGCCGGCGCCGGCGAGGTGGAGGAGCCCATCGATACAAGGCCGAGGCCAGTGTTCGAGATCGACGATCTCGACGTGGTCTATGGGACGCGCTCGGGTTTGTTCAAAAAGGCCACGCCATTCAAAGCGGTCGATAATGTCAGCCTCAGGATCTGGCCCGGCGAGAGTGTCGGCATTGTAGGAGAAAGCGGCTCGGGCAAGAGCACGATGGCGCGCGCCATCATGGGTTTGACGCCGATCTCGGCGGGACATGTCACCTATGACGGCTCCGTGCTCACCCTTGACACTGCGGCCACGCTCGAACGCATTCGCCACGAGGTGGCGATGGTGTTTCAGGACCCCTATAACGCCCTCAATCCAAGGCTGGACGTGGAATCGACGCTTCGGGAGGTTCTCAAGACCCAGGGCGAAACCCCGGTGGCTGAGATTCCGGCGCGGATCGTCGAATTGCTTGAGCTTGTCGGACTCGATGCAAGCTTTCTCAAACGCAAGCCCAAGAGCCTGTCCGGCGGCCAGTGCCAGCGCGTCGGTATCGCGCGGGCGCTGGCGGTCAATCCAAAGGTGATCATTGCCGACGAATGTGTTGCGGCGCTCGACGTCACCATCCAGGCCCAGATCATCGACCTGTTCAGGGAACTGGCCGACAGCATCGGCCTGACAATCATCTTCATCGCCCACGATCTGGCGATCGTTCGCCAGCTGTGCGAGCGCATCGTCGTCATGCACGACGGCAGAATCGTCGAGACGGGCCGGACGGCGGAGGTCTTCGAGGCCCCAGCCGAGGCCTATACCGCCGACCTTTTGTCGGCGATCCCCAACATCGACCCCGACAAGCCCCTTGCGGGCGGAGCAACGACTCCGCTCGCGTGAATCTGGAACACAACAACTGGAGCGAAGACATGTTGAAGAGTATTACGCGCATCGGGCTCGTTGCCCTCGCCTTGTCGACAGGGCTGGTCTCGGTGGCCGAAGCCGCTGGTGTTCTCAGCATCGGACGGCGCGAGGATTCGAGCACGTTCGATCCCATCAATACGGCCCAGAACATCGATTTCTGGGTGTTCATGAACGTCTATGACGTGCTTGTCCGCGTCGACAAATCCGGCACCGAGCTTGTGCCCGGTCTCGCCGAAAGCTGGGAAATTTCGGACGACGGCCTGACCTATACGTTCCACATGCGCGACGCCATGTTCTCCGACGGTTCGCCGATCACCGCCGAGGATGCCAAATTCTCGCTTGAGCGCATTCGCGACGACGAGCTGTCGCTATGGTCCGACAGCTATCAGATCATCGCCGACATGCAGACGCCGGACGACAAGACCTTGGTCATCACGCTGTCCGAGCAGTCGGCGCCGTTCCTGTCGACACTGGCCATGCCGGGAACCTCGGTCATTTCGAAAGCCGGCCTCGAAGCCATGGGCGAAGAGGCCTATGCCGAAAATCCGGTCGCCTCGGGTGCGTTCACCGTCAAGCAGTGGCTGCGCGGCGATCGCGTCATCCTCGAAAAGAATCCGAATTTCTGGCAGGCCGACAATGTGAGCCTCGACGGTGTCGAATGGATCTCCATTCCTGATGACAACACCCGTGTGCTGTCGGTGCAGGCCGGCGAACTCGACGCCGCCATCTATGTGCCGTTCTCCCGAGTCGAGGAATTACAGGCCGATCCCAACCTGACCGTTCACATCGAGCCCTCGACCCGTGAGGACCATCTGCTGATCAACCACGAACATGCGCCGCTCGACAATGTGCATGTGCGTGCGGCGATCGATTATGCAATCGACAAGCAGGCCATTGTCGATGCGGTGACCTTCGGTCAGGGCACGGTGGCCAATTCCTACGTTCCGGCCGGTGCGCTCTACCACAGCGATGAAAACGGCGCCCGTCCGTTCGATCTCGACAAGTCCAAGGAAGAACTGGCCGAAGCCGGCGTCGAGAACGTGTCGCTCGACTATCTGGTCAGCGCCGGCAACGAGGTCGAAGAGCAGACCGCCGTGCTCATCCAGCAGCAGCTTGCCGCCATCGGCATCACCGTCAACCTGATCAAGATGGATGCCAGCCAGACCTGGGACATGCTGGTCGACGGCGATTACGACCTGTCGATGAACTACTGGACCAATGACATCCTTGATCCGGACCAGAAAACCACTTTCGTCGTGGGTCATGACGTCAACATGAATTACATGACCCGCTACCAGAATGAGAAGGTCAAGCAGCTGGTCGCCGATGCGCGCCTCGAACTCGATCCCGAAAAGCGCAAGGCGCTGTACTTCGAGATCCAGAAGCTGGCCAAGGCCGATGCGCACTGGATCGACCTGTTCTACAGCCCGTTCATCAACGTCTCGGGCAAGGGCATCGAGAACTTCGATCAGAACCCGCTCGGTCGCTTCTTCCTCGAGGATACGGTCAAGACTGAGCAGTGAGCCTCGCAAATCAAATCACAGCGAAAGAAAAGGGCGCCGTGAGGCGCCCTTTTTGCGATTCGATCCGGGAAGGGATGTGCGATCTAGCGGCGGAAACCGTGTGCGACCGCGATTATTCGGCTTTCTGATAGGAGAGCCGCCGCGCCAGCCAGCAGCCAAGCGTCAGGCCGGCGATTTTGCCGTCCTCTCCGCGCGTGGCGACAAGCGTCCAGTCGCCCGGGGCCGGGGCATCCATGGACCGTCGCGTCGCCAGAACCCAGACATCGGGTCCGACGGGATGCACCCGCTCCATGATGCCTTTGCCGAGCGCGCCTTCGAAACCGGCGCAAAGACCGCCATCGCGGGCTTCGATGATCAGTTCGCTATCGAATTCCTCTGCGTGATAGCGTCCGGCCAGTTGGTCTCCCGGCGTGATCGGCCCGGTCGGCAGAGGCTTGAGCGTTGACGTCAGGTTCTCGCCGGCGCGGGCCATGACCAGCATTTCTCCATCGCGCGACAAGGACAGACCGCCTCCTTTCAGCGTCCCGTCTGGTGCCGCGGCGACCGCTTCAGCCGAGGTTGCATAGCGCAAGGTGCCGCCCGTCGGCGTGGTGTCGAGCCGTGTCATAAGGCCTGTTTCGGGGCACATCCATTGTCCGTCCCAACCCGTTGCGACGGGCTGCGGCTGCGGCGTTTGAATGCCGAGTACCGCCTTGAACAAAGAGGCGGCAGCCGCCGATGTGTCGGCCTCGTGATTGAAGATTACGACGACGGACAAGCGTTCGGATGCTGCATGCATGCGCTGGGCGCGGAAACCACGCAAGGCGCCGGCATGTCCGGTCAGCTTGATTCCGCCGATCTCGAAATGTGCAAGGCCGTTGCCATACGCGGCCGGACTGCCGTCCCTGAAGTGCGGCGGGGCGGATAGCTTGCGATAGGTGCCCTGAGGATCGTCGCGTGTTGCGTCGATCCAGCATTCATAGGCCAGCATGTCATCGAGCGAGGCCGAAATGCCGGCATCTCCGAACCAGTAGATGCCGTTCTGGCTCGGGAAGAACCCGGTCAAGTCATTGCCCTCGTAGCCGGTGACATCGTCGGCGGGGGTACGGGTGTCGGCGGTTAGCCTGGCGGTTGTCATGCCGGCCGGTCCCCAGATGATCTCCTTATAAAGATCTTCGAGATTGCGCCCGGTTTCGCGTTCGATCAGTTCGCCGAGCAGCCGGAAATTGCCATTCGAATAGGAATAGCTGGTTCCCGGTGCGAAATGCCCGGTCCGCATCGCATTAAACAGCTTGAAAGCATCCTCGCGCGCGAAGTGCTGCTCGGCTCTGGCGCCCAGAAGAATGGTCAAGGCCCAGTAATCGCGCAAGCCCGATTGGTTGGCGGCCAATTCGGCAATGCTCGGAAGTGGTCCCTCGAAGTTCGGCAGCAGTTCGGCAAGCCGACGTTCAAGCGGGGCGAAATCGCTGAACCTGTCGAGGAGAACGCCGCAGGTGAACTGTTTGGAGATCGAACAGATCGGCAAAAGCGTACCGCTGGTCATCGGTTCGTGCCGCGCCAGATCCTTGTAGCCCCAGGCCCGCCGCTCGATGACGACGCCATCCTTTACGACGCCCGCCACACCTCCGGGGCCACGAAAACGATCGGGAAGCTGTTCGAGTGCGGAGGTCAGATCGATGCGGGTCATGATTGCCTGGTCAGATGGACGCCATATCCGTTTGCCACCCGGATTGGGGTCGGTTGCCAAAGGAGTGTGTCGTCATGCGCTGATGTTGACCGGCACCGCGATTAGGCGCCGAGGACGACGGTGTTTCTCACTTGGCAATCCTATGGAGTTCCTGCCATCGCGTGAAGTGGTTTCCCCGCAAGATCAGAAGCTTGACCACGCTTTCCCCCGTTTCCGAAAAACGGACGACGGCGTGGTTGCCCGACGCACTCATCGGATCGGGCGCAGCAGGAAGTCCAGGTGGCGAAGGCGCCAGACCTATGCGGTTGAGCTGCTCTGCTGCAGCGATCGCCGTTGTGCACCAGTGTCGGTTCCGGTTCCGGAATCGAGCACGCCGTAGACGTTCTTGAGAATGAAGCCCGGCAGATCATCAGGAGGCATCGGCCGGCCATACAGGTATCCCTGGAACTGGTCACAGGACATGTCCGACAACAGGCGCGCCTGGCGTTCGGTCTCGATGCCCTCGGCGGTTACCTTCAGGTTCAGGCGGTGGCTAAGAATGATGATCGTATCGAGAATTTCGCTGACACGGGCCGTGTCGGTGTCGAGTCCGAGGATGAAGGACCGGTCGATCTTGATCTTGTCGAAGCCGTATTTCCACAAATAGCCCAGGCTGGAATAGCCGGTGCCGAAGTCGTCCATCGAGATAGAAATACCGAGCGCCCGCAGCTCCATCAGCTGGCGTCCGACGCTCTCGGTGTTATCGATCAGCAGGCTTTCCGTCACCTCCAATTCGAGTCGGCCCGGGTTGAGGCCATGTGTGTCGAGCGACATTCGTACGGCGTCCACCAGGTTTTCGTCATCGAATTGCCGCGCCGACATGTTGACCGACACAAAGAAATCGTCGGACCACCGCACGGCCTCGGCCACCGCGGTATCCAGAACCCAGCTTCCGATTGCGCGGATGGCACCGTTCGTTTCGGCGACCGGGATGAACTCTGCCGGCGAGATTGGCGTACCATCGGCATCGGTAAGGCGAAGCAAGGCCTCGAAGCCGATGCACCGGCCGCTCGTGCGGTTGATGATGGGTTGGTACACAAGGGTGAACAAACCTTCCTCGAGTCCGCGATTGACGGCGCACTCGACCTTCATCCGGCGATTGATCCGGTCTTCCAGTTCGCTTGAAAAGACCCGACAGGTGTTGCGCCCATCCATCTTGGCCTGAAACAGCGCCAGGTCGGCGCGGTGAATGTCATCCTCGATATCGTCCTCAGCCCTTATGCCGAACAGGACGCCAACGCTTGCACCTGTCACAATGGTTGTTCCGCCGGAGAGAACAGGCTGGGCAATCTGCGCCTGCAAGCGTTCGGCGTGGGCGACGGCGTCCGCAACATTGTCGAGCTGGGCAATGATGACGAATTCATCGCCGCCGAACCGCCCGGCGATGTCGTTTGGCCCAAGCGCATTTCGCACCATTTCGCCGACATGGCGCAGAAGGTCGTCGCCGGCACGATGGCCGCGCGTGTCGTTGATCCATTTGAAATTGTCTAGGTCGAAAAAGAACACCGCCGTTTGCGCCGGAAGGACTTGCCCCTTCTGGCGCATCTCCCTCAAACGGGCATAAAAGCCGCCGCGATTGAAGACGCCAGTAAGTTGGTCGTAGCGCGCCAGATAGTCGACCTGCTGCTGCGACTGGCCGGCCCGCCGGCGCCATAGCACATATCCACCGAACAAAAGGACGATAACCAGGGTAAAGACCGTGGTCAGCATTACGGACAGCTTGAGGAATTCACTGTTGAAAAGATCATGCGTTTTGGACATGTCGAGATAGACGCCGATCGCACCCAATCGTACGCCTTGTCGGTCGTTGACCGGCAAATAGGCCGCGCTGTAAAGGCCCGGTAGCGCAGCATTTGTGTCGCTGTGTTCGGCCAATACCTGTGCTGCGCCGGTTGCCAGTGTCGTGCTGACATCCGTTTCACGTTGTGCAATGAGCGAAGGGTCCGTCGTCCAGGGCTTTGGTTTGTAGTTCAGAATCTGGCGTCCTGACCGGTCAAAAAACAGCACCGCCGCAATTTCGCCGTGACTGGCAAGCGCATCGATCATGCCAAGTTGCGCCGGGTTCGCCGTGGCTTTTGTCAGCAGTCGCTTGATGTTGGGTACCAGGTTGGCGACGTTGGTGACTTCATAGAGCGCCCGTTGCTGGGCTTCCTGTTTCTGCACCGAACTGGCCGTGCTGAACTGACCCAGATTTGCCGCGGTGATGATCCCGGCAAGAAGCAGGACGCTTCCGATCAACAGCAAACGATTTCGGTGCACCGCATGTCTCCTTGAGCGCGCCCGGATAAACGAGCCGCTTGATCCGAGGATCCAGACATCAAGCCGACCTGTGATCGGTGCATATCCGGACCCGTTTCATCGGTTTTCTGCCGGCAAATCTTCAGATCCGGTTATTTTCTCCATTACAGAGCGCAATTCCGGTTTGTTTGTTTAGCCAGAGTTAAGGCGGCGTATCCGGATCCTCACAGATTGCGCAGGTGTTTGATCATTTCCACGTGCTTTCCCGAAGGCTGTCAGAGAAGAACAAGTCGACCTCGACGAAGCGCGCGCGATTCCGGGTTCACTTTATGAACGTCGCCGGAATTAATCATGCGACCGACAAATTGTGGTTTCCGCTGGCTGCGTTCACTAGTGTTCGCGTGGTTGGTGACAGTGGAAAACCGATGGTTGCGCAAGCATCTCGGCCCATGATGTTCACCGGTTTCCGGCCGGTTTCGCAGCCGGCCAGCTCGGAACAGTGGAGGCTGCGTGCGCAGCGTTTTTCTGCCAGGAACAGCTATTGAGACCTCCGCCATCGGCATGGGGTGCGCATCGCTTGGGTCGCGGATTTCGCCGACACACGGACGGCGAATGCTCGACATGGCCTATGCGCATGGCGTGCGCTGGTTCGATGTCGCGCCCGCTTATGGCGCCGGCCGTGCCGAGGAAATACTCGCACCGTTTCTGGCCGCCCATCGCGACAGCGTTCATCTGTGTTCAAAGGTCGGCCTGTCCCCCCCGTCCCACAATGGCCTCGTCAGGGCGGTCTATGCTGCGGGACGGCCTGTCATCGGTCTGGCGCAGGGCCTGCGCCGACGCTTTCGTGCCATCAAGGCGACGCGCAATGTGCGTATGCCTCTGACCGCTGAGCTGATTGAAACCTCGCTTCAGGCATCGCTCGCCCGCCTCGGCACCGACTATCTCGACGTGTTTGCCCTGCATGATCCTGACCCGGTCGACCTCGACAAGGACGAGGTTCTCGGCATGCTGGACACGCTTGTGGTACGCGGAGTGGTCCGGCATGTTTCCATTGCCGGCACATTTGAGGCGGCGCGGAAGGCCGGTGATCACAGTGTTTTCTCCTTTGTCCAGATGGCCGATGACCCGGTGGCCAAGACGCTGTCTGATCTCCGCCAGATGCTTGACCGGCCGCTGGCGACAATCACCCATTCCGTTTTTGGGGTCGGCGGCGCACGGGATGTGCTGATCGCGCACTTGAAGGCTGACACAGCTTTGCGGAGCAAACTGGCAGAGGCCGGGTATGACGGTACAGCGGACGTGGTGGCGACAAACCTGCTGATGCGCCGCGCTTTCGCATCCAATCCCGATGGGGTGGTGCTGGCCTCGATGTATACGGCCGATCACCTGCAACAGAACACAACTCTGGCCAGCCTGCCGCCCGATCCGCAAAGCCTCACGCTGTGCGACAGTGCTTTTGCCGCGCCGGCAGGTGTGCGGCGACCGGTACAACACGATCTGGCAAAGGTGCAGCAATGATATCCGATAGCATCGACGCCCGTCCGCTGATCGACCACGATGTCTGCGTCATTGGCTCGGGCCCCGCAGGTCTTGTTTTGGCGCTTGAACTGGCGCGGGCAGGCAAACGCGTGTTGGTTCTCGAATCTGGCGGCAAGTTCGCCAATTCGCGGCGTCAGGCTCTTTCGGACGCGGAGATCACCGATCCGGAGCGCCACGACGAGATGTCGATTGCCGTCTCCCGACGGTTCGGCGGTACGTCCAACCTTTGGGCCGTGCGTTGCCAACCCTTCGATCCGATCGATTTCGCCGCGCGCCCTGATCTCGTCGCCGCTGAGTGGCCGATCGGTCACGCCGAGATCGCCCCCTATTACGGCCGCGCGGTCGATTATCTCGCCGCCGGTGAACATGTTTTCGATGCGCCCATTTCCGGTGTCGAAATCGATGATGATACGATCGATTTCACCCGACTCGAACGCTTTGCTGCCGTTGCTGCGACGCAAAGGCGCCACGCCGAAGAGTTGGCCACATCCGAGCGCATCGACATTCGCCTCAATAGTACGGTGGTCGATCTCGCGCTTGATGAAGGCAAGATCACAGGCGTGACGGTCGCCGCTGACGGCGCCCGGCATCACATCCCGGTCAAGACGGTGGTCCTGGCGTGTGGCGGTCTTGAAAGCACGCGCCAGCTTCTGGTGTTGCAGCAAAAGCATCCCGAGCTGTTTGGCGGCACGGATGGGCCTTTGGGACGCTACTATATGGGTCACATCATCGGCGAAGTGGCCGATGTCACCTTCAATACCGAGGTGATTGACGAGGCTTACGATTATTACGTTGATGGCGGATCCTATGTCCGCCGGCGCTTCATCCCTTCGGACAAGGCGCAGCGCGACAATGACCTGCTCAATTTGTCGTTCTGGCCGGTGGTGCCGCCCGTCGCCGACCCGCGCCACAAGAGCGGCTTTCTGTCGATGGTCTGTCTTGCGTTCGCCATCAAGCCGCTCGGCCGTCTGGTCATCGCCGAGGCCATCCGCAAGCGCCATATTCCCGATGGTCTCAAATGGTGGCCGCACATCGTCAACATCGTGCGGGATCTGCCAGGGACCGTCATCGGCATGTCCGGTTTCATGTTCAAGCGCTATGTGGCCCGTCCGCCCATGCCGGGGTTCTTCCTGCGCAACAAGGGGCGCCGCTACGGCCTGTCCTATCATGCGGAACAAAGCCCGCAGCCCGAGAGCCGGGTGCGCCTTGCCGAGACAAGGGACGCTCTGGGCACGCCACGCCTACTGATCGATCTGCGCTTCGCCCGCAAGGACGCCGAAGCCGTTTTGAGGGCGCATAAGGTTCTTGCCGGATGGATGGAACGCACAGGCGTCGGCTCGGTCGAATTCCGTCAGCCGGAAGCCGAAACGGTTGACGCCATCCTGGAGATTGCCGCCCACGGCACCCACCAGATCGGCACAGCCCGCATGGCGGCATCGCCGGACGATGGCGTCGTCGATGCCAATCTCAAGGCTTTCGGTATCGATAATCTCTATGTGGCCAGCTCGGCGGCGTTTCCGACATCGGGACAGTGTAATCCGACCCTGAGCATCGCCGCCTTCTCGATGCGCCTTGCCGAGCATCTTTGTGCCCAGAGGGATGCGCCGGCGCCACGGCGCGACCCCGGCAAGGCCCAACGGATGGAAACCGACCATGCCGAACTTGCGTAGTTTTCTCGGTATTCCCTTCAGCACCGGCACCATTCCCGAGATCGTCGATCTCATTGTTGCCGCAGCCCGCGCGGAAAAAACGTCAATGCTGGTGACGCCAAACGTCCAGCATATCGTTGCCCTCGAAAACCAGGTTTCAAGGGAAGAGCGCGACACCTATCTGTCTGCCGACCTATTCCTTTGCGACAGCAAAATCATCAACCGCCTGGCGCGCTGGAGCGGCCTTGATCTGTCGCCGCGCACCGGAACGGACCGCGTGGAGGATGTGCTCGCAGCGCCTGGCAACCGCGATCTCGTTATCGCCGTTGCCGGGCCGACGCCAGAGCAGACGGCGGCGCTCAGCGCCCGTCATCCCGACTGGACATTCCGTCATATCGATACGCCGGCAAAACTGGTTCGTGGCACGCCCGAATGGGACCGCTGCGTCGCCGAGGCAGCCAGCGCGAACTGGCAGATCCTGTTGTCGTGCCTGTCTTTTCCCAAGCAGGAGATGTTCTCCGCCGATGTGCGGGCAGCACGCCACTCGGCGGGCGGTGTCATCATGGGCGTGGGTGCTGCCGTTGATTTCATCTCTGGTACGGCAGTGCGTGCGCCGATGGGCTTCCAACGCCTCGGCCTGGAATGGCTGCATCGGCTTCTCAGCGATCCGGTGCGTTTGTGGCGCCGGTATCTCGTCGACGGACCGCGGATATTCCTGATCTATGCGCGGCGCGTCCGGGCGGGCTCGCGCTGAGGTTTCAGTCTGCAGCTTCGGCGATGTCGGCGCGGTAGCGGGCAATGACCTGATCCGGGTCGAAGCGTGCAAACAGCGTCTCGCTGTTGTCGTGGATTGCGGTTCGAAGCTGCTTGTTGTCGCGCACAAGGGTAACGAGCCCGTCCGCAATCGCCCGTACGTTCTTCATGCGGACCCGGACGCCGACCGGCAGATCATCGACATAGCCGTCAACTCCGACGCCGGCGGTGTAAAGGATCGGCGCGCCGGCAAACAGTGCTTCGAGATAGACCATGCCGAAGGTTTCGACGCGCGACGGCATGGCGAGCCCGATGCCGCGAGACAGGTGGTCGAGCAAGGCGTCGTGGTCCATGAAATCGCGGAGCACTGCCCGACCTTCAAGGCCATTTCTGCGGATCATGGCGCGGACATCTTCCTGCTCCTTGGCCGTCCCGCGTCCGATGATTTCGAGTTCGATGCCCTCCAGCTCATTTCCGGCATAGGCGAAAGCCGACAAGAGGTCTGGGAGACCCTTCTTGTATCTGGCCTGCAAGGCCATGACGGCGATGATTTTCGGGGCCGGCTTTTTCACCGGAATGTGCGCACGCGCGTTGAAAACGATGTTCGGCAAGAGCCGTGTCTTTTCGGGGGCGACGCCGGTCACGCGTGCGAAATCTTCGCGGAACCAGGCGGACACCTGATAGATCTTTGTGGCATCGCGCGCGATCCGCCGGAACAGTGGGCGATAAAAGGGCTTCATCCGGAAGACCTTGGATTCGACCTCGCCGCGGGCCGTGCAAAACAGCCTGGCGCCGCAACGTTTGGCGAGCAGCCAGCCAGCAATGCCCTCAAAGGTGAAGCGGTGCGTGTGAATGACCTGTGGGGTGACGCCCTCGGCGGCCAGGAAAGCGCGGATACGGCGGGCGACAATGGTTTGGGACGCGAACATGCCGATGCCGAAGGGCAGCGCGAAATAGCGGTAGACCAGCAGCCGGCGTCCGTCGATCTCGCCGAAATCGCGCCATTGAACCTTCAGGGGATTGCTGACCCGCTGCAGGGAAATGACGATCTGGGGATGATCGGTCATGCGGTCGACGAGCCGTACCACGGCATCGGTGATCGGCGGTGGCCGTATGGGGTCGAGATAGTCCGACGAAATGTGAAGGATAAGCGGGCGGCTATCGCTTGCGCTTTTTCGCAAATCGGCAGTGCGATCGGTGTTCTCACTCATCGGGCTCAGCTCCAGACGGGCATGGCGCTGGCGCCGCTCGCCTGCAAGAGCTTGCCGGCATTGTTCCAGGCCCGCATGTAAAGGCGAAAGGCCTTTGGACGATCGAAGGGGCGAAGAACAAGGGCTGATGATGCAAACACAAGCATGCGCGCCATAGCACCGGTGGCAAAGGCGAGAACAGCCGCCACGCCCTTGTTCCTGAGGCGCAGCCGCGCGTAGAGCTGTCCGGTGCGCTGGGCACGGTTGAGGGCGTATTTGGCGTTTGCACGCTCCGCCGGCACGTCTTCATGGGCGCGGGCGCGGTTTGTAACCACCATGCGATGGCCCTGCGCCGCGAAACGCAGGAAGAAATCATCATCTTCGCCGCCCGAACGGCCAAATTCCTCGTCGAACCGCAAGGCGCCCAGCGCTGAGTGGCGGACAAGCGTGTTGCCGGTGCGCCCGCGTGGCGTTTCGCGTCCATCCTCATCCCAGTTCCAGTCCTGGAACAGCGGATTGGCGCGCAACAACCATTGCGGGGTGGCTTCCGGGTAACGCGGAAAGACCGGGCCGAATACGGCGTCCGCATCAAAATCCTGCGCCGCCGACAGATGTCCTTGAAGCCAGTCCGGCTCGACGCGTTCGTCGTCGTCGACGAAAATGAGCCAGTCGCCCTTTGCAGCCTCGAGACAGGCGTTACGCGCCATAGCGACATTGCCTGCGCCGACGGGCAGGACAGTCACCGTCATGGCCAGTTTCAGCTCGACGAGCACACGTGACACGGCAGCGTCGGGACTGTCATCGGCAATGATGATTTCGACTGTCTCTCCTGTCGGGATGCTGGCTTCCGAAATGCTTTTGAGCGTTTGCTTCAGGAAGGGTCGGCCCTTGCTGGCAATGAGAACCGAAATCATACCCATCGCTCCCCATTTCGCTGAACCGCGGCCAGAAGGATCATCAGCGTCACCAGCATGCTCGATCCAGACAGCCCCTGCAGCCAGGCGGTCTCGAGAAGGTTCTGCAAGAGCATGTATAAAAAGAGCACGTTGAAGAAATAGCCAAGCCCGATGTCACGATCCGTCGTCTTGTCGATCCACAAGGCCACCATGATCTGCAACAGGGCAAACAGGGTGAGCGCGATCATCCCGCCTTGCAGCAGCACATCGAGATAGCCGTTGTGGGCGTGCGGCGTGACCTTCACGAAACCGGTCCAGTCCGGCAGTTTGGAAGCGGGAGACTTGTCTCCAAGCCCCCAGAAGGATTGATAGCCGAAACCGGTCAGCGGCCGCTTCAGTGCCTCCTTGACCCCGAAGGCCCAAACGTCGGTTCGCCCGGTGAAGGTGCCGTCGTGCGAAATGATGCGTGAAACGGTGTGGTAGGAAAAGCCGGGGATGGCCCCACTCAGCAGCACGCCGGCGGGAATGGCAACAACGGTGATCAGAACCGGAAGCGAGACCCGGAAGTAGCGGCGCATGAATACGGCGCCGAGCGCAAAAAGCGGCACCATCACGAACAAGCCGATAGATGTCTTGGAATCGCTGAGATAGAGCAGGATGAGGACGACGGGCATAAGGGCCATGCTGACCCGGCGAACAAGCAGATCGCTGCGCGTCAGACCATACAGGGCGAAAAAGCCGCCCATGACGGCGACGCTGCCAAGCATGTTCTTGTGCGAAAAGATTCCGGCGTAACCGATCGGTGTGCTTGGAATGATTGGTATCGCCAGGAAATTGATGACCAGCGTCACGGCCAGCACCCAGAACATCGGCTTGATCATGTCTTCGACGCGCCGTGTCAGGAGCACGGCAACCAGAAGGGCGATGCCCTGCATGGCGAACAGCATGGCTTTTGAGATCGTGACCGATGGCGCCAATGCCCAGAGCGCCGTCATGCACAAATAGCCGAAAAAGCCGGTCACCAGAAAAAAACCGGCGAGGTGAAAGCGCAAGAGCCGGTGGCGCTCGGCAATCAGGAGGAGCACGGAAACGCCCGCGAGCGCAGGAAAGAACAGGCGGTTGAGGACAAAGGAATGTTCAGGGGGAAGGGGGCCGGTGGCCAGGTCGGCGGGGACAATGCCGCGCGCATAGATCAGCGGCCAGATCAGCACGAGATAGGCCATGAGCATAGCCGGCAGCAATGCTGCCAGACGCTGCCTGTAGTTGACGGTGGTGTTTTGCTCCACCACTGACGCGATGCTCATGACTGACCCGCCACGACGGCTTCGCCGGTGGGCTGGACCGGCGTGCGGGCAGCAAACCAGACGAAAACGAAAAGCTCAACCAGTTGCACCGCTGCGAGCGCCAGCACGACGCTGATGCCATTCATCCCAGCGAACAGCAGAGCAAAGACCAGAACCGGAATGACGATCGCCCCAGCGAACCCGATAATCGCCAGTTCACGGAATTGTCGCCGGGCCTCCATCAGGGTCGAGGCGACCGTAGAAAGACCGACAACCAGCGTGTGGACCCACCAGCACATGACAATCAGCTCAATGCCGGGATAACGGCTCCTGAAAATGTAGGTTTCGATCGGCGGCCAGGCGAGGACGAGTGCGAGGCCGAAAAGCACCGAGGCACCGGCGATAACTGCCGCGCCCGCCCACAGGATACGCGGGACTTCCTTCGATTGGCCGGCCTGCAGCTCTTCGACCAGTTTCGGCCGCGCTACGCGTGCCCAGGCAACGGGAATGAGTTGGAGGGGCGACAGGGCCACCCTGCCGGCGTTGAGTGTGCCGAGCGTAGCGGCGTCGCGCATCCTCTCAACGAAAAATACGTAGGCACGCTTCGATACCTCGTTCTGCAAGGCGCCCTGAAGTGCCCAGCGCGTGTCCCTCCAGACCTCGCGATAGGCCCGGAAATGGGGGACGAGCGCCTTGAGGTCGAGCTGGATGTCGATCTTGCCCAAGGCGAAGGAAACCAGATTCCCTGCGGACATGCCGAAAAGCACGGCAGCTTCCGGCGGAAGAAACATCCAGAACAGGGGGATGAGCACGGCAGAGGCGACAACAGCCGAAATATCGTAGATCAGGGTCCGGTGAATGCGACCTGTCACGACCATGATATTGCGGGCATATTCACGAATGATGATCGTCAGGAAGTAACCGAGCACGGAAAGGGTCAGGATGGGCCCTGCGTCCAGCAGCAGACCAATCCCAATACTGACGGGAATAACGATGGCCGCCAGCACCAGATTGATCGTGGTCAGCATGGAAAGCTGGCGGTTCCGCTCGGTGTGTTCGCGGCCGGGCAACAGGAAGTTGAGCGGCATGATGACGAGCGCGTTCTGGCCCGATATCACGAAGAACGAGGCAGCCAGGATCAGCGCGAAGCGGCCGAACTCGCTTGGCGTCGCATAGGCAATAAAGGCAAGGTTCAGCAGGAGATTGAACGCGCTGATCAGCGCCTGATCGACGACCGAAAGCAGAACGGCGCGATTCATCCGGTCCACCTCAGATTCGGTTTGCGAAAGCAGAGTCGGCGCGCCCAACAATGAATGGCGTCGCCCAGAGTTCCCGTCGTGGTGCTCGTCGCCAGGACTGCGTCTATCTGGCTTTGCTTGAGCATGTTCCGCGGCTTGACCGGCGCGCGCCGCAAGGAGAGGCCCGACCGGCAGGTGTGAACCTCGCGAAAACCCATGTCGAAAAGTTGGCAAATGATCCGGAGATTGTAGGCGTCGAAAGGCGGAGCGACCAGATCGACAGATGTGCCGAGCACCTGCTCGAGCCGGTCCCTGCCAACCTGGACATCCGCGATGAAATCCATGTGGGACAGTTTGGTCCAGTTGAGGTGGCCGACGCCATGAACGCCGATACGGATGCCGCTTGTGGCGATCTCCCGCAATTGCGGCGTCGTCAAGCGTCCTGGCCGGTCAAGAAAATCGGTGACGATGAAAAACGTCCCGTCGACGCCATTGTCGATCAACCAGGGCATGAGTATTTCGTAGTCGGAACGGAATCCGTCATCGCTGGTGATGTGCAGACGCACGCCGTTCCGGCGGGTGTTCTCGAGAATGGTGTCGAGCAGTGGCCGCGCCTGTTCGAAGCTCAGCCAGGACTGCAATTCATCATCCATCGCATCCGGCGGATCGGCGAGGTCGTGGACACCAACGATCAGATCAAATGAACTTTTTGCGGCATCAGCGTTTGCCACGGGTCGCCTCCCAGCCCACAAACGCCGTCAGGAAAAGAATCCGGAAGTCCTGCAACAGGGACCAGTTGGCGATGTAGTCGAGATCGCATTTGACGCGTTGTGCCATGGCTTCGACGGTCGGTGTCTCTCCACGATGACCGGTGATCTGCGCCAAGCCGGTCAGACCCGGGCGCACGGCATAGCGCGCCATATAGTTGGGAATAAGCGGACCGTAACGCTCGTCCAGGGCCAATGGGTGCGGGCGTGGACCGATCAGCGACATGTCTCCGCGCACCACATTGATGAGCTGCGGCAGTTCGTCGATGCTCGATGCCCTGAGAAATCTGCCGAGCCGCGTTATCCGGTCGTCATTGCTGACCGCCTGGCGAAAGGGTTGCTGGCTGGCCGTGGCGCTCATGGTCCGGAACTTGAAGATTTTGAAGGTTTTGCCGTCGCGTCCATATCGTTCCTGCACGAACAGCACCGGACCGGGGCTGTCGCGCTTGATCAATACGGCAACCGCCAAAAGCAGCGGCGACAACACGATCAGGCCGAGCGCCGCGCCGAGCCGGTCGGTGAGCATCTTTACAAAAGACCTGTTCGCCGCAGAGGCGCGGGTTGCCTTTTTCTTCAGGCTGGAATCGAAGATCTCAGTCATGGCGTATCCGCGCGTTGGCGAAGAGCTTCGCCAACGTCATCCTCATCGGTGTGGGTGAAAACGTGTCGTCATAGGGCAGGCCCTGATTGTCCGGCAGCTGGCGGGCCGATCTGAGCCAGCTGTGGCTGTCGCTCAATCCCCAGGTCACCACGCCTGTCAACGCCGGACTGTCGAGTGCAACGCTCAGGATCTTGTCCACCTCGTCGGCCGAGCGTTGACGCCGGGCAGCGATGTCGCGGTTGCCTGCCGTATCGGCTTCACGCACATCGAGTTCGGTTATGGCGATATCCAGTCCCATGGCTTCGAGTTCGCCGATGAACTGGCGATAGACCGTCTCGGAGAAGGCGTATTTCGTATTGAGATGGCTTTGCAGACCGAACCCGTGGATCGGCACGCCAGCCGTGATCAGTTTGTCGAGAAGTCGCAGCACACCGGTGCGGCGCTTTTGCTGCCAGGACTCGTCATAGGTGACGTCATATTCGTTGAGATAGAGCTTGGCATTCGGCGCGGCTTCGGCGGCCAGACGAAAGGCCTCGGACACATAATCGGCCCCGAGCATTTTGTAAAACGGAGTGCGACGCATCAGGTCGGCGCCACCGTCACGCGGTTCGACGGCCTCGTTGACGACATCCCATTGAAATATGTCGTTCCGGTAGCGGCCGGCGACCGAGAGGATATGGGGCGCAACGTAGCGTTCCCAATCCTCAGGCGAGGGGAGCTTGGCGACGAAATCAGGCAGGTGCTCGTGCCAGATCAGCGTGTGGCCGCGTACCCGTTTGCCCAAACGCTTTGCCGCCGCAACGATGGCATCGACCGGCGCGTAGTCCGGCTCTGCTGTCTTGTCGTGAACAAGCGCGCCCCATTTCAACTGCCACTCGGGAACCCAGACCGAACACTGGTCCTTGAGCAGGCGCAGATAGGCATCATCCTGTTGCAGGTCGAAACTGGTCAGCGAGGCGCCGAAAAAACGGCCCGATTGCGCGGCAAGCGCGCCGAGACCGGTGTCTTCGGCGCGGGCAGCAGGCAAACCGGTGCCGAAAGCCAGTCCGGCACAGCTCGCCAGGAATGTTCTGCGATTGCTGATCCACATCTATTCGGCGACCGTCCGTTGGGCGCCTGTCTCGATGGTGTCGCGGGCGCCGCAGTCGTTGCTGGATTGCGTCTGCCGGAAATACTCGATGGTCCGGCCAAGTCCGGTGGCGAGAGGCACCTTGGGTTCCCATCCCAGAAACTCGCGCGCCTTGGCGATATCGGGGCGGCGGCGTTTGGGATCGTCGGCCGGCAAGGGCCTGTGGACGATGTGCGAGTGCGAGCCGGTCATGGCGATGGTGAGGTCGGCCAGCTCCCGCATGGTGAACTCGACCGGATTGCCGATATTGACAGGCGTGGTGACCTCGCTCGCCATCAGGCCGATCAGGCCGTCGATCAGGTCGTCGACATAGCAGAACGACCGCGTCTGGGAACCGTCTCCATAGATGGTGATCGGCTGGTTCTTGAGGGCCTGGACGACGAAATTGGACACAACCCGTCCGTCGTTCACCTGCATGCGCGGACCATAGGTGTTGAAAATGCGCGCAATACGGATCCGGGCGCCGAATTCCTCGGCATAGGCATAGAACAACGCCTCTGCGCCTCTCTTGCCCTCGTCGTAGCAGGCGCGTTCACCGAAGCAGTTGGTGTTGCCGAAATAATCCTCGGTCTGCGGATGAACCAGCGGGTCGCCATAAACTTCGCTGGTGGATGCCTGCAGCACCTTGACGCCGCGCTTGACCGCGAGGTCGAGCACGCTCCTGGCGCCGAACAGGCTGGTGCGCAAGGTGCGTGTGGGGCTCTCCTGGTAATGCACGGGAGATGCGGGGCAGGCGAGATTGTAGATTTCGTCTGCTTCCACGGAAATCGGGTCCGCGACATCGGCCCGGATAAAGACGAAATTCGGATTGTTCAGCTGGTGAACGTGGTTGGCGAGACTGCCGGTCTGGAACGTATCCAGACTGACCACCTTGTGGCCCTGGTCGAGCAGCCGGTCGCACAGGTGGCTTCCAAGAAAACCAGCGCCGCCTGTCACGAGGATCGTTTTTTGTGCTTGCTTTGCCATGGTGTCCAACTGAATTCGCCTTGGTGTCTTGATCGCGCTCATTGCGCCGCTACCTTCGGATGCTTGTCGCGTTGCACGACGGAGAGAGGCTTCTTCCGCACCGGTTTGGTGGGAGTGAAAATGTGCATCGCCCAAGCCGTTCCGAAGCCCACGAGGCCGCCAAGAAACAGGCTTATTGCCAGAATGAGCGGCACCTTGGGTGCGCTCGGCTTTGCTGCAGGTTGGGCGATGGAAATGATGCGCGCCGTCGTGGTGGGCAGCGAGATCTGCTGGCGCATCTGTTTCGCCTTGTTGGCAAAGGAGTCGTAGAGCGCCTTGTCCTGGTCGGCGATCTGCTGCAGCTCCTTCAATTTGACCGAGGCGGTATTGGATTTTGCCAGCGCATCGGTCGACTGAACCAGCAGCGTCTTCAGCGAGGACTCGGTCTGCTTGGCCTTCTCGTAGTCGTTCTCGGCGCGCTTGATGATGCGGGCGAGTTCGGCATTGAGCGAGGCTTCCAGCGACGCAAGGGTCTGGCTGCTCTCAAGGAGTTTGGGATGGCGCGGGCCGAGCGAGGAGGCCAGAGCCTTGTAGTTGGACCTGGCCTGATCGATCTGAACCTGAAGCTGCTTGATGACATCGGAGGTCGCCGCCTCGGCGCCGTCATGCTTCAGGCTTTCGAGCGTGACACGGGCGGATTCCGCAGCGACCGAGGCCGAGACCGCTTGTGCGCTGAGTTCGGTCAGCTGGCGCTCATCCACCAGCGCCCCCTGGGCGTCCATCAGCCCATTCGCCTTGCGGTAGTCTTCGACGGCCTGTTGCGACTGTTCGCTTCTCTTACCAAGCTCGGAAAGGCGGGATTCGAGGCTTTGCGCCGTTTCGCGTGCGCTCTCGTCCGATGCGCTCTGCCCATCGGCGAGATAGGTTTTGGCCAGCGCATTGGCCAGTCGAGCCGATTTCTCGGCCGAGCGCGTCTTGACCGAGATGTCGAGGACATAAGTCTGGTCGACGCGGGTGATGGTGACTGCATCTGCGAGTTTGGTGAAGGCGCGTTCGAAGGGCGTCTGACTCGATGCGTAGTCACCCGCGTTGGGGCCGTAGATCAGTGCCTTGCCAATACGCCTTGACCAGAGCGACCAGACCCGATGAGACCGCCGTGAATTCGGGGTCGTTTTCAAGATCCTGCTGTTTGACCAGTTCGGTCAGGACCTGTCGCGATGTCAGAATGCTGATCTGGCTGTCGAGAAGCGCGAGATCCGCACCTTGCGACGATGAGCCCATTCCCGTCGGTACCGCGTTCTGGTCGACCAACGAACGCTGACGAGGGTCAATGAAGATTTGTGTTGTCGAGGTGAAAACTGGTGCCGACAGCCAGATGTAGGCCTGCCCGAAGACCAGGAAGACCGCCATAATCACCGCGATCATCCGCCAGCGCACCCAGAAAATCTGGACGAGCGCCCGCAGATCGTCGGCAAGACTGGGCTGGCCACGCCCATCGCCATAATCGTTTGGTGAATACCTGTTCATCCGCAAACCCTGGAGAGACTCCAATGCCTCACACTCCCCAGAGCATACCATTCGATCTTGATCGCGGATTGAGAACGTTAATTATTGGTTAATGTTAAAAATTGAAACAACAGTATCGGAGGGGCGGAAGGTGCGTAGAGATCTTTTGATCTGGGGCGCCTTCCTGTGAATTAATTGAATTTAATTCAAATTTTATGCAAAAATGCTTGGAAGTAAGATTATCTACCCAAATATTCGTATTTATCATCGAAACCTTAATATGCGAAAATTGAAAGTTGATACTTTTTACAATAAGCATGAAATATTCATTGCGTTAAAGCCTTGATTGCAATGTTAAGAAATATAATGACAATAAAGAAATTGGGAGAAGGCGTCGAAATGCTTAAAGTCTTCGTACGAAAAGCGGATTTGATAGGCTGTCTGCTAAGGGGCGTGTCGTGAGCCGGTGTGCCCTGCTCCCGGAAGAAGTTGATGCGTGTGTCGAACAAGAACAGGCTTGGTGCGAGCGATTTCCACTTTCCCGGTTCGGAACCGGCAGGATAGCGAGGGACTATTTGCCGCCGGTGAAGTCAATCAGCAAGGCGACGATTCCTTTACCGGCTTCGAGCTTGGCCAGCCAAGGCTGGCGCGGGCAATTACCCCGTCGATCAATCCCTTGTAGAAGCCGACCTCAAGTATGCTGCGTCTGTCCTTGTCATCTCATCGACCCATCCTGACGCTTCATCGTGATCTTTCAGTGCCTCCTTCAAGGCGCGGTGTCGGTTGCCTGGCCGCGACGCAGGTCTTCGTTCAGCGTTTGAAGCTGCATTCAGAGCGGTTAGGTAAGCATCAAATGCCGTGACGCGTGCGCCGGTTCGGCCTCACTCCCCGGTGAAACGGTTATGTTGTGATGAAGCTTTTTTGCCGGTCTCCCCCGAGGCGCGCATTGCAATCGCCAAACTCGACGTCGTGCCGACCTTTGTCAGGGGGCGCGGCTGATTGTTGCGCCATATTGTCAGGCAAGCGGAAAATTGCGGCTAAGTGCGCGTTATTGCTTGCATCCGAACGCCATAAGTGCACAAAGCTCATGAAATACGATACGAACGAAATTTTTCGAAAGCAATCGACAACAGTCGTCAGGAGTCGTATCGTTGCGGACACGGCTTGAGGAGAGTGGAAATGCGCGCTGCACATCGTAAAATATCGCTTGGACTGGTGATCGGCAGCAGAGCCTTTTTTAGTCCGGCCCCTTGCCGCACGGCGCGCGACGAGGCGATTGCCCAATTCGAGGCACTCGGTATCGACGTTGTCACTCTGCCGTTCGAGGCCACGGAAAACGGCGCTGTTCAGTCGGTCGCCGATGCCAGGCTTTATGCCGAGCATTTCAGCAAGAACCGTGACAAAATCGACGGTCTCGTCATCTGCCTTCCCAATTTCGGCGACGAAATCGCCGTTGCCGAGCTGGTCAATCGCGCCAAGCTCAATGTGCCGATCCTGTTGCAGGCGTCCAATGACGAGATCGACAAGGTCGACGTCCATTCCCGCCGCGACGCCTTTTGCGGCAAACTCTCGGTTGCCAACAATTTCTGGCAGTACGGCGTGCCGTTCACCGAGACCACGCGTCACACCATCGACATCGCCTCCGATGATTTCCGCGGTGATCTCGACCGCTTTGCGCGGACCTGCCGGACTGTGGGTGGGCTGAAAAACGCCCGCATCGGCTCGATTGGCGCCCGCACCGGCGCCTTCCAGACCATGCGCTTTTCCGAAAAGCTGCTGCAGGCGTCGGGCATCACGGTCCTGACGGTCGACCTTTCGGAAATGATTGCAGCCGCGGAAGCGATCAAGGACGACGAGCCCGATCTCAAGGCGGCGCTGGAGCGGGTTACCGGCTATGGAACAATTCCGGCCTATATCAAGCCCGACCAGATCGCCAAGCAGGCCAAGTGGACGCTCGCCGTCAACCGCTGGATCGAGGAAAATGAATGCGACGCCTCGGCCATCCAGTGCTGGCGTTCGCTTCAGGACAATTGGGGCTGTGCAACCTGCCTGACCATGTCGATGATGGGCGAGGATCTGATGCCGTCCGCCTGTGAAGTCGACGTCATGGGCGCCATTTCGATGTATGCGCTGACCCTGGCGTCTGGCGCTCCGGCGGCCATTCTCGACTGGAACAACAATTATGCCGATGAGCAGGACACCTGCGTTTGCACCCATTGCGGCAACTATCCCAAGAGCTTCCTCGGTGAAACACCGGAGATCTCCGAACTCGATGTGCTCGGGGAAACCATCGGCCGCGCCAAGTGCTTTGGCGCCGTCAAGGGCAAGGTCAAAGCCGGCGATCTGACTTATTTCCGCCTTTCGACCGACGACCGCAACGGTACGATGAAGGCCTATCTCGGCGAGGGCGAATTCACCGACGATCCGTTCGGCATGGATGGTGGCATTGCCGTCACCAGGATCGAACGGCTGCGCCAGCTGATGAGCTTCATCACCCGCAACGGGTTCGAGCACCATGTCGCGATGGTGCGCGGGCATCATGCCGAGATCGTCAACGAGGCCGTCACCCGGTATCTCGGCTGGCCGCTCTACCACCACGGCGGCACGCCGGAGCCGCAGCTTTTTGTGCCCAACCGCTTCTGAGACCTGACCAATGACAATTGCCATGGGCAACAGTGACGTGATCGAACTGATTAAAGAAAAGGCCTTGTGGATGCGCCGCAACGCCTTCCGCCTCGTCTATGAGAAGCAGCTCGGCCATCCGGGCGGTGACTTCTCGGCCGCCGATATCGTCGCCACACTCTATTTCGGCGTGTTGCGTTTTGACCCGGCCCAGCCCGACTGGCCGGACCGCGACCGGTTCGTCATGTCCAAGGGGCATGCGACCGGTACGCTCTACACGGCTCTGGCGGCGGCGGGCTATTTTCCCGTGGAGCTGCTCGAGACCTATATGCGCAATCATTCGCGTCTCAATGGCCACCCGAACCGCAATTACCTTCCCGGCGTCGAAACCAATACCGGCCCGCTGGGGCACGGTTTCCCGGTGGCGCTCGGCATCGCCATTGCCGGCCAGATCACCGGTGCCGACTACCGCACCTATGTGCTGACCGGAGACGGCGAGCAGCAGGAAGGCTCGAATTGGGAAGCGGCGATGACGGCGGGCAACCGCAAAGTCAGGAACCTCACCTTGATCGTCGATCGCAACCGGCTGCAGCAGGGCGCTGGCACCGAGGAAACCAACGGACTCGACCCACTTGACGACAAGTACCGCGCCTTTGGCTGGGAAGTCGTCGAACTCGACGGGCATGATCACAAGGCATTGTACGACGTGCTCGGCGCGCCGGTCGGTTCCCGCGAGAAGCCGCTTTGCGTCATTGCCAACACCGTCAAGGGCAAAGGCGTTTCCTTCATGGAGAACAAGGCGAAATGGCATCACGGCGTTCCGAATGGCGCCGAATTCGAACAGGCAATGAGAGAGCTTGTGTGATGAGTGCATTACCTGCAACAGCCACGGAACGGTTTGATTGCCGCAAAGCTTGGGCCGAAACGCTCGAAGCGTTGGCGGCTGAGGACGAGCGCATCATCGCCGTGGTCAACGATTCCATTGGCTCGTCCAACCTGGGCGCTTTCCGCGACCACTTCCCCGAACGTACCGTCAATGTCGGCATCGCCGAACAGAACATGGTCGGGGTCGGGGCCGGGCTTGCCAATGGCGGTCGCATCCCGTTCGTATCCGGCGCCGCCTGTTTCCTGACGGCGCGGGCACTCGAACAGCTGAAGGCGGACGTCGCCTATGCCGGGTTCAATGTGAAGCTGGTCGGTCAGTCGTCCGGCATCGCCTATGGCGAACTCGGTGCGACCCATCATTCGATCGAGGACTATTCCTGGCTTCGTGCGCTCAAGCAGATCACCGTCATCGTGCCTGCCGATCCGTTCGAGACCGCCGAGGCCGTGCGCTGGGCCGCGTCCCACGAAGGGCCTGTGTTCATCCGCTTGTCGCGCATGCCGGTCCCAATGCTCGATGCCATCGACAAGGACTTTGTTCCGGGCAAGGCACGGCGCATTTGCGACGGCGATGACGCAACCATCATCGCCAACGGTACCACTGTGCACATCGCCGCGGACGCTGCCGGCCAGCTTCGTGCTGCCGGGCTTTCGGTCCGCGTTCTCGACATGCACACCCTGACTCCGCTCGACGAGGCGGCAGTGCTCGCCGCAGCCGAGGAAACCGGTGCCATCGTCACCGTCGAGGAAGCCCTGGTCACTGGCGGACTGGGTGGCGCGGTCGCGGAAGTCACGTCGGCCAATCAGCCGGTCCCGGTCGAGCGCGTCGGTTTTCCGGGCTTCCTGCCGACCGGTTCGGTCAGCTATCTGTTCGAGGAGAACGGGTTGAGCCCGGACGGTATCGCTTCCGCGGTGCGTCGGGCGGTCAGCCGCAAAAAGGGGTAGTCACGTGCGCGTCCTCACCATCGATCAGGGCACGACAAACACCAAGGCGCTTGTGGTTGACGAGAACGGTGGGGTTCACGCCCGCGCCTCGGCACCCTCGAAGTCGTCCTACCCGCAGCCGGGCTGGGCCGAACAATCCGCCGACGACATCTGGACCGCCACGCGCACAGTCATTGACCAGGCGGCCATTCAAGCAGGTGTCGACAGCATCGATGCCATCGCCATCTCCAATCAGCGCGAGACGATCGTCGCCTGGGATTCCGAGACCGGCGCCGCCATCGCTCCGGCGATCCTCTGGCAGGATCGCCGCACCGCCAAGGCTTGCGAAGTACTGATCGCAGCCGGCCGCAATGCGGATGTCGAGGCCCTGACAGGTCTCGGTATCAGTCCGATGTTCCCGGCTGCCAAGATCGGCTGGCTGATCGCCAATAATGCCGAGGCACGCAGGCTTGCCGACATGAAGCGTTTGCGTGTGGGCACGGTCGACACCTTCCTGTTGTGGAAGCTGACGGGTGGCGGGCGTTTTGCCACCGATCATTCAAATGCCTCACGCACGCAACTTTTCGATACCGGCAAGCTGACATGGAGCCCGCGCCTTGGCGACATCTTCGGCGTGCCGCTCGCCGTTCTGCCCGAACCGGTCGCCTCTGACGCCCGTTTTGGCGAGACGGTCTCCGGTGCCACGGCCCTGCCGGCAGGCATTCCCATTCACGCCATGATGGGCGACAGCCATGCCGCGCTTTATGGCCACGGCGTGCGCAAGCCGGGTACGGTCAAAGCCACTTTTGGCACAGGCTCCTCGTTGATGGTGCTAACGCCGCAGCGCGTGACATCGGCGCATGGTCTCAGCGGCACCATCGGCTGGAGCGATCGCAACGGCACGGCCTATGCGCTGGAAGGCAATATCATCGTCTCGGCTCAGGCCGCCGCCTATATGGGCAAACTGCTCGGCATTGGCGACGCCCGGGCGCTGTCCGATCTGGCGCAAACCGTCGACTCGTCCGATGGCGTCTGCTTCGTTCCGGCGCTTTCCGGGCTTGGTGCGCCACATTGGGACGACAGTGCGACCGGCACGATTTCCGGCATGAGCCATGGCACAACACCAGCCCATCTGGCGCACGCCACGTTCGAGGCGATTGCCCACCAGATCGCCGATGTTTTCGAAGCCATGGGTGCCGACATCGGTGCTCAGCCCGAATGCCTGAAGGCCGATGGCGGGGCATCATCGAACCCTTTCCTGATGCAGCTTCAGGCCGATCTCATCGGTTGCCCGGTCGACCGTTCGGAAATCGAGGAAGTCGGCGCGCTTGGTGCTGCCGCAATGGGTTTTGCCGCCCTCGGCGTCGAAGCTGATTTCGAAGCCGGCACGACGCGCTTCATGCCGCAAATGCCTGCTGACAAGGCGGCCGCGCTGCGTGCGTCTTGGCGTGAGGCGATCCGCCGCGTTTTGGCCTGACAGCGGTGACGCGATGTGCGGTCGGCGCGCGCAACCGATTGGAGACAGCTTCGAAGGTGTTCGCAAACCAAACGATATCGAACATATGTCTTTTCAATTGCCGACAAATAACCCAAAACTGGAAATGCAGGGCACTTTAGGGCTCTTCTCTCTTGAGATGGCCGCATCAAGCTGATTCATCTTGTTAATTCGCCTATGCTGCGAGTCGCTCTTCGGAAAAAATCGCGAAGAAAGTCGAGACGGATATGCCCAATTCAAGACTGCAGAAACAGCCCCGCAAGGCACATCCGCGGCTAGAGCCTGGCGAACAGCCGCTTCTGGCCGAACCCAGACGTATGAAAATTCTCGAATGGCTTCAGGAAGAAGGCAGCGCCCGGGTGCGGCACCTGGCTTCGGCATTCGGGGTTTCAGAAGCGACGATACGGCAGGATCTCGAGCGCCTCGACAACGAGGGCTACATCACGCGGGAGCACGGTGGCGCCTTTCTGAAATCGGTGCCGCAGCAGGTCGAATCGCTATCCCTGCATCATGTGCAGAACATGGATCTGAAACAGAAGATCGGCCGGAAAGCCGCGTCGCTGGTCGGTGACCGCGAAACGCTCATCATCGATTCCGGCTCGACCACGACGCAATTCGCGGAAAATCTCAAGTCGCGCCAGGAACTCAACATCATCACCAACGCGCTCAACATTGCGCTGATGCTGGGGGCCAATCCGTCAAACACGGTGCATATGCCGGCCGGGCAATTCAAGGCGCCGACACTGTCTCTCAGCGGAGAAAAATCAGCCGATTTCTTCGTCGGCATCTATGCGGAGAAGCTGTTTCTGGCCACGGCGGGTATTTCGTTCGACGCAGGACTGACCTATCCCGCAATTGGCGACATCTATGTCAAGCGCGCCATGATCAAGGCCGCCTCGCAGGTTTTCCTCCTGGCTGATTCGACCAAGATCGGCCGCACGTCCTTTTCCTCGCTCGGTGGCATCGAGCTGGTCGACACCCTGATCACCGACGATCAGATTTCCGAGGAGCATGTCGCCGATTTCCGCTCGCGCGGCATCGAAGTGTTGATCGCGTCCTGAACCGGGGCGCGCCCTTTCCCCTAGCTGCGACTTATTGTTCCGAATCCTTTTGAATCTTACGTGTGACACATGCATCGGCATTGACTTGCCGCGTGTCGCTGCGTAATCGTAAGCAATCGCAAAAAAACCGCAATAGACGAAACTTTTTGATGCGATGCGCCATGCGGCGCCGGAGCGAAGCAAATATCCGGGAGCCAAAAGATCCGTCACAGGCGGCGGCCTCGGGGCGGTTGGCCAGGCTTCCGAAAACAACCGGTCTGTTGGCAATCGACAGATGCAAAGGAGGACAAGATATGAAGAAGCTCGGTCTAGGCATACTCGCGCCCATTCTCGGCACGATGTTGGCGACCACCAGCCTTGCGCAGACGATGACCGATGTGGGCACGCCGCGCAGCGAAACGCTGATCGTCCAGACATTCGACGGCAAGACCTCGAATGCTGACGCGATGAACCCGTTCAATTTCTACGCCATCTGGCGCGGCTTCCGCGAACTGGGCTGGAGCTATCTGTGGGAAATGGACACCGCGACCGGTGAATCCTATCCCGAACTGGCCGCCGGCCCGGTCGAGGTGCTGAACGACGATTACACCAAGTTCCGCATCACGCTGCGCAAGGGCGTCTATTGGAGCGACGGCGTCGAACTGACCGCCGACGATTTCATCTACACGCTCGACACCGCCAAGAAATACAAGGACAAGCTGAATTTCATCGCCGGCTATGTCGACTATGTGAAGTCCTGGGAAAAGATCGACGACTACACCTTCGAGGTCGAAACTGTCACCACCGCCTATGACGTTGAGACCGTTCTCGGCGTCTACACCTGGGGCTCGCAGTTCACGCCCGCGCCCAAGCACATTTTCGAGCCGCTCGGCGATGGCGTCACCTCGTTCAACAACGCGCCGCCGGTGACCATCGGTCCGTATACCGTCAAGGAATACGACCCCAACGGTTTCTGGCAGCTCTGGGAACGGCGTGATGACTGGGAGCGCTCGGGTTGGGGCAATTCCGGCATGCCCAAGCCGAAATACGTCCTTTACAAGGACTTCGGCGCCGAAGAAACCCGTGCCCTGGCCTTCATCCAGAACCAGTACGACATCGACACGTTTATGAGCCCGGACACCATCGAGGTGGCCAAGGCCCGCAATCCGGACATTCAGTCGTTCTCGGCGACCTTCCCGTACCACGACATGAACGATGCCTGCTCGTATGGCATCTACATCAATCAGCAGAAGGCGCCGTACGATCTGGCCGAGGTTCGCTGGGCTCTCGCCCTGTCGCTCGACATGAAGACTGTCGGCCTCAGCGCCCTTTCCGGTCAGTTCAAGGCCGCGGCCATGCCGCTGTCCGACACCCCGATCACCAATTCGACCTTCTATGCGCCGCTTGAAGGCTTCCTTGAGAACCTGACCATCGGCGACGGCTACAAGCCGTTCAATGCCGATTTCGGCCAGGAGATGGTCGAGGCCCTCAAGGCACAGGGTGCTCCCGAGAGCGACCTGCCGACCGGTGATGCCATCAAGCAGGGCTTCGGCATGGGCTGGTGGAAGCATGATCCGGCTGAAGCTGAAAAGTTGCTGGCCTCGGTCGGCATCAAGAAGGGCAGCGACGGCTATTACACGATGCCCGACGGTTCGCCCTGGGTCGTGGAGCTGGTCTTCCCGGCTGACTGGAACAAGGTTCTGCAGCGCGTCGGCTTCTCCATCGCCGATAGCTGGAAGAAGGCCGGGTTCAACGTCAACGCCCGTCAGGTCGATGCCGGCGAACACGGTACCGTCATCAACACCAACGCCAAGTTCAACCTTGAACTGCAGTGGAACAACACCTGCGTCTATAACACCAACTGGCTGTATGGCTGGCGTTCGTTCAAGCCCGATAACGTCAAGCCAGTCGATTCCACGGAAGAGCTGAGCGGTAACTATCTCCGGGTCACCGATCCGGCGATCTTCGATCTGGTCGCCGAAGGCGCCAAAATGCCGATGGAAGATCCGCAGTTCGTCGAGAACGGCCGTGAGATCATGAAAATGCTCACCGAAGGGATGCAGGAAATCAACCTGATGAACATTCCGACGACGATCCCGACCAACAGCGCCTACTGGACCAATTATCCCAAGCAGGACAATTTCTACGCGGCGCCGTACACCTGGTGGAGTTCGTTCAAGAAGACGATCATCAACATCGAGCCGACTGGTAAGCAGTAACTCGATAAATTGGCGGGGCGGACACGGCAAAGTTCCTCCCACATCTGCCCCGCCAACCCCAACTCTGGAGCGGTAAGAACAGCATGGGTGCTCTCCAATACATCGCCAAACGGGTCGGAACCTATCTTGTCGTTCTGTTCATAGGAATTTCGATCACCTTCCTTTTGCCGCGTCTGATGCCGGCTAACCCGATCGAAGCCTATATCGGCCAGTTGCAGGCACGCGCCAACGGCACCCTGACAACGGAAGCCATCGAGACGATGCGCGCCAGCCTGCAGGAGCTGTATGGGCTCAATGGCAACATCTTCACGCAATATGTGTCCTACATGCAGCGCGTGATCCTGCATTTCGACTTCGGTCCGTCCTTCGCGTTCTATCCGCAATCGGTCAATACGATGATCCTGAGTGCCTTGCCCTGGACGCTCGGCCTGTTGCTGGTCTCGACCGCGATCGCCTGGATACTGGGCAATCTGGTTGGACTGATCGCTGGCTACTTTCATACCAAGCGCTCAGCGACCGTTCTGGAGCTGGTGGGAATCCTGCTCTATCCGATCCCCTATTACATTCTGGCCGTCAGCCTCATCATCCTTCTGGCCTATGTCATTCCGGTCTTCCCGCTGTCGCCGACCTTCCCTGTCGGGGATCTGACTGCGGGGAAAATCGGCCAAATTCTCTACAACTCGCTGTTGCCGGGCCTGACCCTGGTGATCGCCGGTTTCGGCTGGAACATCCTGTCGATGAAGGCGCTCGCTGTCGCCACCACCGAGGAGCCCTATGTCACCTATGCGCGGCTCAAGGGCACCTCGCACTGGACGCGCATGGTCAGCTACGTGTTCCGCAACGCCATGCTGCCGCAGGTGACCGCGCTGGCCCTGTCGCTGGGAACGGTCTTCACCGGCGCCATCCTCACCGAGATCCTGTTCTCCTATCCGGGTATCGGCCTGATCATGCGCACCGCGGCCGGCAGTGGCGACTACAACGTGCTTTACGGGGCCATGGTCGTCTCAATCATCGCGGTGGCAACCGCCGGTTTGATCATCGATCTGACCTATCCGCTGCTCGACCCAAGGATTCGCCGCAAATGACTTCGACAGCAGACTCTCAATCCGCGCCTGCCGAGACCACGGCGGAATCCGGCTCCGGGGGATGGCTCTGGCTCATCAATCCGCGCCTGATCGTCGGCCTTATTCTGGTGTTGATCTTCGCAGTCGGAAGCTTTGTCCTTCCGCTCTTTGTTCCGGTCGATCCGTCGCTGCAGTCGACCTATTACAAGAACCTGCCAATCAGCTGGACCCATGTTCTGGGCACCAACGCGCTCGGGCAGGATATCTTCTGGCTTCTGGTGTTCTCGATCCGCAACTCGCTGATCCTGGGTGGTCTGGTTGGCATCGGCGTCACCATCATCTCGACGGCCATCGGGCTCAGCGCCGGCTTCATCGGCGGCGCCTACGAACGCATTGTGATGGTCATTGTCGACACCTTCATCACCATTCCGCTCCTGCCGCTGCTGATCATGCTTGGGGCGCTGATCCGCGCCAACAACGCCTTTCTGGTGCTGGCGATCATCATTTTCGGCTGGGCCTGGGGCGCCCGAACGGTGCGCTCGATGGCGCTGTCATTGAGGGAGCGCGAGTTCATCAACATGGCGCGTTTCTCCGGCGCCAACACCTTCGACATTCTGCAGCGGGAAATCTTCCCGTATGTCACCGCCTTCATGCTGGTGAACTTCATCAACACGATCCTGTTCGCCATCAATACCGAGGCGACCCTGGCCGTGATCGGCGTCTCGCGTGTCGAGATCCCGACGCTCGGATCGATCGTGTTCTGGGCGCTCAACTACAACGCGCTGTTCACCGGCAACTACGTCTGGATCGTTGCGCCGATCGTCGCCAGCGTTCTTCTTTTCCTCGGCCTTTTCCTCTCCTCGACGGGGTTCAACGAGGCCTTCGCCAATAAGCGTGGTGTTCTATGATCCGGCTCAAGAATGTAGTTGCCAGCTACCGGACTGGCCGCGGAACCATCAATGCCGTCGACGGCGTGACCCTCGACATCCCCGACAATTGCATTCTCGGCGTGGCCGGCGAATCCGGTTGCGGCAAGTCGACCCTGATGAAGGTGATCTATGGGGACGTGAGTTCGCCGATGGCGCTGGCCGATGGCGAGGTTGATTATGGCTTTTCCGACGAAAAGGGCGAACCGATCACCAGCGCCAACATCCAGCGGCAATGGTTCAAGACGATCTCCTATATTCCGCAGAGCTCGATGAATTCGCTCAATCCGGTCGTCCGCATCGGCAAACAGTTCATCGACTATCCCGGTATCGATTCCGACAAGAAGCGTGTTCTCGAAGCGGTGCGCGCCTTCATCGGCAAACTCGACCTGCCGGCGGAAACGCTCGATGCCTATCCGCACCAGCTGTCGGGCGGCATGCGCCAGCGCGTGATGATCGCCATGGGCACGTTCTTCCAGCCACATCTGATTTTGGCAGACGAACCGACGACGGCTCTGGATGTGGTGGTGCAAAAGGAAATCCTTTTGCTGCTCATGGAGCTGCAGGAGCAGATGGGCAACACCATCATGCTCGTCTCCCATGACATGGGCGTGCACTATCAGGTCACGCACCGCATGCTGATCATGTATGCGGCCAAGGCGGTGGAATATGCCGCCTCCGAAAAGCTGTTCGCGGCGCCGCTTCATCCCTATACCCGCATGCTGATCCGCTCGCTGCCGACCATCGGCGACGACCGGGCGCGTCAGGGCATTCCCGGCAGTCCGCCCAGCCTGTGGGGCAATCTGCGCGGGTGCCGTTTCGCCGACCGCTGCCCGCTGGCGACTGATCGCTGTCGGACCGAAGAGCCGGTTTTGCTCGAACACAAGCCCGATCACTTCGCCGCCTGCCATTACGCCGGCACTGAACTTCCGGAAGAGAAGGCGCTGTCATGACGGTCATTCTGCGCACGCAAGGGCTGAACAAGGTCTATCGTCTGGGGACGTTCGGCCGCAGCAAGAAAATCGAGGCGCTGAGCGACATCAATATCGATGTCGAAAGCGACCGCCCGGTCATCATCAGCGTCGTCGGTGAATCCGGTTCGGGAAAGACGACCCTGGCCAAAACCCTGCTTCGCCTGATCGAACCCAGTTCGGGCAGCGCCGTGGTCCACGACACGCCCGTGGCCGGGAAGGGCGTCAAGATCGCCAACAAGGAGTTCCTCGGAACCGTTCAGCCGATCTTCCAGAATCCGTTCGAGGCGTTTTCGCGCTATCGGCCGGTCGATGCCTATCTGCATGAGACGGCCAGTCGTGTTGCCGGGGTCGACGGCCCTGACGTGCAGGAGGCTGTGGCCCATGCGCTAAGCCTGGTCGGGCTCGACTATGCCGACGTGCACGGCAAATACACCAACCAGTTCTCCGGCGGCGAGCTGCAGCGCGTGTCGGTGGCCAGGGCGCTGATTCCGCAGCCCAAGCTGATCGTTGCCGATGAACCGGTCTCGATGATCGACGCATCGCGCCGCATGATCATCATCAACCTGTTCAAGCAATTGCGCGACGAATCAGGCCGAAGCTTCCTCTACATCACCCACGATCTGGCGACCGCCTATTACATTTCCGACTATGTGGCGGTCATGACCAAGGGCAAGGTGGTCGAGTTCGGCTCCGCCGGCGAGGTGATGTCCAACCCGCAGCACGACTATACAAAGCTGTTGCTGGATTCGATTCCGACCACCACCAAGAAGTGGCGGATTTCCAAGCCGCAAGTCGCTGCTGGCGCCTGAGCCGACAGATTTCTCCGTATCGAAAGGACTAGACCCGTGTCCGGGAACGCACAGCATTCGTCTACGCAATGGGGCCTGTTCGAACTGGTTCTGAACGGTCCCGCCGACGGCAATCCTTATCTCGACGTCGAACTGACGGCTGTTTTCGAGGCGGATGGCCAGACGCGGAATGTCACCGGCTTTTATGACGGCGACGGCGTCTACCGAGTGCGGTTCATGCCCGAGACAATGGGTAAATGGAGCTATCGCACCTCTTCCAATCGCGCCGAACTCGATGGCGCGATGGGAACCGTCGACGTCGGTCCGGCCAATGAGGACGATCACGGTCCGGTGCGGGCCCAGGGGCTTGAATTCCGCTATGCCGACGGCGCCCGTTACATCAATCTCGGCACGACGGCTTACGCGTGGAACCTGCAAGGCGACGAACTTGAAGAGCAGACGTTGAAAACGCTCGCGGCGGCGCCTTTCACCAAGATCCGCATGTGCGTGTTCCCCAAGCACTATCGCTACAACGAGAACGAGCCGCCACTCTATCCGTTCAAACTGGTCAAGACGGGCGGCAGCACCTGGCCGGCAACCATCGCCGAGGCCGGCTGGGAGTTCGATTGCGACAGTGTTGAACCGGCCTATTTCCGGCATCTGGAACAGCGCATTGCCGATCTCGCCAAGCTCGGCATCGAGGCCGACCTGATCGTGCTGCACCCCTACGACCGCTGGGGCTTTTCCGAGATGAGCGCCGAACAGGACGACCGCTACTTGCGTTACCTCGTCTCGCGCCTTGCCGCCTTCCCGAATGTCTGGTGGTCGATGGCCAACGAGTACGACTTTATGTTCAACAAGTCGCTTGCCGACTGGGACCGGATGATCGGTGTTGTCGCCGATACCGACCCGCATGGGCATCTGCTGTCCGTCCACAACGGATTTGCGCCCTACGATTACTCCGACCCGCGCATCACCCATGTTTCGATCCAGCGCCCCTGGACTGAAAAATGCCTCGAATGGCGCACAGAATTCAGCAAGCCGGTCTCCGTCGATGAATGCCAGTACGAGGGCGATGTTGGCGAAGCCTGGGGCAACATCAGCGGCCAGGAACTTTCGCATCGCTTCTGGAAGGGTGTCGTCAATGGCGGCTCGGTTACCCATGGCGAGACCTTCTACAACGACAGCGAAACGCTTTGGTGGGGCAAGGGTGGCACGCTCAAGGGCGACAGCATCGCGCGTATCGCCTTTCTCCGGCGCATTCTGGAGGCGGGGCCTGAAGAAGGTCTCGAGCCCATGCCCTTTACCGGCCATTACCGCACCGCGATGGCAGGCGGCCTCGACAAGGTGACGCTTCCCGAACTGATCGCACCGGCCGAGGGCGAGGAAGATTGGCCACACGCCGGCATGCATTACGCCACCGCCGGCCAACCGCATCGCTATTATCTCACCTATTTCGGCGAGAACCAGCCGCGTGAGGCCCAGGTCGCCGTGCCGCCGGATGAGCGTTACGACGCAACGCTGATCGACACCTGGGAGATGACAGAAACGCCGCTGGTCAAGAGCGTCAGTCGGGGCGACGTCCTCCAGTTTGCCGCCAAGCCCTATCAGGCACTGTTGCTGCGCCGCGTCTGAAACTGTCAAGGAAAGCCCGTCACATGTCCGCCTCCAATATCGCCAAATGGGATTTCTTCGAGCTGAGCCTTGCCGGGCCGAGTGCCGGCAATCCCTATCTCGAGGTTACACTCGAAGCCGAGTTCTCCCTGGGCTACAGGACCGTCCGTGTGCCGGGCTTTTATGACGGCGAGGGCACCTATCGTGTGCGCTTCATGCCGGACAGCGAAGGCGACTGGGACTATGTGACCACGTCCTCGGCGCCCGAACTCGATGGGCAGGTGGGCCGATTCACCTGCACCGCACCGACTGCCGGTTCCCACGGTCCGGTGCGGGTCGCCAACCAGTTCCATTTCGCCTATGCCGATGGCACACCCTATTTCCCGTTCGGCACGACCTGCTACGCCTGGACACACCAGCCGCCGGAATTGCAGGAGCAAACGCTCGAAACCCTTGCGGCGTCGCGGTTCAACAAGATCCGCATGGCGGTGTTCCCGAAGGACTATCCCTTCAACACCAATGAGCCGCTTCACTGGGTGTTTGAACCCGGCGCGGACGGCAAGCCGGATTTCGACCAGCCCAACCCAGTGGCCTTCCGCCATTTCGAAACCCAGATCGCCAGGTTGCGCGATCTCGGCATCGAAGCGGATGTCATCATCTTCCATCCCTACGACCGCTGGGGCTATTGCGACATGAGCGCGGAACAGGATTTCCGCTATGTCGCCTATCTGGCGGCCCGGCTTGGGGCGTACCGGAATGTCTGGTGGTCACTGGCCAACGAGTACGACTTCCTGCTCGACACCAAGCCGATGGCGCAGTGGGACCGCTATTTCCATATCCTTCAGGAAAAAGATCCGACCGACCATCTGCGCTCGATCCACAATGGCGATGTGAAGAAGAATTACGATCACACCAAGCCCTGGGTCAGCCACGTCTGCATCCAGAACTGGGACGTCAAGAAAACCCCTGACTGGCTGGACGATTTCGGCAAGCCGATCATCAACGACGAACCGGAATATGAAGGCAATATCTGGCCGGCTTGGGGCAATATCACGGCTCAGGAACTCGTCCACCGCTTCTGGACGACCGTGCTGCGCGGCGGCTATGCCGGCCATGGCGAGACCTATGCCCATCCTGAAGACATCATCTGGTGGGCCAAGGGCGGCAAGCTCTACGGCGAAGCCTGGAAGCGCATCGGCTTTCTGCGCGACCTGATCGAACAGGACGTCAAAACAGGTCTGGCCCCGCTCGGCGGCACCAACTCCTGGCCATGGAGCCGCATGTCCGCTGCCGAGGATGGCGATGTTCGCTACATCTATTTCGGTGAGCACCAACCGGCGCAATGGACCACCGGCTTGCCGATCGAAGATGGTGACTACGAGGTCGACCTCATCGACACGTGGAACATGACGATCACCCCGGCCGAGCGCATCGAAGCCGTCATCCCACACCCGACGCGGCACGGCGATATCGTGCGCGGCGGCAAGGCAGATGCGGCATTCGGAGTGAAACTGCCCGGAAAGCCCTATCTGGCGCTGCGCGTTCGCAAAAACCGCTAACGCCGCCGTTCGGGCCGGTGTCGGGTGACGGAGAATGGCTTCTCCTCACCCACGAGCATCTTGGTTCTGTACGCTCTCTCACGCCTGGAAAGCGCAACTGCTTTGGCATATCGGGTCAGCAGGCCCGCAACGATTGTCCGTTCCAGAACGTAAGGCATATACGATGGCGCATCCGAAAACTTGGATGCCCGCCGCAGGCGTCAGGTCATTCCCGACGCCCAGAAATATCAAAGGCTTTGCCTCTAGCGAGTTCGACGTGAAGGGGCGCTTTCCCTCATCCAAATGGTCTCCCTCCCGGTGACACCCAGAGGTGCGTTCCGTTTAGTCGACCCACTCATAGAACTCGAAGGAGTCTTCGACGCCGCAGGCGCCACAGCTTGCTTTCGATTTATCACCGCAGCTGCAGCCGCCGGTGAAATCGTGGCGCTCGACGCGGCCCTTGCGGATCCAGTGGCCCAGCATGCCGCGCAGCGCGTCTGGCGCCAGTCGGAAATGGGTCGACAGGTCGCGCATTGAGGCCTGATTGTGCGTCTCGAGATAGGTCTTGAGTTCGATCAGGACATGGCCCCCGCTTGGCGGCAACGGCTGCATGTTCATGACCTAGGCTCCCTGGACTGCGGCGGCATCGGCGCGCCGGCCGTCGGGGCCGAGGCGCCGGAGCGTGACGAAGGTCAGCGCGAAGAAGGCGAGGATGCCGGCCACCCACAACGCCGAGGACAGCGGATGCCGGCCGATCGTTGCCGTCTGATAGAACAGGACGGCCGAGCCATAGCCGAGCGCCACTGTCCAGAAGGCGACGAACCCGGTCCATTTCCAGCCAGACTCGCGATAGACCGCAGCGATGGCCGCGCCGCAGGGCATGTAGAGCAGTACCATCAGCAGGTAGGCGAAGGCGCCGACCTGGCCGTCGAACAGGGCGACCATGGAACCGAAGATGCCGACATCCACTTCCTGTGCCTCGGCAGCGAGCTCGGGATTGGAGACTTCGCCGACGCTGATCCCCAAGGGATCGCCAGCCGTGTCGACGACAGCGGCGAGTTTGTCGCCAATCGAGGCGAAGCCCTCGCCGATGCCGGCCCAGAAGTCGAAGCCTCCGTCTTCTTCGCCCGCTTCAGCGGCACCTGCGTCGTCGAGGCCTGCATAAAGGTTGTTCAGCGTGCCGACCACGGCTTCCTTGGCGAGGATACCGGTGAACACACCGACCGTTGCCGGCCAGTTGTCCTGCTCGATACCCATCGGCGCAAAGACCGGCGTGATGGTGCGGCCGATCTCGGACAGCACAGAGGCATTGGTGTCCTCGTTGCCGAAGCTGCCGTCAGAGCCCCAGGAATTGAGGAAGGCCAGTACCATGACGACACCGACGATGACCTTGCCGGCACGCAGCACAAAACTCTTCAGCCGGTCCCAGGTCCTGATGAGGATGCCCTTGACCGTCGGCAGGTGATAGGGCGGCAGTTCCATGACGAAGGGCGAGGTCTCGCCCGGCAAAAGCGTGTTCTTGAGCATGAGCCCCGTCAGAACGGCTGCGAGGATGCCGATCAGGTAGAGCCCGAAGACGAGATTTTGCCCGCCGGTCGGGAAGAAGGCGGCGGCGAACAATGCGTAGACCGGCAGTCGTGCGCCGCAGGACATGAAGGGTGCCATGGCGATGGTCATGGTGCGATCGCGCTCGTTCTCAAGCGTGCGCGACGCCATGATCGAGGGAACGTTGCACCCAAATCCAACGATCAGCGGCACGAAGGATTTGCCCGGCAGTCCGATCAGCCGCATGAAGCGGTCCATGACAAAGGCGGCACGCGCCATGTAGCCGGAATCCTCGAGAACCGACAGGAACAGGAAGAGGAAGCCGATGACCGGCACGAAGGTTGCGACCGTCTGGATACCGCCGCCGATGCCCGTCGCCAGAAGCGTCGTCAACCAGTCCGGACTGCCAACCGCCGCGAGAAGATGGGCGAACCCATCGACGAAAATGGTGCCAGCAACGATGTCGAAGAAATCGATGAACGCTCCACCGATATTGATGGTGAACATGAACATTGCGTACATGACCACAAGGAAGATCGGGATCCCGAGCACCCGGTTCAGCACGACGTGGTCGAGCTTGTCCGAGAGGGTCTTGCTGACCTCGGATGTGCGGCGTACGGCGCTTGTCGTCACCAGGTTGATGAAATCGTAGCGGCCGCTGGCGATGGCGGTATCGGCGTCGTAGCCGAGCGCCTCTTCGATCATCTCGCGCGCCGTCGCGGCGGCCTTCGCAAGCGCCGTGTTGCCGGACGAGCCTGTCGCGGCTTCGCTTTCCAGCAGTTCGAGCGCCAGCCAACGTGGAGGCGCCATGTGCTCCGGCGTCACAAGCAGCGGCTGCAACTCGGCGATCGCGGCATTGATTTCGGCGCCGTAGTCGATACCGACCGCAGGTGGCAATCCGGCATCGGCGGCGTTGACGATGGCGTCCTTCAGGATGTCGATGCCCTTTTCCGCCGAAGCGACGATGGCGACGACCGGACAGCCGAGACGCGCCGAAAGCGCTTCGGCATCGACCGCGATGCGGCGCGATTTGGCGATATCGATCATGTTGAGCGCCACCAGGACCGGCACGCCCATTTCGAGAAGCTGCGTCGTCAGATAGAGGTTGCGCTCGATATTGGCGGCATCGACGATGTTGACGATGGCATTGGCCTCGCCCGAAAGGGCATAATCGCGTGCGACCTTCTCGTCGAGCGAGCTATCGTCTCCGGCAGTCGAGAGCGAATAGATACCAGGCAGGTCGACGAGCTCGATTTGGCGGCTGCCATGGGTGAAGCGCCCGACCTTCTTCTCGACCGTGACGCCGGGCCAGTTGCCGACCGTCTGGCGCGCGCCGGTCAGGGCGTTGAACAGTGTCGTCTTGCCGCAGTTCGGGTTGCCGACGATGGCGATTTTCAGCGTGCCCATTAGGCAATCCCTTCAATTTCGAGTGCATCCGCCTCGTCTTTCCTGAGACTCAGGAGGTAGCCGCGCAGCTCGATCTCGATAGGATCGCCGAGCGGTGCGGTCCGGACGATCTTAACTTGCACGCCGGGCGTGAGCCCCATCGACAGGAGCTTCTGGCGATAGCCACGTCCCGTGGAACTGATCCCTCGCACTCTTGCTTCGCTTCCGACGGCGAGGTCTCTAAGTCTTGCGCTCATTCGACTATCTTCCTTCACGGGGTTGATCGACCGGCGTCACGAACACCTTGCTGGACAGGCCAAAACCAAGCGCCACGCGGGCATCGCCCACCGCCACGACCATCGGACCGCGATGCTGGCGCTGCAGCACTGTGATCTCCTGGCCAACCAGCAGGCCGAGCTCGATCAGACGCGCCTGGGCAGTGTGGCCGGCTGAGATCGAAGCAATCCGCAGCCGATCGCCGATGCCGGCCATGAACAGGGGAAGGCTTTTGGCGGGGGGGACTTTGGTGTTGCTTCCAAAGCTTTCGAGGAACATTTCCATCGCTCCAGATCAGGCGTGACACCTTCGACATCATCGCCAACCGCGCATCCCGCTTTCGGGTCGTTGTTGCAAATGAATGTCAATGTCATCTGTTGGCGATGAATGGCATCTGCAAATGATTGTCAATGTCACAAACTGGCCTTCGGCCCGGGTTGCGACACCAGGCCACAGGCCCGTCCAATAGGGCCGGCCACCCCTTCGCTACGCCGAAACGCCGGCCAACCGGTGCTTTCGCACCGTGCAGACCGCATGTAGAGGCGCGAGCCCGTTTTTGGCGACGGATCGGTCCGTCGCGGCAGGCAAGCGCGACCGTACCGGCCTTGCGGCCGTGTGCGTTCTGCCGAACGGAACGCTACCGCCGTCATTCGGGGTGTCATGGTGATCTCGCGACGGCAGACTGCCGGCTCAGTATCGGTCAAGTGTACTTGGCTCGTTTTTGCCGCGCCGGCCGCAAGAACGCCAAGTATTGGAGCCACTCGTAGCAATTGTGAGCCGAGGGCAAGAGGCTTGTCTGCCCCGAACGGGCGTGCCAAGAAAGCTATATGGAACAGGTCGCTCAACGGGTCGCCTACATGACCGAGGCCTTGCGCGATGCCGGTGTGAGAATCACGCGACAGCGCATGGCGTTGCTTTCGGTCATCGCCGAAGCCGAGGACCATCCCGATGTTGAGGTGCTGCACAAGCGCAGTGCCGAGAAGGACCCCGGCATTTCGCTGTCGACGGTCTATCGCACCCTGACCGCTCTCGAAGAACAGGGCGTCGTCCACAAGCACCAATTCGAGGGCGGGTCGGCACGGTTCGAACTGGCCGAGGCCCAGCACCACTACCACATGATCGACGTCGAAACCGGTCAGGTCGTCGAGTTCCGCAACGAACGCATCGAACGTCTGCAGGCCGAGATCGCCAAGGAACTCGGCTACGAGGTCGTCCATCACCGGCTCGAACTCTATGTGCGCAAAATGCAGGGCGAGGACTGATCTCGCCACGATTGACGAAGTGGGGTGCAGAAATGTCGGTCCCTGCGGGATATCTCCAATAAACGCCCAGTTCCGGGATGGATGAGATGTTCATGAGCACGGATCAACGTGAGATCGCGCGCAAGCTACGCATGCTGCAACATGCCGAAGCGACTGGTCAGGCGGCAAAGACCTATTAGGCAGTTGCACTGCATTTGGCCGAGGACGTCGAAGCGTGGATCGAAGAGGCGGTGTGACGCCGCAGACGAAGGCTCCGGTCGGTCGAGGCGCTTCTTCTCAAATGCACGTCCGTGTCCTGGCCGGGAAGTCAGTTGAGACCGGATCGACTGTGTCTCACGATGTAGACGATCCCGGATGCGCATTTCCGGCAGTCCGTCGCTGCAGATCTCGCAAAGACTTCACTCCGTCGGCTGAACTGCATCTCGACGATGTTCAGGTGTAAGGGTGCCGCTGCCTGGAGGCGCTGCGTGGGACCGCGCCGATGCCGAACCGGAGGCTGAATACGCCGGGGGCTTCTCAGCCACCCAACACCGACATTGGCCGGGAAATGCCGGAGACGCCGGAGTCTTCCACCGCAAAACTGTGCCCGGACGGCTTGGCGGCAATGGCCTCCGTGATCTCCGTCTGCAACGGTCCGTCCGACTCGCTCGCCCGCAGAATGGTGCGCAGGTCTCGCGAGCCTTCCCGACCCATGCAGGTGTAGAGTTGCCCCGTGGCCGAGAGCCTGACGCGGTTGCACGAACTGCAGAAATCGCAGGTCAGTGGCGTAATGAACCCGAGCGTGCCGCCGGTTTCCGCAACGCGGAAATATCGCGACGGACCACCGGTCGTGTACGAGTCGGGCGTCAGGGTGAAGCGTTGCTCCAATCCGGCGCGCAGTTCTGCAAGCGACAGGAAGCTGGCGATCCGATCGGATTCCGAACCGCCCAGAGGCATTTGTTCGATGATGGTCAATGTCATGCCGCGTCCGTGGGCGAAACGGATGAGGTCGTCGATTTCGCCTTCGAACGCGCCGCGCGAGGCGACTGCATTCAGCTTCACGCGAAGTCCGGCCGCCTGGGCCGTTTCGATTCCGTCCAGAACGCGGTCGATATTGCCAAATCGCGTGATGGCGCGATAGCGCTCGGGATCGAGCGTATCGAGCGAGACGTTGACGCGCCGCACGCCGCAATCGAAGAGTTCGGCGGCATATTTGCCCAGCAGCGTGCCATTGGTCGTGAGAACGACCTCGTCGAGTTCGCCGCTTGCCAGATGCGGCTTGAGCGCTTGGAAAAGCGCCATGACACCCTTGCGCACCAGCGGCTCGCCGCCGGTGATGCGGATCTTGCGCACGCCTCGCGCCACGAAGGCGGTACACACGCGATAGGTTTCCTCGAGCGACAGCACATCGGAATGGCTGACGAACTGGATGTCGGGCGGCATGCAGTAGACGCAGCGCAGATCACAGCGATCCGTGACCGAAACCCTCAGATAGGTCACCTGCCGACCAAAGCAATCGACCAGCGGCTGTTTTGGTCCGGAGGGGACAAGATCAGATCGAGGATCCAGAGTGTGGTCGCTCACCTGTTTTCTTCCTTCGTTTCGCATGAATGTCGCGATGGCGTTCAGCGTCGCTTCCACCTGCATCCTTGGTCCATCACCACGACGAACGGCCGGATGCAGTCAATGCGACAATATGGACCAAAATAGGCCACTATTCTCAAAAGTATCTGGATTTGTTGGAGTTTTCACCCCCAGTTATTGTTCGTTTACAATTCAGAGACGCCTGTTCACATTTCGCGTGTCCGCAATTCACACTCCTCCATTACTCGCACCGAAACGTCAGGTTCAGCCCGGCCTCCGGCACGGACCTTTGACGCGAACCTTGTGATCCCTTGCTTCCTGTCCCCTCCAGGACAACGGCCAGATCGCCGCAAACGGAAGCACCGAACGCATGCGAGGAGATTTGCGTGTTCAAGAAGTTGTGGAACCTGTTTTGGCGACCAAGCACCAAGTGGGGGCTCGGCGTCCTGCTGATTGCCGGCGTTTTTGTCGGCGTGGTGGGCTGGAACATCTTCCATGCGGGGCTGGAACTGACCACAAGCACCGAGTTCTGCATTGGCTGTCACACCATGCGGGACAACAATTTCGAAGAGTTCAAGACCACCATCCACTATTCGAACCCGGCTGGCGTGCGCGCCACCTGTTCGGACTGCCACGTGCCCAAGGGCGGCTGGGAGCTCTATTGGGCCAAGCTGATGGCGGCCAAGGACGTCTGGGGCGAACTCACCGGCACGATCGACACACGTGAGAAGTTCGAGGAAAAACGCCTCGAAATGGCCGAGCAGGTCTGGGCCGAGATGAAGGCCAATGACAGCCGCGGTTGCCGCACCTGCCATTCCTTCGAGGCCATGGACTTCGAGCACCAGACCAAGCCCAACGCAGCCGAAAAAATGCAGGTCGCCATGACCGATGGCAGCACTTGCATCGACTGCCACAAGGGCATTGCCCACCACCTGCCCGACATGAGCTCGGGTTACAAGAAGCTGTTCACCGACATTGAGAAGGCGGCCGAAGGGGCGTCCAAATCCGGCACCGTCTACGCGATCAAGTCGACATCGCTTTACGTCGAAGAACCCACTTCCGACGATCCTTCGGAAAATGACGGCCAGATCCTGCCGCTTGCCAAGGCCACCGTGCTCAAGAGCGATGGCAAGTGGATCCAGATCGAACTGGCCGGCTGGACGCAGGAAGGCGTGGAACGCCTGCTCGTCGCCGAAAAGGGCCTGCGCGTCATCAAGGCGGTGATTTCATCCGAATTCGCCAAGACGATCGACACCTCCGGGGCCGAGGAAGATCCCAACACCGGCCTCAACTGGAGCGACGACACGATCACGGTCTGGGCAGATTCGAACGATTTCACCTCCAACCATGACGGCCTGGTGACCTACGGCGAGGAAATGGCGGTCGCCACCTGCAGTGCCTGCCACACCATGCACGGCCCGGAAGATTTCGGCGCCAACCAATGGCCAGGCGTCATCAAGGACATGAAGCAGAACACCGTGCTTGACGCCGAGCAGCTCCGCTTCCTGCAGACCTACAACCAGTACTTCGCCAAGGACATGCCCAAGACCGATTCCTGATCGGTCAGGCATAAACCAAGGATCCAACCGATGAGCATTCATGTCACTGTCGGGCTACCCTCATCCTCCTTTCTGGATGCGGTAACCGTCTTGACGACGATCTTCGGCGCGCCACTCGAAAGAGGCGATATCGAGGCCTTGCGGCAGCCTCCGGAAGAAGGACCGTTTGCAACGCTGTCTTCCGTGCCGGCGCTCGCTCCCAGTGTCGACACCTTGCTCGCCAGCATCCGCGAGTTTGGCGACACCGCGCAAACCGAGTCGCGCCTCAACCGCGAATTCTGCCTGCTGTTTCTCGGTGCCGGCGGCCCCAGATCGGCGCCTCCCTACGAGTCCTATTACAACGGCTCGGGACGGCTGTTCCAGGAACCGGCCGGTGAAATGGCCAAGCTGCTCAATGCGAGCGGCATGCAGATGGCGAACGACTTCCGGGACGCGCCCGATCATCTCGTCGTGGAACTGTCTCTGCTCGAGGAATCGATACTTCGCCTCTCCGATCAACACGAAGCCGCCATCGCCACGGCGCGTGCCCTGCACCAGAGGCTGCAAGGCTGGCTTCCGTCGTTCGAAGCCGACTGTCGGCGAAATGACGGAACCGGCTTCTACGCCGCCGCCGCCGCACTTCTCACGGCACTCATTCAACAACCACTGGACTTCCTGAACTGAGGCACACCCGCCTGAGCCCGGATTTATCGAAGGAGGAAATATGTCCTTAAAATCCACTATCAACCGTCCATTTACGCGCCGCCGCTTCCTGATGGCCAGTTCGTCGCTCGCAGCGGCGGGCGCGATTGGCAGCATTCTGCCGGCAGGCGTCACCAGCGCCCTGGCCGACGAAGGCTCCAAGGAGCTGCTCAGCGGCAGCCACTGGGGTGCTTTTTACGGCAAGGTCGAAGACGGCCGTTTCGTCAGCCTGCGCCCCTGGGAAAAGGATCCCCATCCGAATCCGGCGCTCGATGGCGTGCAGGACGTCGTCTACAACGCCGCCCGCATCCGCTATCCCATGGTGCGTCGCGCCTATCTCGAGAACGGTCCGAACGCCGAACGTGACAGCCGCGGTGCTGGCGATTTCGTTCGCGTGTCCTGGGACCAGGCCCTTGATCTGGTCGCCAAGGAAATCGCACGGCAGCAGGACGTTGGCCCCTGGTCGATCTATGCCAGCAGCTATGGCTGGAAGAGCTCCGGCCATGTCAGCATCGGCGCTTCGATGGTGAAGCGCCTGATGAATCTGACCGGCGGTGCCGTGTTCTCGACCGATGACTACTCCAAGGGTGCCATGGAAGGCATCATGCAGTACATCATGGGCCAGATCGACGGCGAAGGCCCGCAGACCACTCACGACACCATCCTCGAGAACACCGACCTGACCGTGTTCTGGTGCTCCGATCCGCTCAAGGACAACGCCATCTCCGGCGGCATTCCGGACCACGGCGAATGGAAGTGGTTCGAGCAGATGAAGGCAGCGGGCAAGAAGACGCTGTTCATCGACCCGGTCAAGACCGTGAGCTGCAAGGAAGTCGACGGCGAATGGCTGCCGATCCGGCCGCATTCGGACGTTGCCCTGGCCCTGGCCCTTTGCCACGTGCTGCTGACCGAAGACCTCTACGACAAGGACTTCGTCGAGAACTACACCTTTGGCTTCGACAAATTCGCCGAATACCTGAAGGGTAATGGCTGGGACAAGGTCGAGAAGACCCCGGAATGGGCGGAAGAGCTCACCGAGGTTTCCGCCGACTACATCCGCAACCTCGCCCGTCAGATGGTTGCCGGCCGCACCATGCTGGTCTCCGGCTGGACCAACCAGCGCCAGCATCACGGCGAGCAGTGGGTGTGGTCGTTCATCACGCTCGGCTGCATGATCGGTCAGATCGGCCTTCCCGGTGGCGGTTTCTGCCAGCGCTACCACCTCGACAATCCCGGCGTCTACCAGTCGGTCGGTCCGCGTGTCGGCTATCCGATCTCCACGGGCAAGCGCAACGAGATCAAGGAATGGCCGGCCGAAAAGGGCAATCCCACCATTCCGATCGCGCGCATTGTCGACATGCTCGAAAAGCCGCTTCAGCCCTACACCCATCAGGGCAACACCCTGCTCTATCCTGACGTGAAGATGACCTACTGGTGCGGTGGCAATCCGTTCCACCACCATCAGGACACCAACCGCATGCGGCAGGCCTGGAAGAAGTTCGAGACCGTGGTCATTCAGGACTTCCAGTGGACGGCATCCGCCCGCTTCGCCGATATCGTTTTGCCGGCAACCACGACTGCCGAGCATGATGACATCGACTGCATCGGCAATGTCGCCAACCTTGCCATCGTCAAGATGAGCAAGCTGATCGACCCGGTATTTGAAGCGCGGGACGACTGGGACATTTTCGTCGACCTGGCCAAGCGGCTCGGCGTCGAGAAGGAGTTCACCAATGGCAAGTCGACGCTCAAGGAGATGATCGCCGACGTCTACAACCAGGCCAGGTCAACGGGCGAAAAGACCGGTGTCGCGATGCCTGATTTCGACACGTTCTGGGAACAGGGCATCGTCGAGTTTGACGTCCCCGAAAAGGGCAAGGGCACGCGCGTCAAATATGCGGACTTCCGCGAGGATCCGCTGATGAACATGATGCCGACCCCGACCGGCAAGATTCAGCTGTTCTCGAATGCCGTCGAGAAGTTCGCCGCCGAAGATTGCCCGCCGCATGCCTCTTGGCTCGAGCCGGCCGAATGGCTCGGACAAAAGGACATGACCTATCCGATGCATCTGGACTCAAACCACCCGCCCTATCGGCTGCACTCGCAGCTGTGCGGCACCAAGGTGCGTGACCTTTATGCGGTCAATGGTCGTGAACCGTGCTGGATCAATCCCGAGGAAGCCGCCGCACGCGGTATTGCCGACGGTGATCTCGTCCGTGTCTTCAACGGTCGTGGTCAGATTCTTGTCGGTGCGGTGGTGACGGAAGACATCCGTCCGGGCGTGCTGCAGGTCTGTGAAGGGGCCTGGTACGATCCGGAAGATGTGTCCGATCCGAAATCTCTTGATCGCTATGGCAGCCCGAACACGCTGACCATCGACATCGGAACGTCCTCGGTGATCCAGGCGACATCGGCCCATACCTGCATGGTCCAGATCGAGAAGTTCGAAGGCGTGGCACCGGAAGTCGACGTCTTCACTGCTCCCGCTGGCGCTGCCTGATTACGGTAGCCCCATCGGCAAACTCGCGCCGCGCCGGTCGAAAGACTGGCGCGGCGTTCTTGTTTGGAACAGGTGAGTGGCGCGAGGCGTTGCCGGCCCTAGAGGCGTTGCCGGCCCTATATGCCGGCGTCGAGCAAAGCGACAAGAACGGACGCCAACGCGGCATAGAAGCCGGACGCATCATGTGCCCTGCACTGTTCGGCAAAGGCTGGCACCCACGACAGCAGCCGGCGTCGCATTGCCTCGATAGCCGGGCGCTCGCCGCCACCAAGGATTGCTGAATCAAGACGCATCAGCTGTTCGAAAAACGACAGCTCGATCGTGATGTGATCGGGTGGCTCGACAAAACCGTCCGTCGGACAAAGACCGCGCTCCGAAATAAGCGCATGCATTTCTGCCGCCGGTTCCTGGAAAAGCCGTCCCGAGCCGCGATACGCCGATTCGAACGGCTTCGCGCCCGGACCACCGCCAATGCCGAGGAAAAGCTCGCCGAAACTGCGGTTGAGCAAGGTGTTGGCTTTCGCATCGGTGTCGGGTGCGCGTACGGCATCGAGCGCACGCTTCAGGCCGGAGGCAAATCTGGGGTCTGCGGCGAGGTCATCCAGCGGGCCGAACCGACCTGACCGGCGCAACTCCGCTACATCCTCGCAATCGAGCGGGGCACCGAAAAAGCCGGCCAGTTCACGTAAGCTGTCGGCAACCAAATCGACGGGAAACAGAGCGGAGTTCATGGCCGCTAGTGTTAGTTGGTTGCATTCGCCATGGGAATGCCTAAAACACGCACAGGTGGTACACTTTCGTGTCGATTGGCGGATGCCGGTCCTTCCGATCGATGCGATCAGCAAGTCCGCTGCCGGGTTTTTCCGATGGTTTCCGAACCTCCAGGCAAGACGCGAAGTGCAGTGTTGACCGTCACCAGCCAAAGGGCAAATACACGCGGAATGAGATCAGGATGAAATGGAGCGCGCCCGCCATCAATCCGAAGGATGTGCATATCGTGGTGGTCGACGATGAACCGATCATCCAGGAAACGATTGCGTCCTATCTGAAGAACGAAGGCTACAAGGTTTCGACCACCGATGGCGCCACGGGTCTGCGTCGGCTCATGGACCGCGGACAGTTCGATCTGGTGTTGCTCGATATTCGCCTCGCGGACGGCGATGGCCTGTCGCTCATGCGCGACCTTCACGCCAACAGCGACATTCCCGTCATCCTGGTGACCAGCAAGAGCGAAGAGACCGATCGTGTTATCGGGCTCGAGCTGGGAGCCGACGACTACGTCACCAAGCCGTTTTCGCCGCGGGAACTGCTGGCGCGCGTGCATACGGTTCTGCGCCGGGTGCGTCGCGCACCCGAGGAGACGCGCTCGCGGGCGGTTCGTCGGTTCGCCGGCTGGAGCCTTCATACCGAGGAGCGCTGGCTGAAGGCACCCGACGGCAGCACGGTTCGGCTCACCCATGCGGAGTTCAATCTGTTGTCGGCGCTTGTGTCTCATCCAGGACGCGTGATGAGCCGCAACGATCTGGTCGAAACGATCGGCGATCGCCAATGGTATCCGAGTGATCGCACAATCGATGTGCTGATCGGCCGGCTGCGCCGCAAGATCGAGCCCGATCCCGCCAGACCGAGCATGATCATGACCGAATACGCAATTGGCTACGTCTTCGCCGAACGCGTGGCCTAGAGCCTTTCACTGTTTCCGTGAAACAGTGAAAGGCTCCAAGTTCTTGTTTCATCGCATTCCCGGACGGTGAACCGGTGTCCACTTCGCCTGGAAATGCTCTAGCCGGATTGCATCCTGTCGCCGAGGCTGGCGAGCTCTTTGCGCGCCGCCTTTTCGAAGCGTTCCAGTTCATCTCCAAGGGAGCCTGACAGGGTCTTTACCGCGATGCGGAGAGCGACAAGATCCCGCTTCTTGGCCGCCATTTCCACATCGACAACCATGTCGGCGATCACCTCGGCGCCAACATGGCGTGCGGCGCCCTTCATGCGGTGAGCGATGGCCTGAACCCCCTCGAAATCCTCGGCCGCCAGGGTGCGCGCCAGTGTTTCGAGCGAGGCAGGTGTCTCCGAGAGATAGAGGTTGAGCACCTTGCGCGCGCCATCGACCCCCAGGTCGCGGGCCTGCTCGACGAGCACGCCGAACTTCTCATCGTCTCGTTGTGGCGGCGGTTGGTAAGGCGCAAGCCCTATGGCGACGGCCAGGACCGCCTCGAGATCGGAGAGCTTGTAGGGCTTGCCCAGAAAGCCGTCGAACGCCACATCGCCTTGCTCAATGCGCTTGCGTGCCGAAAGGTCGGCGGTCACGGCCACGACCGGCACCATGCTCCGTGTCGGATGCGGGCAGTCCCGGATGAGCCGAGTTGCCGCGACGCCGTCGAGCTCGGGCATGGAGAGGTCCATCAGGACGACGTCGAAATCCTCTTCACAGGCGCGGGTGGCGGCAGTCTGACCGTTATCGACGACTGTGACCCGGTGTCCGGTCTGTTCCAGCAGGGTACGGGCGATCATGGCGTTGACCGCATTGTCGTCGGCAAGCAGAAGGTCGAGTGCCGGAAGCTCGGCAGACTGGGCATTGGCGCCCACCTCGCTCTTGTCCCCCGCCGCTGTCTCGAGCGGCACGGTCACAGTGAAAACCGTTCCATTTTCCGAAGAGGACGTCAGCGCGATCTCGCCGCCAAGCAGGTCGAGATAGCCCCTGCAGATGGCCAGGCCGAGCCCCGACCCTCCGAAGCGACGCGCGACGCTGTCATCGGCCTGCGTAAACGGCTGGAACAGGCGTGAGCGTGCTTCAGGCGGGATGCCGATGCCGGTATCGGCGATGACGAAGCGCACTCGGATCGGTTCGCCCTGTTCGCTGCGCTCAGCGTCAACCGTGAGTGACACTTCACCTTCGGAGGTGAATTTCACCGCGTTTCCGAGCAGGTTGAGCAGGATCTGTCCGAGCTTGGCAGGGTCTCCGACCAGCTCGTTCGGCACGGCAGGGTCTATGGTCGAGCGATAGGCGAGGTTTTTGTTGGTTGCCTGAGGCAGGATCGACGCTTCGACCGCGGCTATGCGTGCGCTTAAGGAGAACTGGACGGTTTCCACCGACGAGCGCCCGCTCTCGATGCGGCTGAAGTTGAGAATGTCGTCGACCAGATCGTGCAGCAATTGGCCCGAGTGCGAGAGCGTGTCGATCCAGCATCTTTGCTCGGATGTAAGCTGACTGTTTTCCAGAAGCTGCACCGTTCCGAGAATACCGTTGAGTGGCGTTCTGATTTCATGGCTCATGGTCGCCAGGAACCGCGATTTGGCGCGACTGACCTGGGACGCGTGCTCCACGAGTTCGTCACGCATTTCGTCGATCCTCCGACGCAAGCGAGTCGTTTCGAGACCATGGCATCTCAAGGTCTCGAGTGCCCTGGCGATATCGGCCATCTCGTCGTTCCACGGCGGCTCGGGAATAGGTGTCGCAAGATCGCCGTGGTTGAGACGAGAGATCGTTGCCTCAAGCATTTGCAGCGGCAGCGACAGGCGGTGACGAACAAACCGCACCGCCACCAGACCGAAAGCGAGAGCGAGCGCCAAGACGGCCGTCGCCAGAGATCCGTTGAAAAAGGCTTGGGCCTTCCGGGCCTCGGCACGCTCCACGGCAGCGTCCAGGCTTTTGTAGCCAATGCCGAGAATCGCAGGATAGGCATCTATGCAGTTTTGGGACCAGCTGGCAGCATCATAGGCCGGTTTGCCAGAACCGGACAGATGAGTGAGCACCTCGGTCATGAGCGCCTGGGAAGAAGCGGTTGCGGCGCGCCCCTCGGCCACTGCCGGTTTGAGCCATGGCAGGTCAACCATCAATGCCGCTGTGCGATCGAGCTGATCCCACAGTTCCTGATAGGCGCCGATATCGGTCAGCCATCCCTCGCGCTGTGCCTCTGTCAGCGGAATATCGAACTGTACCGCCTCGCGAAAACCAGAGCATTGGCGGGCGTAGCGATCGCGCACGGCATAGGACAGTTCCCGGATAAGAATGAGTTCGCCGAATTCGGGGTCGATTTCCCTGAGGACTGATCCGATGTCCGAACTCGCTGCCAACACCGTATGCGAAAAGCTGTAGATCGCCTGACGCCACGGCTCGACGCTGGCGATGTCCCGGCTGCCGAGCGGCTTGACGGCTTCTGCGATGATCGCGCCCTCAACCTCGCGCAATCGTGCGCCGGCCTGCTCAATGCGCGCGATATAGTCGTCGCGCCTGACAAGATCGGAGTTTTTCAGGTCGCTGATTGCCGCAGCATTGAACTGATCGACCTTGTCCAGGGTCTCACGGATCAGACGTTCCGGATCCGCCTGAGTGATCAGGCTGACACCGACCGTACCGATTTCGACGCGCGCGTCGGTCGCTACCTTGAACAGCGTGCGATCGAGCGTGGCGAGACGGACGGTGCGCTCGGCAGCAAGGTGCGTGGCCCATGCGTAGCTGGCGGCGATTGCCGACGCCATGACGATGACGATGACGCCGGTCCAGAACAGCGCAAGAACGGCGCGAGCCACCGATTTCGAGAACATGCATGATACTCCACGGCTCCGAACCGCCCGTCCCGGGCAAGACTGCCCCGGCGGAACCGCGTCGGATTTCGGCAGACGCTACCAAAGTTGACCATGCAGGTTATTGATCTATCTAAAGCGGCGGGTTGGGCCGGGCCGGCGCAACACATCGACGACGGCCCCGGTATCAGGGCCGTTTTGCGATGGTGCGTCCGCTTGACGTGAGAGGGTCTAGGAGAGCCCGGGCGTGTCGGCTGCCGGCGTCAGGCCGAAATGCGCGACGACGAAGTCGGCGATCGCAACGGCGTCGTTTGCGTCGAACAAAGGCAATGCCGTTTCGGGATCGGGCGTGTCGGACGCAATGGCGACAATCGTTTCATCGTCCGGCGCCAAAGGTTCATGCTTTGCCGAAGTTGATCGCCTGACTTCGATCTTGGGAATCGGTTCCCATTTGAAGCCTTCGACGATGACGATATCGGACGGCGACAGCCTTCCGAGAATATCGTTCAGCGCGACCGGCGGCTCGTCGGCCAGTTCGTGAATGATGGCCCAGCGATCGAGCGTCACCAGCGCCACCTCGCTCGCACCGGCGGCGCGGTGGCGATAGGAGTCCGTTTCCTTTTTATCGATATCGGTGCCGTGATGGGCGTGCTTGATGCTGGCAACACGGTAGCCGCGCTGCTTCAGCTCTCCGATCAGCTTCACCACAAGTGTGGTCTTGCCCGAGTTCTTCCATCCAGCGATGCCAACGACAGGTGCCATTTTGCTCTCCGATTTGTCGTGGCCTTGCTTATTTCAGAAGGCATCCTTTGCCAAATGATAAGGCCATCGGGACGTCATGATATCCTGCGTTCGGCACTGTCCGTGAGCTGCCCAAGCTCGACAAGGAGCAGTTTCGTGTGATGGCGCGAGACTACGGGGATGACTGGCCTTTCACCGCCTTCACTTCAGGCGTGGTCACCTGCAAGGTTGACGAGGTCGAGCAACTTCCGGTGAAGCAACACATCCTACGGCAGGACGATTGCAGCAACACCGCTTGTGCGTGTGTTTTACAGCAGCGTCAGATAAAGTCTAACTTATTGAATTTATTGGCGCACCCGACAGGATTCGAACCTGTGGCCTCTGCCTTCGGAGGGCAGCGCTCTATCCAGCTGAGCTACGGGTGCCTGCGATGAACCGGACGGCGAAGTCAGTCCGGACACGGCGCGCAAACTAATCGAAGCTGCGGGGCCGCGCAACCGAAAGGCGCATCCGGCGGCAGAAACTACTGCGCCCCGAAAAATCGGCGACGGAACGTGGGGCAGGTCTGGCAGCAGCACGTCCTGTGATGGGTCGAACTCGGATGCTGCAAGCGGCACTTGGCTTTCGGCTACACTAGGAGCTTTGTCGATGGTGGTAGCTCCATCTGGGGCACTGACGGCAGCTTGCCCTTGAGCCAGAACCGGGATGGCGACCTGCGCTCAGATCCGGTCGAGATAGGTCCTGTATTCGACGTCGGTGACCATTTCCGACATGGTCTGGATTTCTGCGCGGCGACAGGCGGTGTAGACCCGGCGGTAGTCCTTGCCGAAAATATCGGCTGCCGCGGCCGAACGGGCGAAGCCTTCGACGGCGCGATTCCAGGTCTGATAGAGCTTGTGGCGTGGCTGGCCACCCTCCTCGGCCGGATAACCCGGGTCGAGCCCGTCCCTTAAGCCCAGCAGGATGCCGCCGAGCACGGCGGCGAGTGCCAGATAGGGATTGGCGTCCGATCCGGATACCCGATGTTCGAGCCGGGCGCCCTGGCCCGATATCTCGGGAATGCGAACGCTGGCATTGCGATTGTCGAGGCCCCAGTCGGGGACCGTCGGGGCGTAGGATCCCGGCGCAAAACGCCGGTATGAGTTGTAATGGGGGGCAAAGATCGCCTGCAGCTCGCGCATGGTCGACAAACTGCCGCCAATGGCCTTGAGCAAGGTCGGTGAAGGCTTGTCGTCTTCGCTGGCGAGAACGTTCCGCCTGTCGCTGTCGATCAGGCTGACATGCATGTGCATGCCCGAACCGGTCTCGCGCCCATAGGGCTTGGGCATGAAGGTCGCCTCGAGCCCGTGCTTGACGGCAACACCCCAGACGACGCGCTTGAACAGCATGGCGTGGTCGGCAGCGGTCATGGCGTCGGGAACGTGGCGGAAATTGATCTCGAACTGCCCCGGGCCAAACTCGGCGGTCACCGTATCGGCGGGAATGTCGAGTGCGTCGCAACCATTGCGGATATCGCTCAGTACGTGTTCGAGCTCGGTCATCACGTCGAGATCGTAGAGTTGGGCGTCGGTCGTCCCCGACGGCGGAACCGGCGGATCGCTTGGCGCGGTGCGCTTGCGAAACAGGTAGAATTCGAGCTCGAGCGCAACGACCGGGGTCAGGCCCATTTCGGCGAATCGCCTGACCACGGCGGCCAGGCGCTGCCGCGGGTCATAGATGCAACCGACGCCCGGCTCGGTTTCGAGCGTCATCAGAACCTGTGCAACCGGTGTTTCGGACCAGGGCAGCCGCTTGAGGGTACGCATGACCGGCTTGCCGATGCCGTCGGGATCGCCGGAGGCCAGAGCCAGCTGTGTCGCCTCAACATCGCGCCCCCAGATATCGAGGACATAGGACGAAATCGGCAGGCGAACATCGCCCTTCAAAAGTTTGCTGGCACCTTCCGGCGGCAGCCATTTGCCGCGGAAGATCCCGTTCATGTCGGGAAACAGCAATTCGATCCGCTCGAGATCGGGATTTTCCGCCAGAAAGGCGAGGAGCAGGGCCTCATCGTCAGGCGTTTGGTGGGCCGTCATGGTTGACCTATGGCGCAATTGCTTGCGTTGCGGGGCGTTCAAGCTAGCAGAGCGTTTCACAGCGCGCCAGTTCCATAGCGCCGTTTGCCAATGCCATGCCACCGGTCACGACGCATCCTCAAAGCCTAAAGACGCAGGATCAGACCTTTCATCGCGTCATATCCGGCCCGAACAGGCTGATCGAAGCGCCAGGTGCCAAGGGGCACAAACCCCCATTTGCGATAGGCTCGCCCGGCATGATCGGCGCTTTGCATGTGATCGAGCCAGACATGGCTCAGTCCCAGATTGCGGGCTTCGGCAAGGGCCGCCTCGGCAAGGCGCCGTCCAAGGCCCAGCCGCTGGGCGCCAGGCAGAAAATAGATGCGCGGGATTTCGGCGCCGCCTGTCTCGCCGGTGGCGGGATTGGCTGATCCGATGATCATCGTCAGGAAACCGACGATCTCACCGTCGACCTCGGCGACCCAGATGCGTGTCTCCTCGCGCGTGAGAAAATCGGAGACCGCCGCTGTGCCATAGCTGCGAAGCCATCGAGCGAGCGCCGCGCCATCATCCCAGAGATCGCCATAGGCGGCGGTATAGGCGGCAGGACCAACGCGACCGAGCTGGTCGGCGTCGTCGGGTATTGCTCTTCTGACGACAGGTTGAGACATGGCAGGCTCCGGAGCGCTTGGTGCACTTGAACCTGCGGCACCATGGCGAGGGCTGCAAGTGCCGGCCAGTGCGCCTGTTTGCCGCGCAGCGTCGCGAAAGGCAAAAGGACGCGACCTGTTCGTTGCCATTCAGATTTCTTGCCAAATACTGGCGTGCCCAAATAATCTCGGTCAACGCGCAAGATCTGCGCCGCAACCGGAGTGAAGCCCGATGAGTCACGAGGAAATGCAAAAGGTCATTGCCCTTTTGCCGATGCATTTGCAGACCTGGCTCAAGGGGCGCGAACCCGAGGAAGTCGAAAGCGTGGTGCCCGACATGGTCGGTATCGGTCGCGGCAAGGCCATGCCGGGGCGCAAGTTCGTCGCCCAGCAACACATGTACCTGCCGACCTCGATCTTTTTTCAGACCATCACCGGCGCCTATGCCGAGCCCAATATTCCCAACGCCTGGGCCGAGAGCGATCTGGTGTTCATGCCCGATCTCAAGACGGCGCGGGCGGTGCCCTGGACCTCGGATGTGACCATCCAGGTGATCTGCGATGTGCTCAACCAGGACGGCACCCCCAATGCGCTGGCGCCGCGCAATGTCCTCAAGCGCATTCTCGCCCTTTACGACAAGGAAGGCTGGAAGCCGCTGGTCGCACCGGAGATGGAGTTCTACCTGACCAAGCCCAATGTCGACCCGGACGTGCCGGTGGCGCCGCCGGTCGGGCGCACCGGGCGCCAGGGCGTCGGCCGCCAGACCTATTCGATCTCCGGGGTCGACGAGTATCCGGAAGTGGTCGACGACATCTATGATTTTGCCGAGGCGCAGGGTCTCGAGATCGACACGGTGATGCAGGAAGGCGGCGCCGGCCAGCTCGAGATCAACCTCAATCATGGCGACCCGATCGATCTTGCCGACCAGGTGTTCATGTTCAAGCGCACCATACGCGAGGCGGCCCTCAGGCACGATTGCTATGCCACCTTCATGGCCAAGCCGATGGAAGACGAGCCCGGCAGCGCCATGCATCTCCACCAGTCGGTGGTCGACGCGGCAACGGGAAAAAACGTCTTCAACGATCAGAACGACGAACCGACCGAGCTGTTTTACGGCTTCCTCGGCGGACAGCAGAAATATCTTAATTCCGTGGTTTGCGTGCTCGCCCCTTATGTCAATTCCTACCGGCGGCTGGTGCCGGGCGCGGCTGCGCCGATCAACCTGGAATGGGGATCGGACAACCGGTCGACCGGTCTCAGGATCCCGATCTCCAAGCCGGAATCACGGCGCGTCGAATGCCGCGTCGTCGGCATGGATGCCAACCCCTATCTCGCCATGGCCGCCGCATTGGCCTGCGGTTATCTCGGTATGAAGGAGGGGCTGACGCCACGGCCGCCGGTCTCCTCGGATGCCGGCGATCTGCCGCACGAATTGCCCTATGACGTCCTCGAAGCGCTCAATCTGTTTGAGGCCGAGCCCAAGGTGCAGGAAATACTGGGCAAGGAATTTTCCCAGCTCTACATCGCCATCAAGCGGGCCGAGCACAATGAATTCCTATCCGTCATCAGCCCGTGGGAACGCGAACACCTGATGCTCAATGTCTGAAATCGGAGCCGGCGTACCAAGACCATTTCAATTCGGCGAAACCGGATGCTAGAGCGTGTCCAGAAAAAGTGGAAACGGTTTTCCGGTTCGGACACGCGACAAAACAATGACTTAGGGCAGGTCGACCGATTCAACCTGAACCAGACCTGCCCTAGAGCGTTTCAGGCGAAGTGGATACCGGGTCGCCGCTTCGAAAAGGCGACCACGCACAAACTTGAAGCTTCCGTTCTGATTCCATCAGAACGGAAAGTGCTCTAGTGAGGAACCAAAGCCGGCGCGGCAAAGCCAGTGCCGGATACCGCATCCCGTCTCGCGTTCTATCAGCCCGGCGAGCGACGCCTTTATGAAAGCAGTGCCATGACCACACTTTCCAATCATCCCTCTACCGCCGAATTGCAGGCGCTCGATGCCGCCCATCACCTGCACCCGTTCACAACGGCGAGCGCGCTGAACAAGAAGGGCGCGCGCATGATCACCCGCGCCGAGGGCGTCTGGCTCACTGACAGCGACGGCAACAGGCTGCTCGACGGCATGGCGGGGTTGTGGTGCGTCAATATCGGCTACGGGCGCACGGAGCTCGCCGACGCGGCGGCGCGGCAGATGCGCGAACTGCCCTATTACAACACCTTCTTCCAAACCGCCCACCCGCCGGTGGTGGCGCTTTCGGCCCGCATCGCCGAACTGGCGCCGGGCGATCTCAATCACGTGTTTTTCGCCGGATCCGGGTCCGAGGCCAACGACACCAATTTGCGCATGGCGCGCACCTATTGGGCGACGCTCGGCAAGCCCGACAAGCAGATCGTCATCTCGCGCAAAAACGCCTATCACGGTTCAACCATGGGCGGCGCTTCGCTCGGTGGCATGACGCCAATGCACGAACAGGGCGGATTGCCGCTCCCCGGCATTGTTCACATCGACCAGCCCTATTGGTGGGCCGAGGGCGGCAATATGAGCCCGGAGGATTTCGGCATTGCCCGGGCCCGACAGCTCGAACAGGAAATCGACCGGCTCGGCGAGGACAAGGTCGCCGCCTTCATCGCCGAACCGATCCAGGGCGCCGGCGGCGTCATCATCCCGCCCGACAGCTACTGGCCGGAAATCTCGCGCATCTGCGCCGAGCGCGACATCCTGCTGATCGTCGACGAGGTCATCACCGGCTTCGGGCGTACCGGCAACTGGTTCGGGAGCCAGACCTATGATCTCAAGCCCGATATCGTCACCATCGCCAAGGGATTGAGCTCCGGCTACCAGCCGATCGCCGGATCGATCGTCACCGACGCTGTGGCCGAGGTGATCGGCGCGATCGAATTCAACCACGGCTACACCTTCTCAGGACATCCGGTCGCGGCGGCGGTGGCGCTAGAAAATCTCAGGATTCTCGACGAGGAAGGCATCGTCACCCGAGTGCGCGAAAAGACGGCGCCTTACCTGGCCGAATGCTGGCAGAGCCTTGCCGAGCACCCGATGGTTGGTGAGGCGCGCGTCAAGGGCATGATGGCGGCGATCGAGCTGACCCCGGACAAGAGCGCCCGTGCCAAATTCGCCGGGGAGGAAGGCAAGGTTGGCCTGATCACCCGCGAATTCTGCTTCGCCAACGGGCTGGTCATGCGCCATGTCGGGGACAAGATGATCATCTCGCCGCCGCTGGTGATCTCGGAAAGCGAGATCGACGAACTGGTTTCCCGCGCCTGGAAATGCCTCGATCTCGCCGAGGCCAAGGTGCGCGAGGAAGGACTCTATCTCGCCAAATAGGACGCACAAAATGAATCTGCTCGACATGAACGGGTCGGTCGGCGCCTATCCCAATTCATATTATGCGGCGACGGCTGAACCGCTTCAGCCTTTTGCGTCATTGTCGGGCGATGTCCGGACCGAGGTGCTGGTCATCGGCGGCGGCTATGCGGGCCTCACCGCCGCCCTTTACCTGGCGCGGGCCGGGCGCCAGGTGACGCTGATCGACGCGCAGAGGGTCGGCTGGGGCGCTTCGGGCCGCAATGGCGGTCAGCTGCATTCGGGCCAGCGCCTCGACCAGTTCGCACTCGAAAAAATGATCGGTCTCAAGCAGGCGCGTCTGCTCTGGGATATTGCCGAGAGCGGCAAGTCTCTGGTGCAAAGACTGATCAGCGAAAATGACATCGATTGCGACTACGCTCCGGGCATTGTTATCGCCGACCACAAAAAACGCTATGTCGCCGGTACGAAGGCCTATGTCGAACACCTCAACTCCGCTTATCGCTACGACCGCATCAGTTTTCTCGACGCCAGGGGCGTAGCCGATGCCATCGGCACGGACGTCTATCACGGCGGCTCCATCGACTGGGGCGCCGGGCATTTGCATCCGCTGAAATTCGTCCTCGGTTTGGCGCGCACTGCCCGCGACGCCGGCGTAACCATTCATGAACAAACGCGCGCCACCGCGATTGCGCGTGGTGACACGGTCTGCGTCACCACCGACAATGGTACGATCACTGCCGATCACCTGCTGGTTGCCACCAATGGCTATCTTGGCGATCTGATCCCGGAAGTCGCCGCCCGCGTCATGCCGATCAATTCGTACATGGCCGCGACCGAACCAATGGGAGAGGCACGCGCCAAGGCGCTGATTCCGGACAATGTCGCGGTCGCCGATTCGCGATTCGTGGTGAACTATTACAAGCTCTCCTCCGACCATCGCATGCTGTTTGGCGGCCGAGAGGCTTATGGCTACAAGGATCCGACGGATATTTCCGGCGCCATTCGCAAGCGCATGGTCTCGATCTATCCCCAGCTCGCAGACCTGAGGATCGATTACGACTGGGGTGGCACGCTTGGTATCACCATGAATCGCATGCCGCATTTCGTACGGATCGGGAAAAACATCCTCAATGCCTCGGGGTTCTCCGGCCACGGGCTCGGCATCGCAACGCTGAGCGGCGCCTTGATGGCCGAGTCCATCGTCAACCGGCCGCGCTGGTTCGACACCATGGCCGACGTGCCAACCCGGCGGTTCCCGGGTGGTGCGGCGCTGAGACAGCCCCTTCTCATCCTGGCGATGCTCTATTACGCCATGAGAGACAATATCTAGAGCGGATCACGCTTATGTGGGATCGACCGATCTGCTCCAGGTTTCTGAGTGGTCGCATTTTCGAACCGGAAAAGTGGTGTTCACTTTTCCTGAAAACACTTTAGGTCCGCAAGGGAGACGCCTCGCATGCTCGATCGCCCGCTCGTCGCCGTCATCGGCTGCAACAAGATGCTGGAGGGCGAACCGGCCCAGACGGTGAAGAACCGCTATATCAAGGCGCTTGCCGAGGAGGCAGGCGCGGTGCCGATTATCGTGCCGAGCCTGGGGCGGGCCGAGGATGCGGCGCTCATCGTCACGCGGGTCGATGCGGTGCTGCTGACCGGATCGGTGTCCAATGTCGGTCCCCGTCATTACGGCGCGACGGAGGCGCGCGAGCCGTTCGATCCCGACCGAGACCGGACCGCTTTCGCCCTGATCCGGGCGGCACGGCATTTCTCGGTGCCGGTGATCGGCATCTGCCGGGGATTGCATGAAATCAACGTGGCTCTCGGCGGCACGCTCAGCGATCAGCGCGACACCGGAACGGAACCCCATCATGCCCCCGATGGCGCCAGTGATGCGGAGATGTTCGCCTTCACCCACGAGATAACGCCTGCCCCGGCCTCGCTATATGCCCGCATCGCCGGCCCGGAGCCGCTTAGCGTCAACTCGGTGCATTATCAGCGCATAGACAAGCTTGGCGACGGCCTCAGGGTCGAGGCGACATCGCCCGATGGCGTTGTCGAGGCTGTTGCCAGCCGCGAAGCCGAACCGCTGGTCTTTGCCGTGCAATGGCATCCGGAATGGAAACCGAAAGAGCGCGCCCACGACATCGCCTTCTGGCGGTACGTTGGCGAAAGCGCCCGCCGCGCCGCCCGCCGCCGCGCCGAAGGCGTGGCGCCGGTTCAGCCCTGACGGCGGATTGCGTTGAGCGTTGAAAGGATCGGCCGACGCAGGTAGGGTGCACGTCCAGCGGAAATAATCCTGTCGGCCTGCACCGTGCGTGGTCTTGGGTCAGGCCCCGGGGTTCAGTGAACCAGGGCCATGACGACGGGCTGTTCTTCGAGCCAGCCTTCAAGCGATTCGGCGCTGTCGGTCACCAGCACCGGGCGACCATCGGCCGACATCACCAGGATAAACTCGCCTGTCTCATCCTCGATCCGGGCTTCCGGAACCAGCCGCGCCAGCGTGCCGGTGTCAACGGTTCTGGAAAAAACGACGGATTCGAGCCCGAGCGCCGCAAATTGCTCGGCACTCATCACCTTCAGCGGATGCAGGCCACGCTGCGGGTTGTCTTCGGTGAACTTGTGGGTGGGCTTGTCGTGCATTGAACTCACTCCTTGTCGGCCCCGACCTGTCGGTCACATGGGCGCCGGCTATGGGTTATTGTGCCTGATTCCTCAGGAATTCGCCTTGATTTCGATCTTGCGGGCGATCCTCGCCGCGACCGGGCGCTCGACATGAACGGTCAGAAGGCCGTCGCGAAGCTCGGCGCCCTCCACCTGCATGCCATCGGCAAGCAGGAAACAGCGCTGGAACTGCCGTGTGGCGATGCCGCGATGCAGGAACTCGCGCTCCGGCTTGTCCTCGGAACGTCCCTTGACCTTGAGCTGGTTGTCTTCGACCAGAACCTCGATCTCGCGATCAGAAAAACCGGCCACGGCAATGGCAATCTCGAAACGTTCGCCGCCGTCTTCGAGGCGGATGCGTTCGATATTGTAGGGCGGGTAGCCCTCAGCCGTCCTGGCGAGATGGTCGAGCCGTTCCTCGAAGGCTTCAAAGCCGAGCAGGAAAGGCGAAGAAAACACGGATACGCGGGTCATCTGTGTCGGTCCTTGCATCAAGCAACGCGATCGTTCTTCCGGCCCGCTTGTCGGCACCGGAATTCGCATTAAGATATGGGTTACAAGACGAGCGGTTCAAGTCGGACCCGAGGTGAACACGAACATGGCCGATCCGCATGCCGCGCCCGGCGTCTCCATCGTCATGCCTGCCCACAGAGCCGAAGCGAGCATTGGCGCCGCCGTCCGCAGCGTCCTGGCCCAAACCCACCGAAACTGGGAACTGCTGATCGTCGCCGATGACGAGGTCGACTACGAAGGCCTTCTCGGCCGGGCCGGTATTGCCGACCGGCGCATCTCATACCTTGCGACCGGCGCCACCGGCTCCGGTTCGCCGCCGGCCCGCAATCTCGGGCTCGATCACGCCAGCAACGCCATCGCGGCCATTCTCGACGCCGATGATGCATTCGCACCGCAAAAACTCGAGCGCGTCCTGCCCCACCTGGCTGAGTACGGAGTGGTTTCATGCGCCCTGCGCATTGAAAGCGCGGCGGGTGAGTTCCTGCGCACTGTCGCCGCCGGAGCGGACCGCGTGCTCGATCCAGGCGCCTACAAATTCGTCAACCTGTCGATGGATTCAATGCTGGTCCATGATCGTCGGCGCGCCGATCCACGGTTCGATGCTGGATTGCCCTGCCTGACCGATATCGATTTTCTGCTGAAACTGCTGGCGAAAAACGAGACGGTCTTTCACATCGGTGAGCCGCTGCACACCTATGTCAAACACCCGCAGTCGATCTCCAACAAACCCGGTGCAAGTGCGGACATGATCGCCACCAAACGGCTTTTGCGCCAGCGGCTTTTGCAAGGCTTCTACTCTCTTGCGTCGCCTCAGGGGCGTGATGGTCTTTTGCGCTTTTACGAGATATCGCTTGCCGCTGAACAAAGCTTTGGCGCACGCCTCAGGGACACGCCAGCACTGTTGTTCGAAGATCACCTCGAGCCGATGCTGATCGGTCGGTAACGCGCTAGCTGGTGGCCAATTCGATCAGCTTCAGCACCGTATTCCAGTTGCGATTGGTGATGTGCGGGTCGAACGGCTTGCCGACCTTGTCGAGTCCGTCGCCGAACCGGCCGGAGTCCTGTCGGTAGACGATGGCGAAGAAGGCGTCGGGACGGGTCGAGACGATCTTGTAGTTGCCGTGCACCTCGCGCGGCACATCGAGCCTGTCGATTTCGGGTCGACTGAGGAACCATGCGTAGAGCTTCTGATCCCCGGTTTGTTCGGCGCCATCGAACGGGTCGGACTCGCGCATGTCGATGAGCTCGTCGAGCGATCTGAGGAGTGTTGGCACGGCAAAGCCGAACCGGGCCTCAAGTCCGTGTTCGATGCGAGCGGCAAGATCTCCGGCTTCGGAGGAGGGAAAACGACATTGCCGCTGGCGATCAGCGTGCGAGCATCGGCAAACCCCATGTCGACGAAGGCGTCGCGCAGATCTGTCATCTTTATGCGGCGCTTGCCGAGATTGATGCCGCGCAACAACGCGATCTGCAAGCTCGTCACGGCTTGCGTACGCTTGCCAGCGGGACGACCTTGGGGTCCTCCCCGCCCGCATGCGACTGATCTTCGTCGATCATGTCGAACAGGGCCCGGCGTGCCGCGGCCGCATCCTGATCCTCGAGTGCAGACCTGATGCGCTGGAGATCGGCGCCGATATCGGTGCGGGCGCCATCAAAGCTGGTGGTGCGCATAATCTTGGGTTGCGCCGTGTCCACCACTGCCTTCGGATCGTAGAACAGCTCTTCGTAGAGCTTTTCGCCGGGACGCGTGCCAACCGTGGTGATCTCGATATCGCCGTTGGGATGGTTGGAGTCACACACAGTCAGCCCGGCAAGCCGGATCATCTGTTCGGCAAGCGCCCTTATGCGCACCGGCTCGCCCATATCGAGCACGAAAATATCGCCGCCCTGACTGAACCCGCTGGCCTGCACGATCAGTTCGGCCGCCTCGTGGATCGACATGAAATAGCGTGTCATCCGGTCATCGGTTAGCGTTACCGGGCCGCCGGCGGCAATCTGCTCTTTGAACAACGGCACCACCGAGCCATTTGAACCGAGCACATTGCCGAAGCGCACGGCGGCGAACTTCTGATCGCGGCCACTGGCCGCGGCCTGATCGGCGCAATCGCGCACGATCATTTCGGCGGCACGCTTGGTTGCTCCCATGACATTGGTCGGCCGGACGGCCTTGTCGGTCGAGATCAGCACGAAGTGCTCGACACCGGCCTTGAGCGCGTGTTCGGCAAGAGTGGCTGTGCCGAAGACATTGTTGCGGATGCCCTCAAGGCTGTTGGCCTCGACCATCGGCACATGCTTGTGCGCCGCAGCGTGGAAAACCAGTTGTACCGCGTGTTCCCGAAACACGCGCTGGACAAGCGCAGCGTCGGCGACCGAGCCGAGCACCGGAACGATGCTGACATTGCTCAACTGGCGCAATTGCCTGTCAATCTGATAGAGCGCGAATTCGCTCTGTTCCAGAATGATGAGTTCTCGCGGATTCCATTCTACGAATAAACGGCACAGTTCCGAGCCGATAGAACCGCCGCCGCCGGTGACCAGGATCGAGCGGTTCTCGATAACCGAACGCATCAGTGCCTGATCGGCAGGCACTGTCGAACGTCCAAGCAGATCGTCGATATCGATTTCGCGCATCTGCGAAATGATGACCCGACCGGTCGCCATATCTGACACGGCCGGAACCACGCGGACCCGCGCGTTGAGTTCGGTGAGCTTGCCAACGATCTCGGCCCGCCGCGAGGCGTTGACCGAGGGCATGCACAACACGACTTCCCGCGTTTCGGTCTCTTTCATCAGAGCCGAAATCTGGTCCGAGGGATAAACGCGTATGCCCGAGACGTCGCGATTGAACAGTTTGGGATCGTCATCGACGAAACCGACAACGGTTGCCGCGCGTTCACGCCGCAACGCGTCAGCCAGCACCGACCCCGTTTGGCCGGCGCCGTAAAGGATAAGGTTTTCCTTGCTGCGCCGGCTCGGTGTCGGGGTGTGCAGGCTGTATTTTATGGCGAAACGGCTGCCGGCGATAAAGGCAATGGCCAGCAAGCCGTATATCAGCGTCACAGAACGCGGAATCAGCGTCAGGCGGGCGATCTCGAACAGGAAGATCAGCCCAATCCAGGTAAAGGTGGCGAAAATCACCGCTCGGGCGATGGTCCAGAACGCGCGCTCGGGCAGATAGCGTATGACGGCGCGGTAAAGTCCCATGCGGATGAAAAAGGGAATGGCGATGGCGGGAGCAAGAAGGATCGCCGTCCACTGATGTGCTGTCGGTACGAACCATGCGCCGAGCCGGATGGCAAAAGCCAGCCAGACCGCGAAGGACAGCATGACCGCGTCGAGCACGACAAGCAGTATGCGCTTTTGCGCCCAGGACATTGCCGCAACCATCTTGTGGATCTGGCTGCGGAGACGCGCAATGCGGGCAGCCAAGCGTCTGGATCCGGTCATGCTAGAGGTCGCTTTATTTTTCCTGATCAATTCGCGGTCGCGTCACCCGCGCAAATCCTGCGCTTACGATGACGTGGGACTATAATGGAGTCTATCGCAATCCGCCGAATGCACCAAAATGCACTGGTTGATCGCTTATGTCCTGTATAGGTCGTGGGCCTTCGATGATAACACCCTGAAACAAAACATATATTCGGAACCTACAAGGCGCGTGTCGCAGAATCGTGCTCCGTGGTAAAATCGGTTGGTGCAATCCTGGCACCAGTGAAACAGATTGCCGATATCCGTCCCGTCACAACGCTGACTGATAGGCCAATGCTGTGGCTGGCGCCAGCAATTCGGGCGATCTGGATGTCGTAGGTCCTCAGCCCCAAGTCAGCAACGATGATCCCGACCCGCGCAGCCATTTGTGCCTGATGCGCTTTGGTGGGGGGTGGTCAACGCCTAAATGGCGAAACGCGCGTTCCGCTCATTTTGCCGGCGATGCGAATTGAATCCGCTGCATTGCAGGCAGGAGCCTTTGCCCTGCAAGCAGCGTCTCAGAAAAATGGTGCCCTGGAGAAGACTCGAACTTCCACTTCCGTACGGAAACTAGCACCTGAAGCTAGCGCGTCTACCAATTCCGCCACCAGGGCACTGTCCGGGCGTGCCCCGGTCGATGCGGCGCTCTCACTAGGACGGGGCACCTGTCTTGTCAATTGCCAATCACATCGGAAAGCGCTCTCGCCGACGAACAGGTGTTTCCGCCCTGCTCGACAAGCCGTGCATCAAAGGCTAAGAACCCGAGTTGCCGGGCTGTTGCGGCTCTTTGCCACGATGCATCCGGCGGATGAGAGTTTTTCCTCGCATTTTCCACCGGAAAACACCATGAGTCCGGTCCGGAAATGCGCCAGATCTGAGAGGCGACGAGCATGGATGACGGCGACAAGGGCTTGGTGACCATTTTCGGCGGGTCCGGATTCATCGGCAACCATGTGACCGAGGCCATTGCTCAAATGGGCTATCGCGTCCGCGTGGCGGTCAGACGACCGGACCTGGCCGGTGAGGTTCGCATGTTCGGCGCACAGGGCCGGGTTCAAACCGGTTCAGGCCAATCTCAGGAACCGTGATTCGGTCCTTCGTGCTGCTGCTGGCTCGGATATCGTCATCAATCTCACCGGCATCCTGCACGAATCGGGTCGCCAACGCTTCATGGCCGTGCATACCATGGGCGCCCAAGCATGTCGCCGAGGCCGCTGCCGCGGTGGGTGCGAAAGCGATGGTGCATATGTCGGCCCTTGGCGCCGATGCCGAATCGAAAAGCGCCTACGCCCGTTCCAAGGCGCTCGGCGAGCAGGAAGTGCTTGCCGCTTTCCCCAAGGCAGTGATCCTCAGGCCGTCTTTGGTCTTCGGGCGTGACGATGGCTTTTTCAACCTGTTCGGCGCCATCTCGCGCATTTCGCCCGTGGTTCCCGTCATCGGCGGCGCCTCGCGCTTCCAGCCGGTCTATGTCGGCGACGTCGCCTCAGCTTTCGCTGCAGTGGTTTCGGGGGCAGCCAAGCCGGGGGCGACCTATGAGCTCGGCGGGCCGGAAATCGAGACCATGCGTGAACTTCTGGAGCGTTTGCTGGCGGAAGCCGAGAGCAAGCGTGTGCTGATGCCGATCGGACCGGGGCTTGCCCGGTTCATGGGCCGCATCGCCCAACTCTCGCCGTGGAAACTGTTCACGGCCGATCAGGCGGTGCTGCTGCAGGCCGACAATGTCGTCTCTGAAGAGGCAATTGCCGACAAACGCACCATTGCCGATCTTGGAATCGTCCCGACCTCGATGGATGCGATACTGCCGACCTATCTCTGGCGTTTCCGTCGCCATGGTCAGTTCGATCGCGCCAAGGCCTGAGCCTTCTGACAGCTTCGGATCGTGTTGTCCGCCCCGGTCGTGCCGGGGCGGTTCAGTTTTCGCCCTTGGCGGAGAACCAGCCGCGCGCGTCGGCTCAATGCATGAAGAACAGCGCGATCAGGCCGCCACCGCCGACGATGATGCGCCACCAGCCGAATGGCGCGAAACCATAGCTTTTGACGAAATCCAGCAGATAGCGAACCACGACGATGGCGACCAGAAGCGCCACGGCGAAGCCGATGGTGATGTCGAGCGCCACGCCGCCGCTCATGATGACATCGCGATGCTTGAAGGCATCATAGCCGAAGGCTGCGAGCATGATCGGCAGCGCCATGAAAAAGGTGAATTCCGTAGCGGAGCGCTTGTCGGTGCCGAACAAGAAGGGCGCCCACGATCGTCGCTCCCGAACGCGAGACACCCGGCACGAGTGCCAGCATCTGGAACAGGCCGATGATCAGGCTGGTATGCCAGGGAAACGTATAGGTATCGGTATAGCGTGGCTTAAGCGGCAAACGATCGATGATGAGAAGGATGATGCCGCCGACGAGAAGCGTCGTGCAGATCAATTGCGGGGCTTTCCCAAAGCACTTTCTGGATCAGATCGTGAGCGAGAATGCCAACCAGGCCGGCCGGGAGGTTGGCCAGAATGATATTGCGTGCGAAAAGCCAGGCACCTTTGTCGCCCTTGAGGCCATCAACAACCAGTTCGCCAAGCTTCTTGAAATAGACTGTCACGATGGCCAGGATCGCTCCGAGCTGGATCATGACGAAGAATGCCTCCGGCTCTGCCAAACCGAAAAACTGACTCGCCAGCAGCATGTGCCCGGTGGAGGATACGGGTAAGAATTCGGTAAGACCTTCGATAAAACCTAAAATAAGTGGCACAAAAAGACCTTGATCGGCGTTCATTTGATCTCCTATCCAAAGGGAGCCGCTTTCTTGCAATGCCCCGCTTCTAGCGTGTTTCGGCATCAAGGGTAAGGCGCAAACAGGAGCCTCGTAGCACCGCATGCCGACACTATTGCAGCACCGTCTCGACCCCGCCTGCCGCCTTGTCCGGCTGATGCTCGGTGAGTATGGCATCGATCCCGAACTCGAGGATGTCAGTCACTGGCGGCGTGACGCGCGCCTCACCGACATCGATCCGGCGGCGACGGTGCCGCTGCTGATCGAAGAGGGCGCGGCGCCACTGATCGGGCCGACACCGGTGATTCAGCATGTCGAGATCCGTTATGCGCCGTCCCAGGTGGCCGGGCTGGTGCCACTGGATGCGCCGATCCGTGGCGAGATGTGGCGGCTCTACGATTGGGTGAGCATGCGCCTCAACGACGAGGTGACGCGCTATGTCCTCGAGGAAAAGATTGGCAAGCGCGAGCTGAAACAGGGCAGTCCCGACCCGTCGGCCCTCAGGGCGGCCAAGGCCAATCTGAGCGAACACCTGCAGTATTTCACCTATTTGCTGGCAACGCGGCGTTGGCTCGCCGGCCCCGATCTGTCGCTCGCCGATTTTGCCCTTGCCGCGCACCTGTCGGCGCTCGACTATCTCGGCGACGTGCCGTGGGAAGCCCATGAAGAGGTGCGCTCATGGTTCGCGCGGCTGAAATCGCGCCCGGCGTTCCGGCCGCTTCTCGGCGACCGCGTCGTCGGCATGCCGCCCTCGAAGTCCTACGCCGACCTCGATTTCTAGAGCATTTCCAGGTGAAGTGGACACCGGTTCACCGTCCGGAAATGCGATAAAACAAGAACTTGGAGCTTTTCACTGTTTCCGTGAAACAGTGAAAAGCTCTAGCGGAGCGTGTTCAGAAAAAGTGGGTACCGGTTTTCCGGCTGAGCCTGTCGAAGCCTCGAACACGCGACCAGGAAAGAAGTGAACCTTGCGTTTTGATGCCGACAAAACAAACGGTTCGGATCGCGGCGCGCTGGTCGCCGAGCTGAAGGCGCGGGCCGATGCGTTGGGGTTTGATGCCTTCGGTATCGCCGACGCAACCTCCCGCCCCGATTTGCCGGAAAAGCTCGCCACCGCACTCGCGCGCGGTTGGCACGGCGAGATGGACTGGATGGTGGAAACCGCCTCCCGCCGCGAGGCGCCGCAAGGGCTGTGGCCGGACGCCAAAAGCATCATCATGGTCGGGATGAACTACGGACCGTCCGAAGACCCGCTGCCGCTGTTGGAGGCGCGCCAAAAGGGCAATATCTCGGTTTATGCCCGCAATCGTGACTACCACGACATCATCAAGGGCAAGCTCAAGGATCTGGCCGGGCTTCTGGCGCGGCGCAGTGGCGGCGACGTCAAGGTTTTTGTCGATACCGCGCCATTGATGGAGAAGCCGCTGGCCGAAGCCGCTGGCATCGGCTGGCAAGGCAAGCACACCGTGCTGGTCTCGCGCCAGCTCGGTTCCTGGCTTTTCCTCGGGGCGATTCTGACGACAACGCACCTGCCGGCGGATGCGGGGCATGGGGAATATTGCGGCTCCTGTTCGCGCTGTCTCGATATCTGCCCGACCAGGGCGTTCCCGGCGCCGTTTCAGCTCGATGCCCGCAGGTGCCTGGCCTATCTCAACAATGAGCACAAGACCCAGATTCCGCGCCAATACAGGGCGCCGATGGGCAACCGCGTCTACGGATGCGACGATTGCCTTGCCGTATGTCCGTGGAACAAGTTCGCCTCTGAAGCGAAAGAGACAAAGCTGCGTTCCCGTGCCGACCTCGAAGCCCCGGACCTCGCCGATCTCGTCACGCATGATGATGCCGGTTTCCGCAAACTCTTCGCCGGAACCCCAGTCAAGAGGCTCGGTCATGCCCGTTTCCTCAGAAATGTGCTGATCGCCGTTGGCAATTCTGGCAACCCGCACTTGTTGCCCCTGGTCGAGGTGCGGCTTGTCGATCCGCAACCGCTGATCCGCGGTGCCGCGATCTGGGCCTTCCGCCGGCTCGCGACCGATGAGAAGGTGGCTAAGGTGCGTGCTGCTCATCTTGAGGACGAGCACGATCCCGATGTTGCCGGAGAATGGGACGGCGAACTGGTCCCGCCGCTTGAAGGAGTAAGGGCGTGAACGTTTTCATCTTCGGTCTTGGATTTTCCTCCCGCGCTGCCGTCAAGGCGCTGCGTGGTCATTTCGGCACCGATCTCTCCATAGTCGGGACCACTCGCAGCGTCGAAAAGAGCCAAGCGCTAACGCTCGAAGGCGTTCAGACCCATGTCTTTGACGGCACCGCGCCGGGCCAGACACTCACACCGGCACTTGCGGCGGCAAGTCACGTCATCATCTCGGCTCCACCTGGACCAGACGGTGACCCGGTGCTCAACCTGCATGGTGCAGACCTAATGGCCTCCAGAACCCTCGAATGGCTGTGCTATTATTCAACGGTCGGGGTCTATGGCGATTACGGCGGGGCGTGGATCGACGAAACCGCCGCACCGCAGCCCGTCAATGAGCGGTCGCGCCGGCGCGTCGTCGCCGAACAGGCCTGGCGCGATTTTGCCGCCAGCAAGGGCGTGCCGCTCGTCATCCTTCGACTTGCCGGCATCTACGGGCCAGGGCGCTCGACCCTCGACAAGCTCAAGGCCGGCACTTCCCGCCGCATCGTTAAGCCGGGCCAGGTTTTCAACCGTATCCATGCCGCCGATATCGGCGAGGTCACGGCCCGCGCCGCCCGGCAAAAGCTCGCAGGCACCTTCAACCTTGCCGATGACGAACCGGCGCCGCCGCAGGATCCCATAGCGTTTGCCGCCGGGCTGATGGGCATCGCTCCCCCGCCGGAAGAAGATTTCGAGGCGGCCGAGATGACCGCGATGGCCCGCAGCTTTTACGCAGACAACAAGCGCGTCTCCAATGCTGCCATCAAGCGCGCGCTCGATGTTGATCTTTTCTACCCGACCTATCGCCATGGCCTGAGAGCCATAACCGACGGAACCAGCCGATGACCGCGCTCGAACCCGGCCCCGCGCCGCAAAAACTGACGCTCGAAGGACGTTACTGCCGGCTCGAACCGCTCACCGAACACCATGCCAAAGATCTCTATGCCGCGATCGATGGGCCCGAGATGGCCGCGCGCTATCGCTGGCTTCCCAGCCTGGTGCCGGCCAATGCCGCCGAGCATGTGCAACAGATCATCAATGCGGCCAATCATCCCGAATGGCTCTATTTCGCTGTCATCGATCGCAGCACCGGAGCCTGCGGGGGCCGGCACGCCCTGATGCGCATTAGGCCCGAGCACCGGTCAATCGAAATCGGCGACGTGCTCTGGGGCAGGGGCATCGCCCGCACGCGCATTGCCACCGAATCCCTGTTCCTGACGGCGCGCTATGTCTTCGAAGAGCTCGGCTATCGCCGGTTCGAATGGAAGTGCAACGACCTCAACCTGCCGTCGCGGCAAGCCGCCGCGCGGTTCGGGTTCCAATACGAAGGGGTGTTTCGCCAGGACATGATCGTCAAGGGCAAGAGCCGTGACACCGCCTGGTTCTCGATGCTCGACAGCGAATGGCCGGCGCTCAAGCCCGTGTACGAGGCTTGGCTCGATCCGGCGAATTTCGACACCGATGGCATTGCAAAATCGCGTTTGGCAACAGCACGCTAGGCTGTCTCATCCTCAACCAGCCGCCGTACCGTCTGTTTCAATCGGTCCAGATCTTCGGGCCGGCTCAGCCTGTGATCGCCGTCGGGCACCAGCGTGAAGCTCACCGGATCCAGGGTCAGGTGGGACAGCAGTTTCAGCGTGTGGGCGACCGGCACGGCGGTGTCGGCGCCGCCTTGCAGAATGGCAACCGGGCAGCCGGTGGTGATCGAACCCTTGCCCATGATGAGGTGCTGGCTGCCGTCGACGACGAGCTTTTCTGTCAGGATGTAGGGCGTGTCCGAATAGTCGGATGGCCACTCGACCCGGCCGGTGGCATGAAGCTGATGCAACTGCTCGGGCGAAAACGTCATGCGCATCAGGTCTTCGGTCATGTCGGTGGCCGGCGCGATCAGGACAATCGCCCTGACGCGGGTTTCGCCGCGCTCCCGTAATGCCTTGTTGACGAGCAGCGCCATCCAGCCGCCCATCGACGAACCGACCAGGATCTGGTCGCCACTGGTCATGGCGAACACGGCAAGTGCTTCATCGAGCCAGCGCGAAATGGTGCCATCGAGGAAATCCCCACCCGAATTTCCGTGGCCGGAATAGTCGAACCGGGTGACCGCGAGACCCATTTCGGCGCCGAGCGCATCGAGCGCCGCCGCCTTGAAACCGGCCATGTCGGACTTGAAGCCGCCCAGCCACATCAGCCCCGGGGCCTGCCCCGGTCGCTGCAGCACGGCGATGTCGCGCGCTTCGGCGTCGATTCCGACGCCGATATGGTGCTCATTCATCCGCAATTGTCCTCAAATGCGCAATTCGCCGCACTACCAGTTGACTTCACAAAGCCAAGACACGATTTTAAGTAGGCTTTCACCCATTGTGTCAAACTGCAGAAGGATCCCGCACCATTCGTCGCCCAATGAGACAAGTGGCGCCCCAGAAAGACGGGCCGCCCTCCAACGAGGATATCACCGCTCCGCAAGTTCAGCTGATCGATGCCGAAGGCACCAACAGGGGTGTGGTCGATACCCCCGAAGCGATTGCACTTGCTGTCGAGGCAGGTCTCGACCTCGTTGCCATTTCTCCTAATGCCAACCCTCCGGTCTGCAAGATTCTCGATCTCGGGAAGTTCAAGTATGTCGCCCAGAAAAAGGCGGCCGAGGCCCGAAAGAAGCAGAAAGTCATCGAGGTCAAGGAAATCAAGATGCGGCCGAACATCGACACCCATGACTATGAGGTGAAGATGCGCTCGGTCGTCAAATTCCTTGAGGACGGCGACAAGGTGAAGGTCACCATGCGCTTCCGCGGCCGCGAGATGGCGCATCAGGAACTTGGTCTGTCGCTGCTGCACAAGGTTCGCGATGAAGCCGAGGAGCTGTCGAAGGTCGAGATGACCCCGCGGTCGGAAGGCCGCCAGATGGTGATGGTGCTCGCACCCAAATAGACCGCGCATGCGCCGGAGCAGGGACGTGTCTTGTCCGGCTGCAGCGGTGATGGGCCAGTTAGGCAACAGGATTCAGACCGGCGCGTTCCCGAAACGGGGGCGCGCCGGTTTCAGTATTGGCGCGCCGACATTGACGTCGGCGCTGCAAATGTCTGTGTCGATACGTCGCATGACCCGGTTTTCTTCGCTGTTTTCGGTATCCGACGTGAAAATCAACCGTTTATTTAGGCGCCTTTTACCTGACCGGCGCTAACTGGCCCCCGAACGGAATATGGGGACGAAAATGGCGGACCAGATCAGCTCGAAACCGACTGGGATACTGTCGCGGTTACCGCGTAGCCTGGGTTTCACCTTGCCCTTCATGATGATTGCGTTGACTGCTCTAGGAGCGGTCGCGGTCGGGATTGCCGCCTATGGGCTTTCACATTCCAGCCTCGAAGAGGCAGGACGCCAGCAGTTGTCGACGCAAGCAGATGCAGGTCACACGATCTTCGACATGTCGATGGAGCGTGCCGTCGCCGATCTTGAGACCATAGCATCCGGCGCCGCGGCCAAGCAGGCGCTGACCGATCTGTCGACAATGATCGACTCCTTGCCTCAGGATCTTCCGAAGGTGAAGGAATTCTTCCAGCAGGGCGCCACCCCTGAAGAGCGGGCCTCGGTGACGGGTGAAGGGTCGGGCTCGATGTACGCCTATCGCCACGTCGCCTTTCACGGCGGCATGCTATCGTCCTGGAAGAGCGGCGGTTATGGCGACATCTATCTGGTCAACGCCGACGGCTATATCGTCTACTCAGTCACCAAGTCCGCCGATTTCCTGTTGACGCTCGACAGCCCTGACATCGCCGGCAGCGGGCTTGCCGATGCGATTGCCGCGGCAGCTTCTGCAGATGCCGGAACCAACATCGTCTCCGACTACGCGCCTTACGGCCTCAACGCCGGCGAGCCGTCACTGTTCCTTGTTCGCGACGTTCGCGGCGTGATGAGGGATCCCGACGCGATCGTCGGTTACGTCGCCATCCGTCTCGATGCCAGCTACTTCGACGCCATCCTCAACAACAGCGACGAAATCAACGGCCAGACCTACCTGATAAACGACAAGGGCGTGGTGCTTTCCGACATGCCGCTCGCCGACCAGCCGACCGCACTGAAGCTGACAATTGACAATGCCGCAATTGTTGGCGCGGCGTCGGGCACCAGGGCTGAAACCATCCGTGTCGACGACAAGGGCGTCCGCCAGATCTCGGTGGCCGAACCGGCCACCTTCCTTGGCAAGAAGTGGGCGATTGTTGCCGAACGCTCCGAGAACGATGTCATGGGCCCGGCCAATTCGATCTTCATGGCTATGGCGCTGGTGACTCTGGTGGTCATTGCGGTCGCGATCGTGCTCGGGATTCTGGTCTCCCGTTCGATCACCACGCCGGTGACGCGTTTGACCAGGACCATGGACAAGCTGGCGTCCGGCGAACTCGATGCCGAAGTCGACGGCACCAAACGGCGCAACGAACTCGGCGCCATGGCGCGCGCGGTCGAAGTGTTCCGCGAGAATGGCCTCAAGGTTGCGGCTTTGACCGAGGAGCAGCAACTGGCATCTCAGGAGCGCCGCGCCGAACACGCCCGCATGATGGAAAATCTGCAGCAGGCCTTTGGCAACGTCGTGCAGGCGGCAGTCGAGGGCGATTTCTCGGCGCGCGTCGCCGAGGACTTCCCCGACGCGGAACTCAACGCCTTGGCGCGTTCGGTCAACAATCTGGTTGAAATGGTCGAGCGCGGCATTGGCGAAACCGGTGAGGTGTTGTCGGCTCTGGCCAATACCGACCTGACCGTTCGGGTCCAGGGCAGCTATCAGGGTGCCTTCGACAAGCTCAAGTCCGACACCAACGCGGTGGCCGACAAGCTCACCGAGGTCGTCGGGCAGATCCGGGAAACCTCGCACGGGTTGAAGACCGCGACCGGAGAGATCCTCTCGGGTGCCAACGATCTTTCCGAGCGCACCACCAAGCAGGCCGCGACCATTGAGGAAACCTCGGCGGCCATGGAGCAGCTGGCAACGACGGTCATGGAAAGCGCCAAGCGTGCCGGTGCTGCCGCCAGCCAGGCCAAACATGCCTCCCAGACTGCCGAGGAAGGCGGTGAGGTGATGAACGAGGCCAACCATGCCATGGAGCGGATATCGGCCTCGAGCGCCAAGATCTCCAACATCATTGGTATGATCGACGATATCGCCTTCCAGACCAACCTGCTGGCGCTGAATGCTTCGGTCGAAGCGGCGCGTGCCGGGGAGGCGGGTAAGGGCTTTGCGGTTGTGGCCATAGAAGTGAGACGGCTTGCGCAGTCTTCTGCCGAGGCCAGCTCCGAGGTCAAGGCCCTGATCGAGCAGTCAGGTGTGGAGGTTGCTGGCGGCGCCAAGCTTGTTGCCCAGGCTTCCGAGAAGCTCTCGGCGATCCTTGATGCCGTAAGGACCAATGCAACCGAGATGGACGCCATCGCCCGGGACAGCCGCGAACAGGCCGGCTCCATCGACGAGGTCAATGTCGCGGTCCGTCAGATGGATGAGATGACCCAGCACAACGCGGCGCTGGTCGAACAGACGAACGCAGCCATCGAGCAGACCGAAACCCAAGCCAGCGAGCTCGACCACATCGTGGCGGTGTTCACCCTCGCCGGTTCCGGTGGCGGAGCCGTCACGCGCCCGGCGCGGCAGGAGAAAGCTCAGGCCCCGAAGTCGATGGTTCAGAAAGCCGGTCAGGCCGTCCGAAACCTTGTGTCCAGGGGCAACACCGCCGTCGATCAGGACTGGAGCGAATTCTAGACGTTCGCCAATGCTGCCGGGCTCGCGATGCAGCAGCCGGATCGCGGGAGCAAGGGCGCCTTTGGGCGCCCTTTTCCTTAATTGCTGCCCTCTCCGATCTATGCGCAGCTGATTGCGGCCATAACGGATATCCATGGGACACAGAGGCGACAAGCCCATAACCTTCGCCTATAAGACTCGCCCCTGCCATGCCTGTGCAAGCGGGCTGAAGATCCTTGGAAAGTCTTGAAATGTACGCCCAGCCTCATCCATCGCGGCGCGCTCTATGGCTCGCGGAAATGTGGGCCATGCTGGCGCTTGCCTGGCCGCTGGTGTTGTCCCAGCTGGCGCAGGCCGCATTCTTCACCACCGACGTCGTGCTGATGGGATGGCTTGGTCCGCAATCGCTGGCCGGCATTTCTCTTGGCACGGCCCTGCTGTCGCCGCTGCTCGTCGGCGGCTTCGGTGTCGTCATGGCGACGGCGCCGATGATCTCGCAGGCCATCGGTGCAAGGGAGACGAAGTCTGTGCGTCGCACGGTGCGCCAGGGGCTATGGGTGGCCATTATGCTTTCGATGGTGATCCTGCCGGTGCTGGTTTTTGCCGAGCATATCTTCCCGTTTGCCAGCCAGCCGGCGGAGATATCCGAGCTGGCCGCGGCCTATCTCGATTTTGCCGCGCTGAGCGTGCCGCCGGCGCTCGGCTTCATGGTGTTGCGCCTGTTCATCTCGGCCAAGGGCAAAACCAGCGCGGTGCTGGCGATCGTGCTCGCCGCCGTCGTCGTCAACGGCCTGCTTGCCTATGGGTTGATTTTCGGCGCCGCCGGCCTGCCGGCGCTTGGTATTGTCGGTGCGGGTATCGCGACCGCCATCGCCAATTGGCTGATGTTCGGACTTGGGGCCGCCTATGCGATCATGCACCCGCTCTATCGCCGCCATTTCGTCTTCGTGCGTTTCTTCAAGCCGGATTGGCCGCGATTTGTCGAGCTCCTGCGCATTGGCCTACCGATCGGGTTGACCCAGGTCGCCGAGGTCGGGCTGTTCGGCTTTGCCGTATTCATGATGGGCTGGATCGGACCGGATGCGGTGGCCGCCCATGCCGTGGCCGTGCAATGCACCTCGCTCAGCTTCATGGTGCCGCTCGGGCTGTCACAGGCCACGACCATTCGCGTCGGGCTGGCTCAGGGCCGGCATGATCCGGGCAATGTCGGGCGGGCGGGCTGGATCGGGCTCATCATGACCCTGGTGTTCATGTCGCTGACCTTCTCGCTGTTCGTTTTCGCGCCACGCTCGCTTGCCGGCGTGTTCCTCGATGCCAGCCGGCCCGAGAATGCCAGCGTTATCGCGCTCGCGGCGTCCTTTCTTGTGGTCGCCGGCCTGTTCCAGTTTTTCGACGGCACACAGGTCGCCATGGCTGCAGCGCTGCGCGGATTGTCGGACACGCGGGTGCCGATGATCGTCGCCATGATCGGCTATTGGCTGGTCGGGTTGGGAGTTGCCTATATCCTGGCTTTCGTCCTCGGCTGGAGCGGCTTAGGCGTTTGGGCCGGACTGGCTGCCGGGCTCGGCTTCGTTGCCGTCGTTCTGCTGATCCGCTGGGGGCGTCGAGAAACTCTCGGTCTTGTCACGCCATAGGGTGTTCTCGGCAGAGACAGGAACCGGTTCAGCTGTGAAGCGCGGCGTGCCAGCGTGTGCATGATGTCAGAGCCAAAAGCTCGATCGACTGCCACAACACAACCTGACTATCATCCACATCAATGGAAAAGGGCGCCCCGGATGGAGGCGCCCTGAAAAGATGCGGATATGGGGATCCGAAAACAGTCCCAGTGAGCAAGCGCTCACACGTTCCAGCAGTTCAGCGCCGCTTCTTGTCGACCTGATGATAGGCGCGGCGGGCGTGGAACTCGCAATAGGGATGGTCGTCCTTGGGTGTGCGGCCGCAGAAGTGAAAATCCGGGTTGAGGGGGTCGCCGATGGGCCACTTGCAGGTCTGTTCGTTGAGGTCCAGCAGCGACAGGCGCTCGCCTTCGGGAATGAACAGTTCGTGCACCTCGGCGAGCTCGGCTTCCATTTCGGCCGCGTAGTCCTCTTCCGGCTTGAGCGCAGTGGCGCCAATCACCGGCGCCGAGTTGATCACCCGGCGCTTGATGCCGGCAGGCGCACCACCTCCGCTTGATGATGCGCGTCGCACGGTCGGGCGGCTCGGCGAGCGCGGACGTGGCGCGGCGCTGGCGGGTTTGGAGCGGGCACTGAGCTTGAGGCGATGCACCTTGCCGATCACGGCATTGCGGGTGACGCCGTCGCCAAGCTCATTGGCAATCTGGCTGGCGCTCAGGCCCTCCATCCATAGCTTTTTCAGCAGTTCGACCCGCTCGTCGGTCCAGCTCATACTCATTAAACTCCTTGGCCTCAGGTCCCCTGGCAGAATCCGTTCCCCTGCCGACAAACAGACCGTCAGCAAGCAGAACCAGCAATCGTATGTGGAGGGGGTCCGCCACACCAGATATCGTGTCCCCAACGCCGCCAATCTTACACAATCGGCAGAATCCGGCGCAAGAGTCATGGGGTAATTTCCCCGGAAAAACCGGGCTTGTGGGGTCCGGAACCGGAAGATGAGTCAAAACAGGGCCTTGTCGGCCAGATCCTGCGCCTGCGTTGACTTTAGCAGTGCAAACCGGCATAAACTAAGGCGTAAACGTGCCGCCGCAAGCGGCGCGTTTTTGGTTTTTGTGCCGCGTTTGTGCGCGGCTAACATCCGGCGTCCGCCGGCATGCAACATCGATCAGGAAAACGACAATGTCTGCGCTCTTTGGCACTTATGCCCGGTCCGATCTCGCTTTCGTGCGGGGCGAAGGCATGCGCCTTTTCACGAGCGATGGCACGGCCTATCTCGATTTCAATTCCGGCATCGGGGTCAATGCCCTCGGTCACCACGACCCGCATGTGGTCGAAACCCTCAAGACGCAGGCCGATGGGGTCTGGCACGTCTCGAACATCTTCACCATTCCCGAGGCCGAGCGCCTGGCCGAGCGCCTGACCGCCGCGACCTTCGCCGACAAGGTGTTTTTCACCAATTCCGGCGCCGAGGCACTCGAATGCGCCATCAAGACGGCGCGCCGGCATTTCCACGCCAAGGGCGAGAGCGAGCGCAGCGAGATCATCGGTTTTTCCGGCTCGTTCCACGGTCGCACACTCGGCACCATCGCTGCCGGCGGAAATCCCAGCTATCTTGAGGGTTTCGGCGCGCCGCTGGCTGGTTTCAAGCACACTGCTCCCGGCGACCTCGTTGCCGTCGAAAAACTGATCGATGACAAGACCTGCGCCATTCTGATCGAGCCGGTGCAGGGCGAGGGCGGCGTTACCGCCATGACGGTAGACTTCCTCAGGGGGCTGCGCAGGCTGTGCGACGAGCATGGCATGTTGCTGATCCTTGACGAGGTGCAGTGCGGCATGGGCCGGACCGGCAGGCTGTTCGCCCACGAATGGGCCGGCATCACCCCGGACATCATGGCTATCGCCAAGGCGATCGGCGGCGGTTTCCCGCTCGGGGCCTGCCTTGCCACTGAAGAGGTCGCCGCCTGCATGGTGCCCGGCACCCACGGCTCGACCTATGGCGGCAACCCGATGGCCTGTGCTGTCGGCAATGCCGTGCTCGACCGCATCCTGGCGCCCGGCTTCATCGAACATGCCGAAAAGATGGGACAGCGCCTTCACTGGCACCTGCAACAGCTGATGCAGACCTATCCCGATCTCGTCGTCGAAATTCGCGGCAAGGGCCTTATGGCTGGCATCAAGATCACGCCTCCGGTGCGTGATTTCGTCGCGAAACTGCGCGATCGTCACCTTCTGACGGTCGCTGCCGGTGATAATGTGCTTCGCTTGTTGCCGCCTCTGATCGTCAGCGAAAAGGACATCGAGGAAGCCGTCGGCATCATTGCCGAGGAGCTTCAGGCCCAATCCGGTACCAACGCCGAATAGGCACGAAACGCCCAAACAGAAAGCAACGACCATGACCTCCGCCCCAGCCGGTCAGCCCAGACATTTTCTCGATCTTTCGGATTTCTCGGCCGACGACCTGAAGCGCATTCTCGCCCTTGCTTCCGAATTGAAGACCCGTCTCAAACAGGGTGAACGTCCGGCCCTTTTGCAGGACAAGGTTCTGGCGATGATTTTCGAGCGCCAGTCGACCCGTACCCGCGTCAGCTTCGATGTCGGCATGCGCCAGCTCGGCGGTCAGACGCTAATGCTGACCGGCTCGGAAATGCAATTGAGCCGCGAGGAGACGCTGGCCGACACCGCCCGGGTCATGTCGCGCTATGTCGATGCCATCATGATCCGCATCTTGAGCCATGACGACCTGCTGGAACTCGCCGGCGCGGCGACGATTCCGGTCATCAACGGACTGACCCGGCGTTCCCACCCGTGCCAGGTCATGGCCGACATCATGACCTATGAGGAACATCGCGGCCCGATCGCCGGCAAAAAGGTTATCTGGGTCGGAGATTCCAACAATGTGCTCGCGTCCTGGGTGCATGCGACCCGCCATTTCGGCAATACGCTGACCATTTCGACGCCGAAAGAATATGGCCCCGACCAGGGTCTTTTGAGCGACATTGCTACCGCCGGTTCCGGCGTCACCATCGTCGAGGACCCGCGCGAAGCAGCAGCCGACGCCGACCTCGTCATCACCGACACCTGGGTGTCGATGGGCGACACCGACGCCAGCGAGCGCCGTCGCGTCCTAAGTCCCTGGCGCGTCGACGAACGGCTGATGTCGGGCACCAGCGACAAATCGCTTTTCATGCACTGTCTGCCGGCCCACCGCGGCGACGAAGTGGTCGACGAGGTCATCGACGGGCCGAAATCGGTGGTGTTCGACGAGGCGGAGAACCGCTTGCACATCCAGAAGGCCATCCTGTGCTGGGCCTTCGGTATCGAGGAAATCTGATTTGGCGATCTCACTTGGCGATTATGGACTCGACCGTCCGGAAAGCGGCGACGATGTCGTCGTGCCGTTCACGCTCGACGCGCTTCAGTGCCGTGGGCGCGCGGTGCGGCTCGGGCCGGCGCTCGACACCATCCTGACCCGCCACAACTATCCCGAACCGGTCTCGCGGCTTGTCGGCGAGGCCATTGTTCTTGCCGCGCTCATCGGCTCTTCGCTCAAGTTCGAGGGGCGTTTCATCGTCCAGACCCAAACCGATGGGCCGATCTCGCTGATCGTTGTCGATTACGATGCGCCGGGCGGTTTGCGCGCCTGCGCCCAGTTCGACGCCGATGCCGTCGAAGCCGCGCGTGTTGCGGGCAAAACCAGCGTCACCGATCTCCTCGGCAAGGGGCATCTGGCGATGACCGTCGACCAGGGCCAGCATATGGAGCGCTATCAGGGCATTGTTGCGCTTGAGGGTGACGGGTTCGAGGCCGCGGCGCGCCATTATTTCATGCAGTCCGAACAGATCCCGACCGAAGTCCGTCTGGCAGTTGCCCAGCACTCGGCGCGTGGCGACCGCACCCGTTGGCGGGCCGAAGGCGTTCTGATCCAGTATCTGCCGTCAGGAGACGAGAAACCGCCGGTCCTCGACCTGCCGGGCGATGGGGATTTTTCCAATCCGGAGACCAACGAGCAGTCGACGGCAGACTCCGAAAACTGGATCGAGGCCAAGTCGTTGATGTCGACGCTTGGCGATGCCGAACTGGTCGACCCGGACGTTTCGCCCGAGCGCTTGTTGTTCCGCCTGTTCCACGAAGGCCAATTGCGGCTGTTTTCGCCCGAACCGATGGAAGAGCGCTGTGGCTGCTCGGCCGAGCGCATCGAGGACATGCTGTTGAACTCGTTCACCTCGGAAGAGCGTGAGGAGATGGCCGTCGATGGCGAGATCGAGGTCACCTGCGAGTTCTGCTCGACCAGCTACCACTTCACGCCGGGACAGTTCGAACCGAAGAACTGACGGGTCTCGCCTTTTCGAACGCCAGCGCCACGACGCGGAACTTTCAGGTGGTCGGGATCACGCACAAGCAATTGGGGCGTGAACCTTGCCAATGCTATGAACACCGCCATGGAACCCCTGCTGCGCTCCATAGCGGAAAGGCTTCGTTAACCATGCTCGACGGCTACATGCGCCGGCTGATCGATCCGCCGCTCGACCGGCTCGGAGCGGGACTGGCGCGTCTCGGCGCCAGCGCCAATGCAGTGACGCTTACCGGCCTTGCCGTTGGACTGGGTGCCGCCTTGGCGATCGCGCTTGGGCACCCCGGCTGGGGGCTGGCGCTGGTTCTGGTGTCGCGGCTGCTGGATGGCCTCGACGGCGCCGTCGCCCGCGCCACACGGAAAACCGATTTCGGCGGCTATCTCGATATCGTAGCCGACTTCGCCTTCTATGGCGCCATCCCGTTCGGCTTTGCCATATGGATGCCCGCCGAAAATGCCTTGCCGGCAGCCTTCCTGGTCATGAGTTTTTACATCAATGGCGCCAGTTTTCTCGGCTACGCCATTCTGGCCGAAAAGCACGGCCACCAAACCAGTTCGCGCGGCGTCAAATCGCTGTTCTTTTCCGGCGGCCTGCTCGAAGGCACCGAAACCATTGCGCTGTTCGTCCTCATCTGCGCCGTGCCGAGCCTGTTCCCGGTCCTTGCCTGGGCCTTCGGGGCGCTGACGCTTGCGACCACGCTTGGCCGCATCATCAGCGCCTGGCGCGTCTATGGCCCCGGAGCGTTTTCAGGTGACGTGGATGCCGGTTCGCCGGTTCGAAAACGCAACCGCTAGACAGACGTCAGCTCACGCCTGATCGAGTGCGTAGGCAAGATCCTCGATCAGGTCCTCGCCATCCTCGAGCCCGACTGACAGGCGCAGCAGTGCCTCCGATATTCCGAGTTCGGCCCGTGCCTCGGGGCTGAAACGCTGGTGGGTCGTTGTCGCCGGATGCGAGATGATCGACTTGGCGTCGCCGAGATTGTTGGAAATGGCAATGATCGCCAGCGCGTCGGCGACCCGGAAGGTCGCTTCCTTGCCGCCCTTGACCTCGAAGCTGACCATGGTCGATCCCCCGCCCATCTGGCGATGCGCCAGCGCATATTGCGGATGGCCGGGGTGGCGGGGATAAAGCAGTTTCTCGACTTTCGGATGGTCGGCGAGGAAACTGGCAACCCTCTCGGCGTTCTCCGTCATCGCCCGGACCCGCAGTTCGAGCGTTTCGAGGCCCTTGAGCATGACCCAGGCGTTGAACGGGCTCATCGACGGTCCCGTCTGGCGGATGATGGTGTGGACGTCAGCCGAGATCAGCTCCTGCGATCCGAGAATGACGCCACCGAGGGCCCGGCCCTGGCCGTCGATATGCTTGGTGGCCGAATAAACGACCAGATCCGCCCCGAGCGCCAGCGGCTTTTGCCAGATTGCCGTGGCAAAGACATTGTCGACAACCAGCTTGGCGCCATGGGCATGGGCGATCTCGGCAACGCCGGCGATATCGACCAGTTCGAGCGTCGGGTTGGTCGGCGTCTCGATGAACACCAGCTTGGTGTTGGGCCGCATGGCCTTTTCGAAATTCTCGAGCTCCCGCCCGTCGACCAGCGTCGACTCGACGCCCCAGCGCGGCAGGTAGTCCTCGATGACGTAGCGACAGCCGCCGAACAGTGCCCGCGCCGCGACGGCGTGATCGCCGGCCCGGACCTGGCTCATCGCCGCCGTCGTCACCGCCGCCATGCCGGACGCGGTGCCGCGCGCCGCTTCGGCGCCTTCGATCAGCGCCATGCGCTCCTGGAACATCGCTACCGTCGGATTGGAAAAGCGCGAGTAGATATGTCCCGGCGCCTCGCCCTTGAAGCGCTTCTCGGCAGCTTCCGAGTCTTCATAGACGAAGCCGGAGTTCATGAAGATAGCTTCGGCGGTTTCGCCGTGCTGGCTGCGTTCGAGCCCACCCTGGACCATCTGGGTCTGGGGACGGCGTCTTTTCGGGTCCGAGAGCGGGTTCCTGCCGCGATCCATCTTCATTCTCCCATAAAAAAACCGGCGCTGAGGCCGGTTTCGGGTCGTTTAGCATTTGCCCGGACCAAAATCCGGAAGTGGCTGCAATCTGACCGGCCAAATCACCACAAGCGCGCCCTCGCCCGAGGCTCCGGCACGCATTGATCTGGGTTTTAGGGAGATTGACGCTTGGCGTCAATGTCGCAGGTTGCTATCGGATCAGGCACGAGGGGTAGCAATGGCGACACAACCAAAAGGCATTTTCTCGGCGCGCATGATCGCCGAGCTGTTCGAGACCGGCGCACTCAGGAGCGCCAGTCCGCTTGATGCCGACCAGATCCAGCCGGCAAGCCTTGATCTTCGGCTCGGGCAAACGGCCTATCGCGTGCGCTCCAGCTTTCTTCCCGGACCCGGAACGGCTGTCGCTACCCGCATTTCGGAACTCAAGCTGCACGAGATCGACCTCACCGAAGGCGCGGTGCTCGAACGTGGCTGCGTCTATCTGGTGCCCTTGCAGGAAGTGCTGGCGCTGCCCGGCGATGTCAGCGCCACGGCTAACCCGAAAAGCTCGACGGGACGGCTCGATATCTTCACCCGCGTCATCTGCGACGGCGCCCGCGGCTTCGACACCATCCCGGCAGGCTACACGGGGCCGCTTTATCTTGAAGTGAGCCCGCGCACCTTCCCGATCCTGGCGCGGACCGGCTCGCGGCTTTCCCAGATGCGCTTCCGCAATGCCGACACACGGCTTTCCGCCGACGAACACCGTGTGCTTCACGCCCGCGATACGCTGGTGTTCGATGCCAACGCCGAGATTGGCGACGGCGTGTCATTGTCGATCGATCTTGTTGGCGAAGGCCGCGACGGGTTGATCGGGTTCCGCTCCAAACGTCACACGGCGGTGGTCGATGTCGACAAACGTGATGCGCTTGATGTTCTCGATTTCTGGGAACCGCTGACGACGCGCGGTGTGTCCGAGATCATTCTCGATCCCGATGAGTTCTACATTCTGGTCTCACGCGAGGCGGTGCAGGTGCCGCCCGATCATGCCGCCGAAATGGTTGCCTTCGATCCGCTGGTCGGCGAATTCCGCGTCCATTACGCCGGGTTCTTCGATCCCGGGTTCGGGCATGCGCCGGCGGGAGGCCAGGGCAGCCGGGCGGTGCTTGAGGTCAGGAGCCGCGAGGTGCCGTTCCTGCTCGGCCACGGCCAGACGGTCGGCAAGCTGATCTACGAGAAAATGGCAGAGGTGCCGCAAAAGCTCTACGGCGCCGATCTCGGTTCCAATTACCAGGCGCAGAGCCTGAAGCTCTCCAAGCATTTCAGGTCTTACGCAGCACCGGCCTGAAGGGCGACCTGCGGCCGGAAATGCGCCCGCAGGTAGTCGAGAAATGCCGTGAGTGGCGGCGAATTGGATTCACTGCGCGTCTGTATGTAAATCGTGGCGTCACCAAGCGGATAGCGTTCATCCATCTCTTCAAGGATCTTGAGCCCGGGCACGAGATACCAGCGTGGCGCGACAGTGATGCCGAGCCCGTCGCGAACGGTCGAGATCAGCAGCGGTGCGTTCGAAGTGGTATAGGCGACCCGCCAGTCCCTGCCACCAGCGGCAAGCGCAGTGAGGGCCTGTGCCCGCCAGGTGCATCCGTCCGACCACAGGGCAAGCGGAAGATGGTCATCCATGTGCCGACAATGCTGTTCGGCGCCGACCCAGTGTAGCTTGTCGACGCGCAAGGGCTCGACGCCTGGCTCCGGATCGCAGCTTGAAATCAGCAGGGCATCGAACTTCTCAGTGTGCTCGTGTCGGCGCAGCTCGACCAGGTCGCCGGTAACCACCTCCACCTCGACGGCCGGATGGGTTCTGGCAAATTGCTTGAGTATCGGCGGCAGGAAGGCCTGGGCATAGTCATCGCATGTGCCGATGCGGATGGCACCACTCACCTCCGGCGGCCGGAAGGCGAATATGGTCTCGTCATTGAGGCGAACGATCGGGCGGGCATATTCCATCAGCCGCCGGCCTTCCGCTGTCAGCACATTGCGCCGTCCGACCCTTTCGAACAGTGCTGCCCCGAGCATCTCCTCGAGCCGCTTCATCTGTGCCGAGACGGTCGATTGCGTCTTGTTCACTTGCAACGCCGCCGCGCTGTAAGAACCGGTGTCAGAAATCGCCAGAAAGCTGCGCAAAAAGTCCGGATCGAGGGAAAGCATGACAGACCTATAGATCGACAATTTCGATCAATATAACAAAATACATTTGTTTGATCAATGTTTGAATGTATCGGATCGTGGCAGGGACGAAAGGAAGCCCCATGACCCTGACATTCGATACGCCCCGCGCAACCCTGTCTTTTCTGCGTTGCTTCACCGGCAGACTGGTCGCCTGGACAGAACATCGGCGCGTCAGCCGCCGCCGCGCCAGGACGCTGGCAGCACTGGAGCGTGAACCGGATTGGCTTCTGGAAGACATCGGCGTCCGCCGCGGCAACAATCCTCATGAGCCGCAGATGCGGCGCGGCTGGTGGTAGAAAAGGGCCCGGATGCATTCCGGGCCTGTTTCAGCTGCGGCGCCTTGCGGCACCGGCGTCCGGTTCAGGATTTGATCTGGATGGTCGTGTTCTCGGCGCCGTTCTTTTTGACCAGGCCAAACAGTTTCTCGGCGTTGGACGGGTCGAGCCGCACGCAGCCATGCGAGGCCGGTGTGCCGAGACGGGCCAGATCGGTCGTTCCGTGAATGGCATAGCCGCCATAAAAGAAGATCGAAAAGGGCATGGGCGAGTTGTGGTACTTCTTCGAGAAATACCGCTCATGCATGCGGGTCGGCTGGAACGAGCCGGTCGGCGTGCGGTAATTCGGCCGTGCAGTCGAGACGTCCCAAGTATATCTGGTGAAATAGCCGACCTTCACATACATCTTCTGGTCGGAGATATCGACCGTCACCGAAACAGGTGCGGCGGCGGCGGGCGTGGCCAGGATCAGCATCCCGAGCACCAACAACGAACGTAGACGCATATTGCGAGCCTCCAATCACGCCCGGATTGTATTGGCCATGCGTAAAATTTCATGAAAAGAATAGTGTATAGAGAGAGTTGACGTCTGACAGAAGCAAGGTCGCATTGACCATTCACGCAAGCCGCAGCATGAGCGATACATCATGCGCCGTCCGGTCACATGATTGGCCGAAAGGTTGAGCGAACACGGTGTCTTGACGGCTCCGGCGCTTTCGAGCAGAACATGCGCACGGGCGCGGGTGTAGCTCAATGGTAGAGCAGAAGCTTCCCAAGCTTACGACGAGGGTTCGATTCCCTTCACCCGCTCCAGCACTTAGCTAGCGTCCTATTACTTTTTAGCACGGATTTGGCACGGAATTCTGATTGCAAGCGACCGCGTAGTACAGAGCAGGCCCCACAACGTGGAGCCTGTTTAGGTTATTGACGCGAACGAGAACGATTGGTTCGCCTATGCGGCGCGACTGGCGTGGACTTTGTTTCGTCGTCGGATTCCTCATCACCGATTTCCCGACACACGATCTTCCCGTCAATTGGCAAGGCTTGCAGCATGATGTTGAAGCCACCGTTGTCTTTGTGCGGAAACACGAGACCTAGGTTAAGCCAATAGTCTTCCTGGCCCTCGCGGCGGATCACGGCATAGGCGCGGTGACTTGGTTGCCGGGGTTGGTCCTTGTCCGACATTGTAGGTTCCTTCCAAACTTAAGTTGATCTTCCTGCACCGGCAGGCGCCAAGCGTCCTGGCGTCTGCGGGCGAGGAACGATCGTGTTTGGAGCGAAGAACTTCCGAGCTCCACGGTACGCGGTGGCGAAGCCTCGTCAAGGTTGCCACGCAACGCGCAATGAACCCGCGTTTATGTCAAGCGGACGGATTTGCCTGAACCTTCGACCCACGAAGCCGAGAGCGGCTCCGAAGAAGACAGTTCGTCCCGCGTCGCAAAAAAGAACAGCGGACCACCAAGGCTGCTGGGCACACGGATCTTGGCAAGGGCATCGCACATTGAGTTGAGACGAGTCGCGTCCGTAGTTACGGTCAACACGCGAAAAGCCCGCCAGCCAAATTGCTTCTCGTGCTGCTTAGCAGCTTGTGCGGAAAGATAGGCGCGCATCTTTCGCTCGAAACTGGTTTGGCTGATATCGCTTCGTGAGACCGGCATGGTGCCACGATCGATCTCAACGAGAAAGCAGCGACGTGAGCCGTCGGAGAAGCGGAGTCCAAAGGCATAGTCGGGGATTACGCCGACCTCACGCATGACGCCTTTTTGGGTGATGTTGGCAGTGAGCTTGAACGGCTCGCGACGCGGACTTTGATCCGGAAACTCTTTGATCAGCTGCTCAGGGTGGATCATCTCGATGTCTGTCCGCCCAAATGTAGCAACTTGAACGGCGACGGAAAAGTCGACGATCTCCAATTGGTGCTCGATAAAAGGTCGGCCGACTTCGCGGTTCTTGCGGCTCCATTCGGCATTGGCGAACGCTACCTCGTTTCGCTCAATCAGAAGACGCGCTCCACGATCGGCCAACGCATAGACCATCGGCGCCGACCCCGAGGTCGGGTAATAGTCGAGCTGGGCGCGAGGCCGATCGACATAGCCGGCGTGGAAGAGCCGCAACAGGCGATCGTTGATGCGGTCAAGCGACCGCCCGAGCAATGTCGCGATGTGGGTCGAGCGCAAGAAGCGATACTGTGCCAGCATCCGTACGATAGTGATGTCGTCTTCGGTCAGGCGAAAGCTCGGCACCTGTTTGGCGCGTTGAAAGCGTGGGCGTCGTTTGGGCTTTGAGCTTTGCTCGTCCATGGCCTCATTCTACCAGACGCAGATTCCAAATGCCCGTCAGCTGCGCCAGTCGTCACCGTCATCCGGCGTCTCGGGCGCCGTTTGCGCTATTGAGGGTGTGTCCGTAGGCTTTTCGTCTTCCTCTGACGCGCTTGGTCGCGGCGCGGCGGCCGTGTCGCGCTCGGTCGCGATCTGTCGCCGATTGGCGGCAAGCAATTCCTGGTATGCGGTGTGGGACATTTGGGGCAGTCGTTCGAGCGTGCCCAAGGGAACCGTGAGCTTGACGGCGCTGTCGGTGAGGTTGCGAATGAAGGCTGCGAACTCGGTTGTGTTTCGACGTTTGTGCATCGACGAAACAAACTCAGGTTTGGTGCCCATGTTGCGGGCAAGGGAGGTGGCGTCGCTTGATGACACACCGCCAGCGAGCTTGATCGAGGTGTTGGACATCAAACTGGCAAGAAGCGGTCTGGTCAGCTGGTCGAGATGCTGATGGGCAGCAATGACACCGAGCCGGAACTTGCGCGCCTGACTCAACAGGCTGTCGATATTGTCGTCGAAATAATCCGAGGCCTCATCGATATACAAAAGGGCCGGCCGGCGTTCGTGTTCGGGAATAGCCGCACGTTCCAATGCCGCCTGGAAGGTCAGAGCAATGAAGAAGCGCCCGAGGATCGATGAACGCTCGGCCTTCAAGAAGTCCTTGGCGGTGTTGACCAGAACGATCTTGCCCGAATTGAGCGCGGTGAACATGTCGAGCTTGTTGCGTGGATTGGAAAAAAGTCGCTCGAAGGTCGGGTTCTCCAACACGCCCCACAGGCGCCGGAGGATTTGCTTTTTGGTCTCGGCGAACTGGCGATCGTTGAACTCGTGGGTGAAGAAGGATTTCGCCATGCCGTCGAGCCTGTCGAAATAGGGAACGAAGGGCCCAGCGTCCTGCATCACGTCGCGCAAAGTGAGAATGGTCGCATCCGGGATGACCAGCATCAGCCGGGCAAGGTAGCGAAAGATGACGTTCTGCTTTTGGGTCAACTCGGCGCCGAGCAAGCCGCCGAAGATGAAATCGTAGAGCTCGATCACCCCGTTCATGATCTGCTCATTTTGCCGAGCGCCGTAGGAGCCGACCCGATCGAGATCGACATCGAACAGGCCAAGCGCAGGTGGGTGTTCAACATCGGTGGGATCGATGATGACCAAGCGATCAGCCAGCGGGCCGGTCTCAGGGTCGAACAGGTCGAGCCGGGCAATCTTGGAAATCAGATCGCCTTGGCTATCGATGACGACAAGGCTCGGCACGTCGTCCGGGTCATGGGAAAGGTCATGAGCAATGAGATGCTGAAGCGTTTGCGTCTTGCCGTGGCCGGTGCCAGCGACGACGTGCATGTGCTCGAACCGGCTTGCCAATGGCAAGGAGAAGGGGAGCGGGATCATAGCAAGATCAAAGAGTGGCGTGCCCGACAAATAGGTCTCGACCAGTTCTTCGGGCGGCAAGCTTGATTCATCCGGGCCGATGAGCGGCCGACGATGCTCCTGGTAGGGGATCTGGTTCGAGGTGGCGCACATATTACGATAAAGGCGATCGGCAAGGGTCGAGAACAATCCGATCTCGGCAAACTCGTCCTGGAGAAACGTGCCGGCCAGCATCGCAACAAATATGTTGAGGTCGCCCATCATCGTGTAGAGCGGCACCGTGAAGGCCGCGCCGGCATCATCGATGCCTTTAGGCAGGCCTTCGACGACATAGGCGGAAAGTGACGCCAGGACCTGGATGAGCTCGCCGGCGATCTTGTCCTGATGTGCCAAGAAATATTCCTGCGCCCGCAAATGTCGGCGCAGATCGACCTGCTCTTGCAAGGTCAGCTTGGCCGACGTCCAGTCGACTTGCGGCGTCGAAAAGATCGTCTCTTCGAGGGCGAGGATTTCGCGCTGTGCCGTGTCGAGCGCTTGCGCCAGCTCGCGCGAATGCGGCATCTCGACGGCTTCGATGACGGTCTGTGCGACGAAATCGGAAAAGGCGACAACCATGTTCTAGCCCGCCCAGTCCGACGCCTTGAACTGGGCGGTCACGCGATTGTAGAGCTCAATCGTATCGGCCAAGTCCCTGGCGCGCTCGTGGGTGAAACGGCGAACGAAAGGGGTGTAGGTCGACGGCTTCGCCACACTCAAATCTCGATGACTTCCTCGCGCCCGTCGAAGCTGTTGGCCAATTGCAGATAGCCCTTGGCGCTAGCACAGGCGCTCCGGATCGCATCCTCGGCGCCCACGAGTTCGTCCAGATCCTTGCACTCGATATGCTGGCCGCGACTCAAGCTGTCGATCGTGCAGGTGAGGGAAAGCATCGCCATCCCGAGGCTCATAGCGCCTTTGGCAACGCCCAAAACGCCGCCGCGATCAGTTTGTTCAACAGCGGAACTCGCGTGCTTTCTGGCGTTTTCGCTCGAATAGACGATTTCGTTGCCAAGCTTGTATTTCTTGATCAACGCGCCTTCATCGGCCGATGGTTCGATCCGGGCATCCAAAGCGAAAATCACCTTGCCACCCAGCATGCCGCCGCTCTTTTGCGAACGGCGCAGGAAAAGTTTCATAGCCAGTCTCCAAATAGAATATGTGAAAACACATGCATTACAAACCGGCGCAACTGCCGCATGAAAACACTAGTACAGAGAATTCAGAATCAAGCTGTGACGTTTAGTCCGATTCAGACTTCTGCTCAATTTCTAGTCGGCCGAATTCCGCTAAGCTCATAGCTTCCCCCAAATCGCGTCCGACTGAGCGCGACCAATTTCCTTGTATCGCTCCGTCGCGCTATCGGTGCCGCGAACGCTTCCAGATAAATCGGCGAAGTCGGCGTGCCATTGCGTAGTAGGCGCGCCCTGGCACGATAGTTTTGCAAATCGAGTACTGCGTCTCGATTTCCGAGCCCAAGCTGGTCGGCGAGGATAGGCGCGTCATCGGCACCGACGCGGAACGAGATGATGGAACCGATATTGCCGAATACGGCGGCGCGAAGACTGTCCGGAACCTGCGCGAGGAACTGGTGGCTGAGCGTCAGCGTCAACGCGTATTTGCGGCTTTCAGACAGGATCATCCCAAAGCTCTCGGTCGCAAAGCTTTGGAATTCGTCTGCGTAGAGGTGAAAGGGGCGACGCTCGTCGGCCGTGATGTCCGCGCGCGAAAGGGCGGCCTGGGCAAGGGTGGTGACAAGCAAAGCACCAAGCAGATGTGAGGTGCTTTCACCGAGCACGCCTTTGGAGAGGTTGCAGACGAAGATCGCGCCTTCGTCCATCAGTCGGCGCGGCGTGATGGTGCTTCGGCGCCGAGCGAGCATATTCCTGAGGATCGGCGTCATCAGCGCCTTGCCGATCTTGTTCTGGATCGGCGCGATCGCCTCGCTGCGGAAGCGATCGGCATAAGCCTCGTATTCTTGAAGCCAGAAGTCGCGCACGAAAGGATCGCGGACATGTCGCTCGACGAGTGGTACTCGAAAGCTCGCATCAATCAACAGGCGGGGGAGCATGACGAGGGTGCCATCCGGAATGTCGAGAAGCGCCCGAACGGCATTGGTCAGGATGTAGTCGAGACGCGGCCCCCAGCTATCCGGCCAGACATGACGGAAGGCACCAACGACACCATCGGTGACAACAGGCTTCAAACGCTCGGGCACATTTGAGAGGGGATTGAAACCGATCGGGTGATCACTATCGGTCGGATCGAGATAGACGAGATCGTTGGTGCGCCAGCGCGGCAGGTGCTGCAAGGCGGCCTCCGCCAAGTCGCCATGCGGATCGAGCAGACAAAGTCCTTCGCCAGCGTCGAGATCCTGACGGATGAGATTGAGCAAGAGTGTCGACTTTCCGGTGCCGGTTTGTCCGACGACATAGAGATGCCGGCGTCGCTCCTCCGGTGCAAGCGAGACCAGGCCGCCATAAGCGGACAGACCAAGTGCCAGCGGATTGTCTTGCCTGAATGCTGTCATGGGCAGAAGGGAGCCGGCGTGCCGTGCGCACCGGATAGGGATGAGGTGCGGGCAGCGCGCTTTCCCTCAAGACGCGCGCCGGAGCCATGAGGCGCCTCCTTGCCAAAGGGCTGCCGAGCTCCCCGCTCACAAACCGGCTCCGTCCCGGCCACGATCCGATGCGAATGCGGCCAATCTTATTGTAGCGCAACCAGCCAGAGCCATGGATGTTACGCAGCAATAACTTGAATTGCTTATTATCGAGAAAAATCTATTGCAACAATCTATGCGCCACGAAATCGCTTTCCTATTATGTTAATGGGCTTACTAGCCATGCATTCGAATATAGCTAGTTAGCTTTGTAAATATATTTTCCCAAGCTGGATCAAAGGAATTTGGTTGCTCGCGAACAGAATCTAATAACTCGTTTGCGTGCATCCAAAAGGCCGTTTTTACTTCTCGCTTCGATGTATTTATGGAGTAGTTATTTACGTTCGCATCATATACTTTCCAATAGTGCCAGCTACCGCCCGGGCGGCGGCAGTTGTTTTCCAAGCGTCCCTCATACAAGAGCGACAAACGCTCGGCCTGCATTCCTACTTCTTCTCGCAACTCGGCTATTGCGGCTTCTTCAAACGATCCATGCTCGTCAACATGACCTGAAGGCGCTGCAATACCCAATGGCGGTAGCATTCGCTTGATCAACAGAACGGAGGTGTTTTTCCAAACAAGGACGCCAACGCTTTTGTGATCACACCTATTCATGACGCAGGCAGCGGAACAGCAGGCATTGAGGTCGGATTCGCCAGCAAACTTAGGAAAAATAACAGGCCAAAGCCGATTGCAGCTATAATTGAGAAAACGATAACCACATAAAATATCTTGCCGTAAATTTCTCTAAATGATGTAAATCCGTCCTTTTTCTTTTTATCAGCCAAAATAAAAAGATTCAATTCTGGAATGTTGTACCCTTCTGAGTAGTAATTTTCGAATTTCGACAGCGCAATCTCCGACACCTTTATCAACTTTACACTTCTCTCATCAAGTCTTAAGAATAAAAAAGAGAAAAGCGAGAGTAATATACAAATTAGCGATCCGAGAATATAGTATTCCTTGCTCGCAATTTGAACTAAACCAACAAATATTGCCGCCACGATTATCAAGTAAAATCTGAATATTTGCTGCCTCTGTTGCGCATGTAATGAAAACCAATCCCAGAGGTGGCTAAACACAAGTGTTTTGTCTTCATGGTTCATGTCTTTTATTGGCATGTCAGCCTCTCGCAGAATAAGCTTTTTGCTGGTGCGCAAATCCACCAACGCGATTATTACTGCAGGCGTTGGTGGCGTTCAACCGATCGATACGAGCCTCTCTGGATTTGGCATAACGATATTGCCGTACTGAGGCACGCCGAACGTGCTCGAACAGCCGAAGATGGCCATTCCTCTTGGTGAGACGGGAGCGACATTCCTCCCAGAGCCGACTGAACTCAAGTCCGCCCACCCGGCCGCGCCGGTCAAGGTTGGCTTTTTGCCGCCCCGAAAGGGGTTGCCTTGACGGGTGCGGAAAAAGGTGGGGGAATATTCCCGGTCGGGAAGGGGAGAGAGCAAAAGAAACCCCACCCGCTTTCGCGTGGGGAAGGGATCAATACTCCTCGGCTAGCATGATCGTCAGCACACGATTGGTACGTCTGCGATCGGCCGGGTCATCTGAAGCGCTCGCAAGGTCGAGGCCGTAATAGTCGATCTTGAAGTAGAGCTTTCGACCATCGACCTCCAGCAATCCGAAATCATGCTCGCCATAGGGATCGCTGTCGCGATCGAAAGCCTCGAAGTTTGCGACCGCCTCCCAAGTTTGTTTCTTGAAAGCGTGCCCCTGAGCATATGACGCCGGCCGTGCAGGAAATCCGACCGGTCGCACCGCCATTGCGGTGCAAGACATCGTTGAGGTCTCGAATCTGGCTTGTCTTGTCGGACTTGCCGTTGTGCCAATCGAGCCGCGATTCGCCGTCGCAGTCAAAGCAGAAACCTTGGTCGAACACCAGCCCCAAGACCCAGTTTTGCGTCTCGTTATCCCAGACCGCCCAGGCATCTCGTCCCACATTGTGCGACCCACAATGAGCACAAAGCGGATAGCCCGGCTGATCGCCGGAACGCGTGTTTTCGTCGGACATTTGTGATCTCCCAGCAAAGGCCACATCCGATCCATTCGGATGCGCCCAAAGCCGGGTGATCGCGCCCAAACCCATTATGCCATGTCGGCGGCGGAAATGCCCGTTTGGCGGTTTGGAACGCAAAAGAGATATTGTGCGACGTTGAAAATACGGCTTAGCAAAGCGCTGATTTGGTCACTCGCCTATTCGCTCAGACCCGGCCGACGCGCGGTGTGGTGAATGTGCAAGATAACAATCGCTTCCGGTTCGATGCGATAGAAAACCTTGTAGGGATAGCGGCCGACAAACAACACGCGCACGTCGGCAATGTCCGTCTGGAACCCGCTGTTCGGCATTTCGGCCAGATAGGAGATGGCCTGGTGCAAGCGCTCGATGACCCGCCGCGCCCCTTGTTCCGATCTTTGTTCGAGATAGTCGAAGATTGCCTCACGCTCGGCAAAGGCCCGCCGCGTGTAGCGGATTTTCATAAACCGCGCTTGCTGTCCGCCGCCAATACGGTTTCTTCGGGCACGAGCTCGCCCCGATCAGCCTCACCAATTGCCAATGACAAGGCTTGCTGCTCGGCCTCGGTCACCCGATAGAACCCGGTGCGGCGCGCCTCGATGACTCGCGCGTAATCGGCGAGCTCTTGCTGGTCCTCGTCGGGCCAGCTCGCGGTGCGGTGCAGCAACTCGTTCAACATGGTTTTGACCATGACATCAGTTTAGCACATCCAGCCAATTCGCGCACGCTGCTGTCCACATTCGCCGTTTGCTTCTGCGCCGGCCGCGCCCACGCGCCGGCGCCATGCTGCACGCAAATCCAGCTGCTAGAAGCTGCAAAATCGAGTCCGACTTGTCACTGGGTCGCGCGCGTCGGCGCTGCTATCCGTTGGCATCTGTCGTTCCGATCAGGACATTGTGTCCCTTTGGGCTACCCGCCCGACCCCAAGGGTTTTACCCGAATCCCCTCCTCCAGGAGGAATGAGGGCGAAGGCCCAGCGAGCGGCGCCCACGTCGCGAGCGGCCGGGCCGGAGTCGGTGCTGTCTCCAGACGGCGCCGATAAGCCTTGGGGTCGGGCGGGTAGCCCGACGCGCGCGACCCGACATATCGCTTCATAGAGCCAAATAACGAACGTGACCCCCGCCTTACCCTAAAGGCGGGGCGTAACGTGGGGTGAAAACGGGTTCCAAACCTAAAATCTGGTGCTTTCCTTCTAGGAAAAACACACCGGTTCCCACCTGGTATCGCATCCCAATGCGACCCGCCTAGTGTATTGAATATACTAGAATATACTAGAACAAAGCGCCCCGGCGCGGAACATGGTGTAACCAAGCCATATTCGGGCAAATCAACCCTGTCAAAACTGTCGTCAAAACCCCCAGTCGCTTGCCTCAAAAACCCCGCTTTCTGTCGTCAAAGCCCCCACCCCAGTGGGGAGCGGGGCTTGCCCTATACTGCAATCTCGTTGTTTGGCGATCACTTCACGGGTCACGCTTCGGGGTGCCGATCGGCGGTAATCCGGCCGACGAAATGCTCGATCATCGTCTCCTTTAGGCTTCCCCGGAATGCGGCGGCACGCTTGGTCGCTTCGCTCCGGATGATGGCTTGCTCGTACACCGGCAAGGTGTCGAACAAGCGCCGCGCGGCGGAAAGACGCTCGGTTTCTTTTGCTGACTTTTCGTCCTCATCGCGCCTGAGGGCAGCAATGCTGTCTTGGCGCGATTTTGCCTTTGCCAGCCGTTCTCGATCCGCAAGAAAGGCGGTGAGATATTGCCGAATACCACCGAGGCTTTGTACGGCGAAATTTGTGCGCTCGGCTTCCCGCAACGCGTAGTCGACGAAGGCAGCCATGTCTCCAGCCGGGAGCTGGTCAAGCATTTGCCGTGCCGTCTCGCGCTCTTTGCTGGAAACGAACGGAATCGCGTTGGCCTGCAAATTGCCGCGCTTCTGGGCGAAAAGGTAGGCGAGCTTCAGGGCGTCACTATTGTCCGGCTTATCAGCCGGGTGCGCAACCGAGAGGCGCCCGGAGTGCTGCCTGCGATAGAAGCGCTCGTAGTCGGCGAGAAGGTTGGGCCCGGGTGGAAGGCAAGCACAAACCCTTTCCCAGCCTTGGCCTTGTCGAGCCCATAGCCCGACAGAAATCCCTCCGAGACCAATTGGTCGAGATGCGGCCCGAGCTGCACTTTGAGGATGTGCGAGCGATAGGCCCGGGGCGTCAGCCCACCGAGCCATTCCGAACAGATTGCATCATAGCGTTTGGAAAAGCGCAATCGTTCGCGGTTGCGGCCGTCATAGAGATAGGTAAGTGAAAAGAAGAGCCGCAGATAGAGCGCCTGACCGATCGTGCCGAGCTTTTGCATCAGCTCGTGATTTAGGCAGGTGAAATGATCGTTAGCGAGCGAGGCAATAATCGGCTCGGCCAGGGTGACGACGCATGCCTCGATCGGATCGCTGGCCACCTCGCGCCGTTCGATCAGGATTTCGGGGAAGATGTTGAACGAGTGCTCAACCCATTTGCCGGCGCCGTCCTTGAAGCTCGCCTCGACAAAAGTGTGGTGGATTTCGTGAAGGGCACGGGAAAGCTGTTCGCTGTCGCGTCCACCCCATGTCCTTCGTCCGATCGCTTGCATGATCTCGCGTTTAGAAAAGGCAACGCGCGCCGGCGCGCCTGGTCCCATGTCCGAGTGCTTATTGATCAGCGCGAAAAAGAGCTTGTAGGCCAATGGCCCCGGTTGACCGATTTGTGGATCGGGACGGACAGTGATCGCCTTCTCAGGTTCCGTGCTGGCGATGATGATGTCGCCGCCGCTCATGCGCCGCTTGTTGTCGTGGCTGAACATCGCCCCGCTGATCCGCAACAAGGTGTTTTCGAGAAAGAGCCTGTCAGCGAGCTTCGACGATCGCGATGCGGTAGCGCCCGTGACGGGTGACGCCGGCTTGCTGGTCACGATGTTCGTGTGAACCATATGGGCTCAGTATACCGCCAGTGCGGCAATCGAGTCCCTTCTGCGCTGTGGAGAGCTACTGAATCGAAGCGGCGCTGTCCGGAAATTCCTCTCGCGGCTGCTTTGGCATTTCGCGTCCTCCCCCAAGCAATGGGGTCAACATTTTCTGCAAACCCGCAATCAGGTGGTTAGTCTCGCGGCTGCGTTCGCTCAACTCTTTGATCTGGGCATCCTTGGTGATGATCTGTCCGCGCAAAAATGCATTTTCGTCCTCAAGCCGATCGACATAGCGCGACGCGATAGTGTCGCTTGTCGCGCTTTGTCGCGCTTTGTCGCGACGAGTCGAGCTCTGGCGTTGCAGGCTCCGAAGGCAAGGATTGGTCAAATTCCGAGACGTAAGGTTTCATACCGTGTCGTGTTTCGCCGCGGCCTGCCACGAACACTGTCGCCGCCAAGACCTGGCGCAATTCCGCGATATGCCGCACGACAGAGTCCGCCGCCACAAGATAAACGTCGCCAAGTTGAGTTGGCACTTTGATGCAATCGAGATTGCCGTGTGCACAATAGCGCTGCAGGGTCCGAATAGATCGAGGAAGGCCAGCCTTCTCGTACTGACCCGCGACTTTCTCGATAGTCAAGCTGAACCGACTGTCGTCATCTTTCTTGGCTTGACTCGCCGTATCCCTCGTAGGGTCCATATAGATATTCTAGCACACAACCATTGAGACGGTGATTCCACTATGCGAGCTATCACCAAATATATGAATTTACTAATCTATTACCCGTTCTTTGGATATCGTATTCAAACTTTCTTCTACCGTTCCGGCCACCTCATCAAAAGCCGATTTTCTTGACTCTTCATCTTCCAAATTTTCGTATTCTGAAATATTCTTCCCAAACATCTCCTTGTCGAACGGCTTTTTTTCCGAAAATAGTTCCCTTATTGGCGGCGGATCTCCGAGCTTAATAACAACCCGTGACGTTTTTGTGTGGATCTCACTCACATATTGAAGCTCAGCAGCTACGCCGCCACTTAGCTGTCCATCGATCGTTGGCCGATAGGCGATTAGCGCATTGCATTGATCTATGAGCCTGAAATCACGCGAATTAATATGACGATCAATAAGAGATTTCTCCTTAGGAGCATTTTCATCCGACGCGCTCTTCTCGCCGCGAATTTCCTTTCTTAGGTCAGAAATGGCCTCCTCGATATTTTTGGAGGCTATTTCTTCTACTTCATCGAACGGAATTCGAAATTCAGGAAATAATGACTCTGAGAGCAACTCGTCGGATATCGACGGCCAAGAAATGCTTCGATCAATTACAACTCCTTTAGCGATAATTTCAACGCGCTTGGCGGTGCAAGCTTCGCTGCTATGAGCCTCATTTTCTTCGAATTTCGCGATTTCCTTCAACCCATCCAAATAACGGATCTGTATCGGCCTCTCGTCAATAGTTGTTGGGTCGAACGCGACAAATCTTTCCGTCATAAATTTTCTAAAGGATATGTTCTGATCAAGAAGTTCATTGGCCTGATCTTCTTTCCCTTCGGCTTGCAGCTCCCTGATCTTCGAGATGGAGTAGGCCATGTATATCCTTGTGCGGGTGCTTTCGCACACCAAATCAGCCACCATTGAGAGCGGATGATTTATCGACAACCAATAGCTTCTTCTGTATTCTGCTTTTTCCGGCAGAACCTGCCTGGCAATGAAGTCGGCAGCAAACAGCTCAATATCCCGCCAAACAAGTAATTCCTTGAGTTTATACTTATAGTAATCATCGCGCGAATTGATAACCTCTCGAATATTGTAGATGTTATCGTTTAGATTTATCACCTTTTCAATCTGCAAATCTTTTAGGTATGCGAGAAAATTTGATGAATCGGCAAGAATCCAGGAAGTAAATTGCCCGCGCACATAGTATGATGCATGGGTGCGGAGGAATATATATTTGCACTCTTCTGAATTTCTGAATTCGTCGATTATCTCCCTGGCTCGCTGAAGCTTGGCTTCGGCTTCCTCATGTATCTCACGAACTTCGCCGTCCAAAACAGCAACGGAAATTCTGGGAATTTCATATATAGGAATTATTTCTCGTTCGCGCGCAAGCAAGCGTTCTCCGGCAAGATCCGTCACGCTTTCGTCCCTCAAAACCTTTCGGACAATGTAGCTCCTAAGTCGCTTGAGGACAGCATTCTGACGAATGCCTGAGGTGCTGGTGAACAATATAATTTTTGCTGGCATGGAAGCCTTTATCCCTCCCCAAAGAGACCAAAAGCATAGTTAATGCATAAGGTCACGTTGTTGGCTAGCGGTCAAACAGACCGAAAGGTGCCAACCGTTGCTTTTGTCGCATTCTATAAATCTGAATAGGCAGATGGATGATGAAAATGGTCACACATGCTGTTTTGTCAACTTAGGTTATCATTTCGGGAGTTTTTGGACGCGCGGGAGCCGTGATACGGATCACGTTTTGCAGCGCGGCGCGACCTCGAATTGGCGCGACAAATACCAACAAGAATAGGGTATGACGCGCTGAGAGTTCTGAGCACCTGGCAAGGAGGAGCGGGATGGGGGCGCTAACAGCAAAAAAAGGGGCCCTCAAGCCCCTTGTTTCTTAATCAACTCTGTCGTCCGAAGATCGAACTAGGTAGTCGAGATACTTATTTATCTGCTCTGGTCCTTGCCAGATTTTGCCGTTCTTCAAATAGGGAAGATTGGCTCCAAAAATCGCTTCATGCTTTTCGGCATCAGCTACCTCCAAAAGGAAAAGCTGAAAGCCCGCCAGCTGGAAATATCGGTTTCCTTCCATCTCTTGAGCGAAATTGTATAGACGGGCAACTGCGGACTTTTCGTCGAGTGACCAACGGCTTTCGCGTTGCACATAGAGTTGAAGGTGATTTCGTCCATCGATAGGGGGCAGTTCTTCCAAAGGAGTTCTTGACGTCCTATGGACGGAAATTTCGGTATTCATGTTAGTGCCTCCCAGGCGCTACGTTCGGTGGCCGCGAACAAATAGAGAACAATCCATGAACGATTATAGCACATACAACCAATCTACAATAGTGCCCTCAGAGCGAATCAAAAAGGCTAAGCGGGGTCGGTCGAGCCATTCGCACCGATTCATGGTTAAAAAAGGGTGTTCTTTGTAGTCGTTTTTGAACCGCTAGTGTCGATGATTGTCAATGCTGGAGGCTAATGACGTAGGGGAAAGCTGGTTGTTTCGCGAAATTGCGCGGCCTTTTGGCACACTCCAATTGACCATCGACCTAGAAATCGAGCGCGGCGCAGATCTAGCAATGAAAAAGGGGCCTGGTTTGGATGCCAGACCCCTCGCCCCGATTATAAGGAGCGTCCGCTACCTTTTGCGCCGTCGCGAAGAGCGACCCGCTCGGCAATCCAGTTGCATACTTCTTCGTAGCTCCACGCGACGCGGCAAGCACCAAGCTGTATCCGCTTTGGGAATTGGCCGGCCTTTTCGAGCCGCGCGATGTGTTGGAAGCTATAGGGAATGCCGAGTGCTTTGAGCTCCTTTTTCGAGATCAGCAAGCGTTCTAGTTGCATCGGAAGTCTCCTTGGAAGGAGGCATCGCGATGCCGGTTGAACGGCTAGCCGTGCCGTGGTCGGCGAATTTTGAGTACCCCAACAGGAACAAGCGTCAATGCGGCCCATTGCCGGATGATCTAGCGAGCAAATCTGTTAGGTGCAGTTCCCATTGCTTAATCGCCTGGCGCATTTCGTCCATGTACGCATGTCGGTTGTAAATTGCTGCAACGCCGTTGAGAGTGCCTGACCGATGGTTCAGCAATTTCTCTGTGACGTGAATCGGCACGCCAAGGGCCGAGAGGTTTGTAGCAAACGTACGGCGCAGGTCATGTAGCGTCCATCCGGAAGTCTCGCTGATCTCCTGCAACTTTTTCAGATGATAGTAATAGCCGTTGTAGCGCTCTTCCGAACCGGTTGCGCGAAAGAGATAGCCCTCTCCTCGTTTGGGGAGCAGAGACTTTGCAACATCGCCAAGAGGAAATGTGTGCTCATGCCCGTTCTTCGTGATGGCACTCGGCAGGGCCACCGTATCCTCGCTGATATAGCTCCACGTCAGCTCGCCAATCTCGGATTTTCGCTGACCCGTGAGGATGAGTAGCTGCACTATGCGTCCGAACGGGGCGCCGATTTGAGTAGCTGCGCTCCACACCGCGACCAACTCCTTGTCGGTCAACACCCGGTCGCGTGACGGCTGGTGTGGTATCGACATTCCCGCACATGGGGAGCGTTCTAAATAGCGTGGAACGCACCAATTGAAAAAGGCACGAATGTCTTTGAGCGCATGTGCTCGCGCACTATCGCCGGCAATCGCTTCCAGCGCGAGGGCGACATCCTCGTGCGAGATCTTGGAGATCGATCGCTTCCAACGAAAGTGATTGAGGCTGCTCGTGATTACGCGGCGTGAGCTATCTCGCCATCGACCTTGCTCTAGGAACTTCTCTCGTGCGTCGGGAAATTTCAGATTGGATTGCGCTGGTGAGGCGGTGGCAAGCTCAGCCTGAGCGAGCTTTCGTGCATCGGCAAGTGATTTTTCTGGGTAGTACCCTAGCCGCACCTTCGTGCGATTTCCCCCTTTGACAACGAGCCAAGTCTTTCGGTTTGTACCCACGCGAAGGCCGAAGGATGGAGTGCGCTCGTCGAAGTACAATCCCGGCTTCAGGGCTTTCACCACGACATCTGTGAATCTGATTTTTGGCACGGATTTAGCACGAAATTCGATTGTGTTGGGTTGGTTTTCAATGTGTCACCATGTTCACACCTCTGTCAATTAGATAAGCGATTTCAATGTGTTTTGTAACTTCACATTCAGCTATGGAAGTGCAGGGAATAAGCTTCCCAAGCTTACGACGAGGGTTCGATTCCCTTCACCCGCTCCAGTCTTCTTTCTTCATCACCGGTGAAGACGCGGGGCACCGTGTTCTGCGCGCCCTCAAGAGGCAACAGCCGGGACACGCCATGGGTGGTTTTGGCCCAGAAATAGGGTCTGACAACCAGCTCGTAGCTCGCCTTGAGCGAGGATAGCCCCATGAAGGCCCAGTAAAGCGGCAACAAAAGCTGATACTTGATCAGGTGCGTGCGCCTAAGGCGGATCAATCCAAAGACCGAAAGCCCGATGGCGCTGAGATAGCCGGTGACGAGCGTGAACACCTCCATACAGGACCATGGATCGGTCCCCGGCATCTCAAGGCTTGCCAGCATCAATCTGACGCCGACCGCAGACATGTAGAGCGTGTGCAGGGGCGGTGTCAGGATCATGCCGCCAACATAGATCTCGAAGGCGAGGAAGTTGACGATGCCAAGATCCTTGAGCAGCGAGATCGGCCGCCGGTTGTGTACCAGGAATGTCTGCATCCAGCCTTTCATCCAGCGGGTGCGCTGGCGGAACCAGGCTGAGGCGGTCACCGGCGCTTCCTCATAGGTGCGGGCGGTCGTCGTGGCGGTGCGGATCCTCAAACGCGCCATCCTGAGGCCGAGATCGGCGTTCTCGGTGACATTGAAGGCGTCCCAGCCGCCAACGCGCCTCAGGAGCGAGATACGAAAATGGTTGGAGGTGCCACCGAGCGGCATCGGAAAGCCCCACTGCACCAGACCTGGCAGCATGATGCCGAACTGGCCGCCATATTCGGAGGCGAACAGGGCGGTGAGAGCATTTTCCTCGGCGTTTTCCGGCACCAGTTCCGCCTGAATGCAGCCGATATCGGGATGGCGTATGAAGCGGGTGGCTGTCCGGCGCAACTGATCGGGCTCCGGCCTGTCCTCGGCATCATAGATGACGACGAATTCGCCGCGCGCCAGCGGAAGGGCGTAGTTGAGCGCCTTCGGTTTGGTGCTCGGTCGGGCCCGCGGTACCACGACCAGCTCGAATCCTGTGTTGCCGACCACCTGTTTGACGGCGGCGATGGTCAGCGGGCTTGCATCCTCGACGATGAACTTGATGTCGAGCTTTTCTGGCGGGTAGTCGATCCTGCGCATGGCCTCGACCAGCCGGGGCACCATATGGGCTTCGTCGCGCAGCGGCACCAGAACCGAATAGACCGGCAACTCCGCATCTGTGAGGAGATCCTTTGCCGGCAGGCGCGGTGGATCGGTTGCGCCGACAATGGCGGCGATCCGGAACCAGGCGGGCAGGACCAGAAACACGAACAGCAGCGGGACCAGAACAGGTCGTGCCCAGAACGGGGCTATCGCGGCCATCACCAGCAGTGAGGCGAGAGCCACAACGAAGCCGACACGGATGGCGATGCCAAGATCCAGATGAGCGGTGGCGAAAGGCCAGATGCGCGCGAGGTTCTGGCGTGCATAATCGATCAAGCGATAGCGGCTGCGTTCTGCCAGCGCCCGGCGCAACTCCGACAACGGCACGATGCAGATGCGGCGGCGCGTTTCCGGATTGACCTTGCCCCGCATGGCCAGCGCCGCGAAATGCGCGAAGCGGGGCGCCACGAACAGGATCTCGCGATCGAAAAGACTGAGCCGCATCGAACGAATCCCGGACAGCTCCGAGACGCGGGCGAGTGGGCCGGGAAAGCGGGCAATGGCGGGGACGACGCCGGAATAGGCCAAGCCTGCCCAGGTTGCGGCGCGGCGGTAGATCAACGCCTCGTCGAGTCCGAGACGGGTGCGGGCAAAATCGAGCGGGTCGATCCCCAGCCCCGCGGCGGCGCAAAGAATCTGCCGAGCCTTGTCTACATCGCAACCGGCGATGGCGCTGAACAGTGCGATTTCCGCGGACATGACCGCGCGCCCCCGAGACACACGGCTCGAGCCTGCACCCTGCCCGGCGCCGGCCCGCAGCCATTTCTTTAAAGTGTCCGCATTAATGCGAGTGGGGACAAGCCATTACTGACATCGCAGCATGCGACATACGAGTCTTCCCCAGGCCGCAGCGATGGCGCATAACCTCAGATGATGAATGCGGCGATTCACTTGTACGAGTTCTTGCGGCGGCGGCTGGTTCTGGCCGCCGTACTTGTTGTGCTGTGCGGGGCAGGTGCTGTTTCGGGGCAGGCGTTGCCGCGTCATTTCGATCCGGATGCCCGCCAGGCCAGCCAGACACCGGCAAGCTTGCCGGCGCTCAGGTTTCTGACCACAGCGGATTATCCGCCCTTCAACTATCGCGATCCCGACGGGACACTGGTCGGCTACAATATCGATCTGGCCCAGGCGGTATGCGACGAACTCAAGACCGTGTGCACGGTGCAGGTCTGGCCCTGGGATCAGGCAGCCGACGCGCTGGCCGACAATCAGGGCGATGCATTGATCGGCGGACTTGCGCTCACTGCCGACACAGCGGCACGCTTCGATTTCTCCGCCATCTATCTGCGTTTTCCCGCCCGATTCGTGGTTGCCAGCGGCGCTTTCAGCGATTTCTCACCTGAAGCACTTGCCGGTAAAAAGCTTGCAGTTCGCGCCGGATCCGAGCATCAGGCCTTTGCCATGCGCTACCTGCCCAAGGCCGAGCTGATCGGCACGGGCGATGAGTTCGCCGCGCTGGACCTGGTGCGCAACGGTGTTGCCGATGCCTATTTTGGCGATGGTTTGCGCGCCGCCTTCTGGCTGGGACAGAATGCCGGCTGCTGCGCATTTGCCGGCGGTTCCTATTTCCGCCCCGACTATTTCGGCGAAGGGTTGGCGATCGCCGTCACCGAAGGCCGCCGCAAGGTGACCGATGCACTCGACACCGCCCTGCAGCGCCTCGAGAAGTCCGGCAAGCTCGACGAGCTTTACCTGAGATGGTTTCCCGTCGGCTTTTACTAGCGCGTTGAGGCAGGCCGCCGACAAAGATCCGGTTTGGCCGCGCAATCAGCGAAATCAGACCCAAAATCTGCCGATGCTATTCCGCCGGCGCTGATTTCTCATCGGTTTTCGAGGGCCCTGCGGGGGGATTGCGGAACGGCAGGAGCAGCGACCAGCCCAGTTGCGTCGGCGCCTCGTCCTGCCATTCGCTGAGGCCCACCGTCATGGCGTCGTGGCCGTCGCGCGGTTCGGGGACATAGGTGCGGAACAGGCGATCCCAGACGCTGAGGGCGAAACCGTAGTTGGAATCGGTTTCCTGATGATGGACCGAGTGGTGGACCCGGTGCATGTCGGGCGTGACGAAGACCACACGGATGGTGCGGTCGAGCCAGTCCGGCAGCCGGACATTGGCGTGATTGAACAGCGCCGAACCGTTGACCAGCGCCTCGAAGATGACGACGGCGACGGCCGGTGCGCCGAGAAGGACGACCGCCGCCGATTTGACGAAGATCGAGAAGACGATCTCGATCGGATGAAAGCGGATGGCGCTCGAGGCGTCGAGATCCTCATCAGTGTGATGGACGCGATGGAACCGCCACAACAGCGGCACCTTGTGCGTAACCAGATGCTGAGCCCAGATGACGAAGTCCAGCAGAGCGATGCTGACGACCCATTGCACCCAGACCGGCGCGCCGAGCCAGTGGAACAGTCCGAACTGATGCGCCTCGGCCCAGAATGCTGCGACCGTTGCCGTTACCGGCACCAGGACGAAAACGACCAGCGTCGCCAGATAATCACTCAAAAGGATGCCGAAATTGGTCAGCCAACGGCGCTGCCGCGAAAACCGGCGCTCGCGGCGCGGCACGGCCGCCTCAATCAGGCTCATCAGTACGAAAATGCCGATGAACAGGGAAAAGCGGAATACGCCGTCGCTGAGACCGAAAATCGTCATATTCGAATAACCCTATGTTTCGGATGACCCTAGCACATCCCGGGCTCACGTGCCCGGCACAAGCCGGTGAACGTCCTATATTTTAACTCAGGGTTTCTTCAGCCGGGCGCGAGCAGCGCGTTCGATGGCTGCGATGACCAGTTTGTCGAGTTCGAGATAATCGCTCAACAGCTCGAGCCAACGCAATTCTTCCTGCCATCACGTCGAGATCGGCGGCGACCAGCTCGACGGCAAGCGCATAGGCAGTGTCGTAAAGGCGCTCGGGGAAATCGGCGAAAATGATCTCGAGCACATCGCTGAGGTCGTTGGCACGCTGGGTGAGATCGAGTGCATTCTTTGCCAGTTCCGGCAGCTGCGTACGGTCAAAACCTGCAAAGACCGGCAGCCGGGCAACCAGCCCCGTCGATGCGTTCGATCTCGCCATCCGAAAGGGTGCGGTCGGCGGCGGCCGAAACCACCATGATGTAGATGAGTGCTTCCTGTGGCGTCAGAGCCATGGTGTTTCCCCCGATCGAAGATGGCCATACCTAGGACTGTGGCTCGCGCTCTTCAAGTCCGGCGGTGTTCAGCACGAGACCGATTACGCGAAAAAGAGCAGATAATGCCCCAAATGGGTCCCGCTCGCCATGACGCACTTCGCAACACGCAAATCGCTTCGCATGGACTTTGAACGACTCGGCATCGAATCAAACGACATCGTCATGGTTCATGCCGCCGTCTCGAAGGTCGGGCCGCTGCTCAACGGGCCAGACGTGCTTATCCAGGCGCTTGCGGACGCCGTCGGGTCGGGAGGGACGCTTTTGGCCTACACCGACTGGGGAAATCGGCGATAGCGGTGTGCTCGACGACAATTGCGACGTACAGCCGGACTGGCGCGACGATTGTCACCCCCTTTTACCCGCTGACCTCGCGGGCGAGGCGCCACTACGGCATTCTGCCCGAGTTCCTGCGCACCACGCCCGGTGCCTTTGCGCAGCGGCAATCCCGGCGCCTCAGTTGCTGCCCTCGGTGCGAAATCCGTCTGGATGACACAAGACCATCCGCACAATTACGGCTATGGCGAAAACTCCCCGCTCGCCAGACTGGTGGAAGCGGGCGGCAAGGGTCCTCAATATCGGCGCGCCGCGCGGCACCCATGACCTTGCTGCACCATGCCGAGCACCTTGCACGCATTCCGAACAAGCGCGTGCTGCGCTACGAGGTGCCGTTCGCTACGCCTAAAGGCACGATCTGGCGCATGACGGAGGAATACGACACCAGAGACCCGGTGGTCGCCGGCCTCAGGGAAGACTATTTCGCCGACGTCGTTAGCCAGTTCCTTGCCACGGGCCAGGGGGCAACCGGCAAGGTCGGGTGCACTGACGGCTTCGTCGTCAACGCCGCTGCGATCACGCAATTCGCCGTCGATTGGCTCGAAAGCCGCTTTGGCGATTAGCGCCAAACCGGCGAATTTGTTGACGGGTGGCCCCCGATTGGTGCAACACCTTGCAGCCCCGTACTGGCGGTGGCCGCAATCTAGAGAAAGTGCAAAGACCCATGCTTCCCGAACTCGATCCGAGCCTGTTCGATGCTGCGCAAGAGGCGCGCGCCTGGCCCTTCGAGGGAGGCACGCAAGCTCGTCAAACGGCTGGAAAAGACCGGCAAGCGCGAAGCGGTGTTCGAAACCGGCTACGGTCCTTCGGGTCTGCCCCATATCGGTACTTTCGGCGAGGTCGCCCGCACCACCATGGTGCGCAATGCCTTCCGCCTGCTGACCCGCGACGAGATCCCGACGCGGCTGGTGTGCTTTTCCGACGACATGGACGGTATGCGCAAGATCCCGGGCACGGTTCCCGACCAGAAGGCGCTCGAGCCCTATCTGCAGATGCCGCTGTCCCGCGTGCCGGACCCGTTTGGCGGCGAATTTCCGAAGCTTTGCCCATCACAACAACGCCATGCTCAGGCGGTTTCTCGGACAGCTACGGGTTCGACCTACGAATTCGCCAGCGCCACCGATTACTACACGTCAGGCCGCTTCGACGAAAAGCTCGTCGAGGCGGTCCGGCACTACGACGACATCATGAAGGTGATGCTGCCGACCCTCGGGCCGGAACGGCAGGCGACCTATTCGCCTTTCCTGCCGATCTCGCCGACGTCGGGCCGAGTGCTTTATGTGCCGATGAAGGCTGTCGATGCCGAAAAGGGCACGATCACCTTCGCGGACGAGGACGGAACCGATGTCACCCTTGAGGTGACCGGCGGCAAGGTCAAGCTGCAGTGGAAGCCGGATTTCGGCATGCGCTGGGCCGCGCTCGGCATCGATTTCGAAATGTTCGGCAAGGATCACCAAACCAACGCGCCGATCTATGACCGCATCTGCAAGATTCTCGGTGAACCGGCGCCCGAGCATTATGTCTATGAGCTGTTTCTCGACGAAAACGGCCAGAAGATATCGAAGTCCAAGGGCAACGGCATCACCATCGACGAGTGGCTGGCTTATGCCAGCCCGGGAAAGCCTGTCGCTCTACATGTTCCAGAAGCCGCGTTCGGCCAAGCGGCTCTATTTCGACGTCATCCCGCGCGCCGTCGACGAGTACTATGCCTTTGTCGATGCCTATCGGCGTCAGGATAAGAAGGCGCTGCTCGAAAACCCCGCCTTCCACATCCATGCCGGCCACCCGCCGATGGAAGAGATGCGCGGTCAGCTTCGCGCTGCTGCTCAATCTGGTTTCCGCGGCCAACGCCCATGACAAGTCGGTGCTCTGGGGGTTCATTTCGCGCTATGTCGACGGCGCGACGCCTCAGAACCATCCCGAGCTCGACCGGCTGGCTGGTTATGCGGTCAAGTATTTCGAGGATTTCGTCAAGCCGAACAAGGTGTTCCGTGCCGCGACCGCGGAAGAGGCCAAGGCCATGCAGGCGCTGCACGATGCCCTTGCGGGACATGAAGACTCGACCGATGCCGAGGAGCTGCAAAACATCGTTTACGAGGTCGGCAAGACCCACGATTTCGAGAACCTCAGGGACTGGTTCAAAGCGCTCTATCAGGTTCTGCTCGGCCAGGACCAGGGCCCGCGCTTCGGCTCCTTCATCGCCCTTTACGGCGTAGCCCAGACGCGCGCGCTGATCGCCAAGGCGCTCAAGGGTGAGCTGGTCAGTTAGGCTGACCGGCACCGTCTGGCGGGCAGTCTAGGGTTGCGTCGATACATGGATGGCGGATACGTTCCGCCATCCCTGCCGAGGATGTTCCGATGACAGCACTGCCGTTCGACCCACACCGGTTTCGCTCGACCGCCGCCTATTACACGCGCTATCGCCTGCCCTATCCCGAAAAGCTGATCGCCGATGTCATCACCCGCGCCGGACTGAAGCCGGACGCGCGGTCCTCAAGGCCGAACTGCGGGCCGGGCTCAAACGGCTCGCGCCCGATGACCGGTTCGAACAGATCGTGTGTTCAGAAGCCCTGATGGGGTTCCGCCCCGAGACCTGATCAGGAAGCGCTCAGGAACCGCGCCAGATCGTCGGTGATGTGGTCGACATGCGGGACGGCTTCAGACGGCGCCGGGTCCCAGGCATCGCGATCGTTGCGAACGTGGTCCTCGGGCATCACCACCTGAACCGTCGCCCATCCCATTTCGTGCGGCACGAGCAGGTTCTTTTCGAGATCGTCGAACATGACGGCGCGCGCCGGGTCGATGTCGTATTGCGCCACGAAGCGCTCATAGGCAGCACGGGCGGGCTTGGGTTCGAACGCGGCCCCCCGGATGTCGAACATGCCGTCGAACAGATCGCCGCCGCCGATACGGGTAAGCACGGCCTCCGCATGGCCGGTATCGGCATTGGTGAAGATGAACTTGCGCCCCGGCAGGGCGGCGATGGCGGCCACCAATTCGGGATGGGCAAGAACACTTGAATAGTCGATGGCATGCACCGTCGCCAGGTAGTGCTCCGGATCGATGCCATAATCGTTCATCAACCCGCGCAGCGAGGTGCCATAGCGAGTATAGAAGTCCTTTTGCTTCAACCGGGCCTCGTCATGGGGCAGTCCGGTGACATCCATCACATACTTGGTGATCAGCACATCGATTTGCGCGAACAGGTTGCAGTGGCGCGGATAAAGCGTGTTGTCGAGGTCAAAGATCCAGTCGGTGACGTGATCAAGTGCAGTGCGGGACATCGGTCTATCCAAAAGAGAACGGGCGGCGAACCTAGCCCATACCGGCGCCGGGTTGAAGCCGTGCAGTCAGGCCTGCTTCGGTGTGACCCGATAGGTGCAGCGTCGCCCACCCGCCATCAGGTGTTCCTCGCGCGTCACCTCGGCCTCGGGGCCGATCACCTCGCGAAAGATTTCGAGTTCAGACCGGCAAAAGCCCTGGCAGGCGCTGGCGGCGGCGCAGATCGGGCAATGGTCCTCTATAAGGCGCAGCGAGCCGTCCTCGAGGCTTTCGGCACGGGCCATATAGCCCTCCGAGGCCCGTGCGTCGGCGAGGATGGCGAGCTTTTCGGCAAGCGGAGCGTCCTTTGCGCTGGCATAGCGCGCCTTCTGGCGGGTTTCGCGCTCGGCGATCAGCTTGTCGAGACCACTCTGGCCGAACACCTCACGGATCATTGCGACCAGTTCGGCATTGAGTTCGGCATGCCGGTTGGGAAAACGGCCGTGTCCGGTTTCAGTCAGAGCAAAGACGCGGCACGGACGGCCCCGTCCACCCTGAACGTCTTCATGGCGCACCAGCCCGGCGTCGGTGAGCGCGCCGAGCACCTTGTGCGCTCCCATGACGGTCATCGAGAAGGCGCTGGCGATGTCCTTGGCTGTTTGCGGCCCGCGCGATTTGAGCTGCAGCAGCACGCGGTCATTGGTCGATGCTGGATCCATGGATATTTTTTAAACCAACGCGTTGACAAAAGCCAGACTCGATTATATAAACACATTCGTTGAATAAAGATTGGTGGACGAAAGTCCTCCAAAAAGGTGGCGGGGTATCAGGGCCGGTGCCCCGCCATTTTACCCCCATACCTCCCAAGTCGCTTCTGGACCGGCGCGTTCTCCCATACGGAGAGCGCACCGGTCTTGTCGTGCCCGGCGCCCGGTTTGGCAGCACTGTGGGAACGGGGTTTTCCCAAACTGCTAAAAAAGGTTCAGTCGTTGACGAGCCCGGTCGGCAAACCGTCGATCGACGTCATGTTCTTTTCGGCGCGATAGCTGGCAAGCCCATCAGGTCCTTTGCTTCTGGCCGATTTGCTCAGGGTCTCGCGTTCGGCAACGAAATCCATCAGCGGAACCTGATAGCCGCAGGCCGTCTGCACCATCTCGATATCGAGAACCATGATCTGGCGTATGCCCGGATAGTCGGGAAAATGGGCGGTGAGCGCGGCCCATTCCGCATCCTTCTTGCTCACGACATGTCCGGTGCCGAACAGCCTCAGGATCTGCGCCATGCGTGTGAACGAGCAGAACATCACCGTCATGCGGCCGTTCTGCAAGAGATGCGCGGCCGTTTCGTTGCCCGAGCCGGTCAGATCGAGGTAGCAGGCCTGGTTTGGTCCGAGCACACGGAAGGTGTCGCCGCCTTTGGGGCTGACGTTGACGTGTCCACCCTCAGAAGGTGCACTTGCCACGAAAAAGAGCTTCTGTTCGGAAATGAAGGCGCTCAGCTTGTCGTCGAGCGCCTCGTAAAATTTGGCCATCGAATAGCTATCCTACAACTTCCAGGTGATGTCGACGCGGTCTTGACCAGTCTCAGTTCACGCGAGCCAACCTCAACCCCTGCCATCGGTGATCGCGTGAACACCGCAGTTTGTCCAGCTCGCCTGCAGGCGCATCTTGCCTCTTGCGACGTCGATGCTGTCGCCCGATCTGAATCGCAAAATCGTGCCATACCCCAGCATCCCCAACAATCCTTAACGTCTCCGGAAACGCTGCGTTTTCTGGCGGGCGTAGCTATTTCTCCATCGGCTTCGCGATGGTGCCATCAACCAACCGGAGCTATGCTGCCTCGGCAAGAATCCACTCCCGAAAAGCGGCGATATGGGGTGCATTGCGCCGGGCGTGCGGATAAACGAGATAATAGCCTTGGCCCTGCGTGCAAACCAGGTCGAAAGGCTGAACCAGCAGCCCCCGTGCCAACTCGTTGGTGAAAAAGGCCGGCGTGAGCATGGCTGCCCCGACGCCGCTGATGGCGGCGTGCCCCACAAGCGTTTGCGAGTCGAAGGACAGATCGGCAGCCAGCATGGCCTTGCTCGCCGACAGTCCGGCCGCCCGGAACCAGAAATCCCACCACGTATCCTCCGGCTCGAGGCGGTTGATCTGCAACAGATCCGCAGGCTCGCGCACCGTCTCGGCAAGCGACGGCGCCATGAGCACCGTGAAGCTGGCATCAAGGATCTTGTGGGCATCGAGCCCCGACCAGTTGCCGCTGCCGTAGCGGATGCCCACGTCGAAGGGCTCCCTGGCGAAATCGGTCAGCTCCTGGTTGATGTCGAGCCTGACGGCGATGTCCGGATGATGCATCTGGAATCCACCCAGACGGTGCGCCAGCCAGCCTGAGGCGAACGATTGCATCGAGGTGATGGACAATTGTGTCCGGGCCCGTTCACGGCTGGCCGCGACCGCAACGCGCATCATCTCGAAAGCTTCGATAATGCCAGGGGCGAGCCGCCGGCCGGTGTCGGTCAGCGTGACCTGTCTCGGGAGGCGATGAAACAGCGGGGCGCCGATCCGTTCCTCAAGCAGCTTGATCTGATAGCTGGCCGCCGCCTGGGTCATGCCGAGTTCCTCGGCGGCGCGGGTGAAATGCAGGTGCCGAGCCGTCGCTTCAAAGACACGCAAAGCCGAAAGAGGAGGGAGCTTGCCAATCATCATCATAAGTCCAGCTTATGCATGATAGGTGAGCTTCAATTGGACGGCAAGCGGTGGAATCGAGAAAAGAGTGCCGAAATATAGCTCTCTGGCGCACATTGAATAAAGGAGAAGGGAAATGCTCTGGGCAACAAAGCTTCTCTCATTTGTTTGGTTTATCTCTCCGACACCGGTCGAAGCACGCCCGAACCGGCAGAGACGCGCCCGGCAGAAATGCTCTTTCGCGCTTCACCATCTGTCGCCGCATCTCAAGCGTGATCTCGGCGTGCCGCTGCACGGCGACCCAATCCAGTTTATGGGCGAAACCCGGGATCGATGATCGCGGGCCGGTTGGAACTAAAGCTCCAACCGGGCACCGTCAGTCCGGGCAGGCCGGCGCTGTGGTGATCTCGGCCTATTTCACGATCAGCGTGCCGGCGCCGTATTCGGTGAACAATTCGATCAGCACCGCGTGGGCCGTCTTGCCGTTGAGGATGACGACGCCCTCGACACCGCGTTCGAGCGCCTCGAAACAGGTCTCGACCTTCGGGATCATGCCGCCGGAAATGACGCCATCCCGGATCAGCGCCTTGGCCTCGGCAACGGTCAGCTCGGGGATGAGGTTCTTGTCCTTGTCGAGCACGCCCGGCACATCCGTCAGGAACAAAAGGCGCTGCGCTTTCTGCGAGCCGGCGATGGCGCCGGCGAAAGTGTCGGCATTGATGTTGTAGGTATGGCCGTCGCGGCCCGGCGCCACCGGGGCGATGACCGGGATCATCTCGGAATGCGCCAGTAGGTCGATCAGCGTTCGGTCGACCTCGACCGGCTCGCCGACGAAACCGAGATCGAGCACGCGCTCGATGTTGGAATCAGGATCGATCATTTTCTTGTGGGCCTTCTCGGCGAAGACCATGTTGCCGTCCTTGCCGCACAAGCCGATGGCCCACTCGCCCTCGGCATTGATCATGGCGACGATTTCCTTGTTGATCGAGCCGGCGAGAACCATCTCGACGATCTCGACTGTCTTGGCGTCGGTAACGCGCAAGCCGCCCTCGAATCGTGATTCGATCCCCATCTTCTCGAGCATCTGGCCGATCTGCGGTCCGCCGCCATGGACGACGATCGGATTGACCTTGGATTGTTTCAACAGCGCGATGTCACGGGCAAAGGCCTTGCCGAGCGCCGGATCGCCCATGGCATGGCCGCCGTACTTCACGACAACCGTCTTGCCCTCATAGCGCTGCATATAGGGCAGTGCCTGGGCCAGAATGGCGGCATCGTAGCTTGGATCATTGTGCGGCGTCTGGTCGGTCATCTTCGCTCCTCGGGCAGGACCTGGTTCCGCCGAAGCGAAACGGCGTTGCTTCCATACCGGGAAAGCCGCCGTTTGTCTGCCCCCGGTCTTGGGCGCATCGCCCGCACCGCATGCGGCAAAACCTCGGTGAACCTTTTGCCAGGCCGGCGCGTCTTCCGACCAATACGGAGACACGACGATGATGAATCGCAACCTTTTTCCCGTCCTGATGGCCTCGAGCACCAGTTTTGTACTGATCGCCGCTTCGGCCTTGGTGCTTGTCGGGTTGCAGGCAAGCATTGGCGCCTGACGAGAATTCGCCTGTCAGCCATGCACCGTAAGCCATTGTCCGAGGCGATTTCTGCCGGCTAGGATGGGGAATCGTATTCAACCCGGCACATGTACCGATGAAACTGACAATCCTGCAGGTCGGCGAGACCCCAGCGGCCTTGCGCGACGAACGTCCGCGCTTTCAGCCGTTTTTCGAAACCATGTTCGACAGCACCGGACATGATTTCACCTACGAGCAGGTGCTGATCATTGATGGCGAGCCTTTTCCCGATCCCGGCGCGATCGAAGGCGCTGTGGTGACCGGCTCGTTCTACGGGGTCTATGACGACGTCGCATGGATGGAACCGCTGCGTGCCTTCATCCGCGATGCCTACGCTCGAAAGACGCCGATGCTCGGCGTGTGTTTTGGCCATCAGATCATGGCCGATGCGCTTGGCGGCGAGGTCCGGAAGTCGGAAAAAGGCTGGGGTATCGGCCGTCACGTCTACGAGCGAAGCGCAAAGAACGACCTGCTGGCCAGCCTTCCGGGCGAGGTGGCTCTCGCCGCCAGCCACCAGGATCAGGTGATCACGCCGCCCGGCGAGGCGGAGGTCTTCCTCAGTTCAGATTTCACGCCCAATGCCGGGCTGGTCTATGCCAATGGTGCCGCCATCTCGATGCAGCCGCACCCGGAGTTCGACGTCGGGTTCTCCAAGGCCTTGGTGGAGCTCAGGCGCAACAATCCCTTGTCCGACACGATCGTCGAAGAGCGCTTGTCCACGCTGGACAAGCCCGTCGACAACACCAAGGTTGCAACGATGCTCGGCCAGTTTCTGCTGGCAGCGAAAAAGATTTGAGAAGGTGGTGCGCAGTGAAAGGAGATACGCGTGGCTGACAAGGTAACGGGGTCATGTCTGTGCGGGACTGTCCGCTTCGAGATCAATGGCGATTTCGATGGCTTTTTCCTCTGCCATTGCAGCCGTTGCCGCAAGGACACCGGCTCCGCCCATGCCGCGAACCTGTTCTCGGCGGCGGCGCGTCTCACCTGGCTATCCGGTGAAGACAATGTGCAGCATTTCGATTTGCCCGGCACACGCCATGGCAAGGCGTTCTGCGCCACCTGCAGTTCGGCGCTGCCACGTCACCTGTCGAACGGAACAAGCATCATTGTGCCTGCAGGCAGTCTCGACACGCCGATCGACATGCGTCCAAACGCCCATATTTGTTATGCCGATCGCGCGGAATGGGACGATGAGCTTGGCGAGGTCACGCACATCGACGGCTTGCCCGGATAGCCAAGGATCAGACCAGCAGCGCCGCAATCTCGGCTCTGAGCTCGGCGATGCCGGTGCCCTTTTCCGACGAGGTCGCCATCAATATCGGATGCGCCGCCGGGCGCTTGGCGATCGCTGCCCGTGTCTTGGCGATAACCTTGTCCACGTCAGCCGCCAGCGGCTTGTCGCATTTGGTCAGAACGATCTGGTAGCTCACCGCCGCCTTGTCGAGCTCGTTCATCAAGGAAAGGTCATTGGCCTTTGGCCCGTGCCGTCCATCGACCAGCACGTAGACGCGCCGGAGATTGGGCCGTCCGGTCAGATAGGCATGGATCAGCCGCGTCCATGCCATGACCTTGGGCTTGGGCGCTTCGGCAAAGCCGTAGCCGGGCATGTCGACGATGGTCAGCGGCTGATATTCCGAGACAAAGATGTTGAGTTCCTGGGTCCGCCCCGGCGTGTTCGAGGTGCGAGCCAGCGTCGTCCGTCCGGTCAGGGCATTGATCAGCGATGACTTGCCGACATTGGAGCGCCCGGCAAAGGCGATCTCGATGCCTTCGGCCGGTGGCAGATCGTCGATCCGCACACAGCCCTTGACGAAGGCGAAGGGCCGGGCAAACAGCAATCGCCCAGCTTCGATGTTTTCAGCGCTTGGCTCGTTTGTGCTCATGATCACCGGCTTAGGCCGCCGCTCGCAGCGCCGCAAGATCGTTTCCGCGAATGGCATCGAGATTGCGCGTCAGTTTTTCCGCGTCCCAGTCCCACCAGGCGATCTGTTCGAGGGCTGCGACAGTGTCATCGTCAAAGCGCTGGCGAATGACGCGTGCCGGGTTGCCGGCGACGACCGCATAGGCCGGAACGTCAGAGGAAACGATCGAAAAGGCTCCGATAATGGCACCATTGCCGATGGTGACGCCGGGCATGATGCGGGCCTCGCGCCCGATCCAGACATCATTGCCGATCACCGTGTCGCCGCGGCTCTGGCGCTGGAAAACAGACATATCCACGCCCTTTTCCCAACCATTGCCGAAGATCGAGAAGGGATAGGTCGAAAATCCATCCATCAGATGATTGGCGCCATTCATGATGAACCGCGCGTCTTTGGCAATGGCGACGAACTTGCCGATGACCAGGCGATCGTCGTGGAAATCGAAATGATAGAGCACGTTGTGCTCCTGAAAGCGCTCGGCGCCATCCGGATCGTCATAATAGGAATAGTCGCCGACCACGATGTTCTCGCGGGTGACGATTTGCTTGAGAAAGGCGATTTGCGGAAAACCGGCCATCGGATGCCGGGTCGAAGGTGAGGGTCCGTGCATGAACACGCTCCATGATCTGAATAAAAAGGAAGGCTCTGGCGTGCGCGCCGGTTTCATCGAAACGAGAAAGCGACGGGTGACCGTGATCCCCGTCGGCGCGTCAGGCTGAAATGCGATCCCTTAGCTGATCATGTCGAACTGACCCTCCGGATAGGCAAAAAGCTTTGGCCGCCGGCACTGCCGGCGGCCAAACCTTATTTGCTCTCAGCTTTCTTCTTGAGCCCGAGGCTCTGAAGGATATTGCCGATGAGATCCACCTCGGCGCCATTGCGCTTCATGATGAACCACTGCTGGACGATCGACAGGAAGTTGTTCCAGGTCCAGTAGATCACCAGGCCCGCCGGGAAGGTGCCGAGCATGAAGGTGAACATGATCGGCATCAGGTTGAAGATCATCGCCTGGCTCGGATCGGGTGGCGGCGGATTGAGCTTCATCTGCACCCACATGGTGATGCCCATCAGCACCGGCCAGAAACCGAGATGCAGGAAGTGGCCGATGATCGGCACCACAGTCGGGTCATAGGGAATGAGCCCGAACAGGGTGAAGATATTGGTCGGGTCGGGCGCCGCCATGTCGAGGATCCAGCCGATGAACGGCGCGTGCCGCATCTCGAGCGAGATGAAGATGACGGTATAGAGCGAGAAGAACACCGGGATCTGCAGCAGAACCGGCCAGCACCCGGCGATCGGGTTGATCTTTTCCCTGGCATAAAGCTCCATCATCGCTTTCTGCTGGGCCTGCTTGTCGTCCTTGTACTGCTCCTGGATGGCCTTCAGCTCCGGCTGGACGACGCGCATCTTGGCCATTGAGGCGTAAGAACGATTGGCCAGCGGGAAAAACACCGCCTTGACGATGACGGTCAGGGCCATGACGGCGAAACCGAAATTGCCGATGAAGCTGTTGAGCCAACGCAGAAGCACGAAGAGCGGATAGGTCAGGAAGTGGAACCAGCCCCAGTCGATCAGCAGATCGAGCCGGTCGAAACCGTACTGCTTGTCATATTCGGAGATGACCGATTCCACCTTGGCACCGGCAAAGACATAGGACTTTGCAGTGCCAGAAGCGCCCGGCGCCACGGTTACCGCGTTGGAGCCGACGAAGCTCGTCTGGAACTCGTCGAACCCTTGCGTGTCACGCCAGGAGAACAGCGCATTGACCTGTTCGCCCGGGTTGGCGATGACGGTCGTTGCCCAGTACTTGTCGGTAATGCCAAGCCAGCCCGAGGTGTTGTCGAACCGCAGCTGCTTGTCGTTCTTGAGGTCGGTGTATTTTTTCGAGATGTAGTTGTTCGACCCCAAAACGCCGACAGGCCCCTCGTGCTGGATGAAGAAATTCTGCACATGCGGGATGCCGTGGCGTGCGACGCGGGCATAGGGGAAAAGCGACACTGCGGCGCCGGTGTTGTTCTCGACGTCCTGGGTGACGGTGAACAGATAGTCCTGATCGACGTTGAAAGTCCGCTTGAAGACGAGCCCGGCGCCATTGTCCCAGGTCAGCGTGACCGGCTTGTCGGCCGAGAGGGTCGCGTTGTCGCCCGAAACCGACCACTCGGTCGTCGTCGTCGGCACCTTGATGTCGGAGCCGGCGGCCGCAACCCAGCCCTGCTCGGCGAAATAGGCATCAGGGCCGCCCGCCGGTGACAGCAGCGTGATAATCGGCGAAGTCGGATCAACGGTTTCGTGATAACCCTTGAGCTTCAGATCGTCGATGCGTCCGCCGATCAGATTGATCGAGCCTTCGAGGTCTGCCGTTTCGATGGCGACACGGGGGGTGGCGTCGATTGCCGCTTCGCGGGTGTCGTACTGGCCGGCCACTGCTGCCGCACCCGGCACCGATGCGGCCGTGCCGGCTGACGTTGCAGCGTCCGCCGAGGTTGTGCTCGGGGTTGCCAAAGAGGCGGCGTCACTGGCCTGTTTCGCCATTTGCTGCTGGGCGGCCTGGAGTTCGGCCTGCCTTTGCGCCTGCTCCAGTTGCGGGCCGGCGACGAAATATTGCCAGCCGAACAGGATCGCCATTGCGAGCACCGCGGCAATAATGACGTTACGATTGTCTTGCATTGGCGTCAGTGTCCCGGCGATTTTGTGGGTTGGTGGCGTGAACGCGCGCGATCAGGCCCGTGAGAGTTGTGACCAGCGCCTCGAATGACGTCGAGAGAATCTCGCGCCTTCCGATAAGCACGTAGTCATGTTGGGGGTGAAAGGCACCGGCGCAAGCCCCGACCGCTGCGCGCAAACGTCGCTTGATCCGGTTGCGTTGGGGAGCATTGCCTGCCTTCTTTGTCACGGTAAACCCGACCCCGATGTCTGGGTCGTCTGTCCTGACGGCCTGAAGGGCGAGCCCGTGCCGGCTTGCGCGTTTGCCGCGAGCCGCTGCCAGAAACTCGGCGCGCGTTCTAAGCCCGCGCAAACGGCCGGTCGACCGGCCGGTCATCAGGCTCAGGCGGACAGACGCTTGCGGCCGCGAGCGCGGCGGGCGCTCAGGACCTTGCGGCCATTGCGGGTGGCCATACGGGCACGAAAACCATGGCGGCGCTTGCGGACCAGGCGGCTCGGCTGAAAAGTACGCTTCATTGGACCAAACCGCGCCGTGCACGGTTCCTTCTGTTTCGATCTGCGCGAGATGGGTCGAGGCAGCCGGACGGTGGCCCCACCGGCCGCTCGCAAAGTTGGCCGGCTTATATGAAAACAAAGCCATGAAGTCAACGCGAACCCGGCGCAAAACCGCTGCACCTGCCAACTGAGATCACGCGCTTGGCCTGGCGGTTTCAATCCGGGTCACGTCGCGGTGAGGTGGTGGCGACAAGCGGGCCGCAAGACTCTAGGTATCATCAGGTCCGCAGCCACGGGGTTGCCGACAGTGAACAGCAAGGCCGAAATGCTCGATACCCAGACCGAAATGCCTGCCGACAAGCCGATCTGGCGCCGCTTCGCCCCTCTCGCCCTGCTCATTATCGGGCTTGCCGCCGCGACATGGGGCGCTGCACAGGCAGGGTTCAGTTTCGACGTTCTGGCCATGCACTACCAGTCAATGGCGCTCTGGGTGGCCGACAACCCAGTGCTGGCGACTGTGATCGCCTTTGTCACTTATGCCCTCGCCACTGCCGTCAGCTTTCCGGCCGCCTGGCTGCTGACGGTCATGCTCGGGCTGTTGTTCGGCTGGTTCTGGGCGGCACTTGGTCGTTGTTTTCGGCGCCACCGCCGGGGCAGTCGGCATCTTCCTTGCGGCGCGCATGGCCTTTGCCGACTTTTTCCGCGCCCGGGCCGGCGGCTGGGTCAGGACCATGGCCGAAGGGTTCAAGCGCAACGCCTTTTCTTACATGTTGTTCCTGAGGTTCGTGCCGGCGGTGCCCTTCGTCATCGTCAATATCGTACCGGCCATTGTCGGCGTGTCCTTGCGGACCTACACGCTCGCGACCCTTGTCGGCATCGTTCCTGGTGTCTTCGTTTACGCCTATGCCGGTGAGGGGCTCAGGTCGATCATCTCCGAGCGGGCCGAGGCCTGCGCTGTCAACGCGCCGCCGTGCGGCACGCCACTTTCTGCATCGAGCCTCGTCACCCCCGAAATCGTGGCGGCCCTGGTCCTTCTGGCCGTGCTGTCCCTCATGCCTGTTGTCGTTCGGCACCTGCAGGGGCATAAGGTCTGAAAGCGACGTGGCGAGACACATGAGCGACATTCTCAAACCCGATCTGTGCATCATCGGCGGCGGTTCCGCCGGACTGACCGCGGCGGCGGCGGCACGCGCCTTTGGCGCTTCCGTCGTGCTCGTCGAAAAAGGCGAGATGGGCGGGGATTGCCTCAACACCGGCTGCGTGCCGTCAAAATCGCTGATCGCGGCGGCAAAACATGCCGAATCCGGTCGGATGGCATCGCCGTTCGGCGTCAGTTTCGAGCCGCCGCGGGTTAATTTCGGCCGCATCCACGATCATGTCAGCGAGGTGATCGCCTCGATCGCCCCAAATGACAGCGCCGAGCGCTTCGAAGGACTCGGGGTCGTCGTCATTCGTGCCGAGGGCCGTTTTGTCGACAAACGGACGCTCGAGGCCGACGGCCAGAAGATTCGCGCCAGGCGGTTCATCATCGCGACAGGCTCGCGGCCGGCACTGCCGGAGATCCCGGGCATCGACAGCGTGGACGTCCTGACCAACGAGACGCTCTTTAGCCAGACGCGCAAGCCGGCGCATCTGATCGTCATTGGGGGCGGTCCCATCGGCATGGAAATGGCTCAGGCCCACCGGCGGCTCGGCTCCGAGGTGACGGTCATCGAAGCCGCTTCGTTCCTCAGCAAGGACGATCCCGAACTGGTCGATATCGCCTTGAGGCGCATTGAAGCCGAGGGCGTGACCCTCAGGAAAGGCTGTTCTGTTACCGGCGTTGCCCCCAACGGCAACGGCGTTGCCGTCACGATCACAGGGGAGGACGGCGTTGAAGAGATCACCGGGTCACACCTGCTGGTGGCCGCCGGACGAAAACCGAACGTCGAGGGCCTCGGGCTAGATGCTGCGCGCATCCGCGCAACCCGGTCTGGCATCAAGGTCAATGGTGCGCTGCGCACCTCGAACCGACGGGTCTATGCGATCGGGGATATCGCCGGCGGGCTGCAGTTCACCCATGTCGCGTCCTATCATGCGGGCCTCGTCATCCGCTCGACGCTTTTCGGGCTCAGGGCGCGTGAGAACCGAACCATCATTCCCTGGTGCACCTTCACCGATCCTGAAATTGCCAGCGTCGGCCTGAGCGAGACCGAGGCGCTGAAGCGCTATCCGCAAAAGGCGAAAGTCCTGAGGTGGAGCTATGGCGAGAACGACCGCGCCCGCGCCGAGCGTCGCACCGATGGACTGATCAAGCTTATCACCCATAGGAACGGCAAAATTCTCGGTTGCGCCATTGTCGGGCAAGGAGCGGGTGAAATGATCTCGCTTTTCGCTTTTGCCATCGCCAACGGCATGAAGGTTGGATCGCTGATGAGATTCGTCGCGCCCTATCCGACACTCACCGAAATGGCCAAACGTGTTGCCGTCGAGCACTACCGCGACAGTCTTTCCTCCCCCTGGATCCAGCGCTGGCTCAATTTCATTCGATCACTGCCCTGATCCCACCGCGGTGCCCTATTGCTGTACGCCTGTCTTTCCCGTCGCATATGTTGCTTTTGCAGGTGCAAAGAGCGGCTTTTTCTTTTTGTGGAAACGCTCTAGCTTTGTGACATGGTGGAAGAAAAACCCCGCGTCCCAGATTTCCTGACCGGCATTTCGGTGCGATTGATCGCGACGATCATCCTTGTGATCATGGTCGTCGAAGTCGTCATCTATCTGCCCTCGGTCGCCAATTTCCGCGCCAACTGGCTCAATAACAAGCTGTCGGTCGGCGTTGTTGCGGCACGTGTGCTTGATGTCGTGCCCGATGCGATGAGCCTGCCCGAGGCGCTGACCGACAAGCTGCTCACCGCGGCGGGCGCCGTCGCCATTGCCTACAAGCGCGACGGCCAGAGCCAGATGATCGAGCGCACCGATGTGCCGATGCCGATGGCGGAGGTGACTGCAGACATGCGTTTCGGGGATCCGCCTCACCTGATCGGCGGCGCGCTCGATGTGCTGTTCTTCGGTTCCAACCGCACCACCCGTGTCATCGGTTCGGTGCCCGGCTCCGACGCGCTTATTGAGCTTTTGATCAAGGAAACGCCGCTCAGGAAGGACATGCTGATCTATTCGCGCAATGTCTTCATCCTGTCGCTGATCGTCGCCTCGATCACCGCAATCGTCATTTATGTCGTTCTGGCGCGCTTTCTCATCCAGCCGGTCAGGCGCCTCACCGCCAACATGATGGCCTTTCGCCGCGAGCCGGAGAATGCCACGCTGATCATCGGGCCGACACCGCGCCGCGACGAGATCGGGGTGATGGAACGCGAGCTATCCGGCATGGAGGCCGATCTGTTCGCCATGCTGCGCCAGCGCCGGCACCTGGCCGACCTCGGCCTTGGCGTCGCCAAGATCAACCACGATCTCAGAAATATCCTGACCTCGGCGCAATTGCTGTCCGATCAGGTGGCGACACTCGATGACCCCAAGGTCCAGCGCCTCGCCCCGCGCCTGGTGCAAACTCTCGACCGGGCGACAGGTTTTGCGCAGTCGGTGATCGAATATGGCCGCGAAAGCGCTGCGCTGCCAAAACCGCAGCCGGTCGATCTGCATGTGCTCGCCGATGAGGCCGCAATCGACGCGGGCCTGACCGGACATCCAAAGATTCGCTTCGTCAACGAGGTGGCCGACAATGTCACCCTTTATGTCGATCCCGACCAGATGGCGCGGGTATTGGTCAATCTGATCAAGAATGCCCGCGAGGCGCTCGAGGCAGCGGCGCATCCGCCCGATGCGCCGCAAATCATCTGTTCGGCGTCCGAAAGCAATGACGGCTGCGTGATTTCGATAACCGATAACGGTCCGGGATTGCCGCCAAGGGCCCGCGATAACCTCTTCGTCGCCTTCGAAGGGTCGGCCCGCGCTGGCGGCACCGGGCTTGGCTTGGCCATTGCGCGGGAACTGACCGAGGCCCATGGCGGACGACTTGTCTATGAACCGCTCGACCCCGGAACACGGTTCAGCATCGAGATGCCCCCGAGCGCGCGTATCGGCCGCAAGCGCGACTGACGCCACTGCTTTGCGTGCGCGACACGACCCATTGGCGTCCTCTTGTCGTGCTCGCGCAGCTACTATCAGTCGCGGTTTTGAGCGATCGTGGATTTGCGCTGCCAGCGTGCTGGCGGGTTTTCCTGAACATCGCCCGGCGATTGTGTCCGATGGTCTTGCCAAGGCGCGCAGCCCGGTATAAGTGTCGCGCCTGTTGCGGGGCTGAGCCCCGTACGGATGCGCCCGTAGCTCAGCTGGATAGAGCACCAGACTACGAATCTGGGGGTCAGGAGTTCGAATCTCTTCGGGCGCGCCATCCTATCTCGTTGGTAGGACATAACAATCGGATTTTGCTGGATTTTCTGCCGCCGCTGTTGATACACAGAGGTGATCCACATGGTCCTGTCTATGCCGTCCCCATTCAAGCATCCGTTCACAGGCGTCTACTGGTATCGGCAGCGGGTTCCAACCCGTCTGTTGCAGGACGCCAAAGGCCGGAAGGTCATCGTGAACGTCGATGGATTGCCAAGCACATTGACGCTTGGGGCAGAACTCAAGGTCTCGCTCCGAACCAAAGACCCAGCACGGGCTAAGCGTCTCGGGAATGAAGTCCAAGCCGAGTTCGACCGGATTTGGCTGAGCTTGGAGCAGCGGCCAGCTAACCTGACCTACAAGCAGATTGTCGCGTTAGCGGGGGAACTCTACCACTCCATCAGAAGCGTGCTCGAAGATAATCCGGGCCAATTGGAAATCTGGGAGGGACACAAGCTCGCCCGTGCAGAGCGGCAACAAGATGAAGAGCGACACCGCACTTCGCCATTTCGTAGTCTGATGATTCCGCCATCGTCCTCACGAGACCGCCTTGGAAGTTGGGTTGAGGGGGCTTTGGCCGAGCGCCATCTCAATGTCGATGATGTCACGTTTGAGCGATTGCTTGTCGAGTTTGATCGGGTAGGGGACGAACTGATCGACCTGTTCACGCGGCGTGCATCGGGCGACTATGGCAAGGATGAAGCGGGAGAGCGGTTCCCAGCGTTTGAGCCCGCTATGCCTTCGTTGCCTCAAGTCCAAGCGGAAGGACCTAGCCTATCGCAGTTGGCCGATATTTGGGCCAATCGGATGAGCGCGCCCAAAAGCCAGACGATCAAGACCTACAGAAGCATCATCGAGCAATTCATCACCTTTCTAGGTCACGATCGGGCGCTCGAAGTGACGGATATGGATGTCGTCCGATGGCATGAAGAGCTGGTCGGGGATGGAGCAATCATCCACTCGACCTTCATCAAGAAGCACCGGGCGGCGCTCAGCACGGTCTACACCTATAGCATGGAGCCTCAGGGCAGACTGGCACTCAACAAACTCGGACAGTCTGCTCCTACGATTAATCCTGCAAAGGTGAGGCTGGAAGGCGAACGGCGGACGACAAGCCGACCCAAACAGTTCACAAGCGAAGAAGCGCGTCGCATCCTGTCGGCGGCTCTTCGAGCCCAGGGCGTCAACAATAACTTCGCTGCCTTCAATCGGGCTGCTCAGAGATGGGTGCCATGGATTTGCGCTTATACGGGTGCACGGGCAGGCAAAGTATGCCAACTGCGAAAGCAGGACTTCATAGAGATTGACGGGGTGAGGTGCATCGCTTTGCTGCCAGATGCCGGGACCATCAAGAGCGGAAAGTTTCGCTATGTTCCGCTACATCCCGCACTGCTCGACCAAGGGCTATGGGCTTTCGCCCAAGAGGCCGCGCCGGGTCCGCTGTTTTTCAATCCCGAGCTCAAGTCTCAACAACCCTGGAAACAAACTGTCCAAATGCTAGGTGAGTGGGTGCGGGAAACTGCTCATGTCAGTGATCCAGAGATCGGCCCCAATCATGCTTGGCGGCATTGGTTCAAAAGTAAGGGGCGAACGGCAGGAATCCCCGACAGCTATCTTGATGTCATCTGCGGTCATGCCATGCCGGCAGAGGGTCGGAAATATGGCGAGTACGAGCCTCCAGCGCTGCTGAGGGAACTCATCAAGCTCCCGCCTGTCTCATTAGAAAAACCAACTATCGGCATGTCCGAGACCGCCTAGCGAGCCTCTTGGCGGACGCATGGGGCGGCATTTGGCGCGGCTAGCAGCCTTATCCGGCCCGCTGCCTTTCTGCCCTGTGCGCCTTCCTGGAGGCTTCCTCCATGCTGCCCGATGACGGGCGGCACCATCGCGAAACAAGGCAAACAGCAATGCGCGGAACAACCTGCTTCACCAGGAATGTCAGCTCGGCAATGGCCATGGTCCGGGAAGACCTGGCCGAGACCATCGGCAGGCATTTCGACTACTTCTTCGACTCCGAGACCAAGGCCCCGCGTGGCGTGTTCATCAAGGCTCCGGGCCTACCCTACTCCATCATGTTCGAATGGCTGGACGTGAACGCCGGGGTCGCCATTGAGCGTGCGTCGGGCGGCTATCAGCTTTGGCTGGGTCGGTTCACTGCGACGGTCTGTCATGAGCCTCGCTCGGCTTCCGCTCTCTGGGAGGCATGATCATGCTCGCCCTTCTTGCCGGCATCGGTTCGTTCATCGGCGTCAATGCACTCTTCGGCGCCGTCCATGGGCTTGCCTGTGGGGCCAGTCAGTTTCTCAATATGGTTTTGCGGTTCTCGGTGCTGGCAAAGCCGATCAGGCTGGTTGAGCTGATCGTCGCCGCATGGGCTGGCGTCAGCGTCTTCATCGCCATGGGCGGGTTTTGAGGACGGGCGATTACCCCCCGCCTTAGGAGGTCTGACAGCGTCGTGCGACGTCATCGTGCCCTGACCCCATCATCCCGAACAGCAATGGCCTCTCGCTCATCGCGAGGGGTCTTTTTGCATGCGACAACCGCAAGGACATCCCATGACTGAACAATCCATTGAACTGACCGAAGGTACCGCCATCGACCCGCCTGAGGTGGATCTGCCCGACAACCTCGATGATCTATCGGAGGAGATGCGCAGCATTGAAGCGCTACCCGAAGATACCTCGTCCAAGCCCGAATGCCTGCCGATGTCGGCCCTGGAAGAGATCGATCTGTTTCAGGTCCGAGCCGGTATCAGCAGCTTCCATGTCGAAAGCCTCGCCCGTGCGCTGGCTCATGACGATGATCTGCAACCCGTGCTCGTCTTGAGGCGTGGGGGTCGGTACTTCGTCATCGATGGTCGGCATCGGATACGGGCCTACGAGGATGCGGGACGTGGCGAGAGCATCCCCGTTGTCGAATTCACCGGGACGCTTTCCGAGGCTCTTCTGGAAGGGCAGAGGCTCAACAAGCGGCACACCTTGGCGATGACCAAGGACGAACGGATGGATTGCGCCTGGAAGCTCGTGAAACTCGATGCTGCCGGAGCTTGCCGCTTCACGCTCCCCCAGATCACGGCGGTCGGCATCAGTCGGGGCCAGGCGACATTCATGCGTCGGGTGCTCCGGGAACTGGATGATGCCGGCTTTGGACATGCCCGCTGGAAGCACGCGCTCCGCGCCCACCAAAAGCAGCCGGCCAATGAATACACCGAGGAGGAGATTGACGAGATGAACGAAGCCCAGGCCCATGAAGCCGCCGACAAGGTCGCACGTGTTCTCGGCACTCGCCTTGCGGACAAGCCGGAGGTTCTTGCTCGGATGATCGAGATTTATTCAGGACGGCGTATCAGCGAGGTCGTCGCCATCCTCAACGAGCGGAACCAGCCGGACGAGGACGAGTTTCCCGACTTCTAGGCAGCAACATGCCAACAGCTACGGGTGCCAAATTGGCACTCGCGGCTGGAGGGTGGGGGCATATTTGCCGCGAAAATCCGAGCCGGCAATCGATATAAAGGAACCGCGAGGGTTCCCCCTCTGCCCCGCCTCCCCAGCCCAGAGATTCGCGTCCTCATGCAGAAGGGGGAGCCATGTTTTGCCGTGGCCGATGTATGCCGTGCCCTCGGGTAATACGTGCGTCCGAACGGCGTGGTTGAGGCCAGCACCGCAGCACGCCCGCTGAACAGGGACAAGGTCCATGCGGACCAGATACGTACAACCAATGGGATGCGCCGGGTGCTGCTTGTCTCCGAAAGCGGCCTCTACAAGCTCATCATGCGCTCGGACAAACCCGAGGCCCGCAAGTTCCAGGACTGGGTGACCCGCGAGGTTCTCCCGGCCATACCGAAAAGGTCTCCCGATTTCGTCATCTATGGTCCCCAGAAACCAGGCATCTCCGCATCCCCTTTGACATATACCGAAAACATATATATTCGGTATGTGGTGTCACCCACACTCAGGAACAACCATGACCAAGCGAGTTGCCCTTTACCTTCGTGTTTCCACCCAGGACCAAAACACTGAACGCCAGAGCCGCGAATTGCAGGCCGTGGCGGAGCGTTCTGGGTGGGAAGTCGTTCACGTCTTCGAGGATGCGGGCATCTCGGGCGCAAAGGGCAGAGACGCACGCCCTGCCTATGACGCCCTCCTGAAAGCGGTGACGCGCCGGGAGGTGGACCTGGTGGCCGCGTGGTCGGTGGACCGACTGGGACGCTCTACGCAGGAACTCATGAACTTTCTGGGCGAGCTACATGCGCGGGGCGCTGATCTCTATCTCCATCAGCAAGCTCTTGATACAACCACACCCTCTGGCCGCGCCATGTTCGGGATGATGTCAGTCTTCGCAGAATTCGAACGGGCAATGATCCAGGAGCGTGTGAAGTCCGGGCTTGAGCGGGCGAAGGCCCAGGGGAAACGCCTGGGGCGTCCCAGGCATGACGACAAGGTTGAAGCCAAAGTGCGGGAACTTCGTGGTCAAGGAATGGGCGTGATCAAGGTAGCGAAAACCCTTGGTATCGGCGTGTCAGCCGTCCAACGAATTGATAAGGGCGCGGTGGTCTAATCCTTCCGTCCCTTTTTCTCGTGGGGGTCTGACGGGGCGTCTGCATGTTTTGAGCTCAGGTTGTGTGGCATCAAATTACGAATCTGAAATTCGGTTCCCCGCTTGGGCTGACCGTCGGCAATGCGCCGATCTCGTTGAACAAGTCCGCCAATGGGTCCGGCCGTCAAGCTGGAAGAAATGATGTGGCTCCAGAAGGCCATCTGACGTGCGCGCCCGCAATTGGACTCACGTTTGGCCCTGCCTGTGAAATTTCATTCCCGCAGCCCATGGCCACATCGGTTCAGTTTGGTCCGTGCCCGACTTTTCGACACAATCAGCCCTATGCCGACACTAAACATCCAAACTTTGTGGATGTTTGATGCGGGTCAAAAATGAGACTACGTGCTTAAACAAGCGGCAAAACAAGCTGGCGTTTTGCACAGCGCCCAAACTAAGCCCGCAACCGCACGCATAGTGGCTGCTGGCCTTGAAGTATTTGTGACACGGCATGCGCGGCATACATAACCCCCAGCTTCTCAGGCCGCGTGGAGATCTTCCTTGCAATGATGCGTCAAGAACAGAACGGTGGTGATGATAACACACCGAATATCTTTCAGCCCAATCGTCAACAACGTCGTACTAGGCTATGCTTAGTTGCATTTGCAATGGCCTATTTTGAGGGCGCCTTATGGATTACGTGAAGGCTCAAGCTCTTTTCGAGAGGTTGAAGGGGAAGGTCATCGGCGATTGGGAAATCCAGAGCTACAAAAACCACGGCAAGTCAGCTGCCGTGTTTTTGGGCATAGGCGGTAAATGTCCTGTCGCCGTGAAAATTTTTGATGACGAGCTTATCGAGAAGTACGGCGATCAAACCCAAATTGCTCGAATTGAACGCGAACTAACGCTTGTTGGCAAGAACCACCCAAATATGGTGAAAATCCTTGGTGGAGGCTTCGACAAAATTACATCGAGCCATTACATTGTGATGGAGTATCTAGACGGACCTAATATGAAGGAGTGCTTGCAGACTATTCCTAATGAGAACGTTGGAACGTTAATTCAACAGCTTGCCTCAGCTGCGAAATTTCTTGAAGATAATGACCTGGTTCACAGGGATATTAAGCCCGAAAACATCATAATACTTGATAATTTCTCTCGGCTTGTTTTGTTGGATTTTGGCGTAATTAGATTTGTCGGCCGGCCTGGCCTGACTGATGTCGATGGCATCCAGCCGTTCATCGGCACTCTCCAGTACAGCTCCCCAGAGTTTTTATTGCGCCAAGAGGTTGACAGCGTCGAGGGCTGGCGGGCGCTAACTTTTTATCAGATTGGCGCTGTTCTTCATGACCTAATTATGCGGAAGGAGCTCTTTGAGGAGTATTCCACACCGTATGCAAAGCTAGTGAATGCAGTCCAGCACACTATGCCAACAATACAGAGCTCGAATGTGGAGAGATACTTGGTGGACCTTGCGAGGATGTGTTTGATTAAGCCGCCCGATGCCCGCCTCATTTTGCTAGACTGGCGGTCGTTCAACGTCCCCGCGGCAGAGCCCTTTATCGACGAACTAGCAAAAAGACGAGTAACGAACCGTGTTCTAACAAAGAGGGCGGAACATACCCCACCTGAGGAATTTAGATCACCGTCGCCAGATCAAGTAGTTAACGAACTAGTAGAATTCCTGAAGAAGGCGGTGCGCTTGCTACGCACAGACAATGAGCTCTTCCCATCGATTGACACCGTATTTCGAGAAAAGCATCGAGATAGGGTGATCATGCGTTTGCACGCATCGGAGGACCATTCATTAAGGCTACCGCTAACTATAATGATTCCTATTAGCGTGGTGGAGCCTAGCGCAAGAGCAGTGGTGATATCTACCGCAGCTTATTGGGGCAAAGCAGCAGATAAGCCGCTGGAAGCTGGGGAAGAATTCTTCAAAGGACCCATGGACACTACGACAATCCAGCGCTCCCTCGAAGCAGCGATCTACCGTATAGTCGATGCTGCGCAAGCGGTCGAAGCACCCGTTGAGGGGGAGTGGCTTCAACTGTCCGCGAAAGAAACGGTGGAGAAGTAGGTTGGCCGGTACGTGGTGGACTAAGCCTGAGGATTTAGACGACAAGCAGACTGAGGTGGTGTCTTTAGGGTTGGCGGGAGACTACCTAATTACCGGTCCGGCAGGATGTGGCAAGACAAACCTATTGCTCCTCCGTGCAACATATCTGCACAAAAGTAGAATTACAAATATCGCGGTATTTGCCTTTGGGCGAGTTCTTAAGGAATTCCTCGCTTCTGGCGCCGAATATTACCCATTTTCGCCGGACAAGATACAGACATACGTGCGGTGGGGAGCCGGATTGCTGGGAGCGAACGGAATTGAGTTTTCTCAAGCGGGTAAATTTGAAGAAGTTCGTTCAAATTTGCTTGAAAAGCTTAATTATCTAGCTGACAAGAACCTAGAGGAAAACAAGCTTGATTGCATACTTATTGACGAGGCTCAGGATTATTCGGCAGAAGAGATTGATGTTATATTCAAGTTCACTGACCAAATATTTGCTGTCGGCGACCCCAACCAACGAATTGCAAATGTCAAAGGCGGACTAGAACGACTAGTTGCGAAATGTGATCATGTAATTGAGCTCACCGATCACTATCGGAACGGACTGAAGATTTGCAGACTAGCAGATGGCATTCGCAATAGCACTGATAGCGAACATGGTCTTGAGGCGCACTCGAAATACGATGAGTCAGAGTTTGAATCGAGCGTCATAGAACATGGAGGCTTGTCGCTAGGGGAACAAATAGCCATCGCTTTGGGAGAGGTGACTGGGCAGCTAGACGCCTACCCCGGCGATCTGGTGGGAGTCTTGTGTCCCCGTCAATCTGAACTAAATGTGGTGTGGCAGGAAATCGAGAATGCCGGACTAGACCAGTTCGCCCAATTGCAGCAGTTTGCCGAAGGCTATGCACCTTTTGACCCCGATAAACGCATTATTGTGACGACGATTCATGGAGCCAAGGGGCTAGAGTTTCGAGCCCTGCATTTGTTGGGTATGGACTTCATTAAAAAATTCCCGACCCAAAAAAACATGAGTTACACGGCGGTTACTCGATGCAAGACCTCACTTCGAGTTTACCATGAGAACGACCTTCCCGGCTACTTTGAGAAGGGGTTAGCTTGCCTTGAGAGCGTAGTTTGTGAACTGCCCACGGTTAAGGATTTGTTCAAGTGAAAAACGACATTGAGTTTTATGGTGTCGTCCTGAACAGGAAGGCATTTGTGTCTTGGATGGGCGGGCAGGAGCTCGCCAAACCAAGCTTCTTGCGCAAACTCACATTCGGGCGGGACCTGAACGAGGAGTGCTGCGCACTAGTATGGCCACAAGGTTCCGAATTGGGACCCGACAAACAGCCACTGATTGTTGTGCCATCTGGCGGAATGACAGAGTTCTTCGCGTTCGTGGGCACATATCTGCCGGGATACGCGCCGTTTTCCGCCTTCTTTCGGGTGATCTCTGAAGAAGAGCTGGGTGTCATAATGAAGGCCGCAGCCAGGCCAATTCAATCCAGCCTTGCTATCGAGTCTGTCGGAATAGCAATCGCCGAAGCTGCTTTAAGAGACGGGAAAACAAAAACCTCTGTGAGGACGAATCTCGCGTCTGTTCGTTCGTCCCTTTCCAGTTCGCTGCTAGCGTCTGCGTACCACGGAAATCAAATTGAGTCGCTCAGGAGCGTCGCTGAAAACTGGCGATTGGCGCGGAGGATTCTCGGCGCGGATGACACCGCTACTAGTGTCGCTACTTGTCTCTCAGTGGTTTCCAGATATGTCGAAGCGCTTGATAGCGAAAGTGCGGGGTCGGCACTGGCGAAAAGTCTCCGCTTCGCGAGGGCTTCGAAGGGAGTTACGGTGGAGAGCTGGCACCAACTGGTGTCGGGCTTCCCTGAGCTAATGCCGGTTTTCGAGCGCCTTAGAGGTCCTCGGGAGGAGCGCCTAAAGACCGCTCGGTCGGTATTGAAGGGTTTGTTTTCTTCTACCGATCAACTGGGCGGCGACGATGTCGACTGTATCGCTGGGTGCGTGATCGCTCTCGTTGGTGACGGGTCGTTTCTATATTTGCCCCTAGCAATCGAATTGGGCCGCCAATCCCCAGGAACGATACTTTGGTTTGCGGCATGGTCTTCTCTGTTCGCCACTACTGACATCCTGACCTTTGGAGGGGCCTCGGGGAGACGAACCGCTAGGGATCTATTTAGGCCTTTCGAAATGAGCAGGAAACCTGAGTGTGACATCGCCATCGGCGAACTCGAAGCATCGTCAGGGGATACAAATGCGGCGACCGTGGCGGCGTTAAATCCCGTCGCGATTGTTGTTGAGATTTTCCCCGGCGTGAATGCTGTTTTTGAAAACGAGCGTAGTCAGGGTGATAATCAGCGGCGACGCGATGACATAGACGAGCTTATTGAGGTCGACCGCCTGCTTGATCGGGCTAGGGAAAGTGTGGCCCGAGCTATTTATCGGCGGGAGCGTGGCGAGCCCAACAAGTCTAGCGACTCAGACCGGTTTAGGAAGAAGCGGTGAGCACTCCGCGTTCATCCTATCTGCACACTCGGCGCCTGCGGTAATTCCATGGCTTTCCTTAGGTCGTTGTCAAAACATAACAGAAAATCTGAGGCGTGGAACTCGACAGTCGCACCTCCAGTAGGCTGCGATGCAGGTCCTTGAGTGAATCGTGGCGAACCGTTGGTATAGTTCCGCTGACAAGGTGCTTAGCGCAGAGGTTGAATCGATCTGGCCGTTCGTTAGCAAGCGGAGCGACTTCCACAAAAGATAGACGTTGCTGTCGACGGCGCGTCAGTGGCCGCAGTCTGCTTCCGCCGCAATCCGGAAGCGAGAGTTGAATCAGAACGACGTCAGGTCAACAGCAACGCCTTGACTGCCGCTACAAAAGACCATTACCAAGGCCGCTGTCAACGGGCGAAATAGCTCAATGAAGTCAGCGCGAAAGAGGGCTGCTCGCCGTCTCTTCTCGACCGCACCGGCTTTCGCCCGCCTATCGCATTTCGCGCTTTCGTACGGCCATTTGAAGCTTTTGAGTGCATCACAACAGCCGTATCAGGTCGAACACAGCTGCATTGTGGCAACCAGCATGTACCGACACGGTTCAGAAGGCCGTCAGGGACGCGCTGATAGGCTTCATGGCTGCAACGGCAAGGTCCAGCATGAGGCCACCGAGGCAGCTCAGCGGGCAGGGATTGACGCTGAGGCACTGCATTGATACACAAGACCTTGGTCGCGGGGCGCGAAACCCCAGCAAATCCAGCCTTTTTGGCGCTATGTCTTTGAGTTCGAATCTCTTCGGGCGCGCCATTCTCGTGCAAAGTTGGGCACTTGGTTGCCGGGCACGTTTCCAGACTTCGCCATGTCGATGATCGGCTCAACCGGACCGGTGATCTTCACCTCGTCACCGGTGATGACGACCTTGTCGACGAACAGGTGAAGCCAGGTCCGGCGAAACACCGGATCCTCATCGCGAAGCCGGCGACGAATCTCGTCGGTGAAGCGCCTGATCTGCTCCGTGCTGATCTCGGCCTCAGAGAGATCGAGCCGGTCTTTCAGGTTCTTGGTGCGCGTCTCCGCCTCGCTCAGCTGTAGCTTGGCTGTCTTCATGCGCTCAACGAATGCGCGGTCGTCATAGTCTGCGACGCCGCGTTCGATGGCGTCGTAGAGCCGGTCGATGTGGCTGTTGGCTTCCTTGACGACCGTCTTGAGACGTTCGATCTCAGCCCTTGTCTGCTTGGCGCCGGCTTCCGAGCGGTCCAACATGCCTTTGATGATTTCACGGACGCGGTCGGGCTTGAACACCTTCTCCTCAACTGCGGACAGGACGAACTCATCTATGAAGTCCATGCGAACGGATTGCCGGCATCCGCGGCCTTCGAGCGCACCCTGGGCGCAGGTCAAGTACCGGTACCGGCCCGACCTGCCCGTGCGCAGCATCATCCCGCCACCGCAGTTGCCGCACACGGCGATGCCGGACAGAAGCGTAGGGCCGTTGACGATCCTCGGCGCCGTCTTCTTTGGCGCCCGGGCGTGAAGAGTCGTCTGAACGGCCTCGAACACCTCCTTATCGACAATCGCCGGGACCGGAACCTCGATCCACTCTTTGCGATCCCGGATCTTCCGGGTCCGGCTGTTGATGCGGTTGTAGTAGTGCGTGCCGATATAGGTCTCCGATTTCAGAACCTTCTCAATGGCGCTGACATGCCAGTTCTTGCCGCGACGTCTGATGCCGAGCTTGTTCAGGTGATTGACAATGGCCTTGATCCCGAGACCTGGCAGCCCGTCTTCATTGCCGAGGTACATCCGATAGATCTTGCGAACCGTCTCTGCCTCCACCGGTTCGATGTCGAGCACCTTCTTCTGCTTGCTTCCGACGACGACTGCGACGCGGGTGCGATAGCCGAAAGGCGGGACCGAACCATTCCAATGGCCGTTTTCCGCATTTGCGATCATGACGTCGCGCACGACCAGGGCGTTCATCTCGGACTGGTGAGTATCGAAGGCAGCCACGACGGTGCCGAAGAGATCACCGTCCGGGCCTTCGGGAAAATCCTGGGTTGCCGATATCAGTTCAACGCCAGCATCCTTCAGAATGGCCTTGTAGTTCAAATAGGACCGGGTGTTCCGGAATGCCCGCGACAAGGAATAGACGACGACCTTTTCGATACCTTCAGCCGGATCGAGCGCCCGGCGGATCATCTCCTGAAAGGCCGGCCTGTTTTCGTCACGGCCGGTCAGGCCCTTGTCCGCGAGCACCTCGACGAGATCGGCGTTCGCGAGATCACAGCGACTCCTGATCTTTGCTTGCTGCTCTTCGAGGGAAACCTCGTTGAGCGCCTGGCGCCGCGTGGATACCCTGGCATAGCCAAGCGCTTTGGTCCGTCGCGGAGCAACATTGGGTTTGGGCTTGGAGCGAGGCACTTCGAAGTTCTTCCTGACGAATGGCGGAAATAGGCCGGGACCGATCGTCGAGTATGATCGGTCCCCTGGCAGCGCGGCATCAGACCTGCTTGTTGCGCCGGTTGTTTGCCTCCCGACGATATCTGGCCTCTTCGGCAGCGTGACGTTCGAACACTGCGAGGATGCATGCCTGATAGGCCTCTTCACGATCTTCACGGTCCCAGGGGATCGCCATAAGGCGAATGTCGCGATGGGCGAGCAAGCTTTTGCAGAGTGCATAGACAGGCTCATGCACGCTAGGAAATTTGTCGAAGTGCAGCACAATCGTGTCGATGTGTTCCGCAGGATCAAGGGCACGATCGAGCATGCGTTCGAGCACCCGCGGATCGTCCAGGACGTCAGCCTGCCGCGTGGGAGGCACCTCGTGATAGATGTCTACGAGCTCGATGTGCTTGGACTCACAGTGGTATTTCAGTTTGGTGTGCAGCTTCTCGGGCAATTCAATGCCGTACAACGAGCAACTGATGTAACCCAGTGCCCTGTTGCGGGCGTTTTCTTCGTCATTGTCAGCCATGTTCGGATCTCTGACAGGTTTCGGGAGCTGGCCGGGGCCCGATGCCTCAGAACATCAGGTCCCGGCGCTATCGTCGTACTTTTCCGGAGCCAGCAAATCGCTGGCCCAGCGAAGGTAGAGATCGACCTCACCCGTCGAGACGTTGTTGTCGACGGTGAAGTCGTTGACGATCGTCCGTTTGGCGCCGGTGCATTGGCGCGTGCTTGTACGAACTGGCTTTCTTGCGCGAACCGCGCCTGGCGCCAGCGGGCCGGGGAGTTTCGACGCCATGAAAGACCTTGGTGCCCCGCACCCGCCGGTGGCCTACGACATCGGGGATTGACCACCGGCTGGTGCGGGAAAGTTTCGGCACCTGACCCCGAGCGGTACCTGTGGGAATAGAAAAAGTCTCTTTTCCAACAGGCACGTATCTAGGGTCGGTCGATTCAATTTGGCGCGCAAATCTATTTTTGTAGAATAAATCCTTTTTCTTGATTCACTCTATTTTTCAGTGGCTTGCGAAGGCAAAAGTGTCGCCAGAATCGCATGTGCGGTGCACTTCCAGCACCGGACCAGGTTCCGCCGAAAGCGACGGAAGGCCGGTCCCACAACGAGTTCGCGATTGGCCAACTCCTGCACGAGCGCATGATCGGCTTCGGACTCGACCACGCGCCCTTCGAGCCGGTTGGCGAGCCGTCGAACACATTCCTGGAGCTCGATGTCGCGGGGAGGAATCGAATACACGACCAGCCGCGAACTGCCGGTCTCGACGGCGATTTCGCGGCGCCGGATTTCGGGGGCACGCACAGCCTCGATGCGCAGATGGCCCTGGCCATCCGCAAAGACGACGATCAGCTTCATGACGCCCTCCCGATTTGCTCGACGCGCTGCGTTCCGGTGACGCTGACGATGGCGTCAGGATCGGTGCAGGCATGACTGATTTCGGGGGATGCGGGATTGACCGCGCGCGGCGGCGCGGCGAAGACAGAGATAGCCATGTCATACTCCTGGTCACACAGGGGAACGTCATGGTCAGGGTGCTGCGGAGGCGCCAACCTCCGTGGCACCCGCCCTATGCGGATGCCAGCCACGACGATCGGCGCTGGCAACGCCGATGCATGGGATCATACTCCTTGGGATTCGCCGTGCCTCGGCACAGTTTTTCAATTGGTTAACAGAACGTTCGGTGATCGCTACCCGAGCCGGGACACGGTCATCGGGGACTTTGTGCTCAGGTATTCAGTGGCCGCGCGCACGGTCGCGCTCGGGTAGTTGAACGACTTGTCGGCGCGCTGGATCGCGATAAACGCGGCGATCACTTCCGTCTCGTGGCCGTCCTCAATGGCCAACCGGGCGAAGAGGAAGTCGATCTCCGACGCCGAGCCGGCAGCCGCTGACCTGGTACCCCGCGCAATCTGGGCATGGATAATCGCGTGCGCCCGGGCATAGAGCTTGTCGAGTTCGGTCGCGGCCTCGCCGTTGATCGAGGTATTCGAATAGGCGGTCACCTTCGCCGCGGTGCGCGGCGTTTCGGGCAGGGCGCCCGCCGCCCGCCGCGCTGTGTCGGACGTCAGCCTGGTGATCAGGTCCCGGCCACGGCTAGCTATGCAGCTGGGATTGGCATCTATGACGCGCACATAGGGAAAGTTGCCGTCCGAACGCCGGTGCTTGAGCTTGCGGTTCGTGAACCCTGGTACCCTTCCGGGCTGGCGCGGGCTGACAGCACGCGGATCGCCGTCGAACTCGGCAGCGAGGTGACGTGCGACCAGCCTCATCGTGTCATAGGGAACAGTGCCGCTGTCGATGAGCCGGACCCAAGCTTGATAATTGGTCGGGCTCGTTTCAGTGACCAGGCACGGCTCGAAGCCTGCTGAGGAAAGACGCCTGACGGAGTTCGCCGACAGGTCGTCCAAAAGCACGAGACCCGGGTGCGCTTTCGATGCCCCTGGGCCAATCCTCATGAAGATGTTCCCGCCTCGAACGTTCTGCGCCGCGAGGCGCGGGATCAGGCTGAGGATCTCATCAGGTTCGAGGTCCCGGTTCTGCCAGATCCCATAGCCACGCTCCTCGCCCTCCTTTGGCGGAAAGACGGCGCCGATGTCGAGCGGAGCGCCGAGGGCCTCGATCGTGGCCCTGACGGCGCGAAGTGTCGCGGGCTGCGCCATCAAAGGCGGGTCCCCGGCAGATGCCCACGCATGAGATCGTGTCCCAGCCTGTTGATCTTGCGTGCCAACTCGATCGGCAGGAGTTTGTTCAGGCAGGGCGGGAGCGGCTCGTCGAGATACGAGGCGGCCTTGAGGCTCGCCTCCGCGGCAATGAGGCTCCCGATCATATCCTCGACCTCGTCCTTTGCGAGCTTCACGAGCTTGTCGGGTGCATTGAGCCGGCCATTCCGGGCCCGCTCGCGCAAATCCGAGATCTGCGGATCGTCGTGATCGATCGGGTAGCGCAGATCGAACGCTCCGCAGACCAGGGCGTCGATGGCAATCTCGGACAGGTCGATCCGGCGATTTTTCTGCAGTTCCTCCAGCTGGGAAAAGGCTGCGGTGCAGTCATGCTTGAACTCGCCGAGAACGCGCCGGGCCTTCGTGATCGTCAACGATGGAACAGGCGGGTCCTGATCCTCATCCGGCGGAACGTCGTCCGGGTCGTCGAGGGCGGCATCGGCCTCAACGAGCAGCGGATCATCGTCAACGGAGGGGGAAACGGGAGTACGCTTGAAAGCGGGGTAGTCGGGGGGCATGTGAGGTCTCCTTTCAAAAACCTCACCCCAGTATTCACACACTTATGCAAACAACAACAGCAAGGCGGAACGCCTATCCCCGAGCCCGACTGCTGTGCCCAGTCCCTATCGCGGTGGCTCTCCGCGGCGCGCCTGCGCCATCAGGGCCGACGCGGCCTGCCGCGCGGATTGCACGGCGTACAGCCCACGATAGATTGACGCGGTCATAGCGCCTTCAAACAGGACCAGGATCTGTTCCGCCAAGTCTGTGGCGTGATGGCCCGGGACCTCGGTCTTCACGATCTGCTCGATCCGCAATCCCAACATTGCCTTGTGATCCGCCATCACGTCGACAACCTCAGGCACGTCTCCGCCGGTCTCGCCAACGGCGCGCAGGAACAGGCATCCGTTGGCGCCCTCGGTCGCCACCCAGTTCTCAAGGGCGGCAAAGAGCGCGTCCACGCTCTCCACCTCCACCTCCATCTGCCGCATGAACCGCTGGTGTCTCTCCGCGAGCACAGCAACGATGAGATCGGTCTTGCTGCCGATGTGCTTGTAAAGGGTCCGGCTCGACATACCGGCGGCCTCCGTGAGCTGGTCCATGCTCGTGGCCATGAAACCATGTCGGTCGAAAAGCCTGTCGGCTGCAGCAATAAGCTCGGCGCGCTTGTCCATGGCGCCAGATGTAAAACGTTCGTTATACAGAGGCAAGCTCGTGGTGGGAACATGCTCATGCGACCCGGGACCTGGATGCAGATCTCCGCTTTGCGCCCCACAGCCGGCCGTGCGTCCTTCTGTTCATTGGCGTCAAGAGCCGCCGTTCCGCGCATTGCCTGCGAACGTCTGGCATTGGTGGGAAACGGTCGTTCCAACAGTCAGCTGCTCGCTGCAGCTTCGCGTCAAAAGGGGGCGCCGAAGCATCCAATTGTCATGGACGTTTGCGCTGGCGCTTACTTGGTCGCGACATTTGAGTTCAAATCATCGCGCTGCGACAAAGCATGACGCCCATGTCGTCGTGGTGGGACACGTCTGAAACGCCGGCGTTTGGTAGAATCTGCCTCAGACGTCTGAAGGGTAAATGCTGGAGAACTCCCCAAAACACAACCATCTGCCGGCCACCTAAACCGAGTTCTTAGCGCCTGGTTGGCACAAATGGGCAGAAAGAATACGAGTGTCTACTATGCTGCATGCGGGAATGCGTCGCTCTTGACCTATACTATTCTGTGCTCTCAAATCCGGAAAGAAATTTTGTGTTATACCGGAATGAGTTCGGCTGAGAGAGGGCTCTTCAGAAGCAGTAAATAGGGGGGCGAGATGGCTTTAGGGCGTGGGCTTACGTGGTTGGTGATTTCATTCGTACTGACGATGTCGGCCTCACCACCGGCACAGGCCCTGGATTTGCCCACAGTCTTTGGAAAGATCGTCACGGATGCCCTGAAATCGTCGATGGTGTCCAGCGACTTTCGTAGCGCGGCCAACACGTGCTTCCAAAGCAAGGACCCTAAGGTTGGCATCAGTTCCTGCACGGCGGCGCTCAAATACAAGCTGTCCGATCACGACAATGCCGAGCTTTTCCACCAAAGAGGGCTTCACTTCTACAAAGATGGGGACCGCCAAAGGGCCGAAAAAGACTTCGACAACGCCCTGGCCTATCAGCCGGACCATGCCCTCGCGCTTTACAACCGTGCCGGGATGAAGGAGCTTCGCGGTGACACCGAAGGCGCTCTTGCCGACTATCGACGGTCAGTGTCGATCAATCCCGACTACCGGCCCGCGCGCGACGGCGCAACCCGAATGGAGACAGCAGTTGCCGCCGAACAGACCCCGGCCGTTAACAATGGTTGGTGCCAGCTGTGGCGCGCGTCGGACTTGCTTAGGCAACAAAGATGCTCGGAATCCATCGCGTGCGATCCAGAGGGTGGAGAAATCTGCGAGGTCACCTATTCATGGTCCGGAGGAGGGCAAACAACCACGCTGATCGAGGATGGGTTCCTGAGCCGAATTAACGGACGATCGATTCTTGATATAGCGTCTGGCGCCGATCCCTGCATCTTCGACCCATCGAACGACACCACTTTCTGCTTCACCGAAAACCGGCAAGAACCCGCCAGCAACAGTCCTGCCGGTTTTGCGGAACCGGATGAACTAATTGCCTGCCAAGATCTGCTTGCCACCAAGCGCTACGATCTGGCCGAAGCTGAAGGCTGCGGCAAGATCCGCCGGCTGTGTTTCGGCGAAAATGGACCAACGTCATCCGATCGACGCAGCGAAACGCGCGGAGCCTGCCTCCGTTATCAGCTGGCCTATGCGACAAGCACTGTCGAAGAGCGCCTAGGCGATAAAGTCAATGCGGCCGAAGACCTATTGGCAAATCCGGTCGCACACGACGAGTTCTATGGCGCCGAGATCATGGATTTGCAGCGCGTGCTCCTTGCGCAAAAGGAACGTCGAGGAGAAATCGACCGGATGTTTGCCGATGCTGCCGTAGATACGGCTCTGCCATCCGGGTGTCTCTCTGATGCCAAAGCCTACGGCTATGGAACTGTCTACGACAAAAACCCGGAATGCCACTCAGCTATCGACCGGTGCATCGATACTGTCAGCCAATCGGACGACAGACTCTCTGCCCCCGACTGCAAACAGTACCTGACCTCATGGCGCGACTCCGCCCCGGACGGCAAGTTGCCAGAGAAAGCGCAGCTCGCGGCGATGGAAGTTGCTACCAGCAACGGCAGGTCCACCGAACCCGGATCGACCGCGACGGCGCTGTATTGCGAAGAAGGCGATACGGTCGAAGATATCGTCAATTCGGCCGAACCTTGCACCGAAACCAAACGCTGCGGGAGTCTTTCAGACGGGACGGGATTCTGCGTTTCGCGTTACCGCTGGGCGTCGGGAAAGGTAACCGAGGTGATCTATGCCAAGGACGAGGACGCCATACTCATCGACGGCACAGAGGCCTTCAACATGAACGGGGCACTGGGCACTGGCCTCATCGCACGAAAAGGAAGTGATCTGCTGTTTCGGGTCAGCGAGAGCGATACGGAACCTCCCGAGGACACCATGAGGTCTCTGGAACAAGAGGTCGTGGCTAGCAGCGAGCCAGATCAACCGGATGCTGAGCTGCAGGAGCCTTCACAAGAGAACGATGAGCAAATCCTTAGTTCTGGGAAAGTCGACGGCTATCGCGACTTCAAGTTTGGCATGTCAGAATCTCAGGTTGAAGAACTCGACAGAAGGTTCTGTCGCGATGATTCTCTAATAAACATGACTGGATGCTATAGCGGATCTGTCGACGAGATTAGTTATGGACGGAATCACGTTAGGCTAAGGTTCGGCTTTGATAAATACGAATACGTTTCTTCTGCATTAGAGAAGAGGTATGGGCCGATGTTGTTTGAAGAAATTTCTCGGCGTTACGTTTACAAGTGGTTTGCCGATTTTCAGATCAGCATTTTCCAAGATTTAGCTGGCCGCGAGACATTCTACGTTGATTATTATACAATTGATCATGAAATGGTCGCCGAAGCCCGGCAGAAGTACGGAGACAGCCAACAATTACCTGGATTCTAGGTTTCACAGAATTATATATGAACGTTTATTGAACTTTTGTTCTTGGCTCCATGTATTATTATATTTGTTTGGTTTTTGGCATTTTGACCAACGCGGCCTAGACCCGAAGTCAAGAAGCTGCTTTGCCGCAAGAATGCCAAGTCTATCAAATTCGGAAGAACTATAAATTTTGCCGTTCCGCCTAAAGAAATTAATGCAAAGGAAAATATCCAAATGTCCGACTGAAATTCAGGTCAACCTGTTGCCAGAAGGAACAACTGGACACGCAAAGCCGGCACCTCCGCAACGGGCTCGAAGCGGTCATGGCGGGAGCGAAGCGCCAATGGCTGGAATGAGGTCGGTAGCCGTCTTGTCGGTCCAGCGCCAGAGAACGTCAGCTTCTCATTGCCAGCAACCGAAACCTGCCAGTCGGCATCGGGCCAATGAGCGGCCAGGCAGCAACGCGCCCCAAACCAGTCATTCGCCGTTTCTTGTCGGCGCGAAAAGCCGCCGTTCGGCATCGACCATGGCGTAGGTCTGGATGACGTTGGTAACGTAGGCCTTCGATGTCACTAAGGCATTTAGCGGTATCATGGCTGCTTCCGCTGCCATTCGACGCTTTTAAGCTTATTATTGATCCATTTGCTCCTTAACGTTGAGCCATGTTCAACGCCGAGCTTTTTGTGATCCCACTTGTCGATAGCCTCTTTCCATGCCGCAATCATCTCCATATATTTTTCGCCGAGAGTTGCCAATTCTACATAATTTTTCTTCCTTTGTTCTTCTTCCGCATCCGACCTTTCTAGTTTTTGCACTACTTCCTCCAGCCTTTCTCTGAGTGATTTTTGTTTCCTTTCACATTCCCGCTCCGTTTCCTCCCTTTTAACACGCTTTGCCTCCTGTAATTGCGTTTGGCCACGACTTTTCATTATGGCACCTACTATTACACCGCTTAATGAGCCAACGAGCGTCGCTGCAACGCCGCCAATAAATGTCCACACAACGGCTCCAAATATGGCTCCAATTATTGTCAATATCATATCACTTCCCGACTGAATTGAAGTGATTGTTACAGCCAAGATGAATAAATATCCGGCCACCATCACAACAATCCATGAGGCACCTCCAATTGCTAGACCTGGCGACTTATCGTATTTGAGGGAATCTATGTCAGAAAGTGTCCCGTCCCTCTCTATTTCCGCATCAATTAATTGCGATTGAATTTCTCGCATCTGGCTTTTCAGCAAACTTTTCTGATTTTTGTAATTTCGCTCAATTTTCTCCAGACGCGACATAACTACGTTTATAGCTGCTATTACAGCGTCTTCCTCCTCGCAAAGCCTGTCTATTAGCTTTAACTCTTCTCGCCCTAAACATACGAGCTCATAAATGTCGACGAGCGTGAATTGCTTTAGTGACGTCACGCCGTCTACTAAGTCATATCGATATATCGCATATCTGCGATTCTGACTTGTTTCTGTCGAACTTCCCAACAAGTTGCATTCATTACATCTTGCTAAGAACGTCGTTCTGATTTTCTCCAATTCTGACAATGCCGATTGATACTGATCCGCTCGCGTATTCTGAAATGTGGCTAGTGCTATCTTCGCGACATCAATAGCTTCATTAATCACGTTAACGCTTTTCTGAGCCTCCAAAATTGAACGATCAGAGTGCGCCTTCAGCGCATATTCCGGATTTACCATCATCGCGCTAGCTAGGAAATCTATTACATTACTAACATTTCTATTCGTTTCAATGAATACTTTTGCCAGCAAGTAATGCGCTTCTGCATCATATGAATAAAGTTCTACGCATTCACGAAAATACGGTATAGCCTCTTCCTGCCGACTACTACAAACTTGCGCCCAGCCAGCCATTAGCGTGGCCTTCGCATAGTCCTCGTCAGTGACACCCTTTGCGTACTTTCTCGCTAAATTATACTGTACTATAGCTTTATCTAAATCTACGTGATTAGCGCTATAGCTATCAATGCCGCCCAGATAAATTGCTCCAAGAAGCATGTAAAATCTATGTTCTAGCCTGTTTCCTACGTTATTCATATAGCCATTGATCGCCATATCTAGCGCCTCAATAGCATCATCGAACAATCCCCGCCTAACGGCATGCCTAGCTATCTCAAACTGTTCAAAGGCCCATGTCTGAGAAGGTGTTTTGGCAATAGAAATAAGTTCTTTCAAAGAGTAATTAATAGTACCTAACTTTGCAGAAACAGCTAATAGTCGTTGATCCAGCATGCACGAGAGGGAAAATAATTTAGTGTTGGTGTCACGCAACAAAAAATTTCCATCTTGAATAGAATAAAGTATCTTTGCGTCGTTTCGGTTAATATCCGTATGCAGTTCAGAAATCGCTGATTCTACATTTTCTGTAGCATAAACAATTTCGTCAGAGGCATTATTTATTGCATCAGAAATTGTATTGGCAGCGAAACGGACTTCATCGACGATAGAATCCTCGGCATTTTCGATGGACGAAATGGTGTCGCGTTGTAGCTCAAATCCGCGCTCAGCCAATTGTTCACGGCTCGCAATGTTGTCGAGGGTGCTCTGTGATACAGAAAGAGCAATTTGGTCGGCGTGGAATGATTCCTCTAGGAACTTGGAGTATGTAAAATCGGGGCGCGATGCCATTATTGCCCAGTCAACGATATGTGGCATTTTGGTCATAGCTAATCCAAACGTGCGGAGGTTATTTCAACGCGTAATTCCAGCACCATTAGGAGGCTAGAGCAATACTCGGGCGCGGAGATATTGATCACGCAACGGCTGTCGATCCGCGCGACGCCGTGGCAATCGCGAGGAAGAAACGGCACGATCATCGCCCATTCCTGATCCGTCAGTCCGTAGTGACGCATGGCAACCTCCCTTTTAGGCGACTGAGTTAGAAAATCCCTCCGCGCTGAGCGCCCGTTGACCAAATTCTGCAAGTCCGCTCCGGGCCATGGACGGACGTTCAGAGACGTCGTCGCAACCAAGCGGATGTCGGGTCACGCCGCTGAGTAGGTCAAGCCCACGCATTCTGTTTGGTCACGCTCAAGCGCAATACCATCCCGGCGCTGCCACCCGTGCCCGGCCCGGTCCTCGAAAATGTCGTTCTTGTTGTTTGCATGCCGGCAACATATAGACTCGTAGACGGCGCAAGAAGTTAAGCCAGTGGTGCATTGATATCCGCGCCCCTCCGGGGCGCTCCTACCAATGCAGCTGGCGAAGGGGGCGGAGCCCCCTGTCGAACCCCCTGAAGCCCGCCGTCACGTGGTGATGGCATGAGTGGACATGGTAGCGACGAGCGCAGGAAAAAGAACGCGGTCCTGGTCCGGCTCGATGACGAGACCTTCAAGAGGCTGACCGAGCTTGCGATCGAGGCGAAGACGACGCGCGCCGAGTATCTGCGTCGTCGCATCGCCCCTGCAGACGCGAAGGCTGTCCCGTCCGCTCCGCGCCGCAAGCTCTCCGAAGCGGATCGCGCGGTGATCGGCGCCTGCACCCGGTCCATGGGTCACCTCACCGGGATGCTCAAACTCTCCGTGATCAAGCTTCCTGACTGGGAGGCCCGCCGTGACCTCGTCACCACACTCAACGCTCACCACGACGAGCTGCAGCGCATCAAGGCCGACCTCAATGCCTGGGTGGAGCGCCAGAAGACATGATCGGCAAGCACTTCCTCCATACTGGCGATCCCAGGCTCGCTGTGCATCTGGCGAATGCTACGGACAACGAGAGCATTGAGGTCGAAACGTGCGGCTTGTCGGCCACGACGATCGCCGAGGCCATGGCCGAGCTGCGGCTGATGGCGGCCGGTTGCCGGACCAAGTGGCCATTCTTCCATATAAACGTCAGCCCGAGTATCCCGTACACGCAAGAGGATTGGGACGCGTATATATCGTCGGCCGCCGGCGAGTTTCACCTCGAAGGCTTTCCCTACCTTTTTGTCCGCCACCTGAAATACGGAAAGGGCGGCCGGACCGCCGAGCATGGGCACCTGTACTTTCTGCGGATCGACGAAA
>CAXXNZ010000004.1:0-363759 GCA_963676075.2 Devosiaceae bacterium
AAGGCTTGTCCTTTTCCTCGCGCGTATGCGGCGCGTGGTCGGAGCCGAGCACATCGGCGACACCCTGATGGACGCCTTCCCAAATACCGGCGCGATGCTCGGCGTCGCGCACCGGCGGGTTCATCTGCACGTAGGTGCCGAGCCGGTCATAGGCAGTCTCGTCGAGCGTCAGGTGATGCGGGGTCACCTCGACGCTGGCCACGTCCTTGTGATCGGCAAGATAGGCCATCTCTTCCTTGGTCGAGATGTGCAGCACATGGATGCGCTTGCCGGTCTTGTGGGCCAGGCTCACCAGGCGCTTCGTACTCATCATCGCCGCTTCGACATCGCGCCAGACCGGGTGCGAGGACGGGTCGCCGGCAACGCGCAATCCCTTGCGCTCTTCGAGCCGATACTCATCTTCCGAGTGGAAGGCTGCGCGGCGCGAAATGGCCGAAAGAATCGCCTCGACCCCGTCGTCATCGGCCACAAGCAGCGAGCCGGTCGAAGACCCCATGAAAACTTTGACCCCGGCGCAACCGGGCAGTTTTTCAAGCAGCGGCAGCTCGCCGACATTTTCATGCGTACCGCCAATGAAGAAGGCGAAATCGCAATGCATGCGATTGGTTGCGCGGGCGATCTTGTCCTCGAAGGTCTCGCGCGTGACGGTCAGCGGGCTGGTGTTGGGCATTTCGAACACGCCGGTCACCCCGCCCATAACCGCCGACAGCGAGCCGGATTCAAGATCTTCCTTGTGCGTCAGGCCCGGTTCACGGAAGTGAACCTGAGTGTCGATCACGCCCGGCAGGATGTGCAACCCGGTGCAATCGATCACCTCTTTGGCCTCGGCACCCGCATCCAGGCCGAGCGCAGCGACACGGCCGTTGATGACCCCAATGTCTGCCTCATGCTCGCCATCGTGATTGACGAGTGTCGCGCGACGGAAAATCGTGTCGTATTGAGGCATGTGTCACTCCCCGGAGGCCTGTTCGCTTCCGGGTGTATGCGAAGCCACTATCGCCCTGCAAGTTCGGAGCCCGAAAACATGGCCGTCTACCGCCGACATTCCCGCACGCCCTTCCGGTTTTCCGGTCCTGACGCACAAAAGCTGCTCAACGACGTGTTGACCGGAACCTTCGAAGCCGATGCTGACACGCCGCACTGGTGGGCACTGCTGAGCCCGCAGGGCAAGATCCAGGCGGAGGGTTTGTCCGGCTGGGCCGAGGACGGCTTCTGGCTCGACACCGACCGCACGGTGGCCGACGCCTTTTTCAAGCGCATGCGCCTTTACAAGCTCCGCGCCGATGTCGAGATCGCCAACATGGCCGAAACCCATGCCGTCGGCTGGTCCCCGGCAAAGCCCACCGCGCTCGCCCATCGCGATCCGCGCGGTCAGGGACTGGGCTTTCGCATCATTGCACCGATTGCCGATACCTCGACCTGGCTCGACGAGGACCGGGACTGGCACCTCGCCCGCATTTCCGAAGCGGTGACCGAGCTCGGCCCGGACTATGCTGCCGACAGCCAGTTTCCGCACGATGTCGGCATGGATCTGCTCGGCGGCATCGATTTCGCCAAGGGCTGCTATGTCGGTCAGGAGGTCGTCTCGCGCATGAAACATCGCGGCACCGCACGCCGACGCCCGGTCATGGTCGAAGGCGAAGGGTTGGCCGCCGGCGAATCAGTGCTCGCAGGTGGGCGCGATGCCGGAACGCTCGGCATGGAGATCGATGGTACCGCCATCGCCATCCTCAGGCTCGACCGCATTTCCGATCCGGAAGCCGCCACGGTCAACGGCCGAAGGGTGTCGCTTGCCCTGCCCCATTGGGCGGACTACGCTTTTGGCGATTCCGGTGGCGCCAGAAACGACTGACGCCATCCAACGCGCTTTCGGGGGCAGAAGAAATGGCACGGACTCCAGACCGGGCATGGCAACGCATGTTGTCGGGCCGGAGACTTGATCTGCTCAATCCCTCCCCTGTCGACATCGAACTGAGTGATATCGCTCACGGGCTCGCCCGCGTCGCGCGCTGGAATGGTCAGACAATCGGCGATTATCCGTTCTCGGTCGCGCAGCACTCGGTGTTGGTCATGGCGCTGTTCGCCGCCCACACCCCTGACGCCCCGGCACGCGACCGGCTTTACGCCCTTTTGCACGACGCGCCGGAATACGTCATGGGCGACATCATTTCCCCGCTCAAGGCGGCGATGGGTGGCGATTACAAGGATCTCGAAAACAGGCTCCTCAACGCCATCCACATTCGATTCTCCCTGCCGGCAAACCGCCCCGCCGCCCTCGGCCGTACCATCAAGAAGGCCGATCGCGATGCCGCCTATTTCGAAGCGGTGCATCTTGCCGGCTTCGAGGTCGAGGAAGCCCGGCGCTATTTCGGCGCTCCCGATATGGCACAGTTCGAGGTCGACGAGTTCGATCGCCTGATCCGGCCATGGCCGACCCAGGAAGCCCACGACCGCTTCGTCGACGCCTTCCACGCTCTGGCCGGCGATATCGCCTAAGACCTTATACCTAAACGGTTATTGCGAGATACATCGCCTTTTATCTATTAAGGTAAACGCCCGGTAAATTTTGACCTCTGCTCGCGCCAATGGTTGATAATGTCTTAATGGAGACATTTTCGACAGCGGGCGGATATTAGGATGAAAGCAAGAGGTGTGGCATTGGCGGCAGTTGCCGCAATCCTGGCAGGCACCACGGCGGCGCTCACCGCAGACCTCGCCAGCCCGGGGCTAGTGAACCAGACCCTCGACACTGGCGGCCGTGTCGCGACGATGACGCATTCCGATTTCGAGCACATGCAGCCGGTGAACGCCGACCGCTTGGCCAGCCTTCTGCACATCGATGAAACGCAGACGACAATCGCGCCGACCGTGTCGCGCGACGTGCTCAACGTCAGCACCATCCGCAAGATCGGTTACGGACACGTGTCGAACATCGACATCGTCACCACTCCGAGCGGGGTCTATTCGAGCGACGGCGTTGCCTCAACGCATGTGCTTTATCCCGGCGTCGAAAGCTCGCCCTCCGCCAAGTCCGGCATGGGCATGATCCTGGCGCTGGTCGGGGGCGGATGGATGCCCCTGCACTTTGTCCAAGGCGGCTCATTCACATATTTCGGCCCTGGCTACGCGGTCTCCGGCAAGTCGACCTGCGTCTCCGGCTCAAATTATCAGGGCTGTTTCTAGAGCATAATCAGATACCGACCTTCCGCGCCGGCAAATGATCTAGCCAGACGCTTCAGACAACAAACCGGCCGACGGCATCGCCGTGGCCGGTTTTTCATGCGCGATCAGATGCGAGGACTAGCCGGGCAGCGATGGCGGCGTGTCACCCTTCGCCCATTTGAAGCGATAAAAGATATGCTGGCCGATCCGGGTGACGCGCCTGAGTTCACGCGCCCATGACGGGTGAACGTAATTGGCGTGATAGTGGGTCGCATTGGCGATTTCGGTCAGGTAGATCTCGCCGCGCAGCACCTTGTCGGCAACTTCCTTTGCCGTCTTCCACGCCCTGGGTTCGTTCACTCGTTCGGGAATACCGTCGCAGGCGAACGAGAACTGGCAGGCATTGCGCCATGACTGGTTCTGGTAGACCACACCACAGATCGTTGACGGATAAAGGTTGGACTTGACCCTGTTGAGCACGACCTGTGCCACCGCGGCCTGTCCGCGATAGGACTGATCACGCGCCTCGAAATAGACCGCCTCGGCTAGGCACCGGTCCTGCTTCTCGCTGACTCGCATGCTGATCGGCGTTTGGAACAGGCTCGGCGGCGCCTCGGCGCGGGCATAGGCCAGCGCACCCGGAATTTGGGTCGGAACCGGATCGAGCCGCAAAGCATCGCGAATGGCTGCGAACGCAGCCGTCATCGGGTCGGCAGCGACGCTCGCCACGGCGTAGGCGACCGCACCGGAACCTTTCGGGACAGGACCCATCGGCACCGATTCCTCCGGGGCTTCCTTGTCGAGTTTGGCGACTGTGTCGTGCGGCATCTGCATATTCAGCAAGCCGTTACGGAAGACATCGAAGGCGCTGGCCACCGCCACCGGGTCCCTTTCAGGACGCGCCCGCCCCTGTTTCTCGGACCGGTTGGGACCAGTGAAAACCGAGGTACTGAACAGCGAGCCGACACTGCCGGTGATGGTTTCGTCAACACCGGCGCCGTGAAGCACCGCTCGCGGCATGGCCGAGGCGAGTGCCGTGGGAAGCGCGGCTTCGGCATCGGGGGGCAAGGCGGAACCGGCTGTCAGAGAAAGGGCGGAAAGCGCCAGAGGCAAGCCGAGAAATACCCGGAAAACGAAACGTTTCCTGCGCGAACGCACGACGCGACTGGGCACTCCTGAACGCAACTGCATACGCTTTTGATACTCAACTCAACTCGCCGCAACACACCACGATCGAGCAAACTCAGCTCAATGCAAGGCATGTGCATAATGGCCAATTAACGTTGATGCGACGTAAACATGCGCGCAAAGGCAAACAAAAGGCGGCGCCAAGGCCATTTCTGGGCATTGGTTTTTTTGGTGAACCAAATGGAAATTTCCGGCTAGGTCATTTCACTGTTTCATGGAAACACGGAAATGGCCTAACCCGTTGTTCTGGCGCGTTTTACACCGGAATGCGGCAGTCACTTTTCCTGAAAACGCCGTCCAGCCGTCAGCTTCCCCGTCGTTGCGACTGCGCCAATGCCAGCCGCGCCACCGGCACGCGATAGGGCGAGCACGAAACATAGTCGATGCCGAGCGTGGCGAAAAAGGCGATCGAGGCCGGATCGCCGGCATGCTCGCCGCAGATACCGACGACGAGATCGGAATTGGCAGCCCTGCCGCGCTCGATGGCGATCTTGATCAGTTCGCCGACGCCGCGCTGGTCGATGGTGGTGAAGGGGTCGCCATCGTAGAGGCCGCGCCGCAGATAGGCGTTGAGAAAGACCGGCGCGTCATCGCGTGAAATGCCGAAGGTGGTCTGGGTCAGATCATTTGTGCCAAACGAGAAGAAATCGACGAACGGTGCGATATCCCCGGCCCTCAGAGCAGCGCGCGGCAATTCGATCATCGTGCCGAAGGCGATGTGGACGCGGTGATCGTCGAGAACGCCTTCTCGTTCGAGCACCGAGAACACCTGCGCGCGCATCTCGCTGACCTCGCGCGGCGAGGAGACGAACGGCACCATGATCTCGAGATCGGTTCGGGCCAGCCCATTATTGGCAGCTTCCCTCAATCCGGCGGCCAGCGCCTTGATCTGCATGTCGAGGATTTCGGGATAGGTGATGGCCAGCCGGCAGCCGCGATGGCCGAGCATCGGATTGGTTTCCGCCAGCCGGTTGAGCCTCAGGCGCAGCGCCCGGACGTCGAGTCCGAGCGAAGCCGCGGTTTCGACGATGTCCTCTTCGCTACGTGGCAGGAACTCGTGCAATGGCGGATCGAACAGCCGCACTGTCACCGGCCGGCCTTCCATCACCGCGAACAGCCCGGCGTAATCGCTCGCCTGATAGTCGACCAGGGCCTTCAGTGCATTGACCCGGTCGGCTTGATTTTCAGACAGGATCATCCGCCTGAGACCAACCAGGCGCTCCGGCGAGAAAAACATATGCTCCGAACGCGCCAGTCCGATTCCCTCGGTGCCGAAGCTCAGCGCCGTTTTTGCCGATTCAATGGTTTCGACATTGGTTCTGACCGCGATCGTGCGGCTGGCGTCGGACCAGTCGAGCAGCTTGCCGATGGCGCCGCCGATATGAGGTTGGCTGAGCTTGAGCGCGCCGGAATAGACGGCGCCGTCGGTGCCGTCGATGGTAATGCGGTCGCCGGCCTTCAGCTCCATCGTGCCGATGCGGCAAGTCATGGCGTGCGTATCGATCTGCAGCGAGCGGATGCCGGCGACGCACGGCTTGCCGGAGACGCGGGCGATGATCGCCGCATGCGAGTTCTGGCCGCCGCGCGCCGTCAATATGCCGGTGGCCGCACTCATGCCCTCAACATCGGACGGACCGGTCTCGATGGCGACCAGGATGCAATGGCGCCCGCGCGCCTTGAGCCGGTGCGCATCCTCGGTGGTGAAAGCGATCTCGCCGCTGGCCGCGCCCGGCGACACGCCGAGGCCGACGGCAATTGGCGCTTCATCGTCGCTGGCCTCGAGGCGCGGATGCAGCAATTGCGGAATGCGGGCAGGATCGATTCGGAGCACGGCCTGATGCGGCGACCATACACCGCGTTCAACCCGGTCGACCGCCGCCTCGAGTTCACCTTCGGCGCTAGCAAGGATCGGCCGTGCCGACAACAGCACTGGCACGCCGTCGTGGAGCGCCAGCAAACAGACCATGTGCTGACCGGAGGCGTCGTCGAGTTTTTCGGCGATCTGACGGGCCAGAGGCGCCGCCTTGCCGAAACGCGCCGTCGCTTCGGGCGGCGGGCCGAACTCACCGGTTTCCATGTCACGGGTATTGAAGGCGATGTGCTCGCCGCTGGCCATGGCCTGGACGATGACGATCTGGGCGTCGCGCTCTGTCTGCCCTTCGGGGTTTTCCCAAAGCGGGCCTTCGGCAGCATAGGAACGGAAAGCCTGTTCGATGGCGCGGGCCAGCGGCCGCGTCGTATCGATCGCCTCGTTCTCCTCGCTCGGCGCCGGAATGCCGAGACGGGCCCGCATCAAGCCGGCGGAGTGGCGCGGCGCCGAGGTGCGGACCGCCAGCGCCGGCGGCGTGGCGCCGTGGGGCACCAGTCGGAACAGCACCGTCACCCAGGTTTTGAGTAGTTTGTTGTCGCCGCGATCGCGCTCGGCCAACAAGGCGTTCCAGGCCGCGCGGGTGATGACGATTGTCGGCACCGTGCCGAGCCCCGCCGACTGGATGGCATGGATCCAACGCGCCTTGCCGGTCAGCAGGCGTTTCTGGGCCGCATCGAGCGCCACCCGCCCGTCGACCGGAGCGATGGCGAACATTTGCCGTGCGACAGACACTTCGAACTCCCGACCCCTTGATTTCCGGCACTATGGCGCAAGCTAGTCCCCGGCTGCAATGCACCATGCGTGGGGGCTGACGCCATCGCCTTCTTGACACCGGAGAGCCAACTGGCCATCTCATGTGCCCATGAGCGAAAAGCCCCAACTCGAAATCGTCCTTTGCGCCCCGCGCGGCTTCTGCGCCGGCGTCGACCGCGCCATCCAGATCGTCGAGGTGGCGCTCGAAAAATACGGCGCGCCGGTCTATGTCCGCCACGAGATCGTCCACAACAAATATGTCGTCGATACTCTCAAGGCCAAGGGCGCCGTCTTCGTCGAGGAATTGAGCGAGATCCCCGACACCGAGGCGCCGGTGGTGTTTTCCGCCCACGGCGTGCCCAAATCCGTGCCGGCGGAAGCCGAAACCCGCCAGATGTTCTTCCTGGATGCGACCTGCCCGCTCGTCACCAAGGTGCATGTCGAGGCCCAGCGCCTTTTTGCCGATGGCTATGAGATCATCCTGATCGGTCATTGCGGCCATCCCGAAGTCGTCGGCACCATGGGGCAATTGCCCGAAAACTCCATAAGCCTGGTCGAAACCGTCGCCGACGCCGAATCGTTCACGCCCCAAAAACCGGATCGGCTGGCTTTCGTCTCCCAGACAACGCTCTCGGTCGACGACACCGCCGAGATCGTCGCGGTGCTGAACCGGCGCTTTCCCAACATGCGCAAGCAGCACAAGGAAGACATCTGCTACGCCACCACCAATCGCCAGGAAGCGGTCAAGCGCGTTGCCCCCGAGGTCGATGCCATGATCGTTGTCGGTGCGCCGAACTCGTCCAACTCCATGCGGCTGGTCGAGGTAGCCGAGCGCTCCGGTTGCCCGCGCGCCATGCTGGTGCAGCGCGCCGCCGAGATCGACTGGACCAAGTTCGACGGCATCTCCCGGCTCGGCGTTACCGCAGGTGCCTCCGCGCCCGAAATGCTGGTCGACGAGATCATCGAAGCCTTCGGCGCGCGTTATGACATTTCCGTCACCTCCCGCGTCACGGCGCGCGAGGACATCGCCTTCAACCTGCCGCGCGAATTGCGGGTGCAGACGGCGTGACAGCTGTCACGGTTGTCGAGACCGAACGCCTGCTGCTGACCAACTGGCAGCCCGAGGACCTGCCCGATCTCGAACGCCTGCATGGCGATGCCGAAGTGGCACGATTTCTGACGCTTTCTGGCAACTCTTGGACATCAGAACAATGCCGGACCGCACTTGAGACATGGATGGAGCTGTTCGCCTCCTCCCGGCTCGGCAAGCTGCGGGTCATACGCAAGTCGGACCAATGCTTGGTCGGCCGCGCCGGGTTCGGCATCTACGCGCCAACGGGCGAGCCGGAGATCGGCTATGCGCTTTATCCCCGCTACTGGGGGAACGGGTATGCATTCGAGGCGGCTTCGGCCATGCGCGACTGGATCCTTGCCGAAACCGATTGGGATCATTTCATCGGACTTGCCGATACACGAAACCAAGCGTCACTGAGTGTGCTACGAAAAATCGGCATGAGTCCGACCCATATCGAAAAAGAGCCCAATGGCTTGATGGCCCAGTTCTTCATCTATCGCGGCGAGACACCCCATGACCAATAAAGTCATCATCCACACCGACGGCGCCTGTTCGGGCAATCCTGGCCCCGGCGGCTGGGGCGCGGTGCTGCAGTTCGGCGGCCACCTCAAGGAGTTGAAGGGCGGCGCACCGGAAACCACCAACAACCGCATGGAAATGACAGCCGCCATCGAGGCGCTCAATGGCTTGAGCCGTGCCTGCGATGTCGAGCTCCATACCGACAGCACCTATCTGCGCGACGGGCTGACCAAGTGGATTCACGGCTGGAAAAAGAACGGCTGGAAAACCGCCGACAAGAAGCCGGTGAAAAATCTCGAGCTCTGGCAGGCACTCGAAGAGGCCGCGAAGCGCCATAAGATCGACTGGCGCTGGGTCAAGGGCCATGCCGGTGACGAGATGAACGAGCGCGCCGACACGCTGGCCAATGAAGGCATGGCGCCGTTCAAGACAAAGAAGAAGAGCAAGGCCGGGCAACCGGAGGCCACAGAGATCAACTACTCCGAAAAGCCGCCCTTCTGATTAGGGTCACGCCGGCAACTTGCGCGATCGGCCCCGAAGCCGCCAACCTTCCGCTGCCGTTTTTTGTCAGTCCCACGGTCCAGAGTCTGCATGCCGCGGTCTTCGCGGTGAAGAATGTGCATCGCACAGCCTATTCACAGGACCAGCCCAATCATGTTCCGTCCAAACAGCCTTATACTGTATGTCGACGATGTCGACGCCAGCACCGCCTTCTACAAGGATATTCTGGATGCCGAGCCGATCGAGACCTTCAAGGACTTTGCTGTCTTTGCCCTGACCAAGGACTTCGTCGTCGGATTGCAGTCAAAGCACGCGATCGATCCCAAGCCTCAGCCCGCGTTCGGTGGCATCGAACTGTCCATGAGCAGTTCGACCGATCAGGAAGTGGATGCGATCTATCAGGCGTGGCTTGCCAAGGGTGTCAGCATCGCGCTTGAGCCGACAAAGCTGGAATTTGGCTACACCTTCGTCGCCACCGATCCCGATGGTCATCGGCTTCGCGTTTGCGCCACAGATACCACCGGCCTCTCGTAATCCGGCGGGGTGAGGCTTGTGCCCGCCAGCGGGCGCAGGCTAGAGCGGCGCGCGCTCAAATGGAATCGCTTCGCCGCTCTATCCCTTTGTGGTCGCATCGATTTTGACCCGAAACCGGTTCCCACTTTTGGGTCCGATGCTCTAGGCTATTCCTTTATTTTTTCAGGCATTTTGGCGATGTAAGGCCGACCCGGCAGTGGTTGCGCGCGCCCGCCAATGCGGTGTATTGCATCTTTTTGCTGTTTAGTGCATTGTTATGCAGAACTTTGCAGGACCACCACGATGATGGATCTCAACAACCCGGATGTGCGTCAGGATGTGCTGTTGCGGCGGCTCGGGGCCGGTGAAGACCTGGTCGCCGCGCAACTGGCGCATGAGTTTTCCATTTCGCTGGACACGGCGCGGCGCGACCTCATCGCGCTTGAAAAAAGGGGCGCGGCCCGACGCGTCAGAGGCGGCGCCGTTCCGGTGAGCAAGCCTGCGGCCGCATTGCGCGAACGACACGGGACGACACATCAGGTCTCCGAAGTGATGATCCAGCAGGCGCTTAATGCCATTGGCACCGCGCCGACGCTTATCCTGGATGGCGGCACCACGGTGCAGGCGCTGGCGCGGGCGCTTCCGGCCCAGCCGGATCGCGTCGTTATCACGCCCTCGCCCTTCATTGCCTGCACGCTTTATGAACGTGGCATCGCCACCATCCTGCTGCCTGGACGCATCAGCGAACAGGGGGGCATCGCCACTGGAGCCGATGCCACGGGCATGCTGGCGCAAAGCGCCGCCGATATCGCCGTTCTCGGCGCCTGTGGACTGGATCCGGAATTCGGGCTGAGTTCCGACGACCTGCTCGAAAGCGCGGTCAAACGCGCCATGGCTCTGGCCGCCGGCCGTGTCATCGTCATGACCGGCGCGGAAAAGCTCGGCCGGCGCGCCCGGCACAAGACGCTCGACACCAGCGAAATCGACACGGTGATCACCGAAGCTCCCGTGGCGGCAACCCGTCAATTCATTGAGGCCGGACTCGAGGTGCGTCATGGCTGACGCCCGACCGGTCACGGCAAACGACGGGTTGTCGCGCGGCAGCGGTGCGGCCCTCTCCGCAAAGCCTGATGGCCTGCAGCGCCGCCGGCTGGCCGTTCCAAAACTGCGCACGCCCTGGCGTGCCGTTGCCGCCATGTTCTTTCTCAACGGTGCCTTGTTCGGTATCTGGGCGTCGCGCATTCCTGGCTTCAAGAGCCGGCTCGGGCTCGACGATGGCATGCTTGGCCTGCTGCTTTTGTGCCTCGCGGCGGGCGCCATCGTCTCGTTTCCACTCGCCGGCCGGCTGTCCGATCATCTCGGCGCGGCGCGGCTTACCCGCCTCGCTGCGCAAGCCTATATCCTGGCACTCGTCTTGCTGCCCTTTGCCACGACTCCCGTGATGCTTGGCGCGGCCCTCATCTTTTTCGGCATGACGCATGGTTCGATGGACGTTGCCATGAACGGCTGGGGCGCCGAGGTCGAAAGCCGGCTCAAGCGGCCAATCATGTCTTCGTTGCATGCAGCGTTCAGCCTTGGCGCCGGGCTCGGCGCAGCTTCCGGCTATTTGACGATTGCACTCGACATGACCGTGTCATTGCATTTCTGGCTGTTCGGAATTGGCTTCGGTGCGCTGACGCTGAGTCTGGCGGCCATCACCTGGCCGCGGCCGGCGCCCCATCCGGGCGCCGCAACGTTCGCCCTGCCGCATGGCGCGCTCATCCTGGTCGGCATCATCGCCTTGTCGTCGTCAATGGGCGAAGGGGCAATGGCCGACTGGAGCGCGGTTTTCCTCAATACCGTCTCCGGCCTGACCCAGGCTCAGGCGGCGCTTGGCTATGCCGCTTTTTCAACGACCATGGTGCTGATGCGCCTTGTCGGTGACCGGTTGGTCATGCGGTTCGGACCGGTCGCCATTCTGCAGGCCAGTGGCGTCGTCAGTGGCATCGGCGTGGCGTGCGCCTTGCTGGGCGGCACCAGCAGCATTGCCATAGCAGGCTTCGCCATGGTCGGGCTGGGCTATGCCAATGTCATGCCGATTGCGTTTTCCCGGGCCGCCAATGATCTGGTGATGCCATCGGGACAGGCCATCGCAGCGGTGGCGACACTCGGATATGGCGGGATGCTCATGGGCCCGCCCATCATCGGCTATATCGCCTCGTTCACGTCGCTTGCCACGAGCTTCATGCTTCTGATCCCACTCGCCTGTGTGATCATCGCGCTGGCGAGCAGCGTTCGCCGCTGATCGCTGTCGCTCGGCTGTCCTTAGCCGCTGACCTTCGAGAAATCCGCCACCAGGTGCATCGTGTCCCTCAGCCGCGCCAAGAGCTTGAGCCGGTTGACGCGCACCGCTTCGTCCGGATCGTTGACCAGCACCTTTCGAAGAAGGCATCGACCGGTTGCCTGAGCGTCGCCAGCTGCTTGATGGCGCCGGCGTAATCATTGTCCGAAACATGGGTCGACACGTTCGACGCCGTTTCGGCGACGGCACCGGCCAGCGCCTGTTCTTCGTCAAGCGCCAGCAAGCTGGTGTCGATCTTGCCGGAATAGGAGGTTTTGTCCTTCTTTTCCTCGGCGGCAAGGATATTGGCGCCGCGCTTGTAGCCGGCGAGAAGCGATTGTCCCGCCTCGGTGTCGAGCAGCTCGGAGAGCGCCTTGACGCGGCGGGTGATCTCGAGGACGTCGTCGCTGCCCTCAGAGATGACGGCATCGACGAGGTCGTAACGCGCACCCTGGTCGCGCAGCATGACCTTCAACCGGTCGTGGAAGAACGACAAAAGGTCAGGCTCGACCTTGAGCGGGAAGGTCAGATTGTTCTCGACAATGATGCGGATCACACCAAGCGCGGCGCGGCGCAGCGCATAAGGATCGCGAGAGCCGGTCGGTTTTTCGTCGATCGACCAGAAGCCGGTCAGCGTATCGAGTTTGTCGGCCAGTGCCACTGCGATCGAAACCGGCGCAGTGGGCACTTCGTCGGAGGGCCCGACCGGCTTGTAGTGCATTTCGAGCGCTTCGGCGATCTCGGGCTTTTCGCCCTGCGCCGTGGCGTAATAGCGCCCCATCAACCCCTGCAGTTCCGGGAACTCGCCGACCATGCCCGTCGGCAAGTCAGCCTTGGCGAGCCGGGCAGCACGGCGGGCGTCGTCGGGATCGGCGCCAACCAGCGGCGCGATCTCGGCAGCCAGCTTTTCCAGCCGTTCAACCCGCGCATATTGCGTGCCGAGCTTGGCGTGGAACACCGACTCCTTCAGCTTCTCGACCCGGTCCTCAAGCTTCACGTTGAGGTCGGTCCTGTAGAAGAACAACGCATCGGAAAGCCGCGCCCGGATGACCTTGGCATTGCCGGCGGTGATCACTGCGCCGCCATCAGCAGCCTCCATGTTGGAGGTGATGATGAAATTCGGCGCCAGCTTGCCGGTCTTGGCGTCGCGCAAACAGAAGCATTTCTGGTTGGCGCGGATGGTGGCGATGATGACCTCTTCGGGCAGCGACAGATATTCGGGATCGAAATCGCCCATCAGAACGACCGGGTACTCGACCAATCCTGCGACTTCGCTGAGAAGCCCTTCGTCCTCGATCAGGGACAACCCGCGCGCAAAGGCAAGCTGTTTGGCATCGGCGCGGATGATGTCGGCGCGCCGGACCGGGTCGAGCACGACCTTGGCCTTGTCGAGCGCCTGCACATAATCGTCGAAGCGCCGGACCCTGATGGCGTCGGGAGAAAGGAACCGGTGTCCGAAGGTGGTGTTGCCCGAGGCGAGCCCGTCGACCTCGAACGAGACGATTTCGGGCTCGTCGTTCTCGGTGCCGAAGGTGGCAGTGATGGCGCGCAGCGGACGCACCCAGTTGAGGCTGCCAGCGCCCCAGCGCTGCGGCTTCGCCCAGGGGAAGGACGTGATGGTCTGCGGCAGTACCGATTGAAGAATTTCGGTGGCAGCGCGGCCCTTCTTCTCGATCATGGCGACGTAGAACTCGCCCTTCTTGGGATCGGACTCGATCTTGGCCTCGTCGATGGAACTGAGGCCGGCGCCGCGCAAAAAGCCTTCGATCGCCTTGTCGGGCGAACCGACGCGCGGACCTTTCTTTTCCTCGCGCGTGTCGGGCGAGGCAGCGGGAAGGCCAGTCACGGTCAGGGCCAGACGGCGCGGCGTGGCGAAGCTCGCGGCGCTTTCATAGACGAGGCCGTTGTCGACCAGCGCATCGGTGACGAGTTTCTTGAGGTCGTCGGCCGCCTTTTTCTGGAAACGGGCGGGGATTTCCTCGGAGAACAGTTCGAGCAGCAGTTCGGGCATGATGCCACCAGACAATGGATTTGAGGCGCGGCTTGCCTAACAGGCGCGAACGTGAATGTCTATTGGCGAACCGGATGGAGTGCGATGAACGATAGTCCCAAACCCGCCATTTTTCGCGACGCCGACCCCGAAACCATCGCCCGCATCCGCGCACTGGTCGGTACCCTCGGCGCACGGCGCACTGGCAACGATCGAGCCGGAGACGGGACATCCTGTCGCGACGCGGGTTGGACTGACAACGCTCGCAGACGGCTCGCCGCTGATCTTCGTTTCCATGCTCGCAGCCCACACACCGGCGCTTCTGGCCGATCCGCGCTGTTCGCTTCTCATCGGCGAGGTTGGCCGCGGCGACCCGGTCGCCCACCGCCGCGCAACACTGTTCTGCCCGCGCCAAGCAGATCGAACGGGAGACAATAGAAGGTCGGGACGCGCTCAACCGCTATCTCGCCTCCAATCCCAAGGCGAAGCTCTATGTCGGCCTGCCCGATTTCATGCTGTTCAGGCTAAAGGGTCGAGCGCCTCACCTATAACGGCGGCTTCGGCAAAGTGCGTTCCGGGCGAACGGAGAGGCTTACTATAGCGGGTAGTCAGGTGGCCAAATCAGCCGACAGCTACCACCCGCCGCCACCGCCGCCGCCACCGCCGCCGCCGGACGATCCGCCACCACCCCCACCCGAGGATGACGAGGACGACGGCTGGGAAAGCGATCATCGCGGCGCTCATGCCGGCGGCAAAGGACGACACCGTCCGGCTCATCGACCCGGCCGAGAAATCCGAACCCGTGTTCCAGCGCGGATGATAGACCGTACCTTGCGCATCTCTGACGGCATTGCGCGCCAGATCCTTTTCGAAGCGCTCGGTCCACGGCCTTTCGACACCGAGCGCCACCGCATAGGGCAGGATTGATTCGAACCGCGTCACTGTCATTCGCGGCTCGCCGCTGAAATTCAGCCGCTCCTTTTCCGCCGTCTCCAGATACATCTTGAAGCCGGCGATCTTGTCCATGATCTGGCGCCCCAACGGCGTCGGCGCACGCATGATGGCGCCGAAAAAGACGTTGAGCACCAGAATGGAAACAACGGCGACGACCGGCAGGTCGATATTGAGGGTCGTCAGGATGTCCGAGGCGAATGCCAGGAACGACCCACCGATATTGATGAAGGCAAACCCGATCCATACCGCCACAAAGATGCGCACGAAACCGGAACCACGCAGGCCGGTGCCGAACGAAACGCCAAGAATGGTCAGCATGACCGAAGCGAAGAACGCCACGAAGACGACGACCGGATCGAGCACCCCGAATAACAGCATCGCCCCGATGGCAATCATCGAAATCACGACGCTGAGAACGGAATAGCCGACGTTGTAGCTGAACCAGGCCTTCTTGTTGGCTCCCGTCGCCGCCTTGATGAACCGGCTCTTCTGCGTGTTGAGCGCCGGTCCGGATCCCTTGTCGACCCTCACCGTACCGAGGGCGCTGAAATAGGCGAACAGATCCTGTTCTTCCTTCGGCAGATCATCCGGCGCTTGTGCCGCGACGGCGGTGATGGTGTTCTTCTTTCCGTCCTTGCCGAACTCCAGCAACCCCTTGACCGCCAGATCGATCATGCCGGCGGTAAAGGCCAGCCATCCCGAACGTTGCCAGCCCATGCGATGGATATAGTGGGCGCGTGCCGGCGACAGACCTTCGGGGGGATGGAACAGCGGGATGACCGTGCCTTTGGGCGGATCGCGCCCCACCTTGTTCCAGGCCCAGATATTGTAGAGCAGCACGATCAACACGCCGAGGACGGGGAGGATCTGGGCGCGATGGTCGGAGACGTAGTTGAGTGCACCGGCCGTGCCTGTCGGCTCCGTCAGCACACCCTTGTTGAAGCTGACCGAAACCGTCATGCCCTCATAGGGCCTTAGCGGGCGCGTGGCGCGGAAGATCGCTTTGTTGCTGGCCGGCTTTGAAATCGTCACCGCCTGCTCGGTCGAACCATATTGTCCGGTATAGCCCTGCAGGTCGGTGATCTCGGCACCGTCGGGCAGGGTGACAGAAGCGACAGCGCTCTCGATGGGGAATTCCCAGTAATTGCCGGTGGCATTCCAGTACAATTCGTCATGGTCGGCAAAACTGCGCGCCATGCGCGTCATCGTGTAGTCGATGGTGTAGGTATAGTCCGAAGGCGTCCGCAAAGTGACATCGGCATCACCGATGTAGATCCTCAGCCCGTTTTCGATGCCCGTGGTGCGATAGGGCTCGGCCTTGCCGCCGCGCGTAACGGCATTGACGGTGAGGTTCGAATAAAGCTTCGAGCCATCGGGGTTGATGAGAACGGTCGGGATGTCGCGGAAAATGCCGCGCCTGATGTTTCGTCCCTCGGCCCGGACAGTGATGGTCTCGGTCACATGCACCGATCCGTCGGTCGCCAGTCGCACGTCCGAAGCATAGGACTTGATGACTTCCTCGGCGCCAGCCGTCGAAACCCATGCCAGTGGCAAGACCACGGCAAAGACCAGCGCCAAGAGCGCCCGTGCGAAAAGCTTCATCAGTGTTCCCCTCAGGATGCGCGATCAGCCGAAATTCACGCTCGGCACAGCCCTGTCATCGGGATTGTCGAGCTCGAAATACTCAGCCTTGGCAAAACCGAACATGTTGGCAACGATGTTGGACGGGAAGCTCTCGACCGCGACGTTGAGATTGCGCACCGTGCCGTTGTAGTAGCGGCGCGACATCTGGATCTCGTTCTCGACCGTCTGCAGCGATCCCTGGAATTCGAGGAATGTCGTGTTGGCCTTGAGGTCGGGATAGGCCTCGGCCACGGCGAACAGCTTGCCCAGCGCTTGGCTCAGCATGCCTTCAGCCTTGGCGCGTTCGCCAGGCCCGGCGTTGCCGGCTGCCTGCACCGAGGCGCGGGCCTCGGTCACGGCTTCGAGAGTCTCGCGTTCATGGGCCATGTAGCCCTTCACCGTTTCGAGCATGTTGGGAATGAGATCGGCACGGCGCTTTAGCTGCACATCGATCCCCGACCACCCCTCTTCGGCGAGCTGGCGGTTCCTGACCAGCGAGTTGTAGATGAAGATCGCATAGCCACCCGCGACCACGATGATGAGCAGAAGTATCCAGAAGAATTCCATTTTGGCGCGAGCCTCCCACCAATTGCAGCCTAAAGACGTTTCTCGCATCCGAAAGGTTCAATCTCAAGCAGCGGGATCAGTCACCGCACATCATTCGCGCCGATGCGCCAGATGGGCGAAGTCGGGCTGAAACGCCGCACCTTTGGCGATGTGAGAGCACTTGAACGCTGTTGGCTCCGTCCACACCTGCTGGACACCCCTTCCCGGAGCCCGCCATGACCGGCCAGCCATCATCCCTGCTTTTGCGTATTCCGCCGATTGCCATGTTCGTTGTCGTCTTTGGTGTCGGCTTCGGCATCGAGACCTTGGCCCTTGGCGGCGCCCACCCGACAACGCTTTCCGATCCGTTGTTCTGGCTCGGGTTCGCACTGCTGTTTCCTGCCGCCTATTTCGGCGCCGGCGCCTGGGTGCTTTTCCTGCGTCGTCACCTCGAGCTGATGCCCGGACACGCAGTAACCGCTCTTGTCACCGACGGTCCGTTCCGGTTCTCGCGCAACCCGATGTATTTTGGTCTGGCGCTGCTTCATCTCGCGCTATGTCTGCTGTTCGGCCTGCCACTGACCGCCATACTCCTGCTCCTGCCGCTCGCCGTCATGCAGTTCGTCGTCATTCCCTTCGAGGAAGACGGCATGGCAGAGGCGTTCGGTGCGACCTACGTCGATTACTGCCAACGCGTCAGACGCTGGATCTAGAGCGTTTTCAGCAAAAGTGGATACCGGTTTTGCGCTTCGAAAACGCGACAAGATAGCGATCTCGCGCGCATGCCTCCTAAAACAAAAGAACCGGGATCGCGGTCCCGGTTCTGGTGTTTGATTTTGCGGGTATAGAGCTTGCGGCTTTTGACGATGCGCAGACGGTTCTGCGCTTCGGCGAGCGAACGCGCCGCGAGATTGGGCGGCGTGACCTGCCGCCCCTTGTGCTTTCGTGGCATGATAGCCTCCTGTTCTGGCGACCGACGTGAGATAGTCTTTGCCAGCGGCAGGTGCAAGAAGGCGTGAGGCTTGCGCTACTCCGCACCGCCGCCCGCCGTTTTCAGCCAGGCCCCACCACAGGCCTTGGCCAGCTCGCGGATCCTGAGGATGTAGGATTGGCGTTCGGTGACCGAGATCACGCCGCGTGCGTCGAGCAGATTGAAATAGTGCGAGGCCTTGATGCACTGCTCATAGGCGGGCAATGCCAGCAGATGCCTGTCGCCCTTGTCGCCCTTTTCGAGCAGTGCCTTGCACTCGGTCTCGGCGTCGGCGAAGTGCCGGAACAGCATGTCCGTGTCGGCATATTCGAAATCGTAGCGCGATTGTTCCTGCTCGTTCTGCAGGAAGACATCGCCATAGGTGACCTTGTCGTTCTCGCCGCCGTTGAAGTTCAGGTCGTAGACGTTCTCGACGTCCTGGATATACATCGCCAGCCGTTCGAGCCCGTAGGTCAGCTCGCCCGCGACCGGATTGCAGTCAAAGCCCGCCACCTGCTGGAAATAGGTGAACTGGCTCACCTCCATCCCGTCGCACCAGACTTCCCACCCGAGGCCCCAGGCGCCGAGCGTCGGGCTTTCCCAATCATCCTCGACGAAACGCAGATCATGCACCTTAGGATCGATGCCGATGGCATAAAGCGATTCCAGATAGAGCTGCTGGATGTCGGGCGGCGACGGCTTCAGGATCACCTGAAACTGGTAATAATGCTGCAGCCGGTTGGGGTTTTCGCCATAGCGCCCATCGGTCGGTCGGCGTGAGGGCTGCACATAGGCGGCGTTCCACCGCTTCGGCCCGAGCGCCCTGAGGGTCGTCGCCGGATGGAACGTGCCGGCGCCCATCTGCATGTCGTAGGGCTGAAGGATGACGCAACCCTTGGCCGCCCAATAATCTTGCAGCGTCAGGATCAGGCCCTGGAACGAGGTTTTCGGGTCGAGATGGGCAGGACGGGGATCGGTCATGGAAATGGTCCGTGGGGACTGGAAATTCGCGGCGGACCCTAGTGGCGCGCTCCGGGGCGGTCAAGCGACATGCACGTCTATGCGGTGAGGCGAATGATCCGCGTCGCATGCCATCGGGTCGGCGCGATCGCGTCTTTCGGCACATGCTCCGCGATGTCGATCTGCCGATGTGTCACCTCGAACCTGTCCGGATCGAGATGGTTCTCTATAAAGTCGAGCCCCGGCGCGTAGGCGAACTGCCCACCCGGTTCGAGCGCGTCGAGAATGTGCATGTAGTGCCGGGCGTAGCGGACCGCCCGTTCGGTCTTGCCGAGATGGGCGTTGAGAAAATGCAGCGAAAACGAATGATGGGCGATGATGGTGCCCCACGAGGATGGTGCGAGCGGCGCATCGAACCATGACCCCTGAATGAGGTCCGACCCCGTCTCTGCCAGCCGGTCGACGCCGGTGACATCGCGCCCGATCTGCCTCAGATAAACAACCAGCGCCGCAGTTCGCCCGCAGCCAAGATCGAGGATTGGCTCCTTGAGATCGGCAGGATCGAGACCAAGCAGATCGAGCTGCAATCGCGCGCCATAGGCGCCGCAAACGATCGCGCCATCGGCGGTATCGGCCCAGTCGAGCGCATCGACATCGGCCAGGCGTGACCGCGTCCAGGCGCTGAGACGCTCGTGATGGGCAGCGAGCGGTGGGCAGTCCGTCAGCGCCGAGGTGACGCCCCTCAGCCAGTCGTGCGTTTCGGCAACGAACCGGCGGTAGATGTGATGGAGATCGGCCCGCTGCACGTCGCCGAGTTCGAGATACTGATACTGCTCGGCAAGGAAGGCGAACATCCCGGCGGCCATGCGTGCCGCCATATCTTCACGTGTTCCATCGTCTTCGAACTGAGCGAGCAATGCCGCATGGTTTTGCGCGATAGCGGTTTCAAGCTGCGCCGACATCCGCCGCAGGTCTGGTGCGCCGCGGGCGATATCCTGTATGCGGACGCGGGCGCTGTCGCGCAACCTCAAGGCCAATATGTGCTCGAATGCGTCCATGATCCGCTTCCCGGCCGGCAGGTTCGGCTTGCCGCCAAACAGGTTCAACCGGCGAAATGCCACGGCAAGCGAGCGGTTTCCACTAAAGAACAAAAGAAAGGCGCGGACCGCTGATCACGGTACCGCGCCTTTATCGTTCTGATTGTTGCGGCGTCAGGCCGCCGCGACCGCGCCCTTCTTGCGCAAGCCATCGATGCTGAACGCCCCCGGACCCGCGAAGACGAGATAGAGGAAGACGAAGCAGAACAGGATCGCCGCATCGCCGCCGTTCGCCACCGGGAAGAAGCTGCTGGGGCCATGCATCATCCAATAGGCGAACGCCATCAGGCCGGAGAGAACGAAGGCCGTGGGGCGGGTGAACAGCCCGATCAGGACGAGAATGCCGCCGATGACCTCGAGAACGGCTGCAATCAGAAGCAGCGGCGGCAAATCGCCCGGCATCGGAAAGGGAACCGGAAAGCCGAACAGCTTCTGCGTGCCGTGCTCGATGAAAAGCAGGGCGACGACGATGCGCAGCACGCCAAGGAAGGTCGGTGCGTATTTGGAAAGGTTTGTCATGTGGACACTTGCTGATTGCTGGAAAGCGGCAAATGTCGGACGTCCCCGCAACAGGTCAAGTAAACGCAGATTCAACCATTATCGAACGATCACATAACCTGCCACGGGAACGGCGGCGGCAGGCTCGCCTTCGTCGCTGCAGGCATTGGCGGACATAACAAAAAAGGGCGCCGCAAAGGCGCCCTGTCCGTACGGATCTGTCGGCTTCGCTCAGTTGAACAGTGCGTTCAGGTCGAGAATGGAGATCAGCTTGTCGTCCTGGCGCACGATGGTCCAGACCTTGCCATCCTTTTCCGGAGGCTCGGCGAAATTCTTGGGCTCGGCGTCGACGATGTCGGAGACGTTGTCGACCGCCAGACCGACGTCGCGGCCATCGATGGCAACCACCAGCACAACCTGCCCGTTGCGTTCCTCGTCGCTGCGGCCGCCCGAGCCGAGTACCGCCGACAGGTCGAACACCTCGACGATCGAGCCGCGGATATCGAGCACCCCGCAGGCGCCAAAACCCTGATCGGGCAATTGCGTTGTTGGCGTCCAGCTGCGGATCTCGCGCACGGCCATGATGTCGATGCCATAAGCATTTTCGCCAATGCCGAAGGTCACGAACTGTCGCGTTGTATAGACGCCGGCATCGCTCTCGGGCTTCTGGCGCTCGGATTGATCAAGCATGGGAGCGGCAATGCTCATGGCAAATCCTCAGATAGAACGTCGTGCATCGCCTGCCCGGCAGGATGCGCAACACCGTTATGTCCACAACGCCACGGAGACAGCTTTCTGTCTACGCGCGACGCAAGTTCACATAAGCCAGCTTAAACGGACGATATTAATGTAACAGAAACGAAATCCGCCCGATTTCACAACATCTGCGCCTCAAAACTGAATTTGAGGGTCAAATATTGGCCTTCGGCCGACAAAAACGCGTTACCCAAGGTCTCGCGCACTTCAAACCGAGTATGCAGCAGTGATTCGGTCGAGGCGGTTGGCAGGAACAGCCGTCAGCGCTGGTCCTTGTCCTTCTTTCGGAACACGCCGTCCTGGTCCCGCTTCAGTTCGATGACATCGGGGCGCTTGCGTTCACGCTGATCCCGTTCGCGGACCTTTTCGTCCATCTCGCGGAAACGCCCTTTCCAGTCATCGATGATCTTCTTGATGGCGAAATAGATGGCGCCAGCAATGAAGGCGTAGATGGCGATGCGCAGCAAAATCCCCGACATTGACCGTCCCTACAATCCGAATCGCGACCAGACCGAGCGGTCCTCGACAGCGGCGATGAGGTCGGCACCGAACCCGGCGCTGCCGCCAACCGCCGACATGCCGAAACGTGGCATCTGCAGCAGCGGGCGCTTGGGTCCGAAACTCTTGATCCGGACCTTCGTACCGAAGCGCGTGGTCAGGGTCTCGTGGATATCCCCGAGAGCATCAACAAGCCCGAGTTCAACACCGCGAACGGCCGTCCACCACTCGCCGGTGAACAGTTCGTCGTCGGGCGCCGTGAATCTGTCGCCGCGCCGCGCCTTGACGTAATCGATGAAGACCTGATGGATCGCCAGTTCGGATGCCTTGATGCGTGCAACGTCCTCATCTTTCTCGGGCAAGAACGGGTCAAGTGTCGATTTGTTCTTGCCAGCCGTATAAAGCCGCCGCGAAATCCCAAGTTTTTTTATCGCTTCCTCGAAGCCAAAACCCGCCATGATCACACCGACGGAGCCGACGATCGAAGACGGATCGGCGATGATCTCGTCCCCAGCGCTGGCGATGAAATACCCCCCCGAAGCAGCGACATCCTCGACAAAGACCAGAACCTGCTTGTCATGCTCCTCGGCAAGATCGCGGATACGTTTGGCGATCAGGCGGGACTGCACCGGCGAGCCGCCAGGTGAGTTGACGACGATTGCCACGGTTGAGGCATTCTTGACCGAGAAAGCACGCTTCAGGACCGGTGCGAAGGTGGCAATGTTGATGCGACCCGGGCGCAGATCGGAGGCGATCACGCCCTGAAGGCGCACCAACGGCACGACAGGCGGGCGATTTAACATCTTGCCGACGCGGCTACCGAGCGCGTTGGCGAAAGAGCTGAAACTGGTGTCGGACATCAAGCGGCTCCCAAAAACTCTGACCCTAGATAGGCGACAAGCACGGCGCTTTCCACCGTAGCGGTGAAATTACCAGTTGAGGCAGGTCTCACCGCGCAGCACGCTGGCGATCTCAGGCGCAAAATCATTGCCCTCCGCCCCGTGCAGCACCAGCGGCGCCAGCAGGCGCAAAGGCGCGCGCGATCCCTTGATGCCGCGAACGAGCACACGCCCCGCCTCCGCGCCTGGCCGGGCGGCAATGGGCAGGACCGTGACGGCGCCGAAACGACGATCGAATCCGGCCAGCGCCTCACCGAGCCGTTCGGCGGGCAGGATGAAGATCGCCACCCCGCGCGGTGCCGCCGCAGCAGCTGCAGTGCGCAGCCAAAGATCAAGGTCCGCGCCTTCGGCATGACGGGCATCATTGCGCCCCGCCTCGCCTGCTGGCGTACCGCGGCCCTTTTCGAAATACGGCGGGTTGGCGATGACCACGTCGAACCTGTCCGGGTGCAATCCCGCCGCCTCGCGCGCCGGCCCGGATGCCGCAACGTCCACCGCGACAGCCTCGACACGCCCGCTTAGCCCGTTGCCCTCGATGTTCTGGCGCGCAAGCTCCAGCGTCGCGACATCGCGTTCGGCAAGCAGCACGTTTGCATCCTTCGCCCACAGCGTGGCGACAAGCCCGGCGGCGCCGACGCCGGCGCCGAGATCGAGGATGCGGCTGGCACCTTCAGGTACCGACGCGCCGAGCAGAACCGAATCCGATCCGGCCCGAAATCCGCGCGCCGGCTGGACGAGCGTCAGTCGCCCCCCAAGGAAGGCATCCTTTGTGGCGTATTCACGTTTTACAAAGGGATCAGTCTGGTCTACGCACATGGAAACGTCGGTTCCTTTTGCCGCTAAGTCTAGTTGGGCGGGGGCGCCGGCTCAATCGCTGCAGGAATGGGGACCGGCGCGAGGAGCAAAATGGGATTCAACGCCGTGAAAGATATGGTCGGCAGTGCCGGCGCCGGGGCCTTGGAGCGCCTCATCGCCGAAACAGGGCCCGACATGGAAAAGGTCAACGCGCTCATTCTCGATCGCGCCCGGTCGCATGTCGATATCGTGCCCAAACTCGCCCACCACCTCATCGAGTCGGGCGGCAAGCGCTTGAGGCCGATGCTGACCCTGGCCAGCACCGCTCTGTTCGGGCCGGGCGATGGCAATCAGATTTTCTACGCCGCCGCCGTCGAGTTCCTGCATAACGCCACACTGTTGCACGACGATGTCGTCGATGAATCGGACATGCGCCGCGGCAAGCCTGCGGCCCGCAAGATCTGGGGCAACCAGGCCAGCGTTCTGGTCGGCGATTTCCTGCTCGGCCAGGCCTTTTTGATGATGGTCGAGACCGGCGACATCAAGGCGCTGCACGTCCTGTCCGAGGCCGCGACGGTGATCGCCGAGGGCGAAGTGTTCCAGCTCGCCAAATCGCACGACCTCGAAACCTCCCGCGAAGACTATGCCGAAGTGATTCGCGCCAAGACCGCCACCCTGTTCCAGGCAGCGACCACGGTCGGGGCCATGGCCGGCGGCGCCGAGCCAGCGGCGCAGACGGCGCTTGGCGCCTATGGCAGCGAACTCGGCTGGGCCTTCCAGCTGATCGACGATGTGCTCGACTATGGCGGGGCCAGCGGTGAGCTCGGCAAGAACACCGGCGACGACCTTCGCGAGGGCAAGATGACCCTGCCGGTCATCCTGGCGCTCGAATCCGCCACCAGCGCCGAGCGGGAAACCATCACCTCAGCGCTCGGCAACCCGGAGGCCGACGCGGACGCCGTGGCTAAGGTCATGGCCATCATGGAAAACTATGACACCTTGGCGGCAACGCTCGCCGAAGCCCATGACCACGCCGAAAAGGCCAAACAGGCCCTGCTAGCCGTCCCGGCCTCAAAAATGCGCACCATCCTCGCCGACACCGCCGACTTCTGCGTCTCGCGGGCGTATTAGCGGGCGAAAGCTGACGCTTGGTGCCCGGCTTGGGCGATGGGCGGGCGACCGGGATTGTGGTGGGTAGCTGACGTCTCATGGTCCAATCGCCAACGGCAGGAGAGCGCCCAAAGTTGGACGCCTCGTTCGCACTTGACGTCGTCCAAAATCAGACATCACCAGCACTTGCCGCCTATTTTGGTTCTCCACATAGAAACGACACCGACGGCGAAACAGCATTTGCTTCGCTGAGCAGCAGCCCCTTCGGTTTCGAGCTTGAGGCTTCAACGGCTCCCTACGCGGATGTCGGCAGATTGACCCTCAACCATGTCCAAAATGTCTGTTACGCCAAATGCTTCAGGGCCTATCGTGTCGAGCACCTCATCGACCAGCTCCTGAAGCTTGTAAACGGGATCACCTGCGATCGCTATTCGCCTCATGACCATTCGCGGAAGCTCAAGATTATAGCCTATCGTCCCATCCGAGGCTTCGAACGTAGAGTTGACCCTGCGCCTCGTAACGAAAAGAAATATACAATCTCCTATTTGAACACTCGCCCCAAAGACAAATGTGGTGACGGGGTGGGGCAATAGCGAATCAACTTCAAATCTTGCAACTCGCGGAATGTGCACGGAATAGGCATTTGCGAGTCTATCTCTCTTTTCCCAAATCTCACTTAGCGTTGTTTCGCAACGTTGCCCGTCACTGTTCTCAACAAAGAAGGAAAGCACCTCCGCAAGCGTAATGTGCAATTTTCCGTTATTTCCGAAAGGGCCGAAACTTCCCTTCAGCAGAGAAACCTTGGGCGCCTCAGCCGTAACCGATATCCTTCGCTCGCTTGCCCATCCCACAATTTTGGAGATATTCGCATAGTCTTGGAGAGGTCGTCGGCCTTCCGAATTGAAAGTGATATCAAATGAGGTCGAGCCAGGTTTCATCAAAAACTCGAGAATCCCAGCATCAATACGGAGGCGTGCGAGATCGTGCGTCAACGGGAAAGGTGTAGACGTGCAGTAAGCTTCAACGTCAAGTTTGTCGTCGAGGCCCTCGGGTTCCAAAAGAACGCGACACGATCTTCGACGCAGCGGCTCGAGGGATATTTGACCGTGATCTGCTAAGTATGTGACCTCTTTGTCAGCTATTCCGAAGCGAGTGCCGATCCGCTTCAGATTGAAAGCCGAAATCTTCTGCTTTCCCAAGAAGGCGAGCGCGACCTCGTCGGTAGCTCCGTCGACTTCGAAGGTCAGTATTTCATGGCCATCCTCGTAACCGCATTCTTCGTAGTGCTTCAGCTTTTCAGTTCCATACACCGGCAGGGGTTCGGCAATTTGAGCTTCAATCCATTGTAATAGATCGGCGCTGTGTTCATCATGCTCATTGAAGGTAACGGAGAGAAAGCGACGATTGAGTTTCACCCCCTCGATACGGGCAGCTCGAGCTTCAGCGAGACCCTGTTCCATCCAAGCCCGATTTACGTGATGAACGTACCATTTGTCGGCACCTCCTTTCGGCCTATGCATCAGCACGAGAAACCAAGGTTTTGGGTCCTTACACATGTTTACAACATTCGAGAGCTTCACCTTGGTGCTGGGCGTTAGCTTGATCGTGGATTTGACCTGAATCATTGCCTCTTGATCAGGCGGGGCCTCTTCCGCCGGACCGTCAAAACCATCTAGTGGGAACTGAACGAGGCAGTCCCATCCCGTTTCGTCTTCGCTGACAGTCTGGGGCAGAACACCAACCCGAGAACAAAAAGCCTTAAAGGTATGTTCCGCATCTTCGGCGTATCGAGGCTTCCTCGTCATGCTGACTCCAGTGGCATCGCAGTCACGAGGCCATCTTCGAGCATTTACACTACGTGGCCTATCTTTCAAATATTGGAGACGTAGCCATTATTCCAGCTTTGTTCTCCTGAATGGGCTGTTGGCCTATCTAGGTCAGCCATACATGAGCTCTTGCGCGCCTCCCAAAGCCGGCCAGCTTTGTTTTGAAGGACACCCCTTCTCCCTCCCCCTTGTGGGGAGGGTTGGCGAACAGGACTTAGCCCTTGCTAAGTCCGTCGTGAGCCTGGGTGGGGGTGATCCCCGGAGCTGACATCGTGCCACTGGCCCCACCCCACCCGGACCGGCTTTGCCGGGCCACCCTCCCCGTCAAGGGGAGGGAGAAAAGGTGGCGATTCCGATGGAAAACGACCTGCTGCAGGGCAATCCGCATTGGGGACTTGTGGCCTGCTCTGCCATCAGTCTCGGCAGACCGAAGCATGCCTACCCCAAATCCAGCGGAACCGCAGCCACCCAGGACTCGGGGAAGCTCTCGCGCATCTGCTGCGCCGCCAGATGGGTCAGCGACTCCGAACCGTAAAGGCCGAAGACCGTGGCGCCCGATCCTGACATGCGGGCGGCGACGCAACCGGGGGTTGCCGAGAGCCGGGTGATCAGGTCGCCGATGATCGGGACCAGATCGATTGCCGCATCCTGCAGGTCGTTGCGCGTCTCGGTCACCCAGAGCCCGAGTACGGCGGCGTGGCTGAGCGGCCTCGGGATATCCGGCAGACCGGCATTGTCGTGTTTTCCGAGCCGACGAAAAACCTCGGCGGTCGAGACGGGCACCAGCGGATTGACCAGCACCAGAAAGGCAGGCGGCAGGCTGGTGATCGGCTCGACGATCTCGCCGATGCCGCGCACAAGGCATGGCCGGGAATAAAGGCAGACCGGCACATCGGCGCCGAGCTTCAGGGCGACGGGCATCAGATCGGACAGCGAAATCTTGTGTCCGGCAAATCCCGCCATCAGCCTCAGCGCAGCCGCGGCATCGGCCGAACCGCCACCGATGCCGGCGGCGACCGGCAGATTCTTGGCCAGTGAGATCTCCACCCCGTGCGGCACGGCGTCCGGCCAGCGCTGCCGGAACGCCTCGACGGCCTTGGTGACGAGATTTGTCTGGCCCGGCGTCAGCGCCCCGGCGAACGGGCCGGACAGGCGGAGGCTGTCGGATTGCGCCGGACGCGCCGTCAGCTCGTCGCCGAGATCGGCGAACACCACCAGGCTTTCCAGATCATGATAGCCGTTCTCGCGCCGTGCGGTGACATGCAGGGCGAGATTGACCTTGGCCAGCGCCGTCGCTTCGATGACCTTGTCCATCACCTCAGCCGTTCGAGGTGGCAACGGCCGGGGTCAGGCCCTCATCGAGCTTGAGGCGTGCTTTTTCTCCGATTTCGCTCTTGGGATCGAGATCGGAGGCGATGGTCCACTGGAACCGGGCCTCGAGCTTGCGTCCGGCCTGCCAGTAGGCGTCGCCGAGATGGTCGTTGATCGCCGGGTCCGAAGCCCTGAGCTGCACCGCCTGCTCCAGGACATCGACGGCCTCGCCGTAGCGGCCAAGCCGGTAGTAGGCCCAGCCGAGACTGTCGACGACATAGCCGTCGGACGGATCGGCCTTCAACGCCTGTTGGATCATGTCGAGCGCCTTGTCGAGGTGAACGCCCTGGTCGATCCACGAATAGCCGAGGTAATTCAACACCTGGGGATTGCCCGGATCGAGGTCCAGCGCCTTCTGGAAGTCCTTTTCCGCTTCCGGCCAAGCCTTGTTGCGCTCGTAGCACATGCCGCGCAGGTAATAGTAGCGCCAGTCCTGCAGATGCTCGCCGCCGACCATGCCGATAACCAGGGAATAGGCATCCGCGGCCTCGGTGTAGCGTTCGTTCGCACGCAGCATGTCGGCATAGGCGGTGATGGCGTCGAGATTGTCGGGATCCGCAACCACTTCCTTATGCAGCTTCTCGATGGCGGCGTCGGTGTCGCCGGCAGCGCTCATGTTCTGGGCCACACCGACCTCGGCCTGCTGTTTGTAGGGCGAGCTTTGCGGCAGCCCGTCATAGATGGCGTTGGCGTCATCATACTGACCGTATTGGCTGTAGAGCTGGGCCAGACGCATCGCCGCCAGATCGAAATCCGGGTCCAGATAAAGCGCGCTGCGCAGATAGATGGTGGCAAGATCGGCGGTGCCATCCCTCGACAGCGCCGCACCGACACTGTTGAACATCTCGGCGGCGCCAGCCTGCACGGTCGGGGTCAGCTTGCCAGGACGCTTGCCGGCGAGCACGGTCTTTTCAAGCGCCAGAACGCCGGGATCGGACAGACCGAGATCACGATAGGCCTTGATGATTTTTGCGGCCTTGTCGAACTCGGAGCCATTGGCGAGCATGCGGGCATAGGCACTGAGCAGGCGCACATCATAAGGATCGGATTCGTAGGCCTTTTTGGCAAAGCCGAGGGCAATGTCGCGCTTGCCGGCGACGTCGGCCATCAAGGCCCTGTAATAGGTCAGGAAACCTTCAATTCCCCCGGCCGCGATATTGTCGAGCTGGGCCTGCGCCTCGTCGTAGCGATTTTCTCCGATCAACGCCCAGCCCTTGATGACGGCGGCCGTGATGCCGACAAACGAACTGGAATCGAGGTCCTCAAGAGTCGTCACCGCCGCGTTGTACTGGCGCTGCTTGAGCGCCACCGCGCCGATCACCAGCTTGGACAACTCGTCGCTGGGAAGCATCTCGAGCAGGTGACGGCCCATGTTGGCCGCCTCTTCCATGTCCCCGTTCGCCGCCTGGGCGTGGAAGGTCCGGAGCGTCAGCGTCATGTTGTCCGGCCGGGACAGCTGGGCACTGCCGAGGAATTCCGCAGCACTCTCGGTATCGAGACGGCTCATCGCCTCCTCGCCGGCAAGAAAGCTGCCGGTCGGGGATCCCAGTGCCGCGATCAGCGAGCCGAGCTGTTCCTGGATGCTGGTGGACGCCAGCACGCCTCCGGCGGGGGCGGCAAGAGCAAGACCGGCGAGTGCGGCAGTCAGAATTCTCGAAAACCTGTTCACGGATTCATCCACGTTCGTTTCGACACGGTGCGTCGCAGCGTTGGTTGCGGTCAAAGATTGGTGATTTTGCGGCTGACCGCAAGGCTCGTGTGATCAACACTTGGCCTGGATACGCAGCCGGTCACATCCCGACGTAATTCGGACCCGATCCTCCTTCGGGCGGGGTCCAGGTGATGTTCTGACTCGGATCCTTGATGTCGCAGGTTTTGCAGTGCACGCAATTGGCGGCATGGATGCGGAAAACCGGGGCGCCATCCTCCTCCACGACCTCGTAGACACCCGCCGGACAGTAAAGCGGCGCCGGTTCGCCGAACTCGGGCAGATTGCGGCCGATCGGGATCGCCGGATCGGTGAGTTTCAGATGCACGGGCTGGTTTTCGTCATGGGCGATATTGGCCAGATGCACCGAGGAGGAGCGGTCGAACGTGATCACGCCGTCGGGCCGGGGATAGGTGATTTCAGGCATGGTGCCGCGCTTTGCCAACCGGATGAAATCGGGCGCCTGCGCGGCCAGCGCCCCAAAAGGCGAGAACCCGGTGAGCGAAACCGTCCACATGTCGAAACCGGCGAGCGCAATGCCGAGGCGTGACCCGAATCGCGTCCACAAGGATTTGACGGCACGCACCGGCTCGAGATCGGCCTTGATGCCAGCGGCATCGACCCGGCTCCTGAGATCGTCCAGCCCGTCATTGGCCCGTCCCGCCGCAAGCGCATCGGCGACGCATTCCGCCGACGCCTTGCCGGACAGCATGGCGTTGTGGATGGCCTTGAGGCGCGGCACGTTCATGAAACCGGCGGCGCAGCCGATCAGGCCACCGCCCGGAAAATCCAGCTTCGGAATCGATTGCCAACCGCCAGCAGTAATGGCACGGGCGCCATAGGAGATCCGTGTTGCGCCTTCGATCAGCCTGGCGATGGCCGGGTGCGACTTGAAGCGCTGAAACTCGTCGAACGGCGACAGCGTCGGGTTGGGGTAGTTGAGATAGGTGACGAAGCCGAGGTAAAGCTTGTTGTCCTCGGCATGATAGGCAAAACCCCCGCCGTTCGTGTCCGCCGGCAGTGGATATCCGAGATAGTTGTCGACCCGCCCCGGCTCATGCCTGTCGGGGGAGATCTCCCAGATCTCCTTGATGCCGAGGCTGTATTTCTGCGGCGCGGCATCGGCATCGAGACCGAACCGATTGATCAAGGACTTGGCGAGCGAACCGCGCGCCCCTTCGGCGATCAGCACGTAGGACGCCTTGAGGACGATGCCGGGCGCATAATTGGGACCGGGACTGCCGTCCTTTTGCACACCGAGATCGCCGGTGACGATGCCGGTGACGGCGCCCACCTCGTTTGTCACCACATCGACCGCCGCCGTCGCCGGAAAGATATCGACGCCGAGGGCTTCGGCCTGTTCCGCCAGCCACTGGCACAGGCGTCCGAGGCTGACGATATGGCTATGCGCCGTACGAGCAACAGGCGGCACTAGGGCGGGCGGCAGCGCGAAATCCCTGCGGCTGGTCAGGAAATGCAGGTGTTCGGTTTCGACCTTCGGCCCAACCGGGGCGCCACGCTCGCGCCAGTCAGGGATGAGAGCGTCGAGCCCCGAGGTGTCCATGACCGCCCCGGAAATGATATGGCCGCCGATCTCCGCCGATTTTTCGACCAGCGTCACGGCGATCTCGCAGCCTGTTTCGGCGGCAATCTGCTTGAGACGGATGGCGGCGCTGAGCCCGGCGGGACCACCGCCGACAATCACCACGTCGGTTGGAAATTCCTCGCGGACCACTTCGTCCGACATCGGCATCCTCGCTCGTTACGGCTGGCTTCGATGGCGGAAAGGCCATCAGGCGCGTTGTGACTGTGCAAATCCGGACATACAACCGGCGCAAACCGCGCCGCTTATGGATTTGCGTCGCGGCGCTGTGACATAACAGAAACAATGGACCAAAAGCGAGACATGACCGAACAGGACTGGGCGGCTCTGCTGGAGTGGTACGCCGCTGCCGGCGTCGATCTCGCTGTCGGCGACGAGCCGGTCGACAGATTTGCGGCGCAGTCGGCCTTGCAGCGCGCCAGCGCCGGTCCAGCCCCGTCGCAGCCTGCTGCCGGCAGAACGCCGATGCCGCCGCCAGCGCCGGTCATCATGCGCAATCCGGACGAGGAAACCGAGCCCGATCCCGCCGAGGCACGCGCTCTCGCCGCTGCCGCCGAAACGCTGGAGACGCTCGAAGCGGCCATGGCGGGTTTTGAAGGCTCGCCACTCAAGCAGCGCGCCACACAACTGGTTTTCGCCGACGGCAACCCGCAAGGGCGGGTCATGCTCATCGGCGAGGCGCCCGGTCGCGAAGAGGACCTGCAGGGCAAGCCCTTTGTCGGGAGGTCGGGCCGTCTTCTCGACCTGATGCTCAAGGCCATCGGGCTCGATCGGACCGAGGTCTATATCGCCAATACGGTGCCCTGGCGCCCGCCGGGCAACCGCACGCCGACGCCTGCGGAGATCGCGCTTTGCCTGCCGTTCCTGCATCGGCAGATCACGCTCGCGGCGCCGGACATGCTGGTGAGCCTTGGCGCGCCGGCCGCCCAGACCCTCATTGGCCAGCCTGTTTCCATCATGCGGGCACGCGGAAAATGGCGTGAGATCGAAATCGACGGCAAGCCACTGAAACTGCTGCCGACCTTCCATCCCGCCTTCCTTTTGCGCCAACCGGCGCAAAAGGCTTTGGCCTGGCGCGATATGCTCACGCTCAAACACGCGCTCAAAACCGGCAATACCGGCTAGAATCGAAGCGGCAAATCAGTTCTCATGGTATAATTCGTCGCAGGTGTCTTGAATGCGCCGGCGTTCGGGATGTGTGTTTTTCATTCGTGTTTGCCCAGGTCCATGGCCCAAGTCGTCAAAATCTACGCATTGTTGCTCGGTTCCGCCCTGTTGATGTTCGGTGGCGGCCTTCAAGGCCTGCTGATGTCAGTACGCGGCGCCGAGGAAGGGTTTTCGCTCATCGCCCTCGGCCTGATCGGCACGGGCTGGTCGATCGGTTTCATTGCCGGTTCGGTCAGCGTGCCGATGCTGGTCAGAAAGGTCGGCCATATCCGCTCTTACGCCGTCATGGCGGTGGTGGGCGGCATGACCATCCTGTTGAACCTTTTGTGGATCAACGACATCGGCTGGATCGTCATGCGCGCGTTCTCCGGCTTCTGCTTTGCCGGCGCCGCCATGGTGGTCGAGAGCTGGCTTAACGAAGTCTCCGAAAACCGGACGCGCGGCACGACCTTCGCACTCTATGTCACCATCAACACCGCCGCTTCGACCCTCGGCCAGCTCGCCATGTCGATCACCGGGACGGCCGGATACATCCCCTTCGTTCTCGGCGCCCTCGCCTTCATGGGCGCCATCGTGCCGACAGCCGTCAGCTCAACTCCACAGCCGCAGCCGTTGACCACGGCCAAGATCGATCTTGGTCTCCTGGTGAAGACTTCGCCTGTTGCGGCATTCGCCGCCTTTGCCGTCGGCATGACCAACGGCACCTTCGGCACGCTGGCGCCTGTTTATGGTTTCACCCTCGGGCTCGACACAGCCTCGATCTCCTATCTGATGTCGCTGGCCGCCGTGGCCGGCGCTTTGGCGCAGCTTCCGCTCGGCCGGTTGTCGGATGCCTATGACCGCCGCATCATCCTCGCCGGCGTGAGCCTTGCCGCCGGGGTAGTCGGCGCCTTCGCCATCATCTTCAACCCCACCGGTGGCTGGCTGCTCTATACGATTTTCGGCCTTTACGGACTGACGGCCTTTACGATCTATGCCATCGCTGTCGCCCATGCCAACGACAACGCCAAGGACGGCGAGTTCTCGACCATCGCCTCGGCCATGCTGGTGATCTACGGCGTGGCACTGGCAATTGGCCCGATCACAGCGTCCTTCATCATGGAGATGGTCGGGCCGGTCGGCATGTTCACCGTCACCGCCACCTTCCATCTTCTTCTCGCAGGCTTCACCTACATGCGCATGCGCATCCGCGTTGCCGAGCCCGTCGAAGACGATCGCACTCCCTTCCAGCCGGTCGTGCTGGGCCGGCCGTCAACGCCGGAGACCTACGCCTTCGATCCGCGTTCCGACGAGATACCGGAAGACGGCGCGACCGAAACCGAAGAGACGGAGAAGCCTGCCGATGAGGCAGCAGAGCCGGATACCGAGGACGACACCAAGGACAAGCCAGCACCGGAACCCAAGGCCGAATAGGACGTTAGTGTTGGTGAGCTGTTGGTGAACACACGCTTCGTTCTTGTTTCGTTCTCATCGTTGCGTTAGCGTGAGCTCAGGCTGGACGACCAGCCGATTCGCACTGGCGGAGACGGATATGCCCCAAGTGGTTGCTCCCAATTTCGATGCCTTGCAGCGTCTGTCCAAATCGGCGGATGCCGACCTGACGCGGCGCAATCTGGTGTCGCCGGTCTACAATCGGGGGCGCGGCGCGCAGACCAATGCCAGCGGACGGTTCGAGCGCGAACAGCGCGAAGGTTTTGACGACGGCTGGGAGATCGAGGAAGCCCTGCCGCCAACCATCACCCATGAGCGTCCGGAACGGGCGCAAACGATCATCACCCGCAACCAGAGCCCCGATATCGGTTTCGATCGCTCGATCAATCCGTATCGCGGCTGTGAGCACGGGTGCTCCTATTGCTATGCGAGACCGACCCACGCCTATCTCGGCCTGTCGGCGGGTCTCGATTTCGAGCGCGAGATCTTCGTCAAGACCAATGCCGCCGAACTGCTTGCCCGCGAACTCGCCAATCCGCGCTATCGGGTCAAGCCGATTGCGCTTGGCACCAACACAGACCCGTATCAGCCGGTAGATCGCGAGCACCGGCTGATGCGCCGGATTCTCGAAGTGCTGCGCGATACCAAGCACCCGGTGACCATCACCACCAAATCGGCGCTGATCGTTCGCGACCTCGACATCCTGACCGAACTGGCCGAGCAAAACCTCGTTTCGGTCACCATGTCCCTGACCACGCTCGACCGTCACCTGTCGCGGCTGATGGAGCCGCGCGCGGCAACCCCGTCGCGCCGGCTCGAAGCCATAAGGCTGCTTGCCGCCGCCGGCATTCCCGTATCGGTCAACATTGCGCCGATCATCCCCGCCATCAACGACCACGAACTCGAACGCATCCTCGACGCTGCCAAGGCCCAGGGCGCACAGGCGGCTGCCATGATGCTGCTGCGCCTGCCCGGAGAGGTGCGCGAGATCTTCCGCGAATGGCTGTTGCGCCATTTCCCGGACAAGCTCCGGCACGTCATGAGCCTTGTTCGTGAGACCCGTGGCGGACGCGACAACGATCCGCGTTTCGGCACCCGGTTCATCGGCGAAGGTCCCTATGCAGTGATGCTGCGCCAGCGCTTCGAAAAAGGGCTTGAACGCTACGAACTCAAACCAAAGCTACCGCGCCTTCAGACAGATCTGTTCGATTCGCCGAAAACGCCGGACAACCAGCTCAACCTGTTCGACTGATTGATGAGCGACACAAAATCTGTCATCGCCGAGTTCTGGCGTCGCATGAACACCAATGACTGGGCCCTGGCCGCAGAGCTTTTCGCTCCGAAGTGCTGCCTGGACTGGCCGCAATCGGGCGAACGCATCAGAGGCGCGAAAAACTTCGCCGCTCTCAATGCCGCCTATCCGGCTGAGGCGCCGTGGCGGTTCGAGGTTCGCTCACTCGTCGTTGATGGCGAATCCGGCGTCACCGAGACCAGCGTCAGCAGCGGCGATACAAAGGCGACGGCAATCAGCAGTTTCACCGTACACAACGGACGGATCACCCACATCAGGGAATTCTGGCCCGATCCTTATGAGGCGCCGGACTGGCGTGCACAGTGGGTCGAAAAGCTCTGAACTGCGGGCAAACATGCAGTTAGGAACGTGTACCGGCTCAGGGATAGAGCTTTTCTGTCGTCCAGGGCGCATCCGGTGTTTCACGTCGATAGATCAGCCGGTCGTGCAGGCGGAATGGCCGATCTCGCCAAAACTCAATCCGCTGCGGCACAACGCGATAGCCCGACCAGTGCGGCGGTCGCGGTATCTTGCCGATGCCGAACTTCAGCGCGAATTTGGCGATTTCCTTTTCGAACTCGAAGCGTGTCTGCATCACCCGCGACTGCGCCGAAGCCCAGGCGCCAATCTGGCTGTCACGCGCCCGCGATGCGAAATAGGCATCGGCTTCCGCTTCGCTGACATCCGCGACCGCGCCAATGACGCGGATCTGACGCCTCAGCGACTTCCAGTGAAAATTAAGTGCAGCATGCGCGTTTGCAGCAAGTTCGATTCCTTTGGCGCTCTGTTTGTTGGTGTAAAAGACAAAGCCGCGCGCGTCATAGTCCTTCAACAGCACCATGCGCACATCGGGCACGCCGTCGCCGTTGGTCGTGGCCAGCGCCATGGCGTTGGGATCGTTGGGCTCGGACTTTTCTGCAAGCGCCATCCACTCGGCGAAGATCGTCAGCGGATCCTTGGCAACGGCAATCCCGCCGTCGGGGGCATTGTTTTCACTCATGGCTTCCGAATACCACCTGCTCATCATGAGCGCCTGGATTTTCTTCGGTCGTCGCGATGACATTTTGTCATTGCATTCATTAGGGCAGAGACCCGAATTGTCTCGGGCCACACCTGCCGTCAGATTGGCCTCATGACAAAACGCGATTCGAAGCCGGCAACCCGCCCCGATTTTTCCTATGAGATCGCCGCCCACAATGCAGGCGCTGCTCGCGTTGCCGGCGTCGACGAAGCAGGACGCGGGCCCCTGGCCGGGCCGGTCGTCGTTGCAGCGGTGGTTTTTCCGCACGGGCGCTATCCCGAGGGACTCAACGACTCCAAGAAGCTTTCGGCCAAGCGACGGGAGACCTTGTTCTCGGAAATCCTCAGCCTCGGGGAAGCCGCCATCGTCACCGCACCGCCCGAGGTGATCGACAAGCTCAATATCCGCGGCGCAACGCTCTGGGCCATGCGCCAGGCGCTGCTCGCCCTGCCCGTGGCGCCCGATCTTGCCCTGATCGATGGCCGCGACGTGCCTCCCGGCCTTTCGTGCCGCGCCGAGGCGCTGATCGGCGGTGACGGCAGGTCGGTATCGATCGCTGCCGCCTCGATCCTTGCCAAGGTGACCCGAGACGCGATGTGTCCGATCATGGATATAGACTCGGAAGGCTATGGATTTGCCGGCCACAAGGGTTACGGCACTGCTGCCCATATATTGGCGCTCAAGGAACGCGGCGCCTCGCCCCATCATCGCAAGAGCTTCGCACCTGTCGCGACAACCCTTTGTTAACCCTACCACTTAGGCGGCACTTAACCTTACCGCGGTACAAACGCCCTGTTAGTGTTGCGTTAGGGTTAAGTGCATGTTGCGTACCGCGCGTATCCTCGAGGCGCCCGCATCGACGGGTTCCGAAAATGGCGGATTGCCGCTCGACACCATTCTGATCGGCGATTGCGCCGACCGGATGAACGCGCTTCCGGCGGGTTCCGTCGACCTGATCTTCGCCGATCCCCCCTACAATCTCCAGCTCGAGACCGGCCTGACCCGGCCTGACCAGTCGCATGTCGACGCCGTCGACGACGATTGGGACAAGTTCGAAAGCTTCGCCCATTACGACGCCTTCACCCATCGTTGGCTCAAGGCGGCGCGGCGCGTGCTCAAACCCGACGGGGCGCTCTGGGTCATCGGGTCCTATCACAACATCTTCCGCGTCGGCGCGGCGCTGCAGGACAACGATTTCTGGATCCTCAACGACATCGTTTGGCGCAAGTCCAACCCGATGCCGAATTTCCGCGGCACCCGTTTCACCAATGCCCATGAGACATTGATTTGGGCGGCCCGCAGCCAGAAATCGCGTGTCACCTTCAATTACGAAGCGCTCAAGCAGGGCAATGACGATCTGCAGATGCGCTCGGACTGGCTGTTTCCGCTGTGCACCGGCGGCGAGCGCCTGAAGGACGATCACTCCGGCAAGGTTCATCCGACCCAGAAGCCCGAGGCGCTGCTGCACCGCATTCTGGTCGGCACGACACGGCCCGGCGAAGTGGTGCTCGACCCGTTCTTCGGCACCGGCACCACCGGCGCCGTCGCCCGACGGCTCGGGCGGCATTTCATCGGTGTCGAGCGCGACACGACCTATGCCGCCGCTGCGCTCGAACGTATCGGCAAGGTCACCCCGCTTGCTTCCGAAGCAGTCGAACCCTTGAGTTCCAAGCGAAATGCCCCGCGCGTCGCCTTCGGCTCGCTGGTCGAACAGGGCCTGATCGCGCCGGGGACCAATCTCATCGACGCCAAGGGGCGGTTTTCCGCCTTGGTCCGTGCCGATGGTTCGCTGAAATCCGGGGACCACGAGGGTTCGATCCACAAGGTCGGCGCGCTCGTCCAGGGCGCCGAGGCCTGCAACGGCTGGACCTTCTGGCACATCGAAGACGCAAAAGGCCCAGTTCCGATCGATGATTTCCGCACGCAAGTGCGTCAGCAGATGACAAGACTTTCGGCCTGAATTCGACCTCCAACTCAATCAGGCAAACTGCCGCCGGGGGACCGGCGGCATTTTCTTTGGCCTGAGGTCCCCGTCACGCCAGCGCCGAGGCCAGCACTTTCCGGAACACCGACGGCAACGCCTCGTCGCCAAGCTGACCGGGCGGTGACCACCAGCCCTTGCCCGCCGGGTCGGGTGCATCGCCAAGCACCCAGACCGCCAGTTCCAGCCGGAAGTGGGTGAAGACATGAACCACCTCCCCCGCCTTGCGCCAGTCGCCGGCCACCGGATAGTCCGGCGCGCCGGACGCCGCAGCCCATTCCGACACCGGCACACCAGTCATCTTGGCGAGCAGACCCTTGTCCGGCCGCTGCACCAGCCAGATGGCACCATCGTTTCGGATCAGGACATAGGCATGGCCGCGCCGCGTCGGGCGCTCAGCCTTCTCCGGCTTGCGCGGATACACGGTCGGGTCCGGCAAATCGGTTGCGGCGCAATCGGGCTGCAACGGACACAGTGCGCAAGCAGTCGAGCGCGGCGCGCACAGGGTTGCGCCGAGGTCCATCAGCGCTTGGGCGAAATCGCCGGCCCGCTCCGGCACGATCCCGGCCAACACCTTGCGCAATTCCGGTTTTGCCTCGCGCGGCGGGTTTTCGAGCCGCAACACCCGCGACAGCACCCGCTCGACATTGCCGTCGATCACCGGCACGCGCTCGTCATGGCAGATGGCGGCAATCGCCGCCGCCGTGTAAGGGCCGATGCCGGGCAAGGTCTCGAGTTCGGCTGATGTCTCGGGGAAAACCCCGCCCAGTTTTTCCGTCACAACCTTTGCGGCAGCGTGCAGATTGCGGGCGCGTGCATAGTAGCCAAGCCCGGCCCAGCGCGCCAACACGTCATCAAGCGGCGCGGCGGCGAGATCGGCGACGCTTGGCCAACGCCGGGTGAAGTCGAGAAAATAGTCGCGCGCAGCCACGATCGTGGTCTGCTGCAACATGATTTCGCTGAGCCACACCCGATAAGGATCGGGTTTTTCGCCAGCGCGCCGCGCCGCCGGCATCACCCGCCAGGGCAGGCTGCGGGCGTGCCTGTCGTACCATTCAAGCAACGCCTCGGCGGAAAACGCAGGACCGGTCTTTTTCACAAACATGCCTTGGGTCATGATGGCGATGTGAGGGGCGATGCCTTGTGCTGGCAAGTGCCGCAACGTAATTGTCCCCATCGCGAAAGGCGGCGCGCCAATGGCCGAAACGGACAAGAAGAAAAAAGAGGTCAAGCGGCGCAACCGCTTTGTCGGGCTCGACGACGCGGCCAATGCCGTGCTCGATCCGGTGTTCCGCAAGCGCGGCTTTGCCAATCGCGACCTGTTTGCGCGCTGGCCCGAAATCGCGCCGCCGCCTTTCGACAAGACAACCCAGCCCGAACGCCTTTTCTGGCCACGGCGCGAGGCCGGCGCCGAAGGGGCAATTCTTCATCTCAGATGCGCACCGGGCGCGGCTCTGGCTGTCTCCCATGAAGGCGAGCGCATCGCCCGCGCCGTCAATACCTACTTCGGCTATTTTCTTGTCCATTCGGTCAAGATCTCCGCCGAGCCTTTTGTCCCCCCGGCGCCAGACAAGGCAAAGCCCGAGCCCTGCCCGCCGGACATCGCCGCTGCCGTCGGCGAGATCGTCGAAAACGTCAGCGACGACGGCTTGCGCGAGGCCCTGAGGGCCTTGGGCGAAAACATCAAGATGAAGCGCAAGTAGGGGACGGCACCGCGATCCTGGCGCGCCGGCCAACCGGTTCTATATTGAAGACACCGTGTTCACGGCATTTTGCCTTGTTCTCACCACAGGCCTGAGTACATTGGCGCCGAAAAAATTAGGAGCATATCTTGACCGTTAGCCGCAGACTCTTTCTCGCCACCGGGGCCTCGCTCGGCGTTGTGACGCTGGCCGCCTGCAGCTCCGATCCGGTTTCCAAGGCCGAAGCTCAGACCACGCCAACCGAGCCGGCTGCGGCAACACCCGTGGCCGACACCACGCCAGCGGCTAATGTCGAATTCTACGACGGTTCGCCGGTGCCCCCAATCGGCAGCGATCCTTTGCTCAATCCCGCCGGCGTGCAGGATCGTCCGATCGGCGCCAAGGATGCCAAGGTCGTGGTCATTGAGTATTCTTCGCCGACCTGTCCGCACTGTGCCGTATTCGCGGTCGACGTTTATCCGGAGTTCAAGACCAAATACATCGACACCGGCAAGGTCACCTTTATCCTGCGCCCGTTCGTGCGCAACGTGCTTGATGCAGTGGTGTTCATGCTGGCCGATGCGGCTGGCCCCGACAAATATGTCGACGTGGTCGAAGCCTACTTCAAGACGATGAACACCTGGGCCACCAGCAACAAGCCGCGCGACGAAATCGAAAAGATCGCCCTGCAGCTCGGTTTTACCAAGGAATCCTTCGAGGCTGCCTTGACGAATCAAGACCTGTTCGATGGTCTTGATAAACTGCGCACTCAGGCGCTGGACAAGTTCGGCGTCACCGGAACGCCGACCTTCTACATCAATGGCAAGAAGTTTGAAGGCGAACATAGCATCAAACAGTTCTCGACCGAGATCGATCCGCTTCTCGCCTGATCCGATAAAGTGGTGAGAGGCGCACAATGAAATTTGCGCGCCTCAAGATCCACGGCTTCAAGAGCTTCTGCGACCAGACCGATATCGTGCTGGAGCCGGGCCTGACAGGCGTTGTCGGCCCGAATGGCTGTGGCAAATCCAATCTTGTCGAGGCGCTGCGCTGGGTTATGGGCGAAAGCTCATACAAGGCGATGCGCGCCTCGGGCATGGATGACGTCATCTTCTCAGGATCGGGCAATCGTCCGTCCCGCAACAGCGCCGAAGTTTCGGTGCATCTCGATAACGCGGACCGCACCGCGCCCGCCGTTCTCAACAACGCCGATCTGCTCGAAGTCACCCGCCGCATCGAACGCGAGTCCGGTTCGGTCTACCGCGTCAACGGCCGCGAAGTTCGGGCGCGTGACGTGCAATTGCTCTTCGCCGACTCCTCGACCGGCGCCCGCTCGCCAGCCATGGTGCATCAGGGGCGCGTCGGCGAACTGATCGCCGCCAAGCCGGTGCAGCGCCGGGCTCTGCTTGAAGAGGCCGCCGGCATATCCGGGCTATATTCGCGCCGGCACGAGGCCGAGCTTCGCCTCAAGGCCGCCGAACAAAATCTCGAACGCGTCGACGACATTATCGGGCAGATCGAGCAGCAGCTCGACACCCTCAAACGCCAGGCCCGCCTTGCCGTCCGCTATCGCGGTCTGTCGGGCGAAATCCGCAAGGCCGAAGCGACCCTGTTCCATCTGAGATGGGTCAGGGCTCGTATCGCCGAAAAGGAAACCGAGGCCAATCAAGGTCAACAGATCACCAAACTCGCCGAAGCAGTCCACGCCGAACGCGAAGGCACCAAGGCACTCGAGGCTGCCGAAGCCAAGCTGCAGCCACTTCGGCAGTCCGAGGCCGAGGCCGGGGCAATCCTGCAACGCTACAAGATCCTCGCCGAACAGCTCGAAGACGAAATTCGCCGCAACCACGCGCGACGTCATGAACTCGAGGTGCGCCAGACCCAGATCGCCGCCGACCGCGCCCGCGAGATCGAACTGGCCGAAGAGGCCGAGACTTCACTCGCCGCCGCTGCCGAAGAAATCGCCGCGCTCAACCGCGAGGCCGAGAACGAGCGCGAAGATGCCGACGCCGCACGCGCCGAGGCCGAGGCACTGGCCAGCAGATTGGCTGAAGCGGAAGCGGCCTCCCGTACTGCCGCCAACCACCTGGCCGAACTGAAGGCGCGGCGCACAGCGACCGAGCGTGTCGCGGCCGATGCCGAAGCCCGCGCCACCCGCCTTGCCGAGCAACTCGCCGGCGTCGAAACAGAGCTCGCCGCCGTAGCCGCTACGCTTGCCGGAGATTCGACCCTTGCCGAAAAGCAGGCTGTGCTGGCAACGGCTCAGGAAACCGCCGAGGCCGCCGAAGCCAAAGCGCTCGCCGCCGAGACCGCCAGTGCCGATGCTATCGCCGCGCTCGATGATGCCCGCCCTGCCCTCGGCGAATGCGAGACGGCGCTCGGGCGGCTGGAAAGCGAGGCGCAAACGTTGACGCGGGTGCTCAATGTCGGCGACGGCAATCTTTGGCCGCCGATCGTCGACGCCCTCAAGGTCGCGCCAGGCTACGAAACAGCCCTCGGCGCTGCACTCGGCGACGATCTCGAAGCGTCCTCGGATTCAGGCGCCCCACTGTTCTGGGACGAGCCCGGCGATGGCGCCGAAGATGACGACCTGCCCTCGGGTGCGCAGCCCTTCACCGAACTCGTCACCGGTCCGGCACTGCTCACGCGCAGGCTCAGGCAGATCGGATTGATTGAAGCCACCGATGGCCCGAAGCTTAAGCTGCTGCTCAAGCCCGGACAGAGCCTTGTCTCCAAAAACGGTGATCTCTGGCGCTGGGACGGGTTTACCGCCGCCGCCGACGCACCGAGCGCTGCCGCGCAGCGACTGGCCCAGCGCAACCGGCTGCACGATCTCGATCAGGAAATCGCCGCGGCCAAGGCCGAGCGCGACAGGCTGCGGAACCAACTGGCCGCCCTCGAACAGCGGCGCGACGCCGCACAAGGCAGTGAACAGACGGCGCGCAGCGACTGGCGCGCGGCCCAGCACGCCATCCAGTCGGCCCAGGCCGGCGTCGATGCGGCACAAAAGGCGCTCGGCGATCTGACGCGGCGTCAGGGCGCATTGACCGAAACCGTCGAAAGACTCGGGGTCAATCTTGCCGAAGCGCGCGAAGAGGTCGAGACAGCGCGGGCCGCCCTGACCGATGCTAGTGCCGATACCGAGGCCGCAGAAGCACTGGCGGTACGTGAGGAAGAAACACGCAAGCTGCGCGAACAGGCCGAACAGGCCCGCCTCCGGCTCGGCAGTTTCGAAGGCGCGGCGCGGCTTCGTTCCGCACGCCTGAAACAATTGACCGACGACAGTGCGGGCTGGACACGGCGCAAGTCGAGCGCACAATCCCAGGCCGAGACGCTGGCCAAACGCGCCGCCGAACTGGCATCCGAACTCGACGGACTGAAAGACGGCCCGGACGGGTTCGATGAGAAGCGCCAGACCCTCAATGACCGGATCGAGGAAGCGACCGACCGCCACAAGCAGGCCGGCGACGTGCTTGCAGAGGCCGAGACATCATGGCGCGAAGCGGACCGCACTGCGCGCATCGCCCACGATGCAGTGAGCAGTGCCCGCGAGGAACTGGCCCGCATCGAGGAACGGCTGAAGGGTCTCAACGCCGCGCGTCAGCAGATCGAGCAGCTGTGTGTCGAGACCCTCAACATCCCGGCCAGCAAGACCGCCGAGGCCGGCGGATTGAAGCCGGAAGCCGCCCTGCCCCGCGAGGACGATGTCGAGCGCCGGGTCGAGCGGCTGAAGCTCGAACGCGAACGATTGGGCGGCGTCAACCTCGGTGCCGAACGCGAAGCCGAGGAAACCCGCGAAAAACTCGAAGCGCTGGTTGCCGACCGCGAGGATCTGGTTGCGGCCATTGCCAAGCTCAGAACCGGTATCTCCAATCTCAACCGCGAGGGCAGGGCTCGGCTGACCGAGGCGTTCGAAGTTGTCAACGCCCACTTCAAGGACCTGTTCACCTCGCTGTTCGGCGGCGGCACCGCCGATCTCGCCTTTGTCGAGAGCGACGATCCGCTAGAGGCAGGACTCGAGATCATCGCCAAGCCGCCGGGCAAAAAGCCGCAGACGATGACGCTGCTTTCGGGCGGCGAGCAGGCATTGACGGCTCTCAGTCTGATCTTTGCCGTGTTCCTGACCAACCCGGCGCCGATCTGCGTCCTCGACGAGGTCGACGCACCGCTCGACGACGCCAATGTCGAACGCTTCTGTGATCTGCTGGACAGCATGCGCCGCCGCACCGAGACCCGCTTCATGGTCATCACCCACAACCCGATTACCATGAGCCGGGTCGATCGCCTGTATGGCGTCACCATGGCCGAGCGCGGCGTCTCGCAGGTCGTTTCGGTCGACCTGACCACAGCCAAGGCCGTCGTCGAGGCAGGCTGATCGCCACCCGATTTGTTGCTGTCAGTGCCGCGCTGTGCGAATCTGTTTTGCATCGCGTGTTGCATGCGTATGCTGTTCGAGAAATCCGCTCCGGCCCCAATACGGGTCAGAACGCCGCACCCTCGGCGATCCGCAGTCGTGGACAAACCGATTTGTCGTTTTGTTTCAACGAGATAGAACACCCCCGCTTGGCTTGACACGGTTTAGGCCGATCACTATTGTTCGCGCGACTTTGAAGGGGGCATCCTTTTAAAGCACAGCGGCTGGGTGGCAGTGATCGCAATGGCTAGAGCGCCTCAATCACAGGACCCGGAACCGGAAAGGTCGGCAGGCCGTTCCACCAGCAGTCTGGCGGAACGGATCGCGCGGGCCCGAAAGGCAAGCATCGCCGTCGAGGCGGCGCGCACCTTCCGGCAACGGGAACTGACGGGCATGGGGCGAGCTTTCCGTTTTGCGGCCGAGTTCGTCGCCGCGATCATTGCGGGCGGGTTGATCGGTTACGGGATCGACTGGCTTGCAGGGACCACTCCCTGGGCAATGATCGTTTTGTTGTTGCTGGGCTTTGCAGCGGGCGTGCTCAATGTTATGCGAGCTGCAGCGGAAATGAATTCCGATGTGGCCGACTCAGCCACCACCGGTTCCGTACCGGACGATGACGACGAAGATTGAGCTTGAGCGAAAGGCTAGACTGTGGCGGGCACAGATCCCATTCACCAGTTTAACATCATCAAATATTTCACCTTCGCCACCGTCGGTGGGGATGGAACGCCTGGTTCCGGCGTCGAATTGGCATTCACCAATTCTGCCCTGTTCATGGCGCTCGTCCTGGCGCTAGTCTCGGGATATCTCATCCTGTCGACGCAAGGGCGCGGCCTCGTGCCCGGTCGCCTACAGCTCGTATCGGAGATGTTCTACGAGTTCATAGCCAATACGGTACGAAGCTCGGCCGGCACCGAGGGGATGCGCTTTTTCCCCTTCGTGTTCACGCTGTTTGCCTTCCTGCTGGTCGGCAACCTGTTCGGCATCGTTCCCTATTTCTTCACGATCACCTCGCATGTGATCATCGCCGCCGCGCTGGCACTTCTGGTGATGGCCATCGTCATCGTCTACGGCTTCATGCGCAACGGCTTCGGCTTCTTCAAGCTGTTCGTCCCCTCGGGCATTCCGGCGCCAATCCTGGTGATCGTCGTTCCGATCGAAATCCTCAGCTTCATCTCGCGGCCCTTGAGCCTTTCCTTGCGACTGTTCGGCAACATGCTTGCCGGCCATATCGTGCTGAAAGTGTTTGCCGGCTTCGTGGTCATGCTTTCGGGTGCCGGTTTCCTCGGCATCATCGGCGCCATTCTGCCGCTCGGGATGACCATTGCGCTGACCGCGCTGGAGCTGCTGGTGGCGGCGCTGCAGGCATTCGTTTTCACCATTCTGACCTGCGTCTATCTCAATGACGCAATCCACCCCGGACACTGATCGTAACGGTCGCAGTCCGCACCCCTTCAATCCTGTCTGAGAGAAATCCCAAGGGAGACAACCAAATGGATCCAATTGCAGCCAAGTTCATCGGTGCGGGCATTGCGTGCATCGGCATGGGCGGCGCCGGCGTCGGCGTCGGCATCATCTTCGGCAACTATCTGTCGGGCGCCCTGCGCAACCCGGCGGCGGCGGCCGGCCAGTTCACCAACCTGATCTTCGGCTTCGCCATCACCGAAGCGCTCGGCATCTTCTCGCTGCTGATCGCCCTTCTGCTGCTCTTCGTCCTGTAACTATTTTCAGGACCTGTTGCATCGCCGGCTTCGCCCGCTCGCGGGCGAGGTCATGATGAAGTGTTGAGGTGCCTTGATGGCAGGCGAAACGACAGAACACGCTGACGCGGCCAATCCCGACGGTATGCCGGGCGCTGAAGGGGCCGTTCACACGACGACCGAAGCGCATGGCGGTGAGGCGCATGGCGTCTTTCCACCGTTCGATCCGGCCACGTTCGGTTCCCAGCTGCTGTGGCTGGCGATTACCTTTGGTGCGCTCTACTTGCTGATGAGCAAGGTCGCATTGCCGCGCATCGGCGACATTCTCGAGGTCCGGCGCGACCGGGTCGAAGGCGATCTCGCCGAAGCCGACAGACTGCGCCAGAAGACCGATCAGGCCATTGCCGACTACGAAGCCGCGCTCGCAGACGCGCGTCAGAAAGCGCATGGCATTGCCGAAGAAACCCGGGCCGAACTGAAGCGCGAGACCGAGAAGTCCCGTGCCGAGACCGAGGCCGAGCTTTCTGCTCGCGTCGCGGCCGCCGAAAGCTCGATTCAGGCCACCAAGGCCGAGGCCCTGACCAATGTCGACGAGATCGCGGCACAGACTGCGGTGTCGGTCGTCACTGCCCTTGCCGGCAGGGTCTCGATTGCCGAGGCGCGCAGCGCGGTCAAGCAAGTGGTGAAAGGCTAGGAAATGGTATTCGATAATACATTCTGGGCCTTCATTTCGCTGCTGATCTTTATCGGTGTCATCATCTACATGGGCGTGCCCAAGATGATCACCGGCATGCTCGACAACCGCATCAAGAAGATCGAGGAAGATCTCAACGAGGCCAAGCGCCTGCGTGAGGAAGCCCAGGCGCTGCTCGCCGAATACGGCCGCAAGCGCAAGGAAGCCGAATCCGAGGCCGAGGACATCGTCATCGCAGCCCAGGAAGAAGCCAAGCGCCTACGCGAAGAAGCCGTCGAGTCCCTCAAGGACATGGTGGCCCGCCGCACCCAGACGGTCGAGCAGAAGATCGCTCATGCCGAGGCTCAGGCACTGGCCGAAGTCCGGTCCCGTTCGGCCGATGTCGCCATCGAAGCGGCGCGGGTGATCCTGACCAAGCAGATGGAAACTGAAGGCGATGCGCTGATCGAGCAGTCGATCAAGGATGTCGGTTCCAAGCTGAACTAGACGCTGTATCAGCCATGGTATTGAAGGGCGCCTGCGGGCGCCCTTTTCATTTCCGCTCACGTGTTCCCGGAGCCGTCCATGCCCTCCCCCATAACAGTCAGACCTGCTGTTTCTTCGGATGCCGAGGAGATGAGTATCGTCCTTGCCGAAATCATCGCGGACTGGAAAAGCGACCGACCGACCAGTCCCGACCATGTTCGCGCCCATTACGTCGATCACCCCGAACGCATTGAATGCTCGGTCGCAGTCGACGAGACGGGCGCCATTGTTGGCTTCCAGTCGCTGCGGCTGGCGACACAAGGCAATTCCTATGATGTCACCCCTGGCTGGGGCATCATCGGCACCTATGTGAAGCTCGGCACCGCGCGCCGCGGCATTGGCTCCGCCCTGTTTGCAGCCTCACGCGCTGCCGCTCAAAAGGCCGGACTTCCAGCGATCGACGCCACGATCGGTGCCACCAACGAAAAGGGTCTGGCTTATTACGAGGCTATGGGCTTCAGGGCCTATCGCCAAACGCCGAGCGCCATTTCCAAGCGCTACAGTCTATCCGGGAATCCGGCCTGAGGTCGGCTTCCACCACTCCATGAAAAAAGCATAGGGCACGCGCAGATATTGGCGCACCCTGTCTTCGGGACCACCAATCGGGGCAGGTTCGTCGAAATGCACAAGCTGCAGGCCGCTGCGTAACAAGGCTTGCATATAGGCGCTGAGCGGCCTGTGCCAATTCTCGATCTCGATGCCCGCCCAGCGCTCCCAGACAGCGAAACTTTCGAGATATCGGTCGATGGCGAAATAGAGCCGCCGTCCGCTCTCGTCCTTGACCCATCCCCTGTCGCCGGCATGCGCGGTAATGAACGCATTGAGATTGGCGATCATAAGTGTGCCACCGGGTTTCAGCACCCGAGCCATCTCGGTGATCGCCGTCTCGAAGTCCGGGATGTCGATGAGGGACAGATAGCTGACGACGAGATCGAACCGTTCATCGGCAAACGGCAGGTCTTCGGCACGGCCCAGCCGATAATCCCCACCTGGCGCCTTCGAACGCGCCAAGCTCAGCAGAGCCTCAGTCGGGTCAATACCGATCGGCGCGACACCAAGTCCGCTAAGGACACGACAAAAGCGCCCTTCCCCGCAACCGACATCCAGGGCATTGGCAAAACCGCGCCCCGAGATGCGTTCGGTCATGACGGGATCGAGCACGAATTGGCGCACAAAATCGCCCTGTTCGCCTTGTGTGGCGACCCAGGCATCGGCCGACTTGTCCCAGCCACGCATGCCTTCCTCCTGAAGATTGGCTGGAGCGAGGCGCTCCAACAGGCCGGCGTTGGTATGGGGAAATTGGCGTCAGGTCAAATCCCGCTCGCCGCTATTGCAGCCCCGCCGGATCGACCACGCCGCCCTTGCATCTCCCCGAAGCCACGTTGGCGGAGGCAGCGAGGGCGCCGATATCGGGATCGGCGCCGATCGTACCCTCAAGGGCGATCCTGATGCCAGAGATCAGCCTGCGGCTGCCATCGGAGACGCATTCGAGCATCACCCGCTTTCCTGTCCCGTCGCCGAACGCCGCATCGAAGGCATCGGCAATGCGGGTAATGCTCAGCGAATTGCCCATGTTCTTTGTGAACAGTTCCGGCAAACCCGACGCATTCACGGCATCCGTCAACGCCAGCGCGGCAGCGTAGTAGCCGATCTGATCGGTTCCGGAACAGGTGCCATGCTTGATCCACTCATGGCGTTCGAGGCCGGATTGCGTGCCGGGCATGGCGGCATCGAGCCGGGCCTGCTGCGCGATCGGCAACTCGACCTCGGGCAGGTCGTCCCAGTTATGGGTCTCGTCGGTTTTTCGTGTCGTCGCGTCGACGCCGCAATAAGCGCCTTCAGGCCATAGCCCGTGCAGCGAAAACTGCCTGGTGTCGATCCGTTCCGCGGTTTGGGTTCGGCATTCGGGCACCTTTGGCCGGGTCTCGCAAAAGGCCGGCTCCCAGCTCAGCGCCAGCACAAAGGAGCCGCTGACATCGTTTCCGGGCGAGCGTGCCGGTTCAGCCTGTCCATTGTCCGAACAGCCGGCAGTGAACGCCACAAGCGCGGCGGCAAGAACAAAGGAAACATGCCGGAATGGCCAAGATCGGAACATTTGCTGCGCCATCATGGGATCAGGGTATCTGGCCCATGATAGAGGATTCGCGGTGCTGCGGCCCCGACTTGTTCGTCGAGGCCGCGCATTTTCCTACTCCGCCGCTTTCGGCAAGTCCGGCGCCGTATAGGTTAGTTTCGGACTGCGCGCGGCGCGGGTCTCATCGAGCCGCCGCCGCGGTGCCGTACGCGGCGCTTCGGTGAAGCGTTCGGTATCGCCGGCCTTTGCCGCATCAGCCAACTCGAGCATGGTGTCGCAGAAATGATCGAGTCCCTGTTTGGATTCGGTCTCGGTCGGTTCGATCAGCATGGCGCCATGCACGACCAGCGGGAAATACATGGTCATCGGATGGAAGCCCTCGTCGATCATCGCCTTGGCGAAATCGAGCGTTTCGACGCCCGTCCCCTTGAGGAAACTGTCATCGAAAAGCGCCTCATGCATGCAATGACCTTCACCGAACGGCGGCGAGAAGACATGGCTCAACCGCGCCTTGACGTAATTGGCGTTGAGCACGGCATCACCCGCCGCCTCGGCCAATCCATCGCCGCCGTGGCTGAGCATATAGGTCAGCGCCCGGACGAACATGCCCATCTGGCCGTGGAAGGCCGTCAGACGTCCGAAGCTGTCGCCGGCACCATAGGTCTCCTCAAGGCCGAGGTCGCCGCCCTCACGGGTCAGGAAGGGCACAGGCGCATAAGGCGCCAGCGCGTCGGAGAGCACCACCGGACCGGCACCCGGACCACCGCCGCCGTGAGGCGTCGAGAAGGTCTTGTGCAGATTGATATGCATGGCGTCGACGCCGAGATCGCCCGGGCGGACGAGGCCCATGATGGCGTTGAAATTGGCGCCATCGGCATAAAAGTATGCCCCGGCCTCGTGGACCGCCTTGGCGATCTCGACGATCTCGGGTTCGAACAGTCCCGCCGTGTTCGGATTGGTCAGCATGATCGCAGCGACGTCGGGGCCGAGGGCCTTTTTGACATCGGCGACATCGACCGTGCCCTTGCCACCGGCCGGCACGACCCGGACCTTGTAGCCAAGAAAGGCCGCCGTCGCCGGATTGGTGCCGTGGGCAGCTTCGGGCACGACCACCACATCGCGATGGCCTTGACCGCGCGCTTCCTGGGCGGCGCGGATCGCCATCATGCCGCACAATTCTCCATGGGCGCCGGCCTTGGGGCTGAGCGCCACGGCAGTCATGCCGGTCAATGCCAGCAGCCAATCCGATAGTTCCGACAATACGCCAAGCGCACCCTTGACCGTCGAAGCAGGCTGCAGCGGGTGGATATCGGCGAAGCCGGCAAAGCGTGCTGTCTTTTCGTTGAGGCGCGGGTTGTGCTTCATCGTGCACGAACCGAGCGGATAGGTGCCCGAATCGATCGAATAGTTGAGCCGGCTGAGACGCACGTAATGGCGCATGGCTTCCGGTTCGCTGAGGCCCGGCAGATCGAGCGGCGCCTTGCGGGCGAAGCCGCCAAGGCTTGCCTCGTCGATTGCGACCTCCGACAAATCGACGCCGGTCTCGTCGGTATCGCCGATCTCGAACAGCAGCGGTTCGTCGGGCAACAGTGCTGCCATCGGCGTCAGTTCGACATCTCCCGCCTGCGTCGGGCGGCCCTGAGAATTGAGGCTCATTTGGTCACCTCCTGAAGCGCGGAAACAAGCGCGGCGATGTCGCCATCGCTTGTCAGTTCGGTGGCGGCGAGCACCATCAGGTTTTCAACCTCCGGCTTGCCCGGTTCGAGTCGGGCAACCGGCACGCCGGCAAGGATACCCTGTTCGGCGAGGCGTTCGACGACATCGGCCGCCGGCAGTGGCAGCGAAACGGTGATCTCGTTGAAATAGGTTTCGTTGAGGACGCTGACGCCCCCCACTGTGCCGAGCGCCGATTTCAGCGCCGATGCGCGGGCGTGGTTGAGCCGGGCGAGACGCACCAGCCCGGTCTCCCCGAGCAGCGACAGATGGATCGAGAAGGCCAGCGCCCCGAGACCGGCATTGGTGCAGATGTTCGAGGTCGCCTTCTCGCGGCGGATATGCTGCTCGCGGGTACTGAGCGTCAGAACGAAGCCGCGTTTGCCTTCGGCGTCAACGGTTTCGCCGCAAAGCCGGCCCGGCATTTGCCGGATGAATTTTGAGCGCGTGGCGAACAGGCCGACATAAGGACCACCGAACGAGATCGGATTGCCGAGCGACTGGCCCTCGGCAACGACGATATCGGCGCCGAGCGCACCCGGCGCCTCGATCAACCCAAGCGAGACGATCTCGGTAACCACGACGATGAGTAGCGCACCATTGGCATGGGCTGCATCGGCCAGGCTCTTCACGTCGCGCAGATGGCCGTAGAAATCCGGCGTCTGGACGATGATCGCCGCCGTCTCGGCGTCGATGAGATCGGTGATATCACCCTGCCCCTTCGGCGAGGCCGGCTGCATGACGAGGCTATCGTCACCGGTGTAGGTGCGGACAACATCGCGGTAATGCGGGTGAAGGCCTCCGGAAAGAAAGATCTTTTGCCGCCGTGTCAGCCGCCGTGCCATCAGCGCCGCTTCGGCGGTGGCGGTCGAACCGTCATACATCGAGGCGTTGGCGACCTCCATGCCGGTCAGCCGCGCCACCTGCGTCTGGAACTCGAAAAGCATCTGCAAGGTGCCCTGCGAGATTTCCGGCTGATAGGGCGTATAGGCCGTCAGCCATTCCGAACGCTGGATGAGGTGATCGACCGTCGCCGGCACATGGTGGCGATAGGCGCCGGCGCCGACAAAGAACGGTCCGTCGCCGGCTGCGTGGTTCTTGGCCGCAAGGGCGCGCATATGTGCTTCGACTTCGAATTCGGGCTTGTGGTCGGGCAAGCCGTAGTCGGCGGTGCGGAACACCGAAGCGGGCACCGAATCGAACAGATCATCGACCGAGCTGACGCCAATAGCAGCCAGCATCGCCGCCTTGTCGGCGGCGCCGATGGGGAGATAACGCATCAACGGCGCTCCTAATCCAGAATGGCCTTGTAGGCGGTCTCGTCCATCAGCGCGTCAAGCTCGGCAGTGTCGGACAGCTTGATCTTGTAGAGCCACCCACCGGTCTCGGCTTCGGAATTGACCGTGTCGGGCGCGTCGCCGAGTGCCGTATTCACCTCGACGACTTCACCGGATGCCGGCGAATAGACTTCCGATGCGGCCTTGACGGATTCGATCACCGCCGCCTCGTCACCCTTTTTAAGCACCTTGCCGACATCGGGCAGCTCGACAAAGACGATGTCGCCAAGCTGCTCCTGGGCGTAATCGGTGATGCCGACAATGCCGAGATCGTTGTCGATACGGATATATTCGTGGTCGTTCGTGTAGCGCGTGGTCATGGGGAGGGCCTCACTCAGCGGGGCTTGCGATAATAGCGGTGGGGGACGAAGGGGGTTTCGGTGACGCGCGCCGGGCGGACGCGGCCGCGCAGCGACACGCCTAGCGTGGTGCCGGGGGCGGCAAAGCCGGGCGGCACAAGGCCGAGGGCGATGGCGCGGTTAAGGCTCGGCGAAAACCCGCCGGACGTGACGATACCGATCACCTTGCCGTCGGCATCGACGATCTCGGTGCCGTCGCGGGCCGGCGCGCCCTCAACCTCCAGCCCGACCCGGATGCGGGTCGTGCCATCGGCGAGTTCTTTGAGAATACGTTTAGCGCCGGGGAAATCGGCGCGCTCGCGGCGCGCCTTGGACAGAGCAAAATTGAGCCCGGCCTCCACCGGTGAAATCGTCTCGTCGAGTTCGTGGCCATAGAGCGGCAACCCGGCTTCGAGGCGCAGGGAATCGCGGGCGCCAAGGCCGATCGGCTTGACCCTGTCGTCAGCGGTGAGTGCATTCCACAGATCGGCTGCGCGCTCGGCGGAGACGAGCATCTCGAAGCCGTCCTCGCCGGTATAACCGGACCGGGAGACGATCAATTCCTCGCCCTGCCAGTCGAAGGGCGCGTAATGCATGAAACCGAGTTCGGCGGCGCCAGGCACGATGCCCGTCATGACGTCAACAGCCTCCGGCCCCTGAAGCGCCAGCAGCACGTTATCGTCAACCCGCCTGAGCACACCCTGATCGCCGAGCGCTTTCGCGATCAGCGCGAAATCGGCTTCCTTTGTCGCCGAGTTGACGACGACATAGAGCCAGCCCGCGCCTTCGGGGCGTCCCGGTCGTGCGATCATCAGATCGTCGAGCGTGCCGCCCTGATCGTTGAGCAGCAGCGTGTAGCGCACCTGTCCGGGTTTCAGCCCAGCGAGATCGCCACACACGAGCGGCTCGATCAGTGCGGCGATGGCGGCGTGATCGGCCTCGGCATCACCGCTCGGTGAGGCAAGGCCGACGAAACTCGGTCCCATGTGAGTAACATCGAACAGTCCCGCGTGGGTGCGCGTCCAGTTGTGCTCGGCGACAATGCCATCGGCGTACTGCACGGGCAGCGAGTAGCCGGCGAACGGCACCATGCGCCCGCCAGAGGCGGCGTGAATGTCATTGAGCGGAACTGTTTTGATATCGGACGTGTTCGGTTCAGCGGATTGCGCCATGCCGTCTCCTCAGGTTGGACCACGAGGGCACGGAAAAATCCGCACCGCACGCCCCCTCTGTCCAAAAACCTGAGAGATTTCCCGGCCTACTCGGAATCACTCCTCGGCCGACTGCTCCTTCGGTGTGACGCCCTCTCGGACGCCCCTTTCCAGAGATGTATTTTTGCGCGGTCCTTTTGCCTGAGAGTTTCCGGGGCGGTTGCTCCTTCGGCGCCGGCTCCATGGTACTTGGAGCACGATCTCTCCCGCGCCGGCGACACTGCGCGATAAGGCGCGCAACGTCAATCACCGGCGTCAATGAGGCCGCGAAAATCGCCCGGAAAGATCAGGCCTTGGGATCGAATCCGACCCAGATGACGGTATTCTCGCCGCCGACGAACGGAATCTGCACCGAATCGACGACCTTGTAGAATTCCTGGCTTTGCTCGCCTGGCTTGACCGAGACCGGCAGGTCGAACTTTTCGGAATAGACCACGAGGTCATCACGCTCGACGGCAAAGCGCACCGGAACAGTATATTGCTTTGCTTCGCCGGCAGGCCCGAGCAACAGGCGGCCAACCATACCCATGTCCACCGTAATGACGCCGGCCGAGGCAACGCAGGAACGCGACTGCTTGTCGATCAGCGCCTGGTACTGCAGTGCCCGCGGATTGCCGTTCTGGCCCTTGTTGTAGACATAGACCGCCTCGCCGCCATTGCGCACCTTGATCGGCGGGCATTCGGTGGCAATCGCCGGGGCCGTTGCCAGAGCGTTGAGATCGATCTGCTCCTGCGGTGCCTGGGCATTGGCGAGAGTGCCGGTGCTGCCAGTGGTGGCGGGGCCGCCGCCGAACATCGAGCCCATCGAACACGCCGACAACAAGACGGCCAAAGACAGGCCAGCGACCGATTTGGCCACCAGGCCCGCGCGCGAGGCGCCTTTCAATTCAGACATGCTCATCCCCATACGCAATACACGCCGCCTCATAAAGCAGCCAGAACCGCAGGCGCCGCTGACGATGTGACCTCGCCAGGTGCCTTCTCGGCATAGACCGCTTCAACCACACCATTATTGATTATAATTGCGGCACGAATAAAGCGGATTCCCATACCATTGGCAATCATGTCACGATCAAGTCCCATGGCCTGACACAGCGCGGCATTGCCATCGGCGATGAAATCGATCTTGCCGACAGCCTCCGTCGCCAGTGCCCATGCCTTGACGACATGATGATCGTTTGCCGTGCCGCAAACGACCCGCGCGATGCCTTTTTCGCGGAAGGCGGCGGCCAGCTCGACATAGCCCGGCAGGTGATTGTTGTGGCAGGTCGGGGTGAATGCGCCCGGAAGGGTGAAGAACACCACCCGCCCCTCGGACAGGACATCCCTGGCATCGGCGTCGACAGCGCCGGAAGAGGTGATGAATTTGACGGAAACCGAAGGAATGGTGTCGCCGATAGCAATCATGCGGTCGTAACTTTCATTGGCGTGGTCTGGATAAGGCAGGCGTAAACTGCCATCGGAAGATGGAGCGAGGCTTAACGCCCGGCCGTCGGCACGACGATATCGTAAGGACCGTCGGGCGTCGCAAAACTCAGGCGCAGTGGCGTATTCTGCCAGGACGTATCACCCTTACGCGCCAGAAGCGTGAACGTGACCCGATTGAGCGACGCATCGACCTCCGGCATCGAATACACTGCGCCATTGCCATCAAAACTCGGAAAAATCTGCTCCGGCTGCACGCGCGCCGGATCGTAATCCATCGACAGGACGCCGGTTTCGGGATCAAGCGCGATGTCCCCGAGCGGCGCATTGTCCGCAGTAAACGGCTCCGGCGTTTCGGCAAGTGCCTGGCGCAGGCGCAAGCCGTTGGCAATGTCCGGTTGGGTGTCGCCGAAAAGCTCGAACGCGGCATGGACCGGCACGCAGATGTCCGAACAGATGCCCATCAGCACGTCGAGGGTGAGAGATGCATCGGCAGGTGCCTCCACGAGGATCGGCAAAACCAGGTCGCCGCGGTAGACGAAATCGACAAAGCCCTGGGAGTCATCGCGCTCGGGCAGCGGCCACAAGATCTCGCTCGCGGCCGCATTGCCGGAGGTGGAGACAGAAACCATCGTCGGCACACCGGTCTCTCCCGGCACCCGCCAGTATGTATTGAGGCCTGGCTCGAGGGTCAGTTCAAGTCCGACCAGAGCCTTGCCGTCGCGTTCCGATCCCGCCGAGATCGCGCGCAATTGCGCGCCGGGCGCTACCTCGACCCAGTCGGACTGGGCAGACAGCGCCGGACTCGCCGGCAGAATCGCCAGAAGGGCAAAAAGCAGTTTTGTCGCGTTCATGGCGCCCGGCATAACCTTGTTTTGCGGCAAACCCAACTCACCCTGCCTCAGAAACCTGTGATCCGGCTTACCCGCCTAACAGCCTTGCCCCGTCTCCGGTAGCAGCATCAGGTGAGCCTGAGGATCGGTGATAATTTGCACTTTCGTCCAGAAGCCCTAAAATCGGCATATGGTTGTGGCGGAATAAGGACCGGATTTGACACTCAAGGATCCGGGACCGAAGCTTCCGGTTCGGCAATGGTCACGTCGACTGGCCACGGCGGCGCGGACCTGACCGGTCATCGGAAGCCTTCAGTCACCAACAGGAGGCAGCAATGCCGATGTCGTCGCTCAAGGGCAGTTTTCTCATCGCCACGCCGGGCATGGCCGATGAGCGCTTTACGGACAGTGTCATTTATCTCGTCGGTCACGGCGAAGACGGCGCGATGGGCCTGATCGTCAACCACATGCTGCCAGACCTGTCGACCGGGGACGTCTTCGGTGAACTGGAACTCGGGCCGCCCGAGGAATTGATCCGCGTCCCCGAACGAATCCGCGACCGCGCCGTGCTGATGGGCGGGCCGGTCGAAACCGGACGTGGGTTTGTCCTGCACTCGCGCGACTATTTCCGTGACGGCAATTCCTACGAAGTCAATGACGAGGTCGGCCTGACCGCGACACTAGATGTCCTGCGCGCCATCGCCTTTGGCGACGGACCATCAGAATCGCTTCTGGCTCTTGGTTACTGCGGCTGGGCACCCGGACAGCTCGAGGACGAGCTGCACGGCAATGGCTGGCTGACCGCGCCCCATTCGCTCGACATCCTGTTCAAGGTTCCGGTTGAAGACCGGCACGATGCAGCGCTTGCCTCGATTGGCATCGCCGATGCGGCAGCACTGTCAGGTGAAATCGGCCAGGCCTAAAGCGAACAAGGGTTCACCCTTTGCAGTTACTCGCCATCCTTGTCCGGTGACCTGACTGCCCCTTTGTCAGCCTCTGCAGCGTCGCTTTCTGCCTGCTTTTGCGCCTGTTTGGCACGCAACCGTTCGTAAGCTGACTGCTTCAGCCTGCTGGCGCCCGGCAGGGAGACGCTTTTTTGCTCACTCTCGTGCTGTTCAGCCAGCAATGGCGTCAGAATGGCCTCAAGCGGGTCCGTGTGTTCGGCTGGCTTGGCCGCAGGGCCCTCTGTCCGCGCTTGCGGCGGAACGGCATCGTCGTCGGTATGCTTAGGTGCAGTTTTCGGCTTGGAGGACAGCGTTTTGGCCAAAGGCGCCATGATCGACCGCAGGCCAGCCGATTGATTGGGTTCGGTACCGGACGCCGGTTTGAACCTCGACGAAGATTTGGGCTTGGATGCCGCCTCCTCGTTTTCCTCAGAACCTCGATTTGCCTTGCGAGCGGACGTCGCTGCGGCCTTGATCTTGGCCATCGGCGCCAGAATGGCACGAAGGCCGGTCTTCGTCCCCGACCTGAGCTTGGCGGCGACGTCAGGCTTTTTCACCCTGTCCGCTTTGGGTTTCGGCTTTGAACTGACCGCGGTAGCACTCGGCTTGGGATCAGAGTCTTTTGCGCCTGCCGGCGGTTTTTGATCGGCGGGCTTGGGCATCGACAGGAATGTCGGCTGTCGGGTCGGCGTGATCTCAGCCTTGACATCCGGCATTGGTTTGGGAGCAGGCTGCTGCGGCGGCTTGCGCACATGCGCCGACGCGGCGGGCGCATTGTGGGCGAGACGCTTCTGCAACACATCGGCATCGAGCGCCTCGGAGAAGAAAAAGCCCTGACCAAACCGGCAATTGAGCGCGATCAACCGATCACGTTCGGCCTCGGTCTCAACGCCTTCGGCCACAACCATCAGGTCGAGCTCGCTTGCCAGTTGCACGATCGAGCGGATGATCGGCACCTGCGTGTGGGCAAAGCCGGTCTCGTCGGTGAAACGCACGAATGGCGCGGCAATTTTGATGGTATCGGCAGGGAAGCGGTGCAGATAGCTCAACGCCGAATGGCCGGTGCCGAAATCGTCAAGCGCAACGCCAAGTCCCATCGCCCTCAGCGCCGACAACACATAGGCGGAGTGTTCGGGATTGAGCATGGCCTCGCTCTCGGTGATCTCGAGCTTGATGCGGGAGGCGATCGTTTGGTGCTCGGCGAGGTAGCTCCGCATGTCGGTAAGCATGGTCTCGGTCGACAGCTGGCGCGGCGACAGATTGACCGACACGAAGAATTCCTCGGGCAGCTTGACCGCGTTCTGCCAGGCGTGAAGCGCTATTGCCGTCTGCTCGAAGGCCAGCCTGCCGAGCTGTTCGATCTGGCCCGTGCGTTCGGCCATGGCGACGAATTCGTCGGGACCGACCAGGCCGCGGGTTGGGTGCTGCCAGCGCATCAGCGCCTCGGCGCCAACGATCCGTCCGGTGTCGAGAGCACAGATCGGCTGGAACTGCATGCGGATCTGATCCTGCCGGATGGCGATCTGCAATTCATCTTCGCTCGACTTGGCAAGCGCCGAGATCGAGCGCGACGCGGCGCGATAGGCCTCGATACGGTCACCGCCATGGCGCTTGGCGTAGAACATGGCCAGTTCCGCGTCGCGCAGCAGTTCTTCGGCGCCGGCCAGGCCATTGTCATAGATGGTGATGCCGAATGAGGCGGTAACGGCGATATCGCGTTCGCCGAAGGTGAAAGGCGCCCGGATGGTCTTGCGCAACTGATCGGCGAATTCGGCGATCTTGTCCGGAGTCACCTCCGAACACAGGATCACGCCGAACTGGTCGGCATTGAGCCGGGCCACCGTGTCGAGCGGCCGCATCTGGCGGCTAAGGCGTCGGGCAATGGCCAGAAGCACCGAGTCGGCGCCAGCCGGGCCGAGGCGTTCAACCACGCCGGAGAACTGATCGACATCGATGAAGAAAACCGCCGGCTGGGCATCCTTGCCAAGGCGCGCCCGTTCGAGCGCGCGCATAAGCCGGTCGATGAACAGTTCCTTGTTGGGAAGCCCGGTCAGGCTGTCCTTGACCGAGTCGTGCAGCAGGCGCTCACGCGCTGCCCGTTCGGCGGTCACATCCTGCAACGTGCCGATGATGCGGTTGACCTGGCCATCGCCTGCCAGCACCGGTTTCACCCTCAGCTGGAAGGCGCGATAGGCGCCATCATGTCCACGCACGCGCAGGTCCATGCTCACTTTGCCGCGCCGTGTCTCGACCAGCGTATCCAGCGCCGTGCGGAACCGGTCCTGATCGTCCGGATGGATACGTTCCAGCCAGCTCTTGATCGAGCCGCGCAGCGATCCGCGCGTTTCGCCGAGACGTGATGCAAGTTCCTCGCTGACCTGCACGCGGTCGCGATCGGTGTTCCAGTCGAACAGGAAATCGCCGCCGCCGGTCAGCGCCAGCGCGCGTCGCTCAACCTCGGACAAAGCGCCGATGGAAACCTGGCCTTCCGAGAAGGCATGCTGGACCGCCGTGAAGGCGATCAACATGACGATCAGCACCAGACCACCGGCGACAGCCGGCTGGGCGATGTCATTGGTCACGCGCCCCGAAACCACCAGCCATGCGTAGAACAGCCAAGCGATGTAGATGATCCAGGTCGGCACCAGCAGCACGGCGCGATCGTACCCCCTGAGCGCCAGCAGCACGATGACGAAGAAGCCGAGGCACCCGAGCACCACCATGATGGTGCGGGCGATGGTCACCGAGGTTTCCGGCTGGATGAAGGAGAAGGCGAACAGGCCGAGGAACACTGCGGTCAGCGCCAGCGCCAGATGCAGGAACCTCAGGTGCCAGCGGTGCAGGTTCAAATAGATGAACAGGAAACCGAACAGGGTCGTGGCAAGCGCCGCCTCCGCAGCGGCGCGATAGGGCTGGATCGAGCCGTTGCCAACCCCGATCAACCGGCCGAAAACGCCGAAATCGATAAGCAGATATGCCAGAACCGACCAGGCCAGCGCCGCCGTTGCCGGGAAGACCCCTCGTCCCTTGACTACGAACATGATGGTCAGGAACACCGCCGCGAGACTGGCGATGCCGAGCACGACACCACGGAACAGGGTGAAGGAGTTGACGTAGTCGCGATAGGCGTCCGGCTTCCACAGATACAGCTCGGGCAATTGCCCGTTCACTAACTCGGCAACGAATGTCACCGTCGCGCCGGGATCGAGGGTGATCTCGAAGACGTCGGCCTCCGGATCCGAAACGCGCTCGGGCCTGATGCCGGCATTGACGGTCAGAACGGCGATGCGGTCCGATCCGAGATCCGGGTTGACGATGCCCGAGGCTGGCAGTCGGTAGAATGGCGCCACCAACAGGCGCTGGATCTGGGTGTCGCTGTCATTGGAAAGCGCAAACAGGGCCCAGTTGGGATTGGTGCCTTCCTTTTGCGCCAGCACCTCGATGCGGCGAATGATGCCGTCTGCCCCCGGTGCCGTCGACAGCTGCACCTTGCCATTCTGACCCGGCACGACATCAATGCCAGCACGCAGATTGACCGCGTTGACACTGTCGGGGACATTGATGATCTCGAACGCTTGGGCCTCCGCGGCGGCACAAACGCCGATCACGAAGGCAAGGACGAGGCTCAGCACAAAACGCATTATGTGTCGGTAGTTCCTATTGTCGTTGTGCCGCAGGAATCCTTGGTAAAGCGGTTTGCCCCGGCTCACAAGCGCGCATGGCGCGCTGGTCACTTGTTTCAGATACGCAGGCCACGGTGGCGGTCGCGCGTCAGCCCGTACAGCACGTGGTCCTGCCAGACTCCATCGATCTGCAGATAGCCATCAGCATAACCTTCTTCCCGAAATCCGTTTTTTTCGAGGACACGGCGCGACGCAATATTGCCCGGCAGAGTGGCAGCATGCAGGCGTCTCAGATCGAGCGTAGTGAAAACGAAGGGCAGGATCATGCTGACCGCTTCGCTCATGATGCCTTTGCCGGCGCAATCGACATTCATCCAATATCCCAGATTGGCATGCATGGCGGCACGGCGGCGGATATTGGAAAGGGTCATCCCGCCGCTGAGGACTTCGCCTTCGGGTACCCGCCGAAAGATGAAGAACGAGAACTCCCTGCCCGCCTCCGCCTCGCGCCGGTTGCGCCTCAGCCGTTCGCGGAACACAGCTGGCGACAGATCGACCTCGCTCCAGCGCGGTTCGAAGGGCTTGAGGAAGGCGTGGCTTTTCAGGCGCACATCGCGCCACTGCCGATAGTCTGTCGGACGTGCGCCGCGCAGCAGCAATTCGCCCCGCGTCAGTTCGGGGGTTCGATCCGGGGCGAAAATCCGGTCCAGCATGACAGGAGGGTCAGGCGCGCAGGCGCGAGACCACGGTGTCGTGGTCCGGCATGTTCTTGACCGGGCCGATGCCCGCAACCGACACGCGGTCGGTATCGAAGAGTTGGCCGGCGACCTCCTTGACCCTGTTGGCGTCGATGCGGTTGATGCGTTCGACGGTCTCCTCGAGCGGAATGGTGCGGCCCCACAGGATCTGCTGACGGGCGATCTGGCCGGCACGCGCCGACGGACTTTCGAGCGACATCAACAGGCCGGCACGAATCTGGTTGCGCACCCGCGTCACCTCGTCGTCGGAAATGGTTTCCGCGGCCCGGCGCAACTCCTCGAGCACGACGGTGACGAGATCGTCGACCTCTTCGCCCCCCGTCGCGGCGGCAACGCCGAACACGCCGCTGTCGGCGAAAGCCCAGTGGAAGGCATAGACCGAATAGCAAAGCCCACGATTTTCCCGAACCTCCTGGAACAGGCGGGAACTCATGCCGCCGCCGAGGATCGAACTGAGGATCTGGACCGTATAAAAGCCATCCGAATTGTAGGGACGCCCCTCCAGCCCCAGAATGATATGGGCCTGTTCGTGATCGGTTTCGAAGCGCTCCTCGCCACCGACATAGCGCGCGGGGTCGGGTGTCGCGGTGGAAACGGCATCCAGACCGCTGAAACGGTCTTCGGCAAGACGTACCAGCTGGTCGTGATCGACATTGCCGGCAGCGGCCAGGATCATGTGGTCGCCGGTGTAATTGCGTCCCATGTAGGAGCGAATGGCGCCCGGATTGAACCCACGCACGGTTTCGGCCGTCCCCAGGATCGGTCGTCCGATCGGCTGGTCGGGAAAGGAAACGCCTTGGAACAGATCGAAGACATGGTCGTCGGGATCATCGCGCGCCGCGCTGATCTCCTGCACGATCACCTGTTGCTCGCGCGCCAGTTCGTTTTCGTCGAACAAGGAGTTTTGCAGGATGTCCGAGATGATGTCTGCGGCAAGGCCAACATCCTCTTTCAGAACACGGGCAAAATAGCCTGTGTGCTCGACCGATGTGGCAGCATTGACCTCGCCGCCAACCCCTTCGATCGACTCCGCGATCACACGGGCGCTGCGCGACGTGGTGCCTTTGAAGGCCATATGTTCCAGCAGATGAGAGATGCCATGCTCGTTCGGGAGCTCCGACCGCGAACCCGACTTGACCCAGACGCCGAGAGAGGCACTTTCGAGATGCGGCATGTTGTGGGTCATCACAGTCATGCCGCTGTCCAGCGTTGTCGTTTCGACGGTCAAATCAATCCTCCCAAGCGCGGCTCTTGCCGCCGATAAAGTCCTGAACGGTTCTGAGGTCGTTCGGCAAGACCGTCAACCGTTCCTGTTTTTCATAAAGCCCAGCCAACCATAGAGGAAGGGCCGGTTCAATTCCCGTCGCCTCGGCAACTGCCTGAGGGAATTTGGCCGGATGGGCCGTCGATAGAGCGATCATCGGCCGCGCCGGATCGCGATGCTGGCGGGCGACGGACAGGCCCACCGCCGTGTGGGGGTCGGCGAGATAGCCCGACCCTTCGAATGTCGCCTTCATGGCGGCGCTGGTCGCGCCTTCGCCGGCCGTGCCGGCGGCAAAGCCCTTGCGGATCGTCTCGAGCGCCATCTGGGGCAAAGCAAAACCGCCGGACTGGCCGAGCGAAGCCATAAGCCGTTTCGTCTCAGCGCCGTCGCGTCCGGCGCTCTCGAAGATCAGGCGTTCGAAATTGGACGAGACCTGAATGTCCATCGATGGCGACATTGTCGGTGTGACGCCACCAAGCTCGTAACGCCCTGTTTCGATCGTGCGCCTGAGGATATCGTTCTCGTTTGTGGCGATGATGAGGTTATTTATCGGCAAGCCCATGCGCCGGGCGCACTCGCCAGCGAAGATGTCACCGAAATTGCCGGTCGGGACGGTGAAATCGATCACCCGATGCGGCGCACCAAGCGCCGCTGCCGAAGTGAAATAGTAGACGATCTGGGCGACGATGCGTCCCCAGTTGATCGAATTGACACCGCTCAGCGATGCCCCGGCGCGAAACTTCTGGTCGTTGAACAGGCCTTTGACGATGGCCTGACAATCATCGAACGTGCCTTCGAGAGCGATGTTGTGGACGTTGTCGTCCATCACAGTCGTCATCTGCCGGCGCTGCACCTCGGAAGTGCGGTTGTGCGGATGCAGAATGAAGATGTCGATATTATCCCGGCCACGGAAGGCATCGATCGCCGCCGAGCCGGTATCTCCCGAGGTCGCCCCGACGATGGTGGCGCGCTGGCCGCGTTCGATGAGGATATGATCCATCACCCGGGCGAGGAACTGCATCGCCACGTCCTTGAAGGCCAGCGTCGGGCCGTGGAACAGTTCGAGGACGAACAGGCCCGGTTCGATTTCGACGACCGGCGTGGTCGAGGCGTGACGGAAAGTTTTGTAGGCCGCATCGATCAGCGCCTTGAGATCGGCATCGGCGATCTCGCCGTCAACGAAACGCGAAATCAGGTCGAAGGCAATCTCGGCAAACGGCCGGTTGGCGAAACCCGCAATCTCTTCGCTGCTAACCTGGGGCCAGGTCTCGGGCAGGTAGAGCCCGCCATCGCTTGCAAGCCCCGTCAGTACCGTGTCGCAGAAGCCGAGCGCCGGCGCCTCGCCGCGCGTCGAGACATATTTCATTTGTTCCTACCCGATCGCGCGCGACGGCAGGTTGGTTGCGCCGCCGCGTTGTTTGGCTCAGAGCAGATACCGTCGGAAATCCGTGTTCGGTTCGTCGATTTCATGCCCGGAGCGGCGGCTAACCTAGTGTCTGGGTCGAACGAGCGCAAGCACCGCACCTTACTCAGCCGTTGCGTCTGGACAGCACCCACGTGCCGAGCATGGTCAGGGCTGCCAATGCCAGCCCATACCAGGTCAACGCATATTCGAAATGGCGATTGGGGATATCAAAAACCGTCTCCCCACCCTGCGGCAGCGCGCCCTCGGCACCGGCCTCCTGGTCGATATAGGCAGGAAGAACCGGGGTCAGCGTCTTGTCGCTGATCGTGGCGAACCGTTCGGGATCGCGGACATAATCGATGCGGTTGGTGCGCTCGATGCCTGGCGTGAACATGCCGGACCGCTCCGGCCGCCTGAGGATGCCGGATATCGTTGCCTCACTGTCTCCGGCAGGACCGCCATCAGCGAAATTCGGCCCCAATCCGACTGGCACGAACCCGCGATTGATCCAGACCACGCCGCCATCCTCCATGACCAAAGGCGTCATGACCCAGTAGCCGGGCCCTTCCTGACGCCCGCGGGCCTGGCTGAGCGTGGTGAAGACCAGAATGGTCTGATCATTGCGGAAACTGCCTGTGACGCTGGTGTGGCGGAAGTCCCAGACCTCCGGGTCGAACCCGACCCACTCGGACGCCTTTGGCAACGGCACAGCAGGCAGCTGCGCCCGGTCGGCGACCCTGGCGATCAGCGTTTCCTTTTCATGCAGCCGCGCCATCTGCCATGTGCCCAGCCCGACACAGATGGCGGTGATGGTCAGAATGAGCACAATGAAGCCCCAGCGCGGGCGCTCCCGCTTGGGCTCACGCATGCGCTTCAATTCTTCCGCGACGCTGTCGAATCCTTCAGTCAGAGCGACCTTCCCGTGCCTGATTGGCATATTGCAGGGCAATCATCGTCGCCTTGAACGGCCTCAGCATGCCAAGGCACAGCACGATGGTCACCGGAATCCAGATGATGAGATGAACGAAGACCGGTGGATGAAACAGCGCATCAACGATCGCCCACATGAGGACAACGATGGCCCCGGCGATGAGAATGATGAATACGGCCGGGCCATCGCCAGCGTCGGCGAAATCGTAATCGAGCCCGCAGCTCTCGCAGGATTTGCCAAGGTCGAGGAAGCCCTTGAACAAATGCCCCTCGCCACAGCGCGGGCAGCGGCCCCTTAGTCCGGCGGCGAACGGCGAGACATGATGATGATGTTCGAGGTCGGGCATCTTGCCCTCCAGATCGTTCTGCCCCGGGGTGTTTTGCGTGTCCGGCGGCGCTCTGGAACATTTCACGTTCCGATAGACTCAGAACGAATGCTCCAGGTCTTTGAATGGTTGTGCTTTCGAACCTGAAAACACTCTGTCGAGCCTAGCGACGAAGCGGTGAGGATTGCAAGGCAGGCCAGAAAGAAGTCCGGGGCCTCGCGGCCCCGGAAACTGATTTCGGTCTAGCCGTGATGGACCGCCAGGGCCCCGCCCCAGCTTCCCCAGACATAGACGCAGGAGAACAGGAACAGCCACACCACGTCGACGAAATGCCAGTACCAGGCGGCGAACTCGAAGCCGAGATGCTGGGTCGGCGTGAACTGGCCGGCAAGGGCGCGGATCAGAACCACGGCCAGGAAGATGGTGCCGACGATGACGTGGAAACCGTGGAACCCAGTCGCCATGAAGAAGGCTGCGCCATAGACATTGCCCGAATAGGCAAAGCCGGCGGTCGAGTATTCGATGGCCTGCACAACGGTGAACAGCGCACCGAGCGCGATGGTGAGCACCAGCCCCCACTTCAGGCCTTCGCGGTCGTTCTCGAGCAGGGCGTGATGGGCCCAGGTCACGGTCGTACCGGAGGTCAGGAGCAAAAGCGTGTTGAACAGCGGCAGATGCCAGGGGTTGAACAGCTCGACGCCTTGGGGCGGCCAGACGCCTCCCGTTGCGGCGACGCGGGCAACCTGATTGGCGCTGTCATAGCCGAAGAAGATGTCGAAATAGGCCCAGAACCAGGCAACGAAGAACATCACTTCCGAGGCAATGAACAAGATCATGCCGTAACGGTGATGCATCTGCACGACCGGGGTGTGATCGCGGCCGTTATTGGCCTCGGCGATGACATCGGCCCACCAGCCGAACATCGTGTAGAGGATGCCGACAAAACCGGCCAGGAACAACCAGACCGGCAGGATATCGTGCATCCACAGGACCGCCCCCACTGCCGTGACGAAGGCAGAAACCGACCCCACGAACGGCCACGGGCTTGGGTCGACGAGATGGTAATCGTGGTTCTTGGCATGGGCTGCCATGTCAGTTTCCCCCATTGTCAGCAGCGTAGAATGTATAGGACAGCGTGATCTCTTTGACCGTCTTCAAGTCCGGGTCGTCGGCGAAATCGGGGTCGACGAAAAAGGTCACCGGCATGTCGGCGGTTTCGCCAGGCTTGAGCGTCTGCTCGGTGAAACAGAAGCACTGGATCTTGTTGAAATAGACGCCGGCCAGGTCGGGCGTCACGTTGAAACCGGCGGTCGTCGTCAGCGTATGTGTCGACATGTTCCTGGCGGTGAAATGAATGGTCGTCACCGTTCCGATCTTGGCTTCGACCGGCTGTGACGGGATCACCTTGAGCGGCAGGCCCGGCGCGATGGTCGCATCGAAACGCGTCGTCATCACACGGTCGATGACGCCCTTGTCATTGCCGGCGGCGCGCTGGGTGGTGCCGCCATATCCGGTCGCCGCGCAGAAGGCGTAATAGAGCGGCACCGCGGCATAGGCCATGGCGGTCATGCCGGCGACGATGCCGACCAGGATGACGACAATCCTGAGATTGCCGCCGCCGCTCTTTTCCTCAGTGTAATGCGCGTCCACCATCTGGTGCTCACAAGGCCCTGTTGAAGATGCCCGCGCCCATCTTGACGATGGTCAGGACATAAAAGGTCAGCGCGAACGCGGCGAGAGCCAGCCCGAGAGCAATGGACCGGCGCTTGCGCGCCGCCTTGAACGCAGCCTCGTCGAAGGGTTGATCCGCTTTCACCACGCAACTCCCAGAAAATGCCGGGCCATGAGATCGAGCAGCAGCGCCAGAAACAGCACGAACAGATAGCTCAGCGAATAAAGGAAAAGGCCACGGGCCTTCTTGCGCATATCGGCGCCGTCAGCCTGATAAAGACGCACCGCCAGACCAACGAACCCGAGGCTCGCCGCCGCCGCTGCCACGGTATAGATCGGCCCGGCAAGACCAGTCAGCGCCGGAGCAATCGAAACCGCCGCCAGCAGCACGGAATAGACGAGAATCTGCGTCTTGGTGGCGGATTCACCGGCGACATTGGGCAGCATCGGAATGCGGGCCGCGCCGTAATCTGATTGCTTGAACAGCGCCAGGGCCCAGAAATGCGGCGGCGTCCACAAGAAGATGATCAGGAACAGGAGAGCGCTGTCGAGCGAGACCGAACCGGTCACCGCTGCCCAGCCGACCATCGGCGGGAAGGCGCCAGCAGCACCGCCGATGACGATGTTCTGCGGCGTCGTGCGCTTCAAGAGCATGGTGTAGACGACGGCATAAAAGAAGATGGTGAAAGCCAGGAACCCGGCGGCAAACCAGTTGGTGGCAAGCCCGAGCGTTGCCACCGAAAAGGCGGAAAGCGTCAGCCCGACAGTCAGCGCATCCTCGCGGGTCAGGCGTCCCGCCGGGATCGGCCGGTTCTGCGTGCGGGTCATCATGGCGTCGATATCGGCATCGAACCACATGTTGAGCGCGCCGGACGCTCCGGCGCCGATGGCGATCGACAGGATTGCCACTGCGGCGACGAAAGGATGGATCGCGCCGGGCGCGGCAATCATGCCGACGAAGGCCGTGAACACGACCAGCGACATCACGCGTGGCTTAAGCAGCACGACATAGTCGCTGATCCGTGCTTCGGATCCGCGTGCTGTCATCTCGCGATGGTCATCAACAAGGGCCAATCGCCCATCCTTTCATCACGGAAACCATCAACGGCTTCCCCTCTTGGCGGCCGCATCCCCTATCGGAAACACAGCCGACTGGTATCAGGTTGCGCGCTATGAGATGCGCGGCAGCGTTTCGAACTGGTGGAACGGCGGCGGCGAGCTGAGCGTCCACTCGAGCGTCGTTGCGCCTTCCCCCCAGGGATTGTCGGCGGCCTTGCGCTTCCTGAGCGGCGCCTCGATCAGCACCGCGAGGAAGACCAGCACACCGACCGCCGTGATGGCGTAGCCGATGGAAGACACCATGTTCCAGAAGGCGAACGCATCCGGGTAGTCGATGTAGCGGCGCGGCATGCCGGAAAGACCGAGGAAATGCTGCGGGAAGAAGACGGTGTTGACGCCGATGAAGGTGATCCAGAAATGGATGTTGGCCAGCGTCTCGTTGTACATCAGCCCGAACATCTTCGGGTACCAGTAGTACCAGCCCGCGAAGATGGCGAAGACCGCGCCGAGCGACAGCACATAGTGGAAATGCGCCACCACGTAATAGGTGTCGTGCAGCACGCGGTCGGCGCCGGCATTGGCAAGCACCACGCCGGTGACGCCACCGACGGTGAACAGGAAGATGAAGCCGAGCGCCCACAACATCGGCGTGCGGAACGAGATCGAACCGCCCCACATCGTCGCAATCCACGAGAAGATTTTCACGCCGGTCGGCACGGCGATGACCATCGTCGCGGCAACGAAATAGCGCTGAACGTTGAGGGAAAGGCCGGTCGTGTACATGTGGTGGGCCCACACGATGAAGCCAACGAAACCGATGGCGACCATGGCGTAGACCATGCCGAGATAACCGAAGATCGGCTTTTTCGAGAAGGTCGATACGATGTGCGAAATGATGCCGAAGCCGGGCAGAATGAGAATGTAGACTTCCGGGTGACCGAAGAACCAGAACAGATGCTGGAACAGGATCGGGTCACCGCCCTCCGACGGCACGAAGAACGCCGTTCCGAAATTGCGGTCGGTCAGCAACATGGTGATGCCACCGGCCAGGACCGGCAGGCTGAGCAGCAAAAGGAACGCCGTCACCAGCACCGACCACGGGAACAGCGGCATTTTGTGCAGCGTCATGCCGGGCGCGCGCATGTTGAAGATCGTCGTGATGAAGTTGATTGCACCGAGTATCGAAGACGCACCGGCGATGTGAAGCGCCAGGATGGCAAAGTCCACGGCCGCGCCGGGCGAGTCTGTGGTCGAGAGCGGCGGATACATGGTCCAGCCGCCGCCGACGCCGGGAAGGCCCGACGTACCGGGCACGAACATCGAAATGACGAGAAGTGCGAAGGCGAAGGGCAGCAGCCAGAACGAGATGTTGTTCATGCGGGGGAACGCCATGTCCGGCGCCCCGATCATCAGCGGCACGAACCAGTTTCCGAAGCCGCCGATCATCGCCGGCATGACCATGAAGAAGATCATGATCAGACCGTGAGCGGTGGTGAACACGTTGTACATCTGCTTGCCGCCGTCGACAGCCGCCGCGGCGCTATCGCCATAGACCATCTGGGCAAGACCGGTGAAGATCTGGATGCCCGGTTCAGCCAGCTCCCACCGCATGAAACCGGAAAGGATGCCGCCGATGATCCCCGCCGCAATGGCGAAGATCAGGTACATCGTGCCGATATCCTTGTGGTTGGTCGAAAACACATAGCGCTTCCAGCCAGTCGGATGATCGTGCGCCGCGTCGTGGTGGGCAGCTTTCGCTTCAGCCATTTGATAGTCCCTCTCGCATTTCCTCTCGCGCGCCGCGGTTCCGGGCGCTGCGTGCTGTTCCTAGTCGACCGCGGCCAGCGTGGTGCTTGCCGCATCAAGGCCGTCGGACTCGAAGGTCTTCATGAAGGTGTCGAACTCGCCCTTGGAAACGACCCGTACGGCGATCGGCATGAACGCGTGGTCCTTGCCGCACAGCTCCGAGCACTGGCCGTAATACATGCCGGTCTTGCGGGCATAGAACCATGTCTCGTTCAGACGTCCGGGCACGGCGTCGGTCTTGATGCCGAAGGACGGGACGGTGAAAGAATGGATCACCCCGTTGGGATCGCCCGTCACCTGAACGCGCACGGTGGTATCGACTGGCACGACCAGTTCGCTGTCGACCGCCAGCAGGCGCGGCTGGTTCGGCTTGAGCTTGGCGCGATCGGCTTCGGACAGCATGTAGGAGTCGAATCCGACCTTCTGGTCGACATATTCATAGTTCCAGTACCACTGGAATCCGGTGACCTTGACGGTCAGCTCGGGTGCCGGAACGTCGACATCACCCCAGGAGAAGATGTCCTTGCCGAGATATTTGCGGTCGCCATCGGGGATGGTCATCTGGTCGGTCAGGACCGCGAAGCTCGGCGCGGCGATGACCAGAAGGATCAGGATCGGCACCACGACCCAGACCACTTCGACCAGAGTGTTGTGCGAAAAACGATTGGGCACGGGGTTGGCGCGCTTGTTGTAACGCACCATCACGTAAATCATCAGCGCCAGCACGAAGAGCACGATCGCGGAGATGATCCAGATCAAAACCCCGTTGTGAAAAGCTGTTATGGAATCCATGATTGGAGTGACCCCGGCCTGCAGGCCGATTTCGCCCGGGACCGGCTGACCGACCTCGGCGAATGTTGTTGTCGGCAAAAAAGCCAACAGAGTCAGTCCAATGGCAAGGATTTTGCGGAAGTACGATCCGACCACCTGATTTCCCCCTGAAGTCCCAAATGTCCCGTATTCCGGCGCTTTGCAGCGATCCGGTTGCCCCGAATCCTGTCGCGTTTCAGCCCCGAACACACGAACCTCGTGCTGTCCTATAACCACATTGGCGCCAATATGGCAATTGCGCTTCAATTTGCCGCACCTGTGACAAACCGTATCATCTCCGCCTCCCAGATTTCCTGCCCCTTTGACTCCTATTCTGGAAGACTTGGCTTTCTTCGCTCTGCCTCACCCTTGCCGCATTGCCCCCCAAGTGATGGTCCGCAAATGCCGTCGACGCTGCGCTTGTGCAAAAGACGCCGGCGGCAGCGCGTGTTGACAAGGCGGACGGCGCTGCCCGAAGAGTTCAAGGCAGTGCCGGAGCAGCGATTCGTTCAGGGAGTTAATCAGTGCGCAGAGGTCAGGTCATAGCAATTGCAGCCGGGGCCGTAGCGGTGGTGATCGCCGTTACTTCGGCGATCTACTTCATGCAGCCGTCGCCGGAAGCTGAGGTTGCAGTGACGCAGGTTGCGCCAGCCACGACCGCTTCCGATACCCTCACAACCGGCGCGACGACATCGACCACAACCCAGACCGCCGCCGCAGACAGCGATGCGGCAGCCGCTTCAGCCGCGGCGCGCTCCGGCATCGTTCCCGGAACCGTCAAGAAACGCCTCGGCGACTGGCAGCTAAGCTGCGACACCCCTCCGGGCGCCAGTTTCGAACAATGCGCCATCATCCAGAACGTCACCGCCGAAGATCAGCCCAATGTTGGACTGTCGGTGATCGTTTTGAAGACGGCCGACAACAAGGCGCGGCTGCTGCGCGTGCTCGCCCCGCTTGGCGTGCTTTTGCCCAACGGGCTCGGGCTCAATGTCGACGGCACCGACATGGGGCGAGTTGCCTTTGTCCGTTGCCTGCCCAATGGCTGCGTTGCCGAGGTGGTCATGGATGACGCATTGCTGGCGACTCTCACAAAGGGCAAGTCGGCGATCTTCATCGTCTTCAAGACCCCCGAGGAAGGCATCGGCATCCCGGTCTCGCTCAACGGTTTCGCCGAAGGCTTCGCCGCCCTGCCGTAAATCGGATCGAAGTCGATCCGACGCTTTCCACCGAGGCACTTGATGTCGTTTGGACGTCGGCGTGAGGCACCTCAGCTTCGGACTACGTTCAGCGCGCTCTGCCTCGCAGCCTCGCCTTTCTCGGCGCCTTTGACGATCGCAATCTGATCGGCGTGGTCAACGTCGCCTGGGATGGAGGCCTACCCGCCTTCATACTCGACAACACGGTGCATGCGGATTTTCGACGGCGTGGCACGCAGCTCAACTTCTCAATGAGGCAGCAAAGATCGCACGTGCCCGTGGAGCGGAATGGCTCCAAGTCGATTTCGAGCCACGTCTCGAGCCATTCTACCGCGCCTGCCGTTTTCGAGTGACCTCAGCCGGCCTGATACACCTGAACAGCTGAAGGGCGCAGTGAGCCAAAAAAAGCGCCGCGCGCCATGTTAATGGCGGCGGCGCAGTCAGGTCTGGAACACGTCAATTCGGGCGAACCGACGCGGGGAAACCGATGACTCGCGCCATCGGAACTGTGATCAGTGGATCCAGGACGCAGCGCGTTCGGCGGCGCGATCATGCAGGAAGCGCGCTGCCTCGCCACGGACGTGGCGGGCCTCGAACAGATCCTGGCGCGACAAGCCGAGGTCGCACAGCAAATGGTCGTCGAGTCCCGAAAGGCTCTTGAGCGTGTTGAATCCGAACAAACGCTTGAGGAACGACATCTTTCTCTCCTGTGGGGCTCTGCCCCGAAAATCCGTTGGGTGGTTCGAAGGGGTCCACCCCAACGCATGATCCTGAGATAGGCACTTGCGGATCATCATTCAAACAAATAGATATCATCATTGTCATAAGGAATTCTTATTCGACTGCGTAAAAAAAGGGCGAACTGATCATGGCCGCGCCACTTGACCTCGACCAATTGCAGAGTTTTTGCGTCATCGCTGATTGCGGCAGCTTCACCGAGGCCGCCAGGCGCGTGCACAAAACGCAATCCGCCGTGTCAATGCAGATCAAGCGATTGGAGGAAAGGCTCGGCAAGGTTCTGCTGAGCCGCGAAGGCCGTTCGGTATCGCTGACGGCCGAGGGCGAACTCGTTTATGCCCGGGCGCGGCGCATGCTGCGGCTCAATGCCGAGATCGTCGACATCTTCTCCAATGAGGATCTGAGCGGCAATATCCGCTTTGGCGTGCCGGACGATTATGCCGTCAAGCTGCTGCCGATCATCCTGTCGAGCTTCCAGAAAACCCACCCGCGCATCACCGTCGAGGTCAGGTGCCTGCCCTCCGAGGACCTGCTCGACGGCATGAATTCCGGCCGGTTCGATCTCATTGTCTTCACGCAGGGCACCAGCCACGAATTCGGCGAGCTGTTCCGCACCGAACGCATGTTCTGGATCAGCGCGCCGGAAGGAACGGCGCTGCATCAGGATCCGCTGCCACTGGCCTGCGGCACCAAGCGCTGTTTCTGGCGTGCCGGGGCGGTCGATGCGCTGGCGCGGGTCGGCATCGACTACCGCATTGCCTATACCTCATCCAACGCCACAGCCATCACCGGCGCGGTGATGTCGGACCTCGCGGTCGGCTATCTTCCCGAAAGCGCCCTGCAGCCGGGCATGCAGGTGCTGTCCGAAGAAGAAACGCACCTGCCGCGTCTGAACGATGCCCAGGTCGCCCTGATGCGCGGCTCCCACGCCTACGGCGGCATCTATGACGCGCTGGCCAACCACATCATTTCCGAAATGGGCAATCTCGAAAGCCACGCCCACCTCGGCTATCTGGCAGCGGAATAGGCGAAAGCAACCCTGGAGCGTTTTCAGCAAAAGTGGGAACCGGTTTTGCGGCTGAGCCTGTCGAAGCCTCGAAAACGCGACAAAAAAACAGGCTAGGTCATTTCGGTGTTTCCACGAAACGGTGAAATGACCTAGGCACGCGCCGCGCCGACCACCCTGTCGAACCGGCTGTCCATGCAGGCGCTGAGATCGGTCGTCACAAAGGCACCGTCAAGAAACAGGCTGAACACCGTTGAGGGGCTCGGCGCCGCCTGCGCTGCTTCGAGTGTCTCGAGTTTGTGGACCGTCAAATCCAACCCACGCTTGCGGCAGGTTTCGGCCAGTTCGGTGCCGACGTGAAAATCGGTGAACGGGCAACGGGCGGAATAGTAGACGGTCACGCCCTTTGGCGCCGGCACGAGTCCCTTGCGGGCGCTGTCGGCAAAGCGCGGTTGTTCGGCAGGCTGGGTACCGTCGATAGAACGCGCCAGAAGGCTGAAGCCATTGTCGAGTGCATCCACTTCGATAAAGCCCTGGCGCTTGAGCCATTTGCCGTCGCTGAGAAAATGCATCTTCTTCCGACCGACCACCGTGACGAGACCGGCGCGGCCCTGCGCCTTCGCCTCATCGAGCGCATGGGCGATCAGGGCCTTTGCATGCCCCTGCCCCTTGAACTGTCCGGACACCCAGAAGCAGCCAAGCGCCAGCCAGCCCGGCGCGACGATTGGCATGAAGGCGGTTTCTGCCGGCCCATATTCGAGAAAGACCTTGCCACGCGCGTCGAGCCGCCGGAACCGCCAGCCTGCCTCATACTGGGCGGCCAGCCAGTCCTTCTTGTCGGCATAACCTTTGGCACATTTCTTGTCGGAAATGGCGCAGCAGATATGAGCCTCCGGTAAAGTATCCGGCGTCAAAGTCACGTAGTTCATATGCGTTGTCCCGATTGTCCCGGAGCGAATGTGCAGGCGTTGGGCTTGCGTGTCGATGCGACGAGAGGTTGCCGCAGCCGCCTGAAGAGGTTTCGGAAGCCTGGCATGGTCCGCTGTCAGGATATGGCAGTGTGGGTGCAAACGGCAGAGCCGCTCACGCCGTCAGCCGAAACCGGCGCTGGATGATCTCCTCCTGCCGGGAGGTCGAAAATATCCGGACGTCTTCCAGCCGCGTGAAATTCAACCGCTCCAGAATCGCTGCCGAAGCGGCGTTGTCATCTGCGCATCCGGCCCGCAAGGACCCAAGTCCGATGTCCTCATTAGCGAACCGTACCAGCTCGCGTGCGGCCTCTAGTCCAAGGCCGCGTCCCCACACCGCGCGATCGAGCCAGTAGCCGATTTCGCCCTCGCCATCACCCACATCGAAGAGGTCACAGACGCCGATCAGGCGACCATCGAGGGTAATTGCAAAACGGTAGGCCATTCCCTCACGCCATTCCTCAGCGTGACTGGCGAACCAGCTGGTCATTTTCGCCCTGTCAGGTGGGATCGTCGCGGACGCGAGGTTACGCGCAACCTCAGGGTCGGACCTGATTTCCAATGCGCGCTCAACGTCGCCCGGCACCGTCGGGCGAAGCACGAGGCGCTCGGTAAACAATCGTTCGGACAGATCACCGGTCACTGACTTGTCCTCGAAACGGCCTGAACCCGTCGGCTCAATCGGCCGTTCGTGCCCTGATGGATAAAGGGCGAAACCTCACCTCTGAGCTGCTGCGCCGGCTAATACGCCGCGTCGGTGAACACGCGCGTGATGTCGCCGGACCAGGCACCGTGGTAGAGGTCGAGCAGGCGTTGGGCGCGTGGTTTGCACAAGGACAGCGTGTTCTCGATCGGGCTCAGGTAGACGGTCTCGTCCGCCCCTTCCCAATTGAGCTTGTTGCGGGCCTTGAGACCGGCGCGTGAGATATCGAGCACCTGGCGCGCCACCTCGGCGAGCTGTCCCTCGCGGAACGGCGACCGCAGACCGAGCTTGGGAACCGCATCGCGAAGGTTCTGGCGTTCTTCCTCGGTCCAGTCCTTCACCAGATCCCAGGCAGCGTCGAGCGCCGACTGGTCGTAAAGCAATCCGGCCCAGAAGGCCGGCATGGCGCAGATGTCCTGCCACGGGCCGCCGTCGGCACCGCGCATTTCGAGGAAGGACTTCAGCCTGACTTCCGGGAAAATCGTCGACAGATGGTCTTCCCAGTCGGCCTTGGTTGGCTTCTCGCCGGGCAGCTGCGGCAGCTTGCCATCAAGAAAGGCCTTGAAGCTCTCGCCGGCGGTGTTGATGTACTTGCCGTTGCGGCGAACAAAATACATCGGCACGTCGAGCGCGTAATCGACATAGCGCTCGAAACCCATTCCGTCCTCGAAAGCGAAGGGCAGCATGCCGGTTCGATCCGGATCAGTGTCGCGCCAGATTTCCGAGCGATAGGACAGATAGCCGTTCGGCTTGCCGTCGAGGAACGGCGAGTTGGCGAACAGCGCCGTCGCCACCGGCTGCAGCGCCAGGCTGACCCTGAGCTTTTTCACCATGTCGGCTTCGGAGCCGAAATCGAGATTGGCCTGCACGGTGCAGGAACGGAACATCATCGAGGTGCCGAGCGTGCCCATCTTTTCCATATAGGGCTTCATGATCGCGTAGCGCGATTTCGGCATCATCGGCATCTCGGCAACGCTCCAGGTCGGCGCAACACCGAGGCCGAGGAAAGCGATGCGCATCGGATCGGCAATACGCCTCAGGATCTTGAGGTGATTGTTGATCTCCTGGCAGGTCTCGTGGATCGTATCGACCGGAGCGCCACTCAGCTCCAGCTGCCCACCCGGCTCGAGCGAAATCGCCGCACCCGATTCCGAACACTGCAGCCCGATCAGATTGCCGTCGTCATGGACGGGTTTCCAGTCCTCGGCAAACACGATGCCCTGAAGGATCGCCTTGATGCTGCGCTCGCCGTCATAGGGAACCGGCCGGTTCTCGACGCGGAAGAAGGTGAACTTCTCGTGCTCGGTGCCGATGCGCCAATCCGCCTTGGGCTTGGACCCCTTCGCCAGCGCTTCGATCAGGTCGGCGCGCGATTCGATCGGCGGTGAAACGCCATCGTCAGTTGCCATGGACATGGGCGGGGGCTCCTTTGGTCGGCGCGTCGCAAACGTGAATTCCGGGGTTGCGCGGCGCGCCGCGAACATAGCGCCGACAGCGCCGAAAGCAATGGCTTTATCGCCAATCACCGATAATGGATTGTAACACCGCCAGCGCCGCCACCGCCGCGGTATCGGCTCTGAGAATTCGCGGTCCAAGCGAAATGGGCAGAACGAAGTCCTGCGCCAGCAGAAGCTGGCGTTCCGCCTCGTCGAACCCGCCCTCCGGACCGATCAGCAACCCGACCCGCCGACCTTCAAGCGGACGCAGAGCATCAAGCGGCGTGCCGGACGGCGCGGTCTCGTCCGCAAAGACCAGCACACGGTCGCCTTCGGTCTCGGCCCAGTTGGCGATGAGCTTTTCGAGCCCGATTTCGTCCCGGACCTCGGGCAGCGTCAGTACTTCGCATTGCTCGGCGGCCTCAAGCACGTTGGCGCGCATGCGCTCGATCTTGACGCGGCTGACCTGGGTGCGATGAGTCAGAACCGGCTGGATGATGCCTGCCCCCATCTCTGTGGCCTTCTGCATCATGTAATCGAGCCGGGCCGACTTGAGCGGGGCGAAGCCGTACCAAAGATCGGAGGGCGGTGTCTGCGCGGCGATCCGTTCCACCGGCACCAGCGTCGCCGCCTTGCGGCTGGCTTCGGCAATGTCGCACAGCCAGCCGCCGTCGCTGCCATTGAAGGCAACGAGCCTGTCCCCTGCCCCGCGCCGCAGCACCGAGACCAGATAGGTCACCTGATCCTTGGTGAGCGCCAGCGCCGCCCCCTCGGCAAGTGGCATCTCGACATAAAGGCGCGGCAGTGTTGCGTGGGAACGCGGCATGGTTTGTTGACTTCACTCAAGTGCTGAATAGTGTCTCCCGCATAAACCAGGGACGGGATGTGATGCAAACGGAACGCAAGATCAGCAAGCGGATTGCCGATGCCAACAAGGGCAATTGGGTGGACCGCTTCGCACCAGAAGCGCTCAAGCCCTATTTCAAGCTCTCCCGTTTCGACCGCCCGCTTCCGGCGGGCCTGTTGTTCTGGCCCTGCGCCATGTCGCTCGGGCTTGCAGCCGTGGCGCGGCCGATGGTTGCCTACAACTACTGGTCCCTCATCCTGTTCCTGATCGGCGCCATCGTCATGCGCGGCGCCGGCACGACGTTCAACGACATCGTCGACCGCGACATCGACGACAAGGTCGCCCGCACCCGTTTGAGGCCGCTGGCGAGTGGTCAGGTGAGCCTCAAACAGGCCTGGGCCTGGCTAATCCTGCAATCGCTGATCGGCTTCGTCATCCTTATCCAGTTCAACCTGTTCACCATTGCACTTGGCGTCGCCTCACTGGCGCTGGTCGCCATCTACCCGTTCATGAAACGCATCACCTGGTGGCCGCAGTTCTTCCTCGGCCTCGCCTTCTCCTACGGCGCCCTGATCGGCTGGGCCTCCGAATTCGGAGCCTTGCATCTGCCGGCCTTTCTTCTTTATGCCGGCGCCATCCTGTGGACCATCGGCTACGACACCATCTACGCCCTGCAGGATGTCGAGGACGACGCCCTGATCGGGGTCAAATCGACCGCCCGCCTGTTCGGCGACAGGGCGCGGGTCATAGTGGCGCTGTTCTACGCCGCCGCCTTCGCCCTCTGGCTCTGGGCCGGCTATGCCGCGCAAGGCTGGATCGTCTTCTTTGTCGCCGCCATCCCCACGGCAGCGATCCTTGCCTGGCAGGTGATCACGCTCGACCCGAAGAACGGCGCCAACTGCCTGTTGCGTTTCAAGGCCAACAACTATGTCGGCCTGGCCTTTACGCTGGCGCTGATCGTTCAGGCGCAGGTCTGAGCCGGAAGCCCGTTGGCAAGGCTGAGGGCGTAAAGGTGGAAAGGCGTATGAACTGGGTCGCTTCGCTTACATTCGCAATGCCGAGTGAAGGCACGGCCGTTGTCTTCCGATACAACTGAACAACGCGCGCCCGTGTCAAATTGTCGGTTGAACTCGGATAGGCATTCGCGCAACCTCAAGAGATCGTGTCCCAGAAAGGGGCGGGGCGGGTCCCCGGCCAGCCGACCGGAGCGCCATGAAACACGCAGCCGACCTGCTTTACCGTGTCACGCTGGTGATTTGCATCGCCCTGTTCGGGGTGATGTTCGCCGCCCAGATCGCCATCGTCTTGATGCGCTACGTGATGGGCGTGGGCTTTCTCGAGCTGCAGGACATGGTCACCTACTCCTTCTCGGCTTTGGTCGTTTTGACCATCCCGCTGGCCGCCGGCATGGATAGGCATGTCAGGGTCGATATCCTGCGCAGCCGATTTTCCAACTTGACCAATCACCGCATAGACCAGTGGGGACATGTGCTGTTCACGCTTCCGGTCTTCGGGCTCATGCTCTTGAACGCTTGGCCACTGGTCAGTGCCTCCTGGGCAATTTTCGAAGGATCGCGTGAGACCGGTGGACTGCCCGGCATGTTCATCGTCAAGTCGACCGTGGTGGTGATGTGCATTCTCGTGCTCGTTCTCGGGGTGATCGACTTTTTCTCCGATGGCAGGGGAAAGCCGCCGGGCGCGGAAGATGCCGGCCTGCCCGAAAGCGGAACGGCGCGGAAGGTGCGTGAGCAATGAGCGCCGAACTCATCTGGCTGCTCGTCATGACGGCGGCCTTGTTCGCCGGCATCCTCTCAGGCCTGCCCGTGATGCTGGTCATCGCCGGGGTGCCGACGCTGGTGGCGGTGTTCGCCAGTTTCGTCGGCCATTTTGACCTCGTCTACTTCCAGGCCGTGCCGCAACGCGTCTTCGGCGTGATGGAAAACTCCCTGCTGATCGCGGTGCCGCTGTTCGTACTTGTCGGTGTTTTGCTCGATCGCTCGAAGCAGGCCGAGCGCATGCTGACCAATATCAACAGGCTGTTCGGTGGCACGAAAAAGGGGCTGGCGCTTTCGGTACTGGTTGTTTCGGCGCTGATCGCCGCTTCGACGGGCATCATCGGCGCCACCATCGTCATGCTCGGCACCATCAGCCTGCCGACCCTTTTGGGCGCCGGAATCGACAAGCGCACCTCGTCCGGGCTGATCTGCGCCTGCGGCACGCTCGGCCAGATCATCCCGCCTTCGATCATTCTGATCCTGCTCGGCGATCAGATCTCCAACGCCTACGTCACGGCACAGCAGAATGCCGGCAATTTCGCCCCCGACCCGGTGACGGTAAGCGATCTTTTTGCCGGCGCGATGCTGCCCGGTCTGACCCTTGTGGGGCTTTATGCGCTTTACGTTCTCTGGCAACTCAGGGCCAAGGCGGGTGCGCCGGTGCAGGTCGATGCGGATATTGAACGCCCGCCCAAGATACCCCTGACAGAGGTTGCGAGCGGCATCCTGCCGACCCTGGCGCTGATCGTCTCGGTGCTGGGCTCGATCCTTTTAGGTGTCGCCACCCCCACCGAGGCGGCGGGCGTCGGGGTTGGCGGTGCAATCCTGGTGGCAGCGGCGCAGATTTCCCCAGCGATGAAACGTCAAGCTCTGGCCACGGTGGGCCTCGCTCTGGCGCTATTGGCCGCCGCCGCGGCCGGTTGGGTGAAGGTGGATTTCAGCGCCGGTGCCCTGACCGCCACACCCGGCACGTTCATTGCCAGCGGCCTCGTTTTGCTGACGCTTCTCGGCCTGGCGCGGGCCGCCGTGGCGCTGACCCGCTCCGGCGTGTTGGTGCCGGCAATCACCGAGACGCTGAAAGTCTCCGGCATGATCTTCGGCATCATCATCGCCGCTTCGATTCTCAGTCTGGTCTTCCGTGGCTTCAACGGCGACGACATGGTGGCCGAGATGATGCACCATGTCCCCGGCGGGGCCTATGGCATGCTGGTGGTCACCATGCTGGTGGTGTTCCTCCTCGGCTTCATCCTCGAGTTCGTCGAGATCATCTTCATTGTCATCCCGATCGTCGGCCCGGTTCTGCTGATGGGCGATATCGATCCGGTCTGGTTCGCCATCCTGTTCGCGATGAACCTTCAGACCTCGTTCCTGACACCGCCCTTTGGCTTCGCACTGTTCTATTTCAGCTCGGTGTCGCCGGACACGATCACCACCGGCGACATCTATCGTTCGATCGTGCCTTTCGTCATTATTCAGCTCCTGGCGATCGGACTTCTCGCCCTGGTGCCGGGTCTTGCCACCTGGCTGCCGAGCGTTCTTTTCTGAAAGCATTATTCACCTGGAGGAACCCATGAAACGTCGTGACTTTCTGAAGACCGGGGCGTTCGCCGCCCCCGCCGCCGCGCTTGCCACGCCCGCCATTGCACAGGGTAAGCTCGAGTGGAAACTGCCCTCTGCCTTTCCGGCCAAGGCGCCGGGGGTCGGCACCAACTCGGCCACGTTCGCGGCCAGGGTCGCCGCCATGTCCGACGGCCAGCTCACCTTCAAGATCTTCGGCGCCGGCGAGCTGGTGCCCCCCTTCGGTGTCGAGGACGCAGTCGAACAGGGGACAGCGGAGATCGGCCACGCGCCGACCTATTATTCGGCGTCGAAAAACACCGCCGTTCATTATTTCACCGCCGTGCCCTTCGGCATGACCGCTGTCGAGACCTCGGGCTGGATTCGCTACGGTGGCGGTCAGGAGCTGTGGAATGAGCTTTATGCTCAGCGCAATCTGGTGCCGTTCTACTCCGGCAATTCCACCGTCCAGTCTGCTGGCTGGTTCAAGAAGCCGATCGAGAGCCTCGACGATCTCTCAGGCCTCAACTTCCGCATCGCCGGCCTGGGTGGCGAGACCATGCGCAAGCTCGGCGTCAATGCGGTGCTGACCCCGGCGACCGAAATCTTCTCTGCCCTCCAGTCCGGCGCCATCGACGCCGCCGAATGGGTCGGCCCGATGCTCGACCAGGCCTTCGGCCTGCAGAAAGTGGCGAACTACTGCTACATGCCCGCCTTCCACGAACCTTCCGCCGGGCTCGAGATCGTCGTCAACAAGGATGCCTGGGACTCGCTGCCGCCGCACCTTCAGGCGATCATTCAAAGTGCCGCCGATGCCGCCGCGGCCGAGAGCCTCGCCCAGTTCGACTATTACAATGCCCTGGCGTTCAAGCAGCTGAAGGATCAAGGCGTCGAGTTCCGCGCCTTCCCGGATGAAGTGGTTGCCGCGCTGAAGGTCGCCGCCGCCGAAGTGCTCGACGAAAACGCTGCCGCCAACCCGGACTTCGCCAAGGTAAAGGAAAGCTACGACGCAGCCCTGGCGTTGGCCCGCCCCTACGGCATGGCGATGAAGGCGCCGGTGTTCTCACAGCGGATGTAGCGCATTCACCACCACAAAATGCAGCGCCCCGGTCGATCGGCCGGGGCGTTTTCGTGAGGGGGGGCCCAAAGGAAAGCGGCCCGGGGCAAACCGGACCGTTTTCTGGAGGTCGTCGAGACATACGCTTTCGCGCGGAATGAGTGTCAGGCGCGTTCGGGTTCGCCTATCTTGCGGCGGTTGAGAAAGCGCGGACGGCGCTTGGCGTCGCTGGCGAGACGCCGACGTTCGCTGTCGTCGCCGACGATGACGCCGGAAACGCGCTGCGAATAGGGCATCAAGGCGCCATCACCTGAGCGGATGAACAGCGGCAGCCTGAGCTTGCGGCCCCAGTTCTGCCACTCGGCGACGATGTTTGCGTTGCCGGTTTCCTCGAACACCTTGTAATTCAGTGTCTCGTCGGAATGAACGAGTTCGATGGAACTCGTCAGCACGCCCTCGTCGCTGATCGCTGTGGCCACGGCGACGCCGAAAAACTCGTCCACCGGCACCTTGATCTTGACCACGACACCGCTTTCCGGAAGCCGCTTGCGCACCGTTACCGTGCGCACCGACTTGACGGTGCCATTGTCATTGGACGCCTCGGCGCAGCGGTCCGCGGCGCGCGCATCGCCGAAAAGACGAACTACGTTCGATCCCTCGATCCTTGCGCCATTTTTCATATTGCCAACCTTCCTGATAACTTCCGAGAGCTTTTTTGTGGTCGCGCTCTCTTTGACGGCAAGATAGCGCGCCGGCACTGCGGGCCGCTTAAGAAGTTCGGTTAAGTTTTTGTTGTTTTCAAAAGGGTTAGCAGGAAGTGACTCCGCTGGTGAATCCCATAGCGGTTGCATGGTAACCCGTGCTCGCATAACAAGACGGACATCAGGCCACATAAGGCAAAAATGAACGTCCACGCGCAAACCGACATTGACGACGATCTCGAACTGCTGCGGTCCAATGCAGTGGCGGCGGGCATCCTGGCGCTCGGACGCTTTCGCCAGCCGATCAAGACCTGGTCCAAGGAAAATGCCTCGCCGGTTTCCGAGGCCGATATCCTCGTCGATCAGTTCCTCAGGTCTTCACTGATCGGCGCACGGCCGGACTACGGCTGGCTGAGCGAGGAAAGCGTCGACGATCCGGCAAGGCTCGACAAGAAACGCGTCTTCATTGTCGATCCCATCGACGGCACGCGGGCATTCCTGCGCGGCGAGGATTGCTGGACCGTCTCCGTGGCAGTGGTCGAGAACGGCGTCTCGATTGCCGGCGTGGTTTATGCGCCGGCGCGCGACGAGCTTTACGAGGCGGCACGCGATCGCGGGGCAAGGCTTAACGGTGTGATGCTGCTCAATCCGGTGCCAGCCGCCGAGGTCTCGGTCATCCCGGCGCCGGGCGCCATCCACCGCGAACTCGAGGCTGCCGGTTTCCAATACGAGCATGGTCCCGCCCTGCCCTCGCTGGCCTATAGGCTCGTGCAGGCAGCAACCGGACGATTCAGCGCCGTACCGGCGCGGCGTGGCTCCCACGATTGGGATATTGCCGGCGCAGCGGTGATTTTGTCCGAATGCGGGGTCGGATTCGAGGACGTCTGCGCCGGACCGCCGGTGTTCAACAAACCCGACACACGGCACGCCGCTCTTGCCGCCATTGCCGATGCAAGGCTAAAAGCACCGCTGCACGACGCCTTGCGTCGGGTCTATGGTTGTCCGTCTGTCGAGACGGGCGTTGAAACACCCATGAGGCAGGGCCTATGAGCGAACAACCAAAAAAGCAGCTTCTTCATCTCGTGTTCGGCGGCGAACTCGATCGGCTGGACGACATCCATTTCAAGGACCTCGACCTGCTCGACGTCGTCGGGATCTTTCCCGATTACGCCAGCGCCTATGCCGCCTGGAAAGCCAAGGCGCACATGACGGTCGACGATGCGCACAAGCGCTACTTCATCGTCCACATGCACAAGCTGCTCGATCCCGATCACGACAAATAGCGCCACGCGCGACGCCTGATGCCAAAAGACCCGACGCGCTGATCCGCGTCGGCGGGTGGTCGTTTGCGTTTATCCCATTTGTCCCATTGCTTTGTGACACGGCTTAATTACATACCGTGGCGGGGAGGATTTCCATCGCCTGTTCGGGGATGTGTCTGCGGCCGTGCGGCAACAGTGCCTTCCTGACAGGCGTCAATTGTCCGAGACGTCGCAACCCTCATTTCATACAATGACCGTTGGCGGCTCCGTAAGGAGTAACCTATGATTTCGACTACCATTTTCCCCGCCCGCTATGTCCAGGGCGAGGGAGCTCTCTCCCATCTCTCCGAAGAAGTGGCCCGGCTCGGCTCGAAGGCGCTTGCCATCGTCGACCGCGGCGTGGTGTCGTTTGTCGGCGACGCCATCAAGAGCGACGACAAGGCGGACATCGTCAGTGAAGTGTTCAATGGTGAATGCTGCGACGAGGAAGTCGACCGCATCACCGCCATCGTCAAAACGGCTGGTGCCGATGTCGTCATCGGCGTTGGTGGCGGCAAATCGCTCGACACCGCCAAGGCCGTTGCCTTTGCCAACAAGCTGCCTGTCGTCATCGTGCCGACCCTGGCCTCGACCGATGCCCCGTGCAGCGCCCTTTCGGTGATCTACACCGCCGAAGGCGCCTTCAAGCGCTATCTGGTGCTGCCGCGCAACCCGGATGTGGTGCTGGTCGACACCGGCCTGATCATCAATGCGCCGGCGCGGTTCCTGGTCTCGGGCATGGGCGATGCCTTGGCGACATGGTTCGAAGCCGAAGACTGCAAGATCAAGAAGGCCGCCAACATGACCGGCAGGATCGGCGGCATGAGCGCCTACGGGTTGGCGCGCATGTGCTACGACACCTTGATGGTCAATGGCCCCGCAGCCCTCGCCGCCTGCGAGAAGCATACGGTCACGGCTGAATTCGAGCGGGTTGTCGAAGCCAACACGCTGTTGAGCGGGCTCGGGTTCGAAAGCGGCGGCCTGTCCGGCGCCCACGCCATCCACAACGGCCTGACGGCACTCGAAGGCACGCATGCCTATTGGCATGGCGAAAAGGTCGCCATCGGGACACTGGCATTGCTGATGCTGACCGAGCGTCCGAACTCGATCATCAACGAAGTCTACAATTTCTGCAAACGCATCGGACTGCCCACGACCTTTGCCGATATCGGCATTGCCGATGTCACCGACGCGCAATTGCTCGAGGTCGCCGAACTCGCCTGTGCGGACGGAGACACCATGGGCAATGTGCCGACAGATGTGACACCCGAAAAGGTGGTGGCAGCACTGAAGGCCGCCGACGCCGAGGGGCGTAAGCGCAAGGCCTGATCGCAGGTCTCAAACTCAAACCGGGCGGGCTGCCTCCGCCCGGTTCTGGCGCGTCTGATTTCCGACCTGAGCTACCGACAAAAATCACTGCGACACGACCGTGTGTACCGCGTCATTCCCGACCTGATCGGGAATGACGTTGTGGTCGCGCATCTCCATCACACCATGATGGACTCTAGCTTTTGAGTTCCTCAAGAACCGCCGCAATCGTTCCGGGCTGGCCGAGGCGCTCGCGGCCGATATCGCCGAGCCGCTGGCGCAGTTCCGGATCGGAGAGCAACCGCGCCACTTCGCCGGCGACTGCGTCGGCATCCTCGGGCATCAGACGGCGGGCTTCGCCCATCAGCGCCTGCTCGTCGCGCATGCGCTTGGGACGGTTGCTGGCGCGGTTGAAGGTGATCACCGGCTTGCCGAGCCCGAGAGCCTGTTGCGTGCCAGTGCCGGCCTGGGACAACACGACATCCGATCCGTCGATGAGATTGCCGACAACGCCACGTGCAAGATGAATTTCAAGCTCCTTGCCAGTCAGCATGCCGGCATCGCTCGTCTCTTCGCCGGACGGCGGCACGAAGCTAAGCCCGGTTTCCGCCGCCAGTACCTTCGGATCGATGCCGCCGGCCAGCGCCAGGAAGATGTCCGGCGTCAGATGCGTCGGCAGTCGAATGAGCGCCTCGACCTGCAGGTTGAGGCTCTCCCCGGTCCACTCGCGGCTGCCCGGCATCAGCGTCACGGCATAATCGTGACGGCGCCTTCCAGCCATGTCATAGCTGCCGCGCGGCACCGTATCCATCATGACATTGCCGGCGCTGACCGCATCGATCCCGGCGGCGCGCAGCGAGGCGGCAAGAATATCGTCGCGATTGAAGGTCTTGTCGGCGATGCGCTTGATCACCCATTTCTCGATGCCGGGATAGGCATGCGCCTGGCCGACCTTGAAAACGTCGAGATATAGATCGATGCGCAGTCCGGCGATCAGGCACAGGATCGGCCCAACCATGTCGCCGATCACGATCACCTTGTCATAGAGCCGGCGCTGCGCTCTCAGAAACCTGATGGCCGGCGGCACGGTGCCGAACATGCCGGCCTTGACGTCGCGAACCACCGAGCCCTTTTCATGACGCCAGCCTTCACTCGGCACATAGGCGCGTGGCCCGACGATGTCGCACAACCCCTCATAGGCCGCGCCGGCCCCGACGATCGGATAGGCGCTGGCGACATATTCGGGCGGCAATTGCCTGATGATTTCGGCAGCTACCGAATCTTCGCCATTGCCATTGGCGATGAACAGAAGGTGCAGGCCGAGGCCGCCTTTGGTGGCGGGTTTCATCCGTTGTCGCGCAGATAGGCCTGAAACGCCGCTTCGGCGTCGGCGTAGGGTTCCTGCTTGTCGACGCTCCAGTATTTGAGATCGTCGACAGGGATCGGCTTGCCTGTGATGGCGCAACGCACGAACGTGCCCGGCTTCGTGATCACGAAATCGGCGTCAAGATAACGAAGCTTGGCTTCCTGCGGGGACAACCCCTTATCGAAAATATTCATCAGCTACGGACCTTTCGCCCTCCGAATATAGGCTTTTGCGGCGCGGGGCAAAACTAAAACAGCGAGGTTTGCTCATCCGGATCCGGCTTGGTGCGCGCCGGCCGCGGTCGCGGCGGCGGTGGCGGCGCAGCACCGGCGTCGCCGACAATTGCCTTGGCATGGCCGTCGGCAAAACCGATGTCGATACGGCGACCCGAGGAAAGCTCCTTGGCCGAGCGCAGCAGCTGCCCGTTTTCATCCGAGACAAGCGCAAACCCGCGCGCAAGAATCGATTTGTGGCTCAACGAAACCAGAAGCTTGTCGAGACCCGAAAGACGATCGGCGCGCTGCGTCGCCAGTCGCCGATAGGCCGGCAACAACCGGCTGGCGCGATCGTCGAGACGGTCACGGCTGACGGTAATGCGTTGGCTCAAGATCCGGGGCGACAGCCGCGAGTCGAGCCGGGCGAGCGACACGCGCTTTGCCGAAGCGGCAGCGGCGAGCCCGGCGCTCAGCCGCGAACTGGCAAGATCGAGACGCTGGCGCGCCGTCGACAACAGGTCGGTCGGGCGCGGCAGTCCGCGTTCGGCGGCCCGTAGCCGGTCGCGCAGCGAGGCGGTCGAACGGATCAGCGCCTGGCGCTGCCTTGTGCCGAGATCAGCGACATAGGCGATCAATTCGCCCCTGACCGGCACCGCCATTTCCGCCGCGCCGGTCGGTGTCGGCGCACGCCGGTCCGAGGCGTAATCGATCAGGGTGACGTCGGTCTCGTGGCCGACAGCGGATATCAGCGGGATGGCGCTTGCCGCGGCGGCACGGACAACGATTTCCTCGTTGAAGCTCCACAGATCCTCGACCGAACCGCCACCGCGTCCGACGATCAAGAGGTCCGGCCGCGCAATGGGGCCGTTCTCCGGCAAGGCGCTAAAGCCTTCGATAGCGGCAGCGATCTCGGCGGCGGAGCTTTCGCCCTGCACCCGAACCGGCCAGACAATGACATGGGTCGGAAAGCGGTCGGCGAGACGATGAAGGATATCGCGGATCACCGCTCCGGTCGGCGACGTGACGACGCCGATGACGCGCGGAAGATACGGCAATTCCTGCTTCCGGCCCGCGTCGAACAAACCTTCGGCGGCGAGCGTCTTGCGGCGCTCTTCGAGCAGCGCCATCAGGGCACCGACGCCAGCCGGCTCCACCGTCTCGACGATGATCTGGTATTTCGACTGCCCGGGGAACGTTGTCAGACGACCGGTGACGATCACCTCCAGCCCCTGTTCGGGCTGGAAACGCCAGCGCCCCGCCACACCCTTCCAGGCGACGGCGGAAATGACGGCACTTTCGTCCTTCAGGTCGAAATAGACATGGCCCGAGCCAGGGCGGCTCAGCCGTCCGACCTCGCCACGCACACGCACATGCTCGAAACCCTCTTCAAGCGTGCGTTTGACGGCACCCGAGAGTTCGGAAACGGAATATTCGGGCACATTGGCCAAGTGTTCGCTCATGGCATGATGACTGCCCATATCCGTCGCACCCGTCAAGACTGGCGGGAATCGCCAAGCCCGTGTTAGAGCGTGTGCCGAAAATGGGGCGGGGACATGCGAACACTTCTTATCGGCTCAGGCGGCCGCGAACACGCATTGGCGTGGAAGCTGGCACAATCACCAAAACTGACAAAGCTCTTCATCGCCCCCGGAAACGGCGGCACGGCGCTCGAAGGCGAGAATGTCGCGCTCGATCCGACCGATCACAAGGCGATTGTCGATTTCTGCAAGGAGCAGAACATCGAGTTCGTCGTCGTCGGCCCTGACGCGCAAGTGGTTGCCGGACTTGGCGATGATGTACGCGCCGCCGGCATTCCCTGTTTCAGCCCGAGTCGCGACGCAGGTCAGCTCGAAGGCTCCAAGACCTTCACCAAGATCTTGTGCAACGCCATGGGCATTCCGACCGCCCGCTACCGTACGTTCGACAATGCGGTCGACGCCATCGAACATGTCCGCGAAGCCGGCGCGCCGATCGTCGTCAAGATGGATGGTCTGGCGCTGGGCAAGGGCGTGACCGTCGCCGAAACGGTCGAACAGGCGGAAGAGGCCGTGCAGGCCTGTTTTGCCAGCGCCGATGATGCCGAAGAACCCACGATCGTGATCGAGGAATGCCTGTTCGGCGAAGAAGCGAGCCTGTTCGTTCTGTGCGACGGCATCAACACCCTGCCGCTCGCCACAGCACAGGATCACAAGCGCGTCGGTGACGGCGATATCGGCCCCAACACCGGCGGCATGGGCGCTTATTCGCCGGCACCGGTGATGACCGACGAGCTGACCGACCGTGCCATGCGCGAGATCATCGCCCCGACGGTTGCCGGACTTGCCGCGCGCGGAACACCCTATCAGGGCGTGCTCTATGCCGGACTGATGATCACCGAGGATGGGCCGAAACTCATCGAGTACAACGCCCGTTTCGGCGATCCGGAATGCCAGGTGCTGTTCATGCGTCTGAAATCCGACCTGCTCGACCTGCTCTATGCCACGGCCACCGGCAATCTGATTGGCAAGGCCGCCGAGTGGCGGCCCGAAGCGGCGCTGACCGTCGTTATGGCGACCAGGGGCTATCCCGGCGCCTATGACAAGGGCAGCATCATCAACGGGCTCGACACGCTCAATTCCGACACCGTCCAGGTCTTCCACGCCGGCACGCAGCGCGGCGACGCCGGCTATGTCGCCAATGGCGGGCGGGTGCTCAACGTCACCGCGCTCGGCGCCAATGTGACCGAGGCCCAGGCCCGCGCCTATGAAGCCGTTGACAGGATCGACTGGCCGGACGGCTTTTGCCGCCGCGACATCGGCTGGCGCGCCGTCGAGCGGGAAAACAGCTAGCCCTCGCGCCTGCCCCAACGTAACGATTTTGCCACCAGCTTCTGCTAGATTTGCGCCAAGATGCGGAACAATCGGCAGTTACCATGACACTTGAAGGCGGCCCCAGGATCGGCGTGGCGCTCGGCGGCGGTTCGGCGCGGGGGCTGGCGCATATCTCATTCATCGAAGCGATGGACGAACTCGGGCTGAAACCGGCCCGCATTGCCGGCACCTCAATCGGTTCCCTGATCGGCGCCGGCTGGGCCAGCGGCATGACCGGATCGGACCTGCGGGCACACGCCACGAGCGTGCTCGGCACCATGCAGTCGATCACCGGACGGCTGTGGGCGTCCCACACCCGTGACATTTCGCGCCTGTTCAAGCAGGGCCTGCCCATCCAGCTCGATCCCGAAGATGTGGTCGAGGCCTTCCTGCCCGATGGCTTCGTTACCGATTTCAGCGATCTGAGAATACCGCTTTTCATTATCGCCACCGACTACTCGGCCTGGAACCAGGTGGTGTTCGACACCGGTCCGCTGAGGCCCGCGATTGCCGCCTCGGTCGCGGTGCCGAGTTTTTTCAAGCCGATGGAGCGCGACAAACGCCTGCTCGTCGACGGCGGCGTCGCCAACCCGCTGCCGCTCGACATTGCCTCGGTGGACACCGATTTGAGGGTGGCCATCGACGTCAACGGCGAACCGATCATGTTGCAGCCGCTGAAACTGCCCTCTCCACTCGATGTTGCCGCGGGTTCGGCCCAGATCATGGCCCACCATTTGAGCGCCCACATGATCGCCGCCTACCCGCCTGACGTCTATGTTCGCCCGCATGTGCAGAACTTTCAGGCCCACGAATTCTGGCGGGTAGCGGAGATTCTCAAGACCGGAGACCGCGCGAAAGAGCATTTCAAGCGCGAACTTGGCGACGCGGTGGAAGCCTTCATCTCCGGGAGGCGAAAAACGTCCTGAGCAATTCGGCAGAGGCCGTTTCGCTCATCCCGCCAACCACCTCCGGACGGTGGTGGCAGGTTGGCTGGTCGAAGAACCTGACACCATTGTCGACCGCCCCACCCTTTGGGTCGGGCGCGCCGTAATAGACCCGCCGCAAACGCGCATGGGCAATGGCCCCGGCGCACATGGTGCACGGTTCGAGCGTCACATAGAGATCGCAATCGCCGAGCCGCTCGCCACCGAGCGCTTCGAGCGCCTGGCGGATCGCCAGCATTTCGGCATGCGCCGTCGGGTCGCCGATCTCGCGCATGCGGTTGGCGCTTTCCCCGACAATCTCGCCATCGCGCACGACAACCGCCCCGACCGGCACCTCCCCGGCGCGGGCGGCCACTTCGGCCAGTTCGAGAGCACGTGCCATCGGGTTGTTCACCGCCAATGTTCGTCCTTCCGCGAATCGTGTTCTAGAGTCTCCCTGCAAAGGAGAGAGACCCCATGCCCGTTCGGCAATTGCCAGACGACCTCGTCAACAGGATCGCTGCCGGCGAAGTGGTGGAGCGTCCGGCCAGCGTCGTCAAGGAGCTTGTCGAGAACGCCATCGACGCCGGCGCCACGCGTATTGCCATTGCCACCTCTGGCGGCGGCAAGAGCCTGATCCGCATCGAGGACGACGGCATCGGCATGGACGAAGCAGATCTCACCCTTTCCGTCGAGCGCCACGCCACCTCCAAGCTGATGGAGGACGATCTCAACGACATCCGTACCCTTGGGTTCCGTGGCGAGGCGCTGGCCTCGATCGCCGCCGTATCCGAGCTGACGATTTCCTCGCGTCCGGCAGGCGCGGACTCCGGCCTTCGGCTGACGGTCCGGCGCGGGGTGCGCGGCGACATCCGGCCCGAGGCGATGAACCAGGGCACCATCATCGAGATGCGCGACCTGTTCGCCGCCATACCGGCGCGACTCAAATTCCTCAAATCCGATCGCTCCGAGACCGGCGCCATCACCGATGTCGTCAAGCGTCTGGCCATGGCCAATCCGGAAGTGGCGTTCTCGCTTTCCGGCAGTGACCGCTCGCCGATCAACTACGGCGCCCACTCCGGCCCCGGCGCCCTCAGGAATCGCGTCGCCGAGGTGATGGGACCCGATTTCACCGCCAACGCCGTGACGCTGGCCCTCAGCCGCGACGGGTTGGTGATCGCCGGCCTCGCCGGGCTGCCGACCTACACCCGCGCCAATTCGCTCTCCCAGTTCTATTTCGTCAATGGCCGCTCGGTGCGCGACAAGGTGCTGCTCGGCGCGGTGCGCGCCGCCTTTGCCGATTTCGTTTTCCGCGACCGCTTTCCGGCCATCGCGCTGTTCGTCTCGATCGATCCGGCGGAAATCGACGTCAATGTCCATCCGGCCAAGACCGAACTGCGCTTCCGCGACCAGGGCGCGGTGCGTGGCGCAACCATCCGCGCCATCTCCAATGCCCTGGCCGAAGCCGGCTACAGGGCGTCCTCGAGCGTCGCCGACAAGACCCTCGCCGCTTTTACCGCGCCCTCCCCCGGCACGGCTCAGTCCGGCATGCCCGCCGACACGCTGCCACGACCGTCGCAGGCGCCGTGGTCCGGCACGGTTTCTCCAGCCGCACCGCCGGCGGAATTGCGGCGCGAGATCGACCGCGCCTTTGCCGAACCGGTGGCGCGCTATGACGCAGCGGCGACCGAGCCGGGCGAACATTTTCCGCTCGGCGCAGCGCGGGCGCAGTTCTTCGACACCTACATCGTTGCCGAGAACAGCGATTCTCTGGTGTTGATCGATCAGCATGCTGCCCATGAGCGGCTGGTCTACGAACGTTTCAAGGCCGAACTGGCCTCCGGTCCGGTGCCGAGCCAGAGCCATCTCATTCCGGTTGTTGTTGAACTCAGCGAAGAAGATTGCAACCGTCTGGAGACGGCGGCGCCGGATTTCGAGCGGCTCGGTCTTTTTCTCGAACGCTTCGGAACCAATGCCATGGCGGTGTCGGCAACGCCCGCCGTTCTCGGCCAGACCGACATCACGCCGCTGGTGCGCGATATCGCCGATGGCCTCGCCGAATGGGAAGCCTCACCGGCGCTGACTGACCGTATTGACGCGCTGATCGGGCGCATGGCCTGCCACGGCTCGGTACGGGCCGGGCGCCGTCTCAGACCTGAGGAAATGAACGCGCTGTTGCGCAACATGGAGCGCACGCCCCATTCCGGCCAGTGCATCCACGGGCGACCGACTTATGTCGAGCTGAAGAAAACCGACCTCGAACGGCTGTTCGGGCGTTAGAGCATGTTCAGGAAAAGTGGCGCCCACTTTTCCGGTTCAAACATGCGACCACTTAAGGACTTAGGTCATGCGCTTTGATTCCGTCAAAGCCTGACATGACCTAGGCGGCATCGTCCGCAAGCGTCAGGAAGCGGATCGTGGTATCGCCGTAATCGCGCATGTCATCGACGGCGAAGCCCGCCGGCAGCGCAAGTTCGACACCCTTTTTCTCTTCGAGCACGATCAGCGCCTCAGGCGCCAACCAGCCGCCGTCGCGGGCCGAGGCCAGTGCCTGCTCGCCAAGCCCCTTGCCATAGGGCGGATCGAGAAAAACAAGATTGAAGGGCCGGAAGCGCTCGATCGGGCCGAGAGCCGTGGCGTCGCGCTTCAAAAGCTTCGACCGACCGCCGATACCAAAACTCTCGATGTGGTCACGGATCAGTGCGCGGGCGGCAATGCCGCTGTCGACGAACATGGCGAAGCTCGCACCGCGCGACAGGGCTTCAAGGCCAAGCGCGCCCGTGCCGGCGAACAGGTCGAGCACGCGTGCGCCGCCGAGATCCAGTCCGAGCCGGCTGGCCAGCATGTTGAAAACCGATTCCCGCACCCGGTCCGAGGTCGGACGAATGCTGTCATCAGGCGGCGAACCGATGGCTTTCCCCCGGAAAGCGCCGGCAACGATGCGCATTTATTTCGGCCCCCGGCCGCGCGGGCCGGACGGTTTTCCACCACCCGAAGGCCGGCTGCCACCCGAAGGCCGTCCGCCGCCCGAAGGCCGTCCGCCGCCCGTGGGACGACCGCTACCGGAGGGCTTGCCGCCGCCAAAAGGTCGGTTGCCGCCGGTGGGGCGTCCACCACCCTGAGGCCTGCCAGCGCCTGCCGGTCTGCCTGCGCCGGACGGCCTGCCGTCACCCGAGGGTTTGCCACCGGCAAATGGCCTGCCGCCGCCACGAGGCGCGCTCGATTTGGCCCCGTCGCGGGGTCCACCCGATCGTTCGTCGCGTCGCGGACCATCAGAGCGCTGATCTCCGCCACGCGTATCGGGGCGCGAGCCGGGCCGCGCCGGCCTGCGGTCGCCGAACGGCCTGTCCGGCCTGTCGCCACGCGCCGGACGATCGCCCGACATTGGCCTGTCGCTGCCGCGTGGGCCACGATCGCGCTGCCGGTCGTCCCGGTCGCCATCGCGGCGCGGGCCACCATCGCGGCCACGGGAGTCATCACGTCCGCGACCACCAAAGCCCCTGTTGGCGCCGTCTTCGCCTTCGCCGCGTTCGCGGCGCTGGCGCGGCGCTTCCTCGACCAACTGGCGGCCATCGTCAAACAGCACCCGGCGGGTCGGCACCGGCCTGTCGTCGCCAAAGCGCTTTTCGGCGCGCGCCGGCGGCGCCTTGCCTTCTGCGCGTTGCTTGGCAAAACGCGGTTCGCCGGTGCGCGGCTTGGGCGCAGCGGTTTTCTTGGCCGGGCGCGGCTGCCGCCCGCGCAGACGCGCATTGGGATCGGTCGGCTTGTGCGACGGTTTTGCCGGCTTCTCCACCACTTCCTCGGGGAAGGCGCTGTCGAAATCGACGCCGGCCCGCTCGGCCAGCTTGTCGCCGAGCTGGTCGCGCAAGACCTTGGCCTTGACCAGAGATACCGTGCCGATCGGCATATCGCCGAGTTGGAACGGCCCGTACGAGATGCGGATCAGACGATTGACCTGCAGGCCGAGCTCGCCGAGGACATTCTTGACCTCGCGGTTCTTGCCTTCGCGTAAGGCCACCACCAACCAGACATTGCCACCCTGGATACGTTCGAGCGTCGCCTCGATCGGGCCATAGTTGACCCCGTCGACGGACATGCCCTTTTTCAGCGTGTCGAGCCGCGCCTGATCGATCGAACCGAAGGCACGCACGCGGTATTTCCTCAACCAACCGGTCGACGGCAATTCGAGCACGCGCTTAAGCCCGCCGTCATTGGTCAAAAGCAATAGGCCTTCGGTGTTGATGTCGAGCCGACCGACGGTCAGCACACGCGGCAGGCCTTCGGATTCGAGCTTGTCGAAAATCGTCTCGCGACCCTCGGGGTCCTTCTCGGTGACCACCAGACCTGCCGGCTTGTGGTAAAGCCACAAACGCGTGCCGTGGCGGGCCGCTAGCGGCTCCCCGTCGACGGTGATCGCCTGGGCCGTCGTGACGTTGGTCGCGGGCGTGGTAACGATTTTGCCATCGACGCCGACGCGGCCGTCGGCAATCCATTTTTCGGCGTCGCGGCGCGAGCACAGCCCGGCGCGCGCGATCACCTTGGCGAGCCGTTCGCCTTCAGGCGCCGGCTGTTGAGTTTGTTCGGCCATTTTCTGATCCTGGATCGATGCGGGCGGTCAGCCGCGGTCAGCCCTTCTGGAGCATTTTCTTGATCTCGGGCGGGCAGGCCGGATCTTCGAGCGGAACGAGATCGCCATTGGCAGCCAGACACACAGCATCCTGACCACCGACGGAGCTGACGGAGAAATAGGACTGGTCGGGCACCCAGAGCGGAGCCGAGGCGTTGTTGATGCGCAGCTTGCCGGATTCGACGCTGGACGTGATCTGGGCGATTTCGGCATTGGTCAGCTTGCGGCCGGAATCGGCAATGCCGTCGAACACGATGATCGAGCGGATGCGGGCCACATCCTCATTGGTCAGCCCTGTGGTGTCGAGCTTGGCCCGATCGTGATCGGTCGGGATCATCGCGGTTTCGGTTTCCTCGGACGGCGGTGGCATGACCACGCCTTCCTTGGGCAGAGCCAGTTTGCCGCGCGGCGTCTTGATCGGCTCTTTGGTCTCGCGCGGAATGACGCCGAGACCTTTGAGGGTCTCCTGGCCGACTTCGCGTTCGAACGTGCCGGGATCGGTCAGGGCGTTGGTGCCTTCGATCGTGGTGCATGCGGACAACGAGGCGGCCAGCAAGGTGAGTGCACCTGCCAGCCCGATAAGCCGCTTGCCGGAATACTTGTACATAAGGCTACGCCCCTAACTGCTGCCGTTCCGCCCCCGGCGTGGCGCTTATAGCACCAATGCCGGCCATCAAACCAGACCATGGTTTCCAAGCCGTCAAGCAGGTGTACCCCTTTTGGGCAAAACCATGTCCAACAGCAATAAAATCACACCGATGGTGATGGCGGTGTCGCTGAAATTGAAGATGTAGAATGACCAGGACTGCCAGTGGAAGTAGAAAAAGTCGGGAACGGCGCCATAGACCAACCGGTCGATGATATGCGAGCTGGCGCCGCCGATGGCAATGGCAAGCCCGTAGCGGGTCAAGACCGTATCGGCCTTCACCCACCACCACACCAGCATCAGCGTCGCCACAACCATCAGCGCCAAAAGGCCCGCCAGCGGCACCCCGCGCAGCAGCCCGTAGGAAATGCCGGTGTTCCACACCAGCACGTAGTCGAAGATCGGCGCGAACCGGATGGAAGGGGCACAGCGCCCCCGCCCCCCGGTGGGGGGCAGGCTTCGCGCCAGCCTAGAAGTTCGAGCTGGATCAGCTTGTGGCCACGATCGAGGGCAAAGGCGACCAGCCCGGCCAAAAGACTGCCGCGCAGCGCGAGCCGGTCCGGCACCTGTCGATCCATCCGCTCCTGCTCGGCCATTCGGCGTCCTTTCCTCGTGACGGCAATTGCCGGCAACACGGCATGTCAAGCCGCGTGCGTGGCGTCAATGCCCGAACTTGCGGCGCGCGTCGATGGCCAGACCGGTGCAAACGCTGCCGAACGTGTCGCCGTCGACGACTTTCGTGCCGGGCAACAGTGACAGCAAAGTGTCCCTGACGACCGGAATACGTGTCGACCCACCGGTCAGGAAAACAACGTCGATCCTGTCCTCGGTGAGCCCCGATAGCCTGAGCGTCTCACCAAGCGCGAGACGCAATCGTTCGACCAGCGGGCCGATGGCCGCTTCGAGTTCGGCGCGGGTCGCCGGGATTGCCTGCAATCCCTTTTCCCCCGGAACGTCAATAACCGCGTCTTCGGCATCGGTCAGTTCGATCTTGGCCGTTTCGACCGCGCCGGCGACAGCACTGCCGATCCGGGTTTCGAGAACGTGCAGCAGCTGCCCGATCTTGTCCGGCTCTTCGGCATGGCGCAGCATCTGGCGAATTTCCGAGATATTGGCCGGCGCATATTGCCTGTTGATCAGGTGCCAGGTGGCGAGTTCGACGAAATACCGGTGCGGCGCTTCCTGCACCTGCTTGGCGTTGAACATGCCGCGGATCAGCGATTTGTAGCCGAGCCGGGGCATCGCCGTTGCAAGACTGAAGTCGCGGTCGAAATCGGTACCACCGACATGGACGCCGTGATTACCGAGAATATCGTCCTGCCGCGACACCTTGCCGGCACCGTCCGGCGCGACACGCACGATCGAGAAGTCGGCCGTGCCGCCGCCGATATCCATGACCAGCGCCAGTTCCTCGCGCGTCGATCGCAGTTCGTAGTCGAGCGCCGCGGCGACCGGTTCGAACTGAAACGAGATGTTGCGATAGCCGAGCGAACGGGCGATGCGCAACATGGCGTCCTGGGCGGCGCGGTCGGCCTCGGGATTGCCGTCGACATAAAACACCGGGCGGCCCAGCACCACGTCCTCGACCTGTTCACCGGCACGCTCGTCCGAGACCGTCTTCAGGTAGCCGACGAACATGCCGATGATGTCGGTGAAATCGAGCAGGCGGCTGCCGACCCGTGTCCGGTCATCGAGAAGCGCACTGCCAAGGACACTTTTCATCGACCGCATCAGTCGTCCGTTGGCGCCCTCGGCATAATGGCGCATGGCAGTGCGGCCGAAGCGCGTGCAGCCCTCGTCGAAATCGAAAAAGATCGTGCTCGGGATGTTGGGATTGTCGCCCTCGAACGCCACCAGCTCGACGCCATCGGCGCCATTGAGCCCGACGGCGGAATTGGACGTTCCGAAATCGATACCACTCGATACGGCCATGATCGCGGTCTCCGGTGCAGGCGACCCGGACCGGGCCGTGGTCAACAAAAAAAGCGGACGGCGGCAATAACGCCGCCGTCCGCAAATGGCAAGATATCAATGCCGGTTCTGCCTAGAGCCCGGCTGCGGCACGCTCGCGCATGGCCTTGGCGTCGCGCGGGCTGATGTCCGGATAATCCGGATCGGACCCGACGTCCTCGGAGACCTTCCACGACCGGGCGCAGCGCTTGCCCGCGGCACGGGCAAACACCACCGACACACCGCCGACGTCCTCGAGCCGGAAGGCTTCGGACGGCCCCTCGTTCTGGATGATCTCGATATCCGAGGTGATGCAGATCTCGGCGAAGTCCTGATCATGCAGCGCCACCACCAGATCGGCATCGGAGATATAGACCTTGGGCGCCGCTTCGAGCGAGGAGCCGATGGTCTTTTCGCGACGTTCGATCTCGAGCGCGCCGGTAACGACACGCCGTGCCTTGCGGATCTGCGCCACTTGGCTTCGAGCTTTTCGTCGCGCCAGTTTTCCGGCACTTCGGGGAAGACTTCGAGATGGATAGACCCGTCGCTGTCCGGATTGCGCTCGAGCCAGGCTTCCTCTGTGGTGAAGCTCAGGACCGGCGCCAACCAGACAACGAGGTGGTTGAACAGGATATCGAGCACGGTCAGCGCCGAACGGCGTTTGACGCTCGAGATCGGGTCGCAATAAAGCGCGTCCTTGCGGATGTCGAAATAGAACGCCGACAGCTCCATGTTCATGAAGTTCGACAGCGCCGAGACGGCGCGCTTGTAGTCGTAATTGTCGTAAGCATCACGCACCAGCACATCGAGCGCCTTGATGCGCGACAGCATCAGGCGTTCGAGCTCGGGCATGTCCGAAGGCGCGACCGCTTCCTCGGGCTTGAAGTGGGCGAGATTGCCCAGCATCCAGCGGATCGAGTTGCGCAGCTTGCGGTAGTTCTCGACCACGGTCTTGATGATCTCGTCACCGATCCGGTGATCCTCGGAATAGTCGATCGTCGAGGCCCAGAGCCGCAGGATATCGGCGCCGTACTGCTTGGTGATGTCCTGCGGGGCAATGGTGTTGCCCAGAGATTTCGACATCTTCATGCCGTCCTTGTCCATGGTCATGCCATGGGTCAGAACGCTCTCATAGGGCGCCATGCCCTTGGTGCCGCAGCTTTCCAGAAGCGAGGAATGGAACCAGCCGCGATGCTGGTCCGAGCCTTCCAGATACATCGAAGCCGGGGACGCCAGATGCGGCCACTTCTGCTTGTTGTCGAGCACGAAGACATGGGTCGACCCGCTGTCGAACCAGACATCGAGAATGTCGCGAACCTGATCCCACTCGGCGGGATTGTCGACGAGCCCCTCAAGGAAGCGCTCTTTTGCACCATCGGCGAACCAGGCGTCGGCGCCCTCTGTCTCGAAGGCGGTGACGATACGCTGACGCAGCTCCTCGGAGCGCTCGAATTCCGGACCGGGCAGGATCTGCCCCGTTTCGGGATGGCGGAACACGGCAATCGGCACGCCCCAGGCACGCTGGCGCGACAGCACCCAGTCAGGACGGTCGGCGATCATCGAGTGCAGACGGTTCTGGCCTGCGGGCGGCACGAAACGCGTCTTGTCGATCGCCGTAAGGGCGCGGCTTCTCAGCGTGTCGCCCTCGGCGCCGAGGTCCTTGTCCATATAGACGAACCATTGCGGCGTGTTGCGGAAGATGATCGGCTTCTTGGAGCGCCATGAATGCGGATACTGGTGCTTGAGCCGGCCACGCGCGAACAGCGCATCGGCCCCGATCAGCGCCGCGATGACGCGCTTGTTGGCGTCGCCCTTGTTGCCCTTGTCGTCGATGACGCGCGCCGCGCCGCCCTCGGCATTGGCGTCGAAACCGGGCGCGTCCTTGGTGTAGAAACCCGCATCGTCGACCGGGAACGGGATCGTCGTGTCGATCCCCTTGGCGGCGATCTCGGCCTTCTTCTCCATCCAGATGACGAAGTCGTCGGCGCCATGGCTCGGCGCCGTGTGCACGAACCCGGTACCGGCATCGTCCGTCACATGCTCACCGTCGAGCAGCGGAATGGCGAACTCATAGCCGCCACCAACGCCCTTGAGCGGGTGGTCGCAGGTGATGGCGCCGAGGTCTTCAGCGCTGACATCGCCAAGGCGATTGAAGGTCAGCTTGGCCTTCTGCGCGCTTTCCTCAGCCAGCACGTCGGCGAAAATCAGCTTCTCACCCGGCTGCGGTCCGAAATCGTTCTCGGCTGCCGTGACCTCGTAAAGCCCATAGGCAATGCGCGAGGAATAGGAGACGGCACGGTTTCCGGGGATGGTCCACGGGGTCGTCGTCCAGATAACGACATAGGCATCCTGATGCGCGCCGGTGCGCACCGGGAACTTCACCCAGATCGTGTCGGACTCGTAGTCCTGATACTCGATTTCGGCCTCGGCCAGCGCCGTGCGCTCGACGACCGACCACATGACGGGCTTGGAACCGCGATAGAGCTGGCCGGACATGGCGAATTTGTGCAGTTCGCCGGCGATCACCGCTTCGGCGTCATAGCTCATCGTCAGATAGGGATTGTCCCAGTCGCCGATGACGCCCAAACGCTTGAATTCCTCGCGCTGAACGTCGACCCAGTGCTCGGCAAAGCTCCGGCATTCCTTGCGGAACTCGTTGACCGGGATCTCGTCCTTGTTCTTGCCCTTGGCGCGATACTGCTCCTCGATCTTCCACTCGATCGGCAGGCCGTGGCAGTCCCAGCCCGGCACATAGGCCGAGTTGTAGCCGAGCATCTGCTTACTACGGGTGACCAGATCCTTGAGGATCTTGTTGAGCGAATGCCCGATATGGATGTTGCCATTGGCATAGGGCGGGCCGTCGTGAAGGGTGAACTTCTCGCGGTCGGCGCTCTGCTCGCGCAGGCGGGCATAAAGGTCCATATCCTCCCAGCGCTTCAGCCAGTCGGGCTCGCGCTTGGGAAGCCCCGCACGCATGGGGAAATCGGTCTTGGGCAGGAAAAGCGTGGCGGAATAGTCCTGTTCCGTCGCTTCAGTCGTCGTATCAGTCATTTCGTTTACCGGTCATTCGAGCGGAAGTCTTGAAATCCGGCGTTGCTTTATCAGCCGGACCAGTGTGTGGGAAGTTTTTTGGCGGGTCGGAGACGAAACGCCGCCGACCCTAGATAATGAAACCGAGGTGCCGGTCGAGATCCGAGAGCGGTTTTGATCCGGCCAGTATCTCGCGCGCCCTTTGCTTGTCCTGGTTCATCTGGGCGATGAGCGCATTGACGTTGTCGAAGTGGTGGTTCGACCTGAGATGGCAGGCCAGCGCCACCTCGATATGGGCGCCGTAGATGTCTTCGTCGAAATCGAGAATATGGGCCTCGAACGGCGGCTGGGTGTTGTCGAACATCGGCTTGCCGTGCCCGGCGACGCCGTCGAACAGCCGGTTGCCCAACTTGACGCGAATGGCATAAACGCCTTCGGCCAGATGCGAATTGGCCGGCAGAGCGAAATTGGCGGTCGGGAAACCAAGGGTCCGGCCGCGCTGGTCGCCCTTGATGACGGTGCCCTCGACCATCCAGTGATAGCCGAGCAAATGGTTGGCGCGATCGACCTCGCCTTTTTCCAGCGCCTCGCGGATCAGCGACGAGGAGATGACCTCGTCGCCCTCGGTCACCAGTTCGACCTGGGTGACGGAAAAGCCGTGATGCCGTCCCGCCTGCCGCAAAAACTCCGGCGTGCCGGCACGGCCACGGCCGAAATGGAAATCGGCGCCGACCACCACCGCCGAAGCGCCAAGCGCGTCGACGAGATAGGACCTGACGAACGCTTCCGCCTCAACCGACGCAAGAGTGCGCGAAAACGGCAATATGGCGATGCCGGAAAACCCGAGCGCCGCGGCAAGCCGTGCCTTCTGCTCGCCATCGCTCAAGCGGAACAGGAACGGTTCGGGCGCGAAGACATCGCGCGGATGCGGTTCGAACGTCAGAAGGATCGAGGGTCTGCCGGCCGTTTCGGCCAGTTTCCGCGCTTCCGCCAGCACCGTCTGGTGACCACGGTGACAGCCGTCGAAATTGCCGATGGCAACGACTCCGCCCCTGAGCGAGGCGGGCACAGAATCGAGGGAACGCAAAAAGGCGAAAGCGGTCACGGCATCATTCCGGGAAAAGTGCGGGGAGCGGAATGGGCGCGAAACTGCCGCGTCTGCGGCAAGAATGCAAGCGCGGCGGCGCTTCGCCGATGTCGCAACCGGCATCGCAAGGGCTGGTAACGCCGTCTACCAAGTCAGCCGCGGCATATACCCGACCAGATGCACCTGGCTTGGAGCGACCGCCTCGATCACCTTGTCCTCCTCGGCGCCTTCGAAAGCGTTGAGTTCGGCGGCATGCAGCGAGCCGGTGATGAACAGGAAATCAATGCCGAAACGGGCCGCGCCAAGCGCATCGGTGCGTGCCGCGTCGCCAATGGCGACGATCCGGCTCCTATCGAGTCCCGGACCGGTGACCTCCTCCAGCCGCTTGAAGGCGACATCATAGATCGGCGGGTGTGGCTTGCCGGCCATTTCCACCTTGCCGCCCATATCGGCATAGACCTCGGCCAGCGCGCCGGCGCAGTATTCTATGGAGTTGCCAACCTCGACGGTGATGTCGGGATTGGCGCAGATCATCGGCAGGCGATGGTCGAGCCAGGTTTTCAGTCGATCGCTGTAGTCGTCCGGGGTCTCGCCATAGGCATTGAGCCCGGTGACGAGCACGGCAGCGGCCTCGTCGGGTTCGCCGAGCGCGACGCTCAGTCCGTCGAGCAGGGGATGGTCCATGCGCGGCCCGACCATATGGATGATATGGCCAGAATAGGCGCGCACAAGATCGCGGGTCACATCGCCCGAGGAGACGATGGAATCATAGATCTTGTCGGAGATCCCCATGTCGTCGAGCATCTGGGCCACCTGGGGACCGGGACGCGAGGCATTGGTGACAAGGATCACCTTGCCGCCCTCCTCGCGGTAACGGGTCAGCGCGTCAACGGCGCTCGGGTGCGGGGCAACGCCGTTGTGCACGACGCCCCAGATATCGCAGAACGCGGCATCGTAATTGGCGGCAAGCGCCGAAAATCCGGCTGTGACCAGCTGCGGTTTGGTCATATCACTCTCTCTTTACTGGTATCAGGCCGAACCCGCACGCCGGGCAGGAGCACTCGCATCCCGCCGGACCACGTGATCGACACGCAGAGGCGCCGGTCCCGCGATGTGAGGTCCGATGGCAAAGCGGACGCCGTCTTCGAGAGCCGACAAAACTTGCTGTTCAGTCTTGACGTTCTCGACGGTCAGATCAATGCCGAAACGGGCGATGTAGGACGAGACGTCGGACGCATGGAAATCGGTCAGGATCTCGGGCTCGGAGGCGAAGGTCTCGGCCTCGACGCGGATCGAGTCGACGCCGAGGCTGGCCAGTTCATCGAAATCGAGCCTGAGGGTCGTTGCCGCTGTGAGACAGAAGCCGATGCCCTTGGCGTGGAACTCGCTGGCAACGAGCCGCTCGGCGGTGTTGGCGGACTTCCATTCGGCGTCCTCCATGCGCAACACGAGGCTGGACGACACGACACGGCTGGCATCGAACAGTCCAACCAGCTCCTCGGCGGTCTGGGTGTGCGCCAGGATCGCCCGGGTGACCGGAATGAACAGCGTCACCGGCTGCCCCGAAGAGCGCGCGCGCCTGACAATGGACACTGCCTGCTCGATGCCGGCGCGCTCGATACGGCGGATCACATCCTCGCCATTGCGGCGCGGCATGAAATCGGGCGCATCGGCGATGTCGCCGTCTTCGAGTTTCAACCGCGGCACGAGGTCGAAACCGTGGTGTGCGCCGCTGGGGCAGCGTGATCACCGGCTGGGCGTAAAAAAACGAGGCGATCCTCATCGAGGGCGGTGCGCAGCGTCGGCAGTGGGATGACCGGCTCGGGCAGGCGTTCCGGCTCCGGCGCGTGGTCCTGTTCGGGTTCCTCGTCTACCGCTGCGGCGGGCGGCGGTGCTGCGGGCGCGGGGGTGACGCCGCGCGCTTCAAGTTCGGACACAGCCTCGGCGACCTGACGGACGACGGTGCCGAGCACGGAAAGATCGGCTTCAAGCACGTCGATGCGCGGGCCGGGATTGACGTCGCTCAGGGCGTTGATGCGTTGCGACAGCACCTGCCCGGCCTGGGCGTCCGTCGACAGCAGCCGCGACAGGTCCTCAATGGCCTTTTCCATGCGGCGCTCCGACCGCCATCTGAGGGTGCGTTCCATGAACAGCATCGACAGAACGAAGACGATGCCGACAACAAGAAGTGATTCGATCAGTGTGAAGGTCAGGCCGAAATAGACCGCGCCCCCACACGCCAGGGCTACGATGGATATGAAAACATAGACGAGCAACTGCACGGCAATCCGTCTTTTTGGCCTCTGGATTCGCTCTTTCCTCTTAGCATTGCGCGCACCAAGGCAAAAGCTGCCCTTCACGCCGCCCCACCACTAAAACACTTTGTTTACCCTATTTGGAGAACAATCGCCTCGCGCAGAATGCGCTTCACGCCTCCAGAATCGGAGAAACAGCCATGCCAGTTGGGGCCTCGCCTGATTTCCCGGCGCGCCTGCTCGTCATCGACCGCGGGCGGGACCTGGCCGAGCTGACTGCCGCCCATCCCGATGTCTTCACACCGCTCCATGTCGATTGCGGACGCGCCGGCGCGGCAGCTCTGCATACCGGGCGCTATGACATCGTCCTCGCCGATCTCGGCAGTCTCTCCGATCTATCCGAAGACGCTACCCGCGCTGTTGCTCGGCTGGCGCGCCTCGGCGGCACGGCCCTGATCATCGCCGTGTCCTCGACCGGCTCCGTATCGGATGCCGTTTCTGCCTTGCAGGCTGGCGCTCACGACTGCCTGGTGCGGCCGGTGAGCTTTGAAGAATTGGGCGATCGCATCGCCGTGCTCAGGACCCGCCACGACCGACGCGGCGCGCTATCGCAGGTTTCCGGCGCAACTGTCAGTGGTCCGGGGCGCCTGATCTCCCGCTCGCCGCAGATGAAGCGCCTGCGCGAGCAGCTCGCCCGTATCGCGAACTCACCGGCGCCGGTATTCCTGACCGGAGAAAGCGGCACCGGCAAGCGCCTTGCGGCGGAGACGCTGCACGCGCTCGGACCACAGGCGGCGACACCGTTTGTCGCCATCGATTGTGCACTGTCGTCTTACTTTAGCGAGGCGCCTTCGGAAGATGCGCTGATGGAGCTGGCCGGCGAGGAAGGAACGCGCGCCCTGATGCGCGCCGGCGGCGGCACCCTTTACCTCAACGAGATCGCCGCCCTCGGCCCGACGGCGCAAGCGCGGCTGATGAACCTGGTCGATCCCGGCGGCACGGCAGGTGCCAGTCCGGCATTGGGCATAAAGCTGCGCGTCGTCTGCTCGACAGCCAGAAGCCCTGCGACACTTGTTGGCGATGACGGTCTCAGGGCTGACCTGTTTTACAGGCTCAACGTCCTGCCGCTGCACCTGCCGCCTCTGCGCCAGCGCCCCGAGGACATCGCGCCGCTATCAGCCCATTTCCTCAAGAGCTTCGCCCGCGCTGCCGGCAAGCCGATGCAGGGTTTCACCGCCGGCGCCCGCGCTTTCCTCGATGCCCATGAATGGCCGGGCAATGTCCGCCAGCTCGAAAACCTCATGCACCGCACCGTGTCGATGTTCGAGGACGTGCTTGTGACACCGCAAATGCTGGCTGCGGCTGATATCGAGGGCATCGCCAGCGGTCGTCAGCCTGTCGCCACGCTCGGCGAAGGCGACGACATCCTGCCGATGTGGCAGCAGGAACAGCACATCATCGAAGCAGCCATCGCCCGGTTCGGCGGCAATGTCGCCAAGGCTGCGGCGGCACTCGAGATCTCGCCCTCGACCATCTACCGCAAGCGCCAGGCCTGGGAAGAACGTCAGGCCGAAGAGGCCCCCGAGACCCGCATCGCCGGGGCGGCGTGAACGTCCACACGGCAGAGCCAATCGGCCGACACCCTTCATCCCTGCAACGGCCTCGCTGAGTCCGGATCACATGCAAATGTGAATCCTTCGCGCCACTTTCACGGCTCGAATTTACCAGTTTTACCATTTTGGTTGATTTGGTAAAGTTCATCACCTATATGCAGGCGCATGGACACACAGAACCTCAAGCGCGCCGCCATTCTCGATGACGCCATCCGGGTCTTCGGCCGGTTCGGCTACAAGAAGACTTCGGTCAACGACATTGCTGCCGCCGCCGGGCTCTCCAAGCCAGGCCTGTACCTGCATTTCAGCGGAAAGGAAGAAATCTTCCGCGCCGCAATGGAGAAGTATCTCTCCGACGCCCTGAAGCGTGTGGCATCTGCATTGGCAAGAACCGATCTGCCGGCACCGGACCGGCTCGCAGTCGCCATGAACGAGTGGTTCGGGCAACATCTTTTGACCTTCACCGCCGAAATCTTCGACACAATCGAGTCCGGAGACAAAATGGCGGGCAAAGACGTGACCCGCGCCAAGGGGGCATTCAAGAAGGCGCTTGGCGATGCGCTTGTCGCAGATGGCTTTGATCCATCAAGTGCAGCGGAACGCGCCGAGGTGCTGTTCCTGTGCGGACTGAGCTGGAAGCAGCCGGGCACAACGCCGGAGCAGTTCCGAACGACGGTTGCGACGGCCATACGCGTGTGTTGCGCGACCTCATCAAGCTAGGAACAGTCCAATGAGCAAAGTACTCGTTACCGGCGGGACAGGATTTCTCGCCGCTCATATCATCGTGCAGCTATTGCAAGCGGGCGATGAGGTCAGGACCACTGTGCGCGAAATCACGCGCCGGGACGATCTTGTCGCCATGCTGCGCAATGGCGGTGCCGACCCCGCCAATCTGGCCGTCTTCGAGGCCGATCTTGAAGCCGATAGCGGGTGGGCCGACGCGGTCTCCGGTTGCGATTACGTGCTCCATGTCGCATCGCCATTCCCGGCGGGATCCCCCGATAATGAGGAAGACCTTATCCGTCCCGCACGCGACGGCGCGCTTCGCGTTCTCCGTGCAGCTCGGGATGCCGGCGTCAAACGGGTGGTCATGACCTCTTCGTTCGCCGCCATCGGTTATGGTCACGGCGCGCGGACAGAGGCATTCACCGAAGACGACTGGTCCGATCCGGATGCTCCGGACGTGCAGCCCTACATCAAGTCCAAGATCGTGGCCGAACGTGCCGCCTGGGATTTCATCGAAGCCGAAGGCGGCGCGCTGGAACTCTCGGTCATCAATCCAACCGGCATTTTCGGTCCGGTTCTCGGCCCCGATTTTGCGAGCTCGATAAACATCGTCAAGGCCATGCTGGACGGCACGATGCCCCTGGTTCCGCGTGTCTATTTCGGCATGGTCGATGTCCGCGATGCGGCCGACTTGCATCAGCGCGCCATGATCGCACCAGAGGCGGCCGGAAAGCGTTTCATCGCCGTCGCCGGTGAACCGGTCTCGATGAAAGATGTGGCCGATATTCTACGGCAACGGCTCGGCGATGCGGCTGGCAAGGCGCCGCAGCGCCAATTGCCCGACTGGCTGGTCCGCACCATGGCCAGGTTCAATCCTGCTCTGAGGGAAACCCTGCCACAGCTCGGGATCAGGCGCCGAGCCTCGAACGCGCGAGCACGGCGAATGCTCGGCTGGCAACCGCGGCCCATCGAGGAGACTGTCACCGCGACAGCCGAAAGCCTTCTGGCATTGCGCGGACTGTCATGTACGACCGGATAGGTTCCTTCCCTGAGATCGAGCGCCTATCGGTATCGACGATCACCTTATTGCCAAATTAGACGCGTACACGTCCCTTGTGGGGCATGATCGTGATATCCCGGTCCTGGCAGTCCTGTGGCATGGCGTCTTTCTCGCCCGATTGAAGACAGCCATTTGCCCATCTTTTCGGCGTCGTGGACAAACCACGATGGTGTGACGCGAAATTCGTCGCGGTTTCCGACCCCTGTCGCCCTTGACTCGTACCAGTGCGGTTCCTATATCCCCGGCACTCGTTAGCACTCCACATCAATGAGTGCTAACAGACCCTTTTTGAGAGTTCATCAGCAAACGCCAAGGAGCGAATATGAGCTTCCGTCCCCTGCATGACCGCGTCGTCGTGCGTCGCCTCGACAGCGAAGAAAAGACCGCCGGCGGCATCATCATCCCCGACACCGCCAAGGAAAAGCCCTCCGAAGGTGAAGTGATCTCCGTCGGCCCCGGCGCCCGCGACGAGAACGGCAAGGTTGCCCCGCTCGACGTCAAGACCGGCGACCGCGTGCTCTTCGGCAAGTGGAGCGGCACCGAAGTCAAGATCAACGGCGAAGACCTTCTGATCATGAAGGAATCCGACATCATGGGTGTGATCGAGGGCTAATGGTTTGATTGTACGGCGCTTTCAGCGCCGTCTCGACCATCCTCCCGCACTCTCCGCCAAATCCCAGGAGCACGTAAATGGCTGCTAAAGAAGTAAAGTTTTCCACTGACGCCCGCAACAAGATGTTGCACGGCGTCAACACCCTGGCCAACGCGGTCAAGGTGACCCTCGGCCCCAAGGGTCGCAACGTCGTTCTCGACAAGTCGTTCGGCGCGCCGCGCATCACCAAGGACGGCGTCACCGTCGCCAAGGAGATCGAGCTCGAAGACAAGTTCGAGAACATGGGCGCCCAGATGGTGCGCACCGTTGCCTCCAAGACCAATGACATCGCCGGCGACGGCACCACCACCGCCACCGTTCTGGCCCAGGCCATTGTCAACGAAGGCGTCAAGCTGGTTGCCGCTGGCATGAACCCGATGGACCTGAAGCGCGGCGTCGATCTCGCCGTCACCGAGGTCGTCGCGAGCCTCATCGGTTCGGCCACCAAGATTTCCTCGTCCAGTGAAGTTGCCCAGGTCGGCACCATCTCGGCCAATGGCGAAGCCGAGATCGGCGACATGATCGCCGAGGCGATGCAGAAGGTCGGCAACGAGGGTGTCATCACCGTCGAGGAAGCCAAGACCGCCGAGACCGAACTCGACGTCGTCGAGGGCATGCAGTTCGACCGTGGCTATCTGAGCCCCTATTTCGTGACCAACACCGAAAAGATGGTCGCCTCGCTCGAGGATCCGGTGATCCTTCTGCACGAGAAGAAGCTCTCGAACCTGCAGGCCATGTTGCCGATCCTTGAATCGGTCGTGCAGTCCCAGCGCCCGCTGCTGATCATTGCCGAGGACATCGAGGGCGAGGCTCTGGCCACGCTCGTCGTCAACCGCCTGCGTGGCGGCCTCAAGGTCGCGGCCGTCAAGGCTCCGGGCTTCGGCGATCGCCGCAAGGCCATGCTCGAAGACATCGCCATCCTGACCGGTGGCCAGGTCATCTCCGAAGAGCTTGGCATCAAGCTCGAGAACGTGACCATCGACATGCTCGGCACTGCCAAGCGCGTCGACATCACCAAGGAAAACACCACCATCGTCGATGGTTCGGGTTCCAAGGACGACATCCAGGGCCGCGTTGCCCAGATCAAGGCGCAGATCGAGGAAACCACCTCGGACTACGACCGCGAGAAGCTGCAGGAACGTCTTGCCAAGCTCGCCGGCGGTGTTGCCGTGATCAAGGTCGGTGGTTCCACCGAAGTCGAGGTCAAGGAACGCAAGGACCGCGTCGAGGACGCGCTCAACGCGACCCGCGCCGCTGTTGAAGAAGGCATCGTCCCCGGTGGCGGCATCGCGCTGCTCCGTGCGTCCGCCAACCTCAAGGCCAAGGGCACCAATGCCGACCAGGAAGCCGGCATCGGCATCGTCAAGCGCGCTTTGCAGGCCCCGATCCGTCAGATCGCCCAGAACGCGGGTGACGAAGGTTCGGTCGTCGTCGGCAAGGTGCTCGACAATTCCGACTACAACTTCGGCTACAACGCCCAGACCGGCGAATTCGGCGACATGATCAAGATGGGCGTCGTCGACCCCGTCAAGGTCGTGCGCACCGCGCTCGAGGATGCCTCCTCGGTTGCCGCTCTGCTGATCACCACTGAAGCCATGGTCGCCGAGCTTCCCAAGGATGACGCTCCGGCCATGCCTCCGGGCGGCGACATGGGTGGCATGGGTGGCATGGGCGGCATGGGCTTCTAGTCCAGCCGAACCACACCAATCGATTCCGTTTCTTCCCAGTCTCGGATCAGGAAAACGCCGGTGCGAAAGCACCGGCGTTTTTCTTTGTGCCACTGTTCTGGCGCCCCTCCGACAGGTCACCCGTCAAGCAGGTGCTTCATCCGGCGTTTGGAATCTGCGATATGTTTGCCGCGAAGGAACGCTGGAGCCTTTTGGCTTGGTGAGCGTTGGTGTTCGCCCTATCGCGCCGCAAGGAGGATGAAGATGAAAGCCCTGTATGTCGCACCGCTCCTGGTTCCGCTTTTCATCCTGCCGGCGGCGGCCGGAACGCTCGGCGACCGGATCGCCGCGTCAAAGCTGCATCTGGCCGAACAAACGCAGGACGCAACGGCTGCCGGCTCAGATGCCCATGGCCCGACCGATACCGGCCCCGCAGCAGGCGATGCGCCGGCGAATGACGATGCCGATGCCGGCGCTACGATCACGCCATCCGACGATGTCTCGCCCGCCGAGATCACCGAGACCACAACCGCCACCGACAGCACGCCGGATACCACCCCGGACGAAGCCATTGCTCCGGAAACGAGCGTTGCCGATTTGCTGGAGGCCGGCGACAAGATCTATTTCGACGCCTGGTATCTCGAAGACTATCAGGACGCCCTGAAGCTCTACCAGCAGGCCATGGACCTTGGCAGCGTCGAAGCGCTGTGGCGCATCGGCCTGATGCACGAAAACGGCCGAGAGCTTTGACCCCGACGATGCCGTTGCCGTCGATTTCTACCGCCGCGCCGCCGAGGGCGGCAGCCCGACCGGCATGGTGTTTTATGCCGACATGCTGCGCAGCGGATATGGCGTTGCCAAGGACGCGCTTGCTGCCGCTGACTGGTATCAGAAGGCAATCGATCTCGGCGATACCGCGGCCGCACGCAAGCTCGGGTTGATGTACGACACCGGCGATGGCGTGACGGCTGACGATTTCAAGGCTGCGCTGCTCTACAAGACGGCAAGCGACGGCGACGACGCGGTCGCCACCCGCTTTCTTGCCCAGATGTATTACGACGGCGAAGGTGTCGCCCGCGATCTGGTCAAATCGGCGGCGCTCTATCTCAAGGCCTCGGAACTCGGTGATGCCCCCGCCTCGCGCTGGCTTGGACTGATGTACGACCGGGGCGAAGGCGTGGCGCTCGATGACCTCAAGGCGGTCGAATACTACAAGAAGGCCGCTGACGCTGGCGATGCGGTCGCCATGCGCTATCTCGGCGAGATGTACGATGCCGGTGAGGGCGTTGCCGAGGACGACAAGAAGGCGGTCGATTATTTCAACATGGCCGTCAGTGCCGGCGACACCGTTGCGGCGGGCGCCCTCGGCGCCATGTACCAATACGGAGAAGGCGTCGACCAAGACTACGATCTGGCGCGCAAGAACTACCAGATTGCCGTCGACGACGGTGACGGCATAGCCGCGCGCCGGCTCGGGCTGATGTATGATCTGGGGCGCGGCGTTGCCGAAGACAACGTCAAGGCGGTCGAACTCTATCGCCTGGCCCACGACAAGGGCGATGTCATCGCCACGCGCTTCCTTGCTCAGATGTACCAGGGCGGAGAAGGCGTTGACCGCGACCTGTTACAGGCGGCGGTGCTGTTCCGCGAAGCGGCCAAGGCGGGCGATGCCCCGGCCCAACGCTTCCTCGGCGTCATGCTGTACGACGGCACCGGCCTGGCGCGCGACTATGCCCAGGCGGCCGACCTGTTCAAACAGGCGGTCGACGGCGGCGATCTCGCGGCCAACTGGTGGCTGGCCGTGTGCTATCTCTACGGCGACGGCGTGGCGGAAAAACCCGAGCGCGCCGCCGACTATGCCTATGTCGCTGTCACCGGCGGACACGATTACGCCCTCGAGACCTTGCTCAATATCGGCGAGTACGACACCTCCAGGGCGTTCCGTCAGCGCCTTCAGGAACGGATGCGGACCGACGGTTATTATGATGGCCGCATCGACGGCAGTTTCGGCCCCAAGACCCGCGCCGCCCTCAATGCCGCGTTCAACACGCGCTAACCGCCACAGCGCCCCGGAAACGCACGTCGGGGCAACCGCCCCTGCAGGCGCCGCTTAACGCATTCTTGTCGCTTCATTTTCCGCGACTGTGTGCGAGAGCGTTTTCAGCAAAGGTGGATACCGGTTTTGCGGTTCGAAAACGCGACAAATCAAGGGGCTAGATCAATTCAGTGTTTCAATGAAACGGTGAAATGATCTAGACCACGTCATGCTCACGCAAAAGGCGCGCTACGCATTGCATGCTGTTTTGTACCTTGCCCGCAAGGGCGAGGCAGCCAGTGTTGCCGAGATTTCGCGCGAGACAGGCACGCCGCGCAAGTTCCTCGAACAGATCATGCATGACCTGAAGCTCGGCGGCATCGTCATCAGCCGACGCGGCAAGGGTGGCGGCTACGCGCTGTCACGCCCCCCCGAGCAAATCACCTTTGCTGCCGTTCTCAGATGCATCAGCGGTCCGCTGGCATTGGCCTCCTGCGCATCCAAGACGGCCTTCGCCCCCTGCCCCGACTGCAAATCGGTCGAGACCTGCGAAATACGGCCAATCCTGATGGCCGTCAGAGATACCACCTCGCTGCTGCTCGAAGGCATGAGCCTTGCCGGCGCCCATCGCCTCATCCAATACCCGCATCTTCGGCCTGAACATCTAGGCCTGCCGGATCGGCGATCGCGCGATTTTCCGCAATTTTGCGCCAACCCCTCCTTCGCTGAGCGGGTTCGATAGAAAATTATTCCAGAGTTCTCGCTCCTCAGCCGAATTCGTTACCTTGATCTTAATTCCTAGTAATCCGATAGTATTTGAGAGCTTAGTTTGGGAGGAGGGAACCATGCTACCCGACCGAGCCATCCGTTTCCGTCAGGTGCTGAGCGTTGCCGCTCTTGTGGGAGCCCTGATTCTTTGCGCCATTCCGCTGACCAAGGCATCCGAGACGCTCGTCAACGTCTCCTACGACCCGACGCGCGAGCTCTACCGGGAGTATGACGACGCCTTCAATGTCTTCTGGCAGCAGAAGGGCAATCCGCCGGTCGACATCCAGGTGACCCATGGCGGATCCGGCGCCCAGGCCCGGTCGATCATCGATGGGCTCGAGGCCGACGTCGTGACTCTGGCACTCGAAGCCGACATCAATGCCATCGCCGAACGAACCGGAAAGGTGCGCGCCGACTGGCGCGGCACCTTTCGCGAACAATAACCTGCCTTACACCTCGACCATCGTTTTCCTTGTCCGGCACGGCAATCCCAGGAACATCCATGACTGGAGCGACCTCGTCCGCGACGGCGTCGAGGTGATCACGCCCAATCCCAAGACTTCGGGCGGGGCGCGCTGGAATTTTCTGGCCGCCTGGGCCTGGGCCGAAAACCAGTATGGCAAGGGCGACGATAGGGTCCGCCAATATGTCCACGATCTTTTCCGCCACGTGCCGGTGCTCGACAGCGGTGCGCGCGGCGCCACCACGACCTTCGCCCAACGCGGCATCGGCGACGTGCTGCTTGCCTGGGAGAACGAGGCCTTTCTGGCGGTTGAGGAACTCGGCCAGAATGCCTTCGATATCGTCGTGCCACCGCTCTCGATCCGTGCCGAACCGCCGGTCGCACTGGTGGATGCTGTGGTCGACGCGCACGGCACCCGCGATCTGGCGACCGCCTATCTCGATTACCTCTATTCACCAGTCGGCCAGACCATCATCGCCCGCCATTTCTACCGACCGGCCCACCCGGAGCTGGTGACCGACCAATCGCTGCTCGATCAGTTTCCACCGCTCGAACTGGTGAGCATCGATGCCTATGGCGGCTGGACCAAGGTGCAGCCTGAGTTCTTTGCCGAGGGCGGCATATTCGACCAGATCTACCAGCCAGAAGGATAATGCCGTGCACGCCCAATCCGCCTCGCGCCTGAGGGGATGGAGGCGGCCGAGCATCATCCCCGGTTTCGGCATCAACTTCGGCTTCGCACTCGCCTATCTCGGCCTGATCGTTCTGATCCCGCTTGCCGGCCTGATCTGGCAATCGGCAGCGCTGGGCTGGGACGAGTTCTGGCGCCTTGCCACAGACCGGCGCGTCATCAGCGCCATGTCGACGAGCTTTTCGACCGCCGCCATCGCCGCTCTCGTCAACACCGTCTTCGGTGTTCTGACCGCCTGGGTGCTGGTCCGCTACGAGTTTCCTGGCCGCCGCGTTATCGATGCCATGGTCGATGTGCCCTTCGCCCTGCCGACAGCCGTGGCCGGTATCGCACTCACAGCCCTCTACGCCCCGACCGGCTGGATCGGCCAGCTTGTGGCGCCGCTCGGCCTGCGCATTGTCTATACTCCGGCGGGCATCGTCATCGCCCTGATCTTTGTTGGCCTGCCTTTCGTCGTCCGCACGGTGCAGCCGGTACTAGGTGAGTTCGAGCGCGAAGTCGAAGAGGCGGCGGCAACGCTCGGGGCGAGCCGGTTCCAGACCATCACGCGGATCATCTTGCCGGCGCTGACCCCGGCCGTCCTCACCGGCTTCACCCTCGCCTTCGGCCGCGCCGTCGGCGAATACGGTTCAGTCATCTTCATCGCCGGCAACCTGCCCTACGTCTCCGAGATCGCGCCGCTGCTGATCGTCATGCGGCTTGAGGAGTTCAACTATCCCGCGGCGACGGCGATCGGCGCGCTGATGCTCGCTTTCGCCTTCGTCATCCTGTTGTCCATCAATCTCATTCAGGCCTGGAGCCGCATGCGCTATGGGCACTGACACCAACATGGACACCGGCCGAACGATCCGGTTCAAACGCCCAACCGAGGAATCGCGCACCATCCGCTTCATGCTGATCGGCATCGCCGGCGTGTTCCTGGCTCTGGTGCTGTTTCTGCCTCTGGCATCGATCTTTGCCGAGGCGCTGCGGCACGGCATCATGGCGGCACTCATGGCCATCGGCGAGCGCGACACGCTCTCGGCCATCCGCCTGACGCTGCTGACCGCCGCCATCGCCGTGCCGCTTAATCTCGTCTTTGGCGTCTCTGCTGCCTGGGCCATCGCCAAGTTCGAATTCAAGGGCAAGGCGTTCCTGATCACCCTGATCGATCTGCCGTTCTCGGTGTCGCCGGTCATCGCCGGACTGATCTACGTGCTGCTGTTCAACGCCGAAAGCGTCGTTGGCGCATCGTTCCGATCCGCCGGCATCCAGATCCTGTTTGCCATCCCCGGCATCGTGCTGGCGACGATGTTCGTCACCTTCCCCTTTGTGGCGCGCGAACTGATCCCGCTGATGCAGGACCAGGGCACCGCCGACGAGGAAGCGGCGATTTCGCTCGGCGCCAGCGGCTGGCAGACCTTCTGGCGCGTCACCCTGCCCAATGTGAAATGGGCCCTGCTCTACGGCGTATTGCTGTGCAATGCGCGCGCCATGGGCGAGTTCGGCGCCGTGTCCATCGTCTCCGGGCACCTGCGCGGCCACACCGTCACCATGCCGCTCGAAATCGAGATCTTGTACAACGAATACAACTTCGTCGCCGCCTTCGCCGTTGCCGCGCTCCTGACCCTGTTGGCGCTGGTGACACTCGTGCTCAAGACGGGCCTCGAACGCGCCGGCGGTCATCAAGCCGCGTCCGGCGCGCACTAACTCGGAGGATCTGCCATGGACGTCAAACTCAGGCATATCCGCAAGGAGTTCGACCGCTATCCCGCCCTCGACGATGTCTCGCTCGACATCCACTCCGGTGAGCTGATCGCCCTGCTCGGTCCGTCGGGCTCGGGCAAGACCACGCTGTTGCGCCTGATCGCCGGGCTCGATTTCCCGACCGAAGGCACAATCCTGTTCGGCGGCGAGGATGCATCGTGTCGCACGGTGCAAGAACGCCATATCGGCTTCGTTTTCCAGCACTATGGCCTGTTCCGCCACATGACCGTCCTATCCAACGTCGCGTTCGGGTTGAGCGTCAGGCCGCGAAAGCAGCGTCCGGACAAGGCAGAGATCGAACGCCGCGCCCGCGAACTCATCGATTTCGTCCAGCTTTCCGACCTTGAAAACCGCTATCCGCACCAGCTCTCCGGTGGCCAGCGCCAGCGCGTCGCGCTGGCCCGGGCGCTCGCCATCGAACCGACGCTGCTGTTGCTCGACGAACCGTTCGGAGCGCTCGATGCTCAGGTTCGACGCGAGTTGCGGCGCTGGCTCCGGGACATACACGAACGCACCCGCCACACCACGGTTTTCGTCACCCACGACCAGGAAGAAGCGCTTGAGCTGGCCGATCGGGTCGTCGTCATGGGCAAGGGTGAGATCGAGCAGGTCGGATCACCCGACGAGATCTACGACAGGCCGGCCTCGGAATTCGTCTTCCGCTTTGTCGGAGACTCAAGCGTGCTCGACGTCGATGTCAGGGGCGGCGAGCTCTGGTTCGAAGGCACGGCCACTGGCCTTTCAACAGGCGAAGTGCCAGACGGGCCGGCGCATCTGTGCTTCCGACCGCATGATACCAGCCTGATCGACAGCGGGGCCGGCATATCCGGCATTGCCACCGAAATCCGCCGCATCGGCGGTATCTGGCGGGCAACGCTTCATGCCGGCTCCGGAAATGCATCCGTCGAGATCGACCTGCCCGACGCCGTCCGTCCGAAGCGTGGCGCCCAACTGACCTTTCGGCCCCGGGTCTTTCAACTATATCCCGCGGCACAGCGCTGACGGACATGAGGCTTTCAATCACGTTTGCGCTCAAATCAAGTTGATAGCGCCTTCGCGTGAGCATAAATCTGAGTAACGATATGAAAATACATATCTATTTCGGATCATCCGTATTTTCGCCACATTTTGCCCCGCGATCCGCTGCGATGGCGCCTGCGTAATCCTTTGCAGATCAGCCGCGATGACCGCGTCTGCGAAACACATGATTACGGAGCTCGTCATGAAGTCCCTCAGTGCTATCGCCCTCGCCGCCGCCCTTGTCGTCAGCCCGCTCGCCGTTACGTCGGCAAGCGCCGCCAATGTCGTCGAAACCGCCGCCGAGGCCGGTTCGTTCAATACGCTGATCGCCGCTGCCAAGGCTGCCGGCCTTGCCGACACCCTGGCGACCACCCAGAACATCACCGTGTTTGCGCCGACCGACGAGGCGTTCGCCGCGCTGCCCGAGGGCACGGTCGACACGCTGCTGATGCCGGAGAACAAGGACAAGCTCGCCGCCATCCTCAAGCTGCACGTTCTCGGCAGCACCGTGATGTCGACGGACCTGAGCGATGGTTCGATCGAAGTCGATACCCTCAACCCCGATGCCAAGCTGACGGTCACCAAGTCGATGAGCGGCGTCACTGTCGCGGCGTCGAACGAGGCGATGGTTGTCACCCCTGACGTCAAGGCCGACAACGGCGTCATTCACGTCATCGACGCCGTCCTGCTTCCGTAAACACTCCTCCTCCGCCGGAAGCTGCCCGCGTGTCCCTCGTGGCACGCGGGTTTTCTTATGGGAAGAACAAGAGCTTCAGCGCCAGCGCAACGGAGACGACGACGACCAAAGGCCGGATGATCTTGGCGCCGAAACGGATGCCGGTCAGTGCGCCGAGGTAACCACCGGTCAGCTGGCCGACCGCCATCGTCAGCGCAATCGGCCAGACGACATCGCCGGAGGGGATGAACAGTGCCAGCGCGGCATAGTTCGACGTCATGTTCAAAAGCTTGGTGTGTCCTGCGGCACGGGTCAGTCCCAGTCCGAACAGGGTGACGAAAGCGATGGTGAAAAACGACCCGGTGCCCGGTCCGAACAACCCATCATAAAAGCCGATGCAGAACCCCAGCGCTGGCACGAAAGCGGCAAAATTCAGCCGCGCTGCACGGTCGGCATCGGTCAGCTTTGGCGCGAACAGGAAATAGATCGCGATCAGGATCAGCGCCCCCGGCACGACCGCACTCAACAGCGATGTATCGAGTTGCTTGATCGAGAAAGCGCCGAAAAACGAACCGGCAAAAGTCGCCGCCATCGCCGGGATCATGGTCTTGAGCGAGAAAAAACCCTTGCGCCCGAAGGTGATCGCCGCCGTCGTCGTACCGACGACGGACTGCATCTTGTTTGTGGCAAGCGCGGCGATCGGCGGCAGGCCGGCGGCGAGAAGCGCCGGCACGGCGAGCAGACCGCCGCCGCCGGCAATCGCATCGACGAATCCGGCGACAAGACCCACGCCACCCAGGGTCACAAGCGTTACTGGATCGATCACTTGGGCGGTCTCAGACCCCGAATGCCTTGAGGATGCGGGCGCGAAGGTCGGCGGCCTCCCCGTCCCAGTCCGCGTTGCGCGAGACAATCAGATTGGCCTCGGACTTGAGGATCAACCCGTCCTCGACGATCCTCAGACCATTGGCGACAAGGGTCGAGCCGGTCGAGGTGATATCGACGATGAGGTCGGCGGCGCCGGCAGCGGGCGCCGCCTCCGTCGCGCCGAGGCTTTCGACGATCCTGTACTCGGCAATACCGTGCGTAGCGAAGTAGCGCCGCGTCAGGTTGAGATATTTGGTGGCGACCCTGAGCCAGCGGCCATGGCCGGCGCGGAAATCGGAGGCGACGTCGGCAAGGTCGCGCATCGAAACGACATCGATCCAGGCATCGGGCACGGCTATGACAACATCGGCAGCACCGAACCCGAGTTTTTTGGCAAAATTCACCGAATCCGGCCCCTGCTCGGAGGCCTCGTGGATAAGGTCGGCGCCGGTCACCCCGATATGGACTTCGCCACGGATCAGCTCTCGGGCGATCTCGGAGGCCGGCAGGAAGCGCACGATGACACCCGGCAGCGCCGCGATGTCGCCCTGATAGGAGCGCGCCCCGCCGGGGCGCTCCATGTCGAGCCCAACAGCGGCAAAGGCAGCGCGTGTATCGGCTTCAAGCCGTCCCTTGGATGGCACCGCAATGATCAGCCCGCTCATCGGCCCGCCTCCTCTTGCAGCCGGTCGACCCAGAGCGAGCAACCGGAAGCGGCGAGGTCGCCGGGCGCGCCCAGCCGTTCGAGCAGCCGGTCATAGACACCGCCGGAGGCGAGAATGTCGCCATCCGCACCGGTCATCTCGAACACGGCGCCGGTGTAATAGTCGAGCCGTGGCGCGAAGCCAGCATCGAAGACGACTTCGGCACCGGGCAGTCCGTCGGCGAGGGTTCGTGCGTGGCGCGCCACATCGGCAAGCGCCGCAGCAAAGCCGTCAGGCGCGGTGTCAAACAGCTTGCCGAGCGCATCGAGCGCCTGGTCGATTGGACCGGAAATGGCCAGATAATCCTCAAGCAGTGCAATGGTTTCGCCCGGCACATAGGCAGCGGCCAATGCGTTCTTTTCGAGGAAGCGCGCGGCGATTTCCTGCGGCGAGCGCGAGGTGTCGAACGGCAAGCCGGCGGCGGTCATGCGTTCGGTGACATCGGCCTCGATCTCGTGAAGGCGTGGGGTGCGGATATTGCCCTCGGCGCCGTGCGGATCGGGCAGTCGGGCCAGAAGTGGTCCGAGCGATTCCTTGTGCCCGAACCGGTACCTGAGGCGTGGCCGCCAGACCTCCGGCATTTCGGCATAGGCCAGAACGATCTCGAACAGCGCCACACTGCCAATGCGCACACGCGGCGTCTTGATGCCGAACAGCGCCAGCACGTCGCCGGCGAAACCGAGCACGCGGTCGAAGGCGGCAGCCGGATCGGGCTGAGCGATCAGCTCTATGCCAGTCTGCTCGAACTCAGCCGGACCGTCCGGGCGCTGGCGGAACAGCGCGCCGAGATAGGAATAGGCGGCAGGCGTCCGGTCGCCTTCGAGGAAATGCGTGGCAATTGGCAAGGTGAAATCCGGCCTCAGACAGAATTCCTCGCCATTGGCGCCATTGGTCAGCACCAGACGGCGGCGGAACTCCTCGCCGGCCAGCTTGAAATAAGGGTCGGCCGACATCAGGATCGGCGGATCGAGCCGGGTGAAGCCCTCGGACCCGACCAAAGCCTCCAGCGCGGCGCGAGGGGATTTTGTCATTGGCCCTGCGACTTCAGCAATTCGGTGATGCGGTCGACCAGTTCGGTTCGCTTGCATTCAAACTGGCCGGGACGCTCGGCTTTCCACTGCTCGTTGTCGGTGATCTCTTTGCTGGCTTCCTTGCCGGCGACCAGATCCTTGATCTGGATGATCCCCTGCTCGCGCTCCTGCGTACCCTCGATGATGACGGCGGGAGAATTGCGCTGGTCGGCATAGGCAAACTGGCGGCCGACATTCTTGGGATTGCCGAGATACATTTCGGCGCGGATGCCCGCGGCCCGGAGCTCGGACACCATTTTCTGGTAGCCAGCCTTCTGGTCCTTATCCATGACACAGACAACGACCGGACCAATCGGCTGCGTGTTGCCGAGTAGGCCCGTCAGCTTCAGCGCATGGGCAAGGCGTGACACGCCAATGGAAAAGCCGGTCGCGGGCACAGGTTCCTTACGGAATCGCGAGACCAGCCCATCATAGCGCCCGCCACCACCGACCGATCCGAAAACGACTTCCTGGCCCTTTTCGTTGGTGACGGGGAAGGTCAGTTCGATCTCGAAGACCGGGCCGGTGTAATATTCGAGGCCGCGGACGACGCTGGGGTCGATTTTGATGCGCTTTGAGCCATATCGAGACGCACGAAAAAGAGAGTTCATCACCTTAAGTTCCTGAAGGCCTTCAAGGCTTTTGGGTGAATCAGAAAACTCCTTTTCGAGGACTTCCAGCATTCGATTGCAGTCGAAGTATGCGTACTCTTGGATTTTGGCTCCATTTACCTGATTGCTACCAAAGAAGTCTTCATCCGACTGCCAAACATCATCGGTCAAACCGAATTTTTGTTCAGGGTCTGACACAAATGTGGATCGTTGATAGCCGAAGAGCCGAATAAGCCGAGCAATCGACTCATCATCCAGCCCCGCACCCTTGGTAAAATCGCCGCTCTCGTCCTTGCGGCCGGCACCGAGCAGAAGTTTCACGCCTTCGACGCCGAACTTGTCGAGCTTGTCGATGGCACGCAGCACGGAGAGCTTCTGAGCCTCGTCGGCAACTCCAGCAGCTTCCATCACCCCATCAAGCACCTTGCGGTTGTTCACCCGGACGACGTACTTCCCCTGCAATCCCAGCGCATCCATCGTATCCGCCATCATCATGCAGATTTCGGCGTCCGCTTCCGGGCCGGCCGCGCCGACGGTGTCGGCGTCGAACTGCATGAACTGGCGGAACCGGCCCGGGCCGGGCTTTTCGTTGCGGAAGACATAGCCCTGACGATAGGTGCGGTAGGGCTTGGGCAGGTCGTTGAAATTCTCGGCGAAATGGCGGGCGAGCGGTGCCGTCAGGTCATAGCGCAGGCTCATCCACTGCTCGTCGTCGTCCTGCAGCGAGAACACGCCCTGGTTGGGCCGGTCCTCGTCGGGCAGGAACTTGCCGAGCGTGTCGGTGTATTCGAAAAACGGCGTCTCGACCGGATCGAAGCCGTAGGTCTCGTAGACCTTGCGGATGGTCGCGATCATCTCGTTGGTCGCCGCGATGTCCGCAGGCGAACGATCCTCAAAGCCGCGCGGCAGGCGCGGCGCGATCAGCGAGGTCTTTTTCGACATGTTCCGATCCATTCAAAAGGGGCGCTTTCCGCGCCCCGAAACCCGGCGCCTTGTTAGCGGATTGGGGCGTGGCGGGCAAGGCGCAAGGCCGGCGCGGAGGTGTGCCGCCGCACCGGCCAGATCCCGACACGGCAACGGGGGCAGGCGTTGCCGGTCAGAATAGGCGTTTGCGCCGATGTCGAGCGCCTGCGGTCCCGCACCGAGCTGATGCCGAGGTGGGGACCGCAGTTCTGGAGTGCCCTTACTTGAGCAAGGGCCATTCTGCCGGATTGACGGGGTGGTAAACCTCTTCACGCGGCAAGCCCACATCCTCGCACAAGCGCGACGGAATGACGGGCCGCCGCACCCGTTTTCGACGGCGTAGCTGCTCGCGGCTAATGTCGCGCGGTGCAACTGCGATGCCGAGCCTCAGGCTCCAGCGCAAAATGTCGAAAGCGATGATCTGCCGAACCGACAGGTCGTCGCGCATAGTCGCAACTTGAGAAGTCATCTGTTTTCCCGGCCATGCTTGTTGGGCACGTACCGGCTCCTTTTGGTTGAAGGTCTGGATGCAGGTCGGTTTTGGAAACCTACCAGCGTGCGAAATAGGACTGGATCGACATGGCGATGATCGGTTCCACCTCTTCACGGGGCAGTCCGATATCCTCATGCAGGTATCCAGGGACGACAGACCGCAATCGTCGCAGCCGCCGTTGCTCCCTGATGGCTTCCACGTCGCGCGGGGCAACGGCGAAGCCGAGTCTCAGATTCCAGCGTAAAATGTCGAACGCGAAGATCTGCCGGAACGACAAACCGTCGCGAATGGACGCAACTTGGGCGTTCATTGCTTTGCCCGGCCACGCTTTTTGGGCGTTTGCCGGCTCCAATTGGGGGTTGACGAGCCGGCACGCAAACACCCGCAAGCGGACGTGTGGCGCCGGATCAATTCAGGGTTGGTGAGAAGAGGTCCCGAGACCTCGCGAAAAAGTACGGGGACGCTTTAAGCGACGCGGTACTTTGAACTTCGGACGAACCGAACATTGGGGGAGACGTTGAGATAGACCATGTACGCCCCTCCTCTGGTTCGGAAATGTCGGGACGCCGCTTGCTAGCGATGTTCGGTTTTCGAGGCAATCCTCAAAAATTACCGCGACGCTGCTGGCAGCCAAGTTGTTGCCAAAAAACCACAATTATTCGTCAGCAGCTGCCGCGACCGCCGCTTCGGCATCGGCAAGTCCGGCGCCGAACTCGGCATCGGCGCCCGGCAGACCGAGGTCGTGGGCTGATCCCTTGAGCGCGTCGATGACCTGCTGGCGATCGAGGCCAGGGTTGCGCGCGAGCATCAGCGCCACGATGGCGGTGACATGGGCGGTGGCAATCGAGGTGCCCGTCAGCATCTCGAAATTTGCCCCCGGAACGGGTGACAGCACATCGACCCCGGGTGCCGCGACTGCAATGTAGAAGCCGCGATTGGCCCCAGAGAACAGCCGATCCTTGATGTCAGTGGCCGTCACGGCGATGGCGTTCTTGTGCGCGCCGGGATAGGCGGGAGCGGCGTCCGGTCCGCCATTACCGGCGGCAGCAACAAAGATCATGCCACTTTCTGTGGCATCGTCGAGCACCGACAGCACCAGTGGATCGCGCGGGCCGGCAAAGCTGAGATTGAGCACCCTGACCCCTTCAGCGGCGGCAAGATCGATGGCGGCGGCGACCTCGTAGCTGCCAGAAACCGCAGCGCCGTCATCTCCTGTATCGAAGGCGCGGATCGCAACAAGGTGCGCGCCTGGGGCGATACCGTCGAAGCCGCGATTGGCCAGCATGAGCCCGGCCAGCGCCGTGCCGTGGCCGAGATCGTTGACCTCCCGTCCGGGCAGGACGTCGAACACCGATATATCGGCATCGCCGAATCCCGGCTGATCCAGATCGACGCCGGTGTCGATCAATCCGATGATCACCCCCTCGCCATCACCTGTGGCGCGGGCACTAAGGGCATGAAGCTTGCGCGGTGCGTATTGCAGGCCCGTCATGTCCGTCGGTGCACTCGTGTCGGCCTGACCGCGATAAAGATATTGCGGCTGGGCCCCGACCACCCCGGGAACCGATCGCAGAACGCCGAGAATAACCGAAAGATCGGCGCCGGATGGGATATGGAACAGCGCCACGACGAGGCTGTCCGGCTTACGCTGGCGCAAGGTGATCAGATCGAGCGCAAAGGCCGTCCGGGCAGCGACGGCGCGCGACATCGCGTCTGGATCGGTCTCGTCCGGCCTGAAAATCACCACGAGCTTTTCGGGATCATGGGGTGCATCGACAAGGATCGGACGTCCCCGATAGGTCGCCGGGCGCACAAGCGGCACCGGCAGATCAACGCGTACCGGCCTGTCGCGGACTGCGGGCGCATCCGGGGTCCGGGCGTTGTTGTCGTCCGGACCATCGAGATCGACCGAACCGGGAAGGAGATTGCCGATGTCCACGGGCACCAGACGATAGATCGTAACCTCGCCGGAACTGCTGCTGCCGCCGCTACTGCTTGTGCCGCCGCTGCTCGGCGTATTCGGCGTCGGCCGTGTCTGGGCCATGGCTGGCGCGGCGACCAGCGATACAAGAATCATGGCCAGAACCGGAATAAGCTTGATCATCATTGCCTCCGCACGCCTCAGCGCAGCTGGAAGAACTGGATCAGGCCTTCGGTCTTGCCGAGTCTCTCCAGCGCGGCTTTGCCGTCCTCGCTGTCGGGCGCGCCGACTATAAAAACGCCGCCCGGTTTAGGACCATCGATGATGGTCAGGTCGAGATCGGTGAGGCGCGCTGCAATCGCATCCATCCCGGCGTCAGATGCAAAAACCACCATGGCGCTCGGGCCGGAGAAGGCCTCCGGGCCGGAGGTTGCGGTCTGGTACTGGGCCGGCGCCTGCTGCCCCGAATAAACGAGGTAACCGGATTCGAGCGCCACGACGGCGCAAAGGGCAGCAGCTCCCGCCAGCGCGTAGCGTGGCGACAGCATGGACCAGATCCGTTCGGCGAGGCCAACGCGGCCGCTCCCGGAGGGCGCTGCACCGATCTCGGCCATCAGGTTGTCGAGCACGCGACGCGGTGGTGCGCCGCGCATTTCGGCGTCGGCACGGGTCAGCGTCAGTTCTTCGTCGACGCGGGCAAGATGATCGGCTGCCTCGGCGTTCTCGCTGAGCCAGGCTTCGACCAGTCGTTGCTCCTTTTCACCGAGCGTGCCGTTGACATAGAACGGCAGCAGCAATTCGGCCTCGTTTTTCGGCAGGTCTTCTTCGATACGGTCGTTCATGGCCAGCCTCTATCGATACCCGCTCGGCGGAAATGCTCGGACAAGTGCTTGCGGGCGTGGAACATGCGGGTTTTCACCGTGTTCTCGGGGATATCGAGAATGCCGGCAATCTCGGCGATCGAGCGATCCTGGTAGTAAACCAGATCGATGATTTCCCGATGCGCCGGGGAGAGCTTGTCTATGCAGGCCCTCATGACCGCGCCCTTGTCTTTCTTGGCCGTCAGTATTTCCTGGGTATCGCTTTCATCCTTTTGCTCAGCAGCCTTTTCGTCGTCGATCGGCGCCTCGGTTCTCTTTCTGAGAACGCTGATGGCCTGGTTTCGGGCGATGGTCAGCAGCCAGGTCGAAACCTTGGACTGCCCCTCAAAACTCCCCGCCTTCTGCCAGACCTTCAGGAAGGTCTCGCTGACGACGTCTTCGGCCAGCGTCTCGTTTCGGGCAAGGCTCAGGACGAACCGGTAGATGCGCGTGCTGTGGGCCATGTAGAGGGCCCTGAGCGCCGCGCTGTCCCGCTTCGCGATGCGGGCAACCAGCTGCCGGTCGTGGTCATCTGTTTCCATAGGCCTTGCCGTTATGTTTAGGACGCAACCACGAGCAGATAGGTTCAACGGATTGTGCACGGAATTGGAAACTTAGGAAACTGAAACACGACAGAAAAGAAAAGACCCACCGAAGTGGGTCCAGATGGCGATGCAATGATTTGGAGGTCATGAAAGGACTTGGATTGGTCTTTGGCGTCGTCAAAGGCTTTCCAAACTTAATCTGACACGAAGGCGCCACGACGAAAACTGGTTCGGGCAATTTCAGATCGAACACTCTGTGCACAAAAAAAGGCCCGCTGACGCGGGCCTAGAATTGGGGGAATTGGCTTTGGAGGATGCAGATCTCTGAGATTGGTACCTTGCGGACCCGGCCGGAGAGACCTGCTGCATTCATCCAATAAGACGCGCGAACCCCGAAAAAGGTTCCAGATCAATTGTCAAAATCTATGTCGGCCGTATCAGCGCTTCGCGCGCCGCCTCTACCTCGTTTCGGCAAAAGCATGTCTCGATATGGTCGTTGACCAGACCCATGGCCTGCATGAAAGCATAGCAGGTGGTCGGCCCGACAAAGCGCCAGCCGCGCTTCTTGAGATCCTTGCTGAGCGCACGCGAGGCCGGCGTCTCGGCAAGCTTTGAAAGGCTCTCCCAGGAAAAATCGTCGGGCCGCTCATCAGGTCCGGGCTCGAACCGCCAGAAATAGGCAGCGAGCGAACCGAATTCGGCGCGCATCTCCAGGGCGCGGGCGGCATTGTTGATGGTCGCGCTGATCTTGCCGCGATGCCTGATAATGCCGGCATTGCCGAGCAGGCGCTCAATATCGGTCTCGCCGTAAAGCGCCACCTTCTCGAAATCGAAGCCGTCGAAGGCTGCGCGGAAGTTCTCGCGTTTCCTGAGGATCGTCAGCCAGCTCAGCCCGGACTGAAAACCTTCGAGGCAGATCTTCTCGAACAGGCGGATGTCGTTTGCGACCGGCCTGCCCCATTCGCTGTCGTGATAGGCACGGTAAATCGGGTCGGGCCCGGCCCAGGGGCAGCGCGTGCGATCGGTCATGGTCGGGGTTCCCTGTTCGTCTGCTGGCCGGAAATTATGTCGTCAATGAACGACATGATGAAATTATGCCCGATTCACCAGATGCTAACCACGCGCGTTCACCCAAAATTGGCCCTCATGCGCAATCCTGTGCGTCTTCCAGTCACGGCACCCACACCGGGAAATTGTCATGTTGCGTACCCGTTCTCTTCGTTCCGTCCTTCTTGTTTCCTTCGCAATCCTTCTCGCCGGCATCAGCGTGGCGGAAGCGGCAACCGCGCGCCATTTTGTGCCGCCTCCGGCAGGCATCACCCTGTCCCAGAGCAGCCGCCCCAACGCTCTGACGCTTCTGGACGAGAACGGCCAGCCGCCGCAGCTCCTGCGCCAAGTCGTGCCCTATGCGAGCAATGAACGACCGGGCACCATCATCGTCAACACCGGCGAAAAGCATCTTTATCTGGTGCTCGGCGACGGGCTGGCCATGCGCTACGGCATCGGCGTCGCCAAGGACGGGTTCGAATGGTCGGGCACGCACAAAGTTTCCAACAAGCGCGTCTGGCCGGACTGGACGCCGCCAGCGGAAATGCTGAAACGCCGGCCCGATATCCCGACCCACATGGAAGGTGGCGAAGACAATCCGCTCGGCGCGCGCGCCCTATACATCGGGTCGACGCTCTACCGCATCCACGGCACCAACCAGCCCTGGACCATCGGCCACAACGTCTCGTCAGGCTGCATCCGGCTGACCAATCAGGACATCATCGACCTTTACGGCCGCGCTAAAATTGGCGCGAAGGTCATCGTCTTTTAGTAATGAATTGGGGAGGAGACTCCCGCACATCTACCGTCAAGGAGTCGGCAGACATGTTAGGGCGCCTCATTACGCGTTTCTGCCGCGACGATCGCGGGGCCTTTGCCGTGATCTTCGGCATGATCGCGATCGTCCTGGTCGCCATGGCCGGCGCAACCGTCGATCTGGTGACAATTGACCAGGCGCGCAACCGCGTGCAAATCGCGCTCGACTCTGCCGCGCTAGCCCTGCAGCCCAAGATCTACGACACGAGCATTGCAGATCTGAAGACCGACGCTCTGGCGCTGGTCGAGGAGCGCGTCGATGACGGCATCATCAAGGTCATGATGACAGATTCCGATGTTTCCAAGGATTCCGAAAATGGCAGGCTTTATCTGCAGGCACATGTGACGGTGCCTATGGCTTTTGTCGCTCTGCTCGGCATCAACCAGATGGAAACTGTGGTCGCCTCCCAGGTAACCCGCAAGAAGCTCGCACTGGAAGTCGTTATGGTGCTCGACAATTCCGGGTCGATGGGCAACGAGAACCGCATGACCAACCTCAAGTCGGCGGCAGAAAACGCCACATGCATCCTGCTTTACGGAAAAGGCTCTACCTTCGACGTCGGAAAAAAGAAGTGCAAACCGTATGATGCTACGCAGGATCCCCACACCAAGATAGGCATCGTTCCGTTCGCTTATTTCGTCAATGTGGGTGCGGACAACGCCAGCAAATACTGGATCGACTCGGGTGGCCTCAATCCTCTGTCCAGGAACAATTTCGACGACGATCAGAACGACACGACGCCGTTCAACGGCAATGTGAACCGCATCTCGCTGATGTCCAAGATGCAAGCGTGGCGGGGGTGCGTCGAAACCCGTAAGCCCGAGTATATCGTGGATGACACAACGCCGGACCTCAACAAACCCGATACGCTGTTCGTTCCCGAATTCGCACCCGACGAGCCCGGCAATGCAGGCAGACCGGAATACGGCTTCAACAACAGCTACATCAACGACACCGGGGCGACCTGTCTGCGGGTACCGACCGTGGTCTGGACCCAAATAAAGACAGGATGTTCGTACGCCGCCAGCGACAGAGGTAGCTACGACTATGCCTATTGCAGCAGCACCACTGACAGCTACGTGCAGACCGACCAAGCCGGTGACGTGACCTATCCCAGCTCCGCTCCGGCGCAAATCTATGACAACCCGCAGACCTCGGAGAGTGATTGGTACACCAGCACCAGTTCGGGTTCGTGGTGGTCTCGAAACTACACGAACAAACGCATTCGCACCATTTCTTATGACTATTCGGACAGGGAGAAGCAGGAAGCCCTGTGCAAATACGATGGCGTGTTGGGCTTCACCAAAGGTGACAACAAACACGAAGACTATACACAAGGCCCCAACGCGGCATGCCCTGTCTCCCCCATCCTGCCGTTGTCCGACGCCCCAAATGTCATCACGGGCAAGATCGAGTCCATGGTGGCCGATGGCGGCACCAACATCGGAGAGGGCGCGGCCTGGGGCCTCCGGGTGCTGTCACCGACGGAACCCTTCACCGAGGGGGATGCCTACGATTCCGGCGCCTCGAAAGTGATGATCGTCATGACGGACGGCGAGAACACCTATTGGGACTACAACCACTATCATACCGATATCGGTCGCTATCCCAATATGAACGGGACCTACTACTACATGCCCTATGGCTATCTGTGGAACTCGACGGACGCCCAGCCCCGCCTCGGCCGCTATGGCATAGATAACGAGTCGACCATGCCATCAAAAATGAATGATTTGGTCAAAGATGCCTGCCAGAACGCCAAGGACTTGGGCATCGCCGTCTACACGATCGGCCTGAAGCCGCCGAACGAGACGACGATCAAAATGCTGAAGAAATGCGCAACCAAAGAGGACATGGCCTATTTCCCCGACGACCCGACCAAGCTCAATTCAGTGTTCGCCAAGATCGCTTCGGAACTATCGGAACTGCGCATCGAAAAGTAGGCGCGGATCGGTGTTCCAAGCGGAGACCACGGTTTCACCCTGCCCACGCGGCTGTCGTCTTTTGGTGATCTGGTGAGTGGTACCGCCTCCCCGGATCGAACGGGGGACCTCTAGATCCACAATCTAGCGCTCTAACCAACTGAGCTAAGGCGGCATGGTGCAAAATCGGGCGGAACATAGGGCGAGCCGCCGGCCCATGCAAGGGGCGAATTTCGCTTCATCCGATGATATCTGCTCCCGAAGCGGACAAAGCGCCCTGCCCCCGATCTGTCATCGGCAAGATGGCTCGCCGGCAAGGCGCCGGATCGCAGGCCGACATCGGGAAAGCCCCCCGCATCTTCAGCTCCAGCGCATCTCCCGCTTCGGCCGCTTAACCATCCCCGCACTTCTCCGGGCTTCCGGCGACCTCCGATATGGACCGCCGCCGCCCCTTCCGATATCTAAACAGGGTGTGAATATTCCGGCGCATCTGTGCCGATATTGGACGTATTTTGTAAGTTGCGGATCATGCCGATCCAAAGGAGTTCACGTTTTGGAACGCGCCATGAGTATCCCGGGTCAGGCTCTGCACATGGCTTCCATATCCGACCGATGGCTTGAGATCGGCGCGACCCGCCCCTTGAATTCGGTGCGGCTGTTCCGAAATCTGTTTGAGTAGTAGAGCTTATGAGCGCTTTCTGGAACGATCCCCAATCCGAACGCCTTGTGGCGGCGCATATCAACGGCGCACGTCCGGCTTGGGTGTGGGATGCCGAAAGCGAACGGCGCGTCTGGCGCAACCGTGCAGCGATCGCCTACGAGGAAGCCCGAAGACGCCAGCCGGGAGACACTCTGGCGCCGGTGCCGCGCCAGATTCCGCGCACGGTGCGCATGGGGCGGCCTTATGCCCCAAGCCTTTCCCACCTGCAATTCGCCATCGGTCGCAAGCCGGTCTCGGCAACCTGCACCTGCACGCCCGTGTTTCTTGAAGGCAATGCGGTTGCACTGCTTGTTGTCATGCAGACCCCGCTGAGTGAGGACGATCTGGCTGGTGAGGCCGTAACGCCGGACTGCATCGCTCCTTTCCTCGACACGACCGACGACTATGTTCTGGTCGGCGCCGATGGCTCTGTTGTGGCCGACGGCGGCGATGGCGCCGGACGCTTTGCCGGGGCCGAACCGCCCGCCCGCGAACTCGCCACCGGGGCCGACAGCCGCCTGTTGACGTTCGCACAAACGCCGGCCGCGACCGATGCAGTCTCTGCGGAAAATGTTTCGCACCAGAGCGACTCCGCACCACCGATCGAAACATCGGATACTGCGCTCCCCGCGGCCGATACGCCGGAGACGAGCGAATCCGCACCTTCTGAAGATAAAACCTCTGCGGACGAGCAAGATCCGCGCGATGGTGACGCGCTGGTCAGCCTCATCGACCGGCTCGACAGCCGTCAGGTTCTCTATCAGCCGCTCGGCGAACAGGACGACGGCGTGTTCAGCTTTCCCAAAGAAACGGATGCCGTCTTCGTGACGTCTGACGAGGATGAACGCGATCAGGCCGCTCACGCCGCCGAGATGCAGGATGCCGCACGGGACGAGGAGGATGCCGACTCCGACGTCACCGATTCCTCACTGCTGGATACTGTTTCCGAGGCGGCAACGGATGCAGGTGCCGAGGACGAGCCCGACGAGGCAACCCCGCCTCCGGCTGGCAGGTTGTGGAAGATCGTCGGACGCGGCCTAACCCTGTTGAACAACGGTGAGAACGAGGCCGCAAAACCCTCCGCAGCCGGAATCGAAGACACGGATTCCGGGGTGGAAAACTCTTTTGCCGTCCAGACAGGCGACGATGCATTGCCGCTTGACGAGGCTGTTGCCGGCACGGAAGACGAACATACGTCTCAGGACGGCGACGCGGACGCCGAAGATGGGTCGCAGGAATCCGATTTCGCCGACGTAGCCGAGCGATTGCACGCGCCTGCGGAGTCCAGCGATGCGGAGATCGAGCAGACCTCGCGCTACAATTTCGACGAGCTGTCGCGCATCCTCAACGATCGGGTTTCGGGCGATCCCGAAGCCAGCCGGCATCAACCCGATCCCGGTGACAGCGCCAATGCCGGAGCACTGGTCAATCTCGGCGATGAGACGCTGATCCTTAACCGGCTTCCGATTGGCCTGCTGGTCTTCAGGGATCAGCAGATTCTGTTCAACAATCGCGCCTTCACGGATCTGCTGGGCCATGTCGACGGCACCAGCCTGCGCCGGACCGGACTGTCGGGTGTCTTTCCCTCCGAGGGCGACCAGGAATCGGCTGGCCCGGTGACCAAGCTGATGGGCGCGGATGGACGCGTTCTGTCGGTCTCGGCACGCCTGCAGGTCATTTCCTGGCAAGGCCGCCAGGCGCTTATGCTGTCGGCCACCCGGCATCAGGAGCCGCCGAATGCCGAGCACATGGCGCGCTCTTTCGCCTCCTTCGTGGCGAATACGCTCGATTTCGGTTATTTCGAAACCAGCCGCGCCGGCATTGTGACCTCGATCTCCGGCCAGGCGGCAATTCTCTGCCATCGCCGCCCTGATGCCCTGATCAATCGCCCCATCCATTCCATGATCGCCTTGTCCGAAGGTGCACGTCTCAGAAGCTTCCTCGAGCAGCCGGCCCGCTTCGCCGGCGGCGAACGTCCGTCCATGCGCTTCGACGGCGCGCATCCGGGGAGCGAGATCGTGGTTTTTGCCGAAGGCATGGCCGGCATCGTGACCGGCTATTTCGGCTTCATTCGAACCCGCACCGCCGAAGCACCCGAGGACACCGGGCGCGGGATCGATCCGGATTTCCTCATTCGTCTGGCTCGCGCTATGCGCCAGCCGATCAATGCCATCACCGGTTTCGCCGAGATGATCCGCAACCAATCCTTCGGCCGCATCAAGGAGGAGCGCTACGTTGATTACGGACGCTTCATCCACGGCGCCGGCCGCGATATCGCCGGCATGATCGACGAACTCGAGGATTACGCCCGCCTGCGCGACGAAAACTATCCGCTCGCCATGACGCAGCTCAGCCTGATCGACCTGCTCGCCTCTGCAATGGCGCGCGTCAGGCCCTATGCCGCCGCCACGCGGGTTTTCATACGATCATCGATCTCGACCAGCCTGCCGGATATCAGCGCCGACGGTGAAACCCTGATTCAGGCCGTGCTCAATATCCTGGCGACCGCCGTCGCGCATTCGCCGACGGGTGGTCAGGTTGTGCTGTCGGCCCAGAAACGCGGCGACGGCGCCATCGAGATCCATGTGCGCGATAGCGGCCATAATCCCAACGAGAGCATCGACGACAGTTTCATGGTGTTTCGCGACGGCGAGGCCGCCGATGGCGAGACGCTGACACCCATGCCCTCGGCCATCGGTTTCGCCCTGACCCGCACGCTGCTGACGGTCAATTCCGTGGGTCTCGACATCGATCCGGACCGCGGATCGGGCATGCTGTTTTCGCTGCTCATTCCCACCGAACTGGTCGTGCGCGCCGACTCGCTCAAAAACTAGAGCCCTCCGGCCAACCAGGGTCTGCATTAGCGAATCGTCTCCCCGTTTTTTTCGCGTCGTCCCCCCTCGCGTGAGGGCGGGTGCGGTGCATGCCCAGGCCCGAAACAGGCCCGATATTGCCCAAGTGCGACAGTTGGGGACAAGCATCGATCTGAACGGTTTGTTACTATGTGAAGATCATGTATAGGGGCTGCGGGAGAACGGCGGGACGCCTTACGGACTGCGCATGGACACATCACGCACATTGAAGATTGCGCTTGGAACCGTCGCCGTCGGTGTTCTCGTGTTGGGCCTGAAATACGTGGCCTACATGATGACGGGCTCGGTCGCGCTGTTGTCGGACGCGCTCGAGTCAATCGTCAACGTCGTGACCGCGATCACCACCATGATCGCGGTGTCGCTGGCGGCCAGACCTGCCAATGCCAACCTTCCCTACGGCTATGACAAGGCAGAGTATTTTTCTGCCGTCATCGAAGGTGTGTTCATCCTGGTCGCGGCGCTCTTGATCTTCCAGCAGGCCTATTTGCGCTTCATGAGCGACGCGCCGCTGGATGCCCCACTCGAAGGCTTGTTGGTCAACGGCATCGCTGGCGTGGTAAACGGCTTCTGGTGTCTCGTGCTGTTCAGACATGGCCGGAAGACACGCTCACCGGCGCTTGTTGCCGATGCCAAGCATTTGCTGACCGACGTCATTTCATCGGCCGGCGTGCTCGTCGGCGTTTTCGTCGCCATTGTCTCGGGCATCAGCATTCTCGACCCGATCCTGGCGGCGCTGGTTGCCGTCAACATCCTGTGGTCGGGCTACAAGCTCGTCTCCGAAAGCGTCGGCGGCCTAATGGACGTCGCCGTGCCGGACGAGCAACTGGCGCGGATCCGCTCGATCATCGCCACCAATGCCGATGGCGCTATTGAGGCGCATGATATCCGGACGCGCCAGTCCGGCCGCAAGACCTTCGTGGAGTTTCACCTGGTTGTACCCGCTGGCATGAGCGTCGCCGATGCTCACGAAATCTGCGATCGCATCGAGCATGCCCTGCACGATTCGGTCGAAGGATCGATGATCTCGATCCATGTCGAGCCCGAGGAAAAGGCCAAACACGCCGGTATCGTCGTGCTCTAGCCTATCCGGAAACCGCTACACCCGCTCGGATATCGCCGATCTCTATGCACAAAAAAGCCGCGAACCCTGGAGTTCACGGCTTTTGTGGTTCTCGTGGTGCGACCGAAGGCTCAGTGCGCGACCGGACGCCCGTCCTTGTCGAACAGGTGATACAGGTTGTCCTGCGGCGCGAAACCGACCTCGTCGCCGGCAGCGTGAGACGATTTCCCCTGCTGACGGACGATGATTGGCTCGTCGAGGCCATCGCCCATATCGACATAGATGTAGCTGTCGGCGCCGAGATTCTCCGAATAGATCACCTTGCCGTGCCAGGCCGCGTCGCCATTGGCGAGCTGCAGGTGCTCGGGGCGGACGCCAACAGTCGGCGCATTGAACTTCTCGGCATGCCTGCCGGTGAAGAAGTTCATCTTCGGCGAACCGATGAACTGGGCCACGAACAGATTGGCCGGCTTGTCGTAAAGCTCCATCGGCGAGCCGACCTGCATGACGACGCCGTCCTTCAGAACGACGATACGGTCGGCCATGGTCATGGCCTCGACCTGGTCGTGGGTGACATAGACCATGGTGGTGTCCGGCAGGCTCTCGTTGAGCCGGGCGATCTCCATGCGCATCTGCACGCGAAGCGCCGCATCGAGATTGGACAGCGGCTCGTCGAACAGGAACACCTTGGGATCGCGCACGATGGCACGGCCGATGGCAACGCGCTGGCGCTGGCCACCCGACAGTGCCTTGGGCAGACGGTCGAGATACTCGGTGAGCTGCAGCGTCTCTGCCGCCCCCTCGACCATCTTCTTGATCTCGTCCTTGGGCGTGTTCTTGAGCTTCAATGAATAGGCCATGTTGTCGAACACGGTCATGTGCGGGTAGAGCGCATAGGACTGGAAGACCATGGCGATGCCGCGGCGCGAGGGGGCGACGTCGTTCACCACCCGTCCATCAATTTCGAGCGTGCCCGCGGAAATGCTCTCCAGCCCGGAAATGCAGCGCAAAAGCGTTGATTTGCCGCAGCCTGACGGGCCGACAAAGACGATGAATTCACCGGACTTGATGTCGAGGTTGATGTCCTTGAGGACCTCGACTTGGCCAAAACGCTTGTACAGGTTGCTTATCTTAAGGTCAGCCATTGTTCCCTCCGGTCGGACAATTGTTCTTGTTCATGTTCGTCATTCTACTCTGCCGATATATGCACCCAGAGCATCGAAGTGCAAAGCACCTTCATCGACCACGACACGCTCGGCGAGCAGTGTGCCACCGGGCTTGCTGGTGAGCTCGGTCAGCAGCATGTGGGCATCATGGGTCATGTTGAAGGCGCAAAGCAACCGTTTGCCGTCCTTGATCCGATAGAAGGCAAGTACGCCTTCTGGCGCCTCGATAAGCTCGAGACTACCGGTCATCAGTTCCGGATTCTCGCGACGCTTCTGCAACATGGTGCGGTAAAAGTGCAGCAATGAACCGTCGGTGCGCGATTGTTCGTCGACCGCGTGTTCCATGTGGCCGACCGGGATCGGCAACCATGTGCGGTCGGCCGGCGAAAAGCCGGCATTCTGGGCACTGGCCTGCCAGACCATCGGCGTACGGCAGCCGTCGCGTCCCTTGAAATTCGGCCAGAATTCGCGGCCATAGGGATCGACGATGTCTTCGTAGGAAATGTCGGCCTCGGTGAGCCCGAGCTCTTCGCCCTGATAGATGCACACCGACCCTTTCATCGACAACAGCATGGCCGCCGTCAGTCGGGCGAAGTCTTGCTCCGAGCCGTGCCGGCTCCAGCGCGAGACGTGACGCACCACGTCGTGATTGGAAAACGCCAGGCATGTCCAGCCGTTCGGTGTTTCCACTTCGAGCTTTTCGATCGCCTTCTGGAAATGGTTGGACGTGAATTCGCCACCAAGGAAATCGAAGGTGTAAGCCATGTGAAGACGGCTATCGCCCGAGGTGTAGTCGTCCATCAGCTGCATCTGTTTTTGCGCATCGCCGATTTCGCCAACCGAAGTCGTGCCGGGATATTCGTCAAGCAGCGCCCGCACACGCTCCAGGAACTCGGCGTTCTCAGGCTGGCTCTTGTCGTACAGATGGTTCTGCAGGTTATAGGGATTGACGTCCGGAGCGATCGAGGCGCTGTACTGCGACGCCTCGATGGGCGGATTGGCCTCAAGCCCGGCCGAGCAGAAATAGAAATTGACCGTATCGAGCCGGAAACCATCGACGCCGCGTTCGAGCCAGAAGCGCATCTCCTCGATCACCGCATCGCGCACATCGGGGTTGTGGTAGTTGAGGTCCGGCTGGCTCGCCAGGAAATTGTGCATATAGTACTGGCGCCGGCGCGGATCCCAGGTCCAGGCAGACCCGCCGAACATCGACAGCCAGTTGTTTGGCGGCGTGCCATCGGGCTTGGCATCGGCCCACACATACCAGTCGGCGCGCGAATTGGTCGGCGACTGCCGGCTCTCGACGAACCAGGCATGCTGGTCGGACGTGTGCGAGATCACCTGGTCGATAATGACCTTGAGACCCAGCGAGTGCGCCTTGGAAACGAGCTGGTCGAAATCTTCCAGCGAACCGAAGATCGGATCGACCTCGCGGTAGTTGGAAACGTCGTAGCCGAAATCGCGCATCGGCGACTTGAAGAACGGGCTGAGCCAGATGGCATCGACGCCGAGATCAGCGACATATTCGAGGCGCTGGGTGATGCCGACGAGATCGCCGACGCCATCGCCATTGTTGTCCTGAAACGAGCGAGGATAAATCTGATAGATGACTGCGCCCCGCCACCAGTTTTTCTGGGTCGGCGCAGCCTCTTCCTCGAAACGGGAAGCGGTCGGGAACATGAACGGGGACTCCTTGATTGGAGCGCGCCGCAGGTTCCATTCCCACCGGCGCATTGACTGGCTGGATGCGCATCGCCTGCCGTTTGAACCCGGTCCCGCTCTCCGGAATCATGGCGCCCGCATAGTGGCGCACGACGAGGCTTCACACCCGATTGTGGCTCCGGCGCGATGGCCGGCGATCCGTTCCGGAGGACTGTGAAAACCGGGGTCCCTCCCTGCCCGGCCGGCAGTTTGCCAAAACGTTTTGGAGAGGTATCATATGCAAGTTTTTGCCGCTGATGCAATGGTTTCAATGCGGCGAAAACCGCCGAAGTCGCGGGATTTTTCAGTGATTCCGTTTCGGCGTACGGGGAGGTGAGTTTGAAAACGATAAGCGGGGATCAACCCCGGAAGAATGTGACCATCCGCGACATGGCAACTGAGCTCGGTTTGTCGATCACCACGGTGTCTCGCGCGCTTGGCGGATACAGCGATGTCGGCCCCGAAACGCGGCGGCGCGTCATCGAAATGGCCAACCATCTCGGTTACCGGCCGAACCGCAATGCCCAGCGTCTGGTGACGCGGCGAACGCACATGTTCGCCTGGGTCCAGTCGGACAATGACCGCAATTTTGTCGACCCGCATTTCATCGAAGTGCTCGCCGGCGTGCTGCGCGGCGTCCGCGCCGGAGGCTACGATGTCATCATGTCGAGCGACACGCCCGAGCGCCAGATCGGCGTCCTACGACCGCTATGTCCGCGACAACAGTGTCGATGGTTTCCTGGTCAATTTGCCACAGCAGGTCGATGACCCGCGCATCACCTTCCTGCTCGAGTCCGGCCGGCCCTTTGTCGTGCACGGACGCGACTGGCGATCCGACGAGTATTGCTGGGTCGACATCGACAACTTCGGTATTTTCCGAGCCCTGACACGGCTCATGATCGAGAACGATCACACCCGCATCGCCTTCATAAACGGCGATGAGAAATATGCCTTTGCCGCCGAACGGCGTCGCGGCGTCGAGGCGGCGCTCGACGCCGCGGGCCTGCCGCGCGAAGCGGTCGCGATCTACAACACCACTCACCCGATGGGAGAAGCCGGTTACCATTTGACCGAGCGCGCTCTTGCCGATGTCCGTCCCACCGCCCTCATCTATTCCTCGGCGCTGATGGCCGTCGAGGGTGCGCCAGCACTGGAGAAGGCCGGACTGCCGGCCGGCTCGGGCATGGCCGTCGCAACAATGGATGACATGCTGCACGCCACCGATCTGGTCCGCTTCCAAGGTCGCATCACCTTCGCGCGCTCTTCGCTCCGCAATGCTGGCGCGCAACTCGCCGCGGACCTCATCCTGGCCTGCGAAGAAGGTGGCCCACCCCGGGGCACTCTGGTCCCAACCCGTTTCGACGTCGCCGACGGAATCGATTTCACTCGGATCGAAGGCGTCGAGGGACTGGTGTAAAAGGCGCGAACTTTCAGACATCAGTCGCAAGCCCAATAGCACGCCGCACAAAGAAATAGGCCGGCGCTCGATGGCGCCGGCCAGTTACTTGGGAGGTTTCGCGACTGGCTTCTTTTGCCTCTTGACCAGTCGCGATGGTACCCGGTTGCTAGCCGCCCTTGACCGACCCGGCCAGCAGGCCGCGGACGAAATAGCGCTGCAGCGAGAAGAAGACGATCAGCGGCACAATGATCGAGATGAACGCGCCGGACGTCAGGATTTCCCAGTTATCGCCGCGCGAGCCGAGCAATTCGCGCAAACGCCCGGTCAGCACCAGGGTTGAATCGGTATTGCCCAGGAACACCGTCGCCCACCAGCAGATCGTTCCACACCCACAGGAACTGGAAGATGGCAAAGCTTGCCAGTGCCGGGAAGCTCAACGGCAGAACCATGGTAGTAAAGATCTTGAAATGCGACGCGCCGTCGATGCGAGCAGATTCCATCAGCTCGCGCGGCAGGCCTGCCATGTAGTTGCGCAAGAGATAGATGGCGAGCGGCAGCCCGAAACCGGTGTGAGCCAGCCAGATGCCGAGATAGGTCTTGGATTGACCGCCGGTCAGGTTGGCAACGTCGTTGTAGAGTCGCAGGAGCGGAATGAGCGACATCTGCAGGGGCACGACAATCAACCCGACAACCGCCGCCACCAGGACGGTACGGAACGGGAAGGACATCCAGGCCAGCGCATAGGCGGCAAAGGCCGCGATCAGGATCGGGATAACCGTTGCCGGCACGGTCACGGTGAACGAATTGATGAACGAACGCCCGATACCTTCCGCCGCCAGAACCTCGACGTAGTTTTTCAGGCTGAACTCGGGCGGAATCGACACGACGTAAAACACGCGCGGACCACGATCGACATCGAACTTGGTCGGCGATGACCAGTCGTAGGCACCATCGGCCGTGATGGTCAGTTCGCCGCCCTGGCGCATCTCCATCGGATCGCCAGGCTTGAAGTCGTTGATGGTATTATAGTTCGTGCCGTAGGAAACAATGGTGCGGCTCGACTCGCCATCAAACAGCGTGCCGCGAATGTGCCAGGTACCATTTTCCTCGACCTGATCGGCAGCCGTGCCGAGGCGGGCGAGTTGGTTGGTCTCGGTCGAGACCAGCGCCGTCCACCATCCCGAAGTCGTCAGCTGATCCTTGTCGCGAAGCGAGGAAATCAAGAGCCCGGCGGTTGGGAACGTCCACAACACGACAAGCGCCAGCAACGCCAGATTGGCCACGACCTTGCCCCAGGTCAGCTGGGCAATGAAGGACTGGATGCGGGACGGTTCGGCAGGGCCTGCGGAGGTGATCACTTCACTGGTCATCGTGTCGTCTCCTCGGCATTGGCGTTGCGAATGTTCCAGATCATGATCGGCAAGACGGCGAACATGATGACCAGGGCGATCACCGACGATCGGCCTGAATCACCGCCGCCGCGGAACATCCAGTCGAACATCAGGTTGGCCAGCACCTGGGTATCCCACTGACCGTTGGTCATGGCGATGACGATATCGAAGATCTTGAGCACGACGATGGTGATCGTCGTCCAGACCACGAGAATGGTCGGGAAGACCTGCGGGATCATGATGTCGAAGAACTGGCGGAATTCGGAGGCGCCGTCGATGCGGGCCGCTTCGAGAGTCTCCTCTGGAATGCCGCGCAGAGCCGCCGACAGGATGACCATTGGCGAAACCTGTCTGAATCCAGATCAGGATGACCATAAGGAAGATGTTGTTCCAGAACGGCACCGTGATCCAGGCCTGCGGTTCGCCGCCGAATGCGGTGACGATGGCGTTCAGCACACCGATCTGGACACTGTCCGGTCCACGGAAGTCATAAACGAACTTCCAGATGACGGATGCACCGACGAACGAGATCGCCATCGGCATGAAAATAAGAGATTTGGCGATGTTGCCCCACCACAGGCGGTCGGCAAGCACCGCGACAACCAGGCCGATACCCGTCGCAGCCGATGGCACGATGATCAGCCACATGAGGTTGTTGATCACCGATTGCTGGAAGCCGGGATCCTGGAACAGCCAGATGTAGTTCGACAATCCGACGAAATTGATGCCGTTACGATCGAACAGCGACAGCCAGAGCGTCGAGAACACAGGGTAGACGAGGTAAAGGCTCATGAACAGCAGAGCCGGTGCGAGGAACAGCCAGGGCCGGATCGCGGTGCGCATCCTGTCGGAGCGCACGGTCTGCGTGCCGGTAGCGCTCTCGCTGGGCTGCAGCATGCGGTCGAGCAGCCAGTTCGAGCCCCAGAAATAGAGGACGCACGCGGCAATACCGATGATCACGACGATCACCGCATAAATGATCTGTTCAACCATACGAAGCTCCCCCCTCCGACTTCAGTCAATAATCCTTAAGGCACGAACGCCCGGCGCCACAAGGGCGCCGGGCGCATCAGTTAACGCTAGCCTACTTGATGGCGTCCCAGGAAGCCTGGATCTCGTCGCCCACTTCCTGCGCGCTCTTGCCGCCGACAAGGTCGACCATGCCCCGTCCAGAACGAACCGGCACCCACCGCGCCCGGCATCAGGTCGGAACCGTCGAACCGGAAGGTGGTCGCATTGGTGAGAATCTCACCCTGCTTGCGCAGCGCGTCATTGGAATAGGCGTCGGGATTGACGCCCTTGAACGGCGTCAGGAAGCCAGACAGGCCCATCCAGATCTCGTGAGCCTCGGCAGTCTCGAGATATTCGATGAACTGACGGGCTTCCGGGCTGTCCTTGGTGATTGCGAACAGCGTGCCGGCGCCGAGAACGGGGCTACCGAGATCTTCTGAAGCATAGGGCGGGAAGTAGAAGAAGTCGGCATCGGTACCGATCTTGGTGCCTTCAGGGAAGAAGGACGGAATGAAGGACGCCTGGTGCTGCATGTAGCACTTGGGCGGCACATCAAACAGACCCTTCGGGCTGTCGCGGAAGTCGGTCGCGGCAACGCCGGCCGGCCCACCATCGGCCCAACCGGGCGTCAAGGCGAACTTGCCGAACTTCTCGATGGCCTGGACCACCTTGGGATCGTTGAACTTCACCGAATTGTCGACCCAACCGTCATAGACTTCAGGCGGCTGCGTCCGGAGCATGATGTCCTCGACCCAGTCCGTGGCCGGCCAACCGGTGGCGGCCCCCGAACCCAGACCGATGCACCAAGGCGTACCGCCATCGGCGACGATCTTCTCGGAAAGCGCAAGAAGCTCTTCCATGGTGGTCGGAACTTCGTAGCCCATGTCGGTGAAGTTGTCCGGCACGTACCAGACCAGCGACTTCACGTCGGCCTTGAACGGGAAGGCATAGAGAGCCTTGTTGCCATCGGCACCGGCAAAGGACGACAGATCGACCCAGGACTGACCGGCGGCATAGTTGTCGACAAGGAACTTCTCGACATCGTCTCCGAGCGGGGTCAGCAGACCCTTGGAAGCGAGGTCGCCAGCCAGACCGGGCTGCGGGAACACAGCCACGTTCGGCGCGGAACCGGCCTGGGTGTCAATGACGATCTGCTGTTCGAAGCTGTCCGAACCGGCATAGTCGACTTCGATACCCGTCTTGGCGGTGAAGCCGTCAAGCACCTTCTCGAAATTGTCCTGGTCGGCAGTGAGCCAGGGTCCAAAAACCGTGAGTTTTTCTGCCTGGGCAGCGGTGCCCAGGGAGACGAGCATGGCGACGGCGGAAACGCCGGCCAAAATCGATTTGTGCATGTGAACCTCCCGATGCACGTGGTGTCATCAATGCCCGACCGACCTGAGAAGTTGCCGACCGCGCATCCTGACGTTTTGCTCCAGTTCGCGCGACTGTCCCAAAACGTTTTGGGACGCCATTAGCTGGCTGTCTGGCGCCACTGGTGAAGCCAGCGTTGCACATTCATAAGCCTTTGCCAAGCGGCGTTTTTCCGCGCCGTTCCGGCAATTTTCGCAACTTTAAGCGGTTTGGATAGCCTATTTCGTCGATTCAGGCCCTTCAAACCCACTATTCGATGTAATCGATTACATCCAATATTGGGGATTAAGCGCTGCCTGCGTCACTTTGACCTAAGCGCCGGCAGCACATCCTCGGCGCGATCGACGAAAATCGGCTTCAGCATCGCCTGGGAATGAAGGAACCCCTCTGCGCTCATATGGTCGAGCAGCGATCTCAGATGCTGCCAGAACCCCCCGATGTCGACAATGATCACAGGCTTGGCATGTCGGCCGAGCTGAGCCCAGGTGAGAATCTCGATCAGTTCCTCAAGCGTGCCGATGCCACCGGGCATCGCCACGAAGGCATCGGCGTTTTCGAACATCGCCCATTTGCGCTCATGCATGTTGGCGGTGACGATCATGTCCTTGACCTCGTGGTGAGCGCGTTCGCGGTCGACAAGGAACTGCGGAATGATGCCGGTGACGCGGCCGCCGGCTGCCAGCGCGGCGCTGGCCGCCGCCCCCATCAATCCGGTGGAGCCGCCGCCATAGACGAGCCTGATGCCGCCATCGGCCAATGCCCTGCCCAGGCTCGCCGCTGCTGCGACGTAAGCGGGATTGTTACCGTCTCCGGAGCCGCAATAAATGCAGACGCTGTCGATTGTGCTCATGGTGCTGTCCAAAAAAAGGGCCGGCATCGCGCCGGCCCGCATTGAACTAGAATGAGCGTCGGGCCGATGCAAGCCCGGGCCGATCAGGTGTTGTGCAGCAACCCCTGGAAGGCGCGGTACGATGCCTTGGGCGTACGCTTCTGGGTCTTGTAGTCGACATGCACCAGGCCGAAACGCTTGGAATAGCCGAAGGACCACTCGAAATTATCGAGCAGCGACCAGGCAAAGTAGCCACGCATGTCGACGCCCTTCTCCTTGGCGCGCAGCACGGTCTTGAGGTGATCCGAATAGTAGTTTGTGCGGCGTGGATCGTCTGTCCCTTCAACCTCGGCCATGCCGTTTTCGGTGACGTAGATCGGAATCGCCGGGTACTCGTCCTTGATGCGAACCAGCAGGTTTTCGAGACCCTCCGGATAGATTTCCCAACCCATCTCCGTCTTCTCGAGCGGACCTTCCACCTGCTTGACCGGGAAAACCGGACGGTCCGGATCATGAGCCGTCAGATTGCGGGAATAGTAGTTGATGCCGAGCCAGTCGATCGGCGTACCGACCACATCCATATCCTTTTCGAACCCCTCAGGGAGATAGGGCTCGATGATGGACACGACATCCTCGGGATAGGCCCCCTTGAGCACGCCGTCGAGGTACCAGCGGTTGAAAACGCCATCCCACAGGCGCACGGCGCGCTTGTCGGCCTCGCTGTCGGAAGCCGGCATGCCATAGCTGAGGTTGAGCACGATCCCGAGGTCCTTGGCACCCTCGGCACGCATTGCGTTGACGGCGGAACCGTGGGCGTAAAGCACATGGTGCATGGCGCGGGCGCCGGCGCGCAGATCGCGATAACCCGGGGCATGAGCACCGAGGAAATGGCTCAGGAAGGCAACGCACCAGGGCTCGTTGATCGTGGCAATCGAGGCGAGCCGGTCACCGAACTTGTTCTGGACCAGCACGGCATAATCGGCGAACCACTTGGCGATGTCGCGGTTCATCCAGCCGCCCTTGTCCTGCAAGGTCGAGGGCAGATCCCAGTGATAAAGCGTCGCGAAGGGCCGGATGCCGCGTTCCAGCATGCCGTCGATCAGGCGATCGTAGAAGTCGACACCCGCCTGATTGATCGCTCCGGTGCCCTCGGGAATGAGGCGTGGCCAGGCGAAGGAAAACCGGTAGGCATCGAACCCACCATCACGGATGAGATCGAGGTCTTCCGCCCAGCGCGCATAGTGGTCACAGGCTTCAATACCACTGTCACCCTGGTCGGTATGGCCCGGCGTGGCCGAGAAGCTGTCCCAGATCGAGGTCCCGCGGCCATCGGTCTGGCCGCCTTCGATCTGGTAGGCCGCGGTGGCAACACCGAAAACGAAATCCTTGCCGAAATCGGCGCGTGAAAAGTCGAACAAGATGAACTCCCGGGAGGTCGAAGTGGTTGGTATTAACGATCACATGCAATGCAACCGCACGATATGGGAAGTCAAGCGCGTCAGCACGCCGCGTGCCGGATACGCGGTACAAATCCTACCCGGTTCTGGCCAGATCTGCACCCTCGTCCGGCGAAAGCTCCTGTCGGCGCGGTGTCAGTGACATCAGGAATCGCGCCAGATCGGCCTCGGGCATGGGTCTTCCGAACAGATATCCCTGGAACTGATCGCAATCGAGCTCGCTGAGCAGGTCCGCCTGCGTCCGCGTCTCGATGCCTTCGGCAATCACCTTCATGTCGAGTTGGTGGCCGAGCGTCACGATGGTGCCGAGAATGTCCCTGGCCCGGCTGTAGTCCTGATTGATGCCTTCGACAAACGAACGGTCGATCTTCAGCTTGTCGAAACCAAATCGCCACAGATAGCCAAGGCTCGAGTAACCGGTGCCGAAATCGTCCATGGCGATCGACACGCCCATGCTTTGCAACTGACCGAGCTGATCGCCGACGTTTTCGGCATCAGTGATGAAAATGGATTCCGTGACTTCGAGTTCGAGACGCGAGGCTGGAAGTCCGGTCTCGTCAACAAGTGAGCGCACGCGTTCGACCAGCATGCCGCTGCGGAATTGATCGACCGACAGATTCACCGAAACGATCTGCGGCTCGGACCAGCCGACGGCGGTACGCATGGCGGTTTCCAGAACCCAGCTGCCGATCATGTCGATAAGGTCCATGCTTTCGGCAACCGGAATGAAGTCGGAAGGAGCAATGACATTGCCATCGGCGTCCTTCAGGCGCAGCAGCGCTTCGAAACCGGCACAACTGCCATCCCTGCGGTTCAGCAACGGCTGATAGACCAGGAAAAAGCGGTCCTCGGCGATTCCGCCGGCAATCGCCGTCTCCAGATAGCGACGCCTGGCAAGTTGCTTCTCGAGAGACGCCGAGAACACGCGGTGGCAGTTGCGGCCCTCGTATTTCGCCTCGAAAAGCGCCAGATTGGCGCGTTGCAGGTGCGTTTCGAGCGGCAAATCGTCGTTCGCGAAGTGAACGCCTATGCTGACCGTCCCCGCAGTCATGGCGTCGTCGATCTCGATTGGTCGCGCCACGGCGAGCAGAAGCCGCTGCGCCAGGTCCTCGGCTGCTTCCGTCTGGGCGCGTCGTGTTAAGATGACGAACTCGTCACCGCTCAGGCGCGCGGCGACGTCGCCGCTTTCCACCATATTGCGGATCACCTTGCCGACATGGCGCAGGAAGACATCACCGCCCTTGTGACTGCGCCGCTCGTTGATCCCCTTGAAATTGTCTATGTCGAGGCAAAGTGTTGCGACCGAACCACACCCTTCCTGCGTCTCGATCAGGTTCTTTGCCGCTCGGATGAAACCGGACCGATTGAGCAGGCCGGTTAGCGGATCATATTGCGCCAGGAAGTCGACCTGCTTGAGCGATCGCGCCGCCTGCCGGTTCTTGATCAGAAACGCAGCAGCGGCGGTGCCGAAAACAAGGGTGCATGCGCCGGCCAGCAGCATCGCCAGCATGCCGAATACGGATCGGAAAAGCTGGTCGAGCGGCGTCTGGTCGAGATAGACCTCGACAACGCCAATGACATTGCCATCATGATCCGGCACCGGGACATAGGCCTCGGCGTAGGTTTCGGGCTTGTCGGGTTCGTTGTGCTTGGTGAACAGATTGACCATGGTCTGCCCACTGGCAAGCACACTCGCCGCGTGACCATCATCGTCGACCCATGCCTCGGGATCGAGTCGGGCATCCCGGGCGTCGGAAACAAGTACGGTCTTGCCTTCGATATCGAACAGCTTGAAGCGGAACACGTCGCCGACATGTTCCATTTGCCATATCCGATAGTATTGCATGTCGGTGGGCTGACCGCGCCGGATCAGACGGTCTAGATCCGGCAGCTCTGCGATCATGTATTCGGCCCAGTCGCTGGCGCGCCGCTCGGCATCGGCAGCGACGGCGTAGTCTACAGCCCACGAAACACCGAAAAGCGTTCCGTAGGAAAGCCCGCCGACCATCACGCCGGCAATTGCCACTTGTCCCAGACCAGACCAGTTCATCCACTGCCCCGAAGTTCCCGCAATAGGAATCCGATAGCGGCAAATGAATAATCCTTTACTAGGATTTATTTGCGAACACGAATGTTTCTATCCCTATAGTCGTCATGGTTAATGCGCCTGCAACGCGAAGAGCGGCAGTGAACACTGTGGAAACCATGCTCTATAGTGTTTTCAGGAAGGCAGGCGCCCGTTTCAGCCGAGCATACCCAACAGACCGCCTGCCTAGATCATCCCGCCGGCAAGCAGTTTTGCCGCTGCTGCGGTGAAGGACGCTGCTTCAGGTCCGTCAGGCATCGATGCCACGACCGGTGCACCGAGATCGGACTGTTCGCGCACCGCCATGTGCAACGGCACCTCTCCGAGGAAGGGGATGCCGAGTTCACCCGCAGCCGTTTGCGCGCCGCCGTGACCGAAAATGTCATAGCGGGCACCCGTATCCGGAGCCACGAAATAGCTCATGTTCTCAATCAGGCCGAGCAGCGGGATATCGAGACGGCGGAACATGTCGACAGCCTTGCGCGCATCGATCAGCGCCAGATCCTGAGGCGTCGAGACGATCACGGCGCCGGTCAGTTCGACCTGCTGGCAAAGCGACAGCTGAATGTCGCCGGTGCCGGGCGGCAGGTCGACGATAAGGATATCGAGATCGCTCCAGGCGGTTTCACGCAGCAGCTGCCTGAGGGCTGAGGCCGCCATCGGACCACGCCAGACCACGGCCTGATCGCCCTGCAGCATCGAGCCGATCGACATCGCCTCGAGACCGAACGCCTGTTGGGGCGTGAACAACTCGTCGTCACGGATGACCGGCTGGCCTTCCAGCCCCAAAAGCCGCGGCACCGACGGACCGTAGAGGTCGGCATCGAGCACGCCGACCTTGTGGCCGAGCGCCTTGAGTGCCAGCGCCAGGTTGACGGCAACGGTCGACTTGCCGACCCCACCCTTGCCCGAGGCGACGGCGATGACCTTCTTGACGCCGGTGACCGGGGTTTTCGGCGGAATGCCGGACCCCTGATCCGGCGCCGGCTGCGCGCTCTTGCTGGCTGTGTTCGGCGCCCGGTCGGAGGTCAGCGACACCAACACCTTGCGGCCTTCCGAGACCGCTTCGGCAGCGCGCTGGGCATCGGCACGGGCTGGCCCGAAAGCGCCCTCCATGCCGGGATCGACGGAGATGGCGAAGGCAACCGCACTCGGGGTGACGATGATTTCGGAAAGGCCGGCATAAGACCCAAGCTTTTGCCCGCCGGGAATATCGACGGAATGGAGCGCGGCACGCACCGCTTCTGCAATGGGGTTGTCTGCCATGGTTTCGGCCTTTTCGGGAAATCGAACCGGCGGCATGCCGGATATGGAAAGGCCCCGGCGAGTCCGCCGGGGCAAAAGAAGTCAGACCGCAGATCGGCCTAGAGGATCGACTGTCCGGTCTTCTTCCAGTCGGCAACGAAGCCGGCGAGACCCTTGTCGGTCAGCGGGTGGTTGGCCAGCTTGCGGATGACGTCGGGCGGGATCGTTGCCACGTCGGCACCGGCCAGCGCCGCTTCGGAGACATGGTTCGCCGAACGGATCGAGGCCGCGAGGATCTCGGTGGCAAAAGCGTAGTTGTCGTAGATCTGGCGGATATCTTCGATCAGCTGCATGCCATCGGCATTGATATCGTCGATGCGGCCGATGAAGGGCGAGATATAGGTCGCGCCCACCTTGGCGGCCAGAAGCGCCTGATTGGCCGAGAAGCACAGCGTCACATTCGTCTTGACGCCCTTGTCGGTCAGGGTCTTGCAGGCCTTGAGGCCGTCCATGGTCAGCGGCAGCTTGATCACGACGTTGTCGGCGATCTTGGCAAGCACGTCGGCCTCGGCGAGCATGGTTTCATACTCGGTCGAAGCGACTTCGGCCGAGACCGGGCCGGGAACGATTCCGCAGATCTCCTTGACGACTTCCTTGAAGTCGCGGCCCGACTTGGCGATCAGGCTCGGATTGGTGGTGACGCCATCGAGCAGTCCGGTCGCTGCCAGTTCCTCGATGTCCTTGATTTCGGCCGTGTCGACAAAAAACTTCATATTGCTCCCTCCGGGGGTACTGGGAAATTGGTTTTGCTTCGGGTCGGCGACCCTATCACGCCGCATTGGCGCAGCAAGTGTTGGCTATTTGTTTGTGGCCGCGACGATCGAAGCAGCCAGCGCATCCATGTCGTCTTCCGGAAGACCGGCAACATTTATGCGGCTGTCATCGAGCATATACACGGCATTGTCGGCCTTTAGATGACCGACGGCCTTTTCCGATATGCCGAGCAGCGAGAACATGCCGCGGTGTTCGGCGACGAAATCGAAATTGCTCGAGTTCGACACCTGACGGATGGACTCGGCAAGCTTGACGCGCAAGCGCAGCATGCGTTCGCGCATGGCAGCGAGTTCGCCTTCCCACTCGGCACGAAGCTCCGGCTGGGTCAGGATGCGCCGGACGATTTCGGCGCCATGATCCGGCGGCTGCGAGTAGGAGGTGCGCACGACATTGGACATCTGCGAGGCGACGACGCCCTTGGCCTCGGCGTCCTTCGAGATGGTGACGGCAGCACCGACGCGTTCGCGGTAAAGGCCGAAATTCTTCGATGCCGAAAAGGCCAGCGCCATTTCGGGAAGTTCCTGGGCAAGCTTGCGGGCGCCATAGGCGTCATCTTCAAGCCCGTCGCCGAAACCAAGATAGGCCAGGTCGACCAGCGGGAAGGCGCCAGTCTTCTTGAGGCTCGCGGCCACTTCGTCCCACTGCGCCGGTGTAAGGTTGGCGCCGGTCGGGTTGTGGCAGCATCCGTGCAGCAGCACGATGTCGTCGGACCCGAGCTTGTCGAGCGCCGCCAGCATCTTCTTGAAACGTACCTGGCCGGTCTCGGGCTTGAAATAGGGATAGAACTCGGCCTTCAGGCCTGCCGTGGTCACCATCGGCTTGTGGTTCGGCCAGGTTGGATCGGAAAGATAGACCGTTCCCTTCGGGCGGGCGCGCTTCAAAAGCGTCAACAACACCCACAAGGAGCCGGTGCCACCCGGCGCCTGAACCGCCGCGATGCGGGCGGGATCGACGCTGTCGGCAAACACCAGCGCGCACACGGCGTCGGCAAAGCCCTTGTTTCCGGGAACGCCGACATAGGTCTTGGTATCGGCGCTCGCAAGAATCGCCTCTTCGGCTTTTTTGACCGAACCAAGAATCGGGGTCTTGCCGTTCTCGTCCTTGTAGACGCCGACACCGAGATCAAGTTTCTCGGCACGGGTATCGGCCTTGTATTCGGCCACGAGGCCAAAAATCTTGTCGGGCGGGGCTTTGCTCAGGCTCTCGAACATTTTTCAATCGATCCGCGTGCGAAAAAGACGCGGCCTTTATAGGCCGGACACGCAAATTTGCAATCGCAAGGCGCGCGGCGGAATGACATTCCTGCCCGACACAAAAAGGTTTTTCATCTGGCGCAGCAGCACGCGCCGCACCCGCAAACCTATCCCTTCAACGCCGCGATCAGCGCCGGCACCGCCTCGAACAGATCGCCGAGATAGGCGAAGTCGGCAAGCTTCATCAGCGGCGCTTCGGCATCGGTGTTGATGGCAACGATTTTTTTCGCACCAAGCATGCCAGCCTGGTGCTGCAAGGCTCCGGAAATGCCGATGCCGATATAAAGATCGGGCGCGACGACCTTGCCGGTCTGGCCCACCTGCCAGTCGTTTGGCGCATATCCGGCATCGACCGCCGCGCGCGTCGCCCCGACTGCTGCGCCAAGCAGGGCGGCGAGCTCTTCGATCATCCTGAAGTTCTCGCGCGAGCCGAGGGCAACGCCGCCGCTGACAACGATGGAGGCGGTCTGCAGATCCGGCGCGTCGCTCTCGGTGCGGTGCGCGGCAACGAAACGTGCCAACCCAGCCGTCTCCGGAACAGAGACCGAGACAATCTCTGCCGCACCGCCCTCACCTGCCGGTGCGAAAGACGAGGCACGTACGCTGAGGATCTGCGTATCTTGCGCGGACTGGACAGTCTCGAAGGCATTGCCCGCATAGACAGGACGAACGAAACGGTCGGGGGCGAGGATGGTGGTAATATCGGTCACCGGCTGAATGCCGCGCCGCGCCGCCAGCCGCGGCAGCACATCGCGCCCGACCGCGCCGGCGATGCCGAGGACGTGGGTATAATCGCCAATGAGGGTTTCGATGAGGGCCGTCAGCGCTTCAACCGGCGCGTCGGCAAGCGTTTCGCTATCGGCAACAAGCACTTTGGCGATACCGGCAATCGCCGCAGCCTCAGCCGCGACGTCGGCGATACCGGAACCGGCAACAAGCACATGCACCGCGCCGCCCAGTTGTCCGGCAGCGCTGACCGCTCGTGCCGTCGCATCCGACAGTTTTGCAAGGTCGTGATCGGCAAGAACCAGAACACTCATGACAATGCCTCCCCGCTCGCCAGTGTCCTGACGGTCAAAACCAACTCGTCAAGCGATCCGAGCGCCGTCCCCTCCGGACGCGGCGGCGGCGGTTCGACCTTTTCGACGACCAGACGTGGTGCGATATCAACGCCAAACTCGGCAACAGGACGCACTGCAAGCGGCTTCTTGCGCGCCGCCATCACCGCTGGTAGCGCGGTGTTGCGCGGCGTATTGAGCCTCAAATCGGCTGTCACCACCGCCGGCAGCGGCAGCAGATGCTCGCTCTGGCCATAGTCAACCTCACGCATCACCCGCACCGATCCGTCCTCGATAGCAACCGCCGAAGCAAAGGTCGCCTGAGGCCAGTCGAGCAGGCCGGCCAGCATCTGGCCGGTGTGGTTGTTGTCGCCGTCGACCGCCTGCTTGCCCATCAGGATGAGGTCCGGCTTTTCCTCTTCGACCACCGCCTTCAGCAGGCGGGCGACACCGAGCGTTTCGACTTCCGCGTCGGTCTCGATCAGGATCGCCCGGTCGGCGCCCATGGCGAGTGCGGTCAGCAACACGTCATTGGCCTTGGCGGGACCGATCGAAACGGCGACGACCTCGTCCGCGGTGCCGGCCTGTTTCAACCTTGCTGCTTCTTCCATGGCGTTCTTGCAGAACGGGTTCATCGACATCCGCACCCCGGCGGTTTCGACGCCGGAGCCGTCGGGCCTGACCCGAAGCCGGACGTTGTGGTCGATCACGCGTTTGACGGCGACAAGGATTTTCATGAATCAGCCCGTTGAGATCGCAAGTGTTTGAGAGTGCCTCGTCTTTGCAAATGGCGCCGAAACCGGCAAGCGCGTGTCGGGCAAATTGGGCCTCAACGAAGCGGCTTGAGGAGAAAAGCGTGCTCTTGCGCCGCCACAGCATGCCCCGAGGGCCTGCTCATGCGCCAGGTCTGACGCCTGTTTGCATCTTGCCGGGAGTTGACGCCGTCGCGATAGGACGCCAAATGTGAACCGCCCTTCCTCCCACCCGGTTCAAACATGCCCGTCATCAATCGCATTGCAGACTTTCACGACGAGGTCGTGGCCTGGCGCCGCGACTTTCACCGCCATCCCGAACTGTTGTTCGACGTCCACCGCACCGCCGGGAAGATCGTCGACCTGTTGAAGGATTTCGGCGTCGACGAAGTTGTAACGGGACTCGGCAAGACCGGTGTCGTCGGGGTCATCAAGGGCAAGAGCCAGACTTCGGGTCGCGTCGTTGGCTTGAGGGCCGATACCGACGCCCTGCCGATCCTCGAACGCACAAACAAGCCCTATGCCTCGGAAAACGACGGCAAGATGCACGCCTGCGGCCATGACGGACACACGTCCATGCTTCTGGCGGCGGCGAAATATCTCGCCGAGACGCGCAATTTCGATGGCACGGCTATCATCATCTTCCAGCCAGCCGAAGAGGGCGGCGGCGGTGGCCGCGTCATGGTCGAGGACGGGTTGATGACCCGCTTCGGCATTCAGGAGGTCTACGGCCTGCACAATTTCCCCGGCCTGCCGCTCGGCAGCTTCGCCATCCGGACCGGCGGCATCATGGCGGCAACCGATGTCTTCACGATCGACATCGAAGGCATCGGCGGCCACGCCGCCCAGCCGCACAAGACGGTCGACCCGATCATGGTCGCAGCCCAGATGATCGTCGGCTTGCAGACACTTGTTTCCCGCAACACCGACCCGACCAAGTCGGCGGTGCTGTCGATGACGGTGATCAACGCCGGCACCACCGACAATGTCATCCCACGCACCGCTGCCATGACCGGCACGGTCCGCACCCTCGACGAGGGTGTGCGCGACATGATGGAACGCCGGCTCAACGAATTCGTGCCGGCCTATGCCCAGGCCTATGGCGCCAGGGCCAAACTCAACTACATGCGCGGCTATCCGGTGACGGTCAATGCGCCCGAGCAGACCCATTTTGCCGCCGACACCGCCGTCGAGATTGTCGGTGAGAGTGCCGTCAACCGCGACGCACCACCCTCGCTCGGCGGCGAGGATTTCGCCTATATGCTCGAGGAACGTCCCGGCGCTTATATTCTTCTCGGCCAGGGCAATACCGCCGGCCTTCACGAAGACACCTACGATTTCAATGACGACGCGATCCCTTACGGCGTCTCGTACTGGATACGCCTGGTTGAACGGGCCATGCCGATTGGCTAGCTTTTCCCTGCCAGAGGGCACGCGGCCGCTGCTGCTGACCCTTTGCATTTCCCTTGCTGGCGGCCTTGTCGCCCATTTCCTGCGCCTGCCGGCAGGCCTGCTGATGGGCGGCGCTCTTTCGGTCGCCATCGCGGCGATCGCCGGGTTCCGCCCGCTGATGCCCAACAATCTGCGCGATGCCGGCTTCGTTATTGTCGGCATGACGCTCGGCACCAATGTCTCGTCCGATGCCCTTTCGCTGATCCCGCACTGGCCGGTCACCCTGATCGGACTGGCCCTGGCGCTGGTGGTGATGGTGACGCTCTCGACCCTGATGCTCAGATACCTGTTCGGCTACGACAAGGCGACGTCCTATCTATCCTCGTTTCCCGGTCATCTGAGTTTCGTCATCGGCCTCAGTGAGGCCGGCTATGGCGACACCCGCCAGATCGCCGTCATCCAGTCGATGCGTATCCTGTTGCTGACGACACTGGTGCCGGTCTTCGCCAAGCTCACCAGCGCCAGCGACATCAGCCCGCTGCCGGTTGGAAATGAAATGGCGTTCTTGCCGCTGGTTTTGCTCGCCGTCGCTTCGATCGCCGGCGGCTTTGCCTTCAAGTTCCTGAGGATACCGGCCGCTTTCGTGCTCGGGCCAATGGTCGTTGCCACCACCGCCAAGCTGATGGGGCTTTACGATGGACGCCTGCCGGTCATTCTCACCGCCACCGGCTATGTGTTGATGGGGGCGTTGATCGGGTCGCGTTTCGCCGGCGCCACCCTCACCGACCTCAAGCGCATGGCCGTTGCCGGCACCATGGTGACGCTGATCTGCGTCGGCGTCGTCAGCGCCACGGTGCTGATTGCCGTCCAGTTCGTCGATATGCCGGCGGGTCAGATCTGGCTCGGCCTCGCCCCCGGCGCACTCGAATCAATGGGGGCGCTCGGCATTGCCCTCGGGTTCGATACCGCCTTCATCGCCGCACACCACACAGCGCGGTTCTTTCTCCTGACCCTGTCGATCCCAAGCGTGGCATTGCTCGTCGGGCGAAAGAACTGAACCCATTAAGCATTGATCGGCAATGCAGCGAGTTCGAGCGACGCCGTTGCATCCGGACAAAAACCTGCCATGATCGCGTCGCGTTATACGCGACGAACCCAAGGGAATCGCCCGGACCCGATCGGTCAGCTTTTGCTGGCGAAACCATGTCGGGTGGTGCGCGATCCCGGAGCGAGTGCCGAAGATGAAAAAACCTGTTTCCGTCCTGATCTCACTGGCGTTTGTGTCCTCGCTCCTCGGCGCGGCATCGATCGCCACACCAAGCATGGCAGCGACCTCCCTCGCCGGTGCGCTCGCCGACTGCACACCGCCGGTACGCAACGACTGGGACTGGACGAAAACGCGGCTGACCACCGAACTGAACTACTTCAACGTCAATTACGAATCGATCGACCAGTTCGGAAACTGCCTCCTCGTGCGCGCCAAAAACGAAGATGGCACCACGAGCAACCAGTTCTGGGACCCGCAGTCGCTTCGACTCATCTACACACAGCCCCCGTCCGGGCGCTAACCGGATCGAGACTGCCTGTCTCAGTGACCCGATCCGGTTTCCTTTGTCCGGTACGCGGCGTCAATGCGTGGCGCGACCGTCCGAATGATTGACCAAGCCTTGTTCGCCACATTTTGCGCGCGACCGCTTTGACTTCAAGTTCAATGCCTTCGGCAAGCTTTGTGGCAATATCGCCATGGTGATGCCACAACCTCAACACATGTAAGTCGTTGAAACTGAATTATTTTTAAAGATCTTCAAGCGTTTGTTGATTGGAAAGTGCGGTGCGATGGGCGCATGTTTCCACTGTCTTACAGTTCCGCCAGTCGGGCGCCAGGGAAGACCGCGCGGCGCCCAGATAAGAGGTAGATCGATGAAACCCATTGCAATCGCTCTGACCGCCTTTGTCATTTCCGCCACCGGCGCAAGCGGCGCATTCGCCCGTCCGATGGACGCCGCTGTCCGGGATGTGGCCCAGATATCGCCCAATGCCGCGCAGTGCGAGGCGCAGCCGGCAAGCAAGGATCCCTGGACCAAGGCGGATCTCGCGCATCTGCTGACCTATTTGCGCGTTCCCTACGATTCCATATCGAGCGCGCCCGGAGCCTGCATGACTGTCGCCATAAGAGGCCATAACGGCATGCTCGACGAGGACATTTTCAATCCGGCGTCTCTCACCCAGATTTTGTGAGGGCGCCGCGGCGCCGGGTGGTATGCGAGCCCACCCGGCGCACAAAGCCACACATGCCGTCATCTGTCCGGTCGGGTTTCACCCGGCCTTTTTTGTGCGCTCGCGCGCAATCAAATGACCGCGACCGAATTCGGCGCCACATTTCCGCCCAAGGTCCGGCAACGTTAAGGCATTGATCTTACATATCTTTAAGTTGTCATGAACGGGAACCGAGCGCATGTTCAGGGCGTCTTCCAGCAACGACAAACAGGCGCCAGGGAAGACCTTGCGACGCCCCCACAACGAGGTAGACCCATGAAAAAAGCACTCATCGTTTTGACCGCCTTTGCCCTTTCAACCGCCGGCATCGGCACCGCCATGGCCGCTGAGACCGCCACGAACAACGCGCCGGGCGTGATCGCATCGGCGGGTATCGGCAGCTGCGATGCCTTGCCCGATCATGCCAGCAAGTGGAACACCACGCCTCTCGCCGACAAGCTGAAGACGGACGGCGTTCAGTTCTCCTCGATTTCCACCTTCGGCAACTGCTTCAAGGTCGCCGCCCTTGATTCGATGGGCAACTCCACGATCCAGCTCTACAATCCGACGACCCTCGATCGTGTGATGTGATGCACCGCCCGGGTCGGCCGTTCCGGCCCGGCGTGCATCTCGTCTTATCCCCTCCCCCAAGGCGCGCGGACTGGCCGGCTACTCCTGTCCGGCCGGCCCTCGCCGCCTGTCGTCAACACGGGTGCCGAACGGGGCGCGGCGCGAAAACCGAAAGGAACGAACATGCACAAGACCAGCATCTCCCTTGCCGCCCTTGCCCTGATCGTTGCAACCGGAGCGGCCACCGCCAGCCCCACCGTCAGTTCCGCCGCAACTCAGACAATGACGGCAGCCCAATGCGCGCAGGGAGAAAAGTCCCTGCAATGGAGCACCATCTTTCTGGCTGACAAGCTGGATGTGAAGAACATCAAGTACGATTCGCTCGATCCCGACGGCAATTGCTTCAAGGTCACCGTGGTTGGTCCCAAGGGCAAGATAACGCCCGAACTCTACGATCCCGTCACGCTGCAGCGCGTGAAACAGGGTGGAGGGGCCTGACTTTCCGGATTACACATTTCGCCCGCGCGCCTGCCCCCGATCGCACGGGCTCGGCGGACCGGATGCCCTCCGGCCCGCTGATTTGTCTTCATTGCATCCACTGGCGAGATCGTGCCGCGAGACGCGAAAAACATACCTATCGGCATGCCGGGCAACACAACGGCGGCGCAGTTGCGCCACCGACAGTGTTGACCGAAAAGACCGTGCCGATCCCGCGTAATGCCTATTTCGGCTGGCTGTAGGAAACACGCGCCTCCTGATGCGCGCCCTCGAATTCAATGAAAGCAAAGCCATTGGCCGGCAGCGTCAGACTGGAACCGGAAACCTCGGCGACGGAGAGATCCGACAGTCGTCCCTCAGCGCCGTTGTCGAGCTGTGTCACGACGGTTTCGGCCGACAGGTTGAACGCGCAGACGATCGATACGTCGTCAAGATCGCGCCGGAAGGCCAGAACCGGCGCCGCCGTGTCGAAGAAACTGATATCGCCAGCCACAAAGACCGGATTGTCCTTCCGGTATTTGAGCGCGGCCCGATAATGGTTGAGGACCGATTGGGGATCCTTTTCCTGACTGGCGACATTGAGCGCTGAGTGCTCCGGCTTGACCGGCAGCCACGGCTTGCCGGTGGTGAACCCGTTCGGAGCCGCCCCATCCTCCCAGGGTATCGGTGTACGGCAACCGTCGCGGCCCGGATTCTCCGGCCAGAAGCGGATGCCGGGCGGGTCGGTCAGCTCCTCATAGGCGAGCTTGGCTTCGGGCAGGCCCAGTTCCTCGCCCTGATAGATGCAAACCGATCCCTTGAAGCTCAGCAACAGCGCGATCGCCTGCTTGGCCAGAACCTCGCGGGAGGTGCCGTGTTCGGCCCAGCGCGTCACATGGCGGACGACGTCGTGATTGGAGAAGCTCCAGCACGGCCAGCCATCCGGCGCCGTCTTGAAGAAACTTTCGACTCGGCTGCGATAGGTTTCAGGGACGAAGGGAAGCCGCAGCATATCGAAGGTGTAGGCCATGTGCAGGCGTTCCGTGCCGCCGGTATAGGCCGCCATGATGTCGATGGCATCAATATCGCCGATCTCGCCGACGCTGGTGGTGGCGCCGAATTCGTCGAGCAGTGTGCGAACCCTTTTGAGGAAATCGAGGTTTTCCGGCCGGTTCTTGTCATGGACATGCCGCTGCATGGCATAGGTATCGATCTCGGGCCGCAACTCATCTGGATGCGCCGGCGGATTGCTGTGCAGCTCCTTGTCGTGGAAATAGTAGTTCACCGTATCGAAACGGAAGCCGTCGACACCGCGCTCAAGCCAGAAACGCAGAACGCCAAGCACCGCATCCTGAACGTCAGGATTGTGGAAGTTGAGATCGGGCTGGCTGGCAAGGAAATTGTGCAGATAGTACTGCCGCCGCGTCGCATTCCATTCCCAGGCAGGACCGCCGAAAACCGAAGCCCAGTTGTTGGGCGGCGTGCCGTCCTTGTTGGCGTCGGCCCACACGTACCAATCGGCCTTGGCATTGGTCTTGGATGACTTCGATTCGATGAACCAGGGATTGCGGTCCGAGGAATGCGAGATCACCTGATCGATGATCACCTTGATGCCGAGGCCATGCGCCTTCTCGATCAACGTGTCGAAATCGTTGAGCGTGCCGAACAGCGGATCGACATCGAAATAATCGGAAATGTCATAGCCCATGTCGTCCATGGGCGAGGTGAAGAACGGGCTCAGCCAGATGGCGTCGACACCGAGCGAAGCGATGTGATCGAGACGCCGGATAATCCCCTTCAGGTCGCCGATTCCGTTGCCGGAATCGTCCTGAAAAGAGCGCGGATAAATCTGATAAATAACGCCGCCACGCCACCAGTCCGACATGAAAAACTCCCGTTCAACAGCGGCCCGCAATACGGACCATAACCAAAACTTCCATAACGGTAGCGGAAATCCGTATCATATTCAAACCGCTTTAACCCGCCGATATCCGCCAATTGTGCGACTATTCCATCAACGATCAGCCCTCATCGATTGATCCTGTGAAAGCCATGTGCAATCTTCAAAGCGATTTGAGGGGGAAATCGCGATGACCACGCTCAAGGACGTGGCACAATATCTCGGTTTGTCGCCAGCCACGGTCAGCCGTGCTCTGAACGGGTTTCCTGAAGTTGGCGCCAAGACGCGGGACCGCGTGGTCGAGGCGGCGCGTGAGCTCGGCTATACGCCCAATTCCAATGCGCAGCGGCTGGCGACAGGCCGGTCGGGGGTTGTTGGCATGATTTTTCGTTCGGCCAACAATATGATGGTCGATCCGCACTTTACCGAGTTCTTGTCCGGCCTGTGCACGCGCTTGGCCAATTCCGATATCGACCTGATGTTTCATGTTGCCCCATCGGGCCAGCAGCTCAGTCACTATGCGCGTTTCATGTCCAGCGGCGGCGTCGACGGCATGATCGTCTCCGCCCCCGAGACCGACGACCAGCGTATCGAGGCGCTGTTGGCGCGCAATTTTCCCTTTGTCGTGCACGGACGCCATGCCCAACAGGTGCCCTACGCCTATTTCGATATCGACAATGACGGCGCCTTCACCGCTGCGACACGCCTGCTGATCGATCTCGGCCACACCCGCATCGCGCTTTTGAACGGACCGCACGGCCTCGCCTATGTCGAGCAGCGTGAACGGGCATTCCTGCGCACCATTGCAGAGCGCGGTTTTTCGGTGCCGTCCCAATTCATCAGCCATGACGAGATGGATGAAGAAGTAGGCCATGCCCGCGCCGCTGCCATGCTGAAAATGACGCCGCGTCCGACAGCCTTCATCTGTTCGTCCTCACTGCTGGCGCTCGGCGTTTATCGGGCGCAGAGCGAGGCCAAGCTTGAAATCGGCGGCGACGTTTCGGTGATTGCCCATGACGATGTCCTGCCGCACATGCGCACCGAGCATTTCTCGGTGCCGCTGACGGTGACGCGAACGCCGATCCGCGACGCCTCCGTGCATCTCGCTGACATGATCTCCAAGGTCATTGCCGGCACAGATCCGACGTCCTTGCAGATCACCGAGCCTGTCGACCTGGTCGTCAGGGAGTCGACGGGACCGGCACCGGAGGGCGAAGAAACGCCATGGCAAAAGCCGGCGAACTGAACGCCGGCGCTTGAACTCGCGGCGCCGGAACATGGCTGCGCCCGCTTTGCGCCAGCCCCGGTTGTGCCTCTAGACCACCGGCGTCAGCAGCGGTTCACCGGCAAAGAACGCATCGATATTGGCCACGACCAGCGCCCCCATTGCGTCGCGGGTCTGGTTGGTGGCGCTGCCCATGTGCGGCGACAGGATAACGTTGTCCATTTTCCAGAACGCCTCAGGCACATTCGGCTCGTTCTCGAACACATCGAGTGCGGCTCCGGCGATGGTCTTGTTCTCAAGCGCCGTGATCAGCGCCGTTTCGTCGACGACCGAGCCGCGCGCCATGTTGACGAGAAACCCGTTTGCGCCGAGCGCCGTCAGAACGTCGGCATTGACCAGCTTCGCCGTGCCTTTGCCGCCGGGCGTGATGACCACCAGCCAGTCGACATCGCGAGCCATGTCAACGAGCTTGGAGTAATAGACATAAGGGCTGTGCAGGCGCTTGCTGCGCGAATGATAGACCACGCGCATCTTCATCGCCTGGCAGCGCTGGGCGATCTCGAGGCCGATCCGCCCGAGGCCGACGATGCCAACGGTCTTGCCGTTGAGTTCGGACTGCAGCGGGAAAGGCATTGCCGGCCACTTGCCGTCGCGGATGTAGCGGTCGGCCTGCGGAATGCGCCGGGCCAGCGATACCATCAGGCCGATGGTGATCTCGGCCATAGCGTCATTGAGCACGTTCGGCGTGTTGGTGACATGGATGCCGCGCGCCCGGGCCGCAGCAGTATCGATGCCGTCATAGCCGACGCCGAAATTTGCGATCAGCTTGAGATTGGGCAGGCGATCCATCAGCGCCGCATCTACCCTCATCCCGGCAAGTGCTGAAATATCGGGTGCAATCTGGGCAAGCAGAGCGTCCTTATCGTCAGCCTCGTAGAGCCTATGCACGGTGAAGCGATCATCGAGTGCCTGTTCGCAACTCTTGAGAAATCTTTGGGTGATCAGGACTTGGTTCGACATGATGCGTGGCTCTGAGATTCTGGAGGGAGGCGTCCAGTGTTATCGGCATGCCGACCGGGTGTCGACACGTAGCGGGCGGAACGAAATGCACAATTTGTGCTGAATTGTTGGACAACCTTCTTAAGTTGCGCAATTATCATTCATAGTTTGCATCGTTTCGTATCAAGCTAGGGTTTATGAGTAACGCCGATCCATTCAACGAGATGCTCAATGCTGACGGCTCAATTCGCGAGCCCTATCGCGTTCTGGCCGACTGGATCGAAAGCCAGCCCGACAACTCCCTTAAAAAGATGTCATCGGATGCCGAAGGCATTTTCCGGCGCCTCGGCATCACTTTCGCCGTCTATGGCCAGCAGGAAGCCGACGAACGGCTGATCCCATTCGATGTCATTCCGCGCATCATTTCCGGCGCCGAATGGCGACGCCTTTCCAAGGGCATCGAACAACGTGTCCGGGCGCTGAATGCCTTCCTTTACGACATCTATCATCGCCAGGAGATCATCCGCGCCGGCAAGATTCCCGAAAAGCTTATCGTCCAGAACGAGGCGTTCTGCCCGCAGATGATGGGGCTCAATCCGGCACGGGGCGTTTATTCCCACATCATCGGCGTCGACATCGTTCGGGTCGGTCCCGATCAGTTTTATGTGCTCGAGGACAATCTGAGGACGCCGTCCGGCGTCTCCTACATGCTGCAAAACCGCGAGGCCATGCTGCGCCTTGCGCCGGACCTGTTCCAGAAACTGCGCGTCGCGCCGGTCGATACCTATCCCGAGGACTTGCGCCGCACGCTGCAATCGGTCGCCCCCGAAGGACGGGAGAACGCACCGGTCGTCGCCGTTCTCACGCCCGGCATCCACAACTCGGCCTATTTCGAGCATTCGTTCCTTGCCGACCAGATGGGCGTACAGCTCTGCGAGGGCCGCGACCTGTTCGTCGACGAGGCCAAGGTCTACATGCGCACGACGCGCGGCGCCCAGCAAGTCGACGTCATCTATCGCCGCATCGACGACGATTATATCGACCCCCTCACCTTCCGCCCCGATTCCATGCTCGGCGTGCCGGGCCTGTTCGATGCCTATCGCGCCGGCAATGTCACGCTGGTCAACGCGCCCGGCACCGGTATTGCCGACGACAAGGCGGTCTACACCTACGTGCCCGAGATCATCGATTTCTATCTCGGCGAGCGGCCGATCCTTCAGAACGTGCCGACCTACAACTGCACAGACGACGACCAGCGGGCCTATGTCCTCGACAATTTGCAGGACCTTGTGGTCAAGGAAGTTCATGGTTCGGGCGGCTACGGCATGATGGTCGGTCCGACATCCACCAAGGCCATGCACAGGACCTTTGCCGAAAAGATCAAGGCGCGGCCCGATAATTACATCGTACAGCCGACCCTGGCGCTTTCCGCCTGCCCGACCTATTCGCGCTCCGGCATCGTGCCACGCCATGTCGATTTGCGGCCCTATGTGCTGGTCGGCGACAAGATTCGCATCACCCCCGGCGGGCTGACCCGCGTCGCCCTCAAGAAGGGATCCCTCGTGGTCAATTCCAGCCAGGGCGGTGGCACCAAAGACACCTGGGTGCTTGAAGATTGAGATGGGTGGCTGAACGCAAATGATGCTCGGACGCACTGCGGCAAATCTGTTCTGGCTCTCCCGCTACGTCGAGCGGGCGGAGAACATTGCCCGCCTGCTCGAAGCCGGGGTGCGCATGTCGCTGATCCGTCGCCCCGACCAGTCCGAAAGCGAATACCTGACCTCGATGCTGCAGGCCGCCGCCTGCGACCAGCTGTTTTTCGCCAAATATGAAACGGCGGAATTGCGGACGGTGGCGCAGTTCATGATGCTCGATCCGGAGAACCCGTCTTCGGTCTATTCCTGCTTTCACAACGCCCGCACCAACGCCCGCACCGAGCGCACGGCGCTGACCTCGGACATGTGGGAAGCGATCAACTCGGCCTGGCTCGACATTGCCCAGGTGCGGCCCGGCCAGGTCGGAGAAAAACAGCTTCCCGACCTCGTCGCCTGGGCCAAGCACGCCAGTCATTCGTTCCGCGGCGCCCTGCTCGGCACCATCCTGAGGAATGACGGCTACGCTTTCTCCCAGCTCGGCAATTTCGTCGAACGGGCTGACAACACCGCCCGTATCCTCGACATGAAATATTACGTGCTGCTGCCGCGTTCGAGCTTCGTCGGCGGCGAAATCGACATCCAGCAATGGACGCTGATCCTCAGGGCGACATCCGCCTACTCATCGTACCGGCACACCTATCACGATCGATTCAAGGCCTCGAACATCGCCGAATACCTGATCCTCAGGCCGGAAATGCCACGCTCGCTCGCCTTCTGCACCAACTGGGTCGAAAGCTCGCTCGACGTTATCGACAAGCTCTATGGTGTGCGAACCCCCGTGCACGACATGGCCGATGAAATGAGCGCCATGCTCAAGGACATCGAAATGGATTCGATCTTCCAGCGTGGACTGCACGAGTTTCTGGTCGAATTCATCGGACGCAACAATGCGCTGACCGACGCGCTCACCGAACACTACAACTTCTATTGAGGCGTCATGCAGATCTCCATCCGCCACAGATTGAAGATCGATTTCGCCGCAGCATCGCAGCGTGTGCTCCTGCATCTGTTGATGACCCCACAATCCGGTCCCACCCAGCGTGTGATCGACTGGTCACTTGAGCTTTCGGAAGAGTCCCGGCGCGTTCCGATCATCGATGGTTTCGGCAACCAGGCCCTGTTCGCCTCGCTTTCCAGCATCGAGCAACCGCTGGAGATTGCCGTTTCAGGCAGGGTCGAAACCCTGTCGAGCAATGGCGTTCTGGGCTGGCCACTGTCCGAACCTGTCCCGTGGCTTTATCACCGCGCGACGCCAACAACGCGCGTTCCGGCCAGCATCTGGGGCAAGTTCCGTGGCGAAGCCAGCCGGCGCGAAGACCAACTTGGCGCCATGCACGGACTGATGGCGCGCATCCACGAAATGCTCAACGCCCGCCTTGAATCGGAAGCGGGCCAGAGCCAGTCGCAATCGCAGTCGGACGGCGTGAGTACGCAGGATCAGTCTCAGTCGCAGGATGAGGCGGAAACCGTGACCGATCCGGCATTCGAATATGCCCGGACGTTCGTCGGCAGTGCGCGGGCGCTCGGCATTCCGGCGCGGCTCGTGACAGGCTATTACCTTGCCGAGGCGGACGAGGACGTCGAGAGCAACACCCATGCCTGGGCCGAGGCCTATATCGAGGGGCTTGGCTGGATCGCCTTCGATCCGCGGCTCGATCTCTGCCCGACCGACCGCCATGTGCGCGTCGCGGTGGGGCTTGATGCCGAAACGGCAGCCCCTATCCGCGCTCATCCCGCGGTCGGGCCTGACGACCTGCCGGTCGAGACACTTGAAATCCTTGTTGCGGAAGATGCCGAGCGGTAGCACACTCGCGCCTCCCATCCTCCCAAAGCGAATCTTACCATGACCTATTGCGTTGGCCTGAAGATCGACCGCGGTATCGTGTTTGCGTCCGATACCCGCACCAATGCCGGCCTCGACAATATCGCCTGCTTCAAGAAGATGTATGTCTGGGACGAGATGTCCGACCGCACCTTCGTGCTGCTGACTTCAGGCAATCTTGCCGTCTCGCAGGCGGTCGTTACGCTTTTGAGCGAGCAGATCTCCGATGCCGACCATGACGGCCCCTCGCTCGCCACTGTGCGCACCATGTTCCAGGCGGCGCGCCTGATTGGCGCGGCGCTCAGGAAAATCCGCGAGATCAACGAGGAGGTGATGGGCCAGCAGGCGGACGGGTTCACTGCCACGTTCGTGCTCGGCGGCCAGATCAAGGGCGACAAGATGCGCCTGTTCCAGATCTACCCGGAAGGCAATTTCATCGAGGCGACCGAGGATACGCCCTTCTTCCAGATCGGCGAGCACAAATATGGCAAGCCGATCCTCGATCGCGTCGCCAAGCTCGAAATGCGCATGGGCGACGCCGCCAAGCTCCTGTTGCTGAGTTTCGATTCGACCATGCGCTCCAACCTCAGCGTCGGCATGCCGATCGATTTCGCCATCTACCGCCGCGACACCTATCACATGGGTGAGATGGAGCGGATCGAGGCCGACGACCCCTATTTCCGAGCGCTGAGCGAGGCCTGGTCCGAGGCGCTGCGCTCCGCCTTCGAGGACATCAAGTCGAAGCCTCTGGTCGAACCGACCGAGCACTGAGTATCAGGTCCTTCGTCGACAAAGAAACGGGGTACCTTTCGGCACCCCGTTCCGCTCCCCCCCGGAGCATGTCCGCCGCAATGCGGTGATTGAAACGAGAAATAACCGGGAAAGCGCTAACGCGCCTTCCCGGCAGCCCCCCACCCTATTTGTGCATGCGGTTGGCAATGAGGTCGTCGACAACGCCCGGATCGGCCAGCGTCGAGGTGTCGCCAAGCGCGCCGAAGTCGTCCTCGGCAATCTTGCGCAGAATGCGACGCATGATCTTGCCCGAACGGGTCTTGGGCAGGCCCGGTGCGAACTGCACGAAGTCCGGCGCCGCGAACGGACCGATCTCGGTGCGGACCCAGGTCCTCAGTTCCTTCTTCAGCTCTTCGCTCGGTTCCTCGCCCGACATCAGGGTGACATAGCAATAGATGCCCTGTCCCTTGACGTTGTGCGGGTAACCGACGACGGCGGCCTCGGAGACCTTGGCATGCGCAACCAGCGCGCTTTCGATCTCGGCGGTGCCGATACGGTGACCGGAAACGTTGAGCACGTCGTCGACGCGGCCGGTGATCCAGTAATAGCCATCGGCGTCGCGGCGGCAACCGTCACCCGAGAAGTAATAGCCCTTGTACTGCTGGAAATAGGTCGAAACGAACCGGTCGTGGTCGCCGTAGACGGTGCGGGCCTGAGCCGGCCAGCTGTCCTTGATGGCGAGCACGCCATGGACCTCGCCCGGACCGTCGAGCACTTCGCCGGTATTGGGCTCGAGCACCACCGGCTGGATACCGAAGAACGGCTTGGTCGCCGAGCCCGGCTTGGTCGGAATGGCGCCGGGGAGCGGGGTCAGCATGAAGCCGCCGGTCTCGGTCTGCCACCAGGTATCGACGATGGCGCATTTCTCGTGGCCAACCTTCTTGTGATACCACATCCAGGCTTCCGGATTGATCGGCTCGCCAACCGACCCGAGCACCTTGAGGCTCGACAGGTCGGCGCGGTCGACGAATTCGTCGCCGGCCCCCATCAGCGAGCGGATCGCGGTCGGGGCGGTGTAGAAGATGTTGACCTTGTGCTTGTCGACCACGTCCCAGAAACGCCCGGCATCCGGGTAGTTCGGCACGCCTTCGAACATCAGCGTCGTGGCGCCGTTGGCGAGCGGGCCATAAACGATATACGAGTGACCCGTGACCCAACCCACGTCAGCCGTGCACCAGAACACCTCGCCACCGTGATAATCGAAGGTCAGTTCGTGGGTCAAAGAGACATAGACGAGATAACCGCCAGTGCAGTGCTGCACGCCCTTCGGCTTGCCGGTCGAGCCAGAGGTGTAAAGGATGAACAGCGGATCTTCGGCGTTCATCGGCTCGGGCGGGCAATCGGCGGAAACCTTGGCCAGTTCCTCATGGTACCAGTGATCGCGCCCCTCGACGAAATTCACGTCGCCGCCGGTGCGCTTGACCATCAGCACCTTGACGTCGGGCAGGTTTTTGAGCGCGATATCGGCATTGGCCTTGAGCGGAACGTGACGTCCGCCGCGCAGGCCTTCATCAGCGGTGACCAGCAGCTTGGCTTCGCTGTCATGCACACGTGACGCCAAGGCGTCCGGAGAAAAGCCGCCGAAAACGATCGAGTGCACCGCGCCGATACGGGCGCAGGCCAGCATCGCATAGGCCGCTTCGGGGATCATCGGCAGGTACAGGCAGATGCGGTCGCCTTTCTTGACGCCGAGCGATTTGTAGACATTGGCGAGCCGCGAGACCTCCTCGTGCAGCTCTTTGTAGGTAATCTTCTTGGATTCGTTGGGATCGTCGCCTTCCCAGATGATGGCAACCTGATCGCCACGCTTTTCGAGATGCCGGTCGATGCAATTGGCGGCAACGTTGAGTTCGCCGTCTTCGAACCATCTGATCGAGACGTCGGGATATTCGAACGTCGAATTCTTGACCTTGGTGAACGGCTTGATCCAGTCGAGGCGCTTGGCCTGTTCGCCCCAGAACCCGTCCGGGTCGTTGACTGAACGAGCGTACATGTCTTCGTACTGCTTCGCAGTCACTTTGGTGTTTTTTACGATTTCGGGGGGTGGGTTAAATACGGCGTCAGTCATCAGGTTCTCCCTTCGATGCGTGACGGCCTGCGTCCGCACCGGTTGTTATTCGCCAGCTCACGCAGCCCCGGCGTCCTCCTCAAATGGGCCAAGGGTTTCGCGACGGCGTGCCAGCCAGCAATTTTTCACCCTCTGGAGATCAGATCGCAAGGTATTCCTGCCGTAATTCAGGACTGTCGAGAACATCCTGAGCCGTGCCGGAAAAGGCAACCTGCCCCGTGTCGAGAATGACAGCGCGATCGCTCAGCCGAAGCGCGGCGACCGCGTTCTGCTCAACAATAACCGAAGTTATGCCCAGCCGTTTGATGTTCATCAAGATTCGTTCAATTTCCTGCACAATAACCGGCGCGAGCCCTTCGTAAGGCTCATCGAGCAGTAAAAGCTTTACATCACGCATCAATGCGCGGGCAATTGCCAGCATTTGCTGCTCTCCGCCGCTAAGGGTTGTGCCCTCCTGGCGGCGTCTTTCTCCCAATCTCGGGAATGATTCGTACACCTGTTCGACCGTCCACCCATGTCCGGCGGCAACCTGAGCAAGCTGAAGGTTCTCCTCGACCGTCAAACCCTGAATGATTCGCCGATCCTCTGGAACCAGCTGAATTCCGGCCCTGGCGGCCTGAAATGCGGCCTTGCCGTGCAATGGCTGCCCGTTCAGCCAGACTTCGCCCTTGCGCAATTCCGGCGTCGCGACGCGGGCAATGGCTCTGAGCGTCGAGGTCTTTCCGGCGCCGTTGCGGCCGAGCAGGGCAAGAATGTCACCCTCCTTGATGTCAAAGCTCACACCTTGAACGACATAGCTCTCACCGTAATATGCGTGCAAATCCTTGACAGAAAAAAACGGTTCCACCGCCGTCTCGGGCACTGAATTGTGATCCGTGCTTGCCATTTCAACGCTGCTCATCAGTTTGCCTCGCCCAGATATGCTTCCTTGACGCGTGGATCGGTCCGCACGGACTCCGGTTCTCCTTCGGCAATGATACGACCGCCGGCAAGAACGGAAATTTTGTCGGCAAGGGAGAACACCACGTGCATGTCGTGTTCAATGATGATCTTGGTCATGCCGCGCGCCTTGATCTTCTGGAGAAGATCAATGGTGGTGTTGGTGTCGTGACGGGACATGCCGGCGGTCGGTTCGTCGAGCAGCAGCAGGCGCGGGCGCTGGATCAGGCACATCGCCAGTTCCATGCGACGCTTGTCGCCGCGTGACAGCGATCCGGATCGATGATGCATGCGGTCGGTGAGACCGACGTCCTCGAGCGTTTGCTCCGCATCCTCAAGGACATCTGTCTGATGGCCGAGCGTGGTCAGAAAGTTGAGCTTGAACGCACCATCGCGCTTGGCAAAGGCCGGTGCCATGACGTTTTCCAGAACCGAGAGATCGGGAAAGATTTCCGGGGTCTGGAAGACGCGGGCGATGCCCATTTGGTTGATCTGGTGCGGCGCCTTGCCGGTCAGCACCGCGCCGTCGAAAACCACGGCGCCGCGCGTCGGGGCCAGCCGGCCGACAATGACGTTCAGCAGTGTCGATTTGCCAGCGCCGTTCGGTCCGATGATCGCGTGGGTCTTGCCCTCCTCGATCGACAGGTCGATATCGGCCAGTGCGTGCAACCCGCCGAAGGTCTTGTGCACATCATCGACATGCAAAACGATGTTCTTGTCTTCAACACTCATGGTTGCCCCCTACTCCGCCGGCTGCGGCTTTGCCGCTTTTTCAGGCTGATCGGCGTCGCCATTGCGATTGCGGCGGAAGACCAGGTCCCAGACCAGCTTCGATCCCTGAACAATGCCGCCAGGCAGGAAGATGACCACGAGGATGAACAACAGGCCGAGCGTCAGGTGCCAGCCTTCGCCGGTAAACGGGGCAATGACGCCGACGACAAAATCCTGCACGGGCGGCGGCAGCCAGCCGAACCAGTCGTGCAGAACGCCCTCGTTGATCTTGGAGAAGATGTTCTCGAAGTACTTGATGAAGCCGGCGCCGAGCACCGGGCCCATCAGGGTGCCGGCACCGCCGAGCACGGTCATCAGCACCACTTCGCCGGACGCGGTCCACTGCATGCGCTCGGCACCCGCCAGCGGATCCATGGCGGCGAGCAGGCCACCGGCCAGCCCGGCATACATGCCGGAGATGACGAATGCCGTCAGCATGTAGGGTTTGGTGTCGATGCCGGCGTAGTTGAGCCGGTTGCGATTGGCCTTGATCGCCTTGAGGATCATGCCGAAGGGCGACCGGAAGATCCTGAGCGACAGATAGAACACCAGGATCGCGATGACGGCGCAGAAATAATAGCCGATGTTGAAGGTGAACACCCAGTCGCCAAGGCTGAGCTTGTAGCTCTCGCCCATGATCAGGCCGAACAGGTTTGGCGCAGTGGGCGACTCCGGACCCATCAGCACCTGCGGATCGTTGAGATAGACCTGCAGGCCGGTTTCACCATTGGTGATCGGCGTAAACACCGAATAGGCGAGATTGTAGCTCATCTGGGCGAAGGCCAGCGTCAGGATCGAGAAATAGATGCCCGATCGCCTCAAGGAGACGAATCCGATGAACAGGGCGAAGATCCCCGAAACGATCACCGCCAGCACCAGGCCGGGCAGGACGTTGAAATCCAGGAGCTTGTACATCCAGACCACTGAATACGAGCCGATGCCGAGAAAGGCGGCATGGCCGAAACTGAGGTAGCCGGTGAGCCCGAACAGGATGTTGAAGCCGATGGCGAAGATGCCGAAGATGGCAAATCGCTGCATCAGGTCGGGATAGCCGGCGTTGAACTGCGCCAGACTCGATCCCTCGGGGAACGGCTGCAGGACGATCGGCGTCGCCATTGTCAGAATGGTGACAGCGATCAGGAAGGCGGTGTCTTTCTTGCTCAGACCAAGCATGGACTATTCCTCCATCACCCCGCGCCGACCCAGAAGGCCGCGCGGACGGGTGAGCAAAATGATGATGGCAACCAGATAGATGATGACCTGGTCGATGCCCGGGATGATGGACTTGATTTCGTTCATCGAGGCGAATGACTGCAGGATGCCGAGGAGGAACCCGGCGGCGACCGCCCCGGGCAGCGAGCCCATGCCTCCGACAACGACCACGACGAAACTCAGAACCAGGAAATCCATGCCCATGTGGAAATTGGGAGAAAGGATCGGCGCGTACATCACACCGGCCATGCCGGCGACGATCGCGGCAATGCCGAACATGATGGTGAAACGCCGGTCGATATCGATGCCCAGCAGGCCGACGGTTTCGCGGTCGGCCATGCCGGCGCGAACGACCATGCCGAAAGTGGTGAACTGCAGGAAGGAGAACACCCCTGCGATGACCAGGCCGGCGAACAGGAAATAGACCATGCGCCAATACGGATAGATGATCACGTCAGGCCGCAGGCCGAGCATGGCGCCGAAATCGAACGAGCCGGTGAAGGCACCGGGCGCGGCCGTCTGGATCGGGTTGGCACCGAAGAAGTACTTGATGACCTCCTGGAGCACGATGGCCAGACCGAAGGTGACCAGGATCTGCTCGGCATGCGGGCGCTTGTAGAAGTGCTTGATCAACCCGCGTTCCATGGCAATGCCGATGACCAGCATGACCGGTATCGCCAGAATAATCGCCATCGGAACCGACCAGTCGATCAGGAAGGCGCCGAATTCCTCGCCGAACCAGGCCTCGACATAAGGCATCTGTACCACGAGCGGATTGCCGAGGAAGTCCTGTTGGGTCGGGTCGACCACGTCGAAAGACAGAGTGAACACCCGCTGCAGCGTCACCGCGCAGAAGGCGCCAATCATGAACAGCGCGCCATGGGCGAAATTGACCACCCCCAGCGTGCCGAAAATAAGCGTCAGACCCAAGGCGATCAGCGCATAGGCCGAGCCCTTGTCCAGTCCATTCAGGATTTGAAGGATTATGGCATCCATCTCGTCTGCCCCTGTGACGACACACCACGGGCGTCCGGACCGCCGGACGCCACCGTGCTTGAAAGGTGCCAATCGCGCTCAGGCGCGATTGGCAGGAGTGACGTGTTCCAGATTCGGGTTCTAGACGCCCGGATTGCAGGTGCCGAGGGATGCCTCGGGACCGCCGAACATTTCATGGTCCGGCTCGTACCAGACCTGATCCACCGGGGTTGTTTCCACGATTTCCAGGTTGTCGTACTTGTTGGACGGGTTTTCCTTGCCCTTCATGACAAGCACGTCCTTGAAGCACTGGTGGTCGGCCGAGCGGTAGAGCGTCTTGCCCGTACCCATGCCGTCGAACAGGAAGCCTTTGTTCGAATCCGAGTCGACGCCATCGAGGCTGCCAGTGTTCTCTTCGAGCGCCGCAACCACACCGCACGGGTTGAACGTACCCGCACGTTCCACGGCGTCGGCATAGAGCAGGGTCTGCACGTAGCAGGTCTGCGCCGAGTTCGACGGCGGCTGGCCGTACTTCTCGCCGAACGACTTGACGAAGGCCTTGGTGCCCGGGTTGTCGAGCTGCCAGTTCCAGTTCATCGAACCGTACACGCCCTTGATGTTCTCACCGGCGCCTTCAGCCATCAGCTCGGAATAAAGCGGAACGACGACCTCAAACTGCTTGCCGTTGACCTGCTTGTCCCTGAGACCGAACTGAACCGACTGGGTCAGCGAGTTGACCATGTCCCCACCGTAGTGGTTGAGGACGAGCACGTCGGCGCCCGACTGCAGCACCGGCGTGATGTAGGACGAGAAATCGCCCGCGCCGACCGGCGTGCGGACGTCCTTGATCATGTTCCAGCCCTTGGCCTCGAGGAACTGCTTCATCGACTCGGCCTGGGTCCAGCCCCAGGTGTAATCGGAGGTCAGCATGTAGAAATTGCGGTCCGTGCCATAGGCCTTGGCCAGCACCGGGGCGAGTGCCGCACCGGACATGTAGGCATCGAAGAAGTGACGGAAACCGTTGGCCTTGCGGTCCTTGCCGGTGGTGTCGTTGGAGTGGGTCAGACCGGCCATGAAGATGATGCCGGCTTCCTGGCACAGCCCTTGCACGGCAACGGCCACGCCCGAGGACGAACCGCCATTGATCATGACGACACCGTCTTTTTCGATCATAGCCCTCGCGGCGGCACGTCCAGCGTCTGACTTGTTTTGCGTGTCGCCCGTCACGAATTCGACCTTCTTGCCGAGCACGCCGTTGCCCTTCAGCGCCTTGGAGCTGAAGGTGTTCAGCATGCCGCCATCGCCCTCGCCATTGAGATGCTCGACGGCAAGCTGCTGGGCACGCAATTCGTCCAGCCCCTCGGCGGAATACGTTCCAGTCTGCGGCACGTTGAATCCGAACTTTACCGTGCTGCCGGTCGGTTCGTTGAGATATTCGGCAGCAATGCCCCGGCTGAAGATGGTCGGGGTAAGGCCGGCGGCAAGCGCGCCGGCAGCAGTGCTCTTGAGCACCTTACGCCGGGTCAGGCCCGTTTTGCGTTCGCTCATGGATATCCTCCTCGTTGATTGCCGGCGTGTCATTGTTGAACATCTTCCGTGCGGCGAAGATTTATGCGCGAAATGCAAACATACGCAACAGATACTTGGAATGATTGCGCTTTTTTGTAAATTGTTTAATCCTAATACTGTTCTGTATGTAAATTCCTTTACAGGAGGCTGATTCGATGCGCGCGCCGATAGGGTTAAGAATCCGTAGTCAGCGGAAATCCTTGGGACTTTCCCAAGCCGAGCTGGCGCGTCGTTCCAAGATCTCGGCCAGCTATCTTAACTTGATAGAGGCCAATAAACGCGATGTTGGCGGTGCTTTGTTGCATCGAATAGCTGATGCACTGGATCTGGATATTTCAAATTTGACTGGAGAATCGGAGCATCGCCTCATTCATTCTCTTGAAGAGGCGCTGAACGAACCCGTCTTTGTTGGCACCGGCCTTCATCCCGCCGACGCCCGCGTTCTGGTGGCCCAGCATCCCCAGGCGGCCGAAGCACTGGCACAGCTTCACAGGGCCTATCTCGAGGCAAACAACTCTCTTGATACCTACCAGCAGCGCCTGCGCGCCGACCCGTTGTTTTCACAGCTGCTGCATCAGGTGCTCAACCATGTCAGCGCCGTCAGGTCTTCCTCGGAAATCATCATGGACACCGAGGATCTGACCGAGGCCGAACGCAACCGCTTCGTGGACTCGATCGGACGCGAAGCGCGCGACGTTTCCGACGTTGCCGAAACGCTTGTGGCGCATTTCGAGCAATCCTCGGCGCAACGCCGCATCGCCACCCCGCAGCAGGAACTCAATGATTTCTTCGTCGCCGAAGACAACCACTTCCCTGCCCTTGAACAGGTGGCAAGCGAGCTGAGGACCGAGGTGGAGAGCCATGGCATATTCGGCGAGGTGGCGCTGTCCGATCTGATCGAGCGCCGTTTCGGCATCAGGACGCAGCGCGGCGGCGAGCCGCCGGCTGGCGAGACCAGCTTCTCCCCGCAATACCGCTTCAATGCCGATGAGCGGCAGATGTGGTTCCAGGGCTCGGCCACGGCGGCAACGCGGCAGTTCCAGCTTTCAAGGCTGTTTGCCGAGCTGGCGGCGACCGATGCCATGCTTGAAGAGCTCGGCAATGCCAGGTTGACCTCGGCGGCGGCGCGACGACTGACCTTCAGGGCACTCGCATCCTATGTCGCCGGAGCTGTTGTCATGCCCTATGACCGCGTGCTCGACGCCGCGGAAGACAGCCAGTACGACATCGATCATCTCGGCCAGAATTTTACCGCCAGCTTTGAACAGGTTGCGCACCGCCTCGTCACTCTGAAACGCAAGGGCGCCGAGGGCATTCCCTTTGCCTTCCTGCGTTCCGACCCGGCAGGGCGATTGACCAAGCACTTTCCGCTACCCGGTCTGTTGCTGCCCTCGACCGGCCACGCCTGTCCGCTTTGGGCACTTTACGCCGCCTTCCGTCAGACAGGCCAGGTCGTGCGCCAGGTGGCGCGTTTCGCCGATGGCTCGCGCTATCTGTTCATCGCCAAGTCGGTGTCGCGGCGGCCGGCGACCTTCCGCGAACAGCCGTTCTTCACCTCGGTGATGCTGGCCGCCGACATTTTGCATGCCGACCGCACGGTTTACGGGCAAGGGCTCGATCTCGCGGGCACCGCCAATGAGGTGCCGGTCGGGCCGGCGTGCAAGCTCTGCGTCAGGCGCGGCTGCGCCCATCGCCAGGAAGAGGCGCTCGATCTGCAGGGCGCCGAAACCGAACTTCGAACACCGCTGGTGCCGCGCCGGTTCGACGCTGGCGCCACCCGTCGGAATACGCAGGAGAGAACTGCGGATTGAGTGCGGCACCGATTTGCTGTTATCTCAACAAAGTCGCTGAGGTCCGGGAGGGGGAAACTCCGGACGCGGCGGAAGGGGAACACGTGAGCACCGACGTTTTGATCGCCGAGGACGAGCCGGCGATCCTCGATTCCTTGGAATTCATCCTGCGAAGGGCAGGACTGACCGTCGCCTCGGTGACCGACGGGGCCGCGGCGCTGGCCGAGATCCGGCGCCTCAACCCCAAGGTCGTGGTGCTCGACGTCATGCTGCCGCGCCAGTCCGGTTTCGAGGTGCTCAAGCAGATCCGCGCCGATCAGGCCTTCGCGCAACTTCAGGTGCTGATGCTCACGGCCAAGGGGCAGACCCAGGACAAGCGCATCGCCGAGGAACTGGGTGCCGACGCCTTTGTCACCAAGCCCTATGCCAATGCCGATGTGGTGCAGTCGGTTAAAGCCTTGATGGCGCGGCTCGGGCCTGCCTGATGGCGGACTCGCACCGGCTCCAGACGGCTGCCGTGCTCCTGCCCGTGTTCGGGGCAATGCTGTTCGTGCCGCCCCTGCTCGGGGTGTTCAATGTCCCGGCCACCATAATCGGCATTCCGGTCGTCGCCATCTACCTGTTCTCGGTCTGGATCGGGCTGATCGCCCTGACCTTCATCCTGTCGCGCCGGCTCGGGCGCGACGATGACGGCACCACGAGTGACGAGGGCAAGGCCGAGGACCGGCCACGATGATTTCGGTCAATCTCGTCCTCATCATCGCGGTTGCCTATGTCGGCCTGTTGTTCGTGCTCGCCTATGTTTCGGACAAAAAGGCCAGCCAATCGCGCAGTGGGTTCCTGAGATCCCCGCTGGTCTACACCCTGTCGATCTCGGTCTATTGCACATCCTGGACCTTTTACGGTGCCGTCGGTTCGGCGGCACGGACCAATTTCGAGTTCCTCGCCATCTATATCGGACCAACCCTGATCTTTATCGGCTGGTGGTTCATCCTCAGAAAGCTCGTGCGCATCGCCCAACGCCAGCGCATCACCTCGGTCGCTGATCTTCTGAGCTCGCGCTTCGGCAAGTCCGGCACGCTCGGCGTGCTCGTCACCCTGATCGCAGTGGTCGGCACAACGCCCTATATTGCGCTGCAGCTGAAGGCGATCACCCAGTCGATCCAGGTCATCACCTCCGCCTCCGACCCGGGCGGGCTATCCGGTTTCGATTCTGTCAGCCTCGGCTTCGGCGCAGCGGCCTGCATGGCTCTGTTCACCATCCTGTTCGGCACCCGCAATGTCGATGCCAAGGAGCAGCATCACGGCGTCGTCGCCGCCATCGCCTTCGAAGCAGTGGTCAAGCTCGTGGCCTTCCTCGCCGTCGGCATTTTCGTCGTTTTCGGCATCAGCGGCGGACCGATGGCGATCTATCAGGGGGCCGCCGAGGCCGGCATCGACATTGCCCGCTCCTATGATTTCGGACCGCGCTGGGTCGCGATCCTGGTGCTATCGGCAGCGGCAGTGCTGTGCCTGCCGCGCCAGTTCCAGATCACCGTGGTCGAGAACTCCGACGAGCGGCACCTCAGGACCGCGGCCTGGGCCTTCCCCACCTACCTGCTGCTGATGAGCCTTTTCACCATGCCGATCGCCATTTACGGACTTACGGTTCTGCCAGAAGGCTCCAATCCGGACATGTTCGTTCTGACCCTGCCGCTGACCTCGGGCAATGCCGGTCTGGCGCTGTTCGCCTTCATTGGCGGATTTTCGAGCGCCACCTCGATGATCATTCTGGCGACCATCGCCCTGTCGATCATGGTCTCCAACCACATCGTCATGCCGATCGCCTTGCGGTCGTCGGAAAGCTTCGGCAATTCCGGCACCGGCGGCGTGACCCGTTTGTTGCTCAACTCCCGCCGCGCCTCCATCGGTTTCATCCTGTTCCTCGGGTTCCTCTATTTCTGGCTCTCGGGCAATTCCGACGCCCTTGCCGCCATCGGCCTGATCTCCTTTGCCGGCGTCGCCCAGTTCCTGCCGGCAATGATCGCCGCGCTCTACTGGCGTGAAGCGACAGTGCATGGTGCCGTCACCGGCACATTGATCGGCTTTCTCGTCTGGGCCTGGACCATGTTCCTGCCGAGCTTTGCCTCGACCAGCCCCGCCATCGCCCAGATCATCTCCTCAGGTCCCTGGGGAATCGGGTTGCTGCGGCCGCAGAACCTGTTCGGGCTTTCCGGATTCGACCCCTTGGTCCACTCGGTGTTTTGGAGCCTGTTCCTCAACACCGCCGCACTGATCGGCGTGTCGCTCGTCACCCGGCAGAACGCTCTTGAGCGCATTCAGGCGGCCCTGTTCGCCGATGTCTTCAAGCGCCGCACCCGCGAACAGCCCAATTTCGTTCCCGGCTCGGCCAGCGCCTCCGATCTTTATTTCATTGCCCAGCGCGTCCTCGGCGGCCAGCGCGCCTACGAACTGTTCGAAGCGTTCGCCGAAGAATCCGGCGTCAGCCGCACCCAGTTCGAACCGACCGCCGAGACGGTGGTGCGGTTGGAACGCGAGCTGGCCGGCTCGATCGGCGCCGCCTCGGCCCATGTCATGCTGGCCACGGTGATGACCGGGCGCGATGTCTCGCTCGAAGAGGTGATGCAGATCGCCGACGAAACCCAGCAGGTGATCGAGTACTCCCAAGAGCTCGAACAGACCTCCGCCGAACTGCGCTCGACCGCCGAGGCGTTGAAACAGGCCAACGAGCGCCTGCGGGCACTCGACAGCCAGAAGGACGAGTTCCTCAGCCAGGTCAGTCACGAGGTTCGCACGCCGATGACCTCGATCCGCTCGTTCTCGGAAATCCTTTTGACCACCGACGACCTCAAGCCCGACGAGCGGCAGCGCTTCACCCGCACCATCCACGAGGAATCGCTTCGCCTCACCAAGCTGCTCGACGAAATCCTCGACCTCAACGCGCTCGAACGCGGCGAGAAGCGTTGGCAGAATGGACCGACCTTGGCGGAGGCCGTGCTCGACCGCGCCATCGACGTGTGCCGGCCGATGGCCGAGCAACGCGGCCTCAGGATCTACGCCGGGCCGCGCGCATCCGAGGTCACCGTCAACGGCGACCCCGATCGTCTGGCGCAGGTCTTCATCAACCTTATCGCCAATGCCATAAAGTATAACGTCAGCCCCGATCCGCTGGTCGAGATCACCTCGTCGGTAGGCAATGGGCACTACCGTGTCGAGGTCTCCGACAACGGTCCCGGCATCGCCCCCGCCGACCGCCAGCGCATCTTCGAGAAATTCTCCCGCGGCGGCGCGGTCACCGGCTCCATCGAAGGCGGGTCAGGACTTGGGTTGACGATTTCGCGCCAGATCATCATGCGCATGGACGGCACGCTCGAACTGGTCGCCGCCGACAAGGGCGCACGCTTCGCCGTGACCCTGCCGCTCTGGGAGTGAGGTGAACGGGCAAATCCGATCTGCCTCACTTCCGCCCTCTGAAGGCGCCATGCCCGGATGCTCATTTTCAGCCAACCGTCATTTGACTTCGCCGGCGTGCAGTTGGATCATTGCTTCCCTTTCGCTTCTGCGGCGCAATCACGTCTTTTCTTTCAGGGCCATCATGAACCAAGACCTCACCTGCATCTCGCCCATTGATGGGACCGTTTTCGCAACACGTCCGGCACATTCACTGGAAGAGGCGCAGGAGCTTCTCGGCCGGGCGCGTGTGGCACAGAAAGCCTGGGCCCGGCGCCCCCTCGGCGAGCGCGTCGATCTGGTCCGCGCCGGCATCGCCGTTCTCGGCTCGATGAACGACGAGGTGACCACCGAACTGGCGCATATGATGGGGCGTCCGGTGCGTTATGGCGGCGAGTTCGGCGGCGTCGACGAGCGCACACAATACATGGCCTCGATCGCCGCCGAGACGCTGAAGCCGACGATCATCGAGCAGACCGACGCCTTTCACCGCTATCTCACCCGCGAGCCCCATGGCGTGGTCTTCGTCATCGCGCCCTGGAACTACCCCTACCTGACCGCGATCAACACCATCGTTCCGGCCCTGATGGCCGGCAATGCCGTCGTCATCAAGCACGCTTTGCAGACCCTGCTTGTCGGCGAACGCCTTGTGCGGGCCTTCCGGGAAGCCGGGCTGCCGCAGGACCTGTTCATCAACCTGTTCCTCGACCACGACGTGACCGGCAAGCTGATCGGCGACCGCGCCTTCGATTTCATCAACTTCACCGGCTCGGTCAATGGCGGCAAGGCCATCGAGCGCGCCGCTGCCGGCACCTTCACCCCGCTCGGGCTCGAACTCGGCGGCAAGGACCCGGGCTATGTCGCCGAAGACGCCGATCTCGACTGGTCGGTCGAAGTGTTGATGGATGCGGCCATGTACAATTCCGGCCAGTGCTGCTGCGGCATCGAACGCATCTATGTCAACGAGACACTTTACGATGCCTTCGTCGATAAGGCCGCCGCCTGGACCCGCAAGCTCAAGCTCGGCAATCCGCTCGATCCCGAAACCACTCTCGGGCCGATGGCCAACATCCGCTTTGCCGACGCGGTCCGGTCCCAGACCGAGGAGGCCATCGCTGCCGGCGCCACGCCCCTGATCGAAAAGCAACTGTTCCCCGAGGACGACGGCGGTACCTATCTGATGCCGCAGATCCTTGTGAACGTCGATCATTCGATGCGGGTGATGATGGAGGAAAGCTTCGGTCCCGTCGTCGGCATCATGAAGGTCAAGAACGACGAGGAAGCCATCGCGCTGATGAACGACAGCCCCTACGGGCTGACCGTCAGTCTGTGGACAGGCGACCCCGAACGCGCCGCCCGTATCGGCGAGGCCGTCGAAACAGGGACTGTTTTCATGAACCGCGCCGACTATCTTGACCCCGCCCTGTGCTGGACGGGCTGCAAGGACACCGGGCGCGGCGGCACACTTGGCGCCATCGGTTTCACCAACCTGACCCGCGCCAAATCCTACCATCTGCGCAGAAAGGCATAATCCACATGAGCGTAATCGCCGACTGGAGCTATCCGACCTCGATCCGTTTCGGGGCGGGACGCATCAGCGAGCTGGCCGATGCGTGCAAGCAGGCGCGGATCAAGCGGCCCCTGTTTGTCGCCAACAAGGGGCTGACCGATCTCGATATCGGCCGCAAGGCGCTCGCCGTGCTCGACGAGGCCGGGCTCGACTACACCATCTACGCCGAGGTCGAGACCAATCCAACCGACAAGGATCTCGATGCCGGCCTCAGAGCCTATTGGGCCGGCAACCACGACGGCATCGTTGCCTTCGGTGGCGGCTCCGGACTCGATCTCGGCAAGCTCATCGCCTTCATGTCCGGTCAGATCCTGTCGGTGTGGGACTTCGAAGCCGCCAAGGACGGCTGGAAACGCGCCGATGCGGATACCATTGCGCCCATCGTTGCCGTGCCAACCGCCGCCGGCACAGGTGCCGAGGTGACACGCGCCGGGGCGCTGATCGATTGCGAGGGCGAGGTCAAGCGCAACATCTCCCATCCGCGCATGATGCCGAACGTCGTCATCTCCGATCCGGAACTGACGACAGGCCTTCCGATGGTGATCACTGTCGGCACCGGCATGGATGCCTTTGCCCATTGTCTCGAAGCCTATTCGGCCCCGGTCTACCACCCGATGAGCAATGGCATTGCGCTCGAGGGCCTGAGGATCGTCAAGGAGAACCTGCCCCGTGTCGTCGCCGATCCGATGGATATCGAGGCGCGTGGCCAGATGATGAGCGCTGCCGCCATGGGCGCGGTCTCGCTGCAAAAGGGCCTCGGCGCCATCCATGCGCTGAGCCATCCGCTCAACGCCGTCTACAACACCCACCACGGCATGACCAATGCCGTGCTGATGCCCCATGTGTTGAAATTCAACCGAGACGCCATCGAGCCACGCATCGACATGGCCGCGGCCTATCTCGGCATCTCCGGCGGCTTCGACGGTTTCACCGATTTCCTCGCCCGCTTCATCCGCGATCTCGGCGTGCCGGAAAAGCTGAGCGCGCTTGGCGTCGACACCGCCCGCATCGACGAACTGGCGCAGATGGCGGTCAAGGATCCGTCCGCTGCCTCAAATCCGCGCACCCTCGGAATCGATGATGCGCGCGCCCTCTATGCGGCTGCAATCTAGAGCGTTTCCAGGATAAGTGGATGCCGGTTATCCGTCCGGAAACGCGACGAAACAAAAATCTGGCGCGAGACCGGTTTCCGGTCTCGCGCCGCACATCGTCGGGCACACTGGGGGAGAGCACACGGTCCGACTGACTCCGGACCGCTTCGGCTCTTGGCGACAAGATGGATATCGTTCTCGGCGCCGGCATCGTCGGCACGGCAACAGCATTGCAGTTGAGATTGCGCGGGCGCGAGGTCACCCTTGTCGACCGCGACGCGCCGGGACTTGCCACCAGCTTCGGCAATGCCGGTCTTCTCGAACAATCCGATATCGTGCCGCGCGCCTTTCCGCGCGCCCCGCTGGAGGTCATGACCTACGCCTCCGGGCGCGATCCCAAGGCAGCGTTCGATCCGGTCTTCCTGCCGCGCCTGGCACCCTTCCTTTACCGCTACTGGTACAATTCCGCCCCGAAGCGCCTCAAGGGCCTGACCGGTATGCTGGCGCCGATCTTTCTCAACTCCGTCGCCGCCCACAAGGAGCTGATAGAGGCCTCGGGTGCGCTCGACCTGTTCCGCCCCGACGGCTGGCTGCACCTTTACCGCGATACAGGCATCAGCAAGGACATGATGGACGCCGTCGCCCTTGCCCGCGATTTCGGCCAGAGTGTCGATGTGCTCAATGCCGACGCCATCGCCGACCGCATTCCGCAGCTCCGCCGCCGCATGCAGAGTGGCATTCACTGGCGCGATTCGGCCTCGATCTCCAATCCAGGCGCCCTGACCTCTGCCTATGCCAAACAGTTCAAGGCGCTTGGCGGCACCATCGTCACCGCCACCGCTTCTGACGCCAACGAGACCGCTACCGGTTGGACGCTCAGCACCGACAAGGGCGCGATTTCCGGCGAAACGCTCATCGTCACCCTCGGCCCCTGGGCCGGCGATTTCACCAAAAGGCTCGGCTACCGCATGCCGATGGCGGTCAAACGCGGCTACCACATGCATTTCGCCATCGCGCCGGAGGACACGCCATCCCTGCCGATCATCGATGCTGAGGCAGGCGTCGCCATCTCGCCGATGACGCGCGGATTGCGCATGACCACGGCCATCGAGTTCGCCGATCGCGATGCAAAGCCGAACTACCGCCAGATCAACCTCGGCGAACGCGCCACGCGCGAGCTTTTCACCATCGGCGAACGTCTCGACAATCCGCCATGGCACGGCTCGCGCCCGGTCACGCCGGACATGAGGCCGATCATCGGTCCAGCCCCGCGCCACAAGCGGCTGTGGTTCGCCTTCGGCCACGCCCATCACGGGCTGACGCTGGCGGCGATCACCGGCAAGCTGATTGCCGAGGCACTGGAAACCGGCGCGCCGGCGCCCGAGCTTTCCCCCTTCGCCCCGTCGCGCTTCATCTGAAAACAGCCCTGCCGACACTTTTCCGGAGCAATCCGCACACGGGGATAGTGGCGCGCAGCTCATCTTCAGTATACACTGGTATACAAGTTAATTCCCCGCGACTTACGCACGACAGCAGGCAGCAAATTGAAATACGCACTAGTGGGCACCGGTGCTCGGCACAACATGTTCCGGACGGCTGTGACGGAAACCTATGGCGCGACCAACGAACTGGTCGGGCTGTGCGACATCAACCCCAAGCGCCTCTCGCTTGCGGCGTCCAGGGTGCCCGATCCCAGGGGCAATGGCATCGCCACCTATCGGCCGTCCGAGTTCGGCAAGATGATCGCCGAGCAGACGCCCGAAAAGGTGATCGTCACCGTGCCGGATTACCTGCACCACGAATACATCGTCGCGGCGATGAAGGCGGGGTGCGATGTCGTCACCGAAAAGCCGATGACCACGGATCTCGGCCGCCTCAAGGCGATTGTCGATGCGGTGAACGAGACCGGTCGCAAGGTCACCGTGACCTTCAACTACCGCTACACGCCGGCACGGACCCAGCTCAAGGAAATCCTGATGTCGGGCGCCATTGGCGACATCACCGCCGTCGACTTCCGCTGGTATCTCGACCGGGTGCATGGCGCCGACTATTTCCGGCGCTGGCACCGCTACAAGAACAATTCGGGCGGCCTTCTGGTGCACAAGTCCACCCACCATTTCGACCTGATCAACTGGTGGGTCGGCTCGTCACCGGTGACGATTTCCGCCATCGGCAAGCGCGATTTCTACACCCCCGAGATGGCGGTCGAACTCGGCTATGGTGGGCACGGGGAACGCTGCCACACCTGCCCCATCGCCAAGGAATGCCTGTTCGAACTCGACATCGAGGACGACGACTATCTCAAGGAACTCTATCTCGATGCCGAGGACGAGGACGGCTATCTGCGCGACCGCTGCGTGTTCGATGAGGACATCACCATCGAGGACACGATGCAGGTGCAGGCGCGCTACGCCAACAATGTCTCGCTCAACTACACCCTGACGGCCTATGCGCCGTGGGAAGGCCTTGAGATCAAGTTCTACGGCACCAGGGGCGAGCTCAGCCATCGCCATGTCGAGGTGCACGGTGTGTTCGGCGGCAAGCGGGCCCACATGGAAACCGGCAATGTCACCACCACCCTGCACCAGGCGGGCAAGGAACCAGTCGACATCGAGGTTTGGGACGGCAAGGGCGATCACGGCGGCGCCGACCCGGTGATGCTCGGCTACCTGTTCGACGCGGACACCGTTGGCCCGGACCCCTACAAGCGCGGTTCGACCCACGAGGACGGCGCCTGGTCGATCCTGACCGGCATCGCCGCCAACAAATCCATCGCCACAGGCAAGACCGTCAATGTCGACGAGATGCTCAAGGACGCCGGGATCGCGCTCAAAAGGAAGTAGTCCAAGACTTCCCCGAACCTCGTCGTCATTCCCGTGAAAACGGGAATCCAGTGCGAGGCGTCCGCCGAGCGTAAGACTCCTTTGGCGCGCAGGACTGCGCGCCGCTGGATCCCCGATCAGGTCGGGGATGACGCCGTGCAGGTAGAACTCACCTGCGTGGCAACGCCCAGTGCCTCAGAACTCCACCCCCGCCTGCGCCTTCACGCCGTCGCGGAACGGGTGCTTGACCATGGTCATGTCGGTGACGAGATCGGCGATCTCGATCAACTCGTCCTTGGCGTTGCGGCCGGTGATGATGACATGGGTGTCGCGCGGCTTCTGCGTCGTGAGGAAATCGACCACCTCCGCGATGTCGAGATAGTCATAGCGCAAGACGATGTTGAGCTCGTCGAGCAGCACCATCTTGTAGCTCTCGTCAAGGATCAGCTCCTTGGCCATCTCCCACGCCCCACGGGCGGCGGCGATGTCGCGCTGGCGGTCGGCCGTCTCCCAGGTGAAGCCCTCGCCCATCGCCTTGATCGTCACCTGATCGGGGAATTTCTCGAGCACGGTGCGCTCGCCGGTTCCCCACTTGCCCTTGACGAACTGGACGATGCCGACCTTGAAACCGTGGCCGATGGACCGGAACACCATGCCGAAGGCGGCAGTCGATTTGCCCTTGCCCTTGCCGGTATGGACGATCACCAGACCCTTTTCCTCGGTCTTGGTGGCCAGGATCTTGTCCCGCGCCGCCTTCTTCTTTTTCATCTTCTCGGCATGATAGGCATCGCGCTCGGCTTCGCTCATCAGGTCGGTCTTTTTCGCTGGCTTGTCGGTCATTTAGATCCACACCTTCTTGGCTGCCGTCGCCGGGTCACCGGAATTGGGCTCGCCCCTGGGTTCCATCAACAGGATATGCGCTTCCTCGCCGTCCGCAACGACCGGGCGATGCATCACACCCTTGGGCACAACATAGAGGTCCCCCGGTCCCATCTCGACGTTGCCGTTTTCGGTTTCGAGAACCAGATGACCGGCGACGACATAGAAGAAATCATCGGTGTCATCGTGCTTGTGCCAGTGATAGGCGCCCTGCAGTTTGGCGACCATCACCTCGTTGCCATTGTATTCGGAAACGATCTTCGGGCTCCAGTGCTCGGAAAACAGCGTCAGCTTGTGGGCGAGATTTGCCGCTTCAGGCATGGCGGGGTCCTTTCATCTCCATTTGCGCGTCGTCAAAACCGGGTCGCCGGATCAAGGCGCGTCTTCTAGTGGTCGCTCCAGTTTTCATCTGGAGACAGCCTATATGAGTTTTCGCATCTCCGGCCTCTCGGCTGAACCTTACCGTCCGCTTTCTGAGTTGACCGATATCGAGATCGAGGCCCTTGGCGCCAGGCGCCTGAGAGTCGACGACTATCCGGGCTACCCCGACCGCATCACCCTCAGGGAAGTGCCGAAGGGAGAGACGGTACTGCTGGTCAACCACATCTCGCAGCTCGCCGATACGCCTTACCGGGCAAGCCACGCCATCTTTGTCTGGGAGGGTGCAGACCGGACCTATTCCGAGATCGACACTATCCCCGAGGTGATGCAGACCCGCATCCTGTCGCTCAGGGGGTTCGATATGGACGGCATGATGGTCGATGCCGATCTCGCCAGCGGTGCCGAGGTGCCGGATCTGATTACGCGCCTGTTCGCCAATCCGACCATCGACAGGATCCACGTTCACAACGCCAAGCGCGGCTGCTTTGCCGCCTATATCGATCGCGCCTGAACACAACGGCACTCTCAAGATCCGGCCTCGAAAAAGGCATGCGCCGAATTGGAACGCGGCGTCCAGAAGCCGCGCTCCCGCGCTTCGGCAAACTTTGCCAGCAGTTCCTCATAGCCGTGCCGGTTGTTTTCAACAATGAACGCCCGTGTCTCTTCGTCGAGCACGAATGCTTCGAAGGCGAGATCGAAATGGTGCGTTTTGACCGCGCCGGTGGTCGCAGCGAAGGCGAACATGTAATCGAGCGTGGCGATGATCTCGAAGGCACCCTTGTAGCCGTGACGCTTGACGCCATCGAGCCATTTCGGATTGACGACGCGCGAGCGCATCACCCGCGACACCTCTTCTTCGAGCGTGCGCGCCACCGGCCGTTCAGGCCTTGAATGGTCTGAATGATAGACAGCCGGCCGCCGGCCCGAGAGTTCGGTTGCCGCGACGGTCAGCCCGCCCTCGAACTGGTAATAGTCGTCGCTGTCGAGCAGGTCGTGTTCGCGGTTGTCCTGATTGTGCAACACCGCCTCGGTGTCGCCGAGCCGCGCCGCAAAGCGCTCGCGCTCGGGCACGCCGTGAGCGTCCGCGCCATAGGCATATTGGCCCCATTCGAGAAACACCTCGGCAAGATCGGACGCCTCCTGCCATTTGCCGCTGTCGATCGGTCCCTGCAATCCCGCGCCATAGGCGCCCGGCTTGGAGCCGAAGATGCGATGGCCGGCCTTCATGAAGGCCTCCTGCTCACTGGCGCCCGTGTTCATCAGATCGACCGCGTCGATGCGCATGCGCGCCGCGATGGGGTTCTGGTCGTCCGGCTCGTCGAGCGCCCCGATGGCCCGGATGGCACGGTCGTAAAGCGCGATCATCTGCGGGAAAGCATCACGGAAAAAGCCGGAAATGCGCAAACTTACGTCCACACGTGGACGCCCGAGCTTTGCAAGCGGAATGATCTCGTAACCCGAAACCCGCAACGAACCCGGATCCCATTTCGGCTTGGCGCCGATCAAGGCCAGCGCCTGAGCAATGTCGTCGCCGCCGGTACGCATATTGGCTGTGCCCCAGACACTAAGCGCCGCGCTGCGCAGCCAGGTGCCGTGGTCCTGAAAATGCCGGGTGACAAGGTTCTCCGCCGATTTCTGCCCCAGCTCCCAGGCTGTCGGCGTCGGCACGGCGCGGTTGTCGACCGAATAGAAATTCCGCCCCGTCGGTAACACATCGAGCCGCCCCCGCGACGGCGCCCCGGACGGTCCGGGCGCGATGAACCTGCCGTCGAGCCCATCGATCAGCGCCTTGATCTCGTTCGGCCCGGAGGCAGCTAGCCGCGGACGGATGGTGGTTTCGACGGTGGTGAGCACGGCGCGGGTTGCGTGCCAGTCCTCAGGGCACGGCGCGCCGTCGACGAGATCGGCGGCGAAGAGTTCGAGCCGCTCCACCGTGTCGCCTGCCGTCCGCCAGATGTCGCTGGAAACAGGTTGGAGTTCGTCGGGCTTGGGTCCGTCCCATGCCGTCCCGAGATCACAGCTTAGTGGATCGAAGCCAAGCTTCAGATCATCGCTCAGCGCCCTGATCAAGGACTGATCCCCAGCCTCCTCGCCGCGCGGCACGCGGGCAAGCGCCACGATCAGATCACGCTCGAGCCGGCCTTGCGGAGACTGCCCGAAAGTGTGCAGCCCGTCACGGATCTGGGCTTCCTTGAGGTCGCACAGGAAGGTGTCGATACGGTCGAGCGCAGCGTCGCTGTCGTCGGCGATGCCGATGTCGCGATCGAGCGCCGTGTCGCGGGTGAAATCGAGGATACGCTTTCTGAGACCCGCCAACCGCCGCCGGTCCATGCCCGAGGCGGCATAATACTCATCGAGCAGCGCTTCGAGATCCTTCAGCGGCCCGTAGGTTTCGGCACGGGTCAAAGGCGGCACGAGATGGTCGATGATCGCCGCGCCTGTGCGCCGCTTGGCCTGCGTTCCCTCGCCCGGATCGTTGACGATGAAGGGATAAAGATGCGGCAGCCCGCCCCAGAGCGCATTCGGATAGCTCGCGCCATCGAGCACCACCGCCTTGCCGGGCAACCATTCGAGATTGCCGTGCTTGCCATTGTGGAGCAGCGCGTGGGCATCGAACACATGCCTGAGCCACAGATAGGCGGCAAGATAGCCGTGCGGCGGCACAAGGTCCGGATCGTGATAGCTCGCTTCCTCGTCGAGGTGATAGCCGCGCGCCGGTTGCAGCAGGATGGCGATACTGCCGAACAGCAGAACCGGCAGATGAAATCCATCGGCGCGGCAGAACGGATCGTCTGCCGGATCGCCCCAGCGCTCGGACACCTCCGTGCGGATCTTCTCCGGCAAAGTCGCGAACAGTCGCTGGTAGTCGGAGAGCGGCAGAACCGCCGCACTTTCTCCGCGTTCCGGATGGGCATTGGTCGGGCCGGTCTGCAAGGCTTCGATCAAATCATTGCCGGATTGCGGAAACTGCCCGCCCTCGCCCTTCGAGGCGCGCTTTGCGCGCACCTCAGGATGAGGGCTCTTGGTGTGGTAGCCCGCACTTTCCATCGCCTGCAGAATCTCGACCGTCGATTGCGGTGCGTCGTAGCCGACGCCATTGGCGAGGCGCCCGTCGCGTATCGGATAGTTGGCGAGCACGATCCCGACCCGCCGTTCGGCACGAGGGGCCTTGCGCAAGCGCACGAAATTTGCGGCCAGCTCGGCGGCCCGCGTGATACCATCCTCATCCGGCGCGTAGGCGGCAAGCGGACATTCGGTCGCCTCGTGCCAGAGGCTTTGCGCCTTGTGCCCAACGATCAGCCCACCGATGCGGCCATCGAGTTCGGGCAGGACCACCTGCATGGCAAGGTCGCGCGGCGACAGGCCCTGGCTGTCCTCTGCCCATTGTGCCTCGGGGCGTCCCGTTTGCACGAGCTGGATCACCGGCGCATCGATTTCGGCGAACGGATTGTCGGCTTCAGCCAGACCGCCAAGCCCTAGGGCAAAGCCAGTGAGGTTGAGCACCACATCGGGCGCAAAGCGGGCGAAGGAGTCCTGCGCAAAACGGATCGAACCTGCCTGCTTGAGCGAAGACACCATCATCGGCACCGGCATCAGCTTGGCATCCAGCAGTGTCGCGATCAGCGCCTCGAGCGTCGCCGATCCGGCGCCGTCGAGCACGGCGCGATAGAACAGGATCGGCACGAAAGCCGATACCTTCGCCGGGCCACCAATCAGCTCCGCCAGCCGATCCGCATCGACAAACCCCTGCCCCGGCCACCACAACCCGGCTTCCGGAAAGGACGCCGGTGTCTCGGCGGGAATTGGCTCGCCCTCGACAAGCGCCAGCAGGGTCTCAAGCGCGCGATCCATGTTCTCCGGCCCACCGGCGGCGAACAGTGCATGCAGCTTTTGCAGCTCCGGCGTGCCAAGGCGCGAGCGTTCGAACAGCATGGGATCGGGATTGGCATCACCCGGCAGCAGCGCCAGCTTCGCGCCGGTGTCCTCGGCCAGCCGGCACAGCTCGTCGACGCCATAGGGCCAATAGGACGCGCCGCCGAGCAGGCGCACGACGATCAGATCGGCAGGACGGACGGTGTTTTCGAGCCAGATATCGACGGAAAGATTATGACTCAGGCGCATGATGCTGGCCAGCCGCACGTCGCGCGTGCCTTTGCGGTCGACCGCCGCCGCCAGCGCTGACAACTCGCTGTCAGCCGCCGAAGCGAAGACGATCCGGCCCGGCGACTGGCCGAGGTCGATCGCCTCTCCTTCCTGCTGAATCTGTCCGGCGCGCGCTGCAAGAAGATGCATCAGATTGTGTTCCAGACCTGTACGCCGGACATGGCGCGACGCCCGGATATGGGCCATGATGGCGCCATGTCACGCCATTTCCTGCTCGCTGCCCGCATCCTGTCCATCTTCAGCGTCCTTGTTCCCGCGCTGCTGGCGCTCGGCGTCCTGCAATCGGGTGCATCACCACAAAACATGCTGGTCGGACTGCTGATCCAGCTGACGCCAGCCATGGTGCTCGGGCTGCTCGTCACCGTGGCCTGGCACGCGCCATTGCCAGGTGGCTTCATCCTCGTTCTGGTCTCCGGCATTCCGCTCCTGCTCCTGCCGCTGCCGTTCCCAGCCAATTTCATGTTCGCTGCGCCGATGCTTCTGGCCGGAGCCCTGTTCATCGCCGGCGGACTGTCAAAGAGCTAGAGCATGTTCAGGAACTCCAGGTCCGCGTAAGCGAACAGTGGTTCCTGAACATGCGACCACTCAAGGACCTAGACCGCCTGCAGGGCAGCCGAGATCTTGTCCTTTTCCAATGGGCTCTCGCCGATCACCACCAGCGAAGTGCGGCGGTCCTCTTCCGGACGCCAGGGCCGGTCGAACCAGGTGGTGATGCGCGGACCGACCGCCTGCACCGCCAGACGCGCCTCTGCGCCAGCGATGGCGGCAAATCCCTTGAGCCTCAGGATGTCATGGGCGCGGATGGCGGTCTCGATGCGCGCCAGCAACGCTGCTTTGTCGGTCTCTGCCGGCAGGTTGAGCGAAAAACTGTCGAAATCGTCGTGCTCGTGGGGCACGCCCGCGTGTTCGAGTTCATGCAGGCTGTCACGGCCTGCCATGTCGTCCTCGGAGGCAAGCCCCAGACCGAGCAGCGCCGCCGGATCGACCTCGCCGTTGCGGGCAGCAATGACGCCGGTGCCGGGACGCATATGCGACCGCAAACTCTCGATAATCGCTTCGGCGCCGCCCGGCCCCAGAAGATCGGTCTTGTTGACCACCACCAGATCGGCCGCCGACAGCTGATCCTGAAACAATTCGCCCAGGGGCGTGGCGTGATCGAGCATCTGGTCGGCCTTGCGTTCGGCCTCGATTGCCTCCTCGTCGGCGCCAAACCGCCCTTCGTTCAGCGCCATGGCATCGACAAGGGTGACAACCCCGTCAACGGTGACGGCGGCCTTGATCTCCGGCCAGTTGAAGGCCCTGACCAGAGGTTGCGGCAAAGCGAGTCCGGAGGTCTCGATGATGATGTGATCCGGCTTGTCCTCACGCGCCAAAAGGCCGGAAATGGCCGGGATGAAATCCTCGCCGACCGTGCAGCAGATGCAGCCGTTCGACAGTTCGATCATGTCGTCGGCGCGGCAGGTCTCCGAACCGCAGCTCTCAAGAATGTCGCGATCGACGCCGACATCTCCGAATTCATTGATGATCAGCGCCAGTCGCTTGCCATGGGAATGAGCGAGCAGGTGGCGGATCAGCGTCGTCTTGCCGGCGCCAAGGAAACCGGTGACGATGGTGGCAGGGATTTTTCCCGGCATTGTGTAACTCCGAATAAGGGAATGAGCGCGCCTCGCAGCAACGAGGCGCGCCGAATGATCAGGTTTTGAAATCTCAGGCGAAAAGCCGCGACGTCACCAGACCGGTCTTTGCCAATCCGCGCACGCTCTTGGCGCCGGCGAGAACGGCGAGATCGATCAACGGCTCGGCCAGAACGACCAGCATGTAGGCGCCGCCAAAGGTCACGATGGACGTGAGATTCTCGGCACCAAAGCCCTGTCCATACAGCGCCCAGAACCCGACCCAGAGCACGACGCCACCCTGATAGGCGGTCGAAAGCTTGAGGGCCTGCATATAGGTGATGTCGACATAAGGCGTGGCGCGCGGAATGATCCAGTCGGCCAGCGCCTTGATGGCGATGAGCGGCACGATCAGCGTCGTCACATTGGCAAAATACTGCGGCAGGTCGAACGGCGCGAAGAAAAGGCCCTGGATCAGCAGCCCCAGCGCCAGGCCGATGGCGGCAGGCGCCGCTCCGAAAATCAGCAACAGCGTCGTTCCGAGAATCAGGTGCACCTCGGAAACGCCGACAGGGTAATGCGGCAGGACTTCGAAGAAGGCAAAGACCAGGCCAGTGGTCAGGACCGAGCGCGCGGCGAGCGAAACAACGCCTTTTTCCTTGATCGCATCCCAGGCAAATTTGGCCGTGCCCCCGGCAGCGGCAGCGGCGGTGGCGTAGGCAAGAATCATCTTGGCGGGGTCGATAAGACCGGGTTCGATATGCATGAATGTGTTCCTTGATAGCGATTGGTTGTCATCGGGGAACGTTCCGGCGCGCAAGCGACGGAACGCGGGGCGCGCAAGGGCGCCTGCGATGGACTCAGCCTGTAGAAGTGTTCATGCATACCTCCGCCTGTCCCACCGACAGATGAGTGTTGATCGGGCGATTGGCAGGTCTCCTGGCTCACGGTGCGCCTTTTGGCATGATCCTGTCCCGGAAACCGGGACCGTTTTCACGAAGGATCATTTGTTCGGCTCTGCCCCTTCCCGACCTCGCGGCCAGTGGGATATGCAGAGCCTCACCGCTTACAGTTGCGGGGGCAGCCACGGATTCGGTCCCTGTTGGGTACGCCTCACCGTGTTCCCTTTTCATCTCCGCGTCATTTCGGACACGGAGAACCAATACAGGGACTAGGGATGGCACGGGCCGGCCCGCATGACAAGCCACGCCGAGGACAAGGGAGACATCAAGTGGAAAAGATCTCGTTCGAACGCGAGGAAAAGCGGGCGCTCATGCGCAAGATGCAGGACTATTTCGCTGCCGAACTCGACGTCGAGATCGGCGACATCGCCACCGAAATGCTGCTTGAGTTTCTGCAAAAAGAGATCGGCGCCCACTACTACAACAAGGGATTGCACGACGCGCAGACGGCGTTGCGGAGCCAGATCGACAACTTCGACGATGCCATCTATGCGCTCGAAAAGCCGGAAGCCATGCGGGGCTGATTACGCTCCGCAAGAATTGAATTGCCGGAACCCCAGGCGTGCGATCTTAGTTCGCGTCCCGCGCCACACTGGATGATTCTGGTCGCAAATGCCCCTCAGCTTTTCGGCTCTCGCGCCAATCGGTTTCCTGATCCTGTCCAACATCTTCATGACGGTGGCCTGGTACGGACACCTCAAGTTTCCGAACATCCCGCTGTGGGGCGCTGTCATGGGCAGTTGGTCCATTGCCCTGATCGAATACTGGATGGCGGTTCCGGCCAACCGCATCGGCTACGGCACCTATACGGCATCGGAATTGAAGACGATGCAGGAGGTCATCTCCCTGACCGTCTTCACCGGTTTTGCAGTTCTGGTGCTCGGTGAGAAGCTGACGCTCAATCACGGTGTCGGCTTCGGACTGATAGCGCTCGGCGCCTGGTTCATCTTCGCCGGCCCGCTACGCTAGAGCAGGTCAGTTTATGACGGAAGCAGTCGCAGGATCACCCTCCCCATCAAGGAGAGGGAAGTAGAGGGCGATTCCGTCTGAGAATGACCTTCTCTAGGCAAATTGCGCGTATCGCGGACCGATCACAGCAACAGCCGCGCTGGCACCGGCACATCCCCGCTCGGCGTCCCCACACCTCCGGCAGATAGGCCCGATCAGGCTGGGATGGTCAGCTTCTCGCGCAGCACCTGCCGGTTCTCGACGAGATCGGCGATCGTGTAGGAATCGAGCTCCTTGAAGAAAGCCTGCAATGCCTCGGTCAACGCATCGTGGAACTTGCAGACATCGATCAAGGGGCAATCCTCGACCGGTCCATCAAAGCACGGCGCAAGCGCAAAACTGTCCTCGGTCAGACGAATGGAATCGTACACGGTAATCTCGCTGGCCGGTCGGGCGAGCCGAATGCCGCCTTTTCTGCCGCGCACCGTGGCCAGAACACCGTTCTTGACCAGTGGCTTTATCAGTTTGAATAAAAACGCTTCGGAAATACCAAATGCCTTTGAGATCGAACTCACCTGGCTAAGATTTGGCTCATTAAGCGCACAATATATCAGAGCTCGCACCGCGTAACTCGATTGCTTGGTCAAGCGCATGACCGATTGTCCTCTCGCTCCATAGTGGAAGCTGGCTTAGCTAAACGCATGAATTTATTCAAGTGTCAGCTAATATTCGGACTACCGACAATTTCGGATGCCTAACCTCCTATTTCCGGAACAATCCTGTGGAAGGCCGAAAAACTTGGACTTTTGCCCCCTGTGGCAAATGGCTGCGGGCAAGGGCTGGCGATGACTTATGCGCGCGTCACTCGCCTTCGAGTTCTTCGCGCAGCACCTCGAGTTCGAGCCATTCCTCTTCGGCTGCGGCAAGCTCGGCCCCTGCCGTTTCGAGGTGTTTGCTCAGCTTGGCAAAACTCTCCGGATCACGCACGAACAGATTGGGATCGGCAAGTTTCTGCTCGGTCTCGCGCAGCTCGGCTTGAAGCTCGTCGATTCGAGCCGGCAGCGTCTTGAGGGCGTGTTGCTGCTTGAAGCTCAGCTTCTTCTTGCGCTCGGGAGCCGGCGATGCCGGTTTCGGCGCCGGCTTGCGGGCGGGGGCATCGACTGGAGCTTTCACCCGCGCCCCGATCCCGGCGCCGCGCTGGGTCACCATATCGGCATAGCCACCGGCATATTCGATCCAGCGCCCGTCACCGTCGGAAATGACGATCGAGGTGGCGACGCGGTCGAGGAAATCGCGATCGTGGGAGACGACAATCACCGTGCCGGGATAGTCGGCGACCATTTCCTGCAACAGGTCGAGCGTTTCAAGATCAAGGTCGTTGGTCGGTTCGTCGAGCACCAGAAGGTTCGAGGGCAGCGACAGAGCTCGCGCCAGCGCCACGCGGGCGCGCTCACCTCCGCTCAGCCGGCTGACGGCGGTGCCGGCCTGCTCGGGAGCAAACAGGAAATCCTTCATATAAGAGGCAAAGTGGCGCTTGTTGCCGTTGATCTCGATCCAGTCGGAATTGCCTCCGGTCAGCGCGTCCTTCAGCGTGGTTTGCGGCCCGAGACTCTCGCGGCGCTGGTCGAGCATCGCCATGTCGAGATTGGTGCCGAGCTTCAGCGTGCCCTCGTCCGGTTCAAGCGCCCCGGTCAAGAGCTTGATCAGCGTCGTCTTGCCAGCCCCGTTAGGACCGACGATGCCGAGCCGGTCGCCACGCATGACGCGGGTGGTGAAATCCTTGACGATCGGACGGTCGCCAAAACTCTTGGACAGACCTTCCGCATCGATAACGATCTGCCCCGAGGTTTTCCCCGAGGCCACCGACATTGCGACATTGCCGGTTGCCTTCTTGGCGTCGCGGCGCTTCTGGCGCAAATCGGCCAGCTCCGACATGCGCCGGACATTGCGCTTGCGCCGCGCCGTCACGCCATAGCGTACCCAATGCTCCTCGCGCACGATCTGCCGGTCGAGCTTGTGCTGTGCCGCCTCTTCCTCGTCGAGCACCTCGTCGCGCCAGGCTTCGAACCCGGCAAAACCCTTGTTGAGGGTGCGGGCCACGCCACGATCGAGCCAGACCGTCTGGCGCGTCAGATCGGTGAGGAAGCGCCGGTCATGGCTGATCAGCACATAGGCCGAGCGCAATCCGGCCAGTTCGGCTTCAAGCCATTCGATCGCCGGCAGGTCGAGATGGTTGGTCGGTTCGTCGAGCAAAAGGATATCGGGTTCGGGCGCCAGCGTCCGGGCCAGCGCCGCACGTCGCGCCTCGCCTCCCGAAAGCGTTGTCGTTTTCATCTCGGCATCGAGACCGAGATGATCGATGAGATATTGCGCCCGATGCGAGGGATCGCCTCCCGTTAGTCCCGCGGCGACGAAGTCATGCACGGTCTCGAAACCGGAAAGGTCCGGCTCCTGCGGCAGATAGCGCAGCGTCGCCCCCGGAGAGGCAAAGACCTCGCCCGAATCGGCTTCGACGATACCGGCGGCGATTTTGAGCAAGGTCGATTTGCCCGAACCATTGCGGCCGACCAGAGCGACGCGATCGCCGGGCCGGACGGAAAGGTCGACGCCTTCGAGCAGCGGCGTGCCACCGAAAGTCAGGGCGATATTCTTGAGGGCTAAAAGCTCGGCTGCCATACGGATCCGTTTGACGGAGTGCGGTTCGGCGAGGGTTTAGCGCGGCACGGGTCTGGACGCAATTTGCATACGCGTGGTGTCGATGCGAATTCGCGCCTAGAGCATTTCCAGGTGAAGTGGATACCGGTTCACCGTTCGGAAATGCGACAAAACAAGAACTTGGGGCTTTTCACTGTTTCCATGAAACAGTGAAAAGCCCTAGACCAGCGCCCCGAAGCCGCGCCAGACGATCCATGCGCCGATGATGAGCACCACCGCCGAGAAGATATACTTCAACGCATTGCGCGATTTGCCGAGCCATTTGCTGACAAGCGCACCGAGCAGGCCACCAGCCGCGCCGCCGGCGATGAACAAAGCCGCCAGTTTCCAGTCGACAAGACCCGAGATGGCATAATTGGTCGCCGTCGTCGCGCCGAAGGCGAAGACCGAAACAAGCGATGTGGCCGTGGCAAATGCCAGCGGCATGCCGGTCGCCAGCATCAGGCCCGGCACGATGAGAAAACCGCCACCGATGCCGAAGAAGCCCGAGAGCACACCGACACCGAACCCGGCCGGGATCAGGCGCGGCAGCAGGTGACCGGCGGTCGAGCCGCTGAGGCGCACCTCGGCATTGCCGTGGCCGCCGCGTCCCAGCAGCATGGTGCCGCCGACGACGAGCATCAAAAGGCCAAAAAGCACCAGTAGCTTGTCGCCATCCAGGGTTTTGGCGACGCTCGATCCGGCCCAGGCCCCGATCATGCCGGAAACGGCGAACACAGTCGCGCACTGCCATTTCACGCGTCCGGCACGCGCGTGCGGAATAAGGTTGATCAAGGCAGTCAGCGCCACGGCCAGCGCCGAGGTGCCGAGCGCCACCTGCGCCGGCGCCACGCCGACGACATAGACCAGAAGCGGCACGGCAAGGATCGAGCCGCCGCCGCCGATGAGGGCGAGAACGAGCCCGACGAGTGCGCCGCTCAGCGGCGCAAGAAGATCAACAATGGTCATTTTTCTCGTGGCTACAATAGATGGTGTGCAAGGACCCGAGCAGGTCCTCGATACGCGGATCGGCGAGCCGGTACCAGATGGTCTGACTGTCGCGGCGCGTGGCGACCAGCCCTTCCGCCCGCATCTTGGCTAGATGCTGGCTGAGGGCCGACTGGCTGAGATCGACCGAACCGGCAAGCGTGCCGACGTTCATTTCTCCGGCCTGCATCAGCCGGCACAGGATGACAAGGCGTTTGCCATTGCCCAGAGCCTTGAGGGTCTTGCCCATTGTGTCGGCCTGACCCTCGAGATCCGCGATGTCTTGACTCAGCATTTTAGCGCTCCACTAAAAAAGCACTTGCTTTATAAGCACAGTTGAATATATAGGTCAACCAACGAAGCGCGAAACGCCGCGCACAACACCAGTTCCGGAGACGACATCATGACCAAGCCCGTGATCGAAGCCTTCTTCGACAATCCGACTTACACGATTTCCTATCTTGTCGCCGACCCCGAAACGGGTGAGGCCGCCGTCATCGACCCCGTGCTCGACTATGATCACAAGGGCGGCACGGTCGATACCCGCTCGTGCGAAGCCATTCTCGCCCGCGCCGAGGAGAAGGGTTACAAGATCGTCTGGGCCCTCGAGACCCACGCCCATGCCGACCACCTCAGCGGCGCGCCGTTCTTCAAGGCCAAGACCGGTGCCAAAATCGGCATCGGCGAGAACATCACCAAGGTGCAGACCATCTTCCGCCCGGTGTTCAACGCCAATGACCTGAAGACCGACGGTTCCGATTTCGATCACCTGTTCACCGATGGCGAGACCTTCAACATCGGCAACCTGACCGGCGAAATCATGCACACCCCGGGCCACACGCCGGCCGACATCTCCTACAAGATCGACGACGCCGTTTTCGTTGGCGATACGCTGTTCATGCCCGATTACGGCACGGCCCGCGCCGACTTCCCCGGCGGTGACGCTCATCAGCTCTACAACTCGATCCAGAAGCTTCTGACGTTGCCCGACGAGACGCGTCTGTTCATGTGCCACGACTACAAGGCGCCCGGCCGTGACGAATACGCCTGGGAGACCACCGTCGCCGGCGAGAAGCAGAACGTTCATCTGAAGGACGGCGTCACCGAGGACGAATTCGTCAACATGCGCCAGACGCGCGATGCAACGCTTGCGGCTCCGACGCTGCTGTTGCCCTCGATCCAGGTCAACATCCGCGCCGGTCGCTTCCCCAAGGCCGAGAACAACGGCGTCCATTATCTCGTCGTGCCGGTCAAGGCCAAGGATGGCAAGGACGCCATCGTCTCCGCCGCCTGACACAACCAATCGAATTTAAACGCAGCAAACCCTGAAAACTCCCGCACAGGAAAAACATATGAGCTTCCTCCAGTCCCTCATGGGCGGTCCCTCCACCGGAACCAAGGTCCAGACCATCACTGGCAATTCCGCCGTTCAGTTCTTCGGTGACAAGGACACTGTCTTTGTCGACGTGCGTTCGCTCGGCGAGATGCAGATGTCCGGCACCATCAAGGGCGCCGTCCGCGCACCGCTCCCCGAATTCATGAACCACGCCAAGCCCGATGGTTCGGGCAAGCTGCCGGCCGCCGATGCTGGCAAGCGCATTATCGTCGTTTGCGCCTCGGGCGCCCGCTCGGGCGCCGCCTGCCAGCAGCTGGTTCAACTCGGCTATACCGACGTCGCTAATCTCCGGGGCGGCATCGGCGCCTGGGCACAGGCCGGGGGGGCCATGGAGCGCTAGTCTTTTTCAGCTCCAGCTCAGGTTGGGCCCGCGCCATCGGGGTGGCGCGGGCCTTTCTTTTGCACCTGCGATCAGCAGTCGCTATTGGCCAAGCCCCAGTTTTCTCAGAATGCCAAGGTCGATGGCAAAATCGTCCTTGTCGAAGCCATCGACGTCGACATGGCGGTAGACCGCCTGAGTGATGCCGAACAGGCCGTAGGACAACAGGCCCAATGCCGCCGCGAGATAAATGAAAAAACCGAAGGGCAACTGCCGGAGCCAGTCCAGGGCATCGGCAAGCGAGCCTGCCTGGGACGGGTCGACCGTCACGCCGGCGTAGATCATGAATCCTCCGGCGATGGTGAACAGCACTCCCCGTCCGCAAATGCCCCAGGACGCGATCACCTTGAGCACGGGAACGGGCAGGTCAGGCAGATCGATGCGCTTGAGATAGGCAAGGCTGGCGCCGCGCCAGACCTGGCCGAGGCCGACGCCGGCAAGGACAAGACCGGCAATGCCGACCAGTACCGCACCGAAGGGCTGCCTCAGGATCATGGCGACCAGGCTTTCGGCTCCCGACCCACCGTCAGAAGATTGTGCCCATCCGACAGCAAGCTGAAAGGCGAAGCCGGCGAGCCCGAGATATGCCAGCCCCGAACCAAGCTGGCCGAGCCGTATGGCCCAGTCCTTCGGGGTCCCATTGCGCTCGTCCGCGTTGAACACGGACTGCGAGACGCGCCAGAACGAGAACAGCACCAGCCCGACGCTGATGGCGAACAGCAGCACCGTGCCGAACGGCAGGTCACGCAAAAAGCTCAAGGCGCCGGACTTCGACTGTTCCTCACCGATGCCGGACAGGCCCGAAGACACGGTAATCAGACCGAGCACGACATAGACGAAGCCGCGCGCGGCAAGGCCGGTGCGGGCGAGCAGATCGAGCGGCCCCTCCGTCATGTCGAACCTTGCGATTCGTGCGAATTGTTCGATTCGCTCCGGATGCTCCTGCCCACGCGCCCGTCGTTGGGAGCACGGGGTGCGCGTTTCTTCATCAGTTCCGCCGTCGCGACCGCCACGGCGACCCAGAAGCCGCCGACCAGAACTCCGGCTGCGACGTCGCTGGCATAATGCACGCCGAGAACAATGCGCGACAACGCGATCAGTCCGGCGACGACGGCCAGCCAGTAGACTGTGATCACCTTGCGGTCGCCCGGCTTCATGTCGCGCACAAGGATGTAGGCCAGCAAAAGATAGGTCGACACCGCGCTTGCCGAATGCCCGCTCGGAAAGGACGGATTGCCGGGCACGTTCGCGGTGAAATCGGGACGGGAGCGATCAATCGCGTACTTGCCGAGCCAGGTTGTCACCTGTGCCCCAAGCACACACAGCCAGAACGGCAGGATGAAGCGTTGCGGACCATGCGCCCACAGCATTGCCGTCACCACCAAGGCGACGGCGATTATCGTCGTGGTGTCGCCGAAATGGGTGATCCAGTCCGAAACCGCCAGCACGGCGTCCGAACGGAATGGTTTGATGAGCGCAAACAGCTGTGTGTCCAGCGACAAAAGCTCGTTGCCTTCGAACAGTTCCTCGACAAGACCGCCCGCCAGCATGACGATATAGACAAGCGCCACGCCGATCAGTGTCAACGGAAGCCCCGTGAAGCTATTGGCGCGGAATCGCTCGGCGAGGAACACCGCCAGCTTTGGCTGCCTCTGTCGTAACCATGCAACCGGTCGACGGCGGGCGACCCAGCCGCTCAGACCGTCATAAACGCCCTCTCCATAGCGCAGGCCAGACCGCCCCGCGCGCCAGGACCGACGCACGACCTCTTGAAGAAAAACCAGCGCCGCCAGGAGGACGGCGGCGTTAAGAGCAACGACAAACGGCTGCGGCAGTTCGGGCATGACCGGCGGGATCCTTTGCTTGGTAACAGGATAGGAACACCCAAACCCCCGTTCCGGTTGCATCCTGGCGCGGCCGCGGCCCATTCTTGACCAAATTGGGAAAACTGCGCCCGATGACACGATCCTGGGCCAGCCTCCCTCTAAATCGCTTTCTAGAGTCAGGCCCCATTAATCTCAACGATGCCGAATGACCGGTTCGAGCCCATTCTAACGGATGCTGCGCGACGCATGAATGTCGGCTTCGGCAAAACGATGCCTTTCGGGCGATATACCCTATACTAACGTTAGAAGCGGAAAGGGGCGGTAATGACGCTAGAACAGCTACTGATCTTCCTTCCGGCGGCGCTGCTTCTAGGTGCTTCACCGGGAGCCAATAACCTTCTGGCCTTCATTTCTGCAACCAAAGCCGGTTGGTTGCGGACCGCTAAGGGTATTTTCGGTCGTCTGGCCGCGTGGGCTGTCCTTGTTGTGTTGGTCTCTCTGGGCCTCGATGTCTTGCTCCGCACTTCCGAACTGGCGTTTGTCGCGCTGAAGTGGGTCGGCGTTGCGTATCTTTTTTACCTCGCGTGGCAATTCTGGACTGCGGATGTCTCGACCGAGATCGAAGCTCCCGAGGTTTCGATGCTGATGCGTCGGGAATTTCTCACGCTGATGGGTAATCCCAAGGCCTATCTCCTACTCACCGCTTTCATTCCGCAATTTGTGAATGATGGCGCTGCGTTAATGCCACAGCTCTTTGTACTCGGCGCCCTCTATTTGCTGGTTGAAGGCGTGGCCGCGCTTTTGTGGGTGTCGGCAGGAACTCTGGTCGGAGCGCGTGCCCTTGCCCCTCTACGGCGAAGGATCATCAACCGCGCCTCGGCTGGTCTGATGGGGACCGCCGCGCTTCTTCTTGCGCGAACGGAAAAGGCCGCTTAGCGCCCAAAAGCGGACGTTCGGCGGGCGACGAGTTCGAAGAGCCTCGCCTTTCCGCATGAGATCTAGAAGGACATGCGCTGATTCTAGACGCTGCGGCCCGACTGAAATCTGTTCGGCATCGTCGCCTGAGCAGAGGGTTAAGCCGATCTCTTGAACGGATCAGGATGAGTCCGCTCCAGTTCTTCAACGAGAGGCTCAAGGCACAAAATCTCAGCCTTTGCCCCGAGCTTGCCAAGCGCCCATACTGCGATACCAACGAGCGGAAGCTTGTCGTTCGCTCGTGTGAGCGCTTCCACTATCAGTGAAGCATGCTCCACAAGTCCGAGTCTGCCCACGGCCCAAAAGAAGGCGTGCGGGCGTTCGGCACAGAGTTCCTCCGCAATTCCGGGCTGTGCTTTCATCGCCGCCTCGGCCACACGTGCCTGCCAATAACCGCCGTCGATTCCGTCGAAAGCCTCGAACAGTTTTCGGCGATCAATCGTGCCCGACAGCGGTTCACGCAAAATCAGTTTCAGGAATTCCACATCGCGCGTCGCGTCGTAGCGCTCAAGCAGGTATTCAGTGATCGCCTTGCTCAATGGTGCGGCCCGAAAGACCTTAATCGCCAATTCGCGCCTCCTCTTCGTGCGGTGACGGCCCCACTCCATTGCCAGGGGTATGGATATCTCTGGACTGAGTGCGCGCATGAGCCTGCCCGTAGAGCGGTCAAGTCTCTCCCGTTCCGAGTAGTGCCGCTGCTCGGCCTCAGCAGATATCCGATGAAGCGCATCAACGATGATCGCTTCGTGTTCTTGGTCCCCGACGCGTTCGAGAAGCGCATAGACAACTCGACTCAGCTCATGAGGATCCTGGGTTGACCCAAGCCGCTCACAAAGCTCTTCGGTAGGGTCCACACGCTGCTTCGCCATCATAATGGCGCGGCGCGCCTCGGAGATCACCTCCCAAGCCAAATACTGCTGCCTCAACTCCGCATCATCGATCATCACCGGGTCTCCCATGCGTGGCAACAAAGGTGCATCGACTGCGTGCGAAGAACTCGGATAGAATCAGAGCGCGCGCCACACACTCATCACGAGATATGCGCAATGATACCGCCCATCTTGGCAGCGGGCTACTCATGTCTCTCGCTGCTCGTGTGGCTAGTTCCACGAAGAAGGAGGAAATATGTCTCTGGAACTCGTCAAAAAGGAAATTGCTGACTTCGTCGCAGGGGAGGATCAGGCAGTCCTCTGTTTGCGTGGTCCTTGGGGTGTTGGCAAAACCTATAGTTGGGATGCCATCGTGCGTGACAAGGCCGACACCAACAGTGTTGGCCTAAATGCGTACGCCTACGTGTCCCTGTTTGGCGTTAACTCCCTCGATGCACTGAAGGCGGCCATATTTGAGAACACGGTCAGCACCAAACAGCGAAACCTTGTCGCAGACGAGGCAACCGTGGCCGACTTAATGGGCGAGTTGACGAAGAAAGGAAGGCCCTGGGCTCGTTTCGTTGAAAACGCCCCGATCATAAAATCGTGGGTGCCTCCTGGCTTAACCGCCGCTCTCACATTCCTGTCTGTTCGCAACACTCTCGTATGCTTTGACGATCTAGAGCGTCGGGGAAGGGGCTTGGACCTTACCGACGTTCTTGGGTTGGCGTCCATGCTTCGAGACCGCCGTGGTTGTCGAGTCTCCATGCTTCTAAACGAGGAGAAGCTTGAAAAAACTGACCAGCAGTCCTTCCATCGCTACTTGGAAAAGGTCTCTGATGTGTCGCTGCGCTTCGACCCGACAAGCGAGGAAGCAGTGGCCATAGCATGTAGTGGCAGTTCACCGGTTTCCGAACGTTCCGCCGAACTCTGCCGTGCCCTTGGTGTTCGCAACATCCGGGTCATGAAGAAAATCGACAGAACACTCGCCAGTCTCAAGACATTGACCAAGGGTCGAGATGCCAGAGTTCTCAGCGCTTTGGAGCGGTCTAGTGCCCTCTTTGCATGGAGCCATAACGAACCGGACGAGGCTCCATCACTCGGATTCCTCAGAACCTACAACACAAATGCGCCGCCGGAAGGAGACCATGAAGCAAAGGTCGCAGCTTGGAACGCTTTGCTATCGGCCTACGGATACTCACACACGGACGATCTAGACCTGATCCTCATGCGGGGGGTTGAGAATGGTTACTTCGACACATCACTGCTCGGGGATGCAATTGCTAAACTGGAGGAAAACCTAGTTGCGGCCGATTTCGACGAGTCATTCGAAGAGGCTTGGAACCTTTATCATGACTCTTTCGACGACAATGGCGAAGAAGTTCTGAACGCGATCGAAACCGCGTTTCGGGCGGCGGCTGGCCGTATCACCCCAACCAACCTTAATGGAACAGTCAGCCTGTTCAGGCAATTGGGGCAGGACCAAAGAGCAAGCGACCTGATTAAGCTCTACATGGAGGCAAGGAAGGACGAGCCGCGACAGTTCTTCAATCTCGATGAATATCCTTTCCGTGAAAACATCACAGAGCAGGCGGTTATCGACGCATTTGCGGCAAAAGCAGCGTCAGTACCAGAAAAACGCAATTTTCCCGAATTGCTAGCAAAGCTACGCCACGGCTGGAACCCCGAAGATATCGATTCTCTTTCGGCGCTGCCTGTGGATGAATATGAGAAAATATTCAAAGCCGCCAAGGGCCAGCAGCTCCGACAGATACTCGCAGGAGCCTTGAGTTTCGATAGCGTGACAAACGCTACACCGGAGATGAAAGAAATTCCAAAACGCGCTCGGCTTGCTTTGCAGCGCATCGGTGCTGAGTCGCCCATCAACGCTCGCCGGGTGGCGCAGCGAGGGATCGTCTTGAATGAGAACAAGACTGCAGCGGCGGAGTCAGAGGCCGGTGCGCCTGAAGCTTCTCAATGACCGCTTTGGGTCCATACACGTCATTTGCAACGGTCTGAGATGGCGTGACGCGCCTGAGGTCTATGGACCCCACAAGACACTCTACAACCGCTTCGTTCGATGGTCACGAAAGGGCGTCTTTGACCGAATATTCAGCGGCTTGGTAATTGGCACCCCAGAACCGGATATTGTCATGATTGACGCCACGCATCTGAAAGCGCTCCGAACTGCCTGTAGCCTGGCAAGAAAGGGGTTGTTCCTCGCCGTATCGGGCGAACAAAGGTCGGCCTGAACGGCAGACTGCATGCGCTCTGTGACGAGAAGGGCAGACCGATTGTACTCTGCTTGAGTGAAGGCCAGCTATCAGATCATGTGAGAGCTAATTGATCTATCCGGCAATGCCGAATGCTAACGTGCTGATCGGCGATAAGGGCTATGGCAGCGATGAGTTCCGCGATGCGCTGATAGCTCGCAAGATCAAAGCCTGCATCCTACCTCGGCAAGGCCGAAGCGCACCGCACAGTTATTCCAAGACACTATACAAGCAGCGTCACAGGATCGAGAACATGTTCGCAAAGTTGAAGGACTGGCGGCGTGTCGCAACCAGATACGATCGTTGCGCACATACATTCATGTCGTCGATCTGTATCGCAGCGACAGCCATCTTCTGGATCAATCAATGAGTCCTGAGCCTAGCGAACAAGCACACCCGAAAAGCAGCCTGTATTCGGCCCGAAAGTCGATGTCCTGCCGACCAGCTCGAGCCTTTGTCATTTGTTGCCCAAGTGCTTAGGCCGCAATTAATATGTTTTCGGTATTTATTTCGGCGCGTCGCATATTTGTACGCGGATACGCATTGCGTCGCCTTTTCGGTGCCAAATCTTCCGGCCTGCGCCCCGCACCAGGAACCGGAGTCTTGCGAACGAAATATCCAGCACTGGAGGCTGGCGTCATGCGCTTCACAATACCTCTCAAACTACTCACTCTGATCGCGGTTTCTATCGTGGTTCTCATTGTCGCTATGGGTTTCCAGCTTGCCGGACTTCACGACCGGATGTGGGCAGACCGCGAGGAAATGCTCAAGGCTCAGGTCGACGCAGCGACAACCATTATCGCCGGCTATGAAGAACGCAGCCGGAATGGCGAGATGAGCGTCGAGGATGCGAAACTCAGTGCACGGGACGCTTTGCGCTTCATCCGCTACGGCAACAACGACTACCTGTTCATCTACGACCACGAAGGCAATCGCGTCATGCATGCGGACCCCAACAAGGAGGGGACGAATGCATGGCAGAGCAAGGATCCAACCGGTCTGTTTCACGTCCAGGCGATGATTGCATCCGGCATCGCTGGCGGCGGATTCACCCAATATCTGACCGAGCGTTTGGGCGAGACCGGGGTTGGCGAAAAGGTTCCCAAGCTCACCTACGCGCTTGAGTTCAAACCCTGGGGCTGGATCACCGTCACAGGTGTCTACATCGACGACCTGGAAGCTGCGTTCCAGACTGAAATACTCAAGACACTCGCCTCGCTCGGTGGGGCATTGCTCCTGCTGATTGGCGTCGCCGTCCCGTTGACCCGCTCCCTGACCAAGCCGATTGCCCGGATAACCGGCAATATGAAGCAACTCGCTGACGGCAATCTGGAGACCGAGATCATCGGCCTCGGTCGCAAGGACGAGATCGGCGAGATGGCGCGCGCCGTCGAGGTGTTCAAGGAAAATGGCCGCAAGGTCAAACAGATGACGGCTGCCGAAATCGAAGCCGAGGAACGCCGCACGAACGAGCGCGCCGTGATGATGCAGGAACTGCAGCGCGAGTTCGGCGCCGTCGTCGATGCGGCGATTGCCGGCGATTTCGGCAAGCGGGTCGAGACAGAGTTCCCCGATGCCGAGCTCAATGCTCTGGCCGGAAGCGTCAACAATCTGGTCGAGACTGTCGATCGCGGCATTGGCGAAACCGGCACGGTCCTGGCTGCACTTGCCGAGACCGACCTGACCCATCGCGTCAGCGGAAGCTACCAGGGCGCCTTCAACAAGCTCAAGACCGACACCAATGCGGTCGCCGACAAGCTCACCGAGGTCGTCAGCCAGATCAAGGAAACCTCTCGCGGTCTCAAGGTGGCGACGGGCGAGATTCTGTCGGGCGCCAACGATTTGTCCGAACGCACGACCAAGCAGGCCGCGACCATCGAGGAAACCTCGGCGGCCATGGAACAGCTGGCCCACACTGTCATGGACAATGCCAAAAAGGCCGGCACGGCATCCGGGCAGGCCAGCGTCGCCTCGCAGACTGCTGAGGAAGGCGGGCATGTCATGGCTGAGGCCAACCAGGCGATGGAACGGATCTCGGCGTCTTCTGCCAAGATCTCCAACATCATCGGCATGATCGACGACATCGCCTTCCAGACCAACCTTCTGGCGCTCAACGCTTCGGTCGAAGCAGCGCGGGCCGGCGAGGCGGGCAAGGGCTTTGCCGTTGTCGCTATTGAGGTCCGGCGTCTGGCCCAATCGGCTGCCGAGGCCAGCTCCGAGGTCAAGGTTCTGATCGAGCAGTCGGGCGAAGAGGTTGCGGGCGGGACCAGACTCGTCTCCGAGGCAGCCGACAAGCTGTCGGCCATTCTCGAAGCGGTCCGGGCGAATGCCGGACAGATGGAAGAGATCGCCCGAGACAGCCGTGAGCAGGCGTCCTCGATCGAGGAGGTCAATGTGGCGGTCCGTCAGATGGATGAGATGACGCAGCACAACGCAGCGCTCGTCGAGGAAACCAATGCCGCCATCGAGCAGACCGAAAGCCAGGCGTCCGAGCTCGACATGATCGTCGACGTGTTCACGATCAATGCGTCACCGGCGCTGAAAGCCGCCTGACGCGGCTGCAACACGGGGCGCGGAACCGCAGGAACCGCGCCCCTTGCCTTTCCTGGATTACGCTCCTATAACCCCGGCTTCGAACCGGGTGCGCCGGCCAAAAGGCATGCCGTGCGGGCCCAATAATGCTTATCCCTGCGGGATTATCGAAAGAGAGCAAAATGCCGAAGATGAAGACCAAGTCGGGCGCCAAGAAGCGCTTCAAGATGACGGCGTCTGGCAAGGTGAAGTCCGGCGTCGCCGGCAAGCGCCACCGCCTGATCAGTCACAATGCCAAATACATCCGCACCAACCGCGGCACCAAGGTGCTGACGGAAGCGGATGCGGGCATCGTGAAAAAGTACATGCCGTACAACCGCTAACGCCACGGAAGGAGCAAGCACATGGCTCGCGTCAAACGAGGCGTTACCAATCACGCCCGTCACAAAAAGACATTCAAGGCCGCCGAGGGCTACTACGGCCGCCGCAAGAACACCATCCGCACCGCCAAGGCGGCCGTGGACAAGGCCGGCCAGTACGCTTATCGCGACCGCCGCGCCAAGAAGCGCAATTTCCGCTCCCTGTGGATCCAGCGCATCAACGCCGCCGTGCGTTCGCACGGAATGACCTATGGCCGATTTATCGACGGCCTCGGCAAGGCCGAGATCGCCGTTGACCGCAAGGTTCTGTCGGATCTGGCGATCCGCGAGCCGGAGGCCTTCGAAGTTCTCGTCGCCAAGGCGAAGGCCGCGCTCGGTTATCTCGAAGGCGTGGAAAAGACCACGCACGAGCGGATTTCCGCGTAAGCGCCACCTTAGGCACCACTGCCGAGGCCAAATCAGAGGCTCTGCTTCACCCCGAGGGGTGGCGCGGGGCCTTTTGCTTGTCTACAACCACTCCGCGCAAACGCCTTTTTGGAATCCGCCATGACCTCTACCGACCTCGACACCCTCAAAGCCGACCTCCTCATCCAGATCGCCGCCGCCGATGACGCGGCCGCGCTCGACGCCGTGCGCGTCGGGGCACTCGGCAAGAAAGGCTCTGTCTCGGCCCTTTTGGCAACGCTCGGCAAGATGACCCCCGACGAGCGCAAGGAGATGGGACCGGCCATCAACGGGCTGAAGACCGAAATCGCCAAGACCATCGAGACGCGCGGCGCCGAACTGAAGGCCAAGGCGCTCGAGGCGCGGCTTGCCGCCGAGCGCGTCGATGTCACCCTGCCCCTGCCCAAGACGCCAACGGCGAAGGGCCGCATCCACCCGGTCAGCCAGGTGCTCGACGAGTTGACGGCGATCTTCTCCGACATGGGCTTCTCGATTGCCGAAGGTCCGGACATCGAGACCGATTATTTCAACTTCACCGCGCTCAATTTCCCCGAAGGCCATCCGGCCCGGGAGATGCACGACACGTTCTTCCTCAAGCCCGGCGCCGACGGTGAACGCAAGCTGCTGCGCACCCACACCTCGCCGGTGCAGATCCGCTCGATGCTGAGGACCAACGAGGGCGCGCCGGCGCCGTGGGTCTCGACCGCCATCGAGCCGCCGATCCGCATCATCGCGCCCGGCCGCACCTATCGCCACGACAGCGACCAGACCCACACGCCGATGTTCCATCAGGTCGAGGGCCTCGTCATCGACAAGGGCAGCCATATCGGGCAGTTGCGCTGGGTGCTCGAAACCTCGCTCGCCGCCTTCTTCGAGGTCGACCACGTCAACACCCGCTTCCGCCCCAGCTTCTTCCCCTTCACCGAGCCGTCGATGGAAGTCGACGTGCAATGCGACCGCTCCGGTTCGGAAATCCGCATCGGCGAGGGCAATGACTGGCTCGAAATCCTCGGCTGCGGCATGGTCCACCCCAATGTCTTGCGCAATTGCGGCCTCGATCCCGATGTCTACCAGGGCTTCGCCTGGGGCCTCGGCATCGACCGCATCGCCATGCTGAAATATGGCATGCCGGACCTCAGGGCCTTCTTCGATGCCGATCAGCGCTGGATCGACCACTACGGCTTCCGTCCGCTCGATCTGCCGACCCTGTTCGGCGGGCTGGCGAACTGAGATGCCCCTCCCCGACCGCTACAAGGACGCGGTGCAGTTTGCGTTCGGCGATTCCCCGGAACTCGCCGACGAATTGCTGGCGCTCGTCCTCAGCGGCAAGAAGACGGCGACCTGCGGTGCGCTGCGCGATATCGAGGCCGGCGAACCGATGCCTGTTGTCGGACGCCGCGATGTCGTGCTCGACGGGCGCGGCAAGCCGGCCTGCGTGCTCGAAACAATCGAAGTCACGCAATGCCGCTTTGACGACGTGCCGGAGGACTTCGCCGTCGCCGAGGGCGAAGGCCCCTACGACGAATGGCGCGCCGGCCATATCGAATTCTTCACCCGCAATGGCGGCTGGTCCGGCGATCTGATGCTGGTCTGCGAACGCTTCCGGCTGGTGGAGGTTATCGAATGACCCACATCTCCGCCGAACCCGTGAGCTTCGTCGTTACCGACATCGAAACGGACGGCCATTCGCCGCTGCGCAACTCGATGCTGAGCTTTGCCAGCGTCGCCATCGATTACGAGGGCAACGAACTCGGCACGTTCGAAGCCAACCTTATTCCGCGCGCCGACCGCACCACCGACCCGCTCACCATGGACTGGTGGCAGACCCAGCCTGAAGCCTGGGCGGCGGCGACCGCCGATCCCGAGCGCCCCGAGGACGTCATGCCCGCCTATGCCGATTGGGTCGAGGCGCTACCGGGTTATCGCGCCTTCACTGCCGCACCGCTGATGTTCGACGGGGCATGGATGGACCATTATCTCGACACCTACGCTGAGACCCGCGCCTTGGGCGGCCCCTACACTGGCAGGCAGATCTTCCGTGGCGGCGGGGTGTGCCTTTACACCATGGCCGGCGCCCTGCGCGGCCAGGACTATCTCAACTGGGGCATGCAGCGCGCACCGAAATCCTGGTACGGCGACATTCCGCATTCCCACAAGGCAATCGACGACGCCCGCGGTTTTGCCAATGTCCTGGTGAAACTGTTCGAGATGAATGCTGAACTGCCGAAGATCGACAACGAGACAGGGGCATACGCATGAAACGGGCACTGATCTGCGCCGCAGCGATGCTTGCAACCACACCGCCGGCGTTCGCCGAGGACGGCACCTATCGCTGCATGGTCGAAAAGGTCACCCATTGGTCCGGCGATCGGGCCGGCACCGTCGATTCCCTGCCGCCGAGCGAATACGAGATCGGCTTTGTGATCACGCCCGACAGCGAATGGGCCAGATCGATCACCAGCGGTGAACGTTTCAGCATTGAGCATCAGCCGAATGAAACCGATCAGCTGCTCGTCACCCGCGAGGACGGTCGATTTAGCATGCGCATCGATCTCGATGCGCGCCCATTGCAATTCGCCGGCCTTGGCACCACCGCCCTGATGACCGGCACCTGTTTCTTCGAACCCCGGACGACAAAATGAAATTCACCATCGACTGGCTCAAGGATCACCTCGAAACTGACGTCCCGGCCGAAACCATCATCGACACCCTGACAACCATCGGTCTCGAGGTCGACACGGTTGAGGATCAGGCCAAGCTCCTCGAACCCTTCGTCGTTGCGCATGTCATCGAAGCGAAACCGCATCCCAATTCAGATCACCTCAATCTCTGTCTGGTCGATGACGGCAGCGGCACGCCGATCAAGGTCGTGTGCGGCGCGCCCAACGCCAAGACCGGCATGAAGGGCGTGTTCGCACCCGTAGGCACCTATATCCCGGGCACCGATTTCACCCTTTCCAAAGGCATGATCCGCGGCGAGGAGTCCAATGGCATGTTGTGCTCTGAGCGCGAACTGCTGCTCTCGGACGACCACGATGGCATCATCGAACTGCCAGACGATGCCCCGGTCGGCACGCGCTATGTCGATTACAAGAAGCTCGGCGGCGTCGTCATCGATGTCGAGCTGACGCCCAATCGGGGCGACTGCACCGGCATTTTCGGCATTGCCCGCGACCTGGCAGCGGCGGGGATCGGCGATCTCAAGGATCATGCCATCATGCCGGTTCCGGCGACGGCGGGCGAAACCACCATCCCGATCGAGCTGCGCTTCGAAGGCGACCCGAACGCCGCCTGCAAGATGTTTGCCGGACGCCTGGTCAAGAACGTCAGGAACGGCCCCTCGCCGCAATGGCTTCAGGACCGGCTGCGCGCCGTCGGTCTTCGCCCGATCAACGCGCTTGCCGATATCACCAATTATATCAGCCAGGAGCGCGGACGGCCGCTGCACGTTTATGACGCCGACAAGATCACCGGCACCATCCACGCGCGCATGGGCAAGAAGGGCGAAAGCTTCAACGGTCTCGACGACAAGCCGCACGAGGTCGACGAGACCATGTGCGTCATCGCCGAAGAGGCCGGCGTTCTGGGCCTGGGTGGCATCCTTGGCGGCGAGGAAAGCTCGTGCACCGAGGAAACGACAAACGTCCTGATCGAATGCGCCTGGTTCGACCCGGTCTCCGTCGCCCAGACAGGCCGCAAGACCGGCATCGTCTCCGACGCCCGCTACCGTTTCGAGCGCTATGTCGATCCGAACTTCGTCAAGCCGGGCATCGAACTGGCGACCAAAATGGTTCTGGACCTGTGCGGCGGCGAGCCGTGCGAAGTCCGCATCGCCGGCGGCATCGAGGCGCCGGAAGTAGTCGTCGATTTTCCGCTGCATGAAGTCCAGCGCCTGACAGGACTGAAGGTGCCCTTCGCCGAGATCAAGACCATCCTGACCCGTCTCGGCTTCTGGGTCTCGGGCTCCGGCGAAGTGGTCAAGGTCGCGGTGCCGTCCTGGCGTCCTGACGTGACCCAGAAGGCAGACATCGTCGAAGAGGTCATGCGCATGGTCGGCGTCGACCGCGTGCCGGTCGAGCCGCTCGAGCGGCTGGTGCCGGTGGCCGAAAAGATGCTGACGCCTCTGCAGAACCGCAAGCGCCTTGCCCGTCGGGCCTTGGCGGCGCGCGGCCTCGACGAGGCGGTCACCTGGTCGTTCATTTCCGCCTCCGAGGCCGAGGCCTTTGGCGGCGGCGGCGAGACGCTGAAGCTGGCCAATCCGATCGCCTCGGAGCTGACCGACATGCGGCCCTCGCTGCTTCCCGGGCTCATCAACGCCGTCAAGCGCAACCAGTCCCGCGCCATCTCCGATCTCGGCCTGTTCGAGGTCGGTCAGGTCTTTGTTGACGACACCCCGGCTGGCCAGCGTATCCATGCCACCGCCATCCGCGCCGGATCCGGTCCGCGCACATGGCGCGGCGACGTCCATCCGGTCGACGTCTTCGACATCAAGGCCGACCTTGCTGCGCTGCTCGACGCCCTCGGCTTCGACATCGACAACCTGCAGATCGTCGCCGAGCCGGCGTCCTGGGCCCATCCGGGCCGCGGTGGACGCCTGCAGCTCGGGCCGAAGAACATCTTCGCCTGGTTCGGCGAACTGCACCCGGCGCTTGTCCACGACATGGACATCGAAGGCCCGGTCGTCGGCTTCGAACTCGATCTCGGCGCCTTGCCGGAACCGAAGAAAAAGTCGACCCGCACCAAGCCGCAACTGCAGCTCTCCGGCCTGATGCCGCTGACGCGCGATTTTGCCTTCGTCGTCGATGCCCATGTGTCGGCGGCGACGATCCTCAAGGCCGCGCAGGCCGCCGACAAGAAGCTCATCACCGGCGCCAATGTCTTCGACATTTACGAAGGCGAGCATGTCGGGGAAGGCAAGAAGTCGGTCGCCATCGAAGTGAGCCTGCAGCCGCGCGACAAGACGCTGACCGACGAGGACATCGAAACGGTAACCACCGCCATCGTCAACGGCGTCACCAAGGCCACCGGCGGTGTGCTGCGCGGATAACCGGTCACTATCTTGCTTCCCTCCCCCTTGTGGGGAGGGACGTCGAACAGGACTTGGCCCTTGCCAAGTCCGTCGTGAGACAGGGTGGGGGAAGCCCCACGCTCGGAGCCTGTGGCGCCACCCCACCCGACCCGGCTATGCCGGGCCACCCTCCCCATCAAGGGGAGGGAGAAAGAGGCTAGTGATGGGATCTGAATGCCAATGACCACCCTGCCCACCATCGCCTCGTTCTGGCACGGGCCGCTGAGCTGGCTTGAGCACCTGTCCATTTCCTCTTTCGTGGCGCAGGGGCACAAGGTCGACATCTATTCCTACGAACCCGAGGGCGAGCTCCCCAAGGGCGCGGAATGGAAGGATGCCGAACAGGTCGTGCCGCGCGAGAGGCTGTTTTTCTACAAAGGCCACGGCACGCCGGGGGCATTCTCTGACCTGTTCCGCATGAACCTGATGCGCCAGGAACGCGGCATCTGGGCCGATTGCGATGTGTATTGCGTCAGGCCGATCGATGACCTCGGGGACTACATCTTTTCCTGGGAACGCCCCGGTTCGATCAACGGCGCCGTACTGCGTATCCCATCAGATTCACCGCTTCTCGATAGTCTGCTGTCGATCTTCGACCTCGACAACCGCCCGCTGTTCGAGCCGCACCTGCCGCTGGGGCGGCGACTGGAAGTCGCGGCGCGGCGGCTGTTCGGCGATCCGGTGACGCCCTCGCACATGCAATATGGCGCGACCGGTCCGTTCGCTCTTACCTACTTCGTCCCCCGCCACGGACTGATGGACATGGTCCTGCCGCGCTCGGTGTTCTATCCGGTGCTCTATAAGGACATCCCGACGCTGATGACCTCCGGCAGCGACATCAAGGACGTGATCTCGCCGGATACCCATGGCGTTCACATCTGGCGCAGCCAGCTGACCCGGCGCGGCCGCGCCGACATCGCCATGCCGGCGCCGGACAGCGCCCTCGACAAGCTGATGAAAGCGCACGGAATCAAGGGCTAGTCTCTGGTGGTCGCCTGTTCAAACCGGAAAAGTGGTCGCCACTTTTCCTGAACATGCTCTAGAGCATTTCCAGGTGAAGTGGGCACCGGTTCACCGTCCGGAAATGCGATAAAACAAGAGCTTAGAGCCTTTCACTGTTTCCGCGAAACAGTGAAAGGCTCTAGATCAGCCCGATCAGGTGCATCATCACAAGGCTGATTCCACCAAGCGCGATCAGTGACAGCGTTGCGGCCAGCACCACGCGGCTGCCGGCATGAAGGATCGAGCGGATATCGACCATCAACCCGAGCGCAGCCATCGAGACGATGGTCAGCGCACCAGACAACATCTGTAGCGGGCCGATCAGCATGTCGGGAATGGCGCCTGCCGAGCGCAGACCCATCAGCACAAGAAACCCGACAATGAACCAGGGCAGGAAATGGCCGATGCCATGGCGGGCCGAATTTCCGCTGCTGCCGACACCGAGCGCAAACACCACCGGCCCGAGCATCAACACGCGGATGAGCTTGACCAGTGTCCCCGTCTGCACAGCCACCAGACCCGCCGGCGCCGTTGCCGCCAGCACCTGCGGCACGGCATAGACCGTCAACCCGGCGAGGATGCCGTAATGCATGGCGTCGAGCCCGATGGCCTGACCGAAGACCGGCAACAGCAGAACGACAAGCACCCCAAGCGCTGCCGTGAAGGCGATCGAGGAGGCCACGTCCTCCCCTTCGGCGCCGATCACCGGCGCCACCGCCGCAATGGCGGAATTGCCGCATATGGAATTGCCGCAGGCAACCAGTACCGCCAGATGATGATGTAGCCCCAGTGTTCTGCCGATGAGATAGCTCGCCGCAATGCCGCACAGCACCACACAGATGATGCCGCCGACCAGCCAGCCGCCGGCTGCGGACAAGGCACTGAGGCTGATCGAAGCGCCGAGCAGGACCACGGCAACCTCCAGCACCTGCTTGGCGCAAAAGCCGATCCCGGCGGAAAAGCGGTGATCGAGCCCAATGGCGGTGCGGATGAAGGTGCCGATGACGATGGCCAGCACCAGCGCCTCGATCCACGGCCGGCCGAACACCGCGCCTTCGACTGTTTCCGCCAGAAGCGCCAGCGCCGTGACGGCGGTAGCCAAAAGTGTGCCCGGCACAAGGCCGGAGAGCTTGTTGAGATGGTCCATAGTCGCGTCCTTAATTCGGGCGCAAACTGTCATGGACATATTTTCGAGAATATCGAATAGTTCATGACGAAACGTTCGTCATATTCGAATGAATGAGCAGTACCGTATGACCCTCGAACAATTGCGCATGTTCGTCGCCGTTGCCGAGCGCGAGCACCTGACCGAGGCAGCTGAAGCACTCCACCGGACGCCCTCTGCCATCTCGGCGGCAATCCGCGCGCTGGAGGAGCGCTACCAGATCGCCCTGTTCAACCGCGTTGGTCGCCGCATCGAGCTGACCGATTCCGGGCGCCTCTTCCTTGCCGAAGCCAAAGCCGTGCTCGCCCGCGCCGAGTCGGCCCGGAATCTTCTCGCCGATCTCGCCGGCCTTGGCCTCGGCAGCATTTCAGTCGCCGCCAGCCAGACCATTGCCAGCTACTGGCTTCCCGGCCATCTCATGATCTTTCATGCCAACCATTCCGGCATCGACGTCCGCCTGAGCATCGGCAACACGCAGACCGTGGCCGAGGCCGTTCTGGGCGGGGTCGCGGAAATCGGCTTCGTCGAAGGAGAGGTCGCGGACGACGCCCTGAATGTCACGCCGCTGGCGACGGACGAACTGGTCGTCGTCACTGGCTCTGACCACCCATGGGCCGATGGACGAAGGCTGACGCCCGGCGATCTGGCTTCGGGCAGCAACTGGATCATGCGCGAACCCGGTTCGGGCACGCGCGCCGAAGTTCTCCACGCCTTCGAGACTCACGGATTGGCACTGTCCGACCTGAAGATCGCCATGGAGCTGCCCTCGAACGAAGCGGTCCTCACCGCCGTCCTGTCAGGCAAATGCGCCGCGGCGCTGTCGCGCGCCGCTGCCCAGCCGCTGATCGATGCAGGCAGATTGCAGGTCGCCGGCTTCCAGCTGCCGACCCGCGCCTTCTCGATGCTCGTTCACACCGAGCGCCATCCCGGTCGCGCCGCCATGGCGCTCGCAGAAATGATCGCAAAAAAAGCAGAAACTAACAGAAACTAGCTTTTGCGCGGTCCGATCATCGTCTCAGGCCTGACGATCTCGTCGAACTCCGCCTCGCTGATATAGCCGAGCCGCAGCGCTTCCTCGCGTAGCGTCGTGCCATGCTTGTGCGCCGCCTTGGCGATCTCGCCGGCCTTGTCGTAACCAATCTTCGGGGTCAGCGCAGTAACCAGCATCAGCGAGCGCTCGGTCAACATCTTGATGTGGTCTTCGTTGGCGACGATGCCGACAACACAGCGATCGGTAAAGGAAAGCGCTGCATCGGCAAGCAGTTGCACCGATTGCAGGAAGGCATAGGCCATCACCGGGCGGTAGACGTTCAGCTCGAAATGGCCCTGCGAGCCGGCGAACTGGATGGTCGTCTGATTGCCCATCACACGGGCGGCGACCATGGTCATAGCCTCGGATTGGGTCGGGTTGACCTTGCCGGGCATGATCGAGGAGCCCGGCTCGTTCTCCGGCAGGCTCAACTCGCCCAGCCCTGAACGCGGCCCCGATCCGAGAAAGCGGATGTCATTGGCGATCTTGAACAGCGACGAAGCGACAGTCGTCAGCGCGCCATGGGCGAAGACGTAGGAATCCTGCGCGGCGAGCGATTCGAACTTGTTCGGCGCCGTGACGAACGGCAGGCCAGTCAGATCGGCCATCGCCTTGGCGAAGCCTTCGGCGAACTTCTCATGGGCATTGAGCCCGGTACCAACCGCCGTGCCTCCCTGGGCCAGCTCGTAAAGTCCGCCGAGCACCAGTTCGAGCCGGGAAATGCCGGACGCAACCTGAGCAGCATAGCCGGAAAATTCCTGACCCAAAGTCAGCGGCGTTGCATCCTGGGTATGCGTGCGGCCGATCTTGACGATGTCGGCGAAATCCTTGGCCTTTTGATCGAGCGAAGCGTGAAGGTGCCTGAGCGCCGGGATCAGCGTCTTGGCGATTTCCATCGCCGCCGCGACATTCATCGCCGTCGGGAAGGTGTCGTTCGAGGACTGCCCGAGATTGACATGATCGTTGGGATGAACGGGCGTCTTGGAGCCCATCTCGCCATCGAGCAGTTCGATGGCACGATTGGAGATGACCTCGTTGGCATTCATGTTGGACTGGGTGCCCGAACCGGTCTGCCAGACCTTCAGCGGGAAGTGATCGTCCCACTTGCCGTCGATCACTTCGCCCGCCGCCTGTTCGATGGCCTCGGCGAGCTTTGCATCGAGCATGCCGATATCGCGGTTGGTGCGCGCTGCTGCCTGCTTGACCCGTCCGAGAGCCCGGATCAGCGGGATCGGCATGGTCTCGTTGCCGATGGGAAAATTGATCAGCGAGCGCGCCGTCTGCGCGCCGTAGATCCTGTCGGACGGCACCTCGATCGTCCCGAAGCTGTCGGTTTCCTTGCGTGTGCCGGCCATGATTTCCCTCCATTCATGCGGGGAGCCCCTGCTCCCCTCACCCGTTGGCAAGCCCAATAGACAAAATCAAGCCAAACCGGAACCCCTCGATTGCATCTCAGGCACGATGACCATGTGTCATCTCCCGCGTCGGAGAGGAATCGTGTCAATTGCCGCCTTTGTCTTTGGAGATTTCCCGTGACCGTCACCTACCGCCTGTCAAACCCCGGCGACCTTGACGCCATCTGCCGGCATCGCGTCGAGATGTTCGAAGACATGGGCGCACCCCAGGACAAGATCGACGCCATGTTCGATCCGTTCCGCCAGTGGCTCGAACCACGCCTCGCCGACGGCCGCTATTTCGGCATCACGGCGGAGGACGAGGGCAAGGATATCGGTCATGCGGGCGGCTTCATCCTTGACTGGCCGCCCGGTCCCCGCCTGCCGATCACCGATCAACGCGGCTATATCTTCAACGTCCATGTCGCCGCCGACCACCGTCGCCGCGGCATTGCCAGCGAATTGATGACCCGTATCGAGCAGGAGATTAAGGCGCGCGGCATCATCTATATCGCACTGCATGCCTCGGAAGCAGGCGGACCGCTCTATCAAAGCCTTGGCTGGACCCCGACCAGCGAACTGGCAAAAATCTTCGAAGCCGCCGAAGACAACGGCGAAGCCCCGCGCAAATAGCTTATCCTCCGCCCAGAAGCGTCGGGAAGTGAGCGCATGGGCTGGGGTCACAACCGGTTCCGATCCTACCTGAGTCCGGAAACGGCACTGTCTGATTGAAGCATAACCGGGCTGGCGCAAGATCATTTGCCCTGCGCCAGTCGAAACCTGCCGATGGCAAATGACGGCTATTCGGCCTTGTTGGTCGACATTCCGAAGATCTGGTAGATGGCGCACCAGCCAATGGCGCCGGTCACCAGCGGAATGATGCCGATCAGCCACAGCCAGTTCCAGCTGCCGAGCAAGGTCGGAAACATGAAATAGATGGCGAGCATCACGATGCCGACAACGACGCGGATCACCCGGTCGGTCATGCTTTCATTGGTCTTGAACATAGGAGCCTCCCTATTTGGCCGACTCAATATCGCAGAATTGCGATGAACCACCCTGACGCAAATCAGCCGCGCCCGCAACCGATCGGGATTTGAAATGATGGCGGCCGTACCTATCTTGACGGATAGGACACACGCCATCGCACCACGATCGGAACCAGCCATGGCCCTGGGCCCGTTGATATCTCTGGATAACGCAAAACGCGCCAGAACCGGATTTGACCGCCTCGAAACCGAGATACTGGCTGAGACAGCAGCCAATCTTGGCCATCACGGGCGCATGGCCGAAAAGGCGCTGGAAAAGCTTGCCGCAGCCACGGACGATGATCGCGAAGCGCTCCTGCAGGAAGCGGCCGATGCGGTCTGGAGCTATTTCATCCAGCGCGAATTCTGCGGCATGCGTGATCAGACTGCGATCATCCGCGAAATGAACATCCCCCGACCGGTGCTCAACCGCATGGGGGCAATCAAGAAGAAATGGCGGAGCAGCCGGCAAGGCCGACTGCTCCTTCTTCGCATCTGTCAGGTCTCAGAACAGCGTCAGCCCGGTTTGAAACAAGAGGCCGGCTGCAAATGACCCGGACAGTGCAAAGGCGAGATAGGCGAAGAACACGGGCTTTCTCGCCAACGCCCAGACGGCGATGGCGGCGGGGATGCTGGTCACGCCGCCGGCCACCATGAAGGCCAGCGCGGCCCCCGGCATCATGCCCTGATCGACGAGCCCGTCGACAAGCGGCAGGGCGGCAAACCCGTTGAGATAGGCAGGCACGCCGACAAGAGTGGCGACAGCGATCGGTGCCAATCCGCCACCGCCGAGCAGGCTCGAGACCATTTCGGCTGGAACATAGGCCAGCATCAGGCTTTCGAGCACATAGGCGAGAAACAGCCACTTGCCGAGGAACCACGTGGTCTTCAGCCCCGACGTGCGGAACCTGGCGAGCCGCTCCGGCTCGCGCCAGAAGGCCCAGACGACCGGCTTGGGTGCGCGTACCGATGATCCGCCGCAGCCGCCATTGCCCACACCCTCGCGCAGGGGATTGGCAAAAACGGCAGAGTTGCGCAGCGCATGCATGCCGAACCCACCCAACAGGCCGATACCGATCGCCGCCAGCGTCTTGGCGCCGGCAAAGCCGATACCGAGAATGCCGCTGGTCATGACGAACATCGACGGGTCCATGATCGGCGAGGCCAGCCAGAACGCCATGACCGGCGCCAGCGGCACACCCATGGACAAAAGCGCCGCGATGATCGGAATGACCCCGCACGAACAGAAAGGCGAAAGGGCGCCAACCAGGGACGCCGCCACGATCATCGTCGCGGTATGCCCCTGAAAGGCCCGGGCGATAAGATTGTCGGCACCACTGGCCCCGGCGTAGGCCGCCATGGCAATGGACAGGAGCAGGAACGGCGCCGTTCCGACAAGGTTGGCGAGGGCAAAACCCAGCGTTGCCATGCCTTGCTGCGGAGAAAACACGAACAGGGCAAGCAGCAGGGCACCGACCCAGAACACGAATGGGTCGAGTTTTTGCAGATGCCGACGCCAGGTCGGCAGGTCCGGTGTTGAGGCATAGGTCACTGCATTTTCTCCATATAACTAGTTTATTAGTTGTTTTTGGACAAAAAACGGACGGTTCAGGCGACGTTTTCGTTGGCGATCCGGACGACGCCGGCACAGCATTGATCCGAGAGAAAGGTCACCAGAGCCTCGCTGTGCCGGAAATCGACACGGCTGATGATCTCGCGTCCCTGACGTTCCTGCTCGATCAGTCCTGCACCGACGAGTGCGGACAGATGATGGGCCAGCGTCGAGGCGGGCATCGACAGATGCGCCGCGATTTCCCCGACCTTCAAACCATCATCCCCGGCCCGCACCAGCAGGCGGAAGATCTTCAGCCTTGCATCATGCCCCAGTGCCGAGAAGGCCTTGGCGGCACCATTTTCATCCAGTTCCATGGTTTCAATATAACTATATTTCTAGTTTTGTAAAGATAGTGAGTGCCGGCCGGCGCCGGCACTCGAAAGATTTCGCAAGGCCTAGCGCAGCCAGCCTGTCGGACGCGGATGCAGGTCCATCTGTCCGCCCTTGGTCGCCGCATCGATCGCGTCCAGTTCCTCGGCCGAAAACGCCAGATTGTCGAGCGCGCCGAGATTGTCCTTGAGCTGCTCGAGATTGCGCACGCCAATCAGCGCCGAGGTCACTTCCGGACGCCGCAGCACCCAGGCGAGCGCCAACTGCACCATCGACTGGCCACGTGCTTTGGCGATGGGCATGAGCTTTTCGACGGCGTCGAGCACATTGGGCGCGATATGGCTGTCGCGCAACGAACCGCCGACGTTCTCGGCGCGGGTGCCCTGCTTGGCGCCGGAATTGTACTTGCCTGACAACACGCCCTGGGTCAGCGGCGAGAAGGCAATGATGCCGATGCCGAGCTCGTGGCAGGCGTCGATGGTCTTGTCGTCCTCGATCCAGCGGTTGACCATGGAATAGGACGGCTGGTGGATGGTGCAGGCGACGCCCATGTCCTTGAGGATGCGGTGCGCCGCACGCGTCTCGGCTTCCGGATAGCTCGAAATGCCAACATAGAGCGCCTTGCCGGACCGGACGATGTCGGCCAGCGCCCCCATGGTTTCCTCTAGCGGCGTGTTGGGGTCGAACCGGTGCGAGTAGAAGATGTCGACGTAATCGAGGCCCATGCGCGAAAGGCTCTGGTCGAGACTCGCCATCAGGTATTTGCGCGAGCCGAACTCACCATAGGGGCCGGGCCACATGCGGTAGCCGGCCTTGGTCGAGATCACCATCTCGTCGCGATAGGGCCGGAACTCGCGGGCAAGGATGGTCCCGAACAGTTCCTCGGCCGAGCCGGGCGGCGGGCCGTAATTGTTGGCGAGATCGAAATGGGTGACGCCCTGGTCGAAGGCATAGGCAAGGATCTCGGCGGCGGTATCGTGATCGCGATTGCCACCGAAATTCTGCCACAACCCGAGCGAAATCGCCGGCAGGTCGAGGCCGGACCGCCCGGTGCGGCGGAATTGCATCGTGTCGTAGCGGGTCGGGCTCGCAGCGTAGGTCATGGGGATCTCCCTCGGAAACGAATAAGGTCCTGCACGCAGGGTTTCGATAGCGGCAGATGGCGATGAATGAGAAGCGCTAGCTCTGCCATATGTTAACGCTAACTTGCAAGGGAAAGCTGGCCTCAACCCTGTCACACTGCCCTGCTATCGGAGAGGTTTCACCGAGCGGACCATGCTCATTTGCGCAAGGGGAGATATGATGAAAATCCAGTGGCTCGGCCATTCGGCCTTCAAGATCATCGGCGAAAAAACCAGTGTGCTGATCGATCCGTTCCTGACGGACAATCCGAAATTCACCGGCACACTCGAGCAAGCCGGCGACGGCGTCAGCCATATCCTCTTGACCCACGCCCACAACGATCATTTCGGCGACACCATCGAGCTGATCAAGCAGACCGGTGCCACCCTTGTCGCCATGGTCGAGCTGGCGAACCACGTCAAGGCGAGCTTGCCGGACGCCAATGTGGTTGGTCTCAATTTCGGCGGCAGTTATGAAACCGAAGACGGCCTTCTGGTCTCGCTGGTGCCGGCCTGGCACTCCTCGACGCTCACCCAGCCGGACGGAAGCACCGTCTATGGCGGCCTGCCGGCAGGGATCGTCCTCGGCATGGACGGCCATTCGATCTACCACATGGGCGACACCACCGTCTTTTCCGACATGGCGCTGATCAACGAGCTCTACGATCCCGATATCGGCCTGGTGCCGATCGGCGGGCATTTCACCATGGACGCCAAGATGGCGGCGATGGCGGTCAACCGCTATTTCAACTTCCTGACGGTGATCCCCTGCCACTACATGACCTTCCCCTTGTTGGCGCAATCGGCCGACGCCTTCGCCGAAGCGATCGAGACGGCCGAAGTTCTGACGCCAATGCCGATGGAGGAAGTCGAGGTCTAGAGTGTTTTCAGGAAAAGTGGACACCACTTTTCCGGTTCGAAAACACGACCACTCAAAGACACAGAGCAGATCAGACGATTGAGCTTAAGCGTGATCTGCTCCAGCCTTGAGGTCTATTCCTGCGGCGTCGGATGGTCGTCGAGCAGTTTGACCATCTGAACCAGGTCGAGCCACTTGCCGCGCTTCTGGCCGACTTCGCGCATCACGCCGGTGCTCTCGAAGCCGATCTTCTCGTGCATGTCGATGGAGACTTTGTTCGAGGCATCGACCACAGCCACCATGGCGTGGAAACCGTCGGAACGCGCGTGGCCGATCAGCCAGTTGAGCAGCGCCTTGCCAACGCCATTGCCGCGCGCTTTCGGCAGGATATAGACCGAATGCTCGACAGTGGCACGATAGCCTTCGCGGGAGCGATAGGTGCCGTAGCTGCCATAGCCCATGACCTTGCCGGCATTGTCGACGGCAACGACAACCGGAAATCCGGCAGCACGGCGATCAATGAACCATTCCTGCCGCTCCGCCAGCGTTTCCTCATGCTCGAGCCAGATGGCATCGAGCGTTCGGATCGCGTCGTTGTGGATCTCAAGCAGGGCGGGAAGGTCTTCTTCGTTGGCGTCGCGGATGATCATGTGGATTCACTGGGCGGGAAAAGGAGAACGGGGAGCCAAATCGGCGTCACCATATCGCACGTTCCGCGCGCGCATGCGAGGGGCCGATATGTCTCACGGCAAATTGGAAATGAACGTGAGGATTTCCGAGCGTACTGCCTCCGGCCGGTCGAGATTGGCGCAATGACCGGCGCCGTCGATCTCGCGGATTTCGAATGTGTCGCAACCCCGCATGTTGGTAAGGCTCAGCCCCAGCGCCGCATTGACCGCCCGGTCCTTGCTGGCGCGCAGCATCAGCATCGGTTTGCCGAACGCGCGGGCCGGCACCCTCAGATCATAATCAAGCAGATTGCGCGCCACCCGCATCACCGCATCACGGTCGATGCGCCGGAGAATCACCTCGATCAGGTGCCGCGTTTCGGGCACCGACGAAGTCATCATCGCCGTTACCCATGCCGATAGCTTCGGTCCGGCGACGCGCTGCGCCATCTCGGACAGCGCCGGCAGGTAGGATGGCACGTGAAGGGTCTGTGCCGTGCCGAATGTGACCAGTGACTTCAGACGAGCGGGCGCCGTTTCAATGATCTTGTAGGCAAGGATGCCACCGAGCGAGTTGCCGACCCAATGCGTATCGGCAACGCCTTCCTGGTCGAGCATGGCGACAAGATCGCCTGCCAGCTCGGCAATAGAGAAATCGGCATTGCATCGCGCACCCGGGGAGACCGAACGCCCATGGCCGCGCAGATCGGGCACGAGAACGAAAAAACCTCTTTGCGCAAACCATTCGGCATCGGCGCGGAACTGAGCGCCCTCAGCGGCAAGTCCGTGACAAATGACAAGCGGTGTCGCGTTAGGCGAACCGAAGACCGAATAGGCGATACGGTAGCCGCCGCGTTCCACATAGCGCGCTTGCGGCATGCGCATGTCGGGCTCTGCAGCCATCAGGCGATGAGCCCCGCCTCCCGCACGGCCGGCAAATAGGTGCGGCTGACCGGCAGGCGGACACCGGAACGGGTTTCAATGAAGATCTTGCCGCCGGAACGATGCACGCGCTCGACCCCATCGATCGCCACCCAGTGCGAGCGGTGGATCTGCACGCCAGCCACGCCTTCGGTTTCCCGGATCGCGTCGGCCAGCCGCAACAGGATCAAGGTCGAGCCCCTAACGGTTTCGACCTCGACATAGTGGTCCTGCATCGACATGCGGATGAGCGGCCCCCGTAGCTCGACCGGCAGTCGCGTAAGCAGTGGCGGCGGATCCCGTTCCGGTTGCTCGGCTTGTGTCTTTGCGGGTGCGCTGGCTGTGCCTTTTTCGGCCAGGACATGCAAGATGATGATGCCAAAGGAAATGACGAAACTCGTCAGCCAAGCGCTCACCAGCGCGATGCCAGCCGGCAGCTCCAATCCGAGAAACAGCGCATTGAACGCCACCACGAGCACCAGAACCGGCAGGCTGGTCACCAGCGCAATCAGTCCGAGCCGCCACGGGGTCGGCAAGGCGAACCGCGCCACCGCCTGACGCACCAGAGAGGAAAAGAATATGCCGGCCGCATAGGTCGTCACGATCATGCCGAGCCAATAGGCAAGGCGTGGCGCCAGGGCCATATAGACCTCTGTACCGAACGGACCGGTGAATCCGACCAGCAGCGCGACGATCACCACGCCGGCCAGCACTCTCGGCTGCTCGAACACGTCGCGCACTTCGCGAAGCGCGAATGACAATTGCCCCAAATTCACGTATTCCGCCGCCTCCTTCGCGAAGGATCGATTGCCGCGCTGAACTCTATCAGCCCATTTCGACCGCACAAGCCGGGGCGCTTCCACGCCCCCAACATGCGATAGCGAAAGGAAATGAACATGAGTGCCAACCCCATCATCGCCCTGACCGAAATTCTTTCCCATACCCCGGCATGGGTTTGGGTCATTTTCGTCCTGTTGATCTGGCGCGGACTATCCGCAGCCCAGGACCGCGAGGTCACCGCCACAAAACTGGTCATCCTGCCAGCCGTCATCTTCTATCTGGCCCTGAACGGTCTGGCTGCAACCGCGCACTCTCCGTTCGGCGACATCGCGGTCAGCGTCGGGATCCTGCTCGGCATCGGCGCCGGATTCGCCAGGTTCAACAGAACCGGCGCCTATCAGGTTGCGCCGGGAATCATCCGCCTGCAGGGCGAGTGGTCGACGATGATCGTCATTCTGGCGATCTTCTTCCTTCATTACGCCACAGGCGTCTTGGCAGAGACGGACCCGGAACTCACCCAGTCCTATCCCTACATGATCGTCATGGGTGGCATTACCGCCTTTCTGTCGAGCATGACGATCACCGTGGCGGCGCTGCGCATCCGCCTCGCCTACCTGCCCTATGACGAGACCGAAGACCTGTACTAGAGCGTTTTCAGGAACCGAAGATCCGCGTCAGCGAAGAGTGGCTACCGGTTTTCAAGCTGAGCCCGCCGAGGCCTCGAAAACGCGACGTAACAATAGGTTAGGTCATTTCAGTGTTCCCATGAGACACTGAAATGACCTAGTCCCGTCAGGCGTTGCCGATCAGCACACCCGCCGCAAAGACCAACGCGCCACCCACCACCACCTGGAAGGCGGCGCGGAAGAACGGGGTATCCATGTATTTGTTCTGGATGAAGGCGATGGCCCACAGTTCGACGAACACGACGGCGAAGGCCGTACCGGTCGCCGCCCAGAAATGCGGAATGAGATAGGGCAGAGCGTGCCCCAGCCCGCCAAGCGCCGTCATGATGCCGGCGGCGAAGCCACGCTTGATCGGCGAACCGCGCCCGGTGAGCTTGCCATCGTCGGACGCCGCTTCCGTGAAGCCCATCGAGATACCGGCGCCGACCGAGGCGGCAAGACCGACCAGAAAGGTCTGCCAGGTGTCGCCGGTGGCAAACGCCGCGGCGAACACCGGAGCCAGGGTGGAGACCGAGCCATCCATCAACCCGGCCAAACCGGGCTGCACATAGGTCAGCACGAACTGGCGGTGCGCCTCGCTTGCTTCGGCATCCTTCTCGTCTTCGCCGAGCAGCTCTTCTTCGAGCCGGTCCGCCTTGTGCTCGTGCTTGGCCTCTTCGGCCGCGAGGGTGCCGAGCAGTTCGCGAATTTCAACGTCGGTCGTCAACTTGGCAGCTTCGATATAGAAATTGTAGGCGCCGCGCTCCATCTCCCAGACCTGCTGGCGGATGGTGTCGATGGACAGGTTCTGCATCAACCACACCGGTTTGCGCGTGATGAAGCCACGCACATGCTCGCGCCGGATCGGGATCAGGGTGTCGCCGAATTTCTTCTTGTAGAGATCGAGCAGCCGACGGCGATGCCCGTCCTCTTCCTCGGCCATGCCGTCGAAGATCTTGGCGGAAGCGGGAAAGGCGTCGCGGATCTTCGCGGCATAGGTGGCATAAATGCGCCCGTCTTCTTCCTCGGCGGCAACCGAGAGCGAGAGGATTTCGGCGGCATCAAGCGACGAGAAGTCACGTTTGCCGGGTTCGAGAAAGCGGTTCATCATGGTCGGAACATCACGGGCGGTTGGGAGAAGATCTGTGCAGTTTAATCTATCTCGTCACGCTGCCAATCCCCTCATTTGGCGCAAGTGTTGACAGCAAACCTGCCTGGGCGGAAAATCTGCTGACTTTCATTTGCAAACCAACAGTTTCGACCTTCGCTTGACCCTGTCGCCACGCGGCGGGTTGTTGTGTTGCGCGGCTGCCGGTCAGAGACGACGCAGGCACCGCAAGCGCTGAAAATTTCATCATGTATGCCGAACTCAAGACGTTCTTCGAACGTCCCGCTCCCTTTTCCGTCTACACGGTCGACAGCCTTTGGACCGACCCGCACCGCGCCGGGCAGATGCTCGCCTGCCATCTCGACCAGGACAACGAACTGGCCTCCCGCCGCGGCGACCAGATTGTCGCGATCGTCTCATGGCTTGACGACCGGCTCGGTTTTGCCGGCAAGGCGATCACCGATCTCGGCTGCGGCCCGGGGCTTTACGCCGAAGCGATCACCCGGCGCGGCGGCACGGTCACGGGGCTCGATTTTTCGGCAAATTCGCTGGCGCATGCACGTAAGCATGCCCAAGCAGAGCGGTTGGCGATCACCTACCGCCAAGCCGACTATCTTAAGGACCCCCTGCCCGCCGATCAGGACATCGTCATGCTGATCTATGGCGATCTGTGCCCTCTCTCGCCGGAGAATCGGCAGCTTCTGATGCAAAAGATCCGCTAGAGCCTCAAGCCGGGCGGCGTTTTCATCTGCGATATCTTTGCCCCGGTCTGCTTTGACCGGCGCAGCGAAAGCCAGAGCATCGCGCATCATCCGGACGGCGGCTTCTGGCCGCCGGGCGATCATTTCGTCCTCAATGCCGGCTTTCTCTATCCGGAAATGAAGCTCGGGCTCGACCGCTCCCGCATTATCACCGCCGAGGGCAGTCACGAGGTCTATAACTGGATGCAGTATTTCGACCCCGACGCCATCGCCAGCGAGATCAGGGCAGCGGGCTTCGCCGAAGCCGCCGCCTTCGGTCTTTACGACGGAGGCGCCGTCAGCCCGGAGGACGACGTCTACATGGTGATTTCCCGGACCTGATCGGCCATAGCGTCCACGCAACCCGAAGGTTGCGAAGCGGGAGCCAATGGATCGCCTACTCGCATATGCGATAGGTGCATGTCGCACCGTGGCAGCCGAGATCGACGTGCAAATGGTCCTTGTGCAAACTGTTCGCCTCCGGACCGAGCACAGTCGTGAACAGCCCGCAGGCTGCATCATGGGCATAGCGCATCGCCCTGGCCTCCACTCCGCTTCCGGTCCAGTCATCCGGAAGGGACAAGATCGTTCCATCGGCGAGGGTGAATCCGGTGACATCGAGGGCATCGGCGAAACTATGCTCGGACATCGGCGTACCCTCCTGATGATTGCGTGATCGACACTGGTAGCTGGTGCCGACACGCAACTCAGCCACGCCGGATTTGAACACCGTCCGTGTGTAGGCATCGACGCGCCCAACCCATTCGGCCACCTGCCCGGCGAGCGCACATCCGATCACGGCCGGATTGGAAAGCGGCACCTCGCGGCCATCGACGACAACTCCAGTCAGCGAAAGCGGCGAACGCACTCGGCAAAGCCCCTCACCTACCGGCGGCAAGGCCGTGGCGGCGAGTTTGCCCGAAAAGACGGCAGGGCATGCAGTCTGGTAGATACGGGGGGCGGCTTTTTCCGGCGGCCCATCCACCCCCTGAGTGTCGGTTTCGTCCGGAGCGGGCATCGAGGGGCGCGGCAGGGGCAGCACCGGATCCGAAGGGGTCATCACCTGTTCCTGCGGACGCGGCCGAGGCAAAGGCGGGCCCTCATCCGCGCGTGTGGCCATGCCGATGCTCGACAGAAAAAACAGTGCCACCATCCCTGCAAGAGCCAAGCGTTGGCCTGTCATGCAACATTCCTTTGTGCCGGTCCTTCGAAAACGCTTCAACGTACCGGGCGTTCCATCCATGCCGACAAGAAGGCCCGACTATTCCGATTTCGGATTGGTCGTGAGCCGCAATTCGCCGGACTGCAATTGGCCGACATAGCCACAGACCGATGCCGGCACTTCCCTTTCCAGCCAATCGCGCAGCACCCGCACCTTTTTGGGTAAACTGCGTCCCTCGGGGGTGACGAGCCAATAACCGACGCCATTGTCGACCGGCAGGTCGAACGGACGCACCAGCCGCCCGTCGCTGACCGAATCGGCACTCATCATGTCGACCGCCAGCAGCACGCCCTGATCGGACACCGCCGCATCGAAGGCGAGCGCCGGGTCGGAGTAGACCGGGCCGGATGTTGCGGGCGGGGTATCGAAGCCAGCGGCCCGCCACCATATCTGCCAGTCGAGCATGCTTGTCTCGTCTCGGATCACCGGCACCGAGGCAAGATCCGCCGGCGACTTGATCTTTTTCGCCAGCACTGAAGAGCACACCGGCTGATAGCTGAACCCACCGATCTTTTCCGCCCTCGCGCCCGGCCAGACACCGCTACCGAAACGAATGCCGCAATCGACATCGCTGCGCGCCAGATCGAGCATTTGCGCGTTGACGTTCAGCCTCAGTTCGATTTCGGGATGGAGCGCCGAGAACTTGGCAATCCGCCACACCAGCCAACGCGAAGCAAAGACATTGCCCGTCGTCAGGTTCAGCACATTGTCCTCGACCGGTTTCAATCCGGCGCTTGCTTCAATCAGCGCCTGAAAGCCGGACTGCAATTGCGGCAGCACGTCCCTGAGCTCTGAGGTTGCGACCAGACCGTGCGAGGTTCGCTCGAACAACGTCACCCCCAAGCGTTCCTCGGCACGCCTGATGTGCTGGCTGACGGCCCCTGGCGTCACCCCGAGCTCCGTCGCCGCTGGCCCGAGCGCACCGGCCCGGGCGACGATTTCTATTGCCCTCAAGGCATTGAGCGGTACGGAAAAAGGGCTTGCCATATAGAAAATCTAAACATGAGGGCAGAGGTTGTCCATTGAAACTCGCCGCATACCGGCAGATATGTATGCCATACACGAAACAGGAAAAAGGAAATGTATATGCTAATGTGCCTGCTACTCAGGCGTTTCAACGACTGGGATGACCGCTCCGACGATCCACTGACCCGGCTCTCGCCGGACGAACTGGCCGACCTGCCTCCCTTTCATCCGCCGCAGCGGAACGGCAGTCGCCACACCTGATCCGCCTTGCCGGCGCGGCGCGCCGCGAAGCTGGCAAAACGGCGATCAGCCTCGATAACGCCAACAGGGCGTGGTCAGGCGCACAATTGGCCTTTGCGCCGGCAAGCTATCCTGCTAAATCCGCGCGTCATGGCAACATCGCTCGATCACATCCGCAATTTCTCGATCATCGCCCACATCGATCACGGCAAGTCGACGCTTGCCGACCGCCTGATCCAGATGACGGGCGGGCTCGATCTCCGGGAGATGAAGGAGCAGGTGCTCGATTCGATGGATATCGAGCGCGAGCGCGGCATCACCATCAAGGCCCAGACCGTCCGACTGAGCTACACGGCCAAGGACGGCGAGACCTACGAGCTCAACCTCATCGACACGCCCGGCCACGTTGACTTCGCCTACGAGGTCAACCGGTCCCTGGCCGCCGTCGAGGGGTCCTTGCTTGTCGTTGACGCCTCCCAAGGCGTCGAGGCCCAGACGCTCGCCAATGTCTATCACGCCATCGACGTCGATCATGAGATCGTCTCGGTGCTCAACAAGGTCGATCTGCCCGCAGCCGACGTCGAACGCGTCCGCCAGCAGATCGAGGACGTGATCGGGCTCGACGCCTCCGATGCGCTCGAAATTTCAGCCAAGAGCGGCCTCGGCATAGAAGCGGTGCTCGAAGCCATCGTCACCCGACTGCCGCCGCCAAAGGGCGACGAGAATGCGCCCTTGAAGGCGATGCTGGTCGACAGCTGGTACGACCCCTATCTCGGCGTCATCGTTCTGATCCGCGTCCGCGACGGCCGCATCAAGAAGGGCCAGAAGATCCGCATGATGGCGACTGGCGCCACCTATGAACTCGACCGGGTCGGCGTGTTCACGCCCAAGCTCGTCGATATCGGCGAACTGGGTCCTGGCGAGATCGGCTTTTTCACCGCCTCCATCAAGGAAGTGGCCGACACCAATGTCGGCGACACCATCACCGATGTGAAGCGCCCCGCCGACAAGCCCTTGCCCGGCTTCCGCCCGGCGCAACCGGTGGTGTTCTGTGGCCTGTTCCCTGTCGATGCGGCCGATTTCGAAGACCTGCGCGCCGCGATGGGCAAGCTCCGTCTCAACGATTCGAGTTTCTCCTACGAAATGGAGACCTCGGCAGCACTCGGTTTCGGGTTCCGCTGCGGCTTCCTTGGCCTTTTGCATCTGGAAATTATCCAGGAGCGGCTGACCCGCGAATTCAATCTCGACCTGATCGCAACCGCCCCCTCGGTGGTCTACGACGTCGAGTTGACGGACGGCTCGATCAAGGAATTGCACAACCCGGCCGACATGCCGGACGAGGTCAAGATCAGGGAAATCCGCGAACCCTGGATCAAGGCGACCATCCTGACGCCGGACGAATATCTCGGCGGCATCCTCAAACTCTGCCAGGACCGGCGCGGCATCCAGGTCAACCTGACCTATGCCGGCCCGCGTGCCATGCTCGACTATGAGCTGCCGCTCAACGAGGTCGTGTTCGATTTCTATGACCGTTTGAAATCGGTCAGTAAGGGCTATGCCAGCTTCGATTACACCCTGCTCGACCATCGGCCCGGCGATCTGGTCAAACTGTCGATCCTGGTCAATGAAGAGCCGGTCGACGCATTGTCGATGCTGGTGCACCGGTCGGCGGCGGAAAGCCGTGGACGCGTGTTGTGCGAAAAGCTCAAGGAGCTGATCCCGCACCACCTGTTCAAGATCCCGATTCAGGCGGCGATCGGCGGCCGCGTCGTCGCCCGCGAGACGATTTCCGCCCTGAGAAAGGATGTGACCGCCAAATGCTATGGCGGCGACGTCACCCGCAAGCGCAAGCTCCTCGAAGCCCAGAAGAAGGGCAAGAAGAAGATGCGCCAGTTCGGCAAGGTCGAGATCCCGCAGGAAGCCTTCATCCAGGCACTCAAGATGGGTGATAACTGAGCTGCGGCCTTTCGCGACCAACCTCGCGAAAGGCAAAATTGGTCCAGTTGACCGATTTTAGCAGCGAAGCCCCTGAGAGCTGTGCTCGAAGGGTTGGTGCGTATGGCGCACCTCCTACCCCTTGCCAAACGAAAAACGCCCCGCCGAAGCGGGGCGAAAGTGGCATGCGTGTGTCGAAGGTCAAGAACCGGAAAATCCGGTCCATCCGCCTGCCTCGGCCCGATGGGGGCGAAGCCGGAAACAGGCGAATTCTCATCTGAAGTGTGCGCGTCGGGGGACATGGAGGCACACCCAGAACAGTGAGGGCAATGATCGACGCAACCACTAAGCGTCATTGATGATCAGGACCCACCGGGCGCCGAAACGCCCGAACCGATATCAACCGCGTGTTGGCTGTTCGGTTTCGTGATCCAAAGCCTACGGAAAAGGTTTTTCTTTAGGCTTTGAATACTTACACCGATTTGAGCTTCATGCCGGCAATCACGGCAGGATGGCATTAACCGTTCCGGCCTGGCGCATGGCTCGCGAAGATGGCTTTGCGGGGGAGGTTCGTTTTAGTCGACGAACATCTCGCCGCGCGTGGCAGCGATCTTGGGGAGCGATTTGAGAATCTCGCACAGGTGCTCACGCATCTTCTGCTCGGCCATATCCGGGGCACCGGCGGCCACTGCCTCGACGATGGCTTCGTGCTGGGCGATCAGGGTTTCGATCGGTGTCGCCATCGGCAAGGACAGGTAGCGCACCCGGTCCATCTGCGCCTTGAGGTTCTCCAGGAGCTTCCAGGCCTGTTCGCAATCGACCGATCGGGCAAGCGTCTGGTGCAGCTCTTCATCGAGCCGGAAGAAAGTCTGGCGGTCGTCGGCAGCAATCAGGCGCTTCTGGCGGGCAATGATCTCGCGCATGGCGGCAATATCGGCGGCACTTGCCTCCACGCTTGCCTTGCGGACGATGGCGACCTCGATTGCCTCGCGGATGAAACGGGCGTTCTCCACCTCGCGACGGGAAATGAGAACGACAAACGTACCCCGCTGCGGGCGGATTTCGACCAGCCCCACCTCGGCGAGCTTGATGAAGGCCTCACGCACTGGCTGGCGCGACACGCCGAGCTGCTTGGCGACTTCGGCTTCAGACAACAGGTTTCCCGGCCGAAGCTGCAGCTGCACGATTGCCAGCCGCAACGCCTCGAACACACGCATCCCGATCGTGCCATGCCGCATGCCCAGCGTATCGTCACTCAGGCTCGGCAAATGAAATTGCTCATTCATATTGACACCAACATACTACCATACTAGCTTCTGCGCAATGCAGGTGGAGCCCCGTCTACCTGCATTTCAGGAGGAATAAACATGAAATTTCAGTCCTTGACCACTTTGCTCGCCGCCAGCGCCGTGTCGCTGGTCATGGCAGGCCCGTCCCTTGCAGCGGACTATACGCTGAACATCAACACGGCGCTGGCCGTGACCGATCCGCTCTACAAGGGCCTTGAAGCCTTGCAGGCCAATGTCGCGGATGCCTCGGACGGCCGTCTTGAAGTCAAGCTGTTCCCGAATTCTCAGCTCGGACCGGATGAAGACGTCCTCGAGCAGGCCCGCGCCGGTGCCCCGGTGGCCGTGGTCGTCGATGGCGGCCGTCTCGCCGTTTTCGTCAACGAGTTCGGCGTACTCGGCGCCCCCTACCTCGCCTCCGGCTATGACGGCATTCGCAAGGTCGTTACCTCCGACCTGTTCGAAAGCTGGGTCGGCAAGCTTCACGACGAAGCCAGCCTGCAGATTTTGAGCTTCAACTGGTGGCAGGGCGAACGCGAGCTGTTCACCAAGAAGCCGGTCGCTACACCCGAAGATCTCGCCGGCGTCCGCATGCGCACCCCGGGCGCTCCGGTCTGGCTCGAAACCGTCGCGGCCATGGGCGCCACCCCGACGCCGATGCCCTATTCGGAAGTCTATCCAGCCCTTCAGCAGAACGTGCTCGACGCCGCTGAAGTTCAGTTCCCGGCGGCCTATGGCTCCAAGCTCTACGAAGTCACCAAGTACATCACCAAGACCGGCCATATCAGCCTGATCACCGGCCTTGTGACCTCGGGCCCCTGGTTCGACAGCCTGCCGGATGATCTCAGGACCATCCTGCGCGACGAAGCTCTGAAGGCCGGCGACATCGCCTCGCACGGCACCGAGGATTCGCTCGGCAAGCTCGAAGCCGATTTCAAGGCTCAGGGCATGGAAGTCTCGACGCCCGATCTCGAGGTGTTCCGCAAGGCCACCGCCGGCGTCTATGACAAGCTCGGCTACGGCGAACTGCGCGACCAGCTTCAGGCCATCGCCACGAAGTAGGCCTTTCAAGCCGTTTCACGCCAGACTTGGGCGCCCCTGAGGGGGCGTCCATTCCCCCATCATGCGGAGCGATCCCATGCTGCGCCTTCTTGCAAAAATCGAATTCGCCATCGCCGCGGTGCTGCTTGCCGCCATCGTCCTGCTGGTCTTCATCTCCGCCATCATGAGAACGCTCGATCATCCGGTCATCTGGTCGATCGACATGTCCCAGCTGCTGTTCATCTGGCTCTGCTTTTTCGGCGCCGTACGGGCGCTGCGCGAAAAGGCGCATATCGGCATCGACATCCTTGTCCGCCTTTTGCCGCACAAGCCGCGCTTCTGGCTGGAAATGACGGCTTCGGTGGTCATTCTGATCTTTCTCGGAATGCTGACCAACGAGGGCACCCGCCTTGCGCTTTCCAATACTCAGCGCCAGTTCGGCGACAGTGGCTTGTCCTATTTCTGGGTGACCATCGCCGTACCAGTCGGCTGCGTCATGCTGGGCTTCGCGCTCATCTACAACATGGTCCAGGCTTATCGGAACCGCGGCAAGGACGGCATGCTCGTCTATTCGCGATCTGAATCCGAAGCAGCCGCGATGACCGAGGAAAACTGATCATGGGCCTTATCACCGTCGTCTTTTTTGGACTCATGATCCTCGGGCTACCCGTAGCCTTTGCCATCGGCATGTCGGGCTTTTTGTTCTTCATGACCGATCCGATCATGCCGATCTCGATCGGCGTGCAGAAGATCGCCACCATGAGCCAGAGCTTTCCGCTCCTGGCCGTTCCCTTTTTCGTCCTCGCCGGCCACCTGATGAACGAGAGCGGCATCACGGAACGCCTGTTCAAGTTCGCCAATGTCGCGGTCGGCTGGATGTCCGGCGGCCTGGCGCAGGTCGCCATCGTCCTTGCCACGCTGATGGGTGGCGTCTCCGGTTCCGCGGTCGCCGACAGCGCCATGGAAGCGCGCATCCTCGGGCCGTCGATGATCGCCAAGGGCTATGGCAAAGGCTATTCGGCCGCTGTCATCGCCGTCGGATCGCTGATCACCGCGACCATTCCGCCCTCGATCGGGCTGATCCTTTACGGCTATGTCGGCGAGGTTTCGATCGGTCGGCTGTTCCTTGCCGGCATCATTCCCGGCATGCTGATGATGGCCGGACTGATGACCACCTCCTACCTCATCGCCCGCAAGCGCGGCTATGTCGTCGCCAATACCGAAAAGCCGACCTTCAAGGCGCTCGGCGTGGCATTCTGGAACGCCAAATGGGCGATCTTCTTCCCGATCGCCTTGGTCATCACCATCCGCGGCGGCATCTTCACGCCATCCGAAGTCGGCGCCTTCGCCGTCGTCTACGCCGTGGCGACCGGCTTTTTTGCCCACAAGGAACTGGATTTCACCAAGCTGAAGCGCGCCTTCGGCCACGCCATTGCCGATATCGGCATGATCATGCTGATCATCCTGATGTCCGGCATGGTCGGATTCGCCATCATCTTCATGCAGGTGCCGCAATCGATATCGCACTGGATGCTGGCGAGCATTACCGAACCGCACCTGATCGTGCTGGCAATCCTGGTTTTCCTGCTCATTGCCGGGTTCTTCGTGGAGGCCACCGTGCTGGTGCTGCTCCTGACCCCGATCTTCGTGCCGGTCATCACCCAGATCGGCATCGATCCGGTGCATTTCGGCATCCTGATGATGTCGATCGTTACGCTCGGCGGCATGACGCCACCCGTGGGTGTGGCAATGTTTGCCGTGTGCTCGATCATGAACGTCAAGGTAGAAGAATATACCCTGGAGGCGTTGCCCCTGCTTGGCACCGTTCTCCTATTGATCGTGATCTTGTTGTTTACTCCCGACCTGGTGCTGTTCCTGCCAAGGCTCGCATTCGGTAGTTAGAGCATGTTCAGGAAAAGTGGCGACCACTTTTCCTGAACACGCGACCACCCAAGGACCGAGCAGAGACAGTTCGCCAAGAGGCGTTTTCGAAGAGGCTGATATGAGACAGACATGGCGCTGGTTTGGTCCAAAGGACCTGGCAAGCATCGACGATATGGTCCAGGCAGGCGTGGAGGGCGTTGTCACGGCGCTGCATCACGTCACCACCGGCGCGGTCTGGACGCCGGAGGAAATTGCCAGGCGCCAGCAGGACGTGAGTGTCCTCAAGGATGGTTCGCCCTCGGGCCTCAAGTGGGAGGTCGTCGAAAGCCTGCCGGTCTCGGAAGACATCAAGAAGCAGAAAGGCGACTGGCGCAGCCATATCGAGAACTACAAGCAAAGCCTCGATAACCTCGCCGCCGCCGGCATTGAAACCGTATGCTACAATTTCATGCCGGTCCTCGACTGGACGCGCACTGAACTGAAGCACCGCCTGCCCAACGGCGCCACCTGCATGCGCTTCGACTATATCGACTTCGCCGCCTTCGACATCTTCATTCTCGAACGTGCCGGCGCCAGGGACGACTTCCCCGCCGAGATCGTTGCTGCCGCCGAAAAGCGCTTCGCCGAGATGTCGGAAGACGAAAGGGCGACAATCGCCCGCAACGTCACCTTCGGTCTGCCGGGCTCGACGGAGACGCTGACGCTCGACGGCGTTCGCGCCCACCTTGCCGAGTACGACAACATCAGCGCCGACCAGCTGCGTGACCATTTCATCGCCTTCCTCGAGGAAGTGGCCCCGCACGCCGAGAACAACGGCCAGCGTCTGTGCTGCCATCCGGACGATCCGCCATTCGGCCTGCTCGGCCTGCCGCGCGTCATGTCGACCGAAGCCGACTACACGACGATGATGAAGGCGGTCGATCTCAACGCCAACGGCATCACCTTGTGCTCGGGTTCGCTCGGCTCGCGGCCGGACAACGATTTGCCCGGCATGATGGCCCGGCTCGGCGATCGCGTGCACTTCGTTCATTTGCGCAACGTCAAGCGCGAGGGCGACGCCATCAAGGGCTCGTTCTACGAAGCGGCCCATCTCGAGGGTGACACCGACATGGTCTCGCTGGTTGCCGAGGTGCTGCGCGAGGAGCATCGTCGCAAGGCCGAAGGCCGCAAGGATCATCAGATCCCGATGCGTCCCGATCATGGCCAGGACCTTCTCGACGACCTCAAGCGCCAGGCACAGCCCGGCTACCCGACCATCGGACGTCTGAGGGGACTGGCGGAGTTACGCGGCGTCATGCGGGCTTTCGAACACCCCTCTCTCGGGCTAGAGTCGAAAAACTGACTCTGGAGCATGTTCAGGAGTTTAGGTCATGTGTTTTGATTTCATCAAACCATGACATGACCTGGAGCGGTTCCAGCAAAGGCAGAAACCGGTTTTGCGGCTCGGAAACGCGACAAAACAATAAGTTGGCTCATTTCGGTGTTTCCGTGAAACAGTGAAATGAGCCTGACGCCCAGACACGGGAGCAGACCCATGCATCTTCACCCCGACCGCCTCCTTCCGGCGGGCGACCCGGAATTGTCCATCGCGCGGGCTCTCTACAAAGAGATCGCTGGCCTGCCGATCATCAGCCCGCACGGCCATGTCGTACCGCAATGGCTGGCCGACAACACGCCGTTCTCCGACCCGGCGAGCCTGTTCCTGACCCCGGACCACTACGTCCTCAGGATGATGCGCTCCCAAGGGTTGAGCTATGACGATCTCGGCGTGCCGCGCAAGGATGGCAAGCCGGTCGCCGGAGGCCGCGAGGCATGGCGCCTGTTCGCCAAAAGCTATTACCTGTTCGCGGCGACGCCCTCCAAGACCTGGGTCGACCATTCGCTGAGCTTCATGTTCGGCATCAACACCCCGCTCGGCCCGGACACCGCCGATGAGATCTACGACACCATCGATGCGGCGCTGAAGACGCCCGAGCTTTTGCCGCTGGCCATCCTCGACAAGGCCAATGTCGAGGTTCTGGGAACCACAGAGTTTGCCCTCGACCAGCTGCCGCATCACCAGAAACTCAAGGAAAAGGGCCTGATCGGGCGCATCCGCACCACCTATCGGCCCGATGACGTCACCGATCCCGATAAGCCCGGCTTTGCCGAACGTCTGGCCACGCTCGGCGAGCTGACCGGCGAGAACACCGCGACCTGGGCCGGTCTGATCAATGCCCACCGCGCCCGCCGCGCCTATTTTCGCGAGTTTGGCGGTGCTGTCGCCACCGATCACGGCGTGCCGACCGGGCTGACCGCCGATCTGTCGGACACAGAAAAGCAGAAGCTCCTCGACAAGGTGCTGTCGGGAACGTTCGACCCGATTCACGCCGAACTGTTCCGGGCCCAGATGCTGACCGAAATGGCTGGTTTGTCGGTTGAAGATGGCATGGTCATGCAGATCCATGCTGGCTCCAAACGCAACACCGACCCGCTGCTGTTCGCCGAACGCGGCCCCGACCTCGGCGCCGACATCCCTTCGGCGGGCGATTTCGTCCATGGGCTGCAGCCTTTGCTCGGCCGCTACGGCAACGAACCCAATCTCCGCGTCATCCTGTTCACGCTCGACGAGGATCTGTATGCCCGTGAGATGGCACCGATGGCCGGTTATTGGCCCTCGCTGAGGATCGGCCCGCCCTGGTGGTTCCACGACAGCCCCGAGGGCATTCGCCGCTATCTCAATCAGGTCTACGAAAGCGCCGGCTTCTACAATCTCGCCGGCTTCAACGACGACACCCGCGCCCTGCTGTCGATTCCTGCCCGGCACGATGTCTGGCGCCGCGAGGTTTCACGGTTCCTTGCCGGTCTGGTTGCCGAGCGCCGGCTCGACGAGACGGCTGCGGCCGATATCGCCAAGCACCTGGCCTACCAGGCTGCCAAGAACGCTTACAAGCTGGACTAAGACAGCAGACACGCAACCGGTGATGCAAGATGGCCGCCCCATGTCAACGCAAGGGGTGGCCATTCATCTATTGGTAATCATATTGCAAAGTCTTCCTCTGCGCGCCCGCCACGCGACGGCCGGATCTCTATCATCAACCCAGGATTCACGCGCGTGTGCGACAGTTCGTTCCAGTCCTCGGATTGGCACTTGCCGCTGAACGTCCTGAAACCCACCTAGGGAGAGTTGTGACCCAATTCACGCTCACCTGACTCCGGCATGGGCGGCGCATGTTCTTGCACCAAGACGCCATATTCCGGAGGAACCGATGGACGCATGGTTCATTTCTTGTCCAACTCGTTCGCATGGAGACACTTGCGTTGAAACAGATTGCTCTCGGACTCGCAGTCGGATCGCTGATGGCCACATCAGCGCTGGCCGCCGATCTTGCGGTTCCGGTTATCACCACCTCCCCCGACTACTCGCAGGCCTACACATCACCGGCTTATGACTGGTCCGGCTTCTATGCCGGTGTCATCGCCGGCTATGGCTTCGGCAATACCGATATCTCGGACGGCACCACGACCGTATCCGCGGGAGACAACAATGGGTTGCTTGCCGGTGTCACCGTCGGCGGCAACATGCAGCATGACCAGTTCGTGTTCGGTGTCGAAGGCGACATCGCCTGGTCCGGTCAGGAAGGCAGCAGCACCTGCGGTACAGGTGTTACCTGCAGTTCCAATTTCGATTGGACCGGCACCCTGCGTGGTCGTGTCGGCTATGCCATCGATCCGGTGCTGATCTATGCCACGGGCGGTCTTGCCGTTGCTCAGATCAATACCAGCCTCTCGCCCGCTACCGGCTCGGGTTCGTACTCGGACACTTACACCGGCTGGACTGTCGGTGGCGGCGTCGAAGCGGCCGTGACCGAGGCGTTGAGCGCCAAAATCGAATACGCCTATGCGGATTACGGCGACAAGACCTCGCCTGCCGGCACGCTCGGTCCGACTGCGGGAACAGTTTCTCCGACCAGTCATTCCGTCAAGCTCGGTCTGAACTACCACTTCTGATTGCGCCATCTCGACAATGAGATGAAAGCCGCCCCCGGGGGCGGCTTTTTTTAAGAATTCGCTTTCTGACTGCGAACCGCAGGCATGCGGTCCAATCCGGACACGCCAAAGTGGATTTACGAGAAAATCATCGAAAGCGGATGCGTATCGGCAAGCGCGTTGCTCGGACCGACCTGTGTTTCGGCTGCGGCCGACAACGCCGGGGATCTCCCCTATCAGGCGACCTAGAACGCCTGAAAGCTCGACTGAAGCTTCAGCAATTGCTGTCTTCCAAAGGGGAGTGTGTGACTGATTTCACACACACCCAGGTTTTGCATTGTTTGGACATATTTCCTCCGGAACCACCGCCTAACTCACGCGTTGGGGGCATGAGTTCAATCCGTTTAGGAGTACCTGATGTTCAAGAAACTAGCAGCCGGCATCACCATTGGAGCCCTTGCGACCGGGTCGGCCTTTGCCGCTGACCTGTCGGTTCCCATCACGACCGCGCCGGCCACGCCCGTCACCTCCATGTCGGAACCCGGCATCGACTGGTCGGGCTTTTACACCGGTGTTTACGGTGCATACGGCGCCGGCCGGATGGAGGGAACCAATGGCACCGGCACGACGACCGTTGATCCCAACGGCATCATCGCCGGCGTGACAGCGGGCGCAAACACCCAGATCGATTCGATCGTTCTCGGTGTCGAAGGCGATCTCGGCTGGTCCGGCCAGTCCGGCAATGCCACCTGCGCAGGCGGCGGCACATGTAACGCCGATTTCGACTGGGTTGGTTCGGTACGTGGCCGCATCGGTTACGCCCTCGATCCGATGATGATCTATGGCACCGGCGGCATCGCCGCTGCGCGCGCCAACACCAGCAGCCCCTTGGGCTCCTATTCGGACACCTATGTCGGTTGGACAGTCGGCGCAGGCGTTGAAGCTGCTCTCACCCAGCAGGTGAGCGCCAAGCTCGAATATGCATACTCCGATTTCGGCTCGCGCACTGCACCGGCAGGCACGCTCGCCGGCACGGCCACCGACACTTCGTTGACCAGCCACGCCGTCAAGCTGGGCCTCAACTACCGTTTCTAGGCCCGATATACACTCCCAGGCAAAAGGGCCGTCCACATGGGCGGCCCTTTCGTTTTGCCCTCTTGCCCAAACCCCAGAACCAACGCAAGCTTCAGCAGGGGCATCACCGCCCGGGGGAGAGACTTCATGCATAAACTCGGCATCGCACTGTCGCTGGCGGCATTGGCGGCACTTTCGGCCACCGCCGGGGCACTGGGTCAGTCCATGCCCGATCAGACGGTGCGCGAGATCATGATCAAGGCGACGCTGATGACCTTCAACGACGCCAATCTCACCAACAACTACACCGTCTTCGATGCGCTGGCCTCCGAACCCTTCGCCAGCGAGTTTCCGCCTGACAAGCTATCGGAGCTGTTCCAGTCTTTCCGCGACCAGGGCATCGACATTGCCGCGATTACGGCGTTCCGTCCGGTCGAGGACCCGGCGCCCCTGATTGACTCCAACGGTTTGCTGCAGATGAAGGGCTATTTCGAAACAACGCCCTCCTATGTTGCCTACGACATGAGCTTTGTTGGCGAAGACGACGGCAGTTGGCTCATCATCGGCCTCAACGTCCACCTCGCCCCGCCCGAGGAACTGGGCATCGACACGGGCACGCCCGCGACCGGCGACGCCAAGGACGCCGGCGAGTAATTGCAGCGCTCTTTAGCGCCTGCTATCGGAAGGCCTGAGGCTGGCGCTGCCGGCCGGAAAACTGGCGACGTCGGAGATGGAGCCATTGATCATTTGTGACACAAACCGGGCGATATCGGCATGATGGACCGTCGGACATTTCTTGCCGCAAGCCTCAGCGCTGCCGGGCTTGCCGGTTGCTCGAGCTTTGTTCCCGACGGTGCGACATCGCCGGCAGGCGCCACCCGAGAGGTGGTGCTAGCCAAGATCAACGCGGTCCGCGCAGCCAATTACGTCAAGCCGCTGCACTATGACACGCGCCTGGAAGTGGCAGCGCGGCGCCAAGCCGAACTGATGGCGAAATACGACAAGATTGCCCACGAACTGGGCGAAAGCCTCAGGCAACGGGTCAGCGCCGCCGGCTATCACGAGGCGGTTGGCGAGAACCTTGCTGGCGGCCAGAAAACGCTCGAAGCTGCCATCGAGGGCTGGCTCAAATCACCGAGCCATCGCCGCACCATGCTTCATCCCTATTTCACCGAGTTCGGCTTTGCCGTCATCACCCGCCCGAACAGCAAATGGAAAACCTATTGGGCGACGATCTACGGTGGCGAGACGGACCGGTTTCTGGCTGTATCCTAGAGCGTTTTCAATAAAAGAGGGGACCGGTTTTGTGGCTGAGCTCGCCGAAGCCTCGAAACCGCAACAAAACAATAGATAGACAAGCGGCTCAGCTCAGCGTGCGCTTCACCGCCTTGCGCCAACCCTTGAGCTTGGCCTTGCGGGTTTTCTTGTTCATTTGCGGTGTGAACTGGCGCTCAACGGCCCATTGCGCCGCGAAAGCATCACGCTCGGGCCAGACCCCGACATGGTGGCCAGCGAGCCAGGCGGCGCCAAGCGCTGTTGTTTCCAGGACCTGTGGCCTGTCGACCGGTGCATTGAGGATATCGGCAAGAAACTGCATGGCCCAATCGGAGGCAACCATGCCGCCGTCGACCCTGAGCACGGTGTCGGTCTCCGATTCCTTCCAGTCCTTGTGCATGGCAGCCAGCAGGTCGGCGGTCTGATAGGCCACCGATTCGAGTGCGGCGCGCGCCAGTTCCTTCGGTCCGGTATTGCGGGTCATGCCGAACAGCGCCCCGCGCGCCTCGGCATCCCACCATGGCGCACCAAGTCCGACGAAGGCCGGCACCAGGTAGACTGCCTGATTGGGATCGGCTTCCGCCGCCATCTGGCCGGTCTCGCCGGCCGAACCAATGACCTTGAGTCCGTCCCTGAGCCATTGTACCGCCGCGCCGGCAACGAAAATCGAGCCCTCGAGCGCGTAGATCGTCTCGCCGTCGAGCCGGTAGGCAACGGTCGTCAGCAAGCGGTTTTTCGAGCGCACCATGTCCCGGCCCGTATTGATCAGCGCGAAACAACCGGTGCCATAGGTCGATTTCATCATGCCGGGCTCGAAACAGGCCTGGCCGATCGTCGCCGCCTGCTGGTCGCCGGCAACACCCCTGATCGGTAACGGCGCGCCGAAGAACTCCGGCAGCGTCTGGCCGAAGTCGTCGGCGCAGTCCTTGACCTCGGGCAGAAGCGCTCGCGGCACGCCGAGCAGCTCGAGCAGGCGTTCGTCCCAGTCACCGGTCTCGATATTGTACATCAGCGTCCGCGAGGCATTTGTCGCGTCGGTGGCATGCACCTTGCCGCCCGTCAGTTTCCAGATCAGGAAGGTGTCGACCGTGCCGAAGGCGAGCTCGCCGCGCTCGGCCCTCTCGCGGGCGCCGGGCACATTGTCGAGCAGCCATCTGACCTTGGTGCCGGAAAAATAGGGATCGAGCAGCAGGCCGGAGCGCTTGGTGAAGGTCTTTTCGTGACCCTGTTTTTTCAGTTTCTCGCAGAAATCCGCCGTGCGCCGGTCCTGCCAGACAATGGCGCGCGCAATCGGCTCGCCGGTCGCCCGGTCCCAGACCAGAACCGTCTCGCGCTGGTTGGTAATGCCGATGGCAGCAATGTCGGTCACCGGAATCGCCGCTTTCGACAAAGCCTGTCGGCAGGCCGAGATCACCGTTTGCCAGATGTCCTCAGGCTCGTGCTCGACCCAGCCCGATTGCGGGAAATGCTGGGGGAACTCCTCCTGCCCCATGCCGATGCTGGAACCGCGCGCATTGAAGACGATGGCACGGCTCGACGTCGTGCCCTGATCGATGGCCAGCACGAAATCACTCATTTGGTCCCCTCCCCGCGCCTTTAGCGCAACGCCCTGTTTTATTTGCCCTTATGCCGGCTTTCCAGATAGCTTGCGAGCGCCTTGAGGTCGCGCTCGCCGAGCTTGAGGCCGAGCTTGGTGCGCCGCCACACAATGTCGTCGAGCGTTTTGGCCCATTCGTGCGCGATCAGGTACTCGACCTCGCGCTCGGTCAGGCCCGCGCCGAAATCCTCGCCGAGATCGGCAGGCGTTTCTGCCACGCCGAGCACGTTCGGCGCCAGCGTGCCATAGGCCCTGACCAGCCGTTCCGCCATCTCACGCGGCAGGAAGGCATAGGCAGCGCGCAGTTTGTCGACCTCGGCATCGAACCCATCGACATCGAAGTCGCCGCCCGGCAAGGCTGACCCGGCGGTCCATGGTTTGGTGACGCGTTCCAGCTCAGTGTCGACCTTTTGCATCACATGTTCGGACAGACGCCGATAGGTCGTCAGCTTGCCGCCATAGATATTGAGTAGTGGCGGTTCGCCGGGCTTGGTCTCGATCTTGAGAACGTAGTCGCGTGTCGCTTCCTGGGCCGTGGATGCACCATCATCGAACAGCGGGCGAACCCCCGAATAGGCCCAGACCACCTGATCGCGCGTCACCGGCGTGTCGAAATAGTCGTTGGCGCCGTCGAGCAGATAGGAAATCTCGTCGGACGTGATGGCGACTGTGCCCGGATCGCCTTCGTAGTCGAGATCGGTGGTGCCGATCAGCGTGAAATCGCCTTCATAGGGGATGGCGAAGAAGATACGTCCGTCCGAATTCTGGAAGAAGTAGCAGCGCTCGTGATCGAACAGGCGCTTGACGACGATATGGCTGCCCTTGACCAGCCGCACCCGCTGCGGCACCTCCGGCCCCGAGACATGGGATGTCACCATGTCGACCCACGGGCCTGCCGCATTGATCAGCATGCGGGCAGAAATCTCGCTGGTCTCGCCCGAGTCGGTGTCCTTGACGCGAACCTGCCAATGATCGTCCTCCCGGCGTACCGAAATAACCTCGGTGCGGGTCATGATCTCGGCACCCCTGTCGGCGGCATCGCGGGCGTTCAGAACGACAAGGCGTGCATCGTCGACCCAGCAATCGGAGAACTCGAAAGCCAGTCCGAAATCGGGCTTGAGCACCTTGCCGGCTTCATCGCGCTTGAGGTTGATCGTTCTGGTTGGCGGCAGGCGCTTGCGCCCGCCCATGTAGTCGTAAATCGCCAGTCCGCTGCGCAGGACAAAAGCCGGCCGCAACCCCTTGTGATGCGGAAGGACCAGCCGCAGCGGCTTGATGATATGCGGCGCCATCGCCCACAGTACCTCGCGCTCGCCAAGCGCCTCATGCACCAGCCGGAAGGCGTAATATTCGAGATAGCGCAGCCCACCGTGGATGAGCTTTGTTGCCGCCGAGGACGTGCCCGAGGCCAGATCGCCCATCTCGGCCAGGCAAACCGAATACCCCCGGCCAGCAGCGTCGCGGGCGATGCCGCACCCATTGATGCCACCACCAACGACGAAAAGATCGAAAACGCGATCCGACATGTATGACCCCTCCGGCCGCGACGTGTTCTGGTGTGCGGCCACGGCGCAAGGCTAGTCGCTTCACCGCCGCCGCCGCAAGCCGGATACGGAGCCTTTTTATGCGGTAAAGTTGACCGAAAACCAGAATTCTGCGCTTGTGAGGCATTCTCGAAATCAACCGCCTCCATGCTCAGCGTTCTTGTCATTGTCTCGCCGGTTTTCGCCCTGGTCGCCACGGGCTATCTCGCCGTGCGTTTCGGGGTCTTTCCCAAGACCGGCGTCGGCGGTCTGATCACCTTCGTCAACAACTTTGCCGTGCCCTGCCTGCTGTTCAGGGCCATGCTCGACATCGATTTTGCCGCTGTCTTCAACCCGGCGATGATTTCGGGCTACTACATCAGTGCCGTTGCCACCCTGGCATTCAGCATTCTTCTGGCCCACTTCATCTTCCGCAACCGGCCCGGAGAAGCGGTGGCGTCAGGCTTTGCAGCGGTTTTCTCCAACACGGTGCTGCTTGGGCTGCCGATCGTGCAACGCGCCTATGGCGAAGACGTCCTTCCGATCATGTATTCGATCATCGGCTTCCACGCCCCGATTCTGATGACGATTTCCCTGATCACCATGGAGATCATGCGGCGCGACGGCATCGGTCCCGGCAAGGTCGCGGTCACGGCGCTCCGCCGCGTCCTCACCAACCCGCTGCTCATTGGCATCGCGCTTGGTCTTGCCGGTAACCTTGTCGGCCTGACGCTGATTGAGCCGGCCGACGCCTTTACACGCATGATGGCGCAGGCGGTCCTGCCGGCAGCGCTCTTCGGCCTCGGCGGCGCGCTCAACCAATATCGCGTCCGCGAGAACTGGCTGCTCTCGGCCACGATGAGTTTCATCAAGCTTCTGGGGCTACCGGCAATGGTCTATGTGCTGGTGGTCTGGGTCCTGAGGGTCGATCCGGTGATAGCAAGGATTGCGGTGATCACCGCAGCCATGCCGTCTGGCATCAACACCTATGTCTTTGCAACAAGCTACAATCGCTCGGTGGATGTCGCGGCAAGCGCCATTCTCATCACCACGGCACTGTCGGTCGTGACGGTAACGTTCTGGCTGTACGTGCTGCAGGTCTGACCGGCGAATGGCCGGATGTGCGCGGCTCAGGCGGCGCTATGCGCCTCAATCGGCGTAACGAGGATCTCGTAGAGCTTTCCGGCATCCCGGGTGCCGCGCAGTTCCTCAACGACGCGGTCCTCGCGCAAAACACGCGCCACGCGCGACAGCGCCTTGAGATGGTCGGCGCCCGAACCCATCGGCGCCAGCAACATAACGGCGAGATCGACAGGCTGGTCGTCGACCGCGTCGAAATCGATCGGACGGTCCAGTCGGGCGAAAACCGCCGTCACGCCCTTGAGCCCGGCAATCTTGCCGTGCGGAATGGCAATGCCATTGCCAAGACCGGTGGAACCGAGCTGCTCGCGTTCCAGAAGCGTCTCGAATATTTCTTTGGCCGAGGCGCCCGCGGGCGCCTCCGCCTGATCGGCCAGCAATTGAAGAAGCTGTCTCTTGCTCGACACTCTTGCACAAGCAACGACGGACTCCTTGGCCAGGATGTCGGACAGTTCCATCTGAACCTTCAGTAGCTGTGAAAAGGGAGTTTGATCGGCCTAGCCGATTGTCAGGGCCGGATCGATCCAGCCGATATTGCCATCGGGGCGGCGGTAAATCACATTCACGCCACCATGTCCAGCGTGGCGAAATACCACAACCGGGGCCTGGCTGAGATCAAGTTCCATTGCCGCCTCGTCGATGCTCATCTTGCGAAGGCTCTCGGTCGACTCGGCGATGATCGGCGGGCTGAAGTCCTCGGCCAGCTCGGTATCGTCGGCGGGCGCCTCCAGAACATAGGTCTGGGCATCAAGCACCGCCGCGCTGTCCTTGCGGCGATGGCTCTTGAGCTTGCGCTTGTAACGGCGCAGGCGCTTCTCGATGTGTTCCGCCATTTCGACAAAGGCTGCAGTCGCTTCACCGGCCGCGGCATGGGCGTGCAGGACAGCACCCGAATCCAGATGAACCACGCACTCGGCCGAAAAACCGGCGCCCTCGCGTTCGACAGTCAGGTGGCCTTCATAGCCACCATCAAAATACTTCGTGACGGCGGCCGCGATAACGTCCTCGGCTTTGGTCCTGAGCGCATCGCCCACGTCCATGTTCTTGCCGGTAACCTGTAGCACCATATCACCCTCGTGGCTCATATCTTCACTCCAGGGACACGTTGGGCTCCGACCGATTTCGAAGCTGTGTCCGTCTACCTTTGTGACGTTCGCACCGATCCGATGAAAATCGGGTATCCATTCGGCGTCGCAGTCGTCCACACGGTCAACGAAGCCTAAAGGACCGGGTTCCACCTTGCTGAATGCAGCACACCGGCGCATCAAGCGCCATGACCTGAGTCTAGCGGGCCGGATATGGCACGGCAACGCCGAAACGCGCGGGATGGGCGGCTATAAGGGATCGACACCAGCAGCGCAAGCCGCTGCCGGTCATTTCTCGGGCATTCGGGCACACATGCTGCCGGAATCCGGAACGGTGATGGACATAATGAGGTCACCGGGCGAAATCGCTCCCAAGCGCCGCCTGCACAAAGGTTTTTTTGAAAGGCCGAGAGACCCACCATGCCTGCCACATGCTCCTTCGCCGTTTTCGAACAGGGCGACATTCCATCCCTCACCACGATCATGACGGCCGCCTTCAACCAGGATGCCCAGCTTTTTCACGGCAAACAGGAGGATGGCCCGCCCGGCTACAACACCGGCGAGTTCTTTCGGAAATGGTTGTTTGGTCAGGAGGTTACCGCCGGCTTCAAGATCCTGTCGGACGGCAAAATCGTCGGCGCGACGATCGTCTGGATTCATCCGAGCGGCGAGAATTTTCTCGGCACAATCTTCGTAGACCCGGAGCATCAGAACAAGGGAATCGGATCGCAAGCCTGGCGCTTCATCGAAGCCAGCTACCCGCTCGCCCGCAGCTGGTCGCTGACCACACCGGCGCTTTCCACCAGAAACCGGCACTTCTACGTGGCAAAATGCGGCTTCCGGGAGGAACGGATCGAAGACGGATTTGTCCACATGAAAAAGATCTTGGAAGCGGGCGCCGGATCTTAATCCGTCAGCGACGGTCGACCCCAAGAGTCCTATCGCAATCCTACGTCAGGCCAGCTGCATCTTTGCCCGCTTCTGCCTCCGGCGGATCACCGAGGAGGGGATATTCATGCCCTCGCGGTACTTGGCGACCGTGCGGCGGGCGACATCGATGCCCTGTTCCTTTTTCAGGCGCTCGGCGATGGTGTCGTCGGAAAGGATGGCCGCGACCTCCTCGGCATCGATCATCTGGCGGATCAGATGCCGCACCGCCGCCGAGGAATGATCCTCGTCGCCGGTTGTCGAACCGAGCGCGGTGGTGAAAAAGTACTTCATCTCGAACAACCCGCGCGGTGTCGCCAGATACTTGTTGGCGGTGACGCGGCTGACGGTTGATTCGTGCATGTCGATCGGTTCGGCCACCATCTTCAGTGTCATTGGACGGAGATGGGCGACACCGTGCAGCAGGAACGCATCCTGCTGGCGAACGATTTCGGTTGCGACCTTGAGTATCGTCTGGGCCCGCTGGTCCAGGCTCCTGGTCAGCCAGTTCGCCGTCTGAAGGCAATCGACGAGGAAGGTGCGCTCCTCGGCGCCGTGCGCCTTCTTGACCACGCTCGAATAATAGCTGCGGTTGACCAGCACCCGCGGCAGAACTTCGGAATTGAGTTCAAGCGCCCAGCCGCCGGTCGGGCCGGGCCTGACGAACACATCCGGCACGATGGCCTGGATCGGAGCGCCGTCGAAAGCGCGGCCGGGACGCGGATCGAGCTCGCGCAGCTCGGTCAGCATGTCGGCAAGATCCTCGCGGTCGCAGCCGACGATGCGGATCAGGGAGGCGAGATCGTGGTTGGCGACAAGATCGAGATGGGCGATCAGTCGCTCCATATAGGGATCGAGCCGATCACGCTCTTCAAGCTGCAGCGCCAGGCATTCGGCGAGATTGCGCGCAAATACGCCGGTCGGCTCGCAATTCTGCACAATTCTGAGCACGTCCTCGATTCGGGAGCACTCGACGCCGAGCGTATCGCCGATGGCCTCGCATGAGCTTGCGAGATAGCCGTTGTCGTCGACATTTTCGATCAGGTGCGTGGCAATCAGCCTGTCGGCGGGCTCGCGCAAAAGATAGCTGATCTGTTCGTGCAAATGATCGGCGAGACTGACTTTCGAAGCAACATAGGCGTCGATATCGGGTTGTTCGCCCACCGCGCCGCCCTCTGCCGACATACGACCAGTCTGGGTCGACGGTTCCGAGCCATTCTGTTCGGGAAAGATATCGGAGGCTTCCGAATCAAACGCCGCGGCCATCGATTCGGCGGTGCCGATCGATTCGCCCTGCTCATAGACGTCCATGTCCTCGCGCGGGGCAACCTCGGGTTCCGGTTCGGGCAGTTCGCTGTCGCTCGACTCGTCACGCTCGAGCAGCGGATTGCGCTCGAGCTCGGCATCGACAAAGGCATTGAGCTCGAGATGGCTCAATTGCAGCAGCCGGATCGACTGCATCAGCTGCGGCGTCAGCGACAGGGTCTGCGACTGCCGATATTCGAGGCGCGGCCCAAGTGCCATGTGTTTCACTCATCCGATCGGACTGACGGCCAAGTTGACCAGGACAGGGCGATAATTGCAGCAATCGGCGCCACAAACAAGTTCCGTGCCAATCTCTTGATTAACCGCGTCCTTGCACGCTTTAGTGACAGGCGTTCCGGTGGTGGTATCCGGACCGAGGTCTGGTGAGACCGACGCTCTACCGTGTTTCCAGCAAAATTGGAGACCGGTTTTGCGGCTCGAAAACGCGAAAAAACAAAAGATTAGGTCGCTTCCGCGTTTCCGCGAAACATTGAAACGATCTAGAGCTGGAAATCGTCACCGAGGTAGATTCGCCGCGCCTCGCGGTCGGCGGCGATGATCTCCGGCTTGCCCTGCACCATCACCTTGCCCTCGTAGATGAGATAGGCGCGGTCGACGAGACGCAGTGTCTCGTGAACGTTGTGGTCGGTGATCAGAACGCCTATACCGCGCTGCGTCAGCTGGCGCACAAGTCCCTTGATATCGGCAACTGCGATCGGGTCGATGCCGGCGAACGGCTCGTCGAGCAGCATGAACACCGGATCTGCGGCCAGTGCCCGGGCGATTTCGACCCGTCGCCTTTCGCCGCCGGAAAGGGCCAGCGCATTTGCGTGACTGAGGTGGGAGATTGAGAATTCGTCCAGCAGCGCCTCGAGCCGCGCAGTGCGCGCCTTGCGTGAGCGGACATGGCCTTCAAGCACGGCAAGGATATTGTCCCTGACACTCATGCCGCGGAAGATAGACGGTTCCTGCGGCAGATAGCCGATGCCGAGTTGACCGCGCTGGAACAGCGGCAGCTTGGTGATCTTGCGGCCATCGAGCAGCACGTCGCCGCTATCGGGCCGGACCAGCCCCATGATGATGGTGAAAACCGTCGTCTTGCCGGCCCCGTTCGGACCGAGCAGCCCCACTGCCTCGCCACGTCTGACGGCGATACCGACATCGCGCACCACCTCGCGCTTGCCGAATCGCTTGGCGAGCGAATGCGCAACCAGCCAGTCAGTGTGATCGAAACCGTCCGCTTCGGTCATGGGTTGAAAACCCCGGTCACCCGGCCACCATCTTTCTGCACAAACTCGGTGGTGTTGGCGTTGAAGTCGACGCGCAATTGCTCACCGGTCACCCGACCCGACGCGCTTGTCGCCACGACGTCGCCGGTCACCAGCATGACTTTTTTCTTAGGGTCATAAACACCGCGCCTGCCGGTCACACGCTGTTCGGGCGTGACGATCACCAGGTTGCCGGCGGCAATCAGGCTCTCGATGTCCGACGCGCCGCCAGCGCCGTAATGCACCTCTACGGTGTTGGCATCGATGGTCGTTGTGCCCTGCACAACGACGACATTGCCCGAAAAGGTCGCCAGGCTGGCGCCTTCTTCGACAACGAACCTGTCGGCGGTGACACGCACCTTGTCCTCCGCCAGTGCAGGCAGCGCGGCCAACGTCAGTCCAAGCGCGATAACCATGCCGAGCACAGGCTTCATTGCGTCGTCTCCGAGCCGGGCGTTTCGAGCGTCACGCCCTGCATGTCCCATTGGTTGTCTGCGCCATACATGACAAGAGATTTCGCCAAAAGTCTGGTGCCGTCGGCGAAGGTAATATCGGCGCCACCGCGGGCCGTGATGATCTGGGCACCCCAATCGGCATGGGCATTGTGCAAAATTGCGTGTGTTTTGCGCGAATCGATCACCTCGGCCACACCCGGCACCTCTACGGTTCCGGCGATAAGGTTATAGCGCGCATTTTTGGCTTTGGCCGTGAAACTGACGCCGTCGGGCCGGGTGACCTCAAGCGTCGCTGTCCCCAATTCGATGATATCGGCATTGGAGACCTCGGCGCTCGCCGTTTCGGCAACAACAGAATATCTGAGGCCCGCTTCGGTGACACCTTGATAGCGCGGCGTATCGATCACCAGCCGGTTGCGGTCGAGATGAATACCGCTGACGCCATAGTCGCGCGCCATGTTGGCGATCACAATCTGCACCACGAGAAATGCAAAGATCAGGATCCCGGCCAACGGCACCAGAAAGCGCAGCAGTCCGACAATCCGGTTGCGGCGCCCGAGCCGTTGATAAAGTCCGGCCCGGAAGGCCGGATTGGCCAGGGTCTGATCGTGCATCAGGAATGGGCGAAGATATCGATTTCGGGCCAACCGGCGAGGTCGAGCTCGGCACGGGTCGGCAGGAAGTCAAAGCACTTTTGCGCCAGCTCGGCCCGGCCTTCGCGCTCGAGCATGCGATCCAGATGCCGCTTGAGATCGTGCAGGTACAACACATCCGAAGCAGCATAATCGAGCTGCGCATCGATGAGCTTATCCGCGCCCCAGTCCGAACTCTGCTGCTGTTTGGAGATGTCGACACCAAGCAACTCGCGGGCGAGGTCCTTCAATCCGTGCCGGTCGGTATAGGTGCGGATCAGCTTGGAGGCGATCTTGGTGCAATAGACCGGGCTCACCTCAATGCCGAAGCGATTGCGTAGCGCGGCAATGTCGAAGCGGGCAAAATGGAAAATCTTGGTGCGGTTGGGGTCGGTCAGGAGCTTTTCCAGATTGGGCGCGCGCGTCTGATCCTTGGCGATCTGGACAACGTCGGCGCTGCCGTCGCCGGGCGAGAGCTGAACCACGCACAACCGGTCGCGGCTGGTCACCAGCCCCATCGTCTCGGTGTCGATGGCCACCTCGCGGCCATAAAGGGAAAGATCGGGCAGATCGCCCTTGTGAAAGCGCGTGGCCATGGATTTGCCTTTACAAGTCTTGGAAGCGGCTAGTGTGATGCCACAGCGTTAAGACTATGGAAAGGGTAGACACACCTAGGTTTTGTGATGATGCGTGCCTGCCGGAGCGGCCAGGCCGGCGCGAAGAGTCATCCAAACATGGATTTTGTGTATGAATCGTCTGTCTACGACCATGCTTGCGTCGAGCCTTCTCCTGTTTGGAAGCCACACGGCGTTTGCCACCGACCTCGATCAGCTGGTCGTCGACTATCTCGACGAGAGCCAACTGACAGGTATCAGCATTGCCCTTGCCGACGGCGCAGAGATCGAGACGGCAAGCGCCGGCTATCTCGATATCGACCAAGCCGTCCCGGCCGAACTGGTCGACGAGATGACGACCGGATCGAACGTTGAGCCAGCCTACGGGCTCGGCATCAGCGTCGAAACGGATGACGGTGGAAAATGGTATGGCCATACCGGCGGCGTCGACGGCTTCGAGGTCGACTTCCGCTACTATCCGGAACGGGGTCTGACGCTGGCCTATGCCGCCAATGGCTCGACCGATTCGGAAGTCAGCCTGCTTGAACATGCCGCCGAGCAGTGATCGGTCTTTGCGTCAGGAAGGCAGACCGGCTCACGAAAGAGCAACGCGGCAAGAGCCCGGAACCGGGATCAAAAACACAAAAGGCTCGGCCGTTTCCGGCTGAGCCTTTGGGTTCGGAATGGTGGAGCCAATCGGAATCGAACCGACGACCTCTTGAATGCCATTCAAGCGCTCTCCCAACTGAGCTATGGCCCCATTTCCGTATTCAGGTGCCCGGCGGGCCGGGCGGTGTGGCCACTTGGGGGTGACCGATCGGCGCGAAACCTATTCAAGGGTTACGCACAAAGCAAGCAGGAAATTGCGGGGCGAGACCAATTCGCACGCCCCCCTGCAAACCCGGGCGTTTTAGACGTCGTCGTCGTCGTCCTTGACGGTGAAATCGATGTCGTCATCGTCATCATCGTCTTCTTCCAGGAAGACATCGGCGTCGTCTCCGCCCAGTTCGTCATCGACTTCGACATCCTCGACATCGGGGATATCGTCGCCTTCTTCTTCCTCTTCGGCTTCGTCGAGGGAGATGACCTCGGCACCGGCCTCAACCGCTGCCTTGTCGACGACCTCGGCCACTTCCTCTTCCTTCTTTTCCGCCACAGCGCGCACCGGCGGCTTGACCGCGGTCAGCACGAAGGCCTTGCCGCAACTCGGGCAAAGGATCGGGTCACGATTGAGATCGTAGAATTTTGTACCGCAATAAAGGCACTGTCGCTTGGTGCCACGCTCGAGACTGCCCACGATGTTACCTCTTGGTTCTTCCGCGTCAGGCGGGCGCGCCGCCGGAAACTTCGCAGTCGGTTAGAGGACAATTGCGGCTGGTGTCAAACTCAAAATCCATAGATATCTACAGGCCTGTCTGTTCGGTCCCCAATGCCAGAGCACACCGGCATTGGCGCATGCGGGCGCCTCATGGTATCGGAACCGCCGGATCAGGGCGGAAATGGGGGCAGGAAAGTGATTATTGCAGTGGACGGTCCCGCCGGTGCGGGAAAGGGAACACTGGCCAGTGATCTCGCGCGCCACTACGCCCTGCCCTACCTCGATACCGGCTTGATCTACCGGGCAGTTGCGCGCGCCTGGGCCCCGTTCGCCCGAAACGCCGACGCCCCCGACAAGGCGATCGCGCTGGCCGGCGCGCTCGATGTTTCCGCCATCGATCCCGAAGGTCTCGGCTCGGCTGAAATAGGACAGCTCGCTTCCGAGGTCAGCGCCATTGCCGAGGTGCGCGCGGCATTGTTCCGCCACCAGCGCGATTTTGCCACACGCGCTGAAGGTGCGGTTCTCGACGGCCGCGATATCGGCACTGTCATCTGTCCGGAGGCCGACGTGAAGCTTTTCGTCACCGCCTCGCCCGAAGTCCGGATGGAACGTCGCGCGCGCCAGCTCGAACTGAAGGGCGAGACCGTCGACCGGGCAGCTTTGCTCAAAAACATCAAGGAACGCGATAACCGCGACATGAACCGGGCCACCGCTCCGCTCAGGCCGGCAGCGGATGCACACTTGCTCGACACCTCGGAAATGGATATAGAAGCCGCACTCCGCGCAGCCATCGCGATCGTCGATGGGTCTATTGCGCGCAAGTCGGGGCTCTAGAGTCCCAAAACCAAACTTGCGCCCCTGAGACCGACACGACGTTCCTCCGGCCAATTGGACCGGGCTTTGGGCGGCGGAGAAATGATCAATCGGCTACCAATGACGCTTCGCGCCTGAATGCGCCGGGCCTTCCCTTTTGAACGGGAACGGAACGGGGCCGGGTCTCATTGGTTGCCTTGAAGCATCCCCCGGCGCAACAGGAAAATATATGGCTCAGCCAGACGTAACCATGGAAGACTTCGAAGCCCTTTTGATGAACTCCTTTGTCGATGCGGAACCCCTTGAGGGCACCGTCGTCAAGGGCAAGGTCATCGCCATCGAGAACGACCTCGCCATCGTCGATGTCGGTCTCAAGACCGAAGGCCGCGTGCCCCTCAAGGAGTTCGGCGCCGCCGGCCGCGAAGGCGGCATCGAGGTCGGTTCCGAAGTCGAGGTCTATGTTGACCGCGTCGAGAACGCCATGGGCGAAGCGGTTCTGTCGCGCGAGAAGGCTCGCCGCGAAGAGAGCTGGGTTCGCCTGGAAGCCAAGTACGAGAAGAACGAAAAGGTTGAAGGCGTCATCTTCAACCAGGTCAAGGGCGGTTTCACCGTCGACCTCGACGGCGCCGTTGCCTTCCTGCCGCGTTCCCAGGTCGACATCCGTCCGATCCGCGACATCGGCCCGCTGATGAACGTCCCGCAGCCCTTCCAGATCCTCAAGATGGACAAGCGCCGCGGCAATATCGTCGTTTCGCGCCGCTCCATCCTTGAAGAGAGCCGCGCCGAACAGCGTTCCGAGATCGTGCAGCAGCTCGAAGAGGGCCAGGTGGTCGACGGCGTGGTCAAGAACATCACCGATTACGGTGCGTTCGTTGACCTCGGCGGCATCGACGGTCTGCTGCACGTCACCGATATCGCCTGGCGCCGGGTCAATCACCCGACCGAGGTGCTCAATATCGGCGAGACCATCAAGGTGCAGATCATCCGCATCAACCAGGAAAGCCACCGCATCTCGCTCGGCATGAAGCAGCTGCAGTCCGATCCGTGGGATGGCATCGAAGCCAAGTACCCGACCGCTGCCAAGTTTGTCGGCCGCGTGACCAACATCACCGACTACGGCGCCTTCGTCGAACTGGAGCCGGGCATCGAAGGCCTGATCCACGTTTCCGAGATGAGCTGGACCAAGAAGAACGTCCATCCGGGCAAGATCGTTTCGACCTCCCAGGAAGTCGAAGTGATGATCCTCGAGGTCGATCCGGACAAGCGCCGCATCTCGCTCGGTCTCAAGCAGACCCTGGCCAATCCGTGGGACAGCTTCGCCGAGAAGCACCCGATCGGTTCGACCGTCGAAGGCGAAGTCAAGAACAAGACCGAGTTCGGCCTGTTCATCGGCCTCGATGGCGATGTCGACGGCATGGTTCACCTCTCCGACCTCGACTGGCACCGCCAGGGCGAGGAAGCGCTCGAGGACTACAACCGTGGCGATCAGGTCAAGGCCAAGGTGCTCGACGTCGATATCGAGAAGGAACGCATCTCGCTCGGCATCAAGCAGCTGGCGTCTGACGCCGCGGCCGATGCGGCCGACAGCGCCGGCGTCCGCAAGGGCTCGGTGGTGACCTGCACGGTCACCCAGGTCAATGACGGCGGCATCGAGGTGGAAGTCGGCGAGACCGGCATGACCGCCTTCATCCGTCGCTCCGATCTTTCCCGCGACCGCACCGAACAGCGTCCGGAACGTTTCGCCGTCGGCGAAAAGGTCGACGTGCGCGTCACCCAGTTCGACCGCAAGACGCACCGTATTGCCGTCTCCATCAAGGCGCTAGAAATCGCCGAGGAGAAGGAAGCCGTTGCCGCTTACGGGTCCTCGGATTCGGGTGCATCGCTCGGCGACATTCTCGGCGCCGCGCTCAAGGATCGCGAAGGCAACTAGCCTAGCGCAACACTTCGGGTCCGCGCCACCGGCGCGGACCCTCCCGAACGCGGTACTCCAGAGTGGTGACGCGTTCGATCTGGAAAAGCACCCACACACCATCCATCGGCGGGCGGGCGTTTTCCTGAACAGGCTCTGAGGACGGAGCGAATCTGATGCGGGTCACCAACGTCGAATGGCGCGGCATGACCGGGTTCGACCTCGCCGAGGTTGAGCGGGTCGCAGGTGTCGTGCATCCAGGCTATTTCGAATCGCGCGAAGTCCTGGCCGAACGCCAGGCGCTTTACCGCGATGGCGCCTATGTTCTCGAAGTGGGCGAAAAGATCTCCGGCTATGTGCTGAGCCATCCCTGGCGGTTCGGCGAAGCACCGGCGCTCAATGCCCTGGTCGGCAGCCTGCCTGAAGATCCCGACACCTATTACATCCACGACATCGCGCTGATGCCCCTGACCCGCAAGGTCGGCGCCGCCAGCCAGATGATCGACGGGTTAATCAAGCACGCCATCGCCGGCGGCTACCCGAGCATCAGCCTGATCGCTGTCAACAATTCCATTCCGTTCTGGTCAAAATTCGGATTTGCCGTCGAAGACGTCGATGGGCTGGTGCAAAAACTTCTGACCTATGATAGCGACGCACGTTACATGGTACGCTGGATCGACCGCGACGAAGTAACGGCCACTCGGGCCCTGCGCTATCCGGAAAATGACTGAACAGACAGAACGCGCCCACACCATACCCGCCACACGCGCCCTGCGGCGCGGGCGTTTCCGTTGGCGCGTCGCCACCTTCCTCGTCTTTGCCCTTTTGATCCTAGCGCTTGTCGGGCGTTTTGCCCTGCCCGGCGGCGGCGAGACCGATCACATCGCCCGTCTCGTGGTCAATGGCACCATTGCCACCGACCCGGCCCGGCTTGAGGCCATCACCCGCATGGCCGAGGACGACAACGTCAAGGCGGTCATCGTGGCCATCAACTCGCCGGGCGGCACCACCGCCGGCGGCGAGGAGCTTTACGAAGCGCTAACCAAGCTTCGGGAAAGAAAGCCGGTCGTCGTCACCATCGCCGAGCTCGGCGCCTCAGCCGCCTACATGACGGCGGTCGCCGGCAACCGCATTTTCGCACGCAACCTGTCGATCGTTGGCTCGATCGGCGTTTATTACGCCCATGTCGATGCCGGAAAATTGATGCGTAACATTGGCGTCGATTTCCAGAAGGTGCAGACCGGCCCGCTCAAGGCAGAGCCTGACATCGACGACCCCTTGGCCGGCGAAGTGCGCCAGTCTCTTCAAGGCCTGGTCAACGACAGCTATCAGTGGTTCGTCGACGTCGTCGCCGCGCGCCGCGGCATTCACCGTAACGACGTTTTGAGCTTGGCCGACGGACGAATCCTGACCGGTCGCCAGGCCATCGCAGCCGGTCTGGTCGACGAAGCGGGTGGCGAGGCCGAGGCCATCGCCTGGCTCGACGACCAGTTCAAGGTTGATCCCGACCTGAAGGTTGTTACCCACTATCCATTTCCAGAGAACGAGCTCAAACAGCTGTTGCGGCTGACCGGCAGCAGTGCCTTGTCCATGATCGGACTCGGCAATACCGGCACCATGGCGCTTGACGGGCTGGTCTCGCTTTGGCAGGCTGAAAACCTTGCTGATTAACGGCTTTCCGCAATCGGGTGCCGTTATTGGAGGGCACATATGATTAAGTCCGAACTTATCGAAAAGCTCTCTGCGGAGAATCCGCATCTGTTCCAGCGCGATGTCGAGAACATCGTCAACGCCATTCTCGGCGAGATTGGCGATGCCTTATCGAGAGGGGACAGGGTTGAATTGAGAGGCTTCGGCGCCTTCTCGATCAAGAACCGGCCGCCGCGCACGGGGCGCAATCCGCGTACCGGCGAGAAGGTATCGGTGGACGAAAAATATGTCCCGCAGTTCAAGGCGGGCAAAGAAATCCGCGAGCGGCTCAACAAGTAGGCCCGACCGCAACAAGCGGATGCGGTCCTGGACGGGGCAAAGGCCCAAGGCAGAAGCGAAACACAGATGACGAAGCGTCTGATCGGCTGGTTCGTGCTCGTGCCCCTTTCGGTACTGCTGGTTCTTTTTGCCCTCGCCAATCGGCAGGTCGTGCATGTCGGTCTTGACCCCTTCGGGCGTGAACCGGCGTTGCTGCCCGGCTTCGACATTCCCCTTTTCGGCGTTATCTATGCCATGCTGCTGGCCGGTGTGCTGCTGGGCGGTCTTGCCGTCTGGTTGACTCAAGGCCGGCATCGGCGCGAACGCCGCCAGTTCCGCCGCGAGGCAGAACGACTCGGGCGCGAACTCGACGGCGCCCGCCGCCAGAACGGGTCTCAGACGGGTACCAAGGGCCTGCCGGCAACCGATGACTTGCTCGAGATCGACTAGACCGCACCAGAATCGGCCATTTCATGAGCTACACTCCGATCATCAAGATTTGCGGCATCAAGACCCCAGACATGCTCGAGGCAGCGATTGCGGCCGAAGCCGATATGGTCGGCTTCGTCCACTTCCCGCGCTCGCCCCGCCATGTCGAGATCGATCCGCTTCAGGAACTCATTTCACTGGCGCGCGGCCGCGTTGAAAGCGTCGTGCTGCTGGTCAACCCGGACAATTCCAAGGTCGCCGAAATGGCGGCTCTGGATCCTGACTGGATCCAGTTGCACGGGCCGGAAGCCCCGCACCGGGTCGACGCCATTCGCGCCGAAGCGGGCATCCCCATCCTCAAGGCTGTCGGCATCGGCAGCCCGGAGGACCTACCGCTTCTGTCCGAATATGAGGAAGTGTGCGACCGGCTGCTGCTCGACGCCAAGGCTCCCAAGAACTCGGAACTGCCTGGCGGACGCGGCGTTGCATTCGACTGGGACGTACTGACCGGCCTTGACCAGGACGCGACCTTTATGCTTTCCGGAGGCCTGACGCCGGACAATGTTGGGGAAGCCGTTCAAAAGGTGCACCCCTTCGGTATCGACGTCTCATCCGGCGTGGAGCGCGCACCCGGGGTGAAGGACGCGGCCCTTGTCGCCGCATTCGTCACTGCCGCCCGCACTGCGGCTGCGGCCCTGTAAAGGTTATCAGGAAAAGCACGAACCCCTTTTCCGATTCGAAAATATGGCACTTCGAAGACCTGGATCAGGTCATTCGAGTAGACAAATCCGTGACCAGCTCTGAACTGGGCCGGCAAACCCGAGGATTACATGACAAACGGCGCCAATTCCCTGCGGCAGGGTCCTGACGAGCATGGCCGCTTCGGCCTTTATGGCGGACGCTTCGTCGCCGAAACCCTGATGCCGCTGATCCTCGACCTCGAAAAATCCTATCGCGAGGCCAAGGACGATCCGGCCTACAAGACCGAACTCAAGGACCTGCACACCCACTATGTCGGGCGTCCCTCGCCGCTTTATCATGCCGAGCGCCTCAGCGCGGAGCATGGCGGGGCCCAGATCTGGTTCAAGCGCGAGGACCTGAACCACACCGGTTCTCACAAGATCAACAATTGTCTCGGGCAGATTCTTCTGGCCAAGCGCATGGGCAAGACCCGGATCATCGCCGAGACCGGCGCCGGCCAGCACGGCGTAGCGGCAGCAACCGTTTGCGCCCGCTTCGGCCTGCCCTGCGTCGTGTTCATGGGCGCCACCGATGTCGAACGGCAGATGCCCAATGTCCTGCGCATGAAAATGCTGGGCGCCGAAGTCCGCCCGGTCACCGCCGGCGCCGGCACGCTCAAGGACGCCATGAACGAGGCTTTGAGGGACTGGGTCACCAATGTCGACACCACCTATTACCTGATCGGTACCGCCGCCGGCCCGCACCCCTATCCGGAGATGGTCCGCGACTTCCAGTCGATCATCGGCACCGAATTGCGCCAGCAGATGATCGATCAGACCGGCAAGCTGCCGGATGCGGTTGTCGCCTGCGTTGGCGGCGGTTCGAATGCCATCGGCACCTTCCATCCCTTCCTCGATGACCCTGGGGTTGCCATTTACGGCGCCGAAGCCGGTGGCTACGGCATCGATGTCGAAGACGGCCACGCCGCCTCGATGACCGGCGGGCGTCCCGGTGTGCTCCACGGCAATCGCACCTATCTGCTGCAAAACACCGACGGCCAGATTCTCGAAGGGCACTCGATCTCGGCGGGGCTCGATTATCCCGGCGTCGGCCCGGAGCATTCCTGGCTGCGCGATTCGGGTCGCGTCACCTACCAGGCGATCACCGACCGCGAGGCGCTCGCCGCCTTCCAGATCTGCACCAGGCACGAAGGCATCGTGCCGGCACTTGAATCGGCGCACGGGCTGGCCCTGGCGCTGCAGCTGGCGCCGAAGATGAGCACTGATGCCTCAATCGTCCTGACCATGTCGGGACGCGGAGACAAGGACGTCGAGTCAGTGGGGCGTTATCTCGAAAAGGACCCGAGTCTAGTAGTTTAGTACTGGATTCGAGTAGCTATCTTCTAGGTCCCAGAATCACGCTTCTGCAAAACTGCTATGCGTTATTCGCATATCCCCCTTGCGCGACATGGGCTTGGCTTAATGGCAACAGTCATTCATTAATAGGTTGTTAGCCTTCGGACGAGAACTAAAGGTAATAACATGACCAATGCTTTCATCGTAGAATTTGCGGAACTGCTTGACGAACTGGTTTCTGCCTCCGAGGCGGATAAGCAGGCAGCTTCCGAATAAAGATTTACCGCGAGCGACCCATCAGCGCCACGGCTCCCCCAGGCCGTGGCGTTTTTTCATTGTGTTGACAGGATAATCGCGCTTCTCCTACATGCGTATGGCCCGACCGCCTTACGCGGACGAGGGCCGGTTCCAGAACCCTGTCACCGGATTTTCCCCCATGAACACGACGCGAATCGACACGCGCTTTGCTGAATGCGCCGCCGAAAACAGGCCGGCGCTGGTCACTTTCGTCATGGCGGGCGATCCCGATGAAACAGCCTCCCAGGCAATCCTCGACGGTCTGCCGCAGGCCGGCGCCGACGTGATCGAGCTGGGCATGCCGTTCTCGGACCCGATGGCCGACGGACCAGCGATCCAGCTCGCAGGGCAGCGCGCACTCGCCGCTGGCCATACGCTAACAAAAACGCTCGAATCCGTCCGCCGCTTCCGGCTCAAGGACAATGATACCCCGATCATCCTGATGGGCTACTACAACCCCATCTACATACACGGCGTCGACGCGTTCGTTGCCGATGCGGCCGAGGCTGGCGTTGATGGATTGATCGTCGTCGATCTTCCGGCCGAGGAAGACAGCGAGCTGTGCGAGCCGGCGATTGCCGCCGGGCTCAACTTCATCCGTCTGACGACACCGACCACCGATGACAAGCGCCTGCCCGTGGTACTGAAGAATACCTCGGGCTTTGTCTATTACGTTTCGATGACCGGCATCACCGGAGCGGCGATCAAGAACCGCGCCGCCGTTGGCGAGGCGGTCAAGCGCATCAAGTCCCACACAGGCTTGCCCGTGGCGGTCGGCTTCGGCATCAAGACAGCTGAAGACGCAGCGGTGATCGGCCGCGACGCTGACGGCGTCGTCGTCGGATCGGCGCTGGTTTCGGCAATTGCCAATTCGCTCGAAGCCGGCAAGCCGACGGCAGGAACGCCTGAAGCCATCCACGCCCTGGTCCGTGAGCTGGCCGAGGGCGCGCGGAGCGCCCGTTCCTGACCCCTGAGTTATAAACCGTGGCGATCAAGCACCTTTGCGTCAGGCCTTTGGACCTGATAAAAAGGGTCTTGATGGCCCATATGAACAGGGCTGACGAAAGACCCATAAAGGCAAAACGTTTCACATGAACTGGATCAACAACGTTGTCCGGCCGCGCATTCGGTCCCTTCTGAACAAGCGGGAAACGCCTGAGAACTATTGGATCAAGTGTCCCGAATCCGGTGAGCTGGTCTATTACAAGGATCTCGAAGACAATCAGTGGGTTGTGCCGAATTCTGGCCACCACATGAAGGTCAAGGCGCGCGATCGCCTCGGTCTGTTCTTCGATGACGGCGTCTATAAGGAACTGCCGGCGCCACAGGTGGCCAACGATCCGCTGCGCTTCCGCGCTGCCAAGCGCTATTCGGACCAGATGAAGGAAAACCGGACCAAAACAGGTACCGAGGATTCCATCATCGCGGCGTCCGGCAAGCTGCTCGGCATGGATGTCACCGCCGCCGTGCACGAATTCGATTTCATGGCAGGCTCCCTCGGCATGGCCGCCGGCCAGGCGATCATTTCCGCCATGGAACGCGCCGTTACAGAGCACACACCCTTTGTCATGTTCACCGCTTCGGGCGGCGCCCGCATGCAGGAAGGCATTCTGTCGCTGATGCAGATGCCGCGCACCACGATTGCGGTGCAGCGTCTGCGCGAGGCCGGCCTGCCCTATATCGTCGTTCTGACCAATCCAACAACCGGCGGCGTTACCGCTTCCTACGCCATGCTTGGGGACATCCATATCGCCGAGCCCGGCGCCATGATCGGATTTGCCGGCCAGCGCGTCATCCAGGACACCATTCGGGAAAAGCTTCCCAACGGCTTCCAGCGCTCCGAGTATCTCAGGGAACATGGCATGGTCGATCTTGTCGTTCACCGGCATGACCTGCGCTCGACCATCGGCTCGCTGATCGCCATGTTCACCAAACAGCCCGTGCCCGAGGCGCTGAAGCGCGCCGAACTGCCAGCGCCCAAGCAGATGACGATGCGCGACGTGGTGGTGGCCGCAGAAGGCGACGACGATCTGTTGAACGCGCCCGCCGCCGGCAACGCCGAATAACAAACCCATACGGGACGACCACGGCCTGGCCGTCCCGTATGGGCGTTGACGATTCCCATCCTCTGCCCGAGGGCATTAACCCGCCGTGAGCCGAACCGACGCCATCCTGCGGCGCCTTCTGGCGCTGCATCCCAACAAGCTGATCGACCTCAAGCTCGACCGGGTTGTCCGGGTGCTAGAGGATCTCGGACGACCGCAGGACAGGTTGCCACCGGTGATTCACGTCGCCGGCACGAACGGCAAGGGCTCGACCATCGCCTATCTGCGCGCCTTTCTCGAAGCGGCGGACAAAAGGGTGCATGTCTACACCTCGCCCAATCTCGTCCAGTTCCGCGAACGCATCCGGCTCGCCGGAACGCTGGTTTCGGCGCGAAAGCTCAACGCCGCCCTGTTGCGCTGTGAAGAGGTGAACGCGGGTCAACCGATCACCTATTTCGAGATCACCACGGCGGCAGCGATCCTGCTGTTCTCGGAGGTCGAGGCCGACTACCTGCTGCTCGAAGTGGGCATGGGCGGGCGCTATGACGCCACCAATGTCATCGACCATCCGCTCGGTACCATCATCACCCCGGTCTCGATCGATCACGTCGAGTTCCTCGGCAGCGATCTCGGCGGCATCGCACGCGAAAAGGCAGGCATCCTCAAGCGCGGCAGTCCAGCGGTCGTGGCACGGCAAAAGTCTGAAGCCCTGGCCGTGATCGAGACCGAAGCCAAGCGACTCGGCGTCACGCCCCTCGTTGCCGGGCAGGATTTCGATGGCTATGGCCAGCGAGGCCGGCTGATTTTTCAGGGCGAAGACGGCCTGATTGACCTGCCGGAACCGGCGCTCACAGGCCCCTTCCAGTTCGACAACGCCAGCGTGGCCATCGCCGCCACCCGCCATTTCGGCCTGCCCGTAGGCGAGGCGGAGATCGCGACAGGCCTTCGTACGGTCACCTGGCCGGCCCGCATGCAACCCCTGCGTTCGGGCAAGCTGCGCGACCTGCTGCCGCCCGGCCACGAACTCTGGCTCGACGGCGGGCACAACGAAGCCGGCGGCGGTGTTCTCGCCGACAGCGTCCGGCAGCTTCACGCCCGCAATCCTCGTCCGCTGGTGATGATCATGGGGACCTTTGCCAACAAGGATGCACGCGGGTTCCTGAAACACTTCGCTGGAATGGACCTGATGCTGTTCACCGTCCGCATTCCCGGCGAACGGGCCTCTTGGACCGCGCGTCAACTCGCCGACATGGCCGGCGAGATCGGCTTTTCGGCAAAGCCGATGCGCTCGGTTGCCGGCGCCCTTGCCGAAGCGGCCAGGATCGACAACGCGCGCGTTCTTATCTGCGGTTCGCTGCACTTTGCCGGGCATGTACTGGACAGAAACGGCACACCGCCGAAGTGAGCTTAAGCTAGCGGCAGCGGTCGCAGCCGCAGGCCCCTTCAGCGAACGGTATCAGCCAGTCGATCAGCTCCGCTTGCGTAAGCCCGCGCCCCGTGCGGCGCGCCACGTCCTGGCCATGTTGGAACAGCACCAGCACCGGCGGGGCAATGATGCCATAGCGGGCGCAAAGACCGGGATTGTCACCAGCAGAGAGCGTTCCGACGCGCAGTGCCCCACCAAAACGGGCTCCCGCCGCATCAAGCAGATCGGTCAGCACATCTGGTTCCGTACCCGCGAAATGAAGCAACACTGGCACTGGCGAATCGGTCACCAGAGCGCGGAAATCGCGATCGGAAACCGCATCGCTCATCACAACGCCCCTTCCCCATTCGCAATCAGCCGTACCTCGGCACCGCCCGGCTCATTCCAGCGGAACAGCACGAGGTGCCACAGACCCGGCACCTGGCGCGACGGATCGATCAATCCGTTCGCTCCGAGCGAACGGATCACATCGGCAACCTGCCAGGAGGGAGCTTCGCCGCCGGCTTTTACGATGTCCTGCCAGTCAGCAACGGCCCTGTCGCGATCTATGCCGGCCTCGGCGCAGGCCTCAGGATCGCGCAGATCGAAAATCCTGTCGGCCACCACCCGCAGCGGCAGGATGACCCGTTCGGGATCGCCGTCCTGCGTATGGGCGGTCATTGCCGCCTCAACACCTTCGCGGCTGGAGCTGAGATAAAGCGAAGGCTCGCTGATGCGCGAGTAACGTCCCGGCCGCACCGAACCATCGAGCACCCGGTCGCGGTGACCGGCGCTGATGCTGCGACAAAAGACACCTTCGACGCGGATAAGCATCAGACCTCTGTCTCCGGCTTTGAATCATTCGAGTAGCTGCTTCCTACAGCATAAGCAGCCCCGGAAACACAAAAGCCCCGGCTGAGCCAGGGCTTTTGCTGACAACGAAGGAGAGAAGAGCTCAGGCCGCGTAGCCTTCCAGCCACTTGGACAGGCCGGCCTTGGGCGTGCCGGCGCCGATCTTCATGTCGACAGGCTCGCCGCCCTTGTAAAGGATCATAGTCGGGATCGAGCGCACGCCATACTTGATGGTCGTGTTCGGGTTCTCGTCGACATTGAGCTTGACGATCTTCACTTTGCCGGCGAGTTCGGTCGAGAGTTCATCGAGAATGGGAGACACGGCCCGGCAGGGTCCGCACCATTCTGCCCAGAAATCAACGAGCACCGGCTCCTTGGCTCCGAGCACTTCGCTTTCGAAGTTGGCATCGGACACTGGCTTGCTGGTCATGGCGTTAGCCTTTCATCGGTAAAATACGCTGAAGCAAATCTAGGCGCTAATGCGTCCGGGTTCAAGTGCCGCGTCGGAAACAAATCCGCGGCCGCCGCTGGAATCGCAAAACAGTGTTTCCCCTCGCGGCTAACAAAGGCAAGACCGCGCCCATCGCACCATCCATCATCGCCTCAGGCACCGGCATCAACTGCCCCGTCGCGGTCCACAACAGCGCCGCCGAAACCGGCTTGTCCGGGTGGATGCGGCGCAAAACGGCGCGGTAATGGGCGAGTTGAGCCGCGTAGTGGGGCGGAATCGCCTCGGCCGCTGCGGGCGGATTGGCGTCGGATTTGAAATCGATGATCCGCACCGCCTCCTCGGTGATCACAAGACGATCGATTCGCCCGGCGATCAGAACCTCCTCGTTATCGTGCTTGGCCAAAGCCGAAACCGCCACCTCCGCTCGCGAATCGGGACCGAAGATTTCGCCCAACGCCGGATCGTTGATCAGCTTCAGCGCCGTTACCGCCATTTCGGCGTGGCGCTCGGGATGCTCAGGGAAAAGGCTAACCAACGCGGCGGCAGCAACGCTCTCCCCGTCCGCTTCGGGCACACCGGGCAGGTGTTGCAGCAGGGCGTGAAGCGCGATGCCGGCACGCCGGGCCAGTTCTGCATCGCCGGTCGCTTCGAGATGAGCGTCGTACGGATCGGCGTCAGCACCGGCGCGCGACGGGGTAACAATCTTGATAGCGCGGCTGAGTTCGAGCGGAGCAACCGGCGCCGTCACGTCCACCGGCGCAGCGGTTTCGGGTTCAACACGATAGGCATCTGGCGGCAGGTCCTTTGGGAAAACCCTAGCCTCAAGCCCCGGCGCAAGATCGAGTGTGGATGTCTCCTCGTCCAGCGCCTCGTCAACGGCGCCGTACCATGTCTCTTCCAGCTTCGTACGCTCACGGGCGATGCCGGCAATATGCAACTCATCCTCGGCGCGGGTCATGCCGACATAGAGCTTGCGCCAGTATTCGTCCATCTGCGACGCCTGCTCGGCGTCGAAAAAGGGCATCGTCTCTTCGGTATGCTGGCTTTTTTTGGCCGCGAGGCACAGGAACGTTGGCGCGTCCTGCCCGGCGAAATATAGCGCCCGCTGCGTCTGGGTGCCCTGCGGCTTGCTCGCCGCGTCGGCGAGAATGACGACCGGCGCTTCCAGCCCCTTGGCGCCGTGGATGGTCATGACGCGCACGCCCGTGCCAGCATCGCCGAGTTCGCGCTTGATGTCGGCCTTGCGGGCCCGCATCTCGGTGACGAAGCCGAGCAGCGACGGCAGGTCCGACTGCTCGTGGCCGAGCGCCAGCGCCAGGAATTCGCCGATGACATCATCAACTTCACTGCCGAGCCGCGCGTGGAACCGCTTCAGCCCACCGCCGGCATAGAGCACGTCGGCATAGAACTCATAGGGCCGTTCGAAATCGAGCCGTCCCCGCCACGCCGACAGTCGCTGATAGGCCTCGGCAACGCTCGGGAGGACGCAATTGCGCATTTCCTCGAACAGGGTCCCGTGCCGGCCTTGGGCCAGCACCAGCAAATCCTCCTCGCTGACATCAAACAAAGGCGAGCGCAGCAGAGCCGCCAGCGTCAGGTCATCGCCGGGATTGAGCAGCACGTCGGCCAGCGCCAGCAGGTCGCGGGTGACAATGTGATTGCCCACCCCCAAACGGTCCGCGCCCGGCGTCGGCAACTTGCGTTCCTTCAGAGCCCCGGATGATCTCGTGAAACAGCGCATTGCGCGACTGCACCAGGATCAGCACATCGTCGGCCCGGATGGCGCGATCGCGCTCGGCCAGCACTCGCCCCTTGCCGATCCAGTCGGCAATGGTATCGCCAATCCGGGCCGCAAGCTGTTGCTCCGGGCTCTTCAATCCGGCGCTTGACGCCTGCCAAGGGTCTTCCGCCTCTGGCGCCGGCTCGGCCTCGACGACAGGCCACAGCGTCACCCGTCCACCGGAATGGGTGCGGGCGCTGTGGTGGTTCTCGTAGGTTTCGCCGACCACCACCGACTCGCGGCGCGGGACCGGGCAGAAAGACCTTGTCGACAGCGTCGAGCACGTTCTGCAGCGTCCGGAAACTCGCCGCCATCGGCAGGCGCGCAAAGGGTCGCCCCGCCAGTTTTGCCTTTTGCTGGTAGCTGTCGCCGGAACGGGCGAACAGGCGCGGCTCCGCCCCCTGAAACGAGAAGATCGACTGTTTCGGATCGCCGACCGCGAACAGCGAGCGCGGCCGTTGCGCTGCGCTTTCGCCAGCAAAGAACTCTTCGGCCAGCGCGTCAACGACCTTCCACTGCTCGGGATTGGTGTCCTGGCTTTCGTCGACAAGTATATGGGTGACGCCGGCATCGAGCTTGTAGCGCACCCACGCCCCCTGCGCCTGATCGCCAAACAGGGCAGCGGTGCGCGTCACCAGATCGTCGAAATCAAGCCGGGCGCGGGGCGCGCTTGGCCGTTTCGTAGTCGGCGACGATGGCATCGAGCACGTCGATCAGCGCTTCGGAGCGCGCCACCAACTCAGCGCGATTGAGGTCGGCAAGAAGCGCCCCAAGACGCACTTGTTCCCTCTCCAGCACCGCAAGCAGACCGGGAAAGCGCTTAGCAGGTGCCTTGTTCAACAAGCGCTTGCGCGGCTCGTCCTTGGCGGTAAACAGCGCCCGCAGCAATTCGTCTCTGGTTGGCGCATTAGGATCGGCAACCTCCGCCAGCACGTCGATGGCCTGGCTGCCGCCGGGCTTCGGACCAAGCTCATTGCGGATAAGCAGGATATCTTCCGCCGTGATCAGGGTTTCCGCCGTCATGGCGCGGCGGATTGTTCCGACGTCGGCCAGTTGATCTGCCTTCACCAGCTTGCGCAACCTTGCCTTGGCGCCTTTCATATCGGCCAGCACCGGCATCAGCTTGCGCATGTCGTTGAGCGCCGAAGTCACCACCTCGTCGAGCTTGAAATCGGACATGGAGTCGAACAGCAGATCAACAGCGCCATGCAGGGCGCCGCCGTTGAGCGCTTCGGAAAACACCGTGTCGCGCGCCTGCCGGATCAGATGCTCACGCTCGGCGTCCTCGATAACGACGAAGCCAAACGGCACACCCGCTTCGAGCGGGGAAACGGTGCAGCACCGCTTCGCAGAAGGCGTGGATGGTGTTGATCTTCAGCCCGCCCGGCGTATCGAGCGCATGGGCAAACAGCGTCCTGGCCCGGCGCAGCATGTCGGCATCAGGGGAACGTACCGGTCAGCGTGTCGAGCTCATCGACGAGTTCGGCCTCGTCCATCAGCGCCCATTTGCCCAATCGTCCGGTGACGCGGGCGCGCATCTCGGCAGCGGCAGCCTTGGTGTAGGTGAGGCAGAGGATTTCCGCAGGTGAAACCCCGGTCAGCAGCAGCCGCAAGACGCGCTGGGTCAGCACATGGGTCTTGCCGGCCCCCGGCATTGGCCGAGACCCAGACCGAGCTTTTCGGGTCGGCTGCCGCCTTCTGGCGCGCTTCGGTTTCCGGGGTCGGACGGACGGGACGTTCGCTCATTGCTCGTCCTCCGCATCCTCGGGCAGCGGCCCATTCGGCCCGGCGCGACAGGTGATCGTAATCACCGTCATAGGTCCTGTTGGCTTTGGGCAGCAGGTCCGGCGCAAGCTGCTGGGTGTCGCTCAACAGGTAGGCGGCAATACGCGCTTGCAGTGCAATGAACAGCGCCTCCGCGGCACCTGCAAGATCCTCATCATCGGGCGTTGCAAAAGGTTTTTCCTCAAAGCCGGTCGGGTCGGCTGGCAGCTTGAGATAGGTCAGCGCCGACACCTTGCCGGCCGGCAGGTCCTTGAACCCGCCGCTTTGCAGCATCAGCGCTTCGGCCAGCAACTGTGGCGCGAGATAGTTTTTCATCTCCTTCGGCAAGGGCACCGAGCCGGTCTTGAAGTCGATGATCTCAAAACTGCCGTCCTTCATCTCGTCGATACGGTCGGCCCGGCCGCGCAGGATGAATTCCGTCCCCTCGACATCGAAACGCATGCGGCCATCGATTTCGACATGGCGCACGGCGACATCGTCGAACCGCGCAGCCTCGTAATCCAGCACCTCGCCAGCCTGCACCATCAGCCGCCGCAACAACACCGCCCGCCGTGCGGGATCGGTTTCGCGCCGGGCGAAGATCGCATCGGCTTCAGCGATCAGCTTGTCGCGTGCCTGCGGGTCACGTGGATCGATCTTGGCGCGAACCATCCGCTCCATGACTTCATGCAGCAGCTTGCCGCGCTCGCTCGCCCCGGTATCGGCGCCGAGCGCTTCCAGCGGCCTGAGACCAAGCACATATTTGGCGTAAAGCTCGTAGGGCGAACGAATCAACCGTTCGATATCGGTCACCGCCAGCGAGCGTGGCCGCATGGCTGCGGGCGGCGACGGAACCGGACGGCCGGCCGGAACCGATGCGGCAACCGCATCGAGGGCCCGCGCCGCCGCGACATAAACCTCGCCCCGGGCGCGCATCGCTTTGGCGGGGTCTTCGCCGGCAAAGGTTTCGAGCCGCTGCAACAGCCGCGACGGCAAGGCCGGTGCGGTGCCGATGCGTGTTGCATAGGCCAGCACGACCTCGGGCGCGCCAATCGCCATCTCGAAATCATGCGCTGCCTGCCCCTGCCGGCGTTCTTCGGGCTCGAAGCCAAGAGCAATTGCCATATTGCGCGATAGCCACGGCCCTGGATCGGCCGCCGCCGGCCAGACATTCTCGTTGAGCCCGGCCAGGATAACCCGGTCGAACGGCAACAGCCGCGCTTCCAACAAGCCGAGAATGGAAATGCCAGTTGTTTCCGGCTTCGGCGCCCGGACCGACAACCCAGAAATAAGCCCGGCAAAGCTCTCGCCCAGATGCCGGCCAGCGAACCGTGGCCCCTGCCCCTGCAGGTCCGAAAGCTCCGCAACCCAGCGTTCGAGCACATCCGCGCCGTCCGGACGGACTTGCTCGGCGCTGCCGACACCGGTCAGAGTCGCGAAAACCATGCCGATTGCCGTCGCCAATTCTGCGGCATCGAAATGCGCTGCGTCGTGCAATCGGACCAGTGGCGCAAATGCCTCTTCGAGTGCCGCAATCAGCGTCACAAGTTCAGCAGCTTCGCTGTCACCAAGTTTGCGGGCCGGATGATCGAGTTCATCGGCCAGAGCGGCTGCGATGCCCCGGCGCAGACCCTCGGCACCACTGGCGAGACGCTGTCCGCGCAGCACGCCGAGTTCCAATGCGTCGGCAAGCCGCGTGATCTCGCTGCGCGGTCGGCCGAGCGTCAGATTGCGGTTGCGCAACAGCGCCATCAGCGGCACCGGCGCCCATTTGCTTTCGATGAACGCAATGGCGTTGCCGATCAGCCGTCCTGTTCGCGACTGACCGAGCGGCGTGCCGGCAGCGTCATCGACGCGAACGCCGAACCGGCGCAACTCGGCGCCGATACGACGGGCGAAATTGCGGTCGGGCGTGATGATGCCCACCGTCTTGCCGGGCGCGGCCTCGCGGGCGCAGCAGGCGATGGCCCGTGCCTCTTCATCCTCGGAGCGGGCAACAAGGATGGACACATCGGCAAGCGCCGCCTCGGCTTCGACTGAACTCAGCCGTGTCTCCGACCAATGCCCGGTCGCGTCGGCCAGCGCCAGCGCACTGCGCACCAGTCGGGTGCGCGGCGACGGCTCAGAAGCCAGTTCCTCGACCTCGCCCGCAGCGACGCCGAGATGTTCGAGCAGCCGTGCCAACCCGTATTGCGGCGCGCTATGCGGGGCATTGCGGGCATCGCACAAGGCGTGCTGCGTTTCGGCATCCATTTGTGTGTCGAGCCCGGGCAGCACCAGTGCGCCATTGGGCAGATCGGCGATTGCGGCAAGCAGGCGCGCCGTCGCAGGCACCGAGCCTGTCGAGCCGGCGGCGATCACCGGCCGCTCGCCGAACAGGCGCGGTACCGCTGCGGTCAGCCGATCAAGCGCCATGTCGCGTACCCGCGCCGCATCCTGTTTGCCCTTGTCGTCGAGGATTTTCGGCCAGGCGCTCAGGGCGATGTCGAGGAAGGCCAGCGATTGCTGCCAATGCGCGCTCAACTCGGCGTCCTGCGCCAAGGCCCGGAAGTCCGACGGCGTCACGCCTTCGGTGTGGCTGGAATCGATCAGCAAGCCAAGGGAATCGGCAAGTCCGAGGATCTCCGAAGGGCTCGGCGGCGAGGCGAAGCCCGATGCGTTGAAGGCGCTACCGTCGCCAGCCCTTACCCAGGCATCGACCAGGCTGGCCAGGGTCAGCCGTCTTTCCCCCAGACCCACGGGGGTCGGAAGGGCGCCGGCTTCGTAAGGCGGCAGGAAGGGCAGTTCGGCTTCGTCGGCATCGCCAAGGGCACGGATGTCGGGCAACAGAAGCGCCGGGCCCATGCGTTTAAGCAGCGCATCGGCCAGCGCCGTGCGGGCGCGCCGGGTCGGTACGAGAACGGTCAGATCGGAAAGCCCGAACGGTCCGGGCGCGGGATGGAGCAACCGCCGATCGGTGATCGCCGTCACCAGTGTATCGAGAAACGGCGCATGCGGAGCGATGGAAAAGAGCTTTGGGCGGGCCATGCTCATCCTTCCCTGAGCGCTTGTTCGGCCTCCGCAAGCCCTTCGGGATCGCCAACGTGGAACCAGGGCGCATCGAGCAGAACGCCCTTCAACCGCCCTTTCTCAAGAGCAGTCTCGAACAGCGGCAACATCGGGAAGGCGCCATCCGGTGTCTTGTCGAACACGGCGCGTCCGACAAGCGCCACCCCGGCATAAATCACCGGCAAACCGGTATCGAGCGTGATTGCGCCCTGCGGGTTCAGGCAAAAATCATGGCTGCGGCGGAAGCCATGCGCCCGCATCGGGTGAGCGCATAAAAGAACCATATCGCCGGTTTCGAACCGCTCACGCATCCGCTGGAGCGGCTTGTCTTTTGATGGCTGCCAGAAGGCATCCGTATTGGCAATCAGCACCGGATCGGATTCGATCAGCCCAAGTGCCTTTTTCGCCCCTCCGCCCGTTTCAAGCGGTTGGCCCTCTTCGATCGACAGGGCAAAGCCCGCACCGGGAAAGCGCATCGGCAGCGCCGAGACGGCAGCCTGCATCTGATCGGCGAGATAATGGGCATTGACCGCAAAGCGGGTTACGCCTTCCGCGGCGAGCGGCGCGATGACTCGCTCGATCAGCGGCAGGCCGGCGACCGGCACCAGCGGCTTGGGTCGCGTCTCGGTAAGCGGCCTCAATCGTGTGCCGAAACCGGCGGCAAGCAGAATGGCATCGGGCATGACGTCTGTGTTCATGGTGTGACAATGACCACTCTTGATGTGCCGCGTCTACAGGTCGGCAACAAGCGTGGTGCAATCCACACTGCCGCGCGGCGAGTAAAGTGCAACGATACGTGCCGTCTCCGCCTCTCCCTGGGTCAGCGCGACGCTGAGATCGGCCTCGGACGCGAGCGCCGGATCGCGATCCGGCCACTCGATCAGGACAATCGCGTCCGGATCGTCGAACAGACCAAGTTCGCGTGTTTCACCGGCAGCGGCGAGACGATAGAGATCGGCGTGCAGCACCGGCACGCCATCCGGCTGCTCATAGGGCTGAACCAGCGCAAAACTCGGTGACGGCACATCAATCTCGGTATCGCCGACCAGCGTCCGGACGATCACGCGCGCCAATGCCGTTTTGCCGGCGCCGAGCCCGCCTTCGAGCAACACCAGCATGCCCGGTTCCAGACCATGGGCGATCGCCCTGCCAAGGCGGGCCGTATCGACTTCGTCGTTCAAGGAAAGGGTGACGGGCGCGGCGGAACCGCTCATTCGGCGGCGCCGCTCTCTTCGGCGACAGTTTCGGCCGGCAGGTTGACGGTGATGCGCGTGCCGCCTTCGGTCCTGTTCTCCACCTGCAGCGAGCCACCATGCAGATGAACGAAGGTCCTGACGATGGATAGCCCGAGGCCGGCGCCGCGTTGACGCACTTCGGACGACGGAACGTCCATGCGCTGTGTCAGGGTCTCGCGCACATCATCGGGGAAGGATATGCCCTCGTCCTCGATAACGAACAGGATGCGGTCATTGCCGCGTGAGGTCACCTTGAGGTGAACGACCGAGCCCTCGTGCGAATACCGCGCCGCGCTCGACAAGAGGTTGTAGAGCACCTGGACGATGCGGGTGCCGTCGGCGATGAACTCGGGCAGGTCGCCGTCAATGTCGACGTCGAGATTGAGCGGCGCGGAATCGTCACCGACCGCCAGCGTTGCCGCGAGCCCGGACCGCGCCTTGTCGATCAGCGCCGGGATCGATTGCGGCTTGAGATCGAGCTGAGCAATGCCGGCATCGACAGTCGCCAGATCGAGAATGTTGTCGATCAGAACGCCGAGCGTCGATGAGGAGGCACGGATGTAGTCGGTGTAGGATTTCTGGCGCTCATTGAGTTCGCCAGCTCCACCCGATGCGAGGATATCGGCAAAGCCGATGATATTGGTCAAAGGCGAGCGGAATTCGTAGGAAACGTTCTGGACAAAGGCGTCCTTGAGCCGGTCGGCGGTCACCAGGGCGTCGTTGCGCTCTTTCAGCACCTGCTGGTAATTGGCGCTCTCGGTGACATCGGTGAAGGTCAGCATGGTCTGCCCGTCGGGCAGGCGCACGGCGGCCCAGTCGATCAGCCGACCGTCGGCGCGCCGGATGCGGCCCTGGTGATCGGGGCGGGCCGGATTGAGGTCGACCACCACTTCCTTGAGATTGGCCCAGATGGTGGCGCCGTCATCAGGCATGGCCTGGGCGCAGGCCTTGGCGATCTCGTCGATATGGGGATGTTTGCCGGTGACATTGGTCGGCAGCTTCCACAGCACCGACAGGCGCGGGTTGCACAGCGTCAGCCGGCCGTTGGTGCCAAACACGGCAACGCCCTCGTTGAGGGCGTTGAGGGTTTCATTCTGCACCTTGTTGAGAGCGTTGTAGCGAGTTTCGAGGGCAAGACGTTCGGTCAGGTCGTTGAAGACATAGATGACGCCACCGGCGGAAACCGGCATGGCCGAAACGTTGACGGCGCGACCATCGGGCAGGTGCCACAAGGTTTCGCGCGGCACCGTGAGGCCATAGGATTTGAGGTGTTCGCTCCGCCAGGCGCGGTAATCGACTTCGGCCGGCAGGTGCCCCTTGGTGCGCAGCCGGTCGAGCATCGCCTGTTCGGACGTGCCAGGCTTCAGGTAATTGGCCTCGATATCCCAGAACTGGGCATAGGCGCGATTGGCGCGAACCAGATGTTGCTGGGCATCGAACACAGCGACTGGTCGATCGAGTGCATCGATCACCGCGCCGATATCGCCCTCGATAGCCGCCGGCACCGCTACAGGTTCGGGCGCTGGCGCCTCTTCCCGCGCCACCGGCACAAGGCAGCCAATTGCACCATCGGCAAGGCCGGTAAAGGTCACATCGTAGCTACGGCCACCATAAGAGACATTGCGCAGCGCCGTGGCGCCACCGGCGGCCGACAGCGCCTTGTCGTGTGCCTCGCGCTCGGCAGGCGAAAACAGCTCGCGGATGCCGAGTTCACTCATCAGCGCTTCGGCGGCAGCATTGACGATGACGTGATCTTTCGGCCGTGTCCACACGATCGCCGGCACTTCGAGCCGGGAGAACAGCCGCACCGCCTGATCGGCATCGACCGGCGCATCCGCCGATCCGTCCGGCTGGACGGAGGCAAGACGCATGCGCAGAACCGACGCACCGCCAACGACACGGCCACAGGCACGCAGCCTGCGGCCATCGCTGGCGTTGAGCGAAACATCGAAGATTTCACCAGCGCTGCGCAGCCGTGACAGATAGAGCCGGATCAATTCGGCGTCCTCGGTCTCGAGCCAGCGGGTGAAATCGAGAATGGCGTCGCTGGCGACGTTCGACGGCAGGATGGCGCTCGCACGGCCGAAAACCGTCGGCTCGGATCTGAGGTCGGACCAGCGCACGGTCACCTCAGGCATGCCTTCGAGGATTGCCTGCGTCTGATCGAGTTCGGCCCTCAGGTGGGCAATCTGGTTGTAGGCACGTTCGTTCTGGGTGTGGTCGCGCTGGCGGGCCCTTATCAGCAACACGCCGGCAGCAAGACCGAAGCCGATGGCGCCGGCAGCTATGGCAATCGGCGCGACACTCGAGATGTAGGAAGACGATATCGTGGCGGCACGGGCGGGGGCAGTGAATAAAAGGCCGAGCAAGGGAGCGCCAATCGCGCCGAATCCCATCCCCGTCCGGAGCCATGCGTGTCGCATGCCGTGCCTCACTGCCCAAATTCTTGCTCAAATGCGCTCGCCCCGGAGCGCGAGAGTCCGGCGAAGCACCAACCCAATCTATCGCCGAATCACCAATACCATAGCTGGCGCGGGAATCGGGTTGAAGTGAAGAATTGGCAGCTGCGCCATTTTGCACAGCCGCACAGGAATCGCAGGGAATCCGGGCGAGTCCCGGCACCTGAGTCCGAAAAGTGAACAAGCGCCCCGGAGGATCCGGAGCGCTTGGTCTATCCCCTTGCAAGCAAGGGATTTCTGATTATCGGTGCCTTGGCACCCGATCGCTAGTAGCGATACTGATCCGACTTGAACGGACCGGTCGGCTTCACGCCGATATAGGCCGCCTGTTCGTCCGAAAGCACCGTCAGCTTGGCGCCGAGCTTGGCCAGATGTAGTTCGGCAACCTTTTCGTCGAGGTGCTTGGGCAGCACATAGACCTTGTTCTCGTAACTGCCGCCCTTGGTCCACAATTCGATCTGGGCCAGGGTCTGGTTGGCGAACGAAGCACTCATCACGAAGCTCGGGTGGCCGGTGGCATTGCCGAGATTGACCAGACGCCCCTTGGACAGAAGGATGATGCGCTGGTTATCCGCCAACTCAACGATGTCGACCTGCGGCTTGACCTCGGTCCACTTGAAGTTCTGCAACTCAGCGACTTCGATCTCGTTGTCGAAATGGCCGATATTGCAGACAATGGCCATGTCCTTGAGCTTCTTCATATCGTCGAGCGTGACCACGGACTTGTTGCCGGTGCAGGTCACGACGATGTCGGCGCGGTGAGCGGCGTCAGCCAGAGTCACGACCTCGAAGCCATCCATCGACGCCTGCAGGGCACAGATCGGGTCGACTTCGGTGACCAGCACGCGGGCGCCAGCGCCCCTCAGCGAGGCGGCGGACCCCTTGCCGACATCGCCATAGCCGCAGACGATGGCGACCTTGCCGGCCATCATCACGTCGGTGCCGCGACGGATGGCGTCGACCAGCGATTCCTTGCAGCCATACTTGTTGTCGAACTTCGACTTGGTGACGGAGTCATTGACGTTGATCGCCGGGAACGGCAGCTCACCGCGTTCGGCCATCTGGTAGAGCCGCATGACGCCCGTGGTGGTTTCCTCGGAAACGCCCTTGATGTTGGCCTTGACCTTGGAATAGAAGCCCGGCTCCTTTGCCAGCCGCGCCTTGATCTGGGCGAACAGCTCTTCTTCTTCCTCGGACTTGGGATGGGCGATGACTGAAGGATCGGTCTCAGCCTTGGCGCCGAGTGTGACCAGAAGCGTCGCGTCGCCACCGTCATCGAGGATCATGTTGGCGGTCTCGCCATTGCCCCAGTCGAGGATACGGTCGGCAAAGGCCCAGTATTCCTTCAGCGTCTCGCCCTTGTGGGCAAAAACAGGAATGCCGGCGGCGGCAATGGCTGCAGCAGCATGGTCCTGGGTCGAATAGATGTTGCACGAGGCCCAGCGCACTTCGGCACCGAGCGCCACAAGCGTCTCAATGAGCACCGCCGTCTGGATGGTCATGTGCAGCGAGCCGGCGATGCGGGCACCCTTGAGCGGCTGGCTTTTGGCGTATTCGGCCCTGATGGCCATCAGGCCGGGCATTTCCACCTCGGCCATGTCGAGTTCCTTGCGGCCCCAATCGGCAAGGCCGATATCCTTGACGGCGTGGTCGGACATGAACGTCTCCGATTTTGTTGTGTGTTCTGTTTGATGGCGTGCCCGAGCCGGATAACCGGCAAGATCTGCTGCGGACGCGCCTGGTCACGGTATCTGCGTTCCCGGGGTTATACGCGGGCCAGCTTGACCAGACAATAAGGATATAAAGAAATGTTTATGTCTTTTTCCAAGTTGGTGCCGTCCCCGATTGAAACGGGAGACAGCGCGATCAGGCCGTTTCCCGCCTCCGCCGACGGCGGCGTATGCTGCGCTTGCCGGCCCAGCCGAGCGAGGCCAGCAAACTATAACCAACCATGAGCCCGGCACCGGCGTAAACAAAGCCCTCGGGAGTCACCGGCACCGCGGGCTTGTAGGCAGCAAGGGCGCGCTCAGCGATGCCGTGATCATAGTACACGGCAATATCGGTGACACGCGTGACGAGGTTGGCATCCTCGAGCGCGACAAGCTGTGTTTCGAGCCGGTTGTATCGTGCGATGGTCGCCTGAACATCCTCGCCGCGGCGGTTGAGGAACCTGTCATTTGTCGCCGCATAGGTGTCCAACGCCTCATCGCGGGTCAGGCCCTCGCGTGCCGCCGAGGCATCGAAAGACTGGACGAATCCGCGCAACTCGTCGACGGCGCCACCCAGGCGCTGTTCGTACTGCTGGGCAAATTCGGGAAACTGCGAAGCCATGATGCCGAGCACTACACCGCCGGCGAGCGATATCAACCGTCCGAGCATTGCCGCATCTCCCCTATCCGGCAGCGACCGCGCTAGTCTTCGCCGGCGCTCTCGGCATCCTCGTCAAAACCGCAGTTAACCAGATCGACGAGCGATTCCAGCGCCTCGCGGGCCTGGGTGCCGCGCGCCGTGATGAACACGGTCGAACCGGGTCCGGCGCCGAGCATCATCAGCCCCATGATCGAATTTGCGTCGACGCTGATGCCGTCCTTGACCACGGTGACTTCGGCGTCATAGCACTCGGCGGTGCGCACGAACCGGGCCGAGGCGCGCGCGTGCAGACCCTTCTTGTTGCAGATCGTGACGCGCTGGCACAGCGCCCGTCCGGCATCGGCAACTGTCGAGTTCGGCAAGAGATCAGCCTCCCAACACGTCGTTGGCGACATTGATGTACTTGCGCCCGGCATCCTGGGCCTCGCGCACCGCGGCCTTCATCTCCATCTCGCCGCGTACCCGCGCCAGCTTGACCAGCATCGGCAGGTTGACCCCGGCGATGACCTCGACCTCGCGGTTCTGCATCACCGAGATGGCGAGATTGGACGGCGTGCCGCCGAACATGTCTGTCAGGATGACGACGCCGTCGCCGGTTTCCACCCGGCCGACCGCAGCAACGATGTCGTTGCGTCGTTCCTCCATGTCATCGTCCGGTCCAATGGCGACGGTTTCGCAATTGTCCTGCGGACCGACGACATGTTCCAGCGCGGAGCGAAATTCTTCCGCAAGCCGGCCATGCGTTACAAGCACCATGCCGATCATAAAGACTCCTCGGGCGGCATATTCAATTCGAGGCCGGAGTCTCGACTGGCCGGCAAAAGGTTTCAAGTCATTTTTTGGCGATGCGCCAAAGGCGCGCTTATGTCGCCTCGCGCGCGGTCCCGAGCGCCGTAAGCGCCTCATTGACCAGCAATATCTGGTGCGCACTGTCGACGATCGCTCGCTCAGGCACCTGGCAGCGGGCCAGTTCGACCCCTTCGAGTTCGGTGACGAAGTCCTCGTCCTCAAGAAACCGCACCAGGTCTTCGACCATATCAACCACCAGATCGAGATGGGCTTCCGGTCGATGCGGCCGCGAGACGATGCCCCTGCCCCGCAATTCGATCAGCCCCTCGATATTGGGCGGCGCCTTCATGGTCAGGCCATCCTTGCCGGCAACGATCTCGATGCGGTCGTCGGCCACCAGATAGGCTTGTTTGCCGCGATCGCGCCACAGATCGAGCAGTTGCAGGGCGAGCAGCGATTTGCCTGCGCCCGAGCGTCCACGCAACATCACGCCAAATCCGTCGAGACACAGTCCAGTTCCGTGCACATTGACCATGGTTCCAGCCTTTCAATAAGCATGACCATGTCCGCAAACCCGTCCACTCAGTCCGGGAGCATGTTCACTTCTTCGCACGCGGCAGACGGACCGTGAACATCGCGCCCGAACGGTCCTGCCGGTTTTCCGCCGTCAGTGTGCCCTTATGAGCCTGAACAATCTGTTGCGAGATAGATAACCCCAAACCCGAATGATCGCCAAAGCTCTCGGTTTCGGGGCGATCGGTGTAAAAACGCTGGAAGATCCGCGAAATATCACCGACAATTCCGGGGCCCTCGTCGGAAACAGTCATGACCAGCTGGTCTCCCTCGGCGCGCAGGCCGACATGCACAGTGCCGCCTTCGGGCGAGAACGACACGGCATTGTCGATGAGATTGCTCGCCACCTGGGCAATGCGGCTGTCATGGCCGGTGACCAATGGCGGCGTGCGCCCGGTCTTCTTGCCGTAGACCACGTTGATCTTGCGCTTTTCGGCCATGTCCGCATGCATCGAGGTGAGCGCCGCCAGCATTTGGTCGAGATCGACCGAATTCTGTTGCTCGCGCGCCAGTTCCGCATCGAGCCGGCTGGCGTTGGAGATATCCGAGATCAGCCGGTCGAGCCGCCTGACGTCATGCTGGATGACGGCGGTCAGCTTGTCTCGCTGCTCTTCCCTTGTGGCGCGCGGCAAGGTCTCCACGGCGCTGCGTAACGAGGTCAGCGGGTTCTTGAGCTCGTGAGCGACATCGGCGGCAAACCGCTCGATGGCCTCGATACGGTCGTAGAGCGCATTGGTCATCGACCGCAAGGCACCGCTCAAATGGCCAATCTCGTCGCCGCGCTCGGTGAAATCGGGAATTTCGGCACGAGCGTTCATCGAGGTGCCGGCCTGTTCGGCGGCATCGGAGAGCTTGCGCATTGGTCCGGCGATGGTGCCGGCAAGCAGAAAGCTCAACACCGAGGTCGACAGGGCCGCCACCAGTGCGATCCTCAAAATGCTCAGCCGTTCCGCCGCGACAATCGAATCGATGTCGCCGGGCTGGGTGGAGAGCAATAGCGAACCGACCACGGTGTGTTGGCGCTGGATCGGCACGGCGACGGTGATAACCATGCGTCCGGTCTGATCGACACGCACGAGATCGGCCACACTGCCGTTGAGCGCGGCGTCGACTTCCGGATAACGCTTGCCTTCGTTGGGACCGTATTCCTGGTAAATCGAGAAGGCGTCGCCCGGCACCCAGCTCATCAGCGAGTTCCACCAATCGACCAGCGGGTTATGGTCCTTGGGCGCTGCCGGTCGCGCAAGCACTTCGCCGGATACGTAAAGCGAGGCGCTGTCGAGGATCAGAAGGCCGTCCTTGTCGTAGATGCGGGCACGGGTTCTGGTCGGCGTAACGAGATTTCTCAGAAGCGGCGCCACCCGCTCCGGGTTGATGGGGAACTCGAGCGTCGGATCAAAGTATGAAAACGGCGCGCTCTCGCCGGAATGCATTTTCAGCAGCAGGTCGGGATTGACCGTGATCAGATCGCTATCGACCGTCGCCGATGCAGCGATGGCGGCGGAAATGATCTCGCCCTGGATTCGCAGTGCCTGAACGCGCGCGTCGATCAGCCCGGCGCGCCACTGGTTGAGAAACAGGATCCCGACCACCAGGGCGGCAAGGGCGGCGAGGTTGAGCACGACGATGCGACGCGTCAGCGAGGCGAAGATCGTCATCCGGACGAGATTGCGGAAACCGGCGCCAAGGCGCGGCAGCAGCCGCGCCTTGCGGCCTCTTGTGTCCGATCCGGCTCCCGCCGGCATGTCGGTCCGGTTCTCGCCCTCGGTCATCGCCGCCAATAGCTTACTGTTCCTTGAAGCGATAGCCGACGCCGTAGAGCGTTTCGATCATGTCGAAATCGTCGTCGACCACCTTGAACTTCTTCCTCAGCCGCTTGATGTGGCTGTCGATGGTGCGGTCGTCGACATAGACTTGGTCGTCATAGGCGGCATCCATCAGCGCATTGCGCGACTTGACCACCCCCGGACGCTGCGCCAGCGATTGCAGGATCAGGAATTCGGTGACGGTCAGCGTCACCCGCTGGCCCTTCCACGAGCAGGTATGGCGTTCTTCGTCCATGACCAGCGACCCGCGTTCAAGCACCGGACGGGCATGGGCATCGGGATCCGGCGTCGTTCCTGCCGCAGCGGTTTCGCGTGGCGCCACCCGCCTCAGGATCGCCTTGACGCGCTCGACCAGCAGACGCTGGCTGAACGGCTTAGTGATGAAATCGTCGGCGCCCATCTTGAGGCCGAACAACTCATCGATCTCCTCGTCCTTGGAGGTCAGGAAGATCACGGGCAGATCGGTCTTCTGCCTGAGGCGCCTGAGCAGCTCCATCCCATCCATGCGCGGCATCTTGATGTCGAGGATGGCGAGGTCTGGGCGGTCGGTGGTCAGGCCCTCAAGGCCCGAAGCGCCGTCGGTATAGGTGTCCACCTGGTAGCCCTCGGCTTCGAGCGTCATCGACACCGAGGTCAGAATGTTGCGGTCGTCATCGACCAGGGCGATCTTTGGCATGGGGTCTCCTTGCCATGCGAGTGTGCGAGACAGGCGCGTCCGTTCCCGGCGCGCCATCACGACCCGGTTTGGTCGGCAGAATTGCGCACATATTAAGGCAGATGGCGATTCACGGCCAGTTACGCCTTGTTCATGAAGCGATTACCGCAGGCGGTCGTCAATCGCTGCCAGATCGGATGAACAAACAAGCGTTTCAGTTTGCCGCGTAAAAGACGTGGCTGCCGATCGTGGCGACGCGGGTGAACTCGCTGGCCCAGGACGGACTGACAGTGCTCATGTGGTAATAAAGCGTGTTCTCTGGCACCACGTCGCGACGCGCACCGGCCTGACGCCGTTCCAACGCGGCCTCGGCAACCATGAACGAACGTACCCAGCTCTCGCGGGTGATGCGATTGCCGATCCCGCCCTCGTCGGACTTGCCGTCGCAGGCAAACGAGAACTGGCAGCGATATTTGCCCCTGTCGGCGTTCTGGTAGACGACACCACAGATCGAATTGGGATAACGCGGCGAATCGACCCGATTGAGGATGACATCGACCACGGCCAGCTGGCCTTGCTCGGGCTCGCCGCGCGCCTCGTGATAAACGGCAGTCGCGAGGCAGGCGCGTTCCGACTTCATTTTCGCCACCCGCTCAGCCGTTCCGACATAGCCATTGGACACATAGGCCGAGACAATGGAGGCGTTGACGCTCGGTTCGGGACGCGGCGTCAACCAGGTCTCAGGCTGAAACGGCAGGTCGTGGCTGAGCTTGGCCGTTTGCCGGTCGGCGACGTAGGCCGACAACAGCTCCGGGGTGAGTGAGGCGACCTTTGTCACCTCCTGCGCGGATGCCACCATTGGCGCAAATCCGGCGAGCATCAGCCCGCATGCAAGCGCTACGATGTTTCCAGCCGTTCGGAAAAGCATCCGTTCCCTTCCCCCGCCGCACCGAAGTACGTCGTTTCTGGAAAGGAAACTTACTCAAAACGCCTAGGATGTGAAACCGTTATTTCACTCTTGGTTAACCATGCCGATCAACCAAAGCTTAACCATGATTACGGCGGCGTGGACCCGCCCAGCCCCACCGCCTCGGTGGGCTCTCAGGCGGCCTCTTCGGGGAAGTATCTGGCGCTGACAACGCCGAGATCGTCGAGTACGGCCAAGCAGATGGCATCGGTCGCCGGATCGGCCGGGACCATGTCGGGCACCATCACCACCTGCATGCCGGCGGCCTTGGCCGACCTGACACCGGTGGGACTGTCCTCGAGCGCCAAACATGCCGAGGCTGCGACACCCAGCCGCGCCGCCGCTGTCAGGAACGGTTCGGGATGCGGCTTGCCGTTGGACACATCGGACCGGGTGATGACGACATCGAACAGCTCGGCAATGCCGGCACGCATCAGCCTGTCGGGCGCAGCAGGGCGCGCGGTCGAGGTGACGACCGCCGTCGGAATGCCGCGTGCCTTCAGCAGCCGCAGAAAATCGCGAGCGCCGGGCTTCTCGTTGACGCCGCGTGCGATCTCGATCTCGCCCATGATCTCGTGCATGCGCTTGCGGAAATGCTCGAAGGGGAAATCGGAGCCGAAGGCGGTTTCGAAAATGTGCCGGGCGCCATCTGTCGGCACCCCAACCTGAGCGACATGCAGATCGTCGGTCATCTGGTAGCCAAGTTCGGCACAGGCGGCATAGATCGCCTCACGATACAACGGCTCGGTGTCGAGCAAGGTGCCGTCCATGTCAAAGACGACGGCGGCAAAGCTTGAGGGTGAGGTGGATGCAGCTGAAACAGTCATGGTCTTCGTGTCTTTAGGGGGAAGGAAATCAGTCGTTCGACGTCTATTGGTAGGGTGTCCCGTCGCGGTGGGTGAACCATGCCGTACCGTCCCGTGTGCCGGCGACAAGATCGAGGTCGGGATAATGGCAGACATCGTCGGGATTGCGACTGCCGATGGCAAGAAGCGTTGCCGGCTGGTCGGAGCGGTTCTGGAAATGCTGTCCTACCCCCTCCCCGCACCTGAACCCGGCGGCGTCGCCAGCGTGCATCGCTTCCTCGCCCTCGTCGGTGACGAGCACGAGTTCGCCGGACAGCATGTAGAAGAATTCGTCCTCATGGGTGTGCCAGTGGCGCTGGCTCGACCAGGTGCCGGGCGGCACGGTGAGGATATTGACGCCGAACTGGGTCAGTCCAGCGGCATCGCCAAGATGGCGGCGGGTACGGGCCTTGATCTTCTCATCGAGGGGCGGCGGATAGCTGGCGCCAGCGATGTCGGCAATCCTGGCAGGATCGATGCGCCTGGGCATAACAAGCCCCTTTCGGTTGTTTCATCCCCGAACATCCCCTCCTCAAGGGGTTCTACACGCAATCGGCAGAGGATTCGATGGTATTTCCGCCGCAGCCCTCCGGAACCTTGGGAGAGAGTTTGTGCCGTCATCTCTCGGGCGCTCGCCGGGGCGCCGTCGAGATGCCCGCATGATCCGTCTTACTTCAGCAAAACCCTTTGCGTTTGAACCTGCGCATGCCGATGCAGGGAATTCTGCCACGGCGCAATCAAGCGGGGACAAGATTTGGTGCAAGAGGGCATCGCCGCAAGGGTTTCCACGCTGCCGACAAGCCACTCATACCGTGACAGCGACGCCAAACCCGGTTAGGTCACGGTGCTTCGCATGTTCGTGCCGGGCCTCGCCTGAGCCGTTCGAACCTGCTCTGGCACCGCCACAGCCCGAATGGCTGTATTCCCATCGCGTACCAGCACGAAAGGCGCCATGACCGCGTCCCGACCAGCTTCGCCCCCCTTGCGGGAACTGACAGGCAGGCAGATCCAGTGGATCGGCGCCGGCTATGTGATGTCGTTTTCCTCGATGGCGGGGCAGACGATTTTCATCGCCCAGTTCAACACCGCCCTACGCCAGACCTTCTCGTTGAGCAACGGCCAGTTCGGTCTGCTCTACACCATCGCCACGCTGGCCAGTTCGCTATTGCTGATCTGGGCCGGCGCGCTAGCTGACAGGATCGCACCACGCACCCTGGCTCTCGTCTGCCTCGGCGGACTGGCGGCGGTCTCGGCGGCGATGGGGTTTGTCGGCAATGTCGTGCTGGTCGGCGTTTTGCTGTTCGGCCTGAGATTTTTCGGCCAGGGCATGATGGTGCACATCGCCATGACCATGATGTCACGCTGGTTCAACCGCTTTCGCGGACGGGCGCTGGCCTTCGCCCAGTTCGGCTTTCCGACCGCCGAGTCGATCCTGCCGTTTGCCATTACGCTCGCCATCGCCGCCCATGGCTGGCGCAACGTCTGGTTCGCCACGGCAGCTGTTCTGGTGATGGTGCTGATGCCGCTCATCGCCTTTTTGCTGCGTGACCCGCCCGATGGACGCCGGGCCAAAGCGCGCGGCCAGACCAATCCCGACGGCGACACCGCAACCCGGCCGAGCGGTCAGAAGTGGACGCGCGGCGCCGTCATCAGGGACCCGCTGTTCTACGCCCTCCTTCTCGGCTTCATGGGATCGCCGGCCATCGTCACGCTGTTCCTGTTCCACCAGGCCAATCTCGCCGAACTCAAGGGCTGGGACCTGACGGTGTTCACCGCCTTTTTCCCGGTCCTCGCCGCCACATCGGTGCTGACCTCGATCGCCGCGGGCATGGTCGTCGACCGCTTCGGCGCCTTCCGCATCGTGCCCTTTGTGCTGATGCCGCTGGCCCTCGGCGCCATCGGCGTCGGGCTTCTCGGTCCGGTCTGGGTCATCCCGCTGTTTTTCGCCAGCCTCGGGCTGACCGGCGGCATGATGGGTCCGGTGGTCAACGCCTTGTGGGCCGAGATCTACGGCACCGCGCACCTCGGCACGATCCGGGCGCTGGTAACCTCGGCGCTGGTTTTGGCCTCGGCCCTCGGACCCGGCCTTGCCGGCTACCTGATCGATGCCGGTATCCCGCTGACCGTGCAGGCGTTCTTTTATGCGGCCTTCTGCCTTGCCGCCGTTGCCGGCTATTTCGTGCTGATACCGGCGCTTCGCAAACGCGTTCTCGAAACGCGCCAGGACGCTGAGGCATAAGCGGCCGCGCCACCGCTTGCCGTCAACGGCTGATATCCTCTGCGCGAATAAAAAGCGGTGCCGCCGGCAGAGGAATAGCGGCGGCACCGCCGGACGGCTCCTAGTCGGAGGAGCCGATCACCCTGGACAGATCGAGAAGCGCAACCATATGGTCGCTCAGCGTCACGATCCCCTTGACCACGCCGTCGAGCTTGCTTGTACTGCTGCGCGGGGCGGGCTGCAGATTTTCGTCGTTTATCTGGATGATGTCGGACACTCCGTCGACGAGGATGCCGACGACAGCTGTACCGAGCGCAAGCACCAAAACCACGTGACCGGATGTCGCCTTTGTCGCCGCGCCACCGAGAAGCGCGCTGAGATCATAGACCTCGACGACTTCGCCGCGGATATCCATGACACCCATGGACGCCGGGTGCTGACCAGGAATGGTCGACGTCGGCGACCACGAGCGGATTTCCTGCACCAGCATGATATCGACGGCGTAGTTCAAGCCGTTGACCGAAAAGGCGACGCACTGACCGTCTTCGGCCTCGCGCGCAGTGTTGGCCACATATCCGGAGCGGGCGGTGGCACGGAGCGCCGAGCGCTCCGTTGGATCGATTGCGAGGGCCGCCATCAGAACTGCTCCCAGTCTGCGTCAATGGCGGCATTCCCCTGCGACCGATAGGCATGGGCCGCGGGACGGGCCGTGGTGGTCTGCGTCTTCCGCTCGATCCTTGAGACGGACGCGGCGGGCCTGTCGGCCTCGTAATGATCATCGGCCAGCCGGAACACGGCCACGATGTCATCGAGCTGGGACGCCTGGGATTCGGTCTGCTCGATGGCGGCGTTCGTCTCCTCGACCAGCGCGGCGTTGTGCTGGATCATCTCGTCCATCTGCCGGACGGCGGCGTTGATCTCTTCGATGGACCCGGCCTGTTCGCGGCTCTCCATCGAAATGCCTTCCATCAGAAGCGAGTTCTCCTGCACCGCGCTCAGGATCGATTCCAGCTTCTCGGCCGCCGCGGCAACCAGCTTTGACCCGCTCGAAACCTCTTCGCCGGATTGCTCGATCAGCACCTTGACCTCGGACGAGGCCTCGGCAGCCGACTGGGCAAGACGACGGACCTCGACGGCAACGACCGCAAAGCCCTTGCCCGCCTCGCCGGCTCGCGCGGCCTCGACAGAGGCATTGAGCGCCAGCAGATTGGTCTGGAAAGCGATGTCATCGATCATGCCGATGATCTTGGAGATCTTCGACGAGGACTGGGTGATCCGCTCCATCGCGCTGTTGGCTTCGCGCATCACCTCGCCACCCTCTTCGGCGGTGCGGGACGCCAGTTCGGTCTTGGTCGTGGCGGTTTCGGCCTTTTTGGCATTTTCGACCACGGTCAGGGACAGCTGTTCCATCGCCGCCGAGGTTTCCTCGATGGTGGCGGCCTGCCTGGTGGTGCGTTCGGAAAGGTCGTTGGCGCCCGCCAGGATTTCGCCGGTGGCAGTCTTGACACCGCGCGAGGTCTGCTTGAGCTGGTTGATCACTTCAACCAGACGATCGACCGTCTGGTTGAGCGCGTCGCGCACCGGTTCGAAATCGGCATGGACCTCGGCATCTATGCGGGCGTCGAGATTGCCGTCGGCCAGCTTGAGCAGGCTTGACGACAGCGCTTCCACCGAACGCTTCCGGGCGGTGATATCGGTGGCGTATTTGACCACCTTCAACACTCGGCCCGCCTCGTCGATGATCGGGTTGTAGGAGGCCTGGATCCAGACCTCGCGGCCATTCTTGCCGATGCGCTTGTATTCCGCGGTCTGATATTCGCCACGTCCGAGGGTATCCCAGAACGCCTTGTATTCGGCGCTGCTGGCATAGCCGGGTTCGACGAACAGGGAGTGATGCTTGCCCTTGATCTCGGCGAGCGAGTAGCCGAGTGCGGCAAGGAAGTTGTCGTTGGCCGTCAGGATCTCGCCCTCGGGCGTGAAGGCGATGACCGCCTGCGACTTGCCGATGGCGTCGATCTGGCCCTCGTAATCGGTGTTCCTGAGCTTCTGCTCGGTAATGTCGATGGCGAATTTGACGATCTTGTAGGGCTGGCCGTCCGGGCCAAGGATCGGGTTGTACGAACCTTCGATCCACACCTCGCGCCCGCCCTTGGCGATGCGCTTGTATTGCGCCGACTGCACTTCGCCGCCGCGCAGACTGTCCCAGAATTCGGCATAGGCCGGGCTGGAGGCATACGCGGGCTCAGTGAAAATGTGGTGTTTCTGGCCCTTTATCTCATCGAGCGCATAGCCCATGAGCTGAAGAAAATTGTCGTTCGCGGTGATGATCGTGCCATCGAGTTCGAATTCAATGACCGCCTGTGCCCGCTGGAGCGCGGTTGCGAGCTCCAGGGCCTGTAACTGCTCGGCCTTGGCCGTGCTTGACCTATAGATACCAAACATATGTCATTTCCTCTGCGACATGGACTTATTGTCCTGAGCCCTTTTGTCGCACCCCGATTTCGCGACTGTTAACTTCGCCACGGCTTTTGATTCATGATTTGGTAAAACAATCTGAAAGTGCAGCACGCCGATGAAACCGCATGGCAAGATCTCGTTCCGGCGCCGGTGCCGGGGGGTTGCCCGTCCGTTCCCGCGCGCAGGCACGCCAAAACGCCCGTCGGCGCCGTCGCCTCGGGTTGAACAAGTGGTCGAACGGGCATGGGGCGCAATTCACCCGGATGCCGGTAGTCGGCGTAAAAGGGCGCACCGCGCCCCATGCCATGACCGGGATTTGCGAACCGGTCCGGGCCCGTTCCAGCATATTGGCCTGCGTCTCTGCACTGGCGAGTGACCGAGGCTGTTACCCTCGCCTTCGACGCGGCCTGCCCCGGCAGGGAGCAGCAGCCGTCATGCCGGATCATCGGACGGTCGATGGTCTGTCCGCCGATACCCGTCCCGGCCCAGATCACGGGCGACCCCGCAACCTCGCCGGCCGGCCCGCCGGAAACTCGTATGCATCCGCGTTCGGTGCGGGCCGATGGCGGGGAGTATGGGGAAGGTGGAAGGGGCGGTGATTAGTTTTTTGGGGGGCGGCTTGTACCCCGACCTCATTCTGAGGTGCGAACGCAACCACCCTGACCTCGTCTTGGGCGTGCGAATGCAATGAACCGCCAGACCTCATCCTGAGGTGCGAACGCAGTGAGCCTCGAAGGAGGAAGCCGCAACCACCGGGGCCAAACCCTCGCCCTTCGAGGGTCGCTCCGCTCCCACCTCAGGATGAGGGTTTGGGGCGCTTTTCCGCCTCAATCAAGCGGTGAATGTCGATGTTCTCTCCGCCAACTCTGTTGTAGTCATCAACCGTCTTGTCCCTGCCGACTTCCTTTTGCACCATTGATAGAAACCTCTTTTCGGCATTTTCGACAACTTTGGCAGCAAATTTCTGGTCGGAACCGAAGTCATCCCACTGGGCGGCGACAAGAAATCCAACAAGCAGTTCATCTAGGATTTTAGGGCGAAATCCTTGGTATGCAGAGGGCTTACCTCTACCCCATTCCCCGTCTTCGTTTTTAAAGAACAGTCGGCCTTGCTCAAGAAGGCATGAAAGGTCAATTGCCAATCGGCAAAGCTCTTTCTGCCGGTATTCGTCAGAGGCTTTTGGACCCCATTTCGCACAAAGCACGACAACAGATTGCAGCGCGTGGACAGCATCCTTTGCCCAAACGGCGACTTCATCTTTGCGTAGCGCTTCTTCCTCGACGAATTGCGCGTCTTTCCGCTCCTGCTCGCGCAGCTTCCGTTCTTCTTCCCGACGGCTCTCTGAAAAACGTTGTTCTCGAATAGCCCACCCCACGAACGCGCCGAACAAAGCGATTAGTGTTAATGCGTTCGCAATAATGGCCAGTTGTATCTCGTTCATCCCTTCTCTCCCGATGCACCGATTCCCATTTCCGGGTCATCTTGGCGTGTTCACTTGTGGCGACACGGTCAATCTCACTACCGACTCGGCGTTGTTATGCACCGGACAAAATAACCACGATCCCTCTCGATTTTCAGAAATAAACACCTGAGGTGTATTGTCGTTCCTATGGAACGATTCGGGAACGAGATAGCAAGCCGTGATAAATTTCGGAACATCCGCATTTATACGCATTGTCCACTTAAATATAGCGCCAAGACGAAGAGAGATTCGAAAGCGCTTGGAGCCTAGTGATGGTTCTGGGTACGACTTTCACAAGCGTATGCGGCGGGATTGCCGCAGGCACTTGCTTGAGGGCGTTCCTGCTGCTGAAATTCTAGATCAAGCAGACTCCATAACTCGGTTGCCTGAACGGGCATCCGCCAAAGCGGCATTTGAGCAGCTTTTTAAGTGGCGGGATTCCTATCCGGACGTCGTCTATGGTTTCGACGAAGTGCGATATGAAAGCCCGAGCGGTCTTTTTAGCGTAAAGTTTGAGCCTCAATTTGGATATAGCTTCGGCGCCCTGCAAACCGCAGTACACATTTGGAATACAAAGAAGCCACCACTAAACAAGCAACTGGTTGGCGCAGTCCTATCGCTGTTTCCCGAGGTTTATTCGGCATCATCAGCGCCTGATGATTTGGCGATATTGTCGCTACGCGATCGGCGCCTATATCGCTTGAGTGAAATGGAGAATACCGAAAAAATCACATCGGCAATCGTGACCGGAATTGAAAACATTATCGAAGATGAGTCCTCGATAGGCCCTTCGCCGAGTTTGCCTCCTCCAGGTCCAATAACCCCCTAATGCGCCGCTTCCCAGTTCCCAGCCGCTTTCGCATCCACCTGTAGCGGCACCGTCAGCTTTACCGCCGGCTCGGCGGCGTTCTCCATCACATCCCTGATCGCCGGGATCGCTTTGTCGGCGTGGCCCTCGGGGACCTCGAAGATCAGTTCGTCGTGGACCTGCAACAGCATGGCCGCATCGATCTTGCGCTTCACCAATTCGCCTTCCATGCGGATCATGGCGCGGCGGATGATGTCGGCGGCCGAGCCCTGGATCGGGGCGTTGATCGAGGCGCGCTCGACAAAGCTGCGCTCGGCGCCGTTCTTGGAATTGGCGTTGGGGAACTGGATCTTGCGGCCAAAGATCGTTTCGACGAACCCTTGCGCCTTCACCGTCGTGCGCTGGGCTTCCATGTAGTCCTTGATGCCGGGGAACTTCTCGAAATAGGCCTTGATGTAATCGCCGGCTTCGGTGCGCGAGATGCCGAGCTGGTTGGCCAGGCCAAAGGCCGAGATGCCGTAGATGATGCCGAAATTGATCGCCTTGGCGCGGCGGCGCACGTCGGACGGCATGCCTTCGACCGGCACGTTGAACATTTCGCTCGCCGTCATGGCATGGATGTCGAGCCCCTCGGCGAAGGCCGATTTCAGCGCGCCGATGTCGGCGATGTGGGCGAGCACGCGCAATTCGATCTGCGAATAGTCGGCCGAGATCAGCTCCATGCCCGGCGCGGCGATGAAGGCGGTGCGGATCTTGCGGCCATCCTCGGTGCGCACCGGGATGTTTTGCAGGTTCGGATCGGTGGATGAGAGCCGCCCGGTCGACACCGCCGCCTGGTGATAGGAGGTGTGCACCCGGTTGGTGCGCGGGTTGATATAGGTCGGCAGCGCATCCGAATAGGTCGATTTGAGCTTGGTGACGCCGCGCCAGTCCAAAATGGTCTGGGCCAACGGCACGCCCTTCAAGGCCAGATCGTCGAGCACCGAGGCGCCGGTGGCCCATTGGCCCGACTTGGTCTTGGTGCCGCCTTCGAGCCCGAGCTTGCCGAACAGGATCTCGCCGAGCTGCTTGGGAGAACCGAGGTTGAACTTCTCGTCGGCAAGACGCTGGGCCTCGTCTTCGAGCTGGGCGGCGCGCTGGGCAAAATCGCCGCTGAGGCGGGCGAGAATTTGCTTGTCGATCGAGATGCCGCGCGCCTCCATGCGCGCCAGCACCGGGGCGAGCGGGCGTTCCAGCGTTTCGTAGAGAGTCACCGCGCTCTCGGCAACGAGACGCGGCTTCAGCACGTGCCAGAGGCGAAGCGTGATGTCGGCATCCTCGGCGGCGTATTTGGCCGCCTCGGCGATCTCCAACTCGTCGAACCGCTTCATGTTTTTGCCGGAACCGGCAATGTCCTTGAACGAGATCGGCGTGTGATCGAGCAGGTCTTTTGAAAGCTCGTCCATGCCGTTGCCGCGCGCGCCCTCAAGCGCATAGGACATCAGCATGGTGTCATCGATGGGGGAAAGATCGACGCCGTAGCGGCTCAGAATCCCCATGTCGTATTTGGCGTTCTGCAGGATCTTGAGGATCGAACGATCCTCCATCACCGGCTTTAACGCCGCGATGACCTCCTTGAGCGGCAGCTGGCCTTCGACCGGACCGCCCTCGCCCAGCAGATCGTCGGCGCCCTTGGAATGGCCGACGGGGATGTAGCAAGCATTGCCCGGTTCGGTGCTGAGGCAGATGCCGACGAGATCGGCCTGCTGGTTGTCGAGCCCGGTCGTTTCAGTATCGACGGCGACATGGCCCTTTTCGATGATCGCAGCGATCCAGCGTTCAAGCGCCGCCATGTCCTGGACGGTTTCGTAATCCTCGTGCTTGACCGGAATGGCGCGGATGCGGGCGGCTTCGGCCTCGGCAAATGCCGCCGGCCCGTCATTGGGTGCGCCGGCAACGCCGTGTCCGGCAACCGGCTCGGCAGTGGCGGAGCTATCCTCGTCAGCGGCGGCTCCGCTCGTCGCGGCAAGCTCCGGATCGGGCTCCCAGGCCGTCGGGTCGGCATCGATCAACCCGCCGACGCGGCGGGCGAAGGAGTTGAACTCCATCGCCTTGAGGAAGGGGAAAAGCTTCCCCGGTTCGAAGGGCTGGCGGGCAAAATCCTCGATCGGCTCGACAATCGGCACGTCGCGCTTCAGCGTCACCAACCGATGCGAGATACGGGCCTGCTCGGCGAATTCGATCAGGTTCTCGCGGCGCTTGTTCTGCTTGATCTCTTCGGCGCGGCCGAGGAGCGTTTCGAGATCGCCATATTCCTGGATCAGCTGCGCGGCGGTCTTGATGCCGATGCCGGGCACGCCGGGCACGTTGTCGACGGCATCGCCGCACAGCGATTGCACCTCGACGACCTTGTCCGGCCCGACGCCGAATTTCTTTTCCACCTCTTCCGGGCCGATCCACCTCAACGGCGGCTGGCCGGGGCGCGGCATGGTGTCGAGCAGGCGGACATGGTCATCATCGACGAGCTGCATCAGGTCCTTGTCGGAGGAAACGATGGTCACCTTGCCGCCGGCCTCGCGAGCAAGCGTTGTGTAGGTGGCGATGAGATCGTCGGCCTCGAAGCCCTCCTGCTCGATGGCGGGAATGGAAAAGGCGCGGGTGGCCAGCCGGGTCAGGTGGAACTGCGGTACCAGATCCTCGGGCGCCGGCGGGCGGTGGGCCTTGTATTCGGGATAGAACTCGTTGCGGAAGCTCTTGCCCGAATAATCGAAGATCACCGCCATATGGGTCGGCTCGTTGTCGCCCTTCAGGTCCTCGGTGAGCTTGTAGAGCATCGAGCAGAAGCCCGAGACGGCACCCACCGGCAGCCCGTCCGACTTGCGCGTCAGCGGCGGCAGCGCGTGGTAGGCGCGAAAGATGTAGGTCGACCCGTCGATGAGGATGAGATGCATGAAGACTCCGCCTGCAATTTGCCGGGCAGTCTAGTGCATTTCCAGGTGAAGTGGATACCGGTTCACCGTTCGGAAATGCGATAAAACAAGAGCTTGGGAACGAAATCGGGGAACCGCATTTCGCCGCCGGCATCAGGTCTTCACCCTGCAATTGAACCCGGGCAGCCCAGGCGCGGTGCAAGGCCCGGCAAATACGTACAATACGCTGAAAATACTATTTGTTTACGCAGGAGATGTAAGGAGACGCCGAAGTCTCGACGCTTTCAGGCGGCTGCGCTTGCCGTCGCCAGTTGCGCCCTCCACACACTCCACCAAGGGGCAGGCCGATGTTTTTCGATTCGATTGCTCTGGTCTCAACCGACAACAAGACCTGGTTCACGCATATACGTGCGTTGATGCACCAGACCGGTTTCAAGCACACAAGGCGCTTCCCGAAAGACCCCGGCGCACTGAGCAGGTTCGGCAGTGGCCCGCTGCCGTTCGTCTTCATCGATGCCGCCACGTCGGCCGACAAGGTGCGGCACGATTTTGCCATGGTGCGCACCCATGCCGAGCTGCAGGTCCGCTTCCTGCCGATCATCGTTTTGTCCGAGACGCGGGCTGCCCAGACAATCCTGTCCTATCTCGATTTGGGCTGCGACGACATCGTCACCATGCCCCTGACCGGAGCGGCGCTGCTTGAAAGGCTCAAGCGCCAGGTTGGGCATGTCCGGCACTATTTCCAGACCGAAACCTATTTCGGCCCCGACCGGCGTCAGAACGAACGCGGCAGGCCCGGCAGCACCGACGCCCGCGGCAGGGGCAACCATTACTTCAGCCATTTCACCATAGAGCGCTCACCGCGGCGCGGCATTTCGATCATCGATACCGAAGTGCACCACCCCGCGATCGAGCAGGTTTTGTTGCCGGTCTAGCCTCTGGAACGGCGCGCAGCCGGTCGGATGCAACCGCTGCGCGGCTTCACCCGCCGAAGCTGAAATTCTGCGCGAAGATGCGGATCATGGCCGGCGCCATGATGACGATGAACAGAACCGGCAGGAAGAACAGGATCAGCGGCACTGTCAGTTTTGGCGGCAGGGCGGCAGCCTTCTTTTCCGCTTCCATCATCCGCGCCTCGCGGCCTTCCTCGGCCATGATCCTGAGCGAACCGCCAACCGAGGTGCCGTAGCGTTCGGCCTGGATCAACGCCGTCATCACCGATTTGACGCCATCAAGGCCGGTGCGCTTGCCGAGATTGTCATAGGCGCGCGTGCGGTCTTCCAGAAAGCTCAACTCCGCATTGGTCAGGGTCAGTTCTTCGGCGAGCTCGGCACTCTGGATGCCGATTTCCTTGGCGACACGCTTGAACGCGTGTTCGACCGACATGCCGGATTCAACGCACAAAAGCATCAGATCGAGACAGTCCGGCCAGGCGCGCCGGATGGATGTCTGGCGCTTCTGGATGCGGTTCTTGAGCAGGATCACCGGCAGATAGGAGCCAAGCAAACCGACGCCGATCGAATAAACGATATTGAGATAGAGCGGCCGGTCGCCGGGCACCAGAACGGTGAGATAAAAAAGAGCCAGCAGCAGCAGCACGATCGGCGTCGCGAAGCGCAGGAACACATAGGTGGTCAGCGGGCCCTGGCCACGATAGCCGGCCTGGGTCAGACGGTTCTGGGTGTTCTCGTCGGCAAAAGCCTTTTGCAGGTCGAACCGTTTGACGACATTGGTGACGACGGTCCGGGCCTCGCGGCCGGAACGAATGGAGGACTTGGCCTCCTCGTCGCCGCGCAGCCTGGTCAACTCGGCGGTCCTGAGTTTCTCGCGTTCGAGCGCGACGCGCTTGATGCGCTGCTTGGTATCCGAGCGGTCGAAGAACTGGGCGCCGAATGTGAACACCACCGCGCCAGCCGCGATCGCCGCGAAGACGGCTGTCAGGAATTGCGGATTGGTGAGGGTTGCGACCCAGTCCATTGTCGTCTCCTAGACCTCGAACTGGACCATGCGGTTCATGACGAAAATGCCGGTCATCATCATCACGGCGGCGACGCCGAGCCAGAGGTTGCCGATCGGCGTGGAAAACAGCGTGTCGAGATATCCGGGCCTGACGATCGAGACCAGCGTGGCAACCACGAACGGCAGGGAGCCGATGATGCCGGCGGAGGCCTTGGCCTCGGACGACATGGCCTTGACCTTGGCCTTCATCTTCTTGCGGTTTCTCAGCACCTTGGACAGATTGGTCAGGGCTTCGCTGAGATTGCCGCCGGCCTGTTGCTGAACGGTGATGACCACAACGAAGAAATTGACCTCCGGGGTCGGCACGCGTTCGTAAAGCACCGCGATGGATTCGCTCATCGTCTTGCCGAAGCTTTGCTGGTCGAGCACGCGGGCGAACTCGGACTTGACCGGTTCCTTGATTTCCTTGGCAACGATCTTGATGGAATCGTTGAGCGGCATGCCGGACTTGACGCCACGCACGATGGCTTCGACGGCGTTGGGCAGTTCATCGAGGAACTTGGCCTGATAGCGCTTGCGCTTCTGGCCCAGGTAGAACCGGGGCAGAACATATCCTGCCGCCAGTCCGAAGACCAAGGCGAACAGGCTCGGCACATCGACAAACCAGCAGATGACGGCGACAGCGACACCCAGGATCACCGAATTGCGGATGAAGGCCAGTTTCGTGGTCTTCATGCCGGCCTGGTAGATGAGAGCCTCGAGCGTCGGCTTCTGCTTTTTCTTGGCCAGTTGGACGCTCTGCGCCTTGATCGCCTGCTGCACCGTCTTGCGCCGCTGATCGCGCTGACGGTCGACCTGCAGGTTCTGCCGTGTGGCCTGGTAGTTGCCCTTGAGAGCCTTCCTGCGCTTGTCGGCGCGATTGTCCCCCGACAGCGCGGGAACGAAGGTCATGATGACCGCTCCCAGACTGATGGCTACCAGTACGACGAGAATGATCGGTGTCATGCCCTATCCCGCCATGATGTTCTGATGCTCGGTGTTGGAGCTTTCGAGCGCCTGGATGAGGTTGGCCTCTTCACCGAAATAGCGCGCGCGCTCGGCAAACTTCGGCTTGGTGATGCCGGTCGAGCGGTGCTGGCCGATGAGATTGCCGGCGGCGTCCTCGCCCTGGATATCGTACAGGAAGACATCCTGGGTCACGATGACATCGCCTTCCATGCCCAGCACTTCGGTGATGTGGGTGATGCGGCGAGACCCGTCTCGCAGGCGCGCGGCCTGGACCACGACATCGATCGAGGAAACGATCATTTCGCGAATGGTGCGCGAGGGCAGCGAATAGCCGCCCATGGTGATCATCGATTCGGCACGGCTCAGCGCCTCGCGCGGCGAGTTGGCGTGCAGCGTGCCCATCGAGCCGTCATGGCCGGTGTTCATGGCCTGCAACAGGTCGAACGCCTCGGGTCCACGGACTTCGCCGACGATGATGCGTTCGGGACGCATACGCAGGCAGTTTTTCACCAGGTCGCGCATGGTGATCTCGCCTTCGCCCTCGAGATTGGGCGGGCGGGTTTCAAGGCGCACCACATGCGGTTGCTGCAACTGCAGTTCCGCCGAGTCCTCGCAGGTGATGACGCGTTCGTCGCGGTCGATGAAGGCGGTCAGGCAGTTCAAAAGCGTCGTCTTGCCCGAGCCGGTGCCGCCTGAAATCAGCACATTGGCCCTGACACGGCCAAGAATGCGCAGGACCTCGGCCCCTTCGGCCGAGATCGACCCGAACTTGACCAGCTGGCTCAGCGTCAGCTTGTCCTTCTTGAACTTGCGGATGGTCAGGGCCGCGCCGTCGATGGCCAGGGGCGGCGCGATGACGTTGACGCGGGAACCGTCGGGCAGACGGGCATCGCAGATCGGCGAGCTCTCGTCGACACGGCGGCCGACCTGAGAAACGATGCGCTGACAGACATTCATCAGATGGGAATCGTCGCGGAAGCGCACATTGGTCAGCTTCACGCGGCCATTGACTTCGATGTAGCAGCGCTGCGCCCCGTTGACCATGATGTCGGCAATGTCGTCGCGCGCCAGAAGCGGCTCGAGCGGACCGTAGCCGAGCACGTCGTTGCAGATGTCCTCAAGCAGGTCTTCCTGCTCGGAAATCGACATAACGATGGATTTGAGGCCGATGATCTCGGCGACGATGTCGCGGATTTCCTCACGGGCCGTATCGGCATCCATGGTGGCGAGCTGGGAAAGATCGATGGAATCGATCAGCGCCGAGAAAATCGTCGATTTGGTCTGGAAATAACTGTCGGCGCGCGAGGTGTTGTCGACGCCTGTGACATCGAGCACTTCTTCGCCGCGGGCACGCGCATTGCCGGCTTCGAGCTTGGCCGCGGTCTCCGCTGCAGACGACGCCATCGAGCGTTTGGGTTCAGACGGCGGCGGGCTTGCGGGCGCCGCAGGAGCGGGAGCGGGAGCCGGATTGGAGGCCACGCCGGTATTGCCGCCGAAACTGGTACGCTTGCCGAACATTACGCTCTGCCTTTACTCAACACGGAACCCCTCATGGCGTCAGCCGATCTTGAGGAGTTTGGACAGACCCGCCGGCAGCTTCAACGCTCCGGAACGCCCGGAACTTTCGGCACTGACCCGGCCAATGACATGCTGGCCGACTTGTCTGAAGATCTCGTTTGCACGATGGGACGCCGAAACCTCGGCCAGCATCTGGCCATTGTTGGCCGCCGTGCCGAAGATGCCGGGATCGAACGGCACCTGCCCGATGAGCCGGCAATCGATGGACGAGGCGAACTCGCCAGCGGCAATCTCGGGGCGCTTGGGTACGCCGGTCTTGTTGACCAGAAGGCTCGGCTCGGATTCGGCCGGCCGCAGCGCCTTTATGGTGTCGGCGAGATTCTTGGCGTTCCTGAGGTTGGCCAGATCCGGCTCGGCGACGATGACGATCTCGTCGATGGCGCTGAGCGTGTATTTTATCCAGGCGTTCCAAGCATGCGGAATGTCGAGCACCACCACCGGCATGGTCTTCTGGCACATCTCGATGATCTGTTCGAAAGCGCGCTCGTCGAAATCAAAGGTGCGATCGAGCACACCCGGCGCGGCCAGCAGGTTGATATGGGTCGCTGCCTTGGCCATCAGACGGTCGAGCATGACCTGGTCGACCTTCTCGCCGCCGAACACGGCATCACCGATGCCGTGCGGAGGGTCCTGATTGAAGTTGAGCCCGGCGGTGCCGAACGGCAGGTCCATGTCGACCACGAGCACGTTCTGGCGCGTCGACTGGGCAATGGCCCAGGCGACATTGTGGGCGATGGTCGAACCGCCCGCACCGCCCTTGGCTGAAACGAAGCCGATGGTACGGCCGATTGGCGCAGCGCCTTCTGAGGCGAACAGATCGGTGATTGAATCGACCACCGACTGCGGCGTCGACGGCAGGATGATGTATTCGGATACGCCGAACCGGATCAGCGCACGATAGAGCTGGATATCATTGGCCTGTCCGAGGACGATGACGCGGGTCGTGGCATCGCAGACATCGGCCAGCCGTTCCAGATCGTTGAGAAGGGTCGAGGTGTCCTGCGCCGCCTCGATGATGATGAGATTGGGCGTCGGGTTGGCGCGATAGGTCTCGATCGCGCCCTCGATGCCGCCATTGTGCGTGCTCAGCGCGACCTTGGCCATGCGCCGGTCGTGAACGGCCAGTTCGACCATCTGCGCGGTCTGGGAATGAAGGCAGAACGCCTGGATCGTGATACGCGGCAAAAGCCGTGCGCCTGGCGCGATATCGGCGTTGCGCTCGCCCTTCCTGCCGGTGTCCCCAACGTTGTCCATCACACCCTACTCCCGATACCTCTAGTCGAGCACAAAGCCGACGTGCCCGTGGTAATTTCCGTTGCCGGCACTATCGCTACCGCCAACTCCGTAAAGGCTTTCCATACGTCCAAGGAAAATTGCTTCAGCATCGCTGGCAAAATTGAGATGATCTGTAGGTAAATCGACGGGCGCACCTGGTTGGGCGAGCATCGGCGTGACCAGAATCATCAGTTCTGTCTGGGAATGGATGAAGTCGCGCGAGCGGAACAGCGCGCCAAGGATCGGAATCTTGTCGATGCCGGGCATCGAGTTGAACTGCTGGCGGACCTGGTCCTGGATGATGCCGGCAATGGCCAGGGTGGATCCCGACATCAGTTCGACCGAGGTCTTGGCGCTGCGCTCCTTGGTGGCCTGAATCGTCACGCCATTGATGGTGAAACCACCATCCGTGGTGGGTTCGGATACCGAGGTCTCGACATTGAGCGCGATGACACCGTTGGACTTGACGGTCGGCGTGAACTTCAGATTGACCCCGAACTTCTTGAAGGTGAACGACACCACACCGTTATCGATGCCCGACGGCACGGGATATTCGCCGCCAGCGAGGAATTCTGCTTCCTGCCCGGATATTGCCGTCAGGGTTGGTTCGGCCAGCGTGCGCATGGCACCGCGACGTTCGAGCGCCTTGAGGGTCGCTTTAAGCGAGAAGCCGCCAACCCCGAAGCCAACCGTGGCCTTTCCCGACGAAACGGCGCCAGAAGCACCACCAAGCCCGGGTGCGTTGAGCAGCGAGGTCGACAGTCCGCCGGCATTGAGCGAGGCGTCCAGATTGATGCCGAGCTGCTTGACCGTGTCGCGCGAGACCTCGGCGACCGTGACCTTGAGGGCCACCTGCTGTGCGCCGCCCACGGTGATCAGATTGGCGACATTGGCATCTCCGCCGGCATATTGGCCGGCGACGGCGACGGCCTTGCCGACATCGTCTGCCGACTGGGCCCAGCCGCTGAGGACCAAACGCGGTCCGTCGGCGGTGGTCATGGTCTCGACCTTGATGCGAGATCCCGGCAGAAGGCGCGCCAGCATTGAGGCAAGCCCCGAGGAATCCTGGGTCACGACGACCTCAAGCACCGAAATGCGGGCGCCGGATTTGTCGAGAAAGAAGATATTGGTTTCGCCGATGGCGTTGCCCTGAATGATGGCGCGCTGCTTGGAGCGCATCACGGCGCCGGCGAGACTGGGATTGGAAACGATAACCTCAGAGGCCGGTACCGGCAGATCGACGATCAGCGACTTGTTGAGGCCGATTTCGACATGCTGGGTGGCACCAAGCGCCCCTCGTGAAATCTGCAGGTGAGACTGCGTCGCCGCCATGGCCGGCAGTGCCAGGGCAAAGGCGAACACCAGGATCAGGGCGAACTTGGCGCCGAATGCAACGAACCGGTTCATCATGGCTATCCTCAAGCTCATTGCACAGCGTCGGACATTGTGTTGCCCGCCTCGTTGGCCGCAGCCAACGGACTGAGACCGTCAGCATTGCCCTGCGATGCCGGAATGACCGAGGACTGCTTGCCGAAACGCACCAGCTTGACCGACTGGCTGTCCTGCTTGGCATGGACCAGCTTGGCCGGGCCGCCGAAATCGCTGATCGACCTGAGGACCATCGACAGATGGCCTTTGGAGATCGCCGTCACCAGATATTCGGCCTGCTTCGGATCGACTTCGACCGTCGCAACCGTGTCACCGGTGAATGTTTCGGCCTTCGTGTCCGCGCCGGAATCAGCGCCTTCACTGTTGCCGCGCTCGCCGAGGCGCTGGCCGATGGCAAGCACCTTGACGTTTTCGATGACGGTGTCGGTCCGCAGTCCTGTCTCGGACTGCAGCGTCTGGACGATGTCGACCCGGTCGTTGGGAACGATGAAGCCGCCAGCACTCGATGTGACCGAGACCGGCAGTGAAATGGCCCGCATGCCCTTGGTCAGAACGGCACTGAGATAGCCCTGGTCGGCATGCACCAGCTTGGTTTCGAGCACCGGCTCTCCGGGGAAAATCTCGAAGCGCGCAACGGTACCCGTCAGCTGTTCCGGGGCGTCAGGGATGGCGGAAACGGTGATATATTCGGGACGGACGGCGCTTTGGGGCCAATCCTGCCATTGCACGACTCGCGGGGTCAGCCGCTGGCCGACGCCGATGACCTCGGCAGCCACCAAGACCTGGGTCTTGGGCGCTTCGACCTCAACCACCTCTTTCACCGTTTTCGGCACGCTGCCGCCTCGGGTCGCCAGGTAGGCAGCCAGGCCGGCGGCAACAATGGCAACCACCAAAAGAACTATGCGCGTCGGTCTCATCACAACTCTCCGAAACGCGGGCGACTACGGCTTCCCGCGCCGTGGGGAGTTTGTCTTCAAAGGGTCAAGTTTTGGTTAATCGGAGGTTTTTTATTATAGTAAACAATTAATTGCGGTTGCCTGTTCGCGCAGAACCTCGGCAGGCCCGCGCCTAGGCGGCAAAAGCGTTGAAAATGAAGCTGTTGGCATAAAGCAGCATGGCCGCCGCGGCGAGCGCGATACCGTAGGGAACGCCTGTCTCGGAATTGTGCAACCTGTCCACCCATGGCACGCCAACCAGTGCAGCCGGCAGGGGCCAGCGCCTCACCATGAGAATGAGAAGGGTCAGCATACCGCCAAAAATACCCGCGTAGACAACATAGGGCAAAAGCAGCGGCCAGCCGAGCCAGAGCGCGGTGACCGCGGCGAATTTGGCATCTCCACCGCCGATCCAGCCGAAGGCGAAAAAGCTGAAGGTCACCACAAGCACGATACCGCCGGCGGCCAGATGGCCGTAGAGCGTCTCGAGCGGCATGCCGGCAAGAAAAGCCAGCACGACAAACCCGGCAAGCAGGGTCAGCACCAGCTTGTTGGTGATGCGCATGGTCAGAAGGTCGGACGCCGCCGCCCAGGCCATGATCGCGGGAAAGAAGAAAAGCGCAAGCATATGCATCGGGATCTGCCACCTGGCGGCTTGGGCGCCGCTACGCCATCCGGAAACGCGATATGGGTGCCGGACGACCCGGACACCTCGTAGCGGAAACTTGGCCGGCTTCGGTTAACAAAGCCCAAAGAAAAAGGGGGGCCAAAGCCCCCCTTCCGATACAAGTCCGTGCCAGCTCTTACGACTGGCCAACCATCTGCTAGGTCTTCGGGGCCGTAGCCTCCGGAACGGAGACATCCAGCCGCTTGCCGATGTCGTTGAACAGCGAACCGAGGTTGTTGCCGACGGTCGACGCGGCGGCGATGATGCCAACGCTGATGAGGGCAGCGATAAGGCCATATTCAATGGCAGTGGCGCCCGATTCATCGGACACAAAACGAGAGAAGGTATTCATTACTAGCTCCTGACTCCACGTCACATCTGTGACAGCACAGCTCGACACGTCACATATCGAACTGTCGGCGACCCTACGCGGGAAGATTTGCCATTGTCTTAATCGACTAGGTTGCATTCGACTTAACGCGGAGTAGTTAGCTCATTTACTTCAATGAGTTACCGGATCGTTACCGTGCAGATAGCCCTGATTGAGGTCCGGCACAAGCCGCGGTCGGCTTTTAGAAACGGGCTATGGCGACGAGGCCAAGCACGATCGACCAGGCATTGGATAACGCCATGTTTTCCGAGGGTTGATCCAATCCAAGCGGTTCCCGACTGTCTAAAGGTACGCACGCACGCGTAAGGGAACCGGACTGCAGCCGGCAGTAATTTGCCAATTGTTCACCATTCTCCGCGAAACTGCGCCGACGCGTAGTAAGTAACGGGTTCTCGTCATGTCGGCCAATTTCAAGCATGCGTTTCTGGCTCTGGCCATCCTGACCTCGTCCGCCCTCATGGTCGATGTGCCGCTCGCCGCCGACGGCGTGTCGGTCAATGTCAACATGGCGCGGATCCTCAGGATCAATTCGCCCGCATCGACCGTTATCATCGGCAATCCGGGGATCGCCGACGTGACCATCCAGGATCCGAAAACGCTGATCCTGACCGGCAAGGCCTACGGCCAGACCAATCTCATCATTCTCGATTCCATCGGCAACCCGATCGCCGACACGATGGTCGATGTCGTCCAGCAGGAAGCCAATCTGATGACGGTCTACCAGGGCCGGGCGCGCACCACCATGGTCTGTGACCCGGTATGTCAGCCGACGCCGATGCTCGGCGACGACCCGGCCTATACGTCCGAAGCGCTCGCCTCGGTGAAGATGATCGAGAACGCTGCTTCAGGCAATTAGCCGACAGCACCGACTTGACGGACACTCTCCTTCCTCGCCGCTACAGCGTTCTGCCCGGTCTCGATGGCGAAGTGCCGAGGTGCGGCGTTGCGTTAACCGGGCGTTTACCGGTTTGCCAAGCCGCAGGTGCGCAGGGGCTGGTTCTGACGGAAGCTTAGGAGTTGCGGTTCTAGGTTGAAGCAGCGAGCCATAGCACGCCAGGATGATACCGGAAGTGAAGAGCAAAACCGCCGTTTCGCCAATTGCCCTGATGCGCCGTCGCGCCGGACGCTTCTTTGGCCGCGACCAGCATGGCGCCGTCGCCATCGAATTCGGTCTGCTCGCCCTGCCGTTCTTCGTCATCATCGGCGCCATCATGGAGACCGCGTTCTTCTTCCTCGCCTCAGAAATCCTGGATAGCTCTGTCGATTCGAGCGTCAGATTGCTGCGCACCGGGCAAGCGCAAACCCAGAACTATACGGCAGACCAGTTCCGGGACACCATCTGCGACGGGCTCTACAACCTGTTCCCCGAATGCAAGGGAGAGAACAGCAAGTTGAAGGTCGAAGTTGAGACCATCACCAACTTCGCGTCGATGAGCTTCGCACCGCCGCTCGACGACGAATTCGAGTGGTCTGGCGACTTCAAAGACACCATTATCTACAAACCCGGCGTCGGTTCGGACGTCGTCTCGGTGCGCGTCTATTACAAATGGCCGACCCTGCTCGATTTCTTCGGCTTCAACCTGTCTAATGCCGGCCCGGGCTACAGACTGATGGCATCGGTTCGCGTGTTCAAGAACGAGCCGTTCGGCGGCTCCGGAGGGAGTGGCTCATGAGGCGCGCCCTTAACAGGTTGGGATTGCTGCTTCGCCGCTTTCGGCATGGAACGGAAGCAATAGCGGCCGTCGAATTCGCGCTGATTCTGCCGGTCATGCTGACGCTTTATATCGGCTCGGTGGAACTGAGTTCGGCGATCTCGGTCGATCAGCGCGTAGCGACCGTTTCCGGTTCGCTCGGCGATCTTGTGGCGCGAACCAACGGGACCATCAAGAAATCCGAGATCGACGACTACTTCCTTGCCGCCAGCGCCACTATGGCGCCTTATGACGATTCCGGCGTGCAGCAGATCGTCACCTGCGTGAAGCTCGACGCGGACGGCAACGGCAAAGTCGTCTGGTCAGTTGCCAGCAATGGTGCAACCAAACATGACAAAGACACGGCATACACCGTGCCCGACAGGCTCAAGCAACTGGCGGCCGACGGTTATGTCATCGCATCGGAGGCCCACCTGAGCTACGCGCCGATGATCGGCTATGTCTTCGACAGCAATTTCAACCTCTATCACGAGTTCTTTTTCCTGCCGCGCTTCGGCGAAGAGATCAAATACGACCCGGCGAGCTGACGCCCCGCCCGCGCTTACCTTGCGCGATTTCACGCAGCGTCCCGGCTTGCCCGACGCCGGTTGGCATGCCATAGGCTGACGACGCGCTAAGCGTCCGCTTAACGCACGCCTGCCTGGAGATACCCCCAATGAGTGATGACCTTCTCGTACCCGTATTCGATCTCGGCGGGGTGATGTTCGACTGGAATCCGATGTACCTGTTCCGCAAACTCTTCGACACCGAAGAGGAGGCGCAGTGGTTCCATCAGACCATCTGCACACCGGAATGGAATCTCGGGCTGGATGCCGGCAAGTCCTACGCCCGGGGCGTTGTCGAGCTTCAGGCGCGCTTTCCGCGCTACTGGCGCGAGATCGAGGCGTTCGACACGCGCTGGATCGAGATGACCGGATCAATCATCCAGGGCACCTGCGATATCCAGGATGAGCTGATCGCGGCCGAACTGCCGACCTTCGCAATCACCAACTATTCCTGGGAGAAGTGGGCGTTCTCACTGCAGCACTTCCCATTCCTCGAAAAGTTCGACGGCGTCGTCGTCTCGGGTCTGGAAAAGCTGGTCAAGCCCGATCCGCGCCTGTTCTATCTATTCTTCGATCGCTATGGACTGGCGCCCGAAAGCTGCGCCTTCGTCGACGACAATCCCGTCAACGTCGCCGCCGCCCGTTCGGTGGGCATGAAGGCGGTACAGTTCACCTCGCCCGAACAGCTGCGCAAGGACTTCATCGAACTCGGTCTGCCGCTCGAAGCCAAAGGCTAGAGGCAAACCCGTCCCTCGGACCCTGTCATCGCCAGAGCCGTCTCACTGGGCCTGTGGAAAGCCGGCCCGCAACGGAGGTTTCCGTCGCGGGCTGACAGGTTGTTAGTTCTGGTCAGGAACGCGGCATTCGAAATTGGCAGCGTCCTCGCTGTCGCCCTCGCCGGTATAGGCGGCATAGGACGGATAGGGGCACAGCGGCCGGCTGCGGTCGGGATAAGCCTTTCCGGTCGCCACGACCTCGGAAGGCGCGACGCCGTTTTCGACCCAATCAACCATCGGCGTCAGCAGATCGAAACTGTCGAGCGTTGCCGTGCCGCCGGCACAATGGCCCATGCCCGGCACCATGTAGAACCTGGAAAAATTGCTGTCGGGAAGTTTGGGCGCCGTGTCCGCCAGCATGCGCTGGTAATAGTCGAGCGTGTCGTTGGCCGAAAACCACGGGTCGCTGACACCGTGGAAATACATGACCTTGCCGCCCATGAGCGCGAATGAACCAAGGTCGGTCCACTCGTTGGTGTTGACCAAAGGCTGCATGGCATCGACCTCGGCGAGGCGCGCCGGCAGGTCGAAGCTCAGGGCATTGTTGCCGAACTGCAGGTTGCGCTTGTCGTCGACCCTCATGATGCCGGGGCCGGGATCATCCGAGACGATGCCGGTGTCGTAGCGGAAAGAGGGATAGACGGTGAAACCGTTGCCGTCGATGAGCGGGCGGAAGGTCTCGGCCACGAGCTCGGCCTGATCCGCCGTAAGGCAGGTATCGGTTTTGTCACCTTCACAGACCAAAGTCTTGGGATCGAACTCACAGGCATCGCCATTGAAGATCATGCCGTCCTCGACGCCGTCGAGCCCGTCGCAGCTTTCAAGAAGGCTGTCGATGATCAGCGCGCGGTCGCCATCCGAGAACACATTGGAGCGATCGGGGACGCCGTCGACAAGCGGCGAGATCTTGTTCATCGCAATGGCCTTTTGCGACAGCAACAGATTGGAGCGGTTGGTGCGCATGGCGGGCGCGCCGATGATCACGCCGTCAAAGATCTCCGGAAAGCGCTCGGTGGCATTCATGCCTTCACGGCCACCGGTCGAGCAGCCAGCGTAATAGGCATGGTCAGCCGGGTCGCCGTAATAAGTGGCAACGATTTTCTTGCCGAGCGCCGAGACCTTCTCGATGGACCAGCCGGCGAAATTGAGGCTGGCAATCTGGTCGACCTGGAAGCTGCCGTCCCAAACCTGACCCTTGTGGCCACTGTCGGAGGAGATGACGGCAAAGCCGCGATCCCGTGCATTGACCCCGCCCATGCCGACCTCGCCGACGGGCGGATTGACCGCGCCGTTGAGGCCGCCGCCGCCCTGGTAGAGGAACCGTCCCGACCAGTCGTCGGGCAGGGACATGGCAAAGCCGAGGGCATAATCCTTGCCGTCGACACCGGTGCGGTGCTCGAATGAGCCCTCCAACAGGCAATGCGGCACCCCATCGTCGGTGACATGACGGGCACTGTCGATTTTCAGATCGTATCCGCTCAGGCTCAGATCGGCGAGCGCCACGCAGGCCTCTGCGCCGGGGCTGGTCCCGGCAAGGACGCTGCTGCTGCCGGCGGCAAGCGCCAGCAGGCTGAAGCCTGCCATCAGCACTGTGTGTTTCATCGAAATCCTCCGTTTTGTCAGGGGCCGGCTTGGCGGCTGCCCTTATGGGCGTGATTTGGCGGCAGCAGAAATCCTGCAGCGCGGCAACAAGCATGCATAAGCTTATCGATAGTTTAATCGATTTAGCAACCAGACAAATCGCCGCTTGCGCATGAGGTCCTGCGCCTTATGAGCGCCGGATTCGCTCATGTTTCCAGCAACCGGCGGTGGCAAACAAATGCGTTATGCGTTCGCGACAACGACCCCGCGCGAGCGGGTCGTCGGGTCAACTCACCGGAACGATGTCGATCGGAGCGCGTCTTCGGCTATTTGGTGCCGTACATGCGGTCGCCGGCATCGCCGAGACCGGGGACGATGTAGCCAAGCTCGTTGAGATGGCTGTCGACGGCAGCAGTGAACACCGGCACGTCCGGGTGTTCCTCGTTGAAGCGGGCAACGCCCTCGGGCGCGGCCAGAAGACACAGAAACCGGATGTTGGTGGCGCCGCGTTCCTTGAGCTTTTGCACCGCCGCCGTCGAGGAACCGGCTGTGGCCAGCATCGGGTCGACGACGATGACCAGACGATCATGCAGATCGCCCGGCGCCTTGAAGTAATATTCATGCGGCTCGAGCGTTTCGTGGTCGCGATAGATGCCGACATGGGCGACACGCGCCGCCGGCACCAGGTCGAGCATGCCTTCGAGCAAGCCGTTGCCGGCTCTGAGGATCGAGGCGAAAACCAGTTTCTTGCCCTTGATCACCGGTGAATTCATCTTGGTCATCGGCGTTTCGATCTCGACCATGTCGAGTTCGAGATCGCGGGTGACTTCGTAGCAGAGCAGATGCGCGATCTCGCGCAGCAGGCGCCGGAAACTGGCTGTCGACGTCTCCTTGTCGCGCATGATCGTCAGTTTGTGCTGGATCAGGGGATGATCGACAACTGTCAGGTTGCTCATCTGTCTTGCCTTTTGCGCGCATGGAAACCGGCGAGACAATGGAATCGCCCCTTCCAAGAGTCCATGCGCGTTTTGGCGCCACGAGGCTTTGACCACACAAAATGCACCCAAGGTGTTGCCTTCGGGCCGCAGGACCATATTGATAAAGGGGCCGAGCGCCTGCCCGGCCCGCACACGTTGTTGAGACGGCGATGGCCTAAAGGAACGACCGACCGTGCTTGCCCGGCGCCAATCCGAGCCATTTCGCCGCCGTCTCGCCGATATCGGCGAAGGTTTGGCGCAGTCCGGCCGAGCCGGGCTTGAGCGCTGGCGAGAACATCAGGATCGGTATCTGCTCGCGGGTGTGATCGGTGCCGGACCAGCTCGGATCATTGCCGTGGTCGGCAGTCAGGATCAGCAGGTCGTCCTGAGCCATTTTGGCAATCAGTTCCGGCAGGCGGGCGTCGAACGCTTCAAGCGCCGCAGCATAGCCCGGAATATCGCGCCGGTGGCCAAAATCCTGGTCGAAATCGACGAAGTTGGTGAAGATCAGACCACGATCGCCTGCCATGTCGAGGGCTTCGAGGGTGCGGTCGAACAGCACCATGTTGCCCGATGCCTTGATCTTGTGGGTAACGCCGCGTGCCGCGTAGATGTCGGAGATCTTTCCGATGGCGTAAACGTCGTGCCCGGCCTCGGCGTTGCGGTCGAGCAGCGTCGGCTCGGGCGGTTCGATGGCATAGTCGTGGCGGTTGCCGGTGCGCTTGAAATCAGCCGGTGTCTCGCCGACAAAGGGCCGGGCGATGACGCGGCCGATCATCATCGGCGCGGTGTGCTTGAAGGCGATCTCACACAGCTCATAAAGCTTTTCGAGGCCGAAATGGGTCTCATGCGCCGCGATCTGGAACACCGAGTCGGCGCTGGTGTAGCAGATCGGCTTGCCGGTACGGATGTGCTCCTCACCAAGCTCGTTGATGATGACGGTGCCCGAGGAATGCTTGTTGCCGAGGATACCGGGCAACCCGGCTTCCCTCACGATGGACTCGATCAGCTCCTCGGGGAAACAGGGCTCGCCCTTGGGGAAATAGCCCCACTCGAACGGCACCGGCACGCCGGCGATTTCCCAATGGCCGGACGGGGTGTCCTTGCCCTTGGAGACTTCGCGGCCTACGGCCCAGAAGCCGGCGGCATCCTCAGAAAAACCCGGTGCAAGGGTGCCGGAAGAGAGCTTGCCGGCGGCGCCGAGCCCGAGACGATCTAGATTGGGCAGGTTGAGCGGACCGGACCGCAACCCATCGCGGTCGCCGGCGCCGGAAGCGCAGCCCTCGGCGATGTGCAGAAACGTGTTGGCGCCGGTATCGGGCCGGCCGTCGTTGAAATAGGCGTCGGCATCGGGCGCACCGCCAATGCCGAAACTGTCCATCATGGCGATAATGACGCGACCCATCAGTTCTGTCCTTTTGGCATGATCACTTCGGCAATGAGCGGATTGTCCGGGGCCTTGCCGCCAATGGTATAGGCTTCCTCGAGCCGGCGCGCTGCTTCCGCGGCGGACGTAGCATCGCGGGCATGAAGGCGCGCCAGTGGCGTCTTGCCATCAACCTTGCTGCCCAGCCCAACCAGAGTGTCGAAACCGACGGCATGATCGATCTTGTCGGACGGCATGCGCCGGCCGCCGCCAAGCGCCACCACCGCCATGCCGATACCGCGCGCGTCGATGGCCGAGACCGTCCCGGATCCCTTGGCGAAGACATCGCGCACGATCGGGGCCGCTTCGAAATGAGCATCCATCTTGTCGACGAAATCGACGGGACCGCCAAGCGCTGCCACCATTTTCGAGAATGTCTCGGCAGCAGCACCGGAGGCGAGGACGTCTTCGCACCGCGCCCGCCCGGCCGCGAGGTCGGGCGCCACGCCACCGAGCACGAGTGCCGCCGCCGAAAGCTCGAGCGTCACCTCGTAAAGGCGCGTGTCGCGCCGGGCGCCGGTGAGGAAATCGACGGCGTTGCGGATCTCGAGCGCATTGCCGGCGGTGCTGGCCAACGGCTCGTTCATGTCGGTGATCAGTGCCCCGGTCTTGACCCCGGCACCATTGGCGACCCCGACAAGGGAGTCTGCCAGGCGGCGCGCATCCTCGGGTGTCTTCATGAAGGCGCCCGAACCGGTCTTGACGTCAAGGATCAGCCCCTGCAGGCCGGCGGCGAGCTTTTTGGACAGGATCGAGGCCGTGATCAGCGAGATGTTCTCGACCGTCGCGGTGACGTCGCGGATGGCATAGAGCGTGCGATCGGCCGGCGCGAGATCGTTGGTCTGTCCGATGATGGCGCAGCCGACCTCTTTGACCGTCTTGTGGAACAGCGCATTGTCTGGATTGGTCGAATAGCCGGGGATCGAGTCGAACTTGTCGAGCGTGCCGCCGGTATGGCCCAGCCCCCGCCCCGAGATCATCGGCACGAAGACGCCGCAAGCGGCGAGGATCGGCGCCAGCATCAGCGAGGTGTTGTCGCCGATGCCACCGGTCGAGTGCTTGTCCACCACCGGCCCGTCAAGATCGGACCAGTCGAGCACCGAACCGGAATCCCGCATCGCCTCGGTCAGCGCAACGCGCTCTTCGAGATCCATGTTGCGGAAATACACAGCCATGGCGAACGCCGCCGCCTGCGCTTCGGACACCGTGCCGGCGGCGAAGCCGGAGATGAAACGCTTGATCTCTTCTGTGCTCAGCTTATTGCCATCGCGCTTGTGCGCAATGACTTCCTGGGGGAGGAAAACCACTTGCCTGTTCCTTTGTTGGAGATGGACCGTTCTGCGCGGCCCCGATCAGTTCATATGCCGGTAAATCGCGACGCACCCGTCCCGTGGTGAAATGGAAATCATCAGCACCTGCTTTTCAGTCCAGCCCAGAGGTCGGGTGATTGTCCAGTTCTGGGAGTTGTCGGCATAGGTAAGGCTCTTTTCGTAGAATTTGTAGGTGACATTGCCCGCAACGCTCGGATCATCGTTCAGCGTCTGAAGGCGGGACAGTGTTGCCACAACGCAGACATTTCTCGACACGTTCATACCGCGGGTGCCCGGCGCGTCCAGCGCGCCCCATTGCTCATTGAGCTCATCCATGATGCCGACGAGCTGGTTGTAGAAGGCGTTGTCGGTCTTCGCCTCGCTGCACGCCGCAAGCGCTGCGAGGATAATGCCGATCGCCAGGATGGCTTTCACTCCGCCCAAAAATACGGTCATCGTTCCCCCCCGAGCAACGTGATCATCCAGCGCCCCGCGACACAGCGCCGGCGCCGGCAATGGTCCTTGTCATGACCCATTGGGTCTTTCCCAAGGGACGGACGCGGACGAATCCATTGCGCTCGAACATTGGCACCGTGCCGGCATGAAGGAAAGAAGCGGAGGTTTTCCGGTTTTCGACATCATCCGGATAACCTTCGACGCTGCCGCCGCCGAGCCGGGCAATTTCTGCAACAGCGCCGGCAAGAGCGGCATCCGCAACGCCGCGTCCGCGGTGCGCCTTGTCGACGAAGAAACAGGTGATCCGCCAGTCCGGCAAGCTCACAAGGCCCTGTTCATAGGCCTTCCTGTTCCTGATCCGCGGCAATTCGGCGGTCTGGCCGAACTGGCACCGGCCGACACAGGCGGGCCCATCATAGACAAGGGCCGACTGGGTCGTTCCGGCTCTGACGCGATCGTGCTTGACTGACTTGCGCTCGGCAGTCGAGAGCTTGCGCGGCGCGCCTTCGGCATGAAAATGCAGGCACCAGCATCCACCCCAGACGCCGTTATGCCGTTCGACCAGATCGGCGAAATCGTCCCAGGTCGCCTCGCTCAGCGGTCGAATGCTGAAACCGGTCATTGCGCGGCCCCGTCGCGCATGGCCATCGCTCTCGCCGCGCTCCGCCAAAGGTCCGAGGCCGCCGGCATCGTCAGGTTTTCCGCAGCTGCACGGGCGGCTTTTCAGCCCGGACGATGACGCCCTTGAACTCCAGGTCGAGCTGAACGCATTTGACCCACCACCCTGCATTTTCGCCGCCGGGAAAAAGGTCCTGCGGCAAAAGCGGTTTGACAGCTGCGATGATCTCGGCGGGCGTCATGCCGGGGGCTTCGGCGGGCATCACCTTCAGCATCGCATCGCGCATGGCTTCATATTTGGCCGTGTCGACCCGCGTAACGTGATCCGGGGAATTGATATTCCGCACTTCGATCTTTTCGGCCATACACGACTCCAGGTCGGATTCAGGCGTGGCTCACGCGCCGTAGGGCACCCAAATGTTCTTTACCTGAGTGGCCTTGGCAAGAAAATAGTCGCCCTCCATCACCTTTGAATCAAACCAGTCGTACTGGAGCCCGCGCGTCGTCCACATCTGCTTGAGATTGTGGATCGAGGCCTTTTCCATTTCAGTGCTGTCTTCCGCCGAACCGCAGAACCACATGCCATCGACACCGTCGTGATCGGCAAGAACCTTGCCGAGCGCCGGGGCGTCGCCGGTGACGATGTTCACCACGCCGCCGGGCACGTCGGAGGTTTCCATGACCTGATAGAAATCGGTCATGGCCAACGGGTGCAGTTCGGACGGCACCAGCACCACCGGATTGCCCATGGCAATGGCCGGCGCGATCAGCGAAATGGCGCCGAGCAGCGGCGCTTCGGTGGGCGCGACAATGCCGATGACACCGAGCGGTTCCTTCATTGCCAACGACACGGCGCGGATCGGCACGTTGTGCACCGCCCCATCATATTTGTCGGCCCAGCCGCCAAAGGCGAACAGCCGCTCGATCGAGGCGGCAACTTCCTTTTCGGCGGCGGCAGCGGAAACGCCGGTCATCTGACGGATGCGGTCGGCGAACTCGGCCTTGCGGTAATCGAGGTTCTCGCCGAGGTAATAAAGGATCTGCGATTTGAGGTGACCGGTTTTGCCAGCCCAGCCAAGCGCCTTGCGTGCCGCCTCGACGGCGTTGCGGATGTCCTTGCGGTTGCCGTCGCACACTTCACCGAGCGCCACGCCCTTGGGCGAGATCACCGTACGTGCATAGCCGGAATCGCCACGCGCCTGCTTGCCGCCGACATAGAGCTTGGCGGTGCGGTCGATGCCGGAGATTTCGTAGCTGGCGATGGCGTCGGCACCTTTCGGCGCGGCGGCAGGCTTGAGCTTTTTCTCGAAGGCGGGCTTCAGGTAGGACGCCATGCCTTCCTTGCCACCCTCGCGACCAAAACCGGATTCACGGTAGCCGCCGAAACCGGCAGCGGCATCGAACTGGTTCGAGCAATTGATCCAGACGACACCGGCCTTGAGCTGCGGTGCGATGTCGAGGGCGAGATTGAGGTTTTCGCTCCACACCGTCGCGGCAAGGCCATAGGCGGTGTTATTGGCCAGTTGCACCGCTTCCTCGGGGGTGCGGAAGCTCATCGCCACCAGCACCGGCCCGAAAATCTCGTCGCGCACCAGCGAGTGCGACGGCGACACGCCGGTGACCAGCATCGGCTTCATGAAACAGCCCTGGTTGGGCACGGTAACGGCAGCCTCGTAGCGGAAGCCGCCCTCTTCATCGCCCTTTTTCAGCATTTTCTGAATGGACTCGAACTGCACCGGCGCAACGAGCGCGCCGATATCGATCGACTTGTCGAGCGGATCGCCGACGCGCAGCTTGTCCATGCGCGCCTTGAGCTTTTTGATGAATTTGTCTTCGATCGATTCCTGCACCAACAGCCGCGACCCGGCGCAGCACACCTGCCCCTGGTTGAACCAGATGGCATCGACAAGGCCTTCGATGGCGCTGTCGATATCGGCATCATCGAATACGATGTACGGCGACTTGCCACCAAGTTCGAGCGACAGGCCTTTGCCGGAGCCGGCAGTGGCGGTGCGCAAGGTGCGGCCAACCCCGGTCGAGCCGGTGAAGGCGATCTTGTCGACGTCAGGGTGTTCGACGAGAGCCGTGCCGGCGACCGAACCGGCGCCAGTGACGACATTGACGACGCCCGGCGGCAGCCCGGCCTTTTCGCAGATCTCGGCAAACAGCAGCGCGGTCAGCGAGGTCAGCGCCGCCGGCTTGATGACGACAGTATTGCCGGCGGCAAGCGCCGGGGCGATCTTCCAGGCCAGCATCAGGGTGGGAAAATTCCACGGGATGATCTGGCCGCAAACGCCATAGGGCACGTGGTCGGGGAAGGACCGCTCGATGTGCTGGGCCCAGCCGGCATGATGGTAAAAATGCCGTATCGCCAGCGGAATGTCGGCATCGCGGCTTTCGCGGATCGGCTTGCCGTTGTCGAGCGTTTCCAGAACGGCGAACAGGCGCGCGTCCTTCTGCATCAGCCGGGCGATGGCATAAAGATATTTGGCGCGCTCGAACCCCGAAAGCGCCGCCCACTTCGGGAACGCGGCCCGCGCTGCCTTGACCGCCGCTTCGACATCATCGGTGGTGCCGGCGGTGATCTCGGCGAGAACCTCATTATTGGCGGGGTTTTCCGAGGCGATGAGCTTGCCGGGCGCGGTCCACTTGCCGCCGATGAACAAGCCGAACTTGCGCCCATGCGCATCGAGCCAGTCAAGGGCAGGCGCCGGGCTCTCGGGGGCCGGACCCCAGTCCATCGATTTCATGATGTCTTTGATCTCGTTCATGGGTCTACCCTCACGCCATGGCCTGGCGATAATCGGCGGCATAGCGGCCGGTGGCGCTGTGTTCGAGCTGGCGTTCGATGTCGGTCAGAAGCGAGGACGCACCGAAGCGGAACAGGTGTGGATCGAGCCAGGTGTCGCCGAGCTCTTCCTTGATCAGCGCCAGATAGGTCAGCGCATCCTTGGCGGTCGAAATGCCGCCGGCCGGCTTGTAGCCGATCTCGATGCCGGTCATTTCGTGGAACTGCCGGATCATGCGGATCATCGCCAGGGTCGTCGGCAGATTGGCATTGACCTTTTCCTTGCCGGTCGAGGTCTTGATGAAATCGGCGCCGGCCATCATGCAGACCATTGAGGCCTTGGCGACATTGGTCAGCGTCGCCAGTTCGCCGGTGCCGAGGATGGTCTTGAGATGGGCTTCGCCGCAAGCGGCGCGATAGGAACGGATCTGGCCGTAAAGCCCCTGCCAGTCGCCGGTCAAAACAAGGCCGCGCTCGATGACGATATCGATCTCCTTGGCACCAGCCTTGACCGAAAGCTCGATCTCCATCAGCCGGCTCTCGATCGGGGCGAGCCCGTGCGGGAAGGCGGTCGAGACGGCGGCGACAGGGATGTCCGTGCCCTTGAGGGCGTCGACCGCGGTCGAAACGAACTGGTGATAGACGCAGACCGCCGCCGTCGTCAGGCCGATGTCACCGACCCCGAGCGTGTCGAGAATGTCCTGACGCACCGGATGGCGCGCCTTGGCGCACAGGCGTTCGACGCGGCCGGGCGTGTCGTCGGAATTGAGCGTTGTCAGATCGATGAGCGAAATGGCCTTCAACAGCCACGCCGACTGCCATTGCTTTTTCACCGAGCGGCGGGCGCCGATGGTGCCGGCGCGGCGTTCGAGCGCCGAACGGTTCATGCGGATACGATCGATCACATCGAGATCGAGCGGGAAGCCGGGATTGCGCGCACGGGCAACCGTGCCGGATTCATTGTCGACGATACGCAGACTCATAGTTCCTCCAACAGCGCCGGGATCAGGCGCTTCAGCTTTTCCGCTCCCCCCACCGACATTTGTTTGGTGTGGGTGTGCGAAATCCTTTCGTCCGACAGGCCGGCGCCCATATTGGTGATCGACGAGCAGGCCCAGACCCTGAGGCCGAGCATGCGGGCAAGGATCACCTCGGGCGCGGTCGACATGCCGACGGCATCGGCCCCCAGGGTAATCGCCATCCTGATTTCCGCCACCGTCTCGAAGGACGGACCGGAATACCACAGATAGACACCTTCGTTCAGGGCGATGTCGAGCCTTTGGGCAACGGCGCGCGCCGTCTGCCTCAGACCGGGATCATAGGCATCGACCATGTTGACAAAACGGCGCTCGGTCGGCTCGCCGATCAGCGGGTTCATGCCGGCGTAATTGATGTGATCGGCGATCATCATCAGATCGCCCGGTGCGGTGCCGGACTTGAGCGAGCCGGCGGCATTGGTCAGGATCAGGGTTTCGGCTCCGAGCGCGGCAAGCGTTTCGAGCGCCGGGCGCATGGCGGCCGGATTGCCGTTTTCATAATAGTGCTCGCGGCCGGTCAGGATGGCGATCCGCTTGCCCGACAGCGTGCCTATGACAAGGTCCTTGCCATGACCGGAGACGCCCTCCCCGTCGCGTTGCCCCTTTTTGCCGCTGCCGGGAAACCCGTCGAGACCGGCATAGGGAATGGTGACACGGTCCGTGACGAGATCGGCAAGGTCTGACAGCCCCGATCCGAGCACCAGTGCCGCGGAAACACGGACATCGGAACCGGCATGGGCCCGGATGGCATTGAGGGCGTTTGTGCTCATAAAATACTCCTGTTGCTCTGGCAGCTAAGGCGCAGAGCAACGATTTCGTCATTCGACAGGCTCGGGATGAGATCTGTCGTACCTGCCATGCTCATTTCCCGAGATATTCCGGGCCGAACGAATGCGGCAACAGCGCTTCAAGCGTCGTCACCAGAGGCGCGCCGTCGACACCGTGGCTGATCACCACCGTGTCCAGATCGGCGAACTCGCGGATGCGCTGGCGGCAGGCGCCGCACGGCGTGACCGGCTCGGTGCCGATGCCGGTGATATAGATGCGCTTGATACGCTTGGCGCCGGCGCCGATCATGGCGGCGATGGCCGAGGCCTCGGCGCAGTTTCCCACCGGATAGGCGGCATTCTCGACATTGCAGCCGGCGTAGATCGTGCCATCATCAGCCAGAAGCGCGGCGCCAACCGGGAAATGCGAATAGGGCACATGCGCATGGGCGCGGACCCGTTCGGCCGCCTCGAAAAGTCGCTTGTCGATATCGGTGAGTGCAGTCATCCGATGGCCTCCCTTGGGCAGGAGCCGCGCCTTGGCGCGATCCTTTTACTACGGAGTAGGCGAACGCAGGAAAGCGGTCAACAACGCCTCCGGGGCCGATGCTTTTTTCTTGCCGTACGAATTGATGGCGTGTTTTGTTACCGCAACGCTGCGGGGACACTCGGACGCAGCCACTTCGCATCCGCTACGCCGGATTCACAGGAGAGACACCATGAATTTTAAACGCGTTGCCAAGCCAGCCCTGCTCGCAGGCCTGATGGTACTCGGCTCGGCTGCTTCGGCCCTTGCCTTTACCGCCTGCCAGGTCACCGACACTGGCGGCATTGACGATAACGGCTTCAACCAGACCGCCTGGAAGGGCGTGACCGATGCCGAAAAGGAATTCGGTATCGACGGACGCTTCCTCGAATCCCAGGCCGAGACTGACTATGCCGCCAACATCAACTCGCTGCTCGGCGGCGATTGCGGCGTCATCATCACGGTCGGCTTCCTGATGGGCGATTCCACCAAGGAAGCTGCCGAAGCCAATCCGGACCAGAAGTTCTCGATCGTCGACTATGCCTATGACCCGGCCATCCCGAACGTGGTGGGCCAGATCTTCTCGACCGATCAGGCGGCGTTCCTTGCCGGCTATCTCGCCGCGGGCATGACCCAGACGGGTACCGTCGGCACCTTCGGCGGCATCAACATTCCGACCGTGACCGTGTTCATGGACGGCTTCGCCTGGGGCGTCGAATACTACAACAAGCAGAAGGGCACCAACGTCAACGTGCTCGGTTGGGATCCGACGGCCAAGGAAGGCCTGTTCACCAACAACTTCGAGAGCCTCGACGACGGCCGCTCCTTCGCACAGAACCTTTATGACGAAGGCGCCGACATCGTTCTGCCGGTTGCCGGTCCGGTCGGCCTCGGCTCGGCCGCGCTCGCCAACGAACTGGGCCCCGACGCGCTGAAGATCGTCGGCGTCGACGCTGACCAGTACCTGACCAATCCGGAACAGAAGGGCGTCTATCTCACGTCCATCCTGAAGAACATGGACGCCACGGTCATGCAGGTGGTCAAGGAAGCCATGGACGGCACCTTCAAGGGTGGCAATGTCGTGGGTACCCTGGCCAACAACGGCGTCGGCCTTGCCCCGTTCCATGACATGGACTCGATGGTTTCCGACGAGCTCAAGGGCGAGATCGCCGCGATCCAGGAACAGATCATTTCCGGCGACATCAAGGTCGGCATGTAACCGATCGAATAGACCAAAAGCGGCGCCATCTCCTTGCTGGGTGGCGCCGCATCTCTTCCCGGCAAGCTCTCAAAGGAGTGCGCGTTGGATATCGAGCTCCGCGGCATCACCAAGCGCTTTGGTGAGGTCGTTGCCAATTCGGGCGTAAACCTCAACATCAAGGCTGGCGAGGTCCTCGGGCTTCTGGGCGAAAACGGCGCCGGCAAATCCACCCTGATGAATGTGCTCTCAGGCCTTTACCGGCAGGACGAGGGCGAAATCCTGATCGACGGCAAGCCCGTGCATTTCGATGGTCCGGGCGATTCCATCCGCGCCGGCATCGGCATGGTGCATCAGCATTTCATGCTTGTTCCCGTCTTCACGGTCGCCGAAAACGTCGTTCTCGGCGTCGAGCCGACCGGCCCGGTCGATTTTCTCGATCTCAAGAAGGCCAGCGCCCAGGTCCGGGAAATCAACGAGACCTATGGCCTCGAAATCGATCCCGACGCACTGATCGAAGACCTGCCCGTCGGCATCCAGCAGCGTGTCGAAATCATCAAGGTCCTGTTCCGGTCTGCCGATGTGCTGATCTTCGACGAACCGACCGCGGTGCTGACGCCGCAGGAAGTCACCGATTTCTTCAAGATCATCCAGGCCCTCAAGGACGCGGGCAAGGCGATCGTCTTCATCACCCACAAACTGCACGAAATCATCGAGATCGCCGATCGCATCAACGTGCTGCGCGCCGGCCAGATCGTCGGTGAATCGCTGCCGGGCGAGTTGGACAATCTCGAGCTTGCCGAGCTCATGGTCGGCCGCCCCGTCAGTTTCGAAGTCACCAAGAAGCCCTATGCGCCCGGAGAGACGCGGCTCGACGTCAAGAGCCTGACGATCCTTCGGGACGACGATTCGATTGCCGTCGACGATGTGAGCTTCAATATCCGCTCAGGCGAGGTCGTCGGCATTGCCGGCGTGCAGGGCAATGGCCAGTCCGCGCTCGTCGAGGCACTGGCCGGGGTCCACCGTGTCGCTGGCGGGTCCGTCATCTTCGACGGCAAGGACATCACGCGCGCCTCGGCCCGGGACCGCCACAAGATGGGCATCGCCCATATTCCGGAAGACCGGCTGAAAAACGCTGTCGTCGCCGATTTCACCATCGCCGAGAACATGGTGCTCAACACCTATTACGACGACCGCTACTCCAAGGGCGTCACCATGGACTGGGATGCCGTCAACGCGCGTGCCGCCGAATACGCGACCGCGTTCGACGTGCGCACGCCCTCGATCTACGAAACCGTCGGACACCTGTCGGGCGGCAACCAGCAAAAGATGGTCGTGGCCCGCGAGCTGTCGCGCGACACCAAGCTGGTGATCGCAGCGCACCCGACACGCGGCCTCGATGTCGGCTCGATCGAGTATATCCATTCGCGCCTGATGGCAGCGCGCGACGAGGGTGACGCGGTGCTGATCGTCTCGTCCGAACTCGACGAGGTCATCGCACTCAGCGACCGCATCCTTGTCATGTTCAAGGGCCGCATTGTCGCCGAGTTCGGAGCCGAAGGCCGGCCCGTCGACAAGAACGACATCGGACTTGCAATGGCGGGGGCCTCGTTATGAGTGAGCAAGGACAACAACAACAAACGCTGACCCGCAACCTGCTCGCGAAGGCAGCCCCCAGCCGGACCACCTACGAAGACCTGGTCATCGTTCCGATCTTCGCCATCATCGCCGCGCTCGTGCTCGGCGCTCTTGTCATGCTGGCCACCAATGTCAGCCTCGAGACCGTCGGCAGATCCTATATCGCGCTGCTTGAAGGCTCGGTCGGCTCGCTCGGCGCCCTGTCCGAAACACTGACAGCGGCGATACCATTGATCATTGCCGGGCTCGGGGTGGCGCTCGGTTTCCGCGCCGGCTTCTTCAATATCGGCGCCGAAGGACAGGTGCTGATGGGCGGCATGGCCGCCGTCATCGTCGGCTTCTCGTTTGCCGGCATGCCGATGTTCATCCACCTGCCGCTGGCGCTGATGGCCGGCATCCTCGTCGGCGGCCTCTATGCCGCCATTGCCGGCTGGCTGAGGGCGGCGACGGGTGCGCATGAGGTCATCTCGACCATCATGCTGAACATGATCTCCTATCGCCTTGTCGATTATCTGCTCAAGGTGCCGTTCATCCAGAAGGCGGGCCGCTCGGACCCGATTTCCAACGCCGTGCTCGACAGCGCCACGCTGCCGCGCCTGTTCGAATGGCTCGACCCCAACATGCGTCTGCATGCCGGCCTGTTCGTCATGCTCTTGATGGTGTGGTTCTGCTATTGGCTTTTGTTCAAGACCACCATCGGCTTCGAGTTCCGCGCCAGCGGCGAGAACGCCGACGCAGCCCGTTTTTCGGGCATGCGTTCGGGCCTGATCGTCGTCTCGGTCATGGCGCTTGCCGGTGCCTTGGCCGGGCTTGCCGGTGCGAACCAGGTGCTGGGCGTGCTCGGCCGCGCCTCGCCGGGCTTTTCGGCCGGCATCGGCTTCAACGCCATCTCGGTCGCACTTCTTGGGCGGTCCCATCCCATCGGCGTTCTCGTCGCGGGCCTGTTGTTCGGTGCCCTTGAGGCCGGCGGGCGGCAGATGCAGGTCGACGCCGGCGTCAGCCTCGATCTGATCAGCATCGTCCAATCGCTCATCATCGTGTTCATTGCCGCGCCGCTACTGGTGCGCGCCATCTTCCCGTGGGGCTTCCGCGGTTCCAAGACGGCATCTCGCAAGGAGTAGTTGCAAATGAGTGTTGAAGCAGCGGCAGCGGCACCAACCCGAAACCTCGATACGGCGGCGCTCAGACAATCCAAGGTTGCCGGCGGCGTGCTCATCTTCCTGGCGCTGATCACCGCTTTGGTCTTTGCGCAGGTGACCGGCGGCGATGCCGTGTTCCGCCTCTCGCGCCCCAACGATCCGTGGGCCCTGCCCAATCTGGTCGTCCCTGCCGAACCGTTCAACTGGATCGCGGCGGCGGTGCTGACCTTCCTCGGCGTGCGCCAATGGCTCTCCAAGACCGGCAAGGGCACGGCGCTCTCGCTCGGTATCGGTTTTGCTCTGGTGATTGCCGCGTTCCTGGTCTGGGCCACGGCCGGCAAGGCCTTCTCGATGACAGGCATGCTGCAGGCCACCATGGTCCGCGCGGTACCGATCGCAATGGGCGGCCTGACCGGCGTGCTGTGTGAACGGGTCGCCGTGGTCAATATCGGCGTCGAGGGCATGCTGCTCGCCGGCGCCTTTACCGGTGCCCTGGCCGGCTCGTGCATTTAAAAAATTCAGCGAATACTTAAGTGAATCGAAATAACATAACTTAATTCCTTAAAATGGGAGAATTAAGTCAAGATTAAACATGCTTTAAAGTAATTTATTAGTTTATTTTTGTAATTTGTTTCTCAGAAAAAAAATTCCCAACTCTGACACCTTTACTGACTCCCCGAATTCCTTCGGCCTTTTCTACAGCAACTAGTTCTGAATAACTCAAATAATCAATTAATATTCCTTCAATTTCCTCTAGCAATTTCAAAAAACTTTCAAAACTCGGAAAAGGCATATAAGCACTTGGGTGTTTTAAGTGTATTGATATTAGAGATAATGAAACTCTGGTTCTCAAGGAAATTAAAATAATGATGAAGAAGTTACTGCACATTTTAAATATGAATACAAAATAATTAACATATAGAAATATTTATCATTATCTCAAATATTTTATTATTTTTTTTTGTGAATAAAAAGTTTTAAATTATAAAATTTATTGAAATAAATAATAAATTTTTAATAAACAATTAAAATGAATTCAAATAAGTCAAATCCTAATCCATCAGGTTTCAATTAAGAAATTTATAAAATTTTGAGGAGAAGAACAAATCACAAAATAATTGAGTTTTAAAGATTACTTATAAAAGCATTCCTCACCTTAGAGCAGTAAAAAACAAACACTATTTATCTATTTTTTTCTAAAATTATTTGAAGGAAAATAGCAGGATTATCCAGACTAGTTATTAGAAGTTCCCTATGATTAATCTTAAATTAATTTTTTATAAAGACTTAAAATTTTTCAACAGCAGTTTAAAAGTAGCCCTCAAATAAATTTGAAACGCCAGCACCAACAATCAAAGCTGAAGTCCTCTCCAGTGAAATAATTTATGAATCCCCAGATAAAAAATCTAAAATTTTATTGTCAAAAGCCTCACCTGGGATGCTTGGATAGCATTCAATTGTTGTAAAATAATATCTATATATATTTAAATTAAATACAAAATTTTTAAAAGATTAAATATAGCCCGAATCTATCTACTCCTTTAAGAACTGGATAATAATAATTTTCAAATTAATCAAGTGCTTAAAAGCGAAATGAAAGTGCTAAAAAGAGTTATGAAAACTTGATGAAAGCAAATTTATTTTTATAAGAAAAAAATTAGACTCCAGTTTCCATTTCAATTTTATATTAAAAAAAATTGTAGGATAAATATTGTTCAACTTTGGATCTATTAAAGGAATTAGAAAAATCAGAATGAAAAAATAAATAGGGATGTAACTATATTTTTTAATCAAATTCCTTATCTTTAAGTAAATTTAGTTTATTTTTTAATAAATTATATACAATAATATGAGAAGTAAATTTTGAAAATTTAATGATAAATATGAAGTTATGTATTTTGTTTTTTCAACAAAAATTTGACTTTTTTCTAATTGGACATCCATTAAAATATTTCTACAAGCTATTTTATTACAGCTTCGTCTTATTATCAATAATTTCTTCACTATCAACTAACCTATTTAATTCAAAATTACTCTTTGCTAACGACAATTTAAATTTTGAGTTTTATCTTTCACCATCAATTCCTCTGCGTTCCAATAATAGTGAAATATTTGGTGAAGAGCTTCTTTACGAATTTTCAAGTGAGCAAACTTTTTTTAAATCAAATTATTTCAAATCCTTAATTCGTTATAAAGCTTTATTGTAAGATGAATTTTTGTTTGAATATGCTTCTTATTAATGTTGATTTTGTTCAATATTTTGTAAATTTATCCGAATTTTTATTTTGTTTTGGAAATTATTTGAATTGATACTTTATCTTTCAGTCTATGATCCTTATTAAGCCTTGCTTATCTTAGGTAAAGAATAGCCTACAATTCTTTTTTTGATAATTGATGAATTTGAATTTGGGTATTAAGGATTTCTTATCCTAACTAATGGAAGTTGTGCCATATTAATTGATCTAAATTAATTTAAAAAAATGAAGACAAATCTTTTACTTTGGTTAGTAAAAGTTCCAACTTTATTTAAAACTGTTATTTTATTTTTGTAGTTGGTTTTCTGTTTGTTAAAGTTTTTGTGGTGATGGTAAGTTTCTTTTCATAATTTTTTTCCTTTAAATAAGATTTTAAAAATTAAAATTTATTATTTAATATGCAGTAATCTCAAGGAAAATTGCTTCAAAAATTAATCAATTTAAAAAAACATTAAAAATTAAGTTTTTACTTTTTATTATTAAATATTGAATATATTAATTTATTTTTATTAATTTTCATTATTTAAAAATTGAAAATTTTATTTTCTTTAAATTTATCATATTTATATAAGTTTTAAAAAAATATATTTAGAAAATCTATATATTTGCGTTCAAAATAATTTTTTTGCAATTTAGTAAATATAATAATTAAATAACACAAAACTAATTGATAATTTTGTCAACAATGGAAACAAACAATTCAAATTTAAATAGATCTTATCAGTTTAATTCAACATTTTCCAATAAACAAAGTACTCATTAAACTAATTTGATTATTTTTTAGAAAATTCTGAAAGTACTGAACCAGTTGAATTAAAGCCAGCATTTAAGAAATTCAGTGAAGACTTAAGTGAATCGAAATAACATAACTTAATTCCTTAAAATGGGAGAATTAAGTCAAGATTAAACATGCTTTAAAGTAATTTATTAGTTTATTTTTGTAATTTGTTTCTCAGAAAAAAAATTCCCAACTCTGACACCTTTACTGACTCCCCGAATTCCTTCGGCCTTTTCTACAGCAACTAGTTCTGAATAACTCAAATAATCAATTAATATTCCTTCAATTTCCTCTAGCAATTTCAAAAAACTTTCAAAACTCGGAAAAGGCATGTAAGCACTTGGGTGTTTTAAGTGTATTGATATTAGAGATAATGAAACTGTGGTTCTCAAAGAAATTAAAAATAATGATGAAGAAGTTACTGCGCATTTTAAATATGAATACAAAATAATTAACAAATTGAACCATGAAAATATTATCAAAGCCAAAGAATTAATAATTGAAGAAGGATTTTGCTAGCTTGTTATGGAGTATGCGTAGGGGAAATAATTAGGTCATTATCTCTAGAAACTTACAGAAATGCAAATTTTGGAAATTGCAAAGTAATTGCTTTCAGCATTGGACTACCTCTAAGAAAAGAAAATTATGCATCGTGATTTGCATTTTAATAATCTCATCTATGATAAAACAAATAAAAAAATAAAAGTCATTGATTTTGGAATTGCCAAGGAACTTCAAGATAAACTAGTAGGCGCGAGCTGTGCAGGAGATATAGAGTACAGAGCACCTGAGATGCTAACTTATATGCCTTATACCTATAAAATTGATGTACATATTTTATTTTATTTTATTTAATTTTAAATGTTTTATTTAGTGTTGGTAAGTTGGACTTATTCTGTTGCAATTGATTAACCGCAAAAAAACTACATCCTAAATGTATTTTTTTTCTTTTATTTCAATTTTTTTAAGTTTGATTAAAAAAATCGAAAATTTCAAACAAATTTTCAAGACTCCCATTTCTCCTGAATTCAAAACATTGATTGAATCTTTATTAAGAATTAACAGTTAGGAGAGATCTTCAGCAAAAGAAGCTCTAGAAATGCTTGATATGATTTAATTAACAGTCAATTGATTTTAGATTGTAGCTTTCTTTGTTATTTATTACTATCTTTATTGTTAATGTTGTTTTTTTTTAAATGTTTTTTGTAAATTGAAATGGGTTTTATTTAAAAATAACTTTTTTATTTTGTATTTTCAGTAACAACTTAGAGTAGTAATCTCATCAATTCCTGGATTCTTTCAATCAAATTAAACTCAATAAAAAAAGTAACTAAATCACTATAAGTCAATATACATTCGTTCGTTCCATACCCGCAATCTAAAAAATACTATTCACATATTTCTTGACACACTTTCAAAGTTTCATCACCTGATAAACATTTCTCTCAAAATAAATTATACTCTCAGGATCACAGTAAGGAAAATTCCAAGCACAAAGGAATTTTTTAAACGAATCAAAACAATTTTTAGAATCTGTGAGTGAATGACCGGTGCTGCTAAATTCAAAGATTAGTTACCAAAAATTGAATTAATTACATTGATTCATTATATTCTTGTAACAATTTTGACTCAATGTTTTTAATAAATTACTCTTCAATCACTTGATCTCGTGAATTTATATTATAGTCAGGCCAAATAGCTTCCTAATTAACTCTTATTAACAATTTGAGAACAAGAGACATTATAAATTGGAACACAAATTCATTCTGGCAAAGAAGAATAACAAAATGGTAGTTCATCTTTAACTGTAGATCTTTAAACGCACTTTCCACTTTCATAACCATTTAAAGTGCAAGCTAGAAGAGAACAATCAACACTATTATTTCTCACCTTGATCCCTCTTTAGAAATAAATTCAAGAAAGCAAAACAAAAAATTAAATATTTCTACATTAAACTTAATATATTTAAAATAATAATAAATAAATATAATCTCTCAGATCAGATATAATAAGTATTTAGAAACATTTTTGGGTCCTTAATTGTTTTATCAATATTTTCAATGGCTTTTTCAATTTTCCTAAAAACAAATTAACAATAATCAGTTTCCCCCTACAATTTTATTCCATTTGTAGAATCTGTCTGTTCTTTCAATTCATTTATCATCTTATTCAATGCACAAGATAAATCTGAGTTGGAATTTTTATTGCCATCCGATTCATCAATATACATTAAGGTTTTTAGTTTTCTAAGGTTCTTTGATCTATCAAATTCTTATCTCATTATCATAGTGTTTGATGCAAGTCGGTTTAGTTACATCTAGGATCGTATAGGTTTTTATTTTTCTTTCTTCTAGTAATAATTAATTAAAATTATTGGTAAACCTTTAAAAATTCTTTCAAAATGTCTTCACTTTTTGCATTCCTATGAAATTTACTTTGAAAACTTTAAAGTATAGCGAATTTAGCAATTTTTTCTCCATCTTTAGGAGTAAACTTATAATTTGGAACTAACAACAACTAAATTTGGATTAACAAACAAACAAAAATAAAGCTAACCTAACGTAATCAATTTGAAGGTTTTTCTATTTCCTTCTAATTAACAAGTTACTCCACCTATCTCTTACCAATTCCCTTTCCTTAAAAAAATTGTAATGTTCTTTTCCCAAAATCATTCATTTTATTTTTTTAAAGATTAAACTTATTACTGTTTTCACACCCAGGATCAATAAAGTAATTCATCTATTTTAATTTTTACATGCCTATCCTTCGTTTGTTAGCAGAACTTACAAATTAATCCTGACGCATTTTTATATTTGCAATTTTAGTTAAAAGGCATTTATTTTTTATTAAATTGCATGAGGAAAGGTATTTCTTAATGTTTGTGTCGGATCAAAGGTCACATGAATTCATTGTCCCTTTAGGTTCTCCTGTATTTAGATTGTATAGAATTGGCCCAAGTTACAAATTTTCTTCTTTCTCAATATGTTTAAACGCAAATTTCCCAAATGTTTTTTTTCTTTTCTCTAAATTTTCTAGGAGCTTAAGATAGGAATTTCTTTACTATTATTGCCTTTTTTTTTCATCAATACTGCCCTTTTTTGGAGAGATTGCTTCACTTATTGTAGGTGACTATCATAACGAGTATTTTTATTTCTTTGCGTTTGCTATCTATGCATTATTTTAAACCATTACAGAAGACACTTTATTGTTTCTAGAAAACTGCTATCTCGTAAAACAATGTTTTGTTAAATTTTCCTATAACTTAAATTTATTTTTTTTTAAATTCCTTTCCTACTCTTTATTAATATTGACTTTTAAAGTTGCGGATTTCAACTAATTTAAATAATTTTTCAATGATAATTCAGTTAACAAAAAACTTCCAGAGTTTTTTTAGATTTACTTTAATTCAGCCTTATTGAATTCAAAGTTTGAATTTATAAAGGAATTCAATTTAGTTTGTTAAAAATTTTCATTTGATTCACAATTGATTTCAGTTTCTTCTTAAGAGAGTTAGTTTTGCATTGCCATTGTACTTGATGAATACTTATGTAGTGGTTTATTTTTTTATTAATATGTTTTTAGGTTAAATTGTTTCAATAACTTCATTAAAATCAACAAGTTTTTTTTTTATTTTAAATAATTAACAAACAATAATAATAATTGATTTGATTCTTATCAAAAATTTAAAGATAAATTATAAACATTCTTAAATTAAGTAAATAAATCTTCTATTGCATTCATATTAAAATTAGTACTAAACAAATAACAAATTGTTAAAAATTAAACAAAAGAAAAACTACCCATTCAATTTAAGTTTCAAAGCAAATTATTTATCTTATTTCCATTTAATCAGAAACTTTTTTATTTCTTAAACAGTATGTATGGATAGTTAATTATTTCTTTTAAATAATAATAAATATTAATTTCAAAGATAATTTATTTAAACCCCATAATAGAAAATTTTACATATTCTAAACAGTTGAGTTTAAGAAATATTTTTAGCATTTTAAGAACAAATTTATTGCATAAAAAAGGTATACTAAGATAGATGTTTATTATTTAAATATAATAAAAAAACCTATCAAGATGAACTTATAAAATTTTTATATCTTCTTGCTATTGTATTACTTTTATTAAATAATCAATATCAATTTCAAATATTTTATCAAGACTATGAATGAAATATTACTATTGTATATAATAACTATCCAAGATTAATTATTAATGTATTTAATTTATTCTAATTTAAGCAAGATAATAATTACTCTAATCCATTATCTGTAATTTAAGTATTACTTAATATAAATAAAAATAAAGATAATAATTACTAACGAAAATTTAAACAAAGTTTTGATAAAGAGTTTTAATTTTTCAAAGCTTTTCCAAGTTCCTATAATTCAGGGTTTGTTACATTTTAATAACTTTAAAATATTTTGTTATTTTGAAGAATTTAAAGTTTACTTTTAGAATTATAAGGATATTTCTTGTAAATTTGTATTTCAGGATTAATAAAATTCAATAAAATGCTCAGTTGTAAGATATTGATTTTGATTAAAAATTATTTTAAGCTTTGTTAATTATTTAGCATTAGCAATTAAGTTTATGAAACAATTTCAAAAATTAATTAAATTTTCCTTTATTCTATTTAAAATAAATAAATATTATTTGGGTATTAAAACTTGTATTCAGGAATAGCTAATTCAAGAGTATTTAGAGTTTCTATATTTTAAAGATTCGATAAATATCAAGTAGAATCATTAACAGCTAATTTTAATTTTTCAATTTTTTCACCAAATTATCTTTCAGGATCTTCATTTCGTATAAATCTTATATAATTTGGCAATTGTATATTTAATGACAATAAATTCAAGTTTAATAATATAGAATTGCAAAATTAATCCATTATTTATTTCGATAATTAAATTTCCTTTAGTTAGAAAAAAGATCCCTTTATAATAATTTTGAGTTTTATTAAATTTTATTTAGTTTATAAAAATAAGGACAGATTAGTTAAATTAGTTTCTAAAATATCTTATTACAAGGATTACCTAAAAAATAAATGAATGATTATTATTATTATGAAAATAACGTAAAAATTTCTAAAGTAAAGGATTGTAAGTTTTTTTCTGATAAAAATTTCAAAAATTATAATGGGACAAATTCTTAAAATTCTAATTTTAAAGCTAATAGAGATGGCAATAATCCTAATTTTTATCCAAATTTTTCAAAATACTTGAAATCAAAAGTGATACTAAAAACAAAATTTAAAAAAATTTAAATAAAATACTTTCAAAAGGTTAAGTTTAATTGTTTTAATGATTTAGTAACTGAAATAAAATCAATGAGATATTTAAAGATAACGACATCATACTCAATTGTCCTTTATAATCAATACTGATTATGATAAAAAAAAACTTTAAGTTTAGAGAAAAGTCTGTTAAATTTACGAGGTTTTTTAAACTCCCGAAAACAAATTAGTTTTATTCATTATTTAATGTTAATTACTTATCAAATTTTCATAAGCATCGCTTCCTTAAAATAGAATTAGTTTTTATTTCTAAAAAAACAAACTTATCACAAATTCATTCAATTATAAATAAATTTTTTTAGATTAAGGATTTAAATACAGTAAATTTGTTTTATAAATTAGAGTTATCTAAGTGTTTTAATACAAAATTGATTCCTATTGATGTTAGTTCTGAGCAATTTGAAAAAATTATTTCATTAACATTATTATTGACCTAATAGAATATTAACTCCTTGTTATAATAAAAACAAAAACCCCAAAATTTTATTTCCATAATTATCTCAAAACTTCATCTGTAACCTTTGTATTTGCTAAATTGATTTTATTCAATTTTTAGTAGGGTTGCATTTAAATAAACATTTTCAATCCCTCATCATTAATTTCTTCACAGTTGGATAAAGAAAGTTCTTTCAGTTAGGACTTTAAATAGAGCGAATGGCTCAGTGTTTTCAAAAAAGCATTTGTCACCCCCTAGGACTGTGTTTAAATTGTATCCGTTAATTTAAGTGAAAACGAAGTTGCCTTGCAAAAATGGCAATACTTTTTTTTTAGGAATTATTTATTCTAATGAATTTTTATATAAAACTCGTGAGGGTGATCCTCATCAGTAATCGAGAATTTTATTTATTTCACAGAAATGCTTTGATTCATAAGGAAATAAAGACATTCTTACAATAAATACTAATCATTTGTTCGGTCCAGTAAATGGATTTTTAAGTTTTAAATTTTTAGTAAATTTAAAGTTTATTTATTCTTAAGATTCTCAAGCGTGATCTTATAACTCCCTCTTAAATCCAAAAACTGTAAACTCGGTAGATATTATTAATTTAAATAAGATAAGCACTCTTCTTCTATAAAACTACAAAACTTCAACCTTAATTTCTTAAGTTATGATAACTACAGTTCCTAAAGCATTATTAAATCGACTTAACAAAACGTTAGAGATAATTCCTAGAGATTCAGAGGAGTCATTAGAGATAGTTAATAGTTACTTAAAATACTTGAGACTTGTATATCATTATCAAAAAAATTGCAATTGTTAAGTTTAAGTTGTAAATTTTTAATAGATTGTAATCGCTACTCTATAAAATATTCAAAGCCTTTATTATTTAATGAACAACTGCCTATAACTAAAGTAACCAAATTTTTAAAGGGTGAAAAATTAGTAATTTGGTTTAGTTCTTTAGAATCAAGTATTTATTAATAAATCCTGAGTGTCTTTTTAAGAGAGGATAGTAAAGGGTATTCCTGTTCAAAGTACTTTGTAATTTCATTAATGATAATTCAATTTTGTAATTAATTTAATGAAAATAGTTTGTTTTAAATTGAGCAAATAATTTCTTTGGATTTTGATAAACAAAATTATTTATGAAAAATTTCTTTTTTTAATGGAAGAGAAAAAAATAAATGATTTTAAGCAAGATCCCAGATATTCATACTGGCAATATCAAAAGATAGTAAGATACTATTTTCAGGAAGGAAAAAGAAATTATTAATTTAATTATTATGAGAAATCAATTTCCTAATTAGAATTTTAATAAACAATATATTATTACATTAAAATTGTCCCAGTATATACGTTCCATTAAATTATAGTTGTATCTTTACTTCCACTCCATAAAGTGTTATTATTAGCAGATTGTATAATTGTAATGATTCCAGTATGCCCAATTAATTCTTTTTAAATGATTTTCAAATGGACTGAGTACACTCCAATACTATAATTTGACAACCCTAAATACAATAATTCATTAGTATTATCTAATTGGAGGCAGTTAATTTCCTTCATTAAGCAATTGGTTGGTTCAATTACTTATGATTTAGATAAACAATTTGTCTAATAATAATAATAGATATAATAAAATATTTTTGTAACTAGATAGCAATTGAAGTTCTGGTCAATAAATGCCAATTCTTAATTAGAACTCAATGATAATTACTAAGTAAAAATATTTTCATCCAAAATTATTCTATTAATTATTTTGCAATCATCCTCTACATTTCATATAACAATATAATGATCAACTCCGCCAGAGACCAATATATTATTATTAATTGTTAATATAAGTATTTATTATTCATGTCCATAATACTATTTTTATTCTTATGTATCCAAATTGATTTAATTTAATGAATTACTTATACAAAAATAAATTTTATTATGATTTTAAGAAGCTATTATGCATTTGATTTATTATTCTTTTTGATCATTAAATTCTTGAATTAATGAAGGGGTAAATGAAGTTGATAATGCTTCAGTAATTTGCTCCTTTTCGAATCAATTAAAATACAATTATATCTAATTAATTGCAATTTCAAAAAATTATTGAAAATCATTTTTGGCATTAAAACAAAATTCTCCAAATTTAAAATTCTTATTTTAAATCTCAAATAATTAAAGTAATACTGATTCAATAATATCGAAATAACTTTCCTCTCTATTTTCAAAATAATCGCGATTAAAAATCAAATTAAAAACAATTTTTTTATGCAAACATTTAATTTTTTTCCCATTTAATTAAATCTTTAAACAATCCGCATTAAATTCCAGGATAGAAATCTATGAAAATATTAACCCAGGGACAGATTTTGCCTAGATTGTCAATTATAAACTATTCTTATCTTCCAAATTTAAATTTATAATATTAAATTAATTGCATTCATTAATTATTGTCTAAAATTAGGATTTTGTTAAGGATTGCTTTTTTTATGCTTCTTCTAAATAAAGATTTTTTTAATAAGAGTAAAGACAATATTAAATGCCATCTTTTACAAATAATGTATCATTTTATGCCATTTTTTCCCACAAATCAAATTAAACTGGCTTATTAAATGCCTCCTCCTCTAAATCAAAGGAAATATTTCCTTTCTATGGAGAACCATACTCAAACTTTCCCTCAAAGGAAATAAATTAATTAAATCATAAAATTCCATTGTTATGTGGGACATTATTTTTCCAATCCCCTTTGTAGATCATTTATAAATTGTTATCTTCATCTTTCATTAATAATTTACCATTCCCTTATCTAATCCAATTATGACTAACTTCTCCCTCATAGACATAGGGTTTTGTTGAATATTAAATGACAGAACTCTAAAAATTTTCTTCTTGTTCTATGATTTCTGGTTTAAAACGCTATAAATATGGTATAGTAATTGGTGAAGTTATTGCAGATTCTAATTCCAACAATAAAGCAATTTCAAATATATTTTTTCTTTATTTCTCATCTTCTTCCAACAATCATTCTAACAAATTAAATCCTTCATCCTCCATTTTCACCAATCTTTTATTCCTTCATACACAATTCCTCACAATTAGTTTAAACTAATCTTTCAAGATGTCCATTTCACTTTCATCAAACGTTTAGAGACCTTTCCATTCTTCATTCGATACTGTACCAACTGCTGCAACTCACATTAAGACAATCCCTAAAGAATAAAGATCAGATTTGAAGGGATCATGCTAACATATTTTTTTATTGTCTTTTAAGGCTTATTTCATTGCAGGGGACATGAAACGCCGAGTTCCTTTTCTTATTGTTGCTGATATTAATGTATCAGCATCAAATTATCCTTTTTCTACTAATATTTTTTCTGTTAACCCTTGATCACAAATCACAAATTCGTCACCCACTGATAAATAAAATATATTATCTGGTTTTAAATCAAAATTCACTAAAAAATCCCTTTATAGCTCAACCAAATTAGCTAATAAATCTATTGCAATTTTCATTCATTCGAAATAACTAAATGGTGATTATAATTTCTATCGTCAATTTAATAAGCTCCCCAAAGTGAATTTCGCAAATTCAAGTTCAATTATGACAACAGACTATTGGGATTTTATGTCTTTTACAACTATTTTAGCATAAATTGTTAGGGCTTTAGAATCTAGTGTTAAACCACTCCTGCGTTAGATAAGTTCAGTCATTTCTATTTCATCTTTTATTAATTTTTCTTTTTACTTTGAATTTTTGTTACTTATTTGAACTTTGAGTGCAATTTCTTCATTACGAATTATGTTATACGCCTATATAGAAAAAAAAATAATTATTAAATATATGATGTGATGACTTTAAATACTAATCCAAATGCACCCATGGCAATAGCTTTTAAATTTGTATATTTCTACACAAATCGATTCTCCAACCACGTTTTTACATTTGTCTACTAAGATAACATTTCTTATTTTGTTTTAATTTCTTGTTTTTCAAGAAAGCCAACATGTTCTTCAAAATTTAAGATCTCATAATCAGGGACAACCTTCTTTTCTTCTTATTATTGCTATTGACTTAAAGAAGGCCTTATAAACAACTGATTCATCTGTTTCGCTTCTTCGTTATTTTATTAAAGAAACTCTTTCTTTTTTTATTGTAGTAATAAAATCATATTATCTTAATGTTATTTCAGAGGAGAGTGAGGAACCTTATTAATTTAAAGATTTAGTTTTTCATTTTCATAGGTTTATTCACTTTGCTTTGTTTAGTTTGTATATTTGTCTTATTTTTTTTTGTTGATATAAGTTGAACCGCAAATACCCATTTAAAAGAACAATTTATAATAAAAAATATATAAACAAATTTATTTATTTAAAAAAAATGTTGATATTAAACTTTATTTAAATCTGTAATCTTTAAATAATTTTTAATTTGAATAAAGCATTACAGTAAACATTTGAAAAATACTTAATGAAAACAAAAAAAAAATCTTTTTTTCACAAATTTTTCAGATTCTTTTGTATCAGCAATGAACAAGAGTCCTTATCGACTAGACCAGCCTTGAAACACTAATAAACTATACCTTAAAAATAATACTCTTATCCCACAACTGCATACACTAGTAACCAGTTATAAAATTTAACTCCCTCAACAAATTGCTCTTCGAACAAATAAGCCTTCCCTACAAATTATTAACTCATGAAAAAGAAACGGTGTAAAACTATATCAAACCTTGACCCAATAATAAGTTTATTTTCCGAGGCACTTTACTAAAACTTTCCTACAAATGAATGATTTTTATGTCAATTATCAACGAATTTTGTATTAAAAATAACATAAAAAAAACTCAAAATTATGAGAAAAAGTATTAGTGCATTAGATTTTAGAAAATAATATTAACAAATTGATAATAATAAAAGCTTTCCGGATGCACTAGCAACTTATTTTGCTAACAAAATCTAATAAAAATTAGCATAAAAGAATTAAACTTGTTCTGGAAAAGTTATTCTTGATGCATTTGCTTAATGAGGTGCCTTAACAATTGAAGTTTGCAATCAAATATTTTATTTATTCATTATTCTAAGTTTGCAAAAGAAAATTTTTTTGTTATTGGCTTAGATATGTCATCACAACGACTCGACTATTGCAGGGCTTCAGCGAAACTAAATTCTATCAGTGAATAAGTAGAATTCATTTAAGCAAATTTTTTATCTCCTTTTATTCTAAATTATGCCGCAATTGTTGATATTGTTATAATCTATCCCGATTTTTATAAAAATATTTGCTAACTGACATTAAATCTTGAATTAATTTTAGTCTCATTATTGAAATAAGCTCTCAGTGTAAGTAAAACCTTTTTGTTCTTATTACCCGCATCACTCAATTTTTAAGAAATTATTGCTATCTTTAATCAAGCTATTGATTTACCAAATTTCTCACTTGAAATTGAAGAAATTATTATAAATAATAATTTATAATTAATTGCTGTTTATGGTGAGGAAGCTTCCCTATCATTATCCCAATAAACGAAATTTAGCACATGGTTTCAAAATTTTGCTGCAACAACAATTCAGAGTACTTAATCTAAATATCCTTCCCCAATAATAAACAAATAAGTTCTATTAGACTCTTAATGAAGCCATTCACATTCATCAGAAAAGATACATCCTATCTCAGATTATGATGATTATTCTGAAGAAATCTTTGGGGTTACCCAAAGTAATATTAACGAGAATAAATAAAATGACAATTACTTTTCAAAATAGAATGATTATGGGCCTGAAAGCACTTTGAAATATACTAATTATTTAATTAATCGTGCGTTTAGTGAAAACCAAGGAAAATAATAATCAAGAAAAGCCTCTGAAAAGTAAGCAAGTTTCCCAGTACACTTCATAAAATTATGATTTTAGTTTATTTCATTTAAGTTTAATAGTGATTATTTATAAAAAAAAAACTTAGAAAAACAAAAATCATTATCAGTTTTATACTGCATATGAAGAAAAAATCCCTTTTAAACGTTTCTTTTTAGAATTAATTTATAAAAGAGAGAAATGCTTACCTAACAACGCCATAGATCTGATTTAGCTTTAGTTACAAAGCATCCAATACTAAACTTGTCATCCTCTTTTTCGACAGCAGTGTTCGAGTTCCAAGGGTGTTACAACGATTTGAATCTTACTCTATTAAATTTTTTATAAGTTTTCGTTGGTAAATCAATAATTTTGTTTTTAGTTGTTTTACAATCTGGCAGGAAAAAAGTGGTAGTTTGTGGATTTGAATATCTTTTTTCAATCTATTAAATTGGGGTAGTGAAGACATTCACAAATTATTCAAGTGCATACTTTTATTTTAGTTAAGATTCTTATAATTTCATCATTAATTATTATTCTTTTTTTTCCTTTTAAAGGTTTTCCAGTTTCTGTTAGGTTGCTAATGCATTGATTTTAGATACCTTCAATTAATTTTCTTTCATTAATAATTGTTACTAATTCTCTTTCAATTTCTCATTTTTTTATTTTTTTAAACATTCAAAATTCTTTATAAATTTGGCTTGCTTTTTATTATTTTCTAATATAGAACTTTTTTATTATAAAATTGAAAGCTAATTAGATTATTTATATTCCTTAATTAACGATCATTATTTTTGTTTATGCTTTAGGAATAATTTTGCTTTTTTCTCATTTTTTGAATGCTTTCTTTCTTTTATTTTTTCTTTCATAGTTGTAATAAATTCTTATTATTCTCTTTACATCTAACTTTTCTATTACAAAATAAGAATATTTAATTGAAATATTACAGTCCTTTGCTTCTCTAAATGTATTTCTTTCATTTATAAAATAAATTTTGTTTTTAACCTAGTTTATATAATATTACTTCTCATTTTCTGTTTCTCCGTGTCTAATAAATCAACTCTATTATTTAATATTTATTATTCACTTTCTATCTTTTTTAATACTCTTTTTGCTAATGATAATGAAGATGCTTTGAAATCATTAATATCTTATAAATCCTCAAGTTTAAATAATTTATTATTTTCAGTTTTGGATTTTTCAATTTTCATTAATTCGTCTTGACTGGAGGCTTCGTTAACTTGATCCTCAATAATTTAATTATTTAATTCTTATGAATTATTTTTTGATTCAACTTCTTCTATCTATTCGGTCATTTTTAATTATCTTAAAATTAAATAATAATATATGCTAAGTTTTATTTTTTTATTTTTTTGTATTATTTAATTATTTTAATTATTAATTTTTAATTTTTTAAACTTTTAATTTTTTGAAAAATTAAAAAATGCAAACAAAACAAAACATTAAAATTTCAATCAAAGAAAGAATTTAAATTACTTTTATTCAATCAAACAACTCACAATAAAATAATCATCACTAGCTATCAGAATATAATTATAAATTTCATCTTGATTTAATTACTATAGAATTATTATATTTCAAGTTTTCTAACAATAAAGATCTTCAAATATATTTTCAAATTTGACAATGAAAAAAAGTTAATAATTTATGAAATTTATAGGATTTGATTTTTATTAATTTCTGTTGATGAATATTATGGTTTCTTTAGTAAAAAAAAAGTAATTTTTTAAGATATTGTATAATATTCCCTTTAAATAAAATTTGTTAATTTTTAAAAAATTATCCAAATAATTGTTTAATTAAAAAAAATGGTAGAATCATCAAAGCTAATAATTTCTAAAACATCCTATTAGGTTTAGACCGTTGAATGTTAGGTAGAAAATACATTTTTTTTCATTTTATAGAATGGAACTAAATTACAATATCAAATTTTAAAAGTTGTAGGAAATGGCACATTCGGAGTAGTTTATTCAGTAAGAAATTAAAATAATTTAACGAATTCAAAAGGCTAAATTGCCCATTACGGGAGAAATTGTTGCCATAAAAAAAGTATTTTAAGATAAAAAGTATAAAAACCGTGAGCACTTGATTACTTAAGAGCTTCATCATCCAAATTGTGTTTGTGTCAAATATTCTTTTTTTTCTGAAGGTGATAAAGTAACAAAATATTCTTTTTATTTCTTACAAATTTTATTAGAAAGATGATATCTTTTTAAATATTGTAATGGACTATATGTCCGATAACCTTTACTAAGTTACTAAGCATTTCAGAAGGGCAGGCTCAGCATTTCCAAGTATGTTAGTCAAACTGTATTCATACTAAATGTTCCGATCCTTAGCCTATATCCATGCACTTGGAATTTGCCATCGAGATATTAAACCGTAAAATATGTTAGTTGACTTTCAGGGAGATCATAGTTTAAAATTATGTGATTTTGGGTCAGCGAAAAAATTAGTCAAAGGGGAACCTAATATTGCTTATATTTGTTCAAGATATTATAGGGCCCCAGAACTTATATTTGGAGCAACTTAATATACAAATTAAGTTGATGTGTGATCTTTAGGTAAATTGTTACAAAATTAATTAATTGAAAAAAGGATGTGTTATTGCAGAAATGATTTTATTAAAACCAATATTCCCCGGTGAAAGTTCTATTGATTAATTAGCTTAGATCATCAAAATTTGTGGAACCCCTACAGTCGAACAAATTTAATTGATGAATCCTCATAATACAGCAGATTTTAAGTGTCCAAGCATTAAAGCTTACTCTTTGTCAAAAGTTAAAACAGTAATTTTAAATTTAAATTGTTTTAGTTGTTTAAAACAGCGGATGCACAATTAATAGACCTGATGTCGAAAGTATTAGTTTATGTCCCAACTTAAAGATTAACTGCTTTAGAAGCTTTAGCACACCCTTATTTTGATGAATTGAGATAGTAAAAACTAACTATTAACAATAAACCACTTCCAGATCTCTTCAATTTTACTAAAGGTCATAAATTAATTTTTTATTTAATGATTCTTTTAGAGGAACTTTCAAGTTAGCCAGATTTAGTGAGCAAATTAGTCCCTTCATGGTATGTTCCTAAAAAATGAAAATGAAAAAAATTATTAAATTTTGCTTTATTTTTTGTCGTTTCTATATGAAAAAATCTTAATATTTTATTATTAAATAATAATAATAATAATAATAGGAAATAAAAAATTAAAACCCCAATATTTATAAATTTTATAAATATTTTAAACCGAAAATAACTACTATATTATTATATTAAAATAAGCATTATAATTTCAATGCTTTCCCAACTTTAATGCAATACATTAACAAATTCATTTCCAAGCTAACGGATACTAATAGCTCTGACTCCTAACAAACCACAATAAAAATATCCGCTTTAAGAGCAAGCCTTAACTGCGTTGAAGTCAGGGTCTCTTGATCTTTATAAATATGATGAATACATGCAAGAAAATATTTAAAAAAATTCTAAAAAAGTTTAGTAGCATTTGAAATAGAAAGAGTAAGAATTAGAGAAACTTAAGAAATAAAACTAATTGACATTGAAAAAGGCTAAAAATTTTTTATGTCCCAAACCACCTATTATTTCAACTTCTGGTCCTAAACTAAAACTAAAACAAAAGGTTTCAGCAAAGAAATAAAAAGCTAGTATAGAAAAAAACCACTACCGAATGATTACTGATTATATGAACAACCCAACTTCCAAGCAAAATTCTCTTCCATTCCACCACACATAATGCCCACATGATACTTGCTCTAACTATGATCAGCCAAGTAATGTTGATTTTTGCGAATTTTATGCGGGGTCCTAATTGATGGATAAGGAGAATGCATAATAAATGAAAGACGGGCATGAGAGCTGAATCGTGAGTAAAATTTTAATTGATTTAAATGATTGTGATGAGAATGAGAAAAAAGATAAAGAAAAGAATGAAATGTAAAATAATTTATTGATAAAAAAAAAGAAAAAGAAATATAGTAGTAGAAAAGATAGTGATAAAAAATAATAATAATAATCTAAATCATTGTATAATCATACAATTAATAAAGATGCATCTTCAAGTTCTTTAAATAATTGTTTGGACAAATTCTAATAAGTGTTTTAGAAAGCATAAGAGTTGCTTAAACAAAGTGATCTCACAGACCCGAAAACAAATAATAACTGCTTTCTTAATCCCAGTAATGATAGTAATTATTATTTTTCTCCTCCAGGGATTGATTTATTTTAAAAAAATTATAAATTAAATGAATAATTTATAGTCGATAAAAAAAGAAATGAATAGAATATTGAAGAGGTGTTTGATTTTGAGAGTTTTAGTCTTGAATAAAAGGAGAGTAATGAAAGTTAAGGTGTTCATGATAATAATAATAATAATTTCATTCATGAAATCAAAGAGCAAGTCATTCAAGAATAATAATATAATTTCATTAATGAAATCAAAGAGTAAGTCATTCAAGAATAATAATAATAAATGGAAGACTAATTTTAAACAGAAAATACAGAAGAAAATGAAATTTCAATTCACTTATCAATTGAATAACCTCTTGAAATAGTTGAATAAGATCTTCTATCCAAATATAAAAAAACTCGCAGTATGAATAAAACTGAAAATACACCAGAAAAAGCAGTTTGTATTACAGAAATTCCAGTTAGTAACTTTGTTCCCTCATTTCCCTCAGAACTCATCCTAAAAAATATCATAAATCAGTACACTGTTTCAGAACAGCCCCAACCAATTGCCAAATCACCACATAACATAGTGTCACTATTTTCGACAAATAAAGAAAACTGTACTGAATAATGTCAATCAGAACAACGAGAATAATCAGAATAAGTTGAGCAAGAAGAGCAAACAGAGTAACCATTACACCCAGAACAACTAGAACAACCAGAACAACCAGAAGAATAAATTAAATAAAATTAATCTGTGTTTAGTATTTTTAAAATTGATGAAGAAAATGAAGATGAAAGTGATAGTTTTGATGAATTTGGGTTATTACCAAATAATAATGCTATTTAAGAATCTTTGATACCTATGGATGAATACCTTATTGCATTTTAGGAATTAATACCAGATTCATATTAATTATCTTTAAATGATTAAAAGTTGAAACTTTAAAACGGACTAATCTACGAAGGTGAGATCTCTGATTTACAGTAACTCAACGGTTATGGTCTTTTATCCCTGGAAGAAAAGGATCTTTTAATTTATGAAGGATAATTTACTGACAATTAATTTAATGGACGTGGAAAATTAATAAATATTTACGCAAAGCCTTCAGGCAATGGAATTGTTAATTATAATAATCTTGATACACTTCCTCATAGTGCTTGGCTATATTATTAAGGATAATTTGACAATGGTAAATTTGATGGTTATGGAGTACTTGCATTTAATAATGATTAAAAATTGCATGGGTAATTTGTAGATTCAAAGGTTTCAGGATCTGCCACTATTTTCGACATGAAAACAAATGAAGCTGTGTTTTGTGGAGAATATGAAGAGAATTAGCTAGTTTGTAAAAATTTTTGATTCAATTAATAGTTTTATACATAATAGTTATTTTTGTTTCATTTTACTTTGACAATAAAAAACTTAAATTTATTATAAATTAGCAAATTAGTTTATTGACAAATTAAAATCAACACAGAGAATTCTTTCTAAAATTTTCGCAATTAACATTTGTCCTATTTAATGTCTTATTAATTAATTATTGAGTGCTTTTATTTTTATTATTATTATTATTATGGCCAAACTTACTCTATATTTTAGGTAATTAATTAATTTCTTAATGAGCAATTGGCATTATCTATTTACCACTATTTAGTATTTAAGGGTTAAATCCAATTTTTTAGAAAAATTTCTTTAAGTGAGGACAGTTTATTCCACATTTTTAGTGTGCACTCTAAAAAGTAAAGAAAAATTCCCTAAATTATTCGTAGCTCGGTAAACTTAATGACTTTATTAGTAATTACCCATTTAAACCAATACTTTCACTTGTATTACCCTCTAAATAATTTGAATTATTTATTTAAATATTAGATGCGATATTCATGAGTTCCTCTTATTATTTATAAAATTTAATTGTTAAAGGATCTCTAACACTTTTTTACTATCTTTACCTATCATTTAAATTCATATAACTTTCAATTTTGTTTTTAAACGATTAATACATATTTTCAATTTAATTATCATAATGTATTGAATTCTCAGATTTCTTTACTATTTTCTCTTTATTATATTTATATTAATTTAGTTATTTAAATGAAGAAAGCGTTGTAGATAAAGGAGTAGCAATTGCTTTTCTTTATGTTTCTTTTGGTGTTGATTCAGTTTTAGACTGCCCATTATAATATGCTTTAGAGACTTATACATTTGTTTTATTTAAGAGCTGTTTGAGTTCTTATTTTTTATTACTATTTTATAAAGAATTGTTTGTAGTAGATGCTAATGTATTTGAATAATAATTAGGCATTGTTTGCATTTATACTTCATTTTTTACAAACAATTTTTTAATATATTTATCTTCGCTTTTGTTAAGTTCGACAGTTTAAACACCTATTTCTATCTACTCTTTTTCATTTGTTATTTCTACTTTCTCTAGCACTTTAATCTTTTATTACAAAATTTTTATAAAAGCTTCTTTACTCTCCAAAGTATTTACTTCTTTATTATGCTGCATATACTTTTACTCAAATTCCCGAAATTCTTCTTCCATTTATCTGACTTCATCACGCTCTTTTTCAATGATTTACTCTTTAAATTCCCAGAGTTCATCTTAAAGTTATTTATTTGCTTATACAAATAGTTTATTTTAGTTCTTAAATTCTTATAATTCAGTTTATATGCCCTATTATTCTTCAAAATTTGTTTTAAGCAACACAATTTCTTTATTAATCAAATCTTGTATTATTTTCAATTATTTTAATTACTTTATATCGATTTTTGTTAAAAAATACTCCACTAATTTTATATTGTTTGATTACTCTGTTTAAGTCATAATAGATATATTCTAACTTTAATTAGCTTTACTAATACGACCAGCAACAGGCTTTAAATTTGATGTAGCTTATTTTTTTAATACTGAACGCCTCTATGAACTCTATGAACTTTATTTCACAAAAGAATTTGCTTTCTTTTCTTCTTTAATTGTTGGCTTTTTCAATAATTAATTATTAGAATCAATTGCTGTTTCTTATTATTAAGGACTCTTTTATATTTTGAGTTCTTCATTTTATTTGGATAGAGTTTCAAATTATAGTTTAAATTATTAGGCTTGAAATTATAGTTCTTCTTATTTTTTAATTGCTTCATCCTTAAGTGCGATTAATTATCTATTAAATTTAATTAAATAAGAATATTAAAACTAATTTTAATTCTTGAAAGATGACTCTTATTCTTTTTATTTAAACAATTATTATTAACAATCCTTTAACAATTTTTTTAATCTCACTATTTTTCCTATTTTCTTATCGAATTATTTTGTTAATTTTTAATCTTTCTCAAACAAAGATGAGAACTCAATTTCAAGATTCTTGCAATTTACTTCTTAGATTGACATCTACAATTAATATTGATTTCTAAAATTATAAAACTTTTGCTTTGATATCAGCATTCTACTGTTTTAATTTTTCATATTCAAACGATGTTTAAGAATATTTTTCTTCTAATATTCTTAATTTAAATTTAATTTCAATATTTTCAGTATATAAGAAATCTTTTGTATAATTTTCAACACAAGAAACTTCTATTCCTTTTCATTTAAATTGATTGGCATTACTGAAATCTTTACTTTAAAACTATAATAAAAAAAATAATTTGAAATTTTGTAATAAAACTTATGTAATTTCATCTACACCATAATTTTTTGGGCATTTTAATTATTTTTTTATTAATTCTTTTTCTTCTAGACTTAAATTATTTTATATAAAATATTGTTTTTTCAACTCTTTTTTCAAAAGCAATTTTGATTTTTATTATTTTTCTTATTTGAATTATTTTTTCACTTTATTTAATTTCACTAGCATTTAATCCATAGCAGTTTCTTCTTTTTGAATTGCTTACTCAAATCCTACTTAATTTGTAGACTATATATAATATAATATAATATTTTTTTAAAAATACAATATCGTGCAATAATTTTGAAACGACTTGTTGACCACCAGAATATTTCGCATTATCAATTATTTCCTAGCCTTTTAATAGATATCTACCAACCAAAATTAATTTTTATTAATAATTTTTTCAACTCTTCTAAATATTTATTGTGATCAAATTCACCATCAAATTTTTAAGAATCTTGTTATTAATCTAAACTTTTTTTGTTTTCTTCAAAATTTGTATTTTGATCTTGTATTACTACTATATTAGGATCAATGTTCTTATTTTATTTGACAAAATTTGTGTTTTCTGCATATTAATTGAATTATATTCTTGTTTAATCTATTAAAAATTATTTATTAATCGAATAAACTTTTCAAATCACTTTCTGCAGCAATATAAATATTTTTTTTATAAATATTATATGTTGCTAAATAAATAAATATAACTACAAAATATCCACAAATTTTAAACTTTTTACAAATATATTCTAGAGCAGCCTTAATCCATATATAATCTTTCGAAACATAAACGCATGATCACTTAAACCTACAATTGTCAAATCTGATAGGAATTCAGTGCTGCAGAGTTCATAAATTTAATACATCTAAAAACATAAATGATTAAAAGAAAATTAGATCAATAAAACTTCATTTGTAATTGACAAAAACTTTAAAAAATTAACTAATAATTTTATTAATTTTATTATTATTATTATTAATTTTTTTTTTTACAATATAATTTAGATATTTTTATGTTTATCTACTGAATAAAAAAAATACTTATTCTATAAATATTATTATAATAAAAAATAATAAAATTTAAATAAATTTTAAATTCGAAATCATTGAATAGTTCAGAGGATTGCTAAAATTAAAAACTGGTGAATTAGGCAAATATTTTAAGCATTTTAGCTTCGATACAGTGTTTAAAGACAAAAAAAGACAAAGCATAAGTTTTTAACTCAAAATAGCAAATCAATAGGATTTTTTTTTGAGAGAAAGGAATCAAAAGAATTAAATTACTGTCCAAATGATAAAATATTGCTATCAGATATTAACTAAAAAATATTTCTTTAAATTGTTCTTTGAAGACTCAATATATTTAAGACATTATTTGGATGTTATTTATTCCTTGGCATGAGATAAGCAAGTAATTAGTTTATTTAGTTACAAAATTCTAAATAAAATTGTAAACTCAATTAAAAAAGTTCCTAATATTATTATAAATTTTAACTTATTAAATTTAAACTTTTTTGAATTTGTAATAATTTGTGAATGGAGACTACTTTTCAACCAAAAACAAATAGTTAACCATATACCAAATAGTAACATCATTCACCAAAACAACATATTTTCAATCTTACTTTAGTAGAAGACTTACTTGGTGTATTATTATCTCCCTAAGATTTATTTTATTTTAATTAAGGAAATTAATGACTGAAGAGGAATATAAGATGTCGTCCGTGTCACATTTAAAGGGCTTGTTGATGTTTGTAAAAGTCAGGGATAAGCAATTCTTGATTTATAAGAACAAGTATAGCAAAGAGTTACTAAAAGTGAATTAAAAGCATCAGTTCTTGAGTAAATTTTGATAGGATTTTATATATTTAAAGTTTTCATTAATTAATGTAAAAAATTCAATCGACAACAAAATCTCCATCCTTTTCTGACCTTGAATTAATTCTCAAAGACTATGCACTTAAAACAGAGATTTCCAATTAAAATTAATAATAATAATCCCCTAACATAAGATCCCTTCTCACAGACAAAATAAGTACATCAGAACTTGATCTTAATTTATAAAAACTGTCAACGGAATTAGAGGGAAAATTTATTGTTTAATAAAAACGTTTATCGAATTAGTTTGTTTCCGCATAATAAATTATAGAATTGGAAGGAAGAGTTGATGAAAGATTGAATATAATGGAATAGAAAGTTGAAGAAAAAGCGAATAAAGCAAGCGTGGCAAGCGCGTTGCATAGAAAAGCTAATAAGGTTGAAGTAGATATTACTGTGAATCAAAAGGCTGATTTGGTTGAGTTGTTCTTTAGTATAAATAAATAATTAGAAAGAAATGCATGCTTTATTTAATTCTCTTAAAAATAAAGCAGATTAACATTCTCTTGATTCACTTTAAACTGCCTTCAATCACCTAGAGCGTACTATGACTGAAAACTTTTCCTAATTTGATTAGAATTCCATATTTTAATTGATTTAGAACTACAAATATTAAACAGATGACTCATTTCATTCTTTGTATTAAAATATCGATGCATTTAAATAATAGCATGATGATTAAAGAATTTAATTACTTTCATCTTTGACTAAAAAAGTAGATGCACAATCATTTTAGGAGCTTACTAGTAATATTAATGAATAAATAATTGCAATGAAAAATGAAATTTATGAGGATTTTTTAAGGCTTAAAAATAATTTTGAAGATTAGAAATTGCATAATCCTTCAATACCAATTGTTCAATCAGATATTCTAGATAAATGAAATACGGATATCAATTAAGAGCTGGCCAACTTACACACACGTTTATCTTAATTTCAAGAGCTCAAAGTCCATGAAATTTAAGAAACAGCTACTCTAATTCAACTTACCACTGAACATACTAAAGAAGAAGTTGACTCATCTATTCAATCCTTTTCAACATAATTATAGCTACTGAAAGGATAATTAACTTCTTTAGAGAAGAAGATTAGTGAGAGACCTAGTAATTATGAGATTCAAGGTGTACTTAATGAGTGTAGAGAGGATCTGTAAAGAAATATTGCATAGTTTTATTAAGATTTAAGTAGCAAAGTTAATGTTAATGATATCAATGCAATTCTTTCTAGTATTTTTTAAATAAATAGTTTAAATATTTGTTTAAGATAAAGCTGACTAATAAACAATGAGTACTCTTTTGAATCAAAAGGTTTCACTCCCTGAATTTGAATTATACAAAAAACACTTGGATAAATTAGTGCATGATACTGAACTCAAAGTTGACTATGCTGAATTTCAATCAAATTAAGATAATATCAAACTTATTTTCGATGAAATACAACGAGATATAACCTCTAAAGCACCTAATGAAATTATTTCTACATTAGATGAATTATATACAAAGAATGAGTCTATCTAAAAAACTATTGACGAAATAAAGATTTCAATGAAATAAAAAAGTAGTTCTGAGGAGATATAATAGATTATTAATGATTAAGCAATAATCAATGAATCCTTGTGCTCTGAAAATATAATGGCTCGGTGGACATGAAAATCTGGTAAAATAAATTGAATATTATAAATCAATAGGAGAACTTAAAAGTGGACATTAGATTCCTTGGGAATTGCAAAGCATGAATACACTTCCTGATAATTTTATTTGGGAAAAAGATAATTCCATGTTATTAATAATATCGGCAGGCTTGTATTTAGTATTATTAAAATATAAATTTTTCTTTTTGTTATCAATTACTTTTAGATATAATTTGGATTCTATTCTAAAAAAAAACCAACGATTTAAGTTTCTATCAATAATGAGCCAATTATATCGACTGTTTCTAAAGAAAATTAAACATAATAGTTAAACTTTTTAATCTTCTATATAATTATCTAATAGAATTTAAAGATATAAAGATCATAAACATCCTTCAGGGAATATTTTAGGTTAAGATCGAAACTCTTTTTATTTTCTTTAGGAACAACAATGAGTGAATTTATAGTTTTGCCTGCCAGAGCAAGGATAACATTAACTTATAATTGTGAATTTGCAGGTAATTCTATGGATAATTAGTAATTTAAAATAGGTGAAGGCTTTTTTGGTATCAAAAGAATTTGAGAAATTAAAAAAAGTAAAATATTTTTATAAAATCTTATATGATTCAAGCAAATCTTTTTTTGAATTTGCTTTTTATCAATATTAATTTTATCAATTAAAAATAATTATAATTTAAAACAAAATTATTAAATCCTAAAAAAAAACTATTATTTTATTTCAAGATGGGTAATACATAAGGAGGAGAAGCTGATTTTTCAGCAAATTGTTATTTTTAAATTCAAATTATAGATTGTTTTAGTTTCATAAAAGGAAATCAAAAGACTTTATAAAAGATTTTCTAGTTTAGATACTAATAAAAGCGGTGAGCTTGACCCAGAAGAATTCTTTGATGTTCCAGGTTAAAATTTTATTTAATTCAATAAATACAATTTTTTTCTTAGAATTGGCCTAAAACCCTTTAGTGAAAAGAGTTATTGCTATCTTTGATAAAAATAAAGACGGAAAAATATCATTTTTTGAATTTTTGTAAGGATTGGGTGCACTCTATGGAAGTAATTATTAACCTTCAATAAATAATTATTTAGCAAATGATGAAGAAAAGATTAAATTTGCATTCAAAATCTATGATATGGATGAAGATGGGTTCATATCTAACGGCGAATTATTTCAAGTTTTCTATAATTTTAATTGTTACAATAATTTTTTTATTATAGGTTTTAAAAATAATGGTCGGAAATAATTTAACAGATGTTCAATTACAATAATTGGTTGATAGGACTATCATAAAAGCAGATGAAGACTTTGATGGGAAAATTTCATATGAAGAATTCAAAAAAGTAGATTTTTTCTTTAAGTATAATGTTGAATTTAGATGGTTAAAGATCTAGACATTGCAGCAAAACTAACTTTAAATCAAATCTGATTAATAATTTCACAAATAATTTCAAAACAATTGCAAATTACTTAATTATAAAATTGATTTTTATATTATTAGTAAAATCACATTATATTACTCTTGTCCCTTTAGCTCGCTACCAAATTGATTTAATTTTTCTTTAAAAATATTCCAGGCAATCTATTAATATTTTTCACAGTGGCAATTCTTTGGTAATTACAAAAAGGCTCTTAAAGAAATTTATAAAACTTACCCAGATGAGAACAATTTTCACCGCATTTTAATTTATGTTCTTGTTTCATTTCTTCTATCAACTGGCGAAACTCTGTAAACTCAGGAAAGGACTTATCAGAATTCTAAGGTTTACTTTACACCAGTTGTTTTTAATGATTAATCAAATGTATAATATCATACATACGAGCTGATTTAATTTTATAGTGTTATTCTTTTGTGTAATCTTTTTAGAGTTCAGGAAATAATTTTTTTCGCAGTTATAAAAGTTTCTAGTTTTCAAATTATTTGGATAATTAGTGATATATATCTAAGAGTTATTCTTCTTCTTCATTATCTTAGGAACAAGGGTAGTCGGGGTGATATTCTCCTTTTGCTACTGATGATGTTGGATGATATTCTTCTTTTGATGTTGGATGATTTTCTGATTTTGCAACTGCTGAAAAGTTTAATTATTTAGGTTTAAGTTTAATTGTTGGTGATATTAATGATGTGAGATTATTTTTCCTATAAATATAATACAATATAAAATTATTAACTCAAGTGCAGGTAATTACTTTTCAGTTGAAAGTAATTTTGGGTAGCTATACCTCGGTAAATTCTAGACTTGTTCTTCATAGGATAAATTAAATATTTTTGCCTTATGTCCATATTATTTACTCTATTATTATTATTAAACTAAACTATAATTCCCAGTGACATCCTATTTTAAAAATTTAACTTCAATTTTATTTGAATTTTACTATTGTATTATCAAAATCACTGCTATTATTATTATTATTATTTTATTTCCCTTAATAATATTCATTCCAATTCAATAGTCCTTTAACTTTTGATTTCTTTACTATAGAACTTCCATTTAAACTCTCATCCTTCATAGTTTGCATAATTGCTTCCTTTCGAGGCTTTTGCTCAGTTTGCGCTTCTTTACTCTCTTTATTCCAGATCGTCTACACTTCCTTATTTATTTTTGCATCGACGAGAAAAACAGTATTCAAATTTTATGTGCTGGGAACTGGAGTATTCAATTTCCAGATACGTTGGTTTAAATTGAAATTGTCTTTGAGTTACTGATGGTGCATATTTGTGGTCTTATAGAGAGATTGAAGTGCAAGTTTCTCTTAATTTAGTTTTGTTTAATTGAAAGTGAGTTCATTAATTTCATTTTACAATCTATCTACTTCTTCTTATAAACTTGTCTTTTCCTCTCTTAATTGATCAATATCTTTTAATTACTTCAAATACAAGTCTGTTGTATCCTAGTATTATTTCTTAAATTTCTCAACTTCTTTTTCTAATTGCTCTAGTTTATTTTCAACTGAGTTTTTGACTTAAACAACCTCCTTGTACTTTTATTTTAAAACCCTTTTGACTTTTTTAGTCTTTTGTATTGTCTATTCAAGAGAAGTTATCCTTTCTGTTTATTCTTTTATTATTTCATTTTATTATTCTTCTTTTTCTCCCAAAGGAATAATTGTGTCAGATTCATATTTCTCCTTTAAAGCTTACAACAATTCTTCAGCATTTTTAACTTCAATTTCCTTCTCCGTTAATAATTTTATCAAACTCTCTTCTCTTTATCTTAATTTTTCTATTATTACTTCATCTTAATCATTCTAACCCTCATCAATTTTACTACTACTATCCTTTTGTTTTACTTAATCCACGCATTCAAATTCCATTTAAATGCCTATATCCTATCCGTTTTATTCAGTTTGTATACCCAACTCTTTTTTCTCAGCAGCAGCAACCTTTTCTGTTATTTCTGGTTCAAGAAAAGTGAAGGTTGTTGCTATTTACTCAATATTTTAAGCAGATTTATTTGCATTAGGCAGTTCAAGATTTAGAGCTGGTTTAATATTTTGACTTGCTTTATTACTATTTATTTTTTTCTCTTGTTATTTCCTAGGGGACAGATCTTTTTATTTCTTTTTCGGACTTTCAACTTCTGCCTTTACTTATTTCTATTGAATATTCTCCAATTTTAACTATCCTTTTTTCCCTTTCTCCTATTATTATTCTCTTTTTTTTTTCTCTTCCTATAAATCCCATTAAGCTTCCCTCAACATTTTATCCCTAATTCTTATCTTTTCTTCAGATTCCTTTTATATCATGTTCATTAAATCTTTCAGTTTATTAATCCTTTCATAATATTCTTTATTACTTTCATTCACTTTCTTTAATTCAGAACTAATCTATTGTCCAAGACCTTTTAGACTTCTTATTTCATTATCTTTTCCTAACCCTTCTTCTATAGCTTTTTCTTTTTCTTATTTTTCCTACTTGAATTTATCTTTCTTTTGCTTTACTTTTTTTTCTAATTATATTCCTTTATATTTTTCTTCCTCAAAAAGCCCTTCTACCTCCTTTCCTCTTCCTTCAAGATTCTTAATCTGCATTTATAAATTTCTTATTGCCATTTCCATTTACGGTACTCTTTATTCTGATAATTCTAAATTTTTTCTCAATGTTTCTCGATCTCTGTTAGATAATTCTAATTTATATTCAAGTTTTTTTAATTTATAATTAGCTTCAACCAGCAAATTCAACTGTCTATCCCGTTCAATTTCATCCTCATTTCGATCTCCTTCTATCTCAAAATCCCTTACACAGCATCCCACACACTAATCAATAACCTCCACTGGACCTTTTCTTTCTTGTTTTCTTTTTATTCCTACTTCCTTATTCAATTAATCAATTTCTTCTTCTATTTCATCCATCATGCACTCTTCGTTTTCAACTGTCTATTGTACTTCTTGTTAAGTTTGAACCATATTTAACAAGACTCTTCTAACTAATTACTTACATTTTGAGTATTATGCGTTATCCAAGATATCATTTTTTTTCCCAAGCAAACGTGAGATATAATAATTATAGTTAAATGAATCGTTATCAACTTCTATCACTTAGCCATCCTATTATACTATTTTCAAAGTATTAGGATTGGATTCATTATTATTCTCAATTATTTAAGTTTCTTATTCCTTTTTCTAATATCCTATGAAAGTCTCTGATTTCCCATCATACCTATCACTTGCTTCCTCAAACTTTATCTATTCTTTAAAAGAATATAATCAATTCATTAAAATAAATAAAACTTAAAAATTCTTAATCTCCAGCTAGATAAATATTCTTCCTGTACACTTCAAATGTTGCTAAGTATTGTTTCTAAATTATCAATTCAAAAACTTTTTAAAAATTAGTTTTGAATCAGCTTCATTCCAGTCAATAACCGCCGAAATACCATTCCTAAATCCTAAAGTCCTTTCCCAGTCAATTTTAATAAAAATTCCGTTGATAATAAGTCATATATTTCAAATGCCTTTTTTAAAATCAAATCAATTATTATTATAAGTTATACTCTCGAAAACTGTTCCAACATTTAAGTATAAGAAGGATTTTTGACATGTAATTAAAGAATCCTTTTTTCAATTCTATTGATTAGTTTTAAAAATTTTTAGATCTAGGAATTTTCTCTAAAATTCAATGAACAAAATATTTGAAAGAAAACTATTGTTAAATATCTTAGCTTTTGATTTTCTTTAATTTGTCAGCTATTGATTTTCTGTCAACACTCATTTTAATTAAAAAAATTAGAAATAATTAATAAATATTAACAATCTTATAAATTTACATTAAATATAAAATAAATAATCACAGAATACTGTTTTTTATCAATTAGTTTGACTAATTTTATTTAAATCTGAAAGTAATTTCCTTAATGTTTACATATCATAAGTTTCAAAAATTTATTTAATTTCTTCTAACTTTTTTTAATTATTTTCTATCGGATTTTCATAGCTTACTAATTATTATCCACTTTTCACTTACCTAACAAAAATAAACGAAATTAATCAAATTAACTCTGATTAAAAAGCCCTCGCATTCAATTTCAACTTTGCTTCTGTTTTAATCCTAGCCAATTCTTTTATCATATTATGCTTCTCTTCTGAAATTTCCTAGACAACTTCTTCCATACATTTCTTGTCCTAGAGCAAATTGTTTATTTAGGATTATTATTACTGAAATCTTTTATCTTATTTTTATTTAGAAAAAAATGAATAAATTGTACCTGATTCTTTTAATTTAGCAGCCATTTATTTTAATAATTCATCCTTTTGTTATACTCTTTCCTCGAGAGCATTATTCAGCAATTATAATTTTAATATCTTATCCTAAGGCTCTTTCTTAAAGCCTGCTTGATACTCTTACTTTTAAATATTCTCTTTATTAATCCCACAAGTCAGAACATTCAATCTTTCATTCATTAAAGGACATTTATTCCTTTTAGTCATATTGCCATTCCTTTGATCAATAATCTTAGAATTTTCTTCATCAGAAAATTCTTCCAAAAATTCATTTCTAAAAACAGAATCCGTAATATTTTATTCCATCATATCGCCACATGTTTACTCAAATGAATCACTACTGTCAGTGCCTATTTAATTTGTGGAATTAGTGGATTCATTATTGTATTAATTAATTTAAGGGAGAGGCAAAGGCCTTTCTTTATATTCTGTTTCAAAGCAGAATTATAATTTTTGGAAAAGCTCACAGTTTGAGGGCATAGCTTAATTAGTAATTAATTATTAGGAGAAGTTTGGATTTGTATAGTGTTTATGCATTATAATAAGAAAATATTTTCAATTAACGATAATATTTGATTTTTTTATTATAAATAAAATACAAGGATTTCTCTACAAATATAATAATTTTTTATAAATTCCTTTTTTATATAATTTTAAAATTTGGCCAATAATAAATTTTTAATAATTAAATAAAAATGCTGATTTTATCATTTCATATTGCTTCTAGTTATGTAGTAATGTAATGTTTTAGTTTCTATTTGATATAAACAATCTAGCTATACTTTTTCTAATATTTGTTTTTTAAAACAATTAATTTTACTATTCGCTAAAAAAATAAAAAAAATTTGAACTCATTATTATTGATTAAAATATTTTTTAAAGATAAAAAAAATTTATTAATAAATAAATAAATTAATAAATTGATTAAATGCTTTGAAAAAATAAGATATTTTACTAAGAATAAAAAATATTATTATTAATTTTTAAAATATAATATCCCATAAGCATCAACACTAGCTATCTTAATAGACTATTGAAAACAAAAATTAAATAAATAATTAAAATGTTGTTCCATTCTTCTTCATAAAGTGAAAATTTGGCAGCCAGAAATCAACAAACATAACATTATTTCCCATTACCAATTTTTTAGCCTCTCTACCCCTAATTCAATTTAATGCCAATGCAACCATATCTCCAAATAAATCCAATTTTGTATTAATTATAAAATTACTAAAATTAATTCTGGCGCCCCTATTATTACAGAGGCTAAGTGCTTCCTTTAGGCGGAAATCCATATAATTTCGCATAACAGACTCCACCAGAGATACAAACTGAGCCTAAAATAAAAATTGAAGAAATTTAGCATTTATAAAGTTAAAATGCGGACTCCGAAGACAAAAATAGAGAAGAAAACAATAATTTCTCTCTCAATCGTGCCAGCCTAAAAATAAGATAAGACAGTTACAAACGCTCATTGGCAAGACGTAACATCAAAATTAACTTTTTCACAGGACTTACTCATTTCATCAAAAGTCGGATCACCTCTTTCAAATTAAAGGGCTCTTCATAACTTCAGATTAGAAAAATTAGGAAGTTATTGTACTTTCTGAGAGAAAATGAAAAACAATTCAGGACTTTGAATGGATGGAAAAATATGATATAGCATTAACGAAATGGTCAAAGTCTTGCCAAATTTTGCAAGGAATTTTTTGGGAAATCCTTTGCAATTTCTTATATATTGAATTCAAAAATACAAAGCAATTATAAGATATTATATTACCGATCAATCACCAAATTTTTAAAAGCTGCACAGAATCCTGAATTATTCAATGTGGCATACTTTAAACCGACGGAAACTGCTCTATACTGAAACAAACTATGCATTTAAATATTATAAATTTCTAATTATTCGCACATTTAAAATCAAAATTAAAAAATCCCTTACAATTTTTTGGTTTTTTTATAATAATTAATTAATTTTTGATTTTCATTAAATTTTATTTTGATTTAAAAAAACATTAAGAAACTTATCTTCATCAGAATTATTTCAAGACTAATAATTTCTTTAATTGAAATGCCAAATTGCTAAAGCTTAATCGCAAGAAAATTAATTAAAAGAGAATATATATTATTAAAAAAAAGAAATGAAAATTTAAATAATTTTAAAATTACTTAACCTATAGAGAGAGAGAGAGAGAGAAATAATGTTTATTCAAAATGGAAAACGTGGAAATTATTTAGTAATAAAATTTTAAGAATAAGCATGTTATAAATCTAGATGGATTGAAAAATAATTAAAAATAACTAAATAAATTAAGAAAGAGAAAAAATTCATGCATATTGTAAGAGTTCATTCACTGAAAGCCAATAGCATCCTAAAAGGATTTAGATCACACTATTAAAGATTAAAGATAAGCCTCTCTTTATTAATGATTTTGACCCCTCTAATTTTATTTTTGATTCTTGCGATTAAATAATTTATTAAAAATTAGTTAAGTTTAATAAAGAAAGCTAAACTTATCCAAAAGTTCATTTGCTAATTATTGAAAATATTATTTCATAATATAGTATTTTATGAATTCTCAAGTATATGCTCATGAAAATTTAGAAAATTTAGAAAAATTAAATAACAACTATATGTTTTAATATGAAAATAAAATATTTAAATAATAATTTAATTAGAATTAAAAAAAAATTCCCGAAAAATTTTCAAGAGAAAATATAAGCTTAAATAAATATTAAAATAAAATTTTATAAATTTAATTATTTCATAATATCCAAACATTTTAATAAAATCTTTGCTAATATCAATCAAAAATTTAAAATTCAGAAATTTATTTACAAAAAAAAATGTCATACGTTTACGCACAACCTCAATATTAGTAATTTCTTCTTCTTTATTACAATTAGAGTCTAACCTTAAATGATTCCAACTTAAATGGTTCCAAATTAGATGATTCCAACTTAAATGGCTCAAAATTAGATGATTCCAACTTAAATGGCTCAAAATTAGATGATTCCAACTTAAATGCCTCAAATTAGATGATTCCAACTTAAATGCCTCAAATGGCCTATGCTTCAGCCCTCCCAACCAACTCAATCAAATACGTGAACCAAACAGTCGCTCCACAAACAATTCTTCCCACAAACTATGCTTAGACAAACATTATGACATCTTCACCTAGAACTTATGCTCAGCCTGCTTATGGATAAAATATTTAAATGTCAAATTAAGTGATGGCTTCTGCTCTGCAAGGACCTATGACAAGCTAGGTCGTCATGTCAGGAGCTGGATGCCCTCCACCAGTTCAAGGACAACCTATTGTTATTGAAGGAGCTGTAATGGGTGCTCAATCTTATGTTGAGCCAGTAAAATAAACTGTTTTGCTCTAGGGAGCATAAGTGAGACCTGAGTTAAGCCAAGTTATGAGAGGGGAAAGCAGATTTGAATATGTGCCATATGAATAAGTAGTCACTGAATACGATCAACTTGAAAAAAGAATTAGAATTCCCTTAAATAGATATATCACTGAATACCAAGTTATTGACCATCAAATTGAATATATCCCTGAAGTCACTTACTAGACGCAAACTGATTATGCTCCAATGTAAAGAGTTGAAGAGGAAGTTCAATACTCCACTCAAGAAAAAAGAATTGAGCATGGAATTAAATAGGAAATGCGAACCAGTTAAATTATAGAAGGACAAGCTCTTGCAACCACATCGATTGCTTAATAGCCAATAGCTTAATATTCTTAGTAAGTTGTACGATCATCATTCACTCCTGCCACTGCTTATGCAACTTAGTAAACTTATGCAGCACCTATGTATGCAGGACAAGCAAATATGACCAATTATGTAGCATAGGCACCAATGGCAACTTATGCAGCATAGGCACCAATGGCAACTTATGCAAATTAGACTTTTGTTCCTCAAACTCAAGCCAGCTACGGAGCTTAAATTCCCGTAAGATTTTTAATATTTATTAAATTTAGGGTGGACAATGGCCTGGCACTTGGACAAACTATGGTAAAAGAAAATCTTCTTGATGACGCTGTCATTACTTTATTTTCTTAAAAATTAATTCTAAATCAAATTTTTAAAAAAAGCAAGCAAATTAAAAACAAATTAACAAAAATTAGTTCAGTGGCAAAAAGAAATTGCATTTAAGGTTGTACTATCAATAAAATTTAATTTTTTAAATTCTTTTTTAATCAAATTGCAATTTATTCTCTTGACTTAATATTCTAAATTGTAATTATATTTTTTAATTTCTTGATGGTAAATTAGGAATTTCATAAACTTAACAATATGATCTTTATTTTTTTAATAAAAAATTTCATTATTATAGATTCTTTTAATAAATTTGCTACTTACCACAAGATTATAGCAAGAAAATAAACTTTAGCTAATTTTTATTTTATAATCAGTGTTTCATCTAGTAGCGATATTTGTTCTCATAATTTCAGCTATTTCTAAAAATTAATAATAATAAATATAAGGGAGGGAGATCTATTGGAAAATTATTTTAAATAAATAAAGCTAAATTTTAGCAAAAGTGTATAATGTTTTTTTAATTTTTTTTTAATTAATAAATATTAAAATTTTAAAAAATTCATTTTTCAATTATAATGATGTTATATAAAAATTATTATTATTTAACAGTTATTACAAAAACAAAAATTAAAATTGTCTGATGCTTTCATCTAACCATGGAGAAGAATTCGAAACAATTCATGAGAATCCAAACGAAAGTTAAAGAGAATAGACAAATTTTGAAATTTCTGAAGAAGAATAAAATTTGACGGAAATTTAAACTTTATCTAATGATTAAATGTCCAATTAATCAATATGACATAATTTGGAAAAAGATATTTAGGTATTTTATTATTGTCGTTCTCAATTTCTTTAAAGAATAATATAGATTCGCAATAAGACCTTTCAATCCCAATAACTTGTAAAAACTTTTCTACTATATAAATTGTTAAGAACAAACTCAAGAGCTCACAAAAAATTCTTCCTAAATCTTCTAAGAAAAGAGTACTGCTTATTACCAAAAATACAAGCAAATTCTTGCCCAAGTTACAGAAAAATCAAATCTTAAAGAAAGGAGAACAACATTAATTGAGTTATCATAAAACGAACTTGATAAAACAAATTTTTAATTTGACAATATTAAGAATTAAAAGGTTTCTTAATATATCCCTTGTGATTATAACTTAATGAATTAAAAACACTAAATAGAAAAAGATAAATTATTGTAAGAACTTAATATAACAAGAACAAATTATTCTTAATTAATGTGTGATTTTGAAGAAAGGTTTCAAGAAAAAGATAAAATTATTAATTAGCAAAAAACAATGATAGAAAACCTTGAAAAGACAATTGAAGCACTTGATAAACAACTAATGGAATAACAAAAGTATTAGCAATCAACAGAAAAAAAGGAGAAATCTTCTTTTTATAGCTAAAGTAAACTGAAAGATCAAATGAAACGGTCCTATAGTTTTAATTAACTTGCACCGAAAGCATCTAAGTATTTTGAATCCAAAACTTTATAAAGTCAATAACTTGATTAATATAATGTTATAATGAAATTTTCTGATAATTGAAATGATGTTAATAATTCAATAGTGTAATTGTGCAAGTTAGTTAACGTCAACAACGAACTTCTACTATTTTCAAAAATTCAAGAATATTAACACTAAATTAATGTTAACAAAAAATTCTTACTTTCCTTGAATTCACTTATTTAATAATGTCTTCCATAAAATGATCTTAAAGAGATTGGGTTGAGGGAAGCCTGGAAATTCATAAAATTAATTGTACAAGAAAATATGCAGTGCAAAAAGTAACTTAAAGTATATTAAGATTGTTAATTAAACAATGAAGAAAATTCATAAAATAAAATTCTACAAATTTTATTAAATTTTATTGAAAAATAAATTTCTATGCAGGAGTTAAAATACCAAGTCCCAGAATAATTATATGCAAATCCAATGTTCTAAGAACTCATAGGAAAAATAGTAATTTTAAATAAATAAACTAAACAACATTAAACTTCTCATAATAAATATGGCTCTTCTACCCATAGTTTGCTCTCCTACTGCAACCACTAAGTTTGATTATTTTTAATTTTTATTGTTAAAATCCTTAATAAATATAATTATTTCAATACTATTAAATTTATTTAATAATTTTACTTTTTTTTTATTTTATTTAAAATATTTTTATTAAAATTATTTAATAATTGTTTTATAGGTTGAGGAATTTATTCAAAAAAAATAATGAAATCAGCAATGACAATAGTATCATTAACTTATTTATCAATTGTTGTAAATAAACAATTCCTTGGAAATAATTTTCAGTCAAATGCTGATACAAGTTCATCCTCTAATCTTCCTTTATCAGTCGATGCTACTAATTACATTCTTTCTTAATTCAAGGACCAACCAAAGCTCAATATTTAATATTATAATGGCTATTTGCCAATAAATGGACCAATAGAAGTTTATCCAGATTATTTTGTTTATACAACAGATGCCACTGGAAAAAATTCAAAAATGTATTATATGTTAGTGAGTGCAGATGGGAGTAATATAGAATCGCCAACTTAAGAAGATTAATAGAAACCATTAATATTATGACTGCAAGGAGGACCTGGGTGTGGTGGATTATTTGCATTTTCTACTGAAATGGGTCCTTTTAGGGCTTTTTAAAATTCATCTGGGGGTGTATAATTCGAAGAAAATATTTATTCATGGTCAAACTTTAGTTACATGCTGTTTATTGATTAACCAATTGGTGTTGGTCTTTCTCCTATTATTGGTTTCAATTCAATTCTTTTATTTGATCATTAGGAAATGAATCGTAAGTTATAAATACTAATAGTACAGAAATTGCAATGGCAGTTGTTGATTCAGTTTTAGAATAATTTTTTACTGTCTATCCTTAATTAAAAGCGAATCCTTTTTATGTTTTCGGTGAAAGTTACGCAGGACGTATTATTTATGTTTAGAAATTAATTTCCTTATAGATTATGCACCTTCACTTACAGCACGGATTCTTAAAAAGTAATCAGAAGGCAAAGATGTATTTATAAACCTTAAAGGTATGGGAATCGGTGACGGTTGGACTGATCCTCTCATCTAAAATAACGCATATGCAACTTATCTATTCTAAGCAGGCGTTATCTCCTCCTATCGTGCAGACTACTACAAAAAAACTGGTGGAAAGATTGCAGAATATATCCTAACTTAATAATTTAAAGCAGCAAATACATTAGCCTATTTGTTTGATGGCAGTACAGGCCCGAATGGAGAGATTACTTTAGCATAAACTAATGATTTGAATTATAGAGAATATTTTTAAGATTATCCAAGTTAAGATAATTTTTAAGCTTGGTTGGGATTGTCGGGAACAATTAGTAATCTATAACTTGATGAATTTATGGCAAAGAACTTTTAATTTTGTAGTAATGATATTTATTTTGATTTCTCATGGACTGCATCGCATAGTTTTGTCAATAATTATTCGATAATTTTGAAAAATTTGCCTGTATTAGTTTATGAGGGACAAGTCGATCCTGATGTCAGCACAAATGGTGTTTTGTCAATGTTTCAGAATATTTAATGGCAAGGAATGAAATACTTTAGAAAAACATAAAAATAATATTTATATAATGATGTTACGGGAGATTAAGTTGGAATCTTTAAAAAATATGATAAACTGAAATTTGTTTTAATTAATAAAGCAGGACATTTAGTTCCTCATGATTAGCCCCAAGTTGCTTAATAAGTCATTAGAGCATATTTCGTTGATTAAGGAATTAATATTTGATAATTTATAAAAATAATTAAAAAATCAATAAAATTATTAGAGAGATTTTTATGTACAATCATAATTGTAGTTCTTTTTTCTGATTTTCCAGACACTCTAAAAAAAATTTTTATATTCCCTTCCATGCTGCATTTGAAATTGTATGTTAAACTTAACTTATAACTTTCATGATTTTATTCTAACTTTATTCAATTTTTTAATAACTTGCCATACTTTCTTTGCAAGGAATTAAGCCATCCTATTCTCCATGGCTGATAAACACAGGCACATCTTAATTCGCTTTAGAAATCTCGATGATAGGAAAGCAGAGCCCACTGCAAGCGATTATCCCTCCAAGCCGGTCTGGATATTAAAGCCCACAATAAAGGGATAAGATCGCACCTTGAGAAAATCCCCCAATAAATAATTTTGTGGAATCTCCTTTGAGTAAATCAATTTCTTCTTTCATCACTTTTTGAATGCGTTCAGCGCTGTTTTTTAAAGTTTATAAATTCACTTACTTCATGCTATCTGCAGAAGAACACTCCAGAGATTTGAAATCATACCAAGCAGTCATTTTCATTCCATAATTAAATTCAATTGGTATAATAGGAGCTGTAAGCATAACAATTCTTGTTGATTTAGGCAATGGCGCCGACTAGACATTAAAAGCTGGTAAAAAGCTTTTTGCTTCGTCACCAAGTCCATGCAACCAAATTAAAGTCAAATCATGGTTTTTTTTAGGAGTTATGTAAATATCTTTCTCTTTATATTCGACTTGATTTTCTGTAGATAGCATCATATTGATTTTCAGATATATAAAAAAATAATACACAGAAATGCAATTATTAATATTTTCAATTGAAATTTGATTTGGCAAAATTTATTAAAAACAATTAAAAACAAATAGAATGCTTGAAGAATTTTCTCTGCTTAACATAGGCTCTAACGCACAGACCTTCTAGATTATAATTCACCCTTTGATTCCTTTATCAATTCTAGAATTCTTCAGAAGAAAAAGAGATGAAAAATTTGTGATGGGATGCCTCTTAGGTAATGTGTATCCAAATAAAATCGAAATTACAAATTGCTATTAGATTCCTTTTATGGATTTCTCAGATAAAGAATCATTTTTCTCTGATTTGATCACTGATAAAAGATCTAACGTAGCTACCATTACAATTAATAAACTTTATCATTCTCAAATGTTCGAATTGCATAAACGTGTTTTTGAAAACGAAATAATTATTGGCTTCTTTGTAACATAATCTTCCTTGGATTTTAACATTTAAGTCATTCATGAATATTTTTCATTAAAGGAATCAAAATTCCAACCTGAAAATAATCTACCATCGCCATTTATTCTAACGATTGATCCTAATTTCACTGAACAGTCTTTCAACATGAAGGTTTAATTAATAATAATTAATTTTTAAATTTTAAAAGCTCTATTAAAATATCCCCTAACCATTTTTAAATGATTGCTTTGGAATATTCTAGCCATTAAATTATGAAATTTAGTTTTTTAAAGAATAATAAAGCGAAAGTTAATTTATTATTTAAGTAAATATCTTAAAGTTCAGCCTTTGCTTAAATATACAAATTTAGTCGACAGAACTGGTACCAATAGCTATTCAATAGACAATATGGAAGCAATTGTGGCCTAATTAATCAAAAATATTTAGCTTATTTCTATTAATATCTAAAAAGCAAAGGTTATTTATTAAAAGAATAATATGTTTTCAGGAAAGCACTTCAGAAGTAAACTCTTAATAGGTTATTGTCTTCGGGAAGGAATTGAAAAAATTAATTAGTGAGTTGAATAACTATTTTAAAATGATTTCGTAAAATGCTGAATCATCAATGAAAGCACAGGAAATTGCACTTGCATAGTGTTTAGCAAATCTAGCAAACTCTTAAGCCTTGATTGCAGAAAAATTAAATCAAATTTGAGAAACAAACAGTTATAAAAAATTCATAAAACGATAAAAAAATAAAATTAAATTTGTAATTAAAATTTTGACTCTTAATAATAAAACAAAAAAGCATTTTTATTTTAGTCTCAAAAATTTTAAATTTTATAGTTTTGATTTTCTTTTGAGATTTCAAAAGTAAAATGATTATTTATCTTTGATTTATTCTCATTTTCTTAGATTTCAAATTTTAATGTGTGTTCATACAAAGGTAGTTAATTTAAATTTTTTTTATTAAATTTCGCATATTTTTTTATTTTGTTTTAAGTTTTGGGCAATTATTTATGAATTATTTAAAACACAGGGACATTTTGCTTAATATGATCGTCAATAATAAGTTTCATTCGTTTGTTACTCACAATTTATGATTAATTCAAATGGGATTAAATTTAATTGAATAATTTATTTTTTGTTTCATTGTATGTTTAATTCACGCCATCTTTTTCAGACATATCTTTTTCTATTTTAATGTTTCTTTTAAAAATTAAATTTGATTTGATCTTCGATTGACATTCTGTTAACATTTAATTTTATTCTGACTCTTCTAGATTGCACTAATTTAATTTTTAATAGATAAAATCTATTTTAAGGTTTTTTTTCTAATTAAATGCTTCATCAGCTTTACCACCAACTAGTTTACCTATTTATTCTGTATCCTTGGAAAAAAAAGATCAATTATTTTGAAAGAATATATTATTACTGTTTTTGAAATAAACCTCCCTTTAATTCTTAACCTTTAATCAGCCACTCGTTTCCTACAATCATATGAAATTTATTTATTCCAATTGCGTTTTTTAGCTTTATAACGTTCAATTTTAAGTTGTCTTTCATATTTACTCAGTTCTACATTTAATTTATTTAATTCAATATAATAATTCTTAACTTTATATCTCTTTATTTTTCTATTCTTGTTGTTATGGCTATTATTATCCGAATTATTATTATTGAGATAAGATATTTTAATTAGATAGTGTTTAAAATTAAAAATTATTGTTGAATTCTGAATTTTATAATGTGGTTACCTAAGGATTTATAATTAAAATATTCTATTATTATCCAATATTAGTATGGGCTTATATCAAATAATTATTTATTAAAAAATTACTTCAAACAGGAATAGTTCCACTATTTGTTATCTAATAAAACAAATAAATTAAAATTGTAATTTTATTACTAATAATGATTATTATAAAGGTTAAGGTGCATTTGTAACCGGGTTGTTTGTATTTGTAACTTAAGTTTAAATTAGCTCTTTCTACGTTTATGGAATTTAAATGCAATTAATCGATTGCACCTATGAATTACTAGTTTTTAATGAATTTTATTCTTATAAAAGTAATTATAATAATTGCTAATTTGAGTCTTTTGGGTAATCATTAAACTGATGCTACATATTTTAAAACTCTTCTTTATTTTCATTTGAGTTTTAAAAGTTTAAGCTTGAGGCTACAGCATTCGCAAATGCTAGGCTTTAAGCTTAACCATCATTTAAATTTATTGATTATTAATGTGGGATTTAGGATGTTTAATAATTAAATAATTGGTTGTTTATACTTTCTTATGGCCCAAATTATGAAAAAATGGGTTTATTTTATCAAGCTTAACTATATGTCTAGAATAATAATATTACAATTAAAGTATTAAACT
>CAXXNZ010000005.1:0-68903 GCA_963676075.2 Devosiaceae bacterium
ATTGATTTGATTGAAAACTCTTTTATTTTGAGAAATATTTTTTTATAATATTGAATTTAAAAAAGAGTAAACAGATAAATTCACTAGGTTTCAAGTATTTATACTGTCTGTCAATTGATAGGCCAAATCTAAAAATAATAATACATTTTTCAAGAATTAAAAGTTACAATGATAAAAATATTCTATTAAATCATGGAATTTATGGATGGGTTGATAAAATATTAAAGACAACAGTAAAAACAGTTTCTATTATAGAACAATAGAGTATTACTTTGAACTTACTTTTAAATTGTTTCAAATTTCTTTTTATGCTTGTTTTTTCTTGGCACTTCATTGAAATGTTTATAAAAATGATAGAAACACAAATAAGAAATTTATTTAGTGATGAAAACTATGAAAATAAACCTAGAACTCTTAATTTTGATAATAATCTGGGATATTAATTACAACAATATTATTAAATAAAAAATGATTTCAAAAAACATTCAAAATATCAATTAATTAAACAAAGAGAATTATTCTATTTTGATGAAAGTTTTAAAGCATTAAATTTAATTCTTTCTAACTAAATTGTAAAAACAAAAATTATCCCACATACAGAAACAGATAACTTAATAATCAAAGACTTAAAGTAATAGCAGGAGTAATTTAGTAGTAATCAAATATTAAAGGATCAAAATTAAAACAAAAACGAAGCTTTTTAATTGTTTTTGAGACAAAAGAATTCGTGGTTACTAAGAAATTTGAAATGGATAATATTATTTTAGACTATTAGTTTTTATGCAATAACTTTTGGGTTATTTTCAACAATTATAAAGTATTTTAAGGTATTAATTAATTGCTTATGACTAATGTTCAACAGAGGATTCAACTTCGTTATCTGATTAGATTTTATTTTAACTACCTTATTTTATTTATGCTGTAATTATTTTTATTTTAGAGTATTCTCTAATTATAAGTTGCGCTAAAGTAATTATATCTTTTATAAAACTATTTAGATTGTGAGCAAAGAAAAAATTAATTATGCAAGTTTTTCTATTATCCTTAAGATTCTTACAAGTTAAATCGCTAAATACGATATGTTTACTGACATTAACTTTATACTTGATAACTATAACTGTGACGATATCAAAATCTTTTGCTGGACGACTATTTTTTTATCAATCTCAATTATTTTGAATTTAATTACCACATTTACAAGTTTTAAAGAAGTTTTTAAACCAAAACCATTAACTGCTTTATCATCTACCCATTATATTAATATTTACTCAAAATTATGTTTTGCGACTGAAATTTATGGATTAGGAAAAGTTCTTGATTAGGTATTTCTTTATGAAAATTAATAATTTTTAGTTTTCAACTGCATCCCAACCACTTTTCCTAGAGAGAATATTCTGTTTCTTTAGTCAAATATTTACTACTACTTTAAATTAATAAATTATAAATTTTAGAAAATTAAAACAAAGGTTCCTATCCATAGACAATTTCTGTAGTATTATAACGATTATTTTTCGAAGATATTATAATACTTATTATTATATTGTCTGAATCAAAAAGTAAGAATAATTTTATTAATAATTATTAAGATTTTTCAAATTTTAGTACATTAATGGTATTACTTTCCTCAGTAGCAAGTTTCATTTTGACTATGCATGAATGTTTGAAATTATTTTTTTTTTATTCTTTTCAAAGTTTGGACAGTAACAGTATTCTTTGTTATTCAATTAATTTTCTTATTAGCCAAGCTACCGGAGAAGACCTGCTATGACCAATCCCATGCTCGAAATCCGCGGCCTCAGGGTCAGCGTCGGGGACAAGGAAATCCTCAAGGGCGTCGACCTCGTCGTGCCGCGCGGTGAGATTCACGCCATCATGGGCCCGAACGGCTCGGGCAAGTCGACGCTTTCCTATGCGCTCGCCGGCCGCGAAGGGTACGAGATCACCGATGGTGAAGCGCTGCTCGACGGCAAGTCCATTCTCGGGCTCGAGCCGGACGAACGTGCGTCCGCCGGCCTGTTCCTGGCCTTCCAGTACCCGGTCGAAGTTCCGGGTGTCGCCACAATGACCTTCCTCAAGTCGGCCCTCAACGCCCAGCGCAAGCACCGCGAGGAAGCCGAGATTTCGACCCCCGATTTCATGCGCATGGTCAAGGATGCGACCAACCGGCTGAAGATCGATGCCGAGATGCTTCGGCGCCCGGTCAATGTCGGTTTCTCCGGCGGCGAGAAGAAGCGCGCCGAGATCCTGCAGATGGCGCTGCTCGAACCCAAGCTGGCCATCCTGGACGAAACCGATTCCGGCCTCGATATCGATGCCCTCAAGATCGTTTCGGAAGGCGTCAACGCGCTGCGTTCGGAGAACCGCTCGATGCTGGTCATTACCCACTACCAGCGGCTGCTCAATCACATCATCCCGGACGTGGTGCATGTGTTCTCGGCCGGGCGCGTCGCCCGCACCGGCGGCAAGGAACTGGCGCTCGAACTCGAGTCCAAGGGCTACGCCGGCTATGACGGGGTGCCGGCATGAGCATTTCACCACTTGTTCGGCTCGGGCCGGCCGAGGAAAAGCTCGCCGCCCAGTTGAGACAGGCGGGCGCCGCTGACGCGGCCGCGCGCCTTGAAGGTTCGGGCCTGCCGACACGGCGGGTCGAGTCCTATCATTACACAGACCTCAAGGCGCTGCTGCGTGACGTGCCTGATCTCGGCATTAAGGCGGCGGAGATGAGCGCGCCGGCATTTGCCGTGCCGGGCGCCTATCGCATCGCCATCGTCAACGGCGCTGTGCAGCACGCCGGTTCCGCGCCCGCTGGCGTCATTGCCGGGGAAGCCGACGGAAGCGTTTTGAGCGAACGCGACGACGTGATCACCCGCATCAACACCGGTCTGGTGAAAAAGGCGCTGCGGCTCGATCTCGACAACGATGTCGATCCGGTGATCCATATCGATCATCGCATCGAGGGTGGCGCTGCCCATGTTGCCGACGCCGTGAAGGTCTTCGTCAGCGACGGCGCCAAGGCGACCATCGTCGAAAGCTTTTCTGGAAGCGATGCCGCTCATCTCGGCAATCACGCTGCCTATGTCGCGCTCGGCAAGGGTGCGGAACTGACCCATATCCTGGTTGATCTCGGCGGCAGCACGGCCCGGCACTTTGCCAGCATCGAATACACCATGGCCGAAGACGCCAAGCTGACCTCGCTGGTGGTCAATTCAGGCTCGTCTCTGGCCCGGACCCAGATTTTCTGCACCGTCCATGGCGAGGGCGCCCATGGCGATTTCCGTGGTCTGACGCTGATCGAGGACGGCCAACACTCCGACGTGACGCTGCAGCTCACCCATGAGGTGCCGAACACCACATCGGTCGAGACCTACAAGACCGTCGGCCGTGGCCGCTCGCGCGGTATCTTCCAGGGCAAGATCGTGGTTGCCCGCGATGCCCAGAAGACCGACGCCAAGATGATGTCCAAGGGGCTGATGCTCAGCGACGAGACGGAGATCTTCTCCAAGCCGGAGCTTGAGATTTTCGCCGACGATGTCGTGTGCGGACACGGGGCGACCTGTGGTGCGCTCGACGAGGAATCCATGTTCTACCTGATGAGCCGTGGCATTCCGCGCGCCGAGGCACAGGCGATCCTGGTTCGTGCCTTCCTTGAGGCAAGCTTCGACGACATCGCCGATACCGAACTGCACGAGGCCCTTTCGGCGGTTGCCGAACAATGGCTGCAGCGGGGTTTGAAGTGAGTTTTGACCTCGAACGGGTCCGGGCCGATTTCCCGATATTGAAAGAGGAAATCCACGGCCACAGGCTCGTGTACCTCGACAATGGCGCCTCGGCCCAGAAACCGCAGGCGGTGATCGACACGATCGCCGACACCTATGCGCATGGTTATGCCAATGTGCATCGCGGATTGCATACGCTGTCCCAACGTGCCACCGATGCCTATGAACTGGCGCGCGAACGCGTGCGTGGCTTCATCAATGCCAGGCAGGTCGAGGAAGTGGTCTTCACCAAGGGCGCGACCGACGCGCTCAATCTGGTGGCGTCGAGCTTTGTCGCACCGCGCATCGGGGAGGGCGACGAAATCGTCCTCACCATCATGGAGCACCATTCCAACATCGTGCCGTGGCAGTTCCTCAGGGAACGCCAGGGAGCGGTGCTGAAATGGGTCGATGTGACCGACGAGGGCGGCTTTGACCTCGATGCTTTCGAAGCGGCGCTCAGCGACAAAACGAAGATCGTCGCCGTTACCCATATGTCGAACGTTCTCGGCACGGTCACTCCGCTTGCCGAGATCGTCAGGCTGGCTCATGCCCGCGGCATTCCTGTGGTCGTCGACGGCAGCCAGGGCGCGGTCCACACCGCGCTCGACGTGCAGGCGCTCGATATCGATTTCTACGTCGTCACCGGCCACAAGCTCTACGGCCCGTCGGGCATCGGAGCGCTTTACGGCAAATACGACCTGCTGAAAGACATGCGGCCCTATCAGGGCGGCGGCGAAATGATCGAGGAGGTGAGCCTTGAGGGGGTCACCTACAACGATCCACCGCACCGCTTCGAGGCCGGGACGCCGCCGATCGTGCAGGCCATCGGGCTCGGCGCTGCGCTCAACTATCTCGATACGCTCGGGCGCGATGCCGTGTTCGCGCATGAGAAGGATGTTGCCGATTACGCCGCTGAGCGGCTCGGCGCGATCAATTCCTTGCGACTGATCGGGACAGCTCCGGGCAAGGGCGGCATCTTCTCCTTCGAGGTTGAGGGTGCCCATGCCCATGATATTTCGACCATTCTCGACCGTTACGGCGTCGCCGTCAGGGCCGGAACCCACTGCGCCCAACCGCTTCTGAAACGATTTGGCGCCACCTCTACCTGCCGCGCATCGTTCGGCCTATATAATGGCAAGGACGACGTGGATGCGCTTTGTGCAGCCCTTGAAAAGGCCAAGGGCTTTTTCGCGTGAGAATATCCAAGGAAGATTGATGAGCGAAGCGAGCCAAGCTGAAGACATCGAGACAACCGAGGCGGAGACTGCCGCGCCGCTGCTGACGACCAGCGGCGACGCCGTGCCGCCCGAGGAGATCGAGCGCATCACCGCCGATCTCATCTCGGCGCTCAAGACGGTCTATGATCCGGAAATCCCGGTCGATATCTACGAACTCGGACTGATCTACAAGATCGAGATGGATGACGATCGTCTGGTTCGTGTCGACATGACCCTGACCGCGCCGGGGTGCCCGGTGGCCGGCGAAATGCCGGGCTGGGTCGACAATGCCGTCAGGGGTGTCGAAGGCATTTCGGAGGTCATGGTCAACATGGTTTTCGATCCGCCCTGGACGCCGGAGCGGATGAGCGAGGAAGCGCAGGTCGCGCTTAACTGGTGGTAGCGATGAAACGCCCAGATCTGACAGGCCTGGTCGAGACCTGCCTTTACGTTTCCGACGTCGAGGCGAGCCGGGATTTTTACGTCGATCTGTTCGGTTTCGAGCCGGCCGGCGGCAGCGACCGTATCCAGCCGCTGATGGTCGGACCGGGGCAGATGCTGATCCTGTTCAGGAAGGGCGGCACGCTGGAGCCGATCCCGGTCGCCAACGGATTCATTCCGCCCCATGATGGCGGTGGCGAACAACACTTTGCTTTCGGTATTCCCGAAGCGGCCTTCGAGGACTGGAAGGCCTTCCTTGCCAGCAAGGATATTGAAATCGAAAGCACCATAGACTGGCCGCAGGGCGGGCGTAGCCTTTATTTCCGTGACCCGGACCGGCTGGTCGTCGAACTGGTCACACCGGGCCTGTGGCCCAACTACTGAAGGACAAGCCGATGGCACTGAAGATCATGAGCCTGACCGAAGCCGCGGCAGAGCGTATCCGCGAGATCATGGAAGACGCCGAAACGCCGGTGATCGGCGTGCGCGTCGGGGTCAGGAACGCCGGCTGCGCCGGCATGGCCTATACGCTCGATTATGTTTCCGAAGCGCCGGCGGGCGACGACCATGTCAACGAGCACGGCGTCGACGTCTGGGTTGAGCCCAAGGCGACGCTGTTCCTGCTCGGCACGGTGATGGACTTCAAGGTCGACAGGATGAGCTCCGGGTTCACCTTCACCAACCCCAACGAAGTCAGTGCCTGCGGCTGCGGCGAAAGCGTGCAGCTCGAACAGGCCGATTTGCAGGCTTTGGCCGAAGCCCGCGCCAGCGCGACCGGCTAGTGCGCTCCGCGCTAGAGCCCGACATTCTGAGATGGACACACCCTTTTCTCTCTCCCCTTGATGGGGAGGGTGGCCCGGCGCAGCCGGGTCGGGTGGGGTGGAGCCCACAGGCACCGAGCGTGGGGCCTTACCCCCACCCAGGCTCGCAACGGACTTAGCGAAGGGCTAAGTCCTGCTCGCCGACCCTCCCCACAAGGGGGAGGGAAGCCCCGCGGCAGCTTTCGTCGAAAACCAACCGCATTTAGGTTTTTGAGCGGTCTTGCTTTCCAGCCGGAAAGTGGCATCCACTTTTCCGGAAACCCCTCTACCTCAACAGCTTGAACGCACCAGTCAGCGAGCGCACCCAACGCGTCGGACCGGCGAGGCCGAGGCCGTCGATTTCCTCGGCGTCGAGGCTCTTTTCCGGGAAAATCGTCCGGTATTCATCGAAATCGTGCAATGCGCGTGCAAAGGCCGGGAAAGGCACCACGGCGGCGCCCTCGGGAATGGGCAGGGCACGGCGCATGGCGACGGCAATGACGTCCGAAGGCGCCTGCAGCACCGGCACCGGTCTGTTGGAACTGGTGTCGAGCACCTTGCGATCGCGATCGGTGAGCTGGCTGTTGCCCAGCGCCGGCAGTTTGGCGCCAAGCCCGATGGCGATAGCGCCAATGGTGTTGGCGATCAGCCCCGGCGGCAGCTCGGGGTTGACGATGATGGCGACACGCATGTCCTGATCCATGACTTTCTCCGGTACCTGAAACCGGCGGCAGAATAGGAGGCTGCAATAGGGCAGTTTTGCCTTTTGTTGTTCGCTCGCGCACGAATATGGTAGAAGTTACCCGAAAATGGCGAGAAAGAGACAAGAAATGCCGGACAGATTGCTGGAAGCGGTAGATGCCAGAATCCTCGATGCCTTGCAGGGCGACGGACGCCTGACCAATCAGGCGCTGGCGGACAGGGTCGGCATGTCGACCTCGCCGTGCTGGCGTCGGGTCAACAGGCTGGAACAGGATGGGATGATTGCCGGCTACCGCGCCGTGCTCGACCGTCAGAAGATCGGGCTTGGGGTGCTCGCCTTCGTTCGCGTCAAGATCGACAGCCATAATGCCGATGAAGCCGAGGAGTTCTCGCGCGGCATCATGCGGCTCAACGAGGTTGTCGCCTGCTATTCAGTGGCCGGCGATGCCGATTTTCTGCTGCAGGTGGTGGCAAGCGATCTCGACGCCTACGCCGATTTCGCCATGACAGTCATTCGTCGTCTGCCCCGCATCAAGGAAATGCAGACGACAATGGTCCTCAAGGAAATCAAGGCGTTCGAAGGGTTTCCTGTCAACGTAGGTTAGCTATCTGGCGTTTTGCCGGAATCCGATGCGCAGCAGTCAGGCGGCGTTGACTTCGGTGCGCATCAACTCGCTTGCCTCGGTCACGACCCGGTTTCGGCCGTTGCGCTTGGCAGCGTAAAGGCAGCGGTCGGCGCGTTCGATCAGCGAGGTGGCGGTGTCGTCGGGCTGCAACTGGGCAACGCCGAGCGACGCGGTGACACGGCCGAGGTTCTCGTTTGTCGACCGGCGCAGCAATTCCTTGGACTGGATGGCCTTCCGCACCATTTCAGCCAGCGCCTGGCCGCCATCGAGCGAGGTATTGGGCAGAACCGCCGCGAATTCCTCGCCACCGTAACGGGCGGCGATGTCGCGCCCCTTGATCATCGACTTCAACGTCAGGGCCACGAGCCGCAGCACCTGGTCGCCGGTCTGGTGACCGAACGTGTCGTTGAACCGCTTGAAATGATCGATATCGAGCAGGATCAGCGTCAGAGGCCGGCCGGTATCGCGGGCATCCCCAATGGCCCTGTCGATGCTCCTGTCGAAATACTTGCGATTGTAGATCTTGGTCAGCGGGTCGAGCTGCGACTCGCGCCGGACAGCATCAAGGTCGCGCTGCAGCGCCGCGATATCGGATTTTGACGATTCGAGGCGTTCTTCGAGGATGCGGTTGCTGGACTGCATCCGTCTGGTTTCCTCGAGCAGCTGCGTGGTCAACCGGCGCAGCGCCTTGCGGTCGATTTCCTCACTCAGGCTTTCATTGGCTTCGACCAGCTTGCCCGAATAGGAATGGGCGCTGTGCATGGCGTTTTTCACCGCGCCACGCACCGAGTCGATGTTGGTGAAGACTTTCTCGGACAGCGTGTTAAGGCGCTCTTCGACGTCGTTGGTCCTCAGGAATTCCTGGTAGAGACGCTCGGCGATGTCACCGCCTTCGGCGTCGTTGAACAGCACCATGTCGATGCGGGAATTCAGATGGGGGTTGATGCCCGAGACGTATGTATAGAGCAACTCGTAAAACTGCGGATAGGGCGGCACGAGGTGCTCGCGCAGCAATCCCATCGCCGAATCGGCATACTTGTTCGCTCTCTGATATTCGCTACTACTCAAGATGCGCCCCACCATTCGTAACGGCGCGGAGTTTTGCGCATTTATTCCTAACGTGGAATTAACCGAAAGCGTTTTGGACGTGCAAATGCCGACCGAAAACGCTCAATCGCGTGGCAAATCCACTATTATCTTCAAGCCAGTGCGTGAAAACATCGAACGCGTAACCGCAGCCGGCCCGGCGCAGGCAGGGCCGCCGCGATTCGTTTGTGTCGCTCAGTTCGGACGGCCGGTCGAGCGCAACAGAAATGCCGGTATCGGACCATCGTCGAACGGACCGGAACCACTCTTGCGGTTCTTGCCCTTGTCGGCGGATTCGGCACCGCGTTTGCGGGACTGCCCCCGAGACGCATCATTGCGTTCGGGTTTGGGCGCTGCCTCGGCCTTGGGTGCGGCTTCGGATTTGGGCGCTGTCTCCGCTTTGGGTGCGGCCTGTGCAGTTTCCACCGGCTTTTCGGTGGCGGGCTTGCCTTCAGCCTTGTCGCCCCGACGCGATCTGGACCGCCTCCGCGACGGCTTGGCCTCTTCGGCCTCGGTCGCTTTCGGCGGTGCTTCCGCTTCCGTGGCTGCCGGATGGGCCGCATCCAGATAGGGGATGTCGCGATTGATCAGCTTGATGATGGCGGAAACGTATTTGGCGTCCTCGCGCGTCACCAGTGTGATCGACACACCCGTACGACCGGCACGGCCGGTGCGGCCAATGCGGTGGATATAGTCCTCGGCATGGGTGGGCACGTCGAAATTGAAGACGTGGCTCACCGCCGGAATATCGAGCCCACGCGCCGCAACGTCGCTGGCCACAAGAATTTTCAGCTTGTCGCCCCGGAACTTGTCGAGCGTTTCCGTGCGTGACTTCTGGTCCATGTCGCCGTGCAGGGCGCCGGCATCGAAACCGTGGCGGGAGAGCGAGCGTTCGATCGTCGCCACCTCGCGCTTGCGGTTGCAGAAGATGATGGCGTTGGTCAGGCCTTCGGCGGCGTTGATCTGCTCGCGCAGCACGGCCCGCTTGTCGGCGGGCTTGGAGCCGGCGTGCACCAGCCGCTGTTCGATGGTCTCGGCGGTGCGATTTTGTGGCGTCACCTCGACGCGGCTCGGATCCTTGAGAAATCGGCGCGTCAGCTTCTCGATTTCGGGCGCCATGGTCGCCGAGAAGAACAAGGTCTGGCGGCGCGGCGGCAGCAGGGTGCAGATGCGTTCGACATCGGGGATGAAGCCCATGTCCAGCATGCGGTCGGCTTCGTCGACGACAAGGATCTCAACGCCGTTCAAAAGGATGCGGCCACGCTCGAACAGGTCGAGCAGGCGCCCCGGCGTAGCGATCAGCACATCGACGCCACGGTCGAGCTTCTTGATCTGGTCATCCATCGAGACGCCGCCGATCAGCAGCGCTTCGGAAATCTTGTGATTGACGCCGTATTTGACGAAATTCTCATGCACCTGAGCGGCGAGTTCGCGCGTCGGTTCGAGAATGAGCGTGCGCGGCATGCGTGCCCGCGCCCGACCCTTTTCGAGCAAGGTGAGCATAGGCAGAACGAACGCGGCAGTCTTGCCGGTGCCGGTCTGGGCGATGCCGATCAAGTCCCTGCGTTCGACGACCTGCGGGATGGCTTTGGCCTGGATATCAGTGGGGCGCGTGTAGCCTGCGGCTGCAACTGCCTGTTGCACCTTTTCGCTCAACCCGAGCCCGGTAAAGTCTTCGTTCAAATGTCCTGTCCAGATGTTTGGGGCGTGGCGCTCAGATAACTCCTCACTGGCGTCGCGTCCCGGTTGGCTCTCGCATACCCGAGTGCTTGCGTGCCGATCATTATGCGGGGGAGAGTGCGTCCTGCTGTCGGCAGCTTGGCGGGACCATAGCCTGCCGGTATTTCAAGTCAACGCGCAAAGAGATTTTGTCTTAATTTCCGGCATTTTTGCGACAATCAAGACAATGTGAAGCGGTTTGCGACGCGTTGGACGCCGCAATCATGCCGCCGCGTCCGATAGCAGCGCCCAACGTTCATGGTCGCGCCAGGCACCGTTCAGGAACAGGTATTTGGGCGAATAGCCTTCCTTGTGGAAGCCGGCGCGTCTGACGAGCGCGATCGAGGCGAGGTTGTCCGGCTGGATATTGGCTTCGAGCCGATGCAGGCCGAGATCTTCGAATGCGTATTTTGCTGTTGCACCAAGAGCTTCGGTCATGAAGCCCTGGCGGGCGAAACGCACCATGCCATGATAGCCGAGATAGGCGCTCTTGAAGACGCCGCCAACGATCTCGCTCAGTGTGAAAACCCCGACAATGGCGTTCGAGACGGTCTCGCGCGCCACAAGCGCAACCGACGGTCCGGTCAGACTGCGCCAGTACCAGGCATCGAATCCCGCCTGATCGGTGAAGGGACTGGCCCAGGGCGCGTGGTAATCGCGGCTTTCCAGATGTAACGCGATCAGCTCGGCGGCATCTTCGGGCGTCACGCGGGCAAGACGAATGCGCGACGCGTTTTCCGCAGCTTCGGGCATGTCAGATGTTCCGTGTATCGGTGCGGTCCGGGACCCTAGATGTCGAGATCGGTAACGAAATCGGCGTTTTCCTGGATGAAGGCAAAACGTGACTCGGGCTTGTTGCCCATCAACCGATCCACCGCATCCTTTGTTCCCTCAGGGTCCTGGCGCACCTTGACCTGCAACAGGGTCCGGGTCTTCGGGCTCATGGTCGTTTCCTTGAGGTGGGCGAACGGCATCTCGCCAAGACCCTTGAAGCGGGTGATGTCGATCTTGCCACGGCCGGTGAACTCGCTGGCGATCAGTTCGTCCTTGTGGGCGTCGTCGCGGGCATAAAGCGTCTTGCCGCCCTGGGAGATGCGGTAGAGCGGCGGCAGGGCGAGATAAACATGACCGCTTTCGATGACATGCGGCATTTCCTGAAAGAAGAAGGTGATGAGCAGCGAGGCGATGTGGGCCCCATCGACATCGGCGTCGGTCATGATGATGATCTTCTCGTAGCGAAGATCGTCCTCGCGGTAGCGCTCGCGCGTGCCGCAGCCGAGCGCCTGGATGAGGTCGCCGATCAGCTGGTTGGCCGCAAGCTTGTCGCGGCTGGCGCCCGCGACGTTGAGGATCTTGCCGCGCAGTGGCAGCACGGCCTGGTTCTTGCGGTCGCGCGCCTGCTTGGCGCTGCCGCCGGCGCTGTCGCCTTCGACGATGAAGATCTCGGCGCCCTGGGCGGCGTTCTGGGTGCAATCGGCGAGCTTGCCGGGCAGGCGGAGCTTCCGGGTGGCGCTCTGGCGATCGATTTCCTTCTGCTTGCGGCGCTTGAGCCGCTCCTCGGCGCGATCGATCGTCCATTCAAGCAGCTTGCCGGCCTGGGTCGGCGATGCGGCGAGCCAGTGATCGAAGGCATCGCGGATGGCGGTGTCGACGACGCGAGTGGCTTCGTTCGAGGACAGGCGGTCCTTGGTCTGGCCAACAAATTCCGGCTCGCGGATGAACACCGACAGCATGGCGCCGCACTGGGTCATCACATCCTCGGAGGTGAGGATGGAGGCGCGCTTGTTGCCTGTCAGTTCCGCATAGTTCTTGAGACCGCGCAAAATGGCGGTCCTCAGGCCCGCTTCATGCGTGCCGCCGTCCTGTGTCGGAATGGTGTTGCAGTAGGAATTGACGAAGCTGTCGCCAAGATACCAGGTAATGGCCCATTCGCAGGCGCCGTGCGTGCCGGGCTTTCCCGCGATGCCGGAAAAGATGTCGTCAACGATGCGCGTCTGGCCGGATATGCGGGCCTCGGTGAATTCGCGCAACCCGCCGGGATAGTGGAAGGTCTCGCGCTCCGGCACCACATCGTTGGCCAGCGATTCATCGCAGGACCAGCGGATCTCGACGCCGCCGAACAGATAGGCCTTGGAGCGCGACATGCGGAAGATGCGCTCGGGCGAAAAGCCGAGCTTGGCGCCGAAGATCTCGGCATCGGGATGGAAACGATGGGTGGTGCCGCGACGGTTGTGGACCTTGCCGACCACTTCCATGGTGCCCACGGCCTTGCCGCGCGAAAACCGCTGGCGGTACAGCGTCTGATCGCGCGCCACTTCGGTGACAAGATCGTCGCTGAGGGCGTTGACGACGGAAATGCCGACGCCATGCAAGCCGCCCGAGGTCTCATAGGCCTTGGAATCGAATTTGCCGCCGGCATGCAGCGTCGTCATGATGATTTCGAGCGCCGAACGGCCCGGGAACTTCGGATGCGGATCGACCGGGATGCCTCGGCCGTTGTCGGAAACGGTCAGGTAGCCGTCTTCCCCCAGATGCACCTCGATGCGGCTGGCGTGGCCGGCAATGGCCTCGTCCATGCAGTTGTCGATGACTTCGGCGAACAGGTGATGAAGGGCATTGGTGTCGGTGCCGCCAATATACATGCCAGGCCGACGCCGTACCGGTTCGAGGCCTTCGAGAACCTCGATATCCTTGGCCGAATAGTCGCCGCTGTTGGACACGGGTGAGGGGGCCGAGGCAGGGGCGGGGCTCGGTTTGCGGATCGGGGCCGGCGCGCGCTCGGGCGTGCTGCCAAAAAGGTCGTCACTGGTCATGGTCATCCCGGGCCGACAAGGGCCGTTTTGTTCACGCACGTGCCCTGCCGGCGGTCGGCTGGCGCTTGTGCTCCGCGCCGGCAGTCCGGTCCGGGAACGTGCGTTCGAATCAACAGGTCTTTTATCATAATGTAGGCGTCATCCAGCCCGGACCGGACAAAATCCCCGGCCGGACATCCCGCTTGTCTTGCAGGTGATGAACGGTGGATGAACACGCAATTCCGGTGCGGTTCAAGCTGGCGGGTCCAGTGTGTTCCCAACGCTTCGGCATGTGGTGCCGGCGGTTTCGGGAGACATGACATGAATATCAATCTCTTATCCTCGGGTACCCGCAAGTTTCTTGGCGCCGGCGCCGTTATTCTGGCCCTTGGCGCTGCGGTGCCGGTTCAGGCAGCGGACAATGTCCGGTTCGGTTTTTCCTTCGGTGAGGGCAATTTCTCGCTGTCGATCGGCAATGGCGGCTTCAACGGGCGACATTTCGCCCCGCCGCAGCCGGTGTGCATGACCGAGAACCAGCTGCGCGCCCGCCTGCGCGACCAAGGGTATCGCCACATCAGCTTCGGCGGCAGCCGTCGCGGCTGGCTTCATACCAGCGCGCGCCGCGACGGTCGGCGCTTCAGCTTCGACACCAACACCTGCAATGGCGCCATCGCCAATCTTGTTGCCGAGCGTGGCTTCGGCTCCGGTGGGTTCCCCTCGGGCGGTCACTCCGGCTTCGGCGGTAACGGCTTCCCGTCGGGCAATTTTGCCGGCGGCAAGGGCTTTCCGGTCTGGCGCCCCTGATCCTGCTCCGACGCTGAAACCTGCGTCTTCTTAACCAAATCGACCACGGTGCGAGCCAAGACTTGTGCCAAAACGGGAACCCGGGGCAAGTCCCCGGGTTTTCTTTACTTTTGGTTTGTCTCTCATCAGCACTTTTTTAAAAGCGCGCTGCTAGAAAGGGTCATACGGAAACGTTTGGAGTACCGTATGCAACCCGTCGAGCGGATAAGTATTGCGTACCGCGACAGGGATCGGGTTGCTCATGTCTCAGCGTGGTTGCAGGCCGGATTAGGTAGTTTTGCGTACCGGCTTGCCCACGTTCATCTCGCCAGACCACTGGCGCTGCTGTTGACGGCAACTTTCCTTTACCTTGCATAAACCATATCCGGGCTGCAGCGCGTTCTCGTGTTGCACATTATTAGTCTGTCAACAAATGCGCTGACAGAGTGATATTGTAGTTTACGCAAGTGTAATGGGGTAACTACTTATGCCGGCAGTTAGCTTGTACTCCGACCTGATAAAGACAGAGAAGCCGGAAAGAAAACTTGGCATTCGGCTGGTCGGTTCAATCTCGGGTTGCTATGCGCTCGAAAGCCGCAAGACTGCCGCCGATGACGTTCCGAAAGTCTTTGCCTGTCGCGTACAGGCCATCTCCACGCAATCTGCGGTGCTCGCCTGTTCGGTGCCGGGGGAGGTCGGCGAACGGATATCCGCCAAGTTCGATCAGTTTCCCGTTCTGACCGGAACCATTTCCCGCCTGCTGCATGACGGCTTCGTCATGGATTTCGATGCGGACGAGAAGACCCGATACGAAATTGCCGCCAAGATCGACTGGATCAAGAAGAACCGCTTCAAGGCGGAGCGCGACAAGCGCCATTTCAAGCGCATCATGCCACCCAATCCGCATTCGGCCATCACGCTTGCAGACGGGCGCGTACTCAAGTGCCTGGTCATTGACGTATCGCGCTCCGGCGTGGCGGTTTCGGCCGACGTCATGCCGGAAATTGGCGCGCGTCTGGCTGTCGGCCGCGCTGTCGGTTCCGTGGTCCGGCACATCGAGGGCGGATTTGCGCTCCAGCTCGACGAACTGATCGACCTCGAACACCTCGATCCGATCTTTGAATGGTCGCTGGCCTATGTGAAGCCCGAGGAACTGCTCAATCCTGAGGCACGCCGCGCTGCCGAAGCGGTCGGGGAGGTTCCGGCTTCGCGGACTCCCGGCACGTCATCGCCCATGGACACAGGCATGCCACCGAGCGAAAGCCATGGCGTGGCAGCCGGCGCCGGTGAGCCCCCAAGCGAGCGCTGAGCAAGCCATCATTAATCGGTATTCGGGATGTCGGAAGGCAGGTCGGGACGACGGGGCGGTGATCCGGTCGCGGTGTCCAATGCCCCTGGTCGTCGGTTTGCACGACATTTTGGACTTTTTCCTCGAACTCGCACTGCGTCGGCTCTCGCCAAACAGCCAGCCAGCGCTTGCGTCGTGGTGTCGCGCCGGCAGGCTTGCGTTGCGGCATCAGTTTGGATATCGGTTTTGGTGGATCAACCCGAACGATCAGGAGGGTGACGTGGCGCATTTGACCCGTCATCACACACCGCGTGGCCCCGTTCATGCCCTGCAGCCGATGTGCTGGCAGGGCTGACCGACATTCGGGTTGCATTTCGCCTATCCCTTACCGGTCTGCCTGTCGGCGCCGCCGAACCCTGTTCGGCAACGCCTTTGATGCCGCTTCTCGCGCGGCGCTCTCCAGGAGACCTGATCCGTGGCCATTGTTACCTTTTCCGATGCCGGCCTGACCGCCGTTGAATCGCTTTTTTCCCATCTCACCTTTTCCGTTGCCGCAAATGACCGTGTCGGCCTGATTGCCGGCAACGGGCGTGGCAAGACAACGTTCCTGCGCACCATCCTCGGCGAACTGGACCTGACCGCGGGCGAGGTGACACGGTCCAAGGGGCTGAAACTTGCGCTCGTGCCGCAGGACGTGCCCGAACATCTCGCCGACCTGACGCTCCACGAGGTGGTGCTCGACGCCATCTCTCCCGAACTGCGTGACTACGAGAGCTGGCGGGTCGATGTCGTGCTCGACGATCTTCAAGCACCCCCGGCGCTGCACACGCGGACGATGAAGGCCCTCAGTGGCGGCTGGCAGCGGCTCGGGCTGATCGCCCGCGCCTTTGTCGGCGAGCCGGACCTGATGCTGCTCGACGAGCCGACCAACCATCTCGATCTGGAAAAGCTTTTGCTGCTTGAAAACTGGATCAAAACGACTGCCCGCGGCACCGCCATGATCATTGCCAGCCACGATCGCGCCTTTCTCGATGCCACGACCAACCGCACGTTGTTTCTGCGGCCCGGCACCTCGCACGACTTCGCCTTGCCCTACACGGCGGCGCGGATCGCGCTCGACGAGATCGACGAGGCCGACCGGCGCCGTCAGGAAAATGAGTTGAAGGAGGCCGGGCGCCTGCGACGCAACGCCGCCAAGCTGACCAATATCGGCGTCAATTCCGGTTCCGATCTGCTGACGGTCAAGGCCAAGCAATTGAAGGAGCGGGCGAGCAAGATCGAGGATGCGCAAAAGAGCCTGCACAAGGAGCGGAGCGGCACCATCGAACTCAGCAATGCCGGCACGCATGCCAAGGTGTTGATCGCCCTCGACGACGTCAGCGTGGCGACGCCGGACGGCACGCCGCTGTTTCGCACCGGCAAGCAGTTCATCTTCGCTGGCGACCGCATCGTGCTGCTCGGCGCCAATGGCGCCGGCAAGTCGGTGTTCGTCAGGATGCTGCAGAAGGCCATCGCTGGTGCGGCAGTGGATGGCGTCAGGGCAACGCCCTCGCTCGTGCTCGGCTATGCCGACCAGGGACTGAGCCACGTACCGGACGGTGAAACGCCGATGACGCTGATCACCCATCGGTTCGATGTCGGCGACCAGCGGGCGCGGGCGCTGCTGGCCGGAGCGGGTTTCCCGATCGAATGGCAGAGCCGGATGATCGGGAAATTGTCGTTCGGGCAGAAATCACGGCTCGGACTGCTCTGCCTCAGGCTGAGCGAACCGAATTTCTACCTGCTCGACGAGCCGACCAACCACATCGACATTGCCGGACAGGAAGACCTTGCCGCCGAGATTCGCGAGCGTTGCGCCACCTCGGTCATCGTCTCGCACGACCGCACCTTCGTGCGCGAAACCGGCACACGCTTCTGGATACTCGAGAAAAAGCGGCTGGTCGAAGCTGAAAGCCCGGACGGGTTCTTTGCCAGAGTGGCAGGCGCTTTTGTGGGCTGAGCCGGATAGAGCGCGTTCGCACCAAAAGGAAAGGGGCCCCGGAGGGCCCCTTTTGTATGGTTTGCCGGTTGCCCGGCAGGTCCGCTCTTAGGCGGAGTAGTACAGCTCGTACTCGACCGGGTGCGGGGTGTGCTCGAACTTGATGACTTCTTCCATCTTGACGTCGATATAGGCGTCGATCTGGTCGTCGTCGAACACGCCGCCGGCCTTGAGGAAATCGCGGTCCTTGTCGAGTTCGGCAAGCGCTTCGCGCAGCGAGCTGGCGACGGTCGGGATTTCCTTCAGCTCTTCAGCCGGCAGATCGTAGAGGTCCTTGTCCATCGGGTCGCCCGGATGGATCTTGTTCTTGATGCCGTCCATGCCGGCCATCAGCATGGCGGCGAAGGCGAGATAGGGGTTCGCCATCGGATCGGGGAAGCGGATCTCGACGCGCTTGGCCTTCGGCGACTGGCCGAACGGAATGCGGCAGGAAGCCGAACGGTTGCGGGCGGAATAGGCCAGCAGAACCGGCGCCTCGAAGCCCGGGACCAGACGCTTGTAGGAGTTGGTCGAGGGATTGGTGAAGGCGTTGATTGCCTTGGCGTGCTTGATGATGCCGCCGATGTAGTACAGGGCTTCCATCGACAGGCCGGCATATTCGTCGCCGGCGAACAGCGGCTTGCCGTCCTTCCAGATCGACTGGTGGCAATGCATGCCCGAGCCGTTGTCGCCATAAACAGGCTTCGGCATGAAGGTCGCGGTCTTGCCATAGGCATTGGCGACCTGATGGACGACATACTTGTAGATCTGGACGCTGTCGGCAGCGGCGATGATCGACTGGAACTTGATGCCGAGTTCGTGCTGGGCCGAACCGACTTCATGGTGGTGCTTCTCGACCAACACGCCCATTTCGCCCATGGTCGACAGCATTTCGCCGCGAATGTCCTGGGCGCTGTCGAGCGGCGGCACCGGGAAATAGCCCTTCTTGGTGCCGATGTGGTAGCCCGAGTTGCCGGCTTCGTAGTCGGCGTCATTGTTGGTCGGCAGTTCGAAGTGATCGACCTCGAAACCAACCTTGTACGGCGTCGCCGAATACTTGACGTCGTCGAACAGGAAGAATTCGGGTTCGGGACCGAAATAGACGCTGTCGCCGATGCCGGACGCCGCCACGAAAGCCTCAGCCTTCTTGGCGGTGGTGCGCGGGTCGCGGTTGTAGGGCTGATAGGTCAGCGGCTCGAGGATGTCGCAATTGATCGCCAGGGTCGCCTGACCGAAGAACGGATCGATATAGGCGCTGCTTGCATCGGGCATCAGGACCATGTCGGATTCGTTGATGGCCTTCCAGCCGGCGATCGAGGAGCCATCGAACATGATGCCTTCTTCGAAGGCGTCGGCGTCCATCGCGTCTTCCGTCATGGTGACGTGCTGCAGCTTGCCGCGCGGGTCGGTGAAGCGCAGGTCGACGAACTTGATGTTCTCGTCCTTGATCTTTTTCAGGATGTCTTCTGCAGAGCTCATTTAGCCATTCCTCGGTTCTGCTGTTCTATAAAATGTGTTCGGGGAGCATCGTCGGCCCGTCGGGAGGAGCGTCGGCTAGAGGGCGTCGTTGCCCATCTCGCCGGTGCGGATGCGGATCGCCTGTTCGATCGAGTAGACGAAGATCTTTCCGTCGCCGATCCGGCCGGTCTGTGCGGCATTGCGGATCGCGTCGATTGCCTTGTCGGCCATATCATCGGGGCACACGACCTCGACTTTGACCTTGGGCAGGAAGTCCACGACATATTCGGCACCCCGATAGAGTTCGGTGTGGCCTTTTTGCCGGCCGAAGCCCTTGGCCTCGGTCACGGTGATGCCCTGAAGACCGACTTCCTGAAGCGCTTCCTTGACCTCGTCGAGCTTGAACGGCTTAACGATGGCTTCGATTTTTTTCATGACTATAGTGCCTCCAATGCTCCCGAACTGGGTGCCGGCCTTCAATGATGCATGCGATATGCCATGCCAGGACCCAGTCAAAAGTTGTATTTTTAACAAGGGGTTAGACTTACGTTACCGCCACGGTCCTTCTGCTGCAAGTCCAACTTTGCACACGGAATAGGCATTGTGGTGACAAAATGGGCTATTCCTTGGCGCGAACGGCGATGCTTTGCTCCATGTGGCGCGCAATTGGGCGGTGTGAAAAACCAATCGCCTAGATGTGTCGTTGTCAGCGGCGCACACGAAGCTCGCTCGGTGCTCAAACAAGGCTATCACGCGGCTTCGGTCAAGACCGATTTCGCCCGACGGCAACTGCCGGTTGCAGCGGGGCAGGGCGTTTGTTGCGCACTTTTGTCTGACTATGCAGCGACACGCGACAGGGCGTGACGAGGCCTTGAAGCCTTTGCGTCCAAAACGGTTTGAGCTTGTCTTGTGCAGGCAGATCCGTGCGCCCACCAACCAGTCCGGAGTGGCGTCGTCGCCGTTTTTCTGCGTCTCGTCCTGCGCAATACCAGCGGATCGCAGAGGCATTATAAGGGCTATGATGCCATGCCTGAGCCCGCGTTTCGAGCAGCCGGGAGCAGGGTCCTTGCACACTCGTTCGGGGAATGGAGGAAGCCATGGCGCCCATTCCCTTTGACTGGCTTGCAAACATCGGCTATTCCCCCGGTCCAGAACGGCTTCGGGGCATGCGCCTTGCGGGTGTGGTGAAACTGGTAGACACGCAAGATTTAGGTTCTTGTGCCGCAAGGCGTGGGGGTTCAAGTCCCTTCACCCGCACCATCCCCCAGGCGAGTTCCGGTCCGATACCATGAGTTATAAGAAGAACAGGAAGTCCCCATGCAGGTGACAGAGACCCTCAATGACGGCCTGCGGCGCAAGTTGAATGTGGTCGTCCCCGCCGCCGATCTGGTGGCCAAGCGCGACGAACGGCTCGACGATCTGAAGTCCCGCGCCAATATCAAGGGCTTCCGCCCCGGCAAGGTGCCGGTTGCCCATCTCAAGAAGCTCTATGGCCGCTCGGTGATGTCCGAGGCCATGCAGGACGTGATCAACACCACGGTTCAGGATTCGCTGACCGAGCGTGAAGAGCGCGCCGCGACCCAGCCCGAGATCGACCTGCCCGAAGATCAGGACGCCATCAACAAGGTGCTCGAGGGCGACGCCGACCTGACCTTCGAGGTCAGCTACGAAGTTCTGCCCAAGATCGAGCCGATGGATTTCAAGGGCATCAAGCTCGACATGCCGGTCGTCGAGATCGACGAGGAAGAGGTCGACAAGGAAGTCAACCGCGTCTTCATGGCGAACCGCGAGTTCGAGCCCAAGGGCGAGGGCGCCAAGGTTGCCGAAGGCGACAAGCTCGGCCTCAAGTTCGTCGGCAAGATTGACGGCGAGCCTTTCGAAGGCGGTTCGTCCGACCATGCCCACCTGACCATCGGTTCGGGCGAATATATCCCCGGCTTCGAAGAGCAGTTGGTCGGCAAGACCGCCGGCGAGCCGGTTGAGGTCAAGGTCAGCTTCCCCGAGGATTACGGCAGTGCCGAACTCGCCGGCAAGGACGCCGTTTTCGATGTCGAGATTCTGCACATCGATACGCCCAAGGCCGACGCGGTTCTGGATGACGCCTTTGCGGAATCCCTTGGACTTGAAAATCTCGAGCAGCTCAAGACCGAAGTCCGCCGCCAGATGGAACAGGCCCACGAGCAGATGGCGCGCCAGCGCATCAAGCGTCAGGTTCTCGACGCGCTCGACGAAGGTCACAAGAGCGAAGTTCCGGAGAAACTGGTCGATGCCGAGTTCAATGCGATCTGGCAGCGCGTGACGCACGAGATCGAGCATCACGGCCGCAGCTTCGAGGATGAAGGCACGACCGAGGAAGAGGCCAAGGCGCAGTATCGCACTATCGCTGAACGCCGCGTGCGCCTCGGCTTGGTGATCGCCGAGATCGGCAACCGCAATTCCATCGAGGTCACCGAGGAAGAGCACCAGCAGGCGCTGGTCGCCGAAATCCGCCGCTTCCCCGGCCAGGAACAGCAGGTCTACGACTATTACCGCAACAATGCCGAAGCGCTTGCTCAACTGCGCGCCCCGGTATTTGAGAACAAGGTCGTCGACTTCATCATCGAACTGGCTGAGAAGTCGGAAACCAAGATGACGCGGGCCGAACTGGCCAAGCTCATTGAGGAAGACGAAGCCGCCCAGGAAGTGCCCGAAGAGCACCACCACTGATCGGTTCGATGCTTTGAATTGAGAAAAGGCCCCGCAAAACGGGGCCTTTTTTGTTGACTGAAGGTGGCAGAAAGTGGCGGTTCGACGCCGTAACAATCCGGTCTGCGACTCTGTTCCGGAAGGCTGTCACGATCTGGTCCGTTTTTGGCGGAATGGGTCTAGGATAGGAACGCAATGGAGGCCGATATGTCCGACTCGCTTGTCCTTCTCACCCCGACCGAAATGACGCGCGCCGATGCTCTGGCCGTCGAAAGTGGCGTGCCGTCGCTGACGCTGATGGAAAATGCCGGGCGGGCGGTGGCCGAGGCCATCATCAAACGGTTTTCGCCGCGCCGGACGCTGGTGCTGTGCGGGCCGGGCAACAATGGCGGCGATGGATTCGTGGTGGCGCGGTTGTTGAGCGAGGCCGGCTGGAAGGTCGTGCTGGCCCTGTTCGGTAATGTCGACAAGCTCAAGGGCGACGCTGCTGCCAATGCCCGGCGCTGGCAAGGGGCGATCCTGCCGGCGGAACCCGATCTCGTCGCCAACGCCGACCTGATCGTCGACGCGCTGTTCGGCGCCGGACTGGACCGCGACATCACCGGTCCGGTCGCCGACATCGTTTCGGCCATGGAAGACGCGCCGGCTCCGATTGTCGCCATCGATACCCCGAGCGGGCTCGACGGTGCCACCGGCGCGGTGCGCGGCGTGGCGGCAACGGCGCGGCTGACCGTGACGTTCTTCCGCAAGAAACCCGGACATCTGCTCGATCCGGGCCGGCGGCTCTGCGGTGAACTCGTGCTTGCCGATATCGGCATTCCGGGAGCGGTGCTGGACAGGATCGGCGCCGAAACCTTCGCCAACGAGCCCGGTCTCTGGCAGGTGCCGTTGCCGGGGGCGTCCGGACATAAATACAACCGCGGCCATTGCGTCGTCTGGTCGGGCGACGAACTGCATTCCGGCGCGGCGCGATTGTGCGCCTACGGTGCGCTGAGGTCGGGGGCAGGGCTGGTGTCGCTCGCCGGACCACGACCCGCGCTGCTGGTGCACGCTGCCCAGGTCTCGTCGCTGATGCTGCGCGAGGCGGATAGTGCCGAGGCGCTGGCCAAATTGCTTGAGGATCGCCGGTTGAACGCGCTGGCCATCGGGCCGGCGGCAGGCAGCAATGAGGCAACACGGAATGCGGTGAAAGCTGGCCTCGGCTCCGGTGCCGGCGTCGTCATCGATGCCGACGGACTGACCAGTTTTGAGATCGACATGGATATGCTCGGCGCCGACATCAAAGCGATGCCAGATCGCCCGGTGGTCCTGACCCCGCATGAAGGCGAGTTTGCCCGCCTTTTTCCGGATATTTCTGGCAACAAGCTGGCGCGGGCCCGGACTGCGGCGGAACGGATGGGCGCCGTGGTCCTGCTCAAGGGACCCGATACTGTTATCGCGGCCCCGGACGGGCGCGCCGCCATCAACACCAACGCCCCGCCGACACTTGCTACCGCCGGCTCTGGCGACGTGCTGTCGGGCATCATCGGCGGCCTCATCGCCGCCGGCATGGACGGCTTTCAAGCCGCTGCTGCCGGAGCCTGGATCCACGGCGCGGCTGCCAGCGAATTTGGCGGGCCGGGCCTGATCTCCGAGGATCTGCCGGGCCTTGTTCCGGACGTGTTGCAGGATCTGGCCGAAGGCAGCAGCAACTGAGTCTGGATGTACGTATGGCGTTTGACCACCTTTCCTCGGCGCAGCGGGCTGCTCTGGCCGGCGTAGGCGAGATGATGCGCAAGGCCCGTGACCCGTGGTGCCTGATTGGTGGTGCGGCGGCGCTGCTGCATGGTGTTGAAATTTCCCCGCTCCACGATATCGATGTGCTGCTGTCTTTGCGCGATGCGCAGGCGCTCCTGGCCCAACTCGGGCTGGCGTCGAACGCGGAAACCGGCTCCGACAGGTTCCGCTCCACCTGTTTCTTTGCCTGGACCGGTGCCGGCGTTCCCGTCGAATTCATGGCCGATTTCAGTGTCTTGTCTGATGGCAACTGGATCCCGGTCGTGCCGGAACCTGCCGAAACAATCAGCATTGGCAATGCCGAACTGTTCCTGCCTTCGCTCCATGACCTGATCGCCATGTACCGCCTGTTCGACCGCGACAAGGACCGCGCGCGCATCTCCGATCTGGAACGGCTGGAGAGGCGCAGCGGCGAGGAAATTTGACTTCGATCAATCGGCCTTTCCCGACCCGATGATAGGTCGACCTATGGGGACGTTTTGTCTCAGGTTCCCGGAGGTCTTTTTGTGCCCATGTTGATGCCTTTGATGTTGAGGGCTGTGCCGCTGTTCGTCGTGCAGGCGGCCTTTGACCGCATCGTCGCCAATATCCATCGCGACAGGCCACGCCTGTTCGCGCGTATGGGCGCGTCGGCGAAAAAGACCATCCTGATCGATCCGACCGACATGCATTTCGTCGTCCGGCTGAGCCCGGACATGGACACGCCCGACATGCGCGCCTTCAAGCGCAGCGAGGTGCCGGATTGCGATGCCCAGATCAAGGGCACGTTCGAGGAGCTGTTCAAGATGCTTGACACCCAACTTGATGGCGATGCGCTGTTCTTTTCGCGCACCCTCAAGGTGACTGGCGATCTCGAGGTCGTGGTGGCCCTCAGGAACGCGCTCGACGATATCGACGGCTCGATTGCCAGCGATGTAGCCGCGCTGTTCGGCCCGCCCGGCCAAATCTTCCTTTCCTTCATGCGTCACCGGCAAAAGAGCGTCGCCCATGCCTGAAACATCTTCCGAACAAAAGCTCCGCCCGGAACTGCTGTGCCCGGCGGGCACGCCGGCAGCGCTGAGAACCGCCGTCGATGCGGGAGCGGACGCCGTTTATTGCGGACTGGCCCGGCGCTCCAACGTCAGGAACTTCCCCGGCCTCAACTTCATGCCGGACGAATACGCCGAAGGCGTCGCCTATGCCCATGAGCGCGGCGCCAAGGTGCTGATGACGACCAACACCTTCCCGCCCGGCGAGGACATGAAGGACTGGACCGAAACCATAGACATTGCCGCCGAAGCGGGTGCCGATGCGGCAATCATCGCCGATATCGGCGTTGCCGCCTATGCCGCTGAGAAGCACCCGGACCTGCGGCTTCATCTGTCGGTGCAAGCCGGCGCGGCATCGGCGGAAGCCATCCAGTTCTTCACGCAGAACTTCAACGTCAAGCGCGTTGTGCTGCCGCGCATTCTGACCATCAAGGAAATCAAGGCCCTGAAGGCGGAAATCGACTGCGAACTTGAGACCTTCATTTTTGGCAATGTCGGCATGATGGCCGAGGGCCGCTGCTCGCTGACCAGCTATGTCACCGGTGTGTCGACCAATATGGACGGCATGTGCTCACCGCCCGAGCACGTCCGCTTCGAGGAGAATGCCGACGGGTCGATGAACTCCATCTTGGGCGACGTTACCATTGACTGCTTCTCGGCCGACGAGAAGGCGGGCTATCCGACGATCTGCAAGGGCCGGTACTGGAACGCTGCGCACGAAGAACCCTATTACGCCTTCGATGAGCCCAACACGCTGAACATCGCCAACATGCTGCCCGACCTGATCGAAGCCGGCGTTACGGCGCTGAAGATTGAAGGCCGGCAGCGCAGCCGCGCCTATGTCCGCGAGGTCGTCGCGGCCTATCGCGAGGCGGTGGACAATATTCTGGCCGGACGGGAGCCCAATCTCGGCGACCTCGCCGCCCTGACCGAGGGCCGGCGGCAGACCAAGGGCGCCTATGCCACCAAGGCATGGCGCTAGAGCGGACGAGGAAATAAAGACATGACGACAAGCATCACGCTCGGACCGCTGTTCTTCCATTGGTCGGCTGACCAGATGGTGGATTTTTACGCCCGCATCGCCGACGAAGCCGAGGTCGACACCGTCTATCTCGGCGAGGTCGTGTGCTCCAAGCGCATCGCCCTGTTCGAGAAACGCTATGACGAAATGCGCGACCGGCTGAAGCGCGGCGGCAAGAAGGTCGTGTTCTCGACCCTGGCCGAAGTGGCGGTCAATCTCGACCGCAAGCACGTCAAATCGATCTGTGACCGCACCGAAGAGGAAATCGAGGCCAATGACACATCGGCCCTGACACACCTCAAGGGACGCCCGTTCCGCATCGGGCAGCTGTTCAACTGCTACAACGTTGGCGCGCTCGATTATCTCGTCAAACTCGGCGCCACCCATGTCGCCTTGCCGGTTGAAATGCGCAGCGCTGGCATTGCGGCGCTGGCCAAGCGCGCAAGCGAACACGGAATCGGTGTCGAGGCCCAGGTCTTCGGACGGGCGCCGCTGGCGCTGTCGGTCAGGTGCTACTCCGCACGGGCGCGTGAACGTCATAAGGACAATTGCCTGTTCGTGTGCGAGGAGGAGCCAGATGGGCTTGACCTCCACGCCCTCAACAACGACCGCTTCCTGACCATCAACGGTATCCAGACCCTGTCGCGGCATTACCTGTCGCTGGCCGACGAAGTGGCCGAGTTGCAGGCAATGGGCGTGACCCATTTGAGGCTTTCGCCCCACACTGGCGATATGGTCAAGGTGGCACACGCCTTCCGCGAACTGGCCGATGGCCGGATGGCGCCGGCCGAGGCGCAGGCCCAATTGGCCGAGGCTCAGCCGGAGGCGCTGTTCTCCAACGGCTTCTTCCACGGCGTGCCGGGCAGCCAGCGGGTCGGCATGCTGGCCTGAAGTTTGCGGTTTCGAACCGCAAAGCCGGTTCCCACTTCTTGCTGAAAGTGCCCTATGTGCCCCCGCGCGCCGGTTCGCCGGCCACGGGTAGCCAGATTTCGACTCCTTCGCGGCCGTCGGCGCGCGGCAGCTCGCAAACGAAATTCGCTGTCGGCCGATCGCGCAGCTGCGGCAACAGCGTGTCGAAGATCATTTCATAGGCAAGCCCGATCCTCTGGCCGGCATCGTCGACCAGAAAGCGTCGACAGGTCGCGGCGGGAATGTCGATCGAGACGAAGGGAAGCGGCGGCGGCGCGTTGCCTTCGTGCCGGAACCCGGCGACGCAGGTGTAGGCCATCTCCGGATCGCCCTGCCAGAATGCCACCTGACAGAAGTCCTCCGGCGCGACCACCATCTCCATGTCATCGATGAGCTTCATGAGACGTTGCCACAGTGCAGCCGGACCCGTCGGGTCACCGTGAACATCGACCGCCAGTCCACTCAGCCGGAAGGCTTGGAGCCGCACCCGCTCGGCGGCAACCACAAGTTCGGGCCGAGCTTCGGCGCCGTTGCGGGCCCGCCGGAAGGCCGAAGGCGTCAGGCCGGTGCGGCGGCGAAAGGCACGGGCGAAGGTCGTTACGTCGTTGAAGCCGCAATCGAGCGCCACATCGACCACGCGCGAACCCTCGGAGGTCAGCCGTTCGGCGGCACGCTCGACGCGCTTGGACAGGATCCAGCTTGCCGGGCTTTCCCCGACGACGGCGGCGAAGGCGCGGGAGAAATAGGGCGTCGAATAGCCGGCGCGGCGCGCCAGCACCTCGACCGCCAGATCCTCGTCGAGATGATCGGCGGCCCAGGTCATGACCTCGCGGATGACGGCCTTGGTGGTATGCATCGCTGCAAATCTAGGCCGGCGGCGATGAGAGCTGAAGCGCTGGTCCTGCTTCAGCTCGTCGCAGCGGGTTTGGACGAGGTTCTCCACGGCTAGCAGTTGAAGATCGACGCCCAGTCGAAATCGCCGGAGGTTTCGATCGATTGCGGCCAGTTCGCACACCAGCTCGGCATGTCCGGTTTTTCCACTCGGTCGGCGGCCGGCTGGTAGGGCTTGATGTCGAGAATGGGCGAGTTGGGTTCGCAATCGATCCAGCCCAGATGCAGGACCCCGGTCTCGACATCGACATCTGTCAGCGCCGCGACGGTGACGCAGACCGGATTGGGCCTCAGCGGCGAGCGCGTCGCGAAGACGCCGAGCTGCTCAGGCGCGTTCTTGTAAGGGGCCGGGCCGACATATTTGTCCGCCGGCAGCTCGGGCAACTGGTCGGCATGCCAGACCAGCATGATCCACTTGAAATCCGAGAGTCCGGTCAATCCGGGACGATACGGGGCGTCGATCTCGATAATGTGATCGTCGCCCTCGAGGCGGACGTGGCCGATGGGCGAATAGGAAACGGGCATGGCAAACTCCTTTGCGGCACTGCCGGGCAGGTGCCCGGCGACCCGGGCAGCCATAGGACAGGGGCGCCGCCGTGCGCGCGGCGATTTGCACTGCCGGCTGCATCGGAGTCGGCGTTTCATAACCTTTTGCGGGTGTGGGCCGACAGTGTTCGTGTGCCTAGCGGAAGCCGACGCGTCCGGGGTCGGTGCTTGGCTCATAACTTGCCTCGGCCGAAAACGGGGTCAGCGAGGCAAGGCGGAACTCGGCGGGACCGAGGCCGAACACGGTCTCGACGGTGAACGGGCCAGATGCGGATTTGGCGCTGCCGATCTCGGTCGAACCGTTGATGTTGATCAGAAGACTGTCCTTGCCGAGAAACCGTACAAGGCCGAACTGCAGCCAGCGGCCACCGAAATGTGGCTTGTGCCGATAGGCAATGTGCAGAACCTTGGGAATGTCCGGGTCGAACGCGTCGGGGAACCTGACCGCGAAATTTCCATAGACCCCGGCGCGAATCGCGGGGTCGTGCGCAAAATCGAAACTATGCCATCCAGAAGCGAACCGGGCGCCGATTGCCTTGGGCGGCCAGTCGGCGCGTCGGCCAAGAAATTCGCCGATCAGGGCCATCGACTTGTGCTGCCACAATCGCGTCTCGAGCGCCGTCAGGATCTTGGCGGTCGACTCCGAAGGGGTCGCTCCCGCAAGCGTGATCAGGCAGAACGGATCGATGTCGAGAATGGCGGCGAGTTCGATTAATGTCTCAGCTGAACCGGGCAAGTCACCCTGGAACCAGCGATATATGGTCGCCCGATTGCGCGGTGCCTTCGAATAGGGCTTGCCGCGGGCATCGTCGGCGCAGTGCCAGTGATCAAGGAAATCGGTTACGCCACGAGGGAAGCGTTTGTCGACGATTTGCCGTAACAATGTTCCGTCAAGCGCGACAGGCACACGAACAGAATCTGTCGCTTTTGGATCCGACGTCATGCAACCACATCGCATTCAAACCGGCGTACAACGTGTTCGTTCCCGAAACGGGACGCGATGCCATACGGTCGGCCAAATGCTGCCCCCACAAACCAGCTTGGTCGATACCACGAGTATAACACTAGGTTGTAATCGGTCTAGCATAACTGACCAACCTTTTGATGATCGTGTAGAATTCCGGCAGAGCGCCTCCGTGTAGGTACGTATTTGAGAACGTTTCATTTTGGCGCTAGCCTTATGTTTTAAGCCAGCACACAGCCTTTCGAGGCCAGTTGGCGGGGAGTGGTGGCTTTTGGAGAGGAGCCGCTACTCCCCTTTTTTTTGTCCGTAGACACATAAGGTCGCAGGGGTGTGCGTAAACCATCCGACGCGATCGTTTTGGTCAGGTGAGGGGCTCACCCTTGTTCCAAGGGACATTCCCGCCTATCTCTGCGTTTACCCCGCATTAAGCCGATCACGTCTGCTATCGCATCAGGCATCCGATTCGCTCTCTTCAAGGTTGGACTATGAAAGATCCCGCAGAAATCTACATGAACACGCTCGTGCCCATGGTCGTGGAACAGACCAACCGTGGTGAACGCGCCTACGACATCTTCTCGCGGCTGTTGAAGGAGCGCATTATCTTCGTCACCGGCGTCGTCGAGGACAACATGGCCTCGCTGGTTGCCGCGCAGCTGCTTTTCCTTGAATCGGAAAATCCGAAAAAGGAAATCGCCATGTACATCAATTCGCCCGGCGGCGTGGTGACGGCAGGTCTTGCCATGTACGACACCATGCAGTTCATCCGACCGGCCGTGGCGACGTTGTGCATCGGTCAGGCGGCCTCGATGGGCTCGCTGTTGCTGGCTGCCGGCGAGAAGGGCATGCGCGCCGCGCTGCCCAATGCCTCGATCATGGTTCACCAGCCTTCGGGCGGCTACCAGGGCCAGGCCACGGACATCCTGATCCACGCGCAATATACCGAGCGGTTGAAAAAGCAGCTCAACGAAGTATATGTGAAGCACACCGGTCAGGATTACGACACCATCCATGCAGCGCTCGAGCGCGACAACTTCATGACCGCTGAAGACGCCAAGGCGTTTGGCCTGATCGACACCATCATGGACAAGCGCGCAACGCCGGTCGGTAGCTGAGGCAATGGCCTCGGATCGATCAAAATCCGGCGTTAACGGAAACCAACACTTGATCGCCTCGGGGGCCATCAGCCAATTGCGCCGGAAAATCCGGACCTTTATGGTGGCCTCACGACTTACATTTTGTTCACCCGTGATGCCGTAGCGTTATCGGATGAAGTGACGGGGGCGACAGGGCCCCCTCGGGAGTGACGAATGTCCAAAGACAATTCCAGCGGCGAGTCTTCGAAAAATACCCTTTACTGCTCGTTCTGCGGGAAGTCTCAGCACGAGGTTCGCAAGCTCATTGCCGGTCCGACCGTGTTCATCTGCGATGAATGCGTCGAGCTGTGCATGGACATCATCCGCGAAGAGAACAAGTCCTCGACCATCAAGTCGGCGGACGGCGTTCCGACCCCTGCTGATATCTGCAAGGTGCTCGACGACTACGTGATCGGCCAGGGGCGCGCCAAGCGCGTGCTGTCTGTTGCCGTACACAATCACTACAAGCGCCTGGCCCATGCCCAGAAGAACCAGGATGTGGAACTCTCCAAGTCCAACATCCTGCTGATCGGCCCGACCGGTACCGGCAAGACGCTGTTGGCCCAGACGCTGGCGCGCATCATCGATGTGCCCTTCACCATGGCCGACGCGACGACGCTGACCGAAGCCGGCTATGTCGGCGAGGACGTCGAGAACATCATCCTTAAGCTGTTGCAGGCCGCCGACTACAATGTCGACAAGGCCCAGCGCGGCATCGTCTACATCGACGAAGTCGACAAGATTTCCAGGAAGTCCGACAATCCCTCGATCACCCGCGACGTGTCGGGCGAGGGCGTGCAGCAGGCCTTGCTGAAGATCATGGAAGGCACGGTTGCCTCGGTGCCGCCCCAGGGCGGGCGCAAGCATCCGCAGCAGGAATTCCTGCAGGTCGACACCACGAACATCCTGTTCATCGTCGGTGGTGCCTTTGCCGGCCTCGAAAAGATCATCCAGGCGCGCGGCGAACACTCCTCGATCGGCTTTGCTGCCGAGGTCAAGGATCCCAACGAGCGCCGCGTCGGCGAGATCTTTGCCGATGTCGAGCCCGAGGATCTGGTCAAGTTCGGCCTGATCCCGGAATTCATCGGCCGTCTGCCGGTGATCGCCACGCTCGAGGACCTCGACGCCGATGCGCTCATCCAGATCCTGACCGAGCCCAAGAATGCGCTCGTCCGCCAGTATCAGCGTCTGTTCAAGATGGAAGACGTCGAACTGAGCTTCCACGAGGACGCGCTTCGGGCCATCGCCACGCACGCCATCGAACGCAAGACCGGTGCCCGTGGCCTCCGCTCGATCATGGAAGGCATCCTGCTCGACACCATGTACGACCTGCCGAGCCTTGAAGGTGTCCAGGAAGTGGTGATCGGCGAGGAAGTCGTCAACGGTGACGCCCGTCCGCTCTACATCTATGCCGAGCGCCAGGAAGAAGAAGCCGCCGGGGCCTAGCCCAGGCCAGAACATCGCAACAGATCAAACGCCGGCCTTGTGCCGGCGTCTTTCGTTATGAGCAGCTTGTCGTTACGGATCGCGAAAAACATCGAAGCCCTTGTCGACGGGGTGTCGGGCAAGGCTCTGGCCGAGCGCGCCGAGCGGATATCCGAAGGGTTCCGCGCCAATCGTCCCTCAAGGGAAGTCATCCGGAACGAGATCGACGCGGCGATCTATGCCCTGATGCGCATGCCGGCAACGGCGGCGGCGGTGGAAACAGTTCTGGACGCCTTCGGCGAGCAGGTGCCGGATTTTTCTCCCAGGACCATCCTCGACGCCGGGGCAGGGCCGGGGACCGCCAGTCTGGCTTTGACGGAGATCTGGCCGGATGCCACTCCTGTGCTTTGCGATTCTCATCCGGATTTCCTGAAGCTGGCGCAGCGGCTTCTGGCCGAGGCCGCACCGGAAATTGCGGAACAGGCCGGAGTGCTCGTGGGTGACATCGCCCGGCCCGCTACGGCGCTGCCCAAAGCCGATCTGGTCATCGCCTCCTATTCCCTGACCGAACTCGATGATGCCGCCTATCAGCAGGCGGCGTTACGCCTCTGGGCAGCGGCGAAGGAGGCGCTGGTTATCATCGAACCGGGACGGCCGCGCGACTATCGCCGGCTGATGGCGTTCCGGCAGGAATCCATCGGGCAGGGCGCCCGTATCGCCGCGCCATGCCCGCACGCCCAGACTTGCCCGCTCGTCGGCGAGGATTGGTGCCATTTTTCCGTGCGCCTGCCGCGCAGCAGGGCACATTTGCGCCTCAAGGGCGGGGCGCTCGGCTATGAGGACGAAAAATTTACCTATCTGGTGCTGGTCCGTCCCGATATCGATCCGACGCCGCCCTTGCCGCGTATACTTGCCATGCCCGATGTGATGAAGCACGAGATTCGCCTGAAGCTGTGCGAGACCGACGGGACGGTCGGCATTCGCGGTTTCGGCAGGCGGCATCCAGAGTTCAGCCGTATTCGTCGTGCACGATGGGGCAAATGTGTGGATGAAGATCGTGTTAAGGGGCATCAATGATCGCAGTTGATCTTGCGTCGGCGCTCCTGCACCCTATCTAGAAGAAATGAATCGGCGTGCTTTGCGGCCCAGCGCCTGCCGAATGATCCATCTGCCGCTTCCTCCTCCCACGCGGCGACAAAGGACACGAAATGACAGAAATTGAGAGCACTGGTTCGGGTGGTTTCGATAGGGACAGGGTTTATCCGGTCCTCCCGCTCCGTGACATCGTCGTTTTCCCCGGCATGATCGTGCCGCTGTTCGTCGGCCGCGAGAAATCGGTCAAGGCGCTCGAAGAAGTGATGCGCGACGACAAGCACATCCTCATCGTCACCCAGAAAGATGCGCAGAACGACGATCCGACCCCCGACGAGATTTACGAGAACGGCACCATTGCGTCCGTTCTGCAGTTGCTGAAGCTCCCGGACGGCACCGTCAAGGTGCTGGTCGAAGGGCTGAAGCGCGCCAAGGTCGACCGCTATCTGCAGACCGACGACTATTTCGAAGCCGAGGCGCTCATTCTCGAAGAGCCCGCGGACGACGAAACCGAGCTTGAGGCCCTGGCCCGCTCGGCGGTCAGCGAGTTCGACAATTACATCAAGCTCAACAAGAAGATTTCGGCTGAAGTGGCCGGCGCGGTCAAGCAGATCGAGGATCCGTCCAAGCTCGCTGACACCATCGCCAGCCACCTTGCCGTCAAGATCGAGGACAAGGAGAAGCTTCTCGCCGCCGTTTCGGTGATCGAGCGCTTCGAGCTGATCCTGATGATGATGGAAGGCGAGATCGGCGTTCTTCAGGTGGAAAAGCGCATCCGCTCGCGCGTCAAGCGCCAGATGGAGAAGACCCAGCGCGAGTACTATCTCAACGAGCAGATGAAGGCGATCCAGCGCGAACTCGGCGATGGCGAGGAAGGTGCGGGCGAAATCGCCGAGCTCGAAGAGCGCATCAAGAAGACCAAGCTGACCAAGGAAGCGCGGGTCAAGGCCGACGCCGAGATGAAAAAGCTCAAGCAGATGTCGCCGATGTCTGCCGAGGCGACGGTCGTCAGGAATTATCTCGACTGGCTGCTGACCATTCCGTGGAAGAAGAAGTCCAAGATCAAGAAGGATCTCAACCTCGCCCAGGAAGTGCTGGACGCCGATCACTATGGCCTCGAGAAGGTCAAGGACCGCATCGTCGAGTACCTTGCCGTGCAGAATCGCACCGGCCAGCTCAAGGGCCCGATCCTGTGCCTCGTCGGTCCTCCGGGCGTCGGCAAGACCTCGCTCGGCAAGTCGATCGCCAAGGCGACCGGCCGCACCTTCGTGCGCATGTCGCTCGGCGGCGTGCGTGACGAGGCCGAGATCCGTGGCCACAGGCGCACCTATATCGGCTCGATGCCCGGCAAGGTCATCCAGTCGATGAAGAAGGCCGGCAAGTCCAACCCGCTGTTCCTGCTCGACGAGATCGACAAGATGGGCATGGATTTCCGTGGCGATCCGAGCTCGGCGCTGCTCGAAGTGCTCGATCCGGAACAGAACAACACGTTCAACGACCACTATCTCGAGGTCGATTACGACCTCTCGGACGTGATGTTCGTCACCACGGCCAACACGCTCAACATTCCGGGTCCGCTGATGGACCGTATGGAGATCATTCGCCTGTCCGGTTACACCGAAGAGGAGAAAAAGGAGATCGCCAAGCGCCACCTGATGCCGGAAACTCTCGGCGAGAATGGTCTGAAATCGGAAGAGTTCATCCTGCCCGACGAGGCCCTGGTCACCGTCATTCAGCGCTATACGCGTGAGGCGGGCGTCCGCAACCTCAAGCGTGAGCTTTCAAAGCTCATGCGCAAGGCGGTCAAGGACCTGACGCTTTCCGGCGAGAAGGCGATCGAGATCGATGCCAAGCGTATCGAGGACTATCTCGGTCCGGCACCGTTCCGGCATGGCGAGATCGATGACGAGCCCAAGGTTGGCGTCGTCACGGGTCTGGCCTGGACGCCGGTTGGCGGCGAACTGCTGACCATCGAAGGCGTCATCACGCCCGGCAAGGGGCGCATGGGCGTCACTGGCAACCTCAAGGACGTGATGAAGGAATCGATCACCGCCGCGACGGCCTATGTGAAGTCGCGTTCGGTCGATTTCGGCATCAAGCCGCCGATGTTCGACACCCGCGACATCCACGTGCACGTGCCGGAAGGCGCGACGCCGAAGGATGGCCCGTCTGCCGGCATCGCCATGGCCACCGCCATCACCTCGATGATGACCGGCATTCCGGTCCGGCACGATCTGGCCATGACCGGCGAGATCACGCTGAGGGGTCGTGTCCTGCCGATCGGCGGTCTCAAGGAAAAACTGCTGGCGGCCCATCGCGGCGGCATCAAGACGGTCCTCATCCCCGAGGAGAACGTCAAGGACCTGCAGGATATCCCGGAAGCGGTGAAGACCGAGATGGAGATCATCCCGGTCGAGCGCATGGACGACGTGCTGAAATATGCCCTGGTCCGCAGCCTCGAACCGATCGAGTGGGAGTTCGAGGAAACGCCGGCCAAGAAGCCGGACCTCGATGCCGACGAGGCAGGAGCCGGCCTGGCGCATTAGCGCGCCAATATCTCAGTGAGTTTCAGCGGCGCCCCAAGGGGCGCCGTTTTCGCTTTGGCGGGTAGGCGTCAGCTTTTCTGGCGCATGGCGTCGAGACCGGTGACAATCATTTCAAGGCCGGCAGTGAAGGCGGCGTCGCGGCCACCTTCCTGCATGGCGGTCAGGCTGGCTTCGAACGCCGGTAGTCGCCCGTCCGTCAGGGTCTCCGCCTTGTCCCAGCCAAGGCCATGTTCCTCGTCTGCCTGCTGGTCGATGACGCTGCCCAGCACAAAGGCATTGATCGTCAGCAGCGCTTGCATGGCGATGAGCGGCGAAAAGCCTGCGCCACACAACAGCGTAATCTGCGCGTCGGTCTGGCCGAGCTGGTCATGCGAGGGCGGAGCACCGGCATGGACACGCCCGCCGTCACGATGGGCGAGCAGCGCCCTGCGAATGCTTTCTCCATAAGACACAAGAAACACCCGCCAGTCGTCGCCTGCGCGCGGCGTGGCCGCGGCATGGTGGGGGGCCAGAATGCTCTCATCTATTGCATCAAAAAGCGCCCGCTTGTTCTTGAAATGCCAATACAGCGCCGGCTGTTTGACCCCCAGTCGCTCCGCAAGCCGGCGTGTGGTGAGATTGTCGTAGCCGACCTCATCCAGCAGCGCGATTGCTTCCGTGACGATCTTTTTTCGCTCGATAGCCATGCCACCCTCTTGAATTTATCATCGATAAGCATATTTATCGCCGATAAGTAACTTATCATCGATAAATCATACAGGCGGAGCGGTACCGTGAACAAGGCTTTCCTCGTCATTCTCGTTACGATTGGCATCGACGCCGTCGGTGGCGGCCTCATATTCCCCATTCTCCCCGACCTGCTGACCGAGGTCGCCGGCAGCACCGATTTCGGTTGGCTCTACGGGGCGATGATTACTGCCTTTTCCATCGTGCAGTTCGTCTTCGCTCCTGTTTTGGGAGCGATCAGTGACCGCTACGGACGCCGGCCGATCATTCTGCTGTCACTTGCCGGCGGTTTTATCGACTATCTGCTGATGACCCTGTCGCCCTGGGGATGGCTGCTGGTCGTCGGACGTACAATCGCCGGGCTGACCAGCGCCAGCATGGGTGTCGCAACCGCCTATGTCACCGACATCACCGCCGAAAAAGATCGCGCCAGCCGGTTTGGCACCATGGGTGCGGTGATGGGCGCCGGCTTCATGCTCGGGCCGATGCTGGGCGGCGTACTTGCCTTGGGCTGGCTGCGCTCGCCCTTCCTGTTCGCCGCCGTGTTGAGCGGGCTCAACTTCGTCATGGCGTTGTTCGTGCTGCCCGAATCTCAAAAACGCGGCGCTGCGGACGAGACGCCGGCCCCGCTCGATCTCAAGCAGCTCAATCCGCTTGCCGCCCTTGTCTGGATCGGCGGACTAAAGCAAATCATGCCGCTGGCCGGACTGTTCTTCATCATCAACATCATCGCCGTGGTGCCGGGCACGATCTGGGCACTCTACGGCATCGATCGCTTCGGCTGGACGCCGCTTGAGATCGGCCTGTCCATGTCGGTGTTCGGCGTTGGCATGATGCTGTCGCAGGCATTCGCGACCGGGTGGTTCACGCGCCGCTTCGGTGATTTCAACACGGTTCTGTTCGGCATGGGCTTCGACACGCTTGCGTTCGTGCTGATGGGCCTGGCCGACCAGAGCTGGATGGGCTTTGCCCTCGCGCCGGTCCTTGCCCTTGGCGGCATCATCATGCCGGCGCTGCAATCGATGGTCACAAGCGCCACCCCGGACGGACAGCAGGGAAAGGTGCAGGGGATCCTGACCAGTCTTGGCAGCGTTGCCTCCGTGATCGGGCCGGTGGTGTGCACGGCAGTCTATTTTTCAACGCACACCACCATGCCGGGCACGGTATGGCTCGTGGCCGCCGGACTCTACGTCGTGGTCCTGTTGTCGGTGACCGCTGCCAGATCGAGGTTTGTTCCTGCCTCGGCGTGAAAGCCCTGGCCTATGGGCTGGTTTGCAACGGCGTCCGAACGGGCGCCGTTCGCGTCTGCGACAAATTGAAATTCCCGCTAGCAAATGAATTTATAAGCCACTACATCCGTTTGCAGCGGTGTTGTGGGCCTTGAAACCCGCGCCGCTTCATCGTTTTCGCCTGCCTGCCTGCGCGGACTGTCGTGCCGCTGCCGTGTTTTGTCAGCTCTGGCTGTCAGGGCAAACCAAGTGTCAACCGGTGCGTGCGCACCCTTGCCGGCCATACCCGCGCGGCCCCGGAGATCGTCATGAACAAGGCACTTGTCGTCATACTTGCCGCCGTGACGCTGGATGCCGTGGGTATCGGCCTGATCTTCCCGATTCTGCCGGCGCTTCTGCGCGATGTCGGGCATACGACCGAGGTCGCGACGCTGCTCGGGCTGATGATGGCGATCTATTCGGCCTGCCAGTTCCTGTTCTCGCCGGTGCTCGGCGTGCTCAGCGACCGTTTCGGGCGCCGGCCGGTGCTGTTGGTCTCGCTCGGTGGCGCTGCCATCGACTATCTGATCATGGCATTTGCGCCGCACCTGTGGATCCTTGTCATCGGACGGGCCGTTTCGGGCATCACCAGCGCCAACATGGCGGTGGCGACGGCCTATATCACCGATATTTCCACTGAACAGGAGCGTGCCAAGCGCTTCGGCCTGTTCCACGCCACCTTCGGCATCGGCTTCATCATCGGCCCGGTACTTGGCGGACTGCTCGGCGATATCTGGGTCCGCGCGCCATTCCTCGCGGCGGCGGCGCTCAATGGCATCAACCTGCTGCTGGCGCTGTTCGTTTTGCCCGAATCCCGAAAGGGGCAGGCGGGGGCTCGCTTCGATTTGCAGACGCTCAACCCGTTCAAGCCACTGAAATGGGCGCTGACCTTCAAGGCGCTGCTGCCGTTTCTGGCGATTTACGTCATCATGAACTTCGTCGGCACCATGTACGGAACGATCTGGGCCCTGTTCTCCGAGGATGTATTCGCCTGGACCGGCACGACAATCGGGCTGTCGCTTGCAACATTCGGCGTTTTTCATGCCGGAGCGCAGGCTTTCCTGACCGGGCCGGCCGTGAAGCTGCTCGGGCAGCGCTGGGCGCTGCTGGTCGGCATGGCATGCGAAGTGCTGGCTCTTTTCCTTCTTGGCACTGCGGTGCATGGCTGGGTGTTGTTCGCGATGGCGCCGTTGTTCGCGCTGGGCGGCATCGGGATGCCAGCGTTGCAATCGCTCACCACGAGCCAGGTCGATGCCGACCGCCAGGGGCAATTGCAGGGTGTTCTGGCGAGCCTGGTCAGCCTCAGCGCCGTTTTCGGTCCGCTGTTCTTCAGCACGGTCTATTTCGCCGTTCGCGGCGACTGGCCGGGCCTGACCTGGATCATCGGTGGCGTCATATACCTGCTGGCGCTGCCCTTCATGCTGGGCGTCACGCGGCGGCCGGCGGCGCCTCTGCCCCCCGTTCCGCCGGTTCCACCAGTGCCTCCGGTGCGGGTTTAGGTTTCGGTTCTCGCGTTGGCACAACACGGCTGACTCGGATGGGAAACCGCCGGGGCACTGTGCTTGCGCCGATGCCGCAGCGCCTTTTCTCGAGCTACCGAACACCCGTAGTGTGTTTTGTGAAGGGCATGACGGGGCTGCGACACATGCCGGCCAGAGCGAAAATTCAGCGTCGTTTTGCCCGGTTTCCACCGCCCTAAGGGGTTTTGAAACGCTGATTTTGCTGAAACGCCCGGAAATCCTTGCCTTTTGGCCAGAATCGCAAAAATGTGACGGCGTTTTGCGAGGCTCCGCGCGGGCCGCACAATTTCGAGGAACAATGATGAACAAGAACGATTTGACCACCGTCGTCGCCGACAAGTCCGGCTTGAGCAAAAGCCAGGCCGCCGAAGCTGTCGACGCAGTGTTCGAGGCAATTACCTCTGCCCTGAAGTCGGGCGACGAAGTGCGCCTGGTTGGTTTCGGTACCTTTGCCGTTTCCCAGCGCAAGGCCAGCAAGGGTCGCAACCCAGCGACCGGTGCCGAGATCGATATCCCGGCGTCGAACCAGCCGAAGTTCAAGGCCGGCAAGGGCCTGAAGGACGCGCTGAACTAGCCTCGGCACGCGAAAAGACGCCGATTCGCCTTTTGGAAATGGGGTCGTCGAGACCGCATTTCCGGGCGAAGCGGTGCCATTTCGCTGCTGCGGATGTGCGCTCGCTCCAAGCCGGAGTGTCGGTGTATCCGGTGCGTAAACGAGCTGTGCGCGTGAAAGATCCTTTCCGTGTTCAGCAAAAACACCGGCCTTGAAGGGTCTTGCCACAGGCAAGGCCCTTTGGCGTATCGGGCCGGCATTGTGCCATGTCTCTTGACGGGCAGGGGCCTTGCACTTAGGTGATGGCTGGCCGCGCGAGCGGCTGTTCAGGCGGTGCCGCATTGGCGCCGCGTCAGGTCGGGGGCGGTTAGCTCAGTTGGTAGAGCGCCACGTTTACACCGTGGATGTCGGCGGTTCGAGCCCGTCACCGCCCACCAGACATCAGATCCTTTTGCACAACCCATGCCGCGCGTCGGGGCCATGACAAACGGCAGCGACCTCGAGGCCGAACTGCGCGCGCGTTTGCGCCTGAGAAGCTTTCCCGAATTCCACAATCTGCGCCTCTGGCTCGCCCATTCAGGCAGCGGACTCGGAGACCTTGCCGAACGGTGGAACGCTGGCGCGCCCTATTGGGGCTTTCCCTGGCCGGGCGGGCTGGCGCTGGCCGGATATCTTGTGGCGAATCCGGATCGCGTCCAGGGCCGGCATGTCGTCGATTTCGGAGCCGGATGCGGGCTTGTCGGCATCACGGCGCATTATTGCGGCGCTAAAAGCGTCAGTTTCCTTGAAACCGATGCGCTCGCCGCTGCGGCCGCCCGACTCAATGCCGGCGAAAACGGGCTTGAACCCGCCGACCTGACGCTGGAGACACTGGCGCCGAGCGATGTGGTGCTGGCCGGCGACATGTTTTACGACGCGGATGTTGCAAGCCGCAGCCTTGCGCGGTTGAGCGCCCTGACGGCGCGCGGAATCGATGTGCTCATCGGCGACCCGTATCGGCCCGATCTGCCTGTTGACCATTTGGTCGAACTTGCCAGGACGGATGTGCGCGAGGTCGGCGCGTCCGAGACGGCGCTGGCAGTCACGGCAGGCGTTTTTGCCTTGCGCTCGGACGCATGAGACGAATCTGCATCCGTAGCTCGCACAAAAATGCATTTTGCCGGAATCGATGATGAAAATCACAGGCAGGGGGACCGCGTTGCCAGACCGGATGGCTGATCTTGCAAATGGATGAAAAAGTGTGATTCAGGCGGTCTTTGCAGGCAATGAGGGGGTTGATTTTCGCTTCGGACGAAGCCGCGAGTCGATAGCGTGACAACTATCTCGATTTGCTGGCGCAATGTGCTTGACTTGGTCCCGAGCGACGGCTAAACGGACGCGACCTTTCGCGGTGCCAAGCATCGGCACGCGTCGGAGGGGGCGTAGCTCAGTTGGTTAGAGCGCCGGCCTGTCACGCCGGAGGTCGCGGGTTCGAGTCCCGTCGCTCCCGCCAGTCTCATTCCAAAAGATCTGGTGGGTTCGCCGCGTTGGCATGACGCGGTTCTTCTGGCTGCGCATTCGCCTTTGCGTCTGTGGCGCCCTTGCACCCCTTGCATCAGCGAACCGTGACAATTTGCGCCGGAAAACCGGCCATGGATGAACGGAAGCGAACCGATTTGCCGAGCGAACAGATTGACGTCCGCGCGCAAAAAAAACCAACATGCCCTCCGATTGAAGGAGGAACCAATCCATGATCCGCAAAACGATTTTCGCCGCGGCCGCACTTGCCGCCGCCGCGCTTGCCGGACCGGCCTTGGCTGCCGACTGGCCCAATGGCTCACTGCATGTTTATGTCGGATTTCCGGCAGGCTCGTCGCCCGACACCATTGCCCGCCTGATCGCCGAACCGCTGGCCGACGCGCTTGGACAGCCGGTCGTCGTCGAGAACAAGCCTGGCGCCGGCGGGGCCATCGGCGTGCAGCAGATGCTGGCGCACAAGGATGATGGACTGAGCTTCGGTGTCACCATCAACGGCCCGCTGACCACGGCGCCGCGCATGATCGCCGACTTGAGCTACGATCCGATGACCGATATCGCCCCGGTCTCGCTGATTGCCACCACGCCGCTGGTGCTGGCCGTCGCCGCCGATTTCCCGGCCGATTCGGTCGCCGATTTCATCGCCAAGGCCAAGGCGGCCCCGGGCGACATCAGCTACGGCTCGGTCGGCCACGGTTCGGGCGCGCACCTGACCGCCGAACTGTTCGCCTCCGAGGCGGGCATCGACATGCTGCACGTGCCATTCGCTTCCTACGCCGAGGTCACGACCTCGATCATGGGCGGCGAGATCGACGCCGGCTTCATGGCGCCGTCGGCGGCCCTGCCGCATGCGGAAGCCGGCAAGATGAAAATGCTCGGCATCACTTCGACGACGCCGTTCCCGCAGGTGCCCGACGTGCCGGTGATCGCCGGACAGGCCGGCATGCCGGCGGACTTCCGCGCCGAGCTGTGGGATGCCTTCATCGCGCCCGCTGGCACCGATCCTGCGGTGATCGACAGGCTCAGCACCGAAATCACCATGATCCTCAATGATCAGGCTGTCGTCGACAAGCTCCTCGCCATCGGCTGGAAGGTCGAGAACGGCGGACCTCAGGTTCTGGCCGATCGCATCGCCACTGATACCGGCGTGTGGGGCAAGGTGCTCGACCGCATCGGCGTCGCCAAATAGACGCCCTGTTTCCGGGCCGCTGCGTCAGCTTATGGTTGCGCAGCGGCCTCTCTCTTGCCTGGTTGCGCTCGAGAGCGGATAACCGCAAAAAACGCAAAATGCTCTGAGGGTGGCCAATGCAGCGTGACGTGCACGATCTGTGGTGGGGCGGGTTTCTCGCGCTGTTCGGCCTTGCCGTGGCGATCTACGCCGCGCTCAGCTACGACATCGGCACGCTGCGGCAAATGGGGCCGGGCTTTTTTCCGCTCGTGCTCGGCGGCGTGCTGGCCGTGCTCGGGGTGCTGATTGTCATCCCGGCGCTGATGCGCGAATCGGAAAAGCGCCCCATCGCCTGGCGGGAGATGCTGGCGGTCTCCGCCGCGCTTCTGGTGTTCGGACTGCTGCTCGATCGCGTCGGTATTGCCATCACGACGCCACTGACCGTGCTGCTGGCAACATCGGTCGCGCCACACAAGGGCATTGTCTGGCGGCTGGCGCTGGCGGCGATCATCACGGTGCTCACCTGGGCCGTGTTCGTTTTCGCCCTCAAGATGCCACTTCCGGTCTGGCCGCGGGGGCTTGTGCCATGAGCCCGCTCGACGGATTGATGCATGGGCTGAGCGTTGCGCTGCAGCCCTCGATCCTGGTGTTCTCGCTGCTAGGCGCCATTCTGGGCACGTTCGTCGGCGTGTTGCCGGGCATTGGTGCCATGGCGGCGATCACGCTGTTGCTGCCGATCAGCTACTACATCTCGCCGGAAGCGGCGATCGTCATGCTGGCCGGGGTCTATTACGGCGCCCAGTACGGCGGGGCGGTGGCCTCGATCCTTTTGTGCCTGCCGGGCACGCCGCAATCGGTCGTCACCACGCTCGACGGTTATCCCCTGGCGCGCAACGGCCGGGCGGGGCTGGCGCTGTTCACCTCGATGATCTCGTCGTTTTCCGGCTCGATCTTCGGCATCATCGTGCTGGTGCTGCTGGCCGGCTGGCTGTCGCAGATGGCGACGCAGTTCGGCGCCGCCGACTATGCCGCCATGATGATCATGGGGCTGATCGCGGCATCGACAATCGGTTCGGCGCGCCCGGCCAAGAGCCTGGCCATGGTGGTCGTCGGACTCATCCTCGGCCTGATCGGCACCGACGTAAATTCGGGCGTGCAGCGCTTCACCTTCGGCCAGACCGAACTGATGGACGGGCTCAATCTGGTGGCGCTGGCCATGGGGCTGTTCGGCGCTGCCGAGGTCATCAACAACATCCGCAAGACCGAACGCCACACGCCGCCGGACAGGGTGAGGCTCAGCTCGCTGGTGCCGAGCTGGTCGGAACTCAAGCGCCTGCCGCTGCCGATCCTGCGTGGGGCCTCGCTCGGCAGCTTCTTTGGTGCGCTGCCGGGCACCGGCTCGACGATCTCGTCCTTTCTTGCCTATGCGCTGGAGCGCAAGGTTTCCAAAACGCCCGAGAAGTTCGGCACTGGCGAGGTCGAGGGCATATCCGGCCCAGAAGCGGCCAACAATTCCGCCTCGATCACTGCCTTTGTGCCGACACTGACGCTCGGCATCCCCGGCGATCCGATCATGGCGCTGATGCTCGGAGCGCTGGTTCTGCACGGGGTCCAGCCGGGGCCGCAGATGCTTGAGGCGCGGCCGGACATGTTCTGGGGGCTGGTTGTCAGTTTCGGCATTGGCAACCTGTTCCTGTTGCTGGTCAACCTGCCGTTGATCGGCATCTGGGTGTCGATGCTGCGCATCCCGTTCCGCTGGTTGTACCCGGCGATCATCGTCTTCATCAGCCTCGGGGTCTACTCGGTGCGCGGGTCGAGCCTCGACATCGCCATGGTCGCCGGAATTGGCATCGTCGGGCACGCGCTGGCACAGGCAAAATTCAACCCGGCGCTGTTGCTGCTCGGTTTCGTGCTGGGGCCGCTGATTGAAACCAATCTGAGGCGCGCCATGCTGATTTCCCGTGGCGACCCGATGGTTTTTATCGAAAGACCGATTTCCTGCTTCTTTGTCATTGCGACGGTGGCACTTGTTATCTGGCCGCTCGTCAAAGTGTTGCGGGACAAGGTCTCGGTCAGGCAAGAATCACTGTAATCTGCTCTCACGACACAGTCGTACCGCTAGCCAATTTCTCTCCGATTGGCTGGCTCTGCTCGCGAATAGTGTGCCTTGTGGCATCAATTGCGCCGGCATCGCGCGCGGATGGCTTGTTACGCCAAGTCATTGGCGCGACTATAGGATCTAGGTCCTGAACAGGGGAGGTATCGCATCGTGAACACCGGGCTGGTTCAACTCAGGAAAGAGGCGCTGCGCGGCGTCATCGAAATTCGCGGCATTCTCGGCGAGGCGGTGTCCGAACTTGGCGCGCGTATCGTTGGTGGCCAGTGGGCGCCCGGTGAGTCGATCCCGACCGAGGCCGAACTGTGCGAGATGCTCGGCGTGTCCCGTTCGGTTGTGCGCGAAGCGTTCCGCATCCTCGGCGCCAAGGGATTGATCCGCAGCCGGACCTCGGATGGCACGCGCGTCCTGCCGCGCGCCGAGTGGCGCCTGCTCGACCCAGATGTCATGCAATGGCGTATCGCCGCCGGTGACACCAACACGCTATTGCGCGACCTGCAGAAGGTGCGCGATGTCATCGAGCCGGGCGCGGTCTTTGTCGCGACCAGGAACGCAGATGACGATGACCGTGCACGGGTCAGGCAGGCTTGGGAAACCAAGGATGCCTTGCTCCGGGAGCGCGACCCCGATCCGACTGATCAGCGCGAGCGTTTCATCGAGACCGATCTTGGTTTCCATCGTGCCCTTTGGCTGGCCGTCGATTCCGATCTGCTGTTTCAGCTCTACACCGTGATCGAATCTGTGCTGCGCCTGTCATTCGACGTGCAGATGCGGGCCCGCGGCTACGAAACCGAGCTGACAGGCATGGACGAGAGTCACGAAATGCATCGGGTCGTCTATGACAGGTTCATGGACGGCGACGCTGAAGGCGCCGAAGCGGCGATGCGTGAACTCATTTCGCGTGCCAAGAACGATGCTGGCAAGGGCATGGCAATGATCGAACAGCATAACGGCTAGCTGCGAACGACAAGCTCTGCTGGCATACGGCACGCAGTCGATCGCGATCGCATCCATTGATGCAGCCGAGGTTCAGGCCGGACCCGGCACCGCCGGCTTTGCAGCGGGCGGTGGGTGCCTGTTGGCGGCCTGTCCGATGGTCACCGAAGCAAGGACGATCAGCCCGCCGAACATCTGCAGCGGTGTCAGGGCCTGTCCGAGCCAGATCCAGCCAAGCACAACGGCGGTCAGCGGGCTCATCATGCCGAGCATCGACACTGACGCCGGATCGAGCCGGGCGAGCCCGCGAAACCACAGCCAGTAGGTAAAGCCGGCGCCGATCAATCCGAGCCAGGCGAATCCGGCGAGATTGAGCGGGGTCAGCGCCGGCAGTGCCGGTTCGAACATCAGACCGAACGGCAACAGCAATACGCCGCCAGCCGTCAACTGCCAGGCGGTGAAGGTGAGGGGCGGCACCGGCGGTTGCCATTTGCGCGATAGCACCGTGCCCGCTGCCATCGACAGAGCCCCCGCCAAGCCCGGCGGCAACGCCGAGTGGATCGAGGCGTGCATCCGGCCCGAGAATGAGCAGGCCAACGCCAACAATGCCGGCAAGAGCCGCACCGACGGCCAAGGGCGAGATTTTCGTGCCGAGCGCGGCGCGGGCCAGCGCCAATACCATCAGCGGTTGTACGGCGCCGAGAACAGCCGCGACCCCCGCCGGGCAGGCGGTAGGCGGCAACAAAGAGCAGGGACCAGAAAACCGCGAAGTTGAGCGCGCCGAGAACGAGGCTTCGCAGCACCCAGTCCCGCGACGGCAAGGTGTGGGTCAGGGCCAGCAGGATCACTCCCGCCGGCAGAGCCCTGAGCGCTGCCAGCATGATCGGATGGCCCGTCGGCAGAGCCTCGGTGGTGACGAGATAGGTGCTGCCCCAGATGGCGGGCGCCAGGGCGGTGACCACCAGATCCTTTGTGCGTGACATGGTCATTCCTCGGTTCAGCGTGGCGGCAGGGCATGGAAGAAAGCGATGCGCGGCGTGTCGTAAGGCGCGCAGCCAATGTCGCGCATCAGATGGGCATTGCCGGCAAACGGGATGGCCGTGAACCGATGCCCGACGACGTGGTGGCACGCAAGACTGAAAAGCGACTTGGTCATCACGCGGCGGCCTCCACCGGTTCAAAAACTGCAAGCGCTGCGGCAAGGCGGGCGACATAGGCGCCCTGGAAGCGTGCGCCGCTCAGGTCGATATCGGTCGGACTGAGCGTGCCGTCGGCGCCGGCGATGGTGCCTGCGCCATAAGGTGCACCGCCGATGACAGTGTGCTTTTCGGTCTGGCCGGCAAAAGTGTAGGGCATGCCGGCGACGACCATGCCGAAATGGAAAAGTGGCACCTGCGAGGTCAGAAGCGTCGCCTCGTGACCGCCGTGCTGCGATCCAGTCGAAGCGAAGATGGCGCCGACCTTGCCGACAAGCGCGTTCTCGGCCCAAAGCGCGCCGGCCTGGTCGAGGAATTGCTTCATCTGCCCGGACATCATGCCGAATCGGGTCGGCGTGCCGAACAGGATGCCGTCGTAGGCGGCGAGATCGGCTGGCGACGCGATGCGGGCACTGTCCTCGACATAGCCGGCGCCTTGCCGCACGGCCTCGGGCACGGTTTCAGGCACGCGGGCGATATCGACGCTGGTGCCGGGAACGGAGCGTGCGCCTTCGGCGACGGCATGGGCGAGCGAGCGGACGTGGCCGTAGCTGGAGTAATAGAGAACGAGAATACGTGTCATGTGGAGCCTCACGGGGGCTTTGTTGCGATGCCCCGGAGGATGCCGTCGACACCGGGGCGGAATAAGCCGCCGGCGCGAAGATGATTGTTTACGTCAGTTGAATAATCCTAATTGCCCATATGCCTGCGAAGATGATCAAGGAAGGCCGTCACCTTGGCGTCCGTACCGAGCCGCGAGGCGGTAACGGCAAAGACGTGTCGGTCGGGCAGGGTATGTTCGGGAAGGACGCGGACGATGTCGCCACACGCCTCGGTCGAACTGGCGACGAAATCGGGCAGGGTGCCGATGCCCAGTCCGGCGGCGATGAGATCGCGCAGGACCAGCGAACTGCCGACGCGGATGCGCGGGGAAATGTCGATCTCGGTGCTGCCGTCCGGGCCGGTGAGCGACCAGTGGCTGACGTGATCCGCGAGCTGGAAGCCTAGCGTGTCGTGGCCATTGAGCTCGTCCGGACGCTGCGGCGTGCCGGCGCATTCGAGATAGGTCGGCGCGGCGTAAAGACATTGCCTGATGGTGCCGATGCGCCGGGCGACCAGGGCGGAATCGGGTAGGGAGGCGCGGACGCGGATCGACAGGTCGAACCCGCCCTCGACCATGTCGATGACATGATCGTCGAACGACAGGGTGATGGCCAGATCCGGATAGGCCGAGGCGAAACCCGGCAGCATGGGCGCGATCACCATCTGGCCGAAGGAATTGGGCGCGTTGACCCGCAGATGGCCGCGTACGGTTCCGGCGTGTTCACGGATGCGGTTTTCGATACCCGAAACCGAGGCGAGGATGGTTTGTGCCTCGTCATAGAACAGGCGTCCGTGGTCGGTCAGGGCCATCGAGCGTGTGGTGCGGGTGATCAGGCTCGACCCGAGGCTTTGTTCCAGCAGCTTGATCTCGCGGCTCAGCAGGGCCGGCGACACGCCGAGGTCCTCGGCGGCGCGAACAAAGCTCTCGCGCTCGACGATACGGCAAAAGGCGTTCATCACCGACAACTTGTCCATTGCCCCTCCCGGATGTCCTGGCCGCGCGCCCCTCGTACCGGAAAATGGGTGCCAGAATGCTGCTGGTTCTACAACCCCATGCGGTTGCAAGCTCGTCTCTCGAAATGACCAGTCGCGGGGCGTTTGTTCCACCCCAAAAGAAAACCCCGCGGACGTGCCGCGGGGGAGTTTGGGGGACATTGTCCGGTTGTGTCCGGCTTTCGGGCAAAGCTCCATCTTGAGAGTTCTGACCGGATATCGCCCCGAGGATGTGAACGTGGGCAGCACGCGCCCCGGCGAACCGGGGCGCAGGTTATTCTTGGAGGAAGGGGGCCGCCGGAGCGGCCCCCTGATACTCCGGGAGGATCAGTAGTCCGGGTTTTCGCGGAACGACGGATCGTTGATGTCGTAGATGAAGGCTCCGGCGTCGCGCTTGGCCATGTAGTCGTCATGGAAGAACGGCACCAGCTTGTCGCGGTCCATGTTCTCCTGGTTGAAGGGGATCACGGAGACGAAGATCGCCTTCTTGTAGGGTTCGCCGGCGAAATAGGCCTTGATCTGCTGGGAGGCGATGTCGGCTTCCAGCGTCGCGGTCTCGTTGACGTCCATGGTGATGAGGCCGTCTTCAACCCAGTCCCAGGACTTTTCCTTGCCGTTCGATGCACCCAGCCAGTAATCGGACGGATCAAGACCGGCTTCCTCGAAGGCCTGCAGCACGCCGGCCATCATTTCATCGTTGTGGACATAGACACCGTCAAACCCGTCCGGGCCGAGGCTGGTGATCGCATCCTGCATCACCTTCTTGGCCGGATCGGCGAACCAGCCGCCCGAACCCCAGAACACGACCTGCAGGTCCTTGCCACCGGCGCCCTTGACGCCAACGTTTTCGGCGAGATTGCCGATGTCCTTGCCGGCATCGACATAGGATTGTAGGAAGCCTTCGGTCTGGCCCGAAGCGGTGCCCTGACCGAGCTTGCCTTCGATCATGACGAGCTTCTTGACGTCGCGCTTGAGGGCGGATTCACCGGCATAAACGCCGATGGTGACCCAGTCGTAGCCGGCGAAGCCGGCAAGGCCGGGCTCGTTCGGCGGATTGTGGGTCAGGTGGAACTCTGGAATGCCGGCGTCATTGGCCAGCCGGAGCGTCCGCGAGGTGGTTTCCTGCGAATTCTGCACAACCAGGAGAGCGTCAACGCCCTGGGTGATGAAGTTTTCGACCGCGGAGATCTGCTCGGGGGCGGTGCCCTGACCGACGACGTCGAGAACGGTCCAGCCTTCGCGCTCGGCAAGGGTCTTGAAAACCTCGTAGCCAGCTTTATAGAAGTCGTCGGAGGCGTCCATGTAGTAGCCGATGACCTTGTCGGCTGCGATGGAACCGGTCGCGAAGGCCATCGTGCCGAGAGCGATCGCTGTCATGAGCGAGACTCTGAGTTTCTTCATTATACAACTCCCTTTGAGTTTTCTTGTTCTTGTGCGTTCCGTCGGGTGACGTCACACGATTGGTTATTGGGCTTTTGCCTGCATGCTTGCCTGTTCCTCGGCTCCTCCTGTTTTCCCCTCTGCCGCTTCGCGGGCCTTGTCCTTCTCACGCTTCAGCGACCGGAAGTCGGAGATGCGCGAGGAGATGTCGCCAGCCGAGACCGCGAGAATGACGATCAGTCCCTTGGCGAGAAACTGCACTTCGGACGGCAGCCTCAGCATGTTCATGGCGTTGGCGATCGATCCCAGGAAGAACACGCCGATCAGCGTCCCGACGATATTGCCCCTGCCGCCGGCCAGCGCCGTGCCGCCGATGACGACCATGGCGATGGTGTCGATTTCGAGCCCTTCGCCCAAGGTGATGATCCCGGTATTGATGCGGGCAAGCAGCATGGTCGCGCCGATGCCGACGAGCAGACCCTGGATGCCGTAAACGGCCAACTTCATGTTCTTGACGTCGATGCCGGCGAGAAAGGCTGCACGCGGATTGGTGCCAACCGCATAGATGCGCCGTCCGAACTTGGTGTAAGTCAGCGTCAGCCCGCCGATCAGCGCGATCAGGAAGAAGACCAGCACATAGGGCGGCACTCTGAGCACCAGGCCGGTGATCGGATCGCGTGCGCCGTCGATCAGGTTCATGGTGAGGAAATCCAGCTCGCCCTTCATCACGACCTCGCGTGAGTTGGACAAAAGCAGGGCGATCCCCTGGAACGAGATCATGCCGCCGAGCGTGATGATGAAAGGCTCGATGCGGGTGCGCGAGATGATGAAGCCCATGGCGCCTTCAAGCGCGATTGCCGAAGCAACACCCAGGGCGATGGAGGGCACCACACCCAGTCCCCAGCGGGAAATCCCCATCGACACGACAATCGAGACCAGCGACGCCAGCATGCCGACCGACAGGTCGATACCGCCGGAAATCATTACCATCGTCATCGACACGGCGATGATGCCTGGCACGGCAACCTGCTGCAGGATGTTGAGGATGTTCACCGGAGAGATGAAGGTCGGGTACTTGGAAAAGCCCGTTGAGATGAGCTGAAGAGCGACGATGATCACCACGAAGGCGATGAAGATCGAAAGAACGGTGAGGTTCTCGTGACGCTTGAACAGCGATTCCTTGACCTGAGCCGTTGCGGTTGTGTTTTCCGTATTGCTCACTTCGCCTGAACTCCTATCGAAAGGGAGAGGATGTTTTCTTCCGTGATGTCCCCACCGGTCAGTTCACCGGCGATTGCGCCATTCTTGAAAACGATGACGCGGTCGCTCATCGAGATGACTTCGGGCATGTCGGACGACACCATCAGGATCGCCTTGTCCTCCTTCAGGAGGTCGACCATGACCTTGTAGATTTCCTGCTTCGAGCCGACGTCGACGCCGTGCGAGGGTTCGTCGAAGATGAAGATCTCGCCACCTGTGTTGAACCACTTGCCGAGCACGACCTTCTGCTGGTTGCCGCCCGAAAGATTGACGGCACGCGTCCGGGCGTTCGGGGCCTTGATGTTCAGGGCCTTGAGATATTTCTCGCCGGTCTCGATTTCCTCGGCCGGACGCACGAGCAGGTCCGGTGTGTTGACCATGTTGGCCACTGCGACGTTCTCGGCGATGGTCTTGTCGAGAAACAGTCCTGTGTTCTGGCGGTCCTCGGTGATGAAGCACATCTTGTTGCGGATGGCGTCCTTCGGACTGCGGTTCCGTACCGCTTCGCCCTTGATGCGGATTTCGCCATAGGTGAGGGGCGCGCTGCCGAACAGCACTTCCATCAGTTCCGAGCGACCCGAGCCGACCATTCCGGCAATGCCGAGAACCTCGCCGCGATGTAGATCGAACGAGACGTTCTTGACGCCAGCGCCGGTGATGTTGCGCGCTTCAAGGATCACCTCGCCGGGCGCGATGTGTTCGCGCTCGTAGAAGGTCGAGGGATCGCGGCCGACCATGTCCTTGATCAGTGTCGACTTGTCGAGCCCGGCGATCGGATAGCTCGACACTCTGGTGCCGTCGCGCAGCACCGTGGCGCGGTCGCCGATGGCGAAGACCTCGTCGAGGTGATGCGATATGTAGATGATGCCGATGCCGTCGTCCCGGACCTGCCGGACGATGTCGAGAACGGTGTCGATCTCCTTGGACGAGAACGACGCTGTCGGTTCGTCGAGGATGATGACGTTCGACTTGAACACCAGCGCCTTGGCGATCTCGACGATCTTCTGCTGGCCGCTGGTCAGGTCGCGCATCTTGATGTCGGGATCGAGATCGCTCTTGAGGTATCTCAGGACCTTCTCGGTTTCCGTGCGCATCTTCTCGCGCTGCACCAGCCCGTAGCGGGTGATCTCCGCACCCGAGAAGATGTTCTCGGTGATCGACAGGTCATCGAAGACGATGTGCTCCTGATAGATGGTGTGGATACCCATCTCGAGCGCGGAGCGCGGCGTCAGCGAAACCTTTTTGCCGCCGACCAGAATCTCGCCGCCGTCGTCGGGCTGATAAGCGCCGGACAGGATCTTGATCAGCGTCGACTTGCCGGCGCCGTTCTCGCCGCACAGGCAGTGAACCTCGCCTTCCTTCAGGTCGAACGAGATGCCTTCCAGGGCTCTGACGCCGGGGAACGTCTTCGATATGTGCGACAGACGCAGGATTTCGTCCATGCTCTCCTCCAAACGCACGGATGGCGATTTCAAAAAGCGCTCAGCGCTTGGTGAAATCGGGCACCTGAACGATCTCGCCACCCTTGAGCGCCGACTGGTGGGCGCAGATGCCGACAGACGTCCAGTTGGCGGACTGTTCGACATTGGGGTAGGGATCGCGGTCCTGAAGCAGGGCGTTGATGAACTCGTTGACCATGTGCGGGTGCGAGCCGCCATGACCGCCGCCCTGGATGAAGCTCAGGTGATCCTCGTCGACGATGCCCATGGTGAACTTCTGGATTTCCTTGGGCAGAAGATGCGCATAATCGGGCACCTCGACACGCTCGGCGATCTCGGGCTCCGGCTTCTTGGCGGTGTGCAGCACCGGGTTCTCGCCCGTGACCAGCTGCCACTCGAAGCTCTTCTTGGAGCCGTAAACGTCGACGCTTTCGCGGTACTGGCGCGCCGTATCCCACAGGAAACGCCACAGATGGGTCGCGATGTCGGAATCCTTGATCTTGATGTGGCAGGACTCGACGGCGAATTTGGAGCCTGACCGGTCGGCACATTCGTCGTTGATCGTGCCCGAGCCGAAGCAGCTGACATAGTCCGCCATGCCGTCGACCATCGCCATCAGCGGGGAAACGACATGGGTGGCATAGTGCATGGGCACCATGTCCTTCCAATAGTCGGGCCAACCTTCCATGTCCTGGGGATGGGACGCCTGCATGTACTGGATCTTGCCGAGCTCGCCCTTGTCGTAGAGCTCCTTGATGAACAGGTACTCGCGGGAATAAACGACCGTCTCCGCCATCATGTATTTCAGCCCTGTCTCGCGGACGAGCGCCACGATCTCCTTGGCTTCCTCGACGGTCGTCGCCATGGGCACGGTGCACATGACGTGCTTGCCGGCCTTCAGCGCCGCAATCGTCATCGGGGCGTGATCGGGGATCGGGGAGTTGATGTGGACGAAATCGACATTGGGGTCGGTCAGGACTTCGCGGAAATCGCTGTAGCGCGTTTCGATGCCGAACTGGTCGCCGACTTCATCGAGCTTGGCACGATTGCGCTGGCAGATTGCGGTCACCTCCGCATGCGGATGCGCCTGATAGATCGGAATGAACTCCGCGCCGAAACCGAGCCCGATCATTCCTACCCGAACCTTATCCATGGTACTCCCCCAAGGTCTTTGTTGTGGGGAGTATTAGCGCTGTCATGGGGAATGAACATGAGCATTCACGCGAGAATATTGAGATATTTTCCCGGTTTCGAATGCGCCATTTCACCGCTATGTGCGGCACGCTAAGATGCTGATAAAGAACGGAAATACTCTGCAGAGCCGACGGGCTCGCCTTGGGATGGCGACCCGTTCCGGATGGCTCAATCGGGAATCTTGAGCAGCGAGCGACCCCGGACCTGGTCGCGATATTCGCGCGGTGTCAGACCGGTTTCCTTTTTGAAAAACACGCTCAGATATTCGGTGTGCTCGATGCCGAGCGCTTCGCTGATTTCGGATAGCGACATGTCGGTTTCGAGCAGGAGTTCGCGGACGGCGTTGGTCCTGACGCGCAGGATCTCCTGGTGCGGTGTCCGGTTGAGTGCCTTGCGGAATCGCGCCTCCAGAACCCGCCGCGACAAGGGCACGATATCGAGTACGTCTTCGACCCTGATGTTCTGGTGGGCGTTCTGGCGGATGAAGGCGACGGCCTTGGCGACCTGCGGGTCCTCGACTGTCAGGACGTCGGTGGAAACGCGTTTCCTGACGCCGAGCGGTTCGATCGAGTATTTGCGCCCGGCAAGCTTTTCGCCGCGCAACATGCGGTCGAGGATTTCGGCGGCATAGGCGCCGGTCCGGAGCGCATTCGGGATGATGCTCGACATTGGCGGGGTCGCCAGTTCGCACAACAGATTGTCATTGTCGACGCCGACGATGGCGATGTCCTCGGGCACCATGAAATCGTAGTAGCGGCAGATCTCGAGCAATTGCTGACCGCAGGCGTCGTAGCAGGCGAAAATGCCGACGGGCTTGGGTAGGCTTTCGAGCCATGCGCGGATCCTGTCGCGCTGGGTCCACCAGCGCACACGCGGCTCCTTGCGGATCGGCAGGTTGAAGATGCGCTGCTTGATGATGTCGGGGTGGCCGAGAATGCGCTCGAAGGTCTGCTGGCGCCATATCGACCAGTTGTAGAAAGGATCGCCGAAGTAGGCGAAGTTCTGCAGTCCGCAGTCGCGCAGGTGATCGACTGCCAGGTGCGTGATGGCCGCGTCGTCGGTTTCGACCCACGGGATGCCTTCGATCAGGCGGGCGGCGCTGACATCGACGGTCGGCACGTTCATCGCCGTGATGATGCGGGCCATCTTGTCTGTCTCGATGCGCGCGATGGCGCCGTCGAACTTCCAGTTGCCGGCAAACGATTCATCGATCTCGTGGCGGCCGTGTTCGGTCAGGTAAAGCGTCCAGCCGCGCCGGGTGCGGGCATACTCGTGAATGCCGCGCAGGATGCCACGGGCATAGCTGTTGGACGTCTCGACGATGACCGCGACGTTTCTCTCGTCAACCATCATTCCTCCCTCTTGATGGTTCCCAAGTCAAAAAACGGCCCGAACCGACGCCACTATACGTCAGTTCGGACCGCTGCGTCCTCGGTTGTGCAAGTGCGAACCGCGACCTATCCGAGCAGGTCGCGCAGGAAGCGCGCACCGCCGCTCGCCAGCTCGTCCTGGGACGGGGCGAGCTTGCGCCAGATCGCAGCCGCCTTGGCGATTTCCACCGCGCCGGGCGTGAAGGATTCGATCACCACAGGGCCCTGATAGTTGATTTCCTTGAGGGCATCGCGGATGCCGTTCCAGTCCTGGTGGCCCGTCCCGGGCGTGCCGCGGTCGTTCTCGCAGGCGTGGAAATGTCCGAGCTTGGAGCCGGCAAGGCGGATGGCGTCCGGGATCGATTGTTCCTCGATATTGGCGTGGAAGATGTCGATATGGACGCGATAGGCCGGGTGATCGACGTCGTTGACGAGCTTCAGCGCCTGCTCGGTCAGGTTGATCATGTCGGTCTCGAACCGGTTGAGCGGCTCGACGCCGACGTTGACGCCGGCATCGGCGGCGATCGGACCGATTGCGCGCATGTTCTCGACCGCCCAGTCCCAGGCCTGTTTGCGCTCGCTATCCGGGATCATGCGGGTCTTGCCGACGGCGGAATAGACCGGGCCGGAGAACAGGTGGGACCCAACCTGTTCGGCAAAGCGGATGGAGTCGGTGATATAGGCGACGCCGTTCTTGCGGATATCCGGATCATCGCTCGAAATGTCGCGCGTCTCCCCGAAGGCGCCGCACACGGTGATTTCGAGGCCATTGTCCTCGGCCATCTTGCGCAGGAGAGGCGCGTCGATAAGAGCGGCATCGTCGAGAGCGATCTCGATGATGTCGAAGCCCATCTGCTTGACCTTGGCAATGAGGTCGAAATTGGCGGTGGTGAATGGAGACGTCCAAACCCAGGTGTTGACGCCGATCTTCATGGTCAGTCCTCCGTGACCCGCAAACCTGGCGCAATTGCATCGGATTTCGGGCCTTATTGTTTGGCCGGCAGTGTCTGTTGCGGTGCCCGGTCCGTAAATGAGCATTCGCGCGAGAAATATGAGATATCTGACCATCCGGCACTGCGGCGTTCTCGCCGGTGCAAAGACCCGCTCGGCGCCATGCCGCGCTTGCACATCACACGGCAATGGTCGAATAAACGCGGCCAGGACAGGCAGAGACGCCGTCGGACGAAAAGGAGTAGAAAGTGACCGGGATCAGCGAACAAAGACTTGCCGCCTTGCGGGCAAAGATGCGGGAAACGGGCGCCGATCTGGTGGCGCTGGGTGCCGGCTCGCACATGCAATGGCTGGTTGGTTTCCATCCGATGGCGGATGAACGGTTGTGCCTGATGCTGGTCGGACCGGAGCATGAAACCATCGTCATGCCGTCGCTCAATGCCGGAGAAATGCGTGCCCACACCGATATCGGCTTTGTCGAATGGCGCGACGATGATGGCCCCGACGCAGCCCTTGCCGAGGCTGTTGCCACCGTTGCGCCGGGTGGCGCGGCGCTTGTGGTCATCGACGAGGCGATGCGGGCCGATTTCGCCCTGGCGCTGCTCGGCAAGCTGGAGGGTGCCAAGCCGGTGTTCACCGGTGACACCGTCGGCGCGCTGCGGCTGGTCAAGGGTGCGGACGAATACGAAATTCTCAAGATGAATGCCGTGATCGACGACGGTGCGTTCAGGAAGGCCGCTGCTGCGGCCCGGCCCGGCATGACAGAATCCGAGCTTGCCGCCATCATCAACGACCATTTCCTGTCCGAAGGTGCAGCGCCGGCATTCGCCATCGTTGCCGGCGGTCCCAATGGTGCTTTCCCGCACCACCACACCGGTGCCCGCAAGTTCGAAGTTGGCGATGTCGTGGTCGTCGATATCGGCGGACGCAAACAGGGCTATCCGAGCGACATGACCCGCATGCTCGCCATCGGGCAAAAGCCGGAAGGCTATGACGAAGTTCACGACACCGTAGAACGGGCAGTTCAGGCGGCGCTCGCTGCGGCCCGGCCCGGCGCAAAGGCAAGCGATGTCGACAAGGCGGCGCGCGATACCATCGCTGCTGCCGGCTATGGCGAATTCTTCACCCACCGCACCGGCCACGGCATGGGGATAGACGGTCATGAGCCGCCGTTCATCACGGCAACCAACGATCAGGTTCTTGAGGAAGGCATGGTCTTTTCCATCGAGCCCGGCATCTATCTGCCCGGCCGCTTCGGTATTCGTCTCGAGGACATCGTCATCATCAGGAAAGACGGGCCAGAAATCCTGTCTGACTTGCCGCGCACCCTGGCGATCGCCGAAGGGTAGGGGCTGTCGTGGCGGCGCTCAGGCGCCGCCGTTCCCTGTACGTCAGAAATCCTGTTCGTAGAACAGACCGATGCTCGAATTGCCGTCGCTGCTGGTCGAGCCGGTGGCCTTGATCGTGTCGGTCAGGTCGAGGTCGATGGTGACCTTCGAGTTGCCCTGCGTGCCGGCCTCGACGCCGACATAGACATTGTCCTGCAAATAGGTGCCGGCCTTGACTGCGGTATTGCCTTCGGCGTCGGTGACGACGTCGAGATCGGCAAGGCCTGCAGCCGAGCGCAGGCTGTCGGTCAGCGAATTGCCACCGCCGCCGGCAAGCTCGGACGCCGCAGCGGCGAGCTTGGCCAGCTGCAGAGGCGACAGATCGCCGAGCGTGCGCTTGAAGATCAACTGCGCCAGAACCTCGTCCTGCGGCAGTTCGGGCGAGGAGGTGAAGGTGATGGCAAGATCGTTCGCCGGCCCGCGCACCGTGACATAAACGGTAATGCCGTCGCCGGGCGAAGACGCTTTGAGATCGATATAGGGGTTGAGATCGCCGATCAGAGACACAGTACCTGAATCGAGATCGATGCGCTGGCCGAGGATGATCAGGCGACCGCGAATGAGCGAGAAACCGCCGACCGGTTGCACGGAATCGATCGGGCCGGTCAGCCGCACGCGTCCGCCAAGTTCGGCATCGAGCCCGCGTCCGCGCACGAACACCTGGTTGGGCGCGTCGATCGCCACATCGAGCCTGAGGCTGGACGAGGGCGCCGAGCCGCCCGAGGTGGGTGCATTCGAGGCAATACGCTTGAGCGTGGCCAGGACGCCCGGCGGTGCTGCTTCGTGCTCGACCTTGAGCAGCGAGGTGTCATTGCCAAAGGAATCCGGAATGGCGATTTCCGCCTTCTCCAGCTGGACATTGCCGCTGAGCGAAGGACCGCGCGTCAGCGCACCCTTGAGGGCCAGCTGGCCCGAGGCGGTGGCGACAACCAGCGTGCCGTCGGCATAGCGCGCCGAATTGAGCACGATATTGAGATCGGCGGGGAAACCGGCATCGGCAGCGAGCGAAATCGTGCCGTTGACCGATATGGAGCCGCCAGTGGCAAGCGCGCCGGAGAGACTCTCGATGACGAGTGAATCGCCGTTGAGGCGCGCCGAGGCAGAAATCGAGTCGAGCCGCAGGTTCGACAGCGGATCGACGATCTCGGCATTCGAGGTGGTGACCGTGCCGGAATACGCCAGCTTGGCAACGCTGCCGCTGACCCGAGCGTCGATGTTCACCGTGCCGGAGGCCTGGGCACCGCGGCTCGCCAGCATCTTGTTGGCCAGAGACAACGGCACGCTGCCCTTGACCGCCAGATTGCCGCCGGTGCCAACCATCGGCAGCGTGCCGCTGGCGGTGACCGTGGCACCGGCGCTGCCCTTGGCGCTGAGCGCGGCAAGCGACAGCGTATCATTGGCAAAGCTGCCATTGGCCTGAACCGAGAGCGGTGCGATACCGAATTCGGCGATGTCCGCGGCACCGATGCCGGCGCCGGAAATGTCGAATCCGATTTTCGGATCGGTGGCGCTGCCGGTGACGCGGACGCGTCCGCCGAGCGTGCCTGAAAGGCCGAGTTCGGGCTTGATGGAATTGGCGACGGCAAGCGGCACGTCCTTGAGCTCGAGCGACAGGTCGAGCTTTGCGCCAGCCGTACCGGTCGAGGTGACACGGCCACCGCCGACATCGAGAACGGCCTTTTCAAGGATGATGCTGTCCCCGGCGATGGTCGCCGAGGTCGAGCCGATGAGCTTGGCCGAGAGCCTGCCGTGATCGAGCCGGGCGCTGTCGAGTTGCAGTCGGTAGCCTTCGCCTGCCGGACCGAAATTGCCGCTCGTAGCGATCTTGGCACCATTGTCGAGCGCCGCGCTGGCATCAAAGCCGGTCACATTACCACGCTGCTCTGCCTTGGCGGACAACGTGTCGGCGGTGATGCCGGCAAGTGTCAGTTTCTTGCCGTAGATCGTGCCGTTGATCGCCGGTACGCCGAACAGGTCGGCGATCTTCGCTGTGACGGCGGCGCTGCCGACGCGGATATCGCCATTTGCGATAAGGTTTCGCACATCGGCGTCAATGCTGGCGCTCTGTTTGCCATCGACGGGCGTGAGCACGATGCTGGCATTTGCGGCGCCGGTCACGTCGGCCAGCAAAAGCGCGCCTGCCAGCGTCAGGTCGTTCGAACCGAGGGCGAGTTTGCCGGTCAGCAGGCCGTTGCTGTCCTGGGCGACATCGCCTGTCAGCTCGGTGCCCTGGATGGCGAATTTCAATCCACTCAAGCGGTTGTTACCGTCTGCGCTACGAAGGCCGGCAGTCAGGTCGACGCGATGGCCATCAAGGAAGGCCGCGCCGGACAGGTTGCCGGAAAGCACGGCGTCTTCGAGCATGCCGCCGAACCCGAGCCGGGCCTCGGTCAGGCGATGGTCGCTGAGCGTGCCGGTCGGCACGCTGAGATCGAAATTGAGGGCGATCTTGCCGTCGGTTCCCTTGGCCGTGCCTTTGGCGGTAAGGGCGCCCGAGGCGTTCTCGGAAATCTGCGCAAGGTCAGCCAGTCCTGCCGAGAAGGTGAAATCGGCGTTTTTACTGGAGAACCGGCCGTTGGCTGCGATGCGGCTCCGGTCGTTGCCAATCTCGAAATTCTCGGCGCTGATGCCCTTGGCGTCGCGGGCGACGCGGCCGGACAGCCGGGTCTTGCCCGCCAGCAGCTTGTCGATCGGGGCCATGCCGACGCTCAGATCGTTTGCGGCGCCATCAAGCATCAGGTCGAAACCGCCGCTCAGTGCCTCGATCGTGCCCTTGGCGGTGAGGTCGATACCGCCACCGAGTTGACGGCCAGCGAGGCCGGAGAACGAGGCGATGCTCGGCGTCTTGAGCGTCACCGAGCCGTCAAAGCCGAAATCCTTGACGATGCCGGCAAGCACCATGTCGAAGGCCGCGCCCTTGAAACGAAGCTGCGCAAGGTTGAGTCCAACATCCGGCGTCCAAAGACCGGCAACGCCGAGGGCCATGGAACCGCCAAGAGCGTCGGCGACCTGCGGGTTGGGCGAGGTGAGGCCAGTCAGTCTGCCATCGCCATTGAAGGTGATGCGGCGCTTTTGCGGATCGGAAAGATCGGACGCTGCGCCGGACAGGGCCAGCGCGAAGTCTTCGGCGCGCAGGTCTGCGGTTTGCAGTCCCTTGACCGTCAGATCGGTGGTCCAGTCGCGCCCGTCGGCGAACTGGATGGCAAGCTCAGCACTGTCGACGCTCGTTTCGGCGCCCCCGCCAGGCAGCAGTACCTTGGCACCGGAGGCGTCGGCGATTTTCGCCTTGAGATCGAGGCCGTTGAGGAATCCGTCGCTGGTGGTCGAGCCGGTGGCTTTGAGGGCGATCTGTCCGCCATCAAGGCTGAGCTGGTTGAGTTCGACACCGCCCTGGTCGCGGACGAGCGCCTTGGCCGTCAGCTGCGTTTTTGCGCCGAAAAAGCGCTTGTAGGCGGCAGGCACCAGATCGGCGACAGGACCGCCGAGACTGGCGTCGACCGAAAGGCCACCCTCGGCCTGCGACAGCTGTGCTGTGCCGGATAGGGCGCGCTTGCCGCCGACATCGAGCACCATGTCGGTCTTGAGCGAGGTGAGCTGCCCAGAACCCGTGAGGCTGAGCTTGAGGTCCGGCTTGCCCGCCATGCCGAGCAGATTGACGATCAGCCCGTTCGGCGGCTCGGCCAGATCGACCCCGATATCGGCGTTCTGGGTCTGGCGGTCATAGGCGAGCGCCAGAGACAGAGTGCCGCCCGGGCCGTCCTTGCGGGTGATATCGAGCTTGGTGTCGAGCGAGCCGTCAACGAGCTTGAGGCTGCCATCGATGCCGATCTCTGAGCCCAGCCCGAAAACCTGCTCTCCGAAAGTGACCTGCGGCACGGAGAGCTTGTCGAGGAGGATGGCGACCGGCAGTTGCGGAATCTCGGGCGTCTGCGCTTCCGGAGGCGGCAGATCGACGCCGCCGGCCGGGATAGCCGGGCGGATATAGTCGATGGAATCGGCGACAAGACTGTTGATCTTGAGCGTGCCGCCGAGCAGCGCACCCTGGTCCCAGTTGAGCTGGGCGTTCTTGATCCTCAGCCAGACGCCTTTTTCGTCCGAGATGGTGATCTCGGGAATGGAGACGTCGGACGACAAGATGCCGTTGATGCCTGAGAGCGAGATCTGCCGGTCAGGCGCGGACAGCTGGCCCTCGACGAACTGGACGAACCAGTCCTTCTGCTGCTCCGGGTTTTCCTGCGCGATCAGCGGCACGGCGACGGCGCTGAGCACCAGCGCCGCTATGATCAGGATCAGCCGTCTCAAAATGATTGTCCTATACCGGCGTAAAGCGCGAAGTCCGGGTCGCCGGCGCGCTTGTTGAGCGGCACGGCAAAGTCGAGCCGAAGCGGGCCGAAGCCGGTGTAATATCTGAGGCCGACGCCGGCGCCGATGCGGGTGCCGTCGCTAAGCCCGACGAAATTCTCGGCGGTGACATAGCCGGCATCGACGAATCCGACCGCGCCGATCGTGTCGGTGATCTTCATTCGCGCCTCGACCGAAGCCTCGGTGAGGAACTTGCCGCCGGTGACGGTGCCGCCCGGTCCATCGACGCCGATGGAGCGGTAGGAGTAGCCGCGAACCGAACCGCCGCCGCCAGCAAAGAACAGCTTGTTGGGCGGGGTTTCGGCAATGGACGGGCCGTAGAGCAGGCCTGCTTTCAACCGTCCGGCGAGGACGAACCGGTCGTCGTCGCCAAAGCCGAGATAGCCGCGCGCCTCGCCTTCGAGCAAAAGACCGGCATTGCCATATTGGGCTTCGTAGAACGGCTCGGCCGTCAGATTGGCATAAATGCCCTGGCTCGGGTCGGTGGCGTTATTGCGCGTGTCGTAGGTGAGGCCGCCATAAACGCCATAAAGGGCGAAATCGCGCGTACCATGCAGCGCGTCATTGAAATTGGAGCGCTCGGCCTCGATGCCGGCCATGCCCGAGATCTGCGGGGTGAACTCGTGCGACAGCGCCAGTTTGGCGTTGAGCGAGGTTTCCGTGTAGCGCGTCAGCACGGTGCGCTGCGCCGTCAGATCGAAGTGAAGATCTGTGTCGGCAGTGATGATGCCCGGCTTGGTGAAGCTGCCGCCGAAATAATAGTCGAAATCGGCCGAATTGATCGGATAGGCGATACCGGCGAGCTTGGCCGTGAGCTTCAGCCGCTCTCCCTGACCGAACAGGTTGCGATGCAGAAAGAAGGTTTCGACTCCGAGCCCGTCCGTTGTCGAGAAGCTGGCGCCGGCGCCGACACGACGCGGCTTGCGCTCCTGCACGTGGATGATGAGGGGCAGGGTGCCGTCAGGACCGATGGTGTCGGCTTCCTCGATCTTGATCGAGTTGAACACATCGAGCGCTGCCAGTTGTTCGCGGGCGCGGACCAGATCCTTCGGATTGTAGACCTTGCCCGGCACAAGTCCGGTCTGGCGGACGATGAAATCGGCATCGACTGCGGATGCGCCATCGACCGAGATCGCGCCGATGACCGCTTGTCGGCCCGGCGTCACCGTTAGGACCGCGTCGAGCCTGTCGGTGCGGTGGTCGGCGGTGACCGCCTTGTTGGTCACCTCAGCCTTGGCATAGCCGCGCATCCGCCAATCCTCGACAGCGAGAATTGCCGCCTTGCGCACAGTACCTGCTGCTGCCACGTCGCCGGGCGTAAAACCGATTGTGGAGGGTGACGCACTGTCCGTTGCCGGCGCGGCGTTAACGATCTCGGCCTTGCCGAAATGGAACAGCGGCCCGGTCGTCACATCGATCGAGACCTTGATCGGATCGGAGAGCGTGGCATCTGGCGGCAGCTTGGCGGCTTCCTTGCCATCGACCTTAATGGAGATGACGCCACCGTAATAACCGGCATTGTAGAGTGTCGACTGAATGCGCCGATAGTCGGAGCGCGCCGTCGCCAGCAGACCTGCTGCACCGGAGGCCGGGGCATCGCGTTCATCCCAGAGCGCCGAGGCATTGCGGACGGTGTCGGTCAGGCCGTCGTCGCCCGCAACCGTAACCGTGACCTCATAAGGGCGCGGGTCGGCGATGACCGCGTTGGCGGCGGCATCGGCTTCATCTTCGAACAGTGTCAGCCCGAACAAAGAGAAGGCATGCGCTTCCGTGGCCGAAACCATGGCGAAAGCGGATGCGGCAGTCAGGGCCAATGCAAATACGCGCAAACTCAAAAAAAGACCCCGTTCGCTCATCCTGTCACAGCCGGATGCCAGACAGGATATGGGCAAGCGCTCATTATCGGGCGCAAACATGTGTATCCATTTAACTCAAATGTCCCCCGGTGTTCAAACACCATCGGCAGAAAAATGGGACGTCGCGGCGGCGGCCGAAAAGCGTGGTTCCGTCGTGTTCGGTGGTCGGAAATTATTGAATTAAATTGTCAAGAAAATGGCGTTATCAACAGAGAAAAAATAACAAATTATCGTTCTAGAATTCGAAACCAGCTCAGGTGACTAGACATCAGTTTTGACCGGATTCGCCCCGCCTGTCGGACCATGTTGGCATATGCTTTCGTTACTGTCCTGCGCATGCAGTGACTCGATGTGGCACATCGAGGGTGCTTGACCGGCGGCCGGATTCGGGATCGACATTGCGCCCCGCGCCGGCGGTAAATCCGGTAATCGCCGCGCATCGTGGAAAGGATCTGAAAATGCGTATCGCCGTTGGCGGCCTTCACACCGAGTGCTCGACCTACAATCCCGTGCTGATGCGCGACGCCGATTTCACCGTCTGGCGCGGCGGTGAAATGCTCGAAAAGCCGTATTTCGACGTGCTCAAGCGCCATGAGGCAAGCTATTTGCCGACTTTTTACGCCCGCGCTGTGCCGGGTGGCCCGATCTCCGCCGAGACCTATCGTTCCTTCAAGGCCGAGTTCCTGTCGGCGCTCAAGCAAACACTGCCGCTCGACGGGGTCTATCTCGCCATGCACGGCGCGGTGTTCGTCGAGGGCATGGAGGACGCCGAGGGCGACTGGCTGAGCGCGACGCGCGAAATCGTCGGGCCGGACTGCCTGATTGCGGTCAGCTATGACCTGCACGGCAACTTGTCGCAAAAGATCATCGACGCCATCGACATCTTCTCGACCTACCGCACTGCGCCCCATATCGACATCGCCGAGACGCAAGCGCGATCACTCGACATGTTGTTCAGGGCGCTCGAAACCGGGGTTCGCCCGGTCATCGCCTGGGCGCCAATACCGGTAGTGCTGCCCGGCGAGCGCACATCGACCGAGGACGAGCCGGCAAAAAGCCTCTACGCCCGCCTGCCGGCAATCGATGGCAGTGAAGCAATCTGGGACGCCTCGCTGCAGGTCGGTTACGTCTGGGCCGATGAACCGCGCACCACCGCTGCAGCAGTGATGACCGGCACCGATCGCGACGCGCTGAAACAGGCGGCAGAGGATCTGGCGCGAGCCTATTGGGATGTCCGGCACGATTTCGTCTTCGGGGTCGAGACCGGCACGATGACCGACCTGGTCTCCCGCGCCATTGCCAGCGAAAGCGGACCGGTCGTTCTGGCCGAATCCGGCGACAACCCGACCGGCGGCGGCGTCGGCGACCGTGCCGAGGTCCTGACTGAGCTGCTGAAGCAAGGCGCAAGGAATGTCATCTTCGCCGGTATCTGCGACCGTCCGGCAGTCGAAGCCTGCTTTGCGGCCGGCGCGGATGCCGATATCGAAGTCAAGATTGGCGGCAGCCTCGATCCGTCCTCGACGCCGTGGCAGGGCAGGGTGCGTGTTGCCCGGCTCGCCGATGCGCCGGATGCGGCCAACCGGCAGGCCGTGGTGGCCATCGATGGCGTTGCGCTTGTGCTCAGTGCGCGGCGGCGACCCTATCACGACATCGCCGATTTCAACGCCCTCGGACTCGACCCACTGGCGGCGCGGATCATCGTGGTCAAATCCGGCTATCTTTCGCCGGATCTGGCGCCGGTCGCCAGCCCGGCGCTGATGATGCTGTCCGAGGGTGTCGTCGACCAATATGTCGAGCGCCTTCCGCGGACGAAAAAGGTTCGACCGACTTTTCCATTTGATACCAATTTTGACTGGACGCCCGAAGCCAGGTTTTAGGTCCGTCCACGCCACCAAAAGGTCTCGTTCGCCAATTTCGGTCGATTGGCCGGCGTTTTTGCGAGCCTGCACGCGAAATCTAGTGCTCAGAAAAATAACAGAAAATTGGCCTGATGCACGTATATCAGAAATCGACGTATTCGCGCTTTCGAATTCACCTATATGCTACCAATTATGCACAGGCTGTCTCGGGATTGACGAAAGGTATTTCATTGGTAACACTGAGCTGAGGGCAAAACTCGATACGGCATGGGGGAACATGGAGCGTTTCGAGGATCTGATCACAGCGACCAAGGCGCGTGTCGAGCGGCACCAGGACGGCTATACGCCGCTCTATCACCGCATCCAGCGCGCCATTCGCGACGCCATCGCCGAGGGTGAACTCGGCGAAGACGACGTGCTGCCGCCGGAACGTGATTTTGCTCAGGCCCTCGGTGTTTCCCGCGTCACCGTCCGCAACGCCATCCGTGCTCTGGTGACCGACGGCCTGCTGGTCCAGCGTCAGGGCGCCGGCACCTTCGTTGCCCGCCGCATCGAGATGCCGCTGACGGTTCCCACGAGCTTTTCCGAGGAAATGAAAGCGCGCGGCATGGCGCCCGAGTACAAGATGCTCGACCGCCATACAGGTCCAGCCATGCCGATCGAAGTCGACATGCTGGAACTGAAGCCCGGCACGCCGGTGACGCGCATTTATCGCATCCGCTACGCCAACAAGCGGCCGATGTGCCTGGAATTGGCCAGCGTGCCGGCGGCAGCGCTGCCCGAGGACGCCGATATCGGCACCTCGCTTTATTCCCATTTCGACAAGTCGGACATGCGTCCGGTCAGGGCGATGCAGAAGCTGAGAGCCGAACTGCTCGATATGGAGCAGGCACGGCTTCTGGCCGTGCCGCCCGGTTCGGCGGCGCTGTTCATCGAGCAGCAGTCGTTCCGCGGAAACGGCCAGCCGATCGAATATGTCCGCTCCTATTACCGAGGCGACAGCTACGAGTTCGTCGCCGAGTTGAAGATGTAAGAGGCCGCAAGGTGACAGTAAACGTGCAGTTCATGATCATTCGTTCTCCCGCAACCCCGGCCCGCCATGGCCAGGCCGCTGGAATCTCCCCGGTGATGCGTTTGATGGCGGAGGCACGCTGATGTTGCTCGCCCTCACAAACGCAATGCTGTTCGACGGCGACGCCATGACCGGGCCGGGGACCGTGATGGTCGAGAATGGCAGGATCGCCGGTATTCAGTCCGCCGATGCGCCGATACCGGATGGTGCAACGATCGAAGATCTCTCGGGGCTGATGCTGGTACCGGGCTTCATCGACGTACAGGTCAACGGCGGCGGCGGTGTTATGTTCAACACCTCGCGTTCCGTCGCGGCGCTCGAAACCATGGTCGACGCGCATCGCAATTTTGGCACGACGACGCTGATGCCGACGTTGATCACCGATACAGACCCGATAATGCACGAGGCCGCCGACGCCGTGCGCACCGCCATTGCCAGCGGTACGCCGGGTATTCGCGGTATTCATTTCGAAGGCCCGTGTCTCAACCCGGTTCGCAAGGGCGTCCACAACGAGGATGCCTTCCGGCCGCTGGCGGAGGATATTGAGGCGCTCTATCTCGGCGAAGGGCTGGGGCAGGTGATCGTCACGCTGGCGCCCGAACTGACGCCGGCGGCAACGATTTCGCGGTTGCGGGACAAGGGGCTGCTGCTGTGCGCCGGTCACACGGCGGCGAACTATGACGAGGCACGCGCCGGGCTCGATGCGGGCCTTCGCGGTTTCACGCATCTTTATAATGCCATGACGCCGATGGAAAGCCGCGCTCCCGGCGTTGTCGGCGCGGCGCTCGATGACGCCGACAGCTGGTGTGGCCTGATCGTCGACGGTTTCCATCTGCATCCGGCCACCGCCCGAAATGCCGTGCGCTCCAAGGCGCGTGGCAAGATCATGCTCGTGACAGACGCCATGGGCACGGTCGGGGCCGAGGAGAAGAGCTTCACGCTCTACGGCATCCGCATCCATGCCGTTGATGGCCGGTGTGCGCTCGACAACGGCACGTTGGCCGGTTCCGATCTCGACATGATGTCGGCGGTCCGCAATGCCCACAAGATGCTTGGCCTGCCACTCGAAGAAGCACTTCGGATGGCCACGCTCTACCCGGCGGAATTCCTCAAGCTCGATGATGTCATCGGCCGCATTGCCGTCGGCTACGATGCCGATCTTACCGCCATCGACCCCGAAAACCTGACTGTCAGGCGCACCTGGATCAAGGGTGCAGGCAAGGACGCTGGATGATCGCCTGTTTCGACATCGGCGGTTCCTTCATCAAATACGGCGTTCCGGACGCCGGCGGGCTTGTGCCCGAACTCGGGCGGGTCAAAGTACCGGCCAATGACTACGATGCCTTTGTCGCGGCACTGAAGGCGGCAATGGTCGAGATGCCCGGTCCGATCGACCTCGTCTCGATCGCTGTCGCCGGTTTCGTCGATCCCGGAACGGGCAGGGCGGTTATCGCCAATATTCCCTGTCTCAACGGCAGGGTTCTGCAGCCAGATCTCGATGCGCGGCTCGGGTGCCGCACCATCGTCACCAATGATGCCGACTGTTTCGCGCTGGCCGAATACGGACATGGCGTGGCTGAGGGCAAGGCCAATGTCTTTGCCATAATTCTCGGCTCGGGCGTCGGCGGCGGCCTGGTCATCAACGGACGGCTGGTCAATGGCGCCGGTGGCATTGCCGGTGAATGGGGGCATTCCCCGATCGTCGACCGAACGGCCGGCGGGCTCCTCAGTGAACCGTTGCCCGAAATCGCCTGCGGCTGTGGACGCAAGGGGTGCCTCGACAGTTACGGCGCGGCGCGCGGCCTCGAACGCATCCACAATGCTCTTGCCGGAACGGCTGCGGACAGCATGCAGATCCTTGCGGCTTGGCAGGCCGGCGACAGTGCGGCGGAGAGATCTGTTGCAGTTTATGTCGAGACCGTCGCTCGAGCCCTCAACCTCATCGTCAACACCGTCGGGATCGACTCCGTGCCGGTCGGTGGCGGGCTGGCATCGGCCCCCGAGCTGATCGCGCAGATCGACGCGCGCGTCAGGGCTCTGGTGCTGGCGCCGCGCCGGTCGCCCTTGGTGGTGCCAGGGATACGGGCTGCCGATGGTGGACTGGTAGGGGCGGCCCTTGCCGGCGCTCAGATGCTCGGAGAGGCGGCATGAGCGATTTCGGGGTGAAACGGGCCGTTCTCGAACTGTGCATTGACGCGCCGGCAGGTCTGGCGGCGGCGGCCGCAGGCGGTGCCGACCGCGTCGAACTGACGAGCGCCCTGTCGGTCGGCGGTCTGACCCCGAGTCCGGGGTTCATGCGCATGGCCCGCGATTCCGGCATTTCGACTATGGCAATGATCCGGCCGCGGGGCGGCGGGTTCGTTTATACCGACGACGAAATTGCGCTGATGCTGTCCGACATCGCCGAAACGCGTGCTCACAATCTGACCGGTGTGGTCTTTGGCGTCGCCAAGCCGGACTGCACGCTCGACACCGAAACCATGAAGCGGCTGATGGATGCCGCCGGGCCGCTGGAGACGTGTCTGCACCGCGTTTTCGACCTGGTGCCCGACCCGTTCGCTGCCATCGACCAGGCCGTCGAACTCGGATTTACCCGTATTCTCACCGCTGGCCAGCAGACCAGCGTGCCTGACGGGCTCGACCTGTTGGTGCGCCTTCAGGCCCATGCGGGCGCGCGCATATCGATCATGCCTGGCGGTGGCCTCACGCTGCAAAATGTCGGGCAGGTCATCCGCTCGACCGGCATCACCGAAATCCATGCCTCCTGTTCGCGCCGGATCGGTCCGGCCGAGGCCGAACTGGTGCGCTTTGGCTTTGCGCCCTCCGGCCAACTCAAGGCTGTCGATCCGGAAGCGGTCGGCGAGATGCGCCGCATGCTGGCCGCCATCGCTGCGCCCGATCCCGTTGTCGAGTTCGACGTCCCGGATGCAGCAACGCGAGGGGGTGGATCGAGATGAATTCGAAAATAAATTTCAAGGTTCTAGCGAAAAACCGCGGATGCACCGTTGACGTCAAACAAAAGGGCGGTGAAGCTTGAAATCTATTTTCAGAGTTGAAGTGCTTAGCAAACAGGACGTGACCAAATGAAGATTGGAATTGTCGGGCTTGGATATCGGCTTGGCTACTTGGCGCGCATCGTCAAGGCGGTGCTGCCCGAAGCGCGGTTTGTCGGCTATGTCGACCCGAGCCCGGTCGGCCACTCCATTCCAAACGGCGTGATCGGCCTCGATCCGGACGGGCGGCCGCGCGACCTCGGGCCGGAAATGTCCGAACCGCTCGACGCTGGTCCGTCCTACGAAACCATCGCCGAGATGCACAAGGCACAAAAGCTCGACCTGCTCATGGTCGGCTCGCCCAACCACATGCATCTGACCCACATCCGCGAAGGGCTCGACCTCGGGCTGAAGATCTTCACCGAAAAGCCGGTGGTGACCACCGAGGAGGACACCTTTGCCCTGCTCGACCTGCTGAAGGC